>NZ_OZ245832.1:1950000-3150000 GCF_965228705.1 Croceimicrobium sp.
TTCCCCGCTACGCAAGCCTTTCCAAAGTCTTTTTGCGAATTATTTCACAAGAAGCTGAAAGCCTGCACGATAAATTCCCCTAGGGATTGGTGGAACTCACCGGAATCACCTTGCCATGCAGGATTCCTGGTGCTTGTAAGGCGAAATTAAAGATGAACTTTGCCATCTCATCCGGCTCAGAAGCCGCCTCCAAATCCGGAAATGCCTGGCGAAACATCTCCGTAGCACTACTTCCTAAGGCCAATGCATTCACCGTTATGCCCTCTTCAGCTAATTCCGTAGCCAAACATTCGATCCAAATATTCAAAGCTCCCTTAGAACTACTATATACTGATAAGCCCGGAAACTTCATGCTTCCCCCAATACCACCTATACTACTAATGGCTAAAATCTGGCTTCCCCTCTTTAATAATGGCAATAGTGCTTGAGTGAGAAAATAGGGAGCCATAACATTCGTATGATATAAAGTTTGCATATCCTCTGGCAACATCTCCCGAAAGGGCTTATTTACGAAGGCCGCCGCATTGTGTATTAATAAATCTAAATGCTCAGTCTTTTCCTTAATATGGGCTGCCGCCTGATCCCAATCATTAATATCAGTACAAATAGTTTCAACATTATCTATTTCCTTAGCCAGAGCTTCTAAGGCCTCTGCTGATCGGGCTACTGCCAGTACTTGATGACCGGCCTTTGAAAACTGCTTGGCCAACTCCTTTCCTATTCCGCGGCTGGCTCCTGTAATTAGTACTTTCATCTTATATAGCTATATACAAAAATGCCCCGGCGTAAACCAGGGCATTTCCATTTGTGTATTTCGATTAGAGCAACATATTTAATGGGCTCTCCAATATTCCTTTAAAGGTTTGCAAGAAGGCAGCACCTGAGGCGCCATCAACCACACGGTGATCACAGCTTAAGGTTACCTTCATTACATTACCGGGAACTACCTCGCCGTTTTTAACCACGGGCACCTGCTTAATTCCGCCTACGGCTAAAATACAAGCATCCGGGCTATTAATAATTGCGGTAAATTCCTCGATGCCGAACATCCCCAGGTTTGAAATGGTAAAGGTGTTTCCTTCCCATTCCTGAGGCTGCAATTTCTTATCGCGGGCTTTCCCGGCAAATTCTTTCGCTTCCTTATTTATAGTAGCTAAGCCTTTTTGGTCGGCATGGCGAATTACCGGCACCAGTAATCCCTCATCTACAGCTACTGCCATTCCAATATTAATGTCGTGATTGCGACGAATCACATCACCATCCCAACTAGAATTAATTACCGGATGTTGTTTAAGGGCCACTGCTGCTGCTTTGATCACAAAATCATTAAAACTGATCTTGGTTTCCGCCACTGCATTAATGCTCTTGCGTGCTTCGATCGCCTGGTCCATATCAATATCTAAGGTGAGATAGAAATGTGGAGCCGAGAATTTCGATTCACTTAAACGACGCGCAATGGTTTTACGCATTTGGGAAACGGGTAATTCATCGTAAGCCATTCCCGCAGGAGCAGCGCCAGCAGAACCCATATTAACCTGAGGTGCCGCAGCTGGAACCGATGAAGGAGCTTTGAAATTGTCGATATCACGCTTAACGATACGACCGCCTTCGCCGCTGCCTTTTACTTGATTTATATCAATGCCTTTATCTTCTGCCAGCTTCTTCGCTAGTGGAGATGCCTTTAAGCGATCACCATTGGCAGCAGGAGCTTCCGATTTTTCTTCTGCTGCAGAAGCAGAGGGCACTTCTTCGGGGGCACTTTCTTTTTCTTCTTTAGGAGCTGGGGCTGATCCGCCACCATTTAATAAAGCTGAAATATCTTCACCCTCTTCTCCTAATATGGCCAGGATAGAATCTACCGGAGCAGTGTTTCCTTCCTCTACACCAATATGTAATAATACGCCTTCCTGAAAAGCCTCAAATTCCATGGTGGCTTTATCAGTTTCGATTTCCGCTAAAAGATCTCCTTCTTCTACCTTATCTCCGATCTGCTTGTGCCACTTGGCCACGGTACCTTCTTCCATGGTATCGCTCAAGCGGGGCATGTTTACTACTTCTGCCATGCTATAATCTCTTAATGGGTTTTAATAAATGGATAGTCTTCCTGGATGTATACATTCTTATACAGATTGGAAGCATCCGGGAATGGAGACTCATCCGCAAATTGTACACATTCATTCACCAAGTCCTTAACGCGAGCTTCAATCTCCTTAAGTTCGGCTTCGGTAGCGTACTTTTTATCTTGAATTACTTTATGCACGATTCCGATTGGATCGCGTTTTTGGTACTCGGCAACTTCTTCCTTGGTACGGTAATGCTGTGCATCCGACATGGAGTGTCCTTTATAACGGTAAGTACGCACTTCGAGGAAGCTAGGACCTTTGCCACTACGAGCTCTATCAACTGCAGTTTGCATTGCTTGATAAACCGTTACCGGATCCATTCCGTCTACCGGTTCGCAAGGCATATCATAGCCCAATCCCAATTTATAAATATCAGTATGGTTGGCCGTACGCTCTACCGAGGTACCCATGGCATAACCATTATTCTCTACCACAAATACTACCGGAAGATTCCACAGCATAGCCAGGTTCATCGTTTCATGGAAACTACCCTGACGTACTGCGCCATCACCCATATAACAAAGGGTAACCGCTCCAGTCTCTAAATACTTATCGGCAAAAGCCAAACCAGCTCCCAAAGGAATTTGACCTCCTACAATACCGTGACCACCAAAGAAATTATGCTCCTTGGAGAACATGTGCATGGACCCTCCATTTCCTTGAGAGGTACCTCCGGTTTTACCGCATAGCTCGGCCATAATTTTCCGGGGATCTACTCCCAGTGCGATTGGCTGAACGTGGTTACGGTAAGCCGTGATCATACGATCATTTTCATCCATGGCGAATACCGAACCGGCAAGCACGGCTTCCTGACCATTGTACAGGTGGAGGAATCCACGAATCTTCTGCTGAATGTAGAGGGCAGCTGCCTTATCTTCAAACTTGCGCCAGAACAGCATATCTTCATACCATTGTAGATATACCTTCTTGGTGATCTTCTTTTTAGGCATTGTTCTATTTGATTGAGAACGGCAAATTTATACAAAAAGCCTGCAAGGACACTATTCAGGAAGATGACTTTCGTTAAAGCTGAAAGGCATTAGATGTCGAGTACTTTCTGCCCTGAAAACCAGCTCTTCAGCCGGATAAATCAGAAAGAGTTCAAGGCCGCTCTGCTGTTTATATTCATACTCTGCCATTACTTGGAGGCATCCACCGCAAGGAAATGGCAGATTAGTTGACGTATCAGGTACACAAACTGCCAGTGCTTCAAAGGTCATATTCGGAAATTGTACCCCTGCGGCAAATAATGCTACCCTTTCGGCACAAAGTCCACTAGGATAGGCCGCATTTTCTTGATTAGCACCCTGAATAATAGTTTGATTCGCCAAACGAACGGCCGCTCCAACTTGAAACTTACTGTAAGGGGAATGACTTCGATTGCGCGCTTCCAATGCTTGTTGCACCAGCTCCCATTCAGATGCATTTAACTCTGAATAGGATTGAGCCTTAAGCTCGCAATGAAATTCTAATTTCTTGATTTTCTTCAATGAATTACTCTGCTTGTTCGAAATTGAATAACAGGGTAAAGCGCAAAGTGTTTTCGAGTGGACTACGAACTACAGCTGAAGCTGGAATTAAATAGGCGAAATCCAGACCAAATACATTGTATTGTATACCCAATCCGATGGTGTAATACTGACGCCCCCCTTTATTGGGATCCTCATACTGGTATCCCCCTCTAAAGGCAAACTTATCATCGTACCAATACTCGGCCCCGATATTAATGTTGATTTCCTCCAATTCTTCACTGGTTCCACCTGGCGCATCATTAAAGGATTGGAATACTCCGGCAAATGCCGATACATTATCGTCTACCCCCGCAATTATAGTTTCTCCATCATCACCATAAACCGGTGGGGTTGGTACCAGTAATTTATTCAAATCCACATATACCGAAAAACGGTTGTAGCGATCAATATCCAAATGATAACCACCCCCTAAACGCAGGTTAGCCGGAATAAAATCGGCACTCGACTGTGAAGTACCATAACTGATCTTACCGCCAACATTGGAAATATTTAATCCCCCGCTAAAACTTTGGTACTGGCCATTACCCATTGATTTACGATCAGACTGATAGTAGAATCCTAAATCCGCCGCTAAAGAAGAACCCGGGGTTGTTTCGATACCGGCCGTTTGCAATCCATTGGTTAAATCACTGTAGATAAAACGCAGACCCACACCCATACTGAAGTTATTACTCAGCTTCAAACCGTAACCCGCATTTAAGGTCATCTCATAAGGTTGACCTGTTCCCTGGGGTTGATTGTCCTGATCGCGGAAATTAATTTCCCCTAGAGAAAAATAACGCATGGCAATTGCCAAACCCTGCTTGTCGTCAAACTTGGTTGCATAAGACACATGAGCCAAATTAATATCATTCACCAAACGGTTTAACCAAGGAGTATAGCTTAAAGAAAGAGAATTTGTACCATCCTCTAAAAAAGCTAGTTTACCGGTATTCCAATACACTGAATTTGCATCAGGAGCAGTAGCGGCTCCCACATCTCCCATCCCCCCTGCGCGGGCATCCGGTGAAACAGCAATAATGGGAACAGCAACGGATATGGTGCGGAGTTCGGCGAAATAATCACCATCTCCTTTTAGATTTCCAAATTGGGCATGTAAGCCAAAAGCGCTGAAAATAAATAGGCTAAGAGCAAAAAATTGCTTCATCTTTTCTTTTTAGAAGGGGCAAAAATAAGTTTTCTATACAAACGCGGGGTTAACGTAACACTACCAATTTTTCGTATACATCCGCAGAACTATTATCGCTAAGGGAACGAACTTTAATGCGATAAACGTATACCCCCTTTCCGATTTTATCGCCATAATCATCTAAGCCATTCCAACTGATACCCGTAACACGATTTCCAGCGCTCAATACTTCCTGATTAATGGTCTTCACCAATTTACCGGAAACGGTAAAAATTTGCACTTGTACCTCCAGAGGCTGGTTAGCGCGATTGTGCTCAAACTGAAACTCAGTATAGGTGGTAAAGGGATTGGGATAATTCAACACTCTTTCCAGAGCTAAATCTGCAGATTCGGCTACTACAAATTCGGTCGTCGCTTCTGAGGGATTATTGTAAATATCAAAGGCCCTTAAATCCAATTGATAGGAACCCGGCTCTAAATCAAAAAGCTGGTAGCGCAAGGATCCGGACTTATACGAATTAAGATCGGCCTCATAATATTCATTCAGAATATAAGGTTGATCGCTGGCTTTATTTAAGACCGCTCGTAAATCCTGCCCAATTCCATTGCCCACTGTATTAATACCGCTAGAGTCGCGCAGTTCAGCATAGATATAAGGATCCGATCCAGTTATACCACCACGAACAAAACTGGCATCATTCATAAAGAGTTGTATCTCCGGTCCCTCCTCATCGGCTGGAGCATTTTCATTAAAGCCTCCAACCAAAATAGAATCATAAGCACCGGCAGCATCGCGATCATTTACAGCATCATAAGCATACATGCTCACCTTACCGAAACCAAATTGATAATTAATCCCCAAGGGAGCCCGGAACTGAACAGACCATAGTCCCTCACTCACTTCTACCTTACCTCGGTAAATTAAACTGTTGCGCTCCTGGAAATTCACCGGACTACCTACCCCATCATTAACCAGAGTTTGACGTTGGGTTTCCTTATCAAATACGCTGATGTTCAAAATACCATTGAAGTCGTTCATCAGCTGACCATTTAAGTCTACCACCTGCCCATCCAGTTCTACTAAAGAAAGGGCCTTAATTGTATCCTGGGCCAAGGCAATATCTACCGTATTAAAATCGGTAAGTTCTACTCCATACTCAGGAATTGCCAGACGTAAGGCCGGATCACCGACCAATGAAAACTTGGTTTTAGTATTCCGACTGCGTACGAAATCGTCATTTTTAGCGGCCCGAATAATTTGCCCTAAGGTTTGAGGTACGCCATTAGGTCGCGCTAATATGGTATCAAAAATAGCTTCATTCAAATCCACGGCTCCTTGCACCCCTACCACTCGAGTGGTAGAAAGTAAGGCGACGGCGCCCCCTCGCGGATTTAATAATAATTGCTCACCCGCTGAAACCCGCTTGGGATCATCGTAGCGTGTAAACTCACAAGTGATGGTAATAAAGAGTGGTAAGGCATCGTAATTGGTCCAGCCATTTACATCTGAGAGTTGTAAAAGTTTTTCGGAGGCCAAACCGATTTCACCACCATGACCGATATAGTTTACCAATAAGCAACCTCTTTGTACGGCCCGGAACATATCGCGCTGAGCCTCGGGATAGGACTGACTTCCCGTGCTGGTTTGCTGTTGATAGGCATCCTGGTAAATCTTCTGCACATTAAAGGCATTGGATGCACGCTTGGTAAGATTGTAGAGGTTTTCGGATCGAGGAACAAAATAAGTGCGCTCCCAACCTAAATCCACATCATCACTCATCAATAAAACGCGGCTTCTCCATTCGCCAAAGCGACCTCTGCCCTCAACATAATTTTTCACTTTGTTAACATAGCTGCGCGCTTCGGTAGCGGTACTTACGGTAATACGCCCAATCCCCAAATCCATGATAGCCCCCTGAAAATTGGTCGCCTCACCCGGATCCATATAAGCAAAGAAATCATCCGTAATGCTGGACAAGCCTAATGAATAGCTGTAGCTCGATTCCCAGGTGGGCACGAAATTGTTGTTGCCGGTAATCCGATCCTTATAATCATAGGAAGCATCGCCAAAAAGTAAAACATATTTAAACTGATCATTTTGAGAACGATCATAAAGATCTTTAATGAAATCGCGTACGGCGGTAAGATCTTGTCCTCCGGATCCGTATTCATTATAAATCTGTTCGGTACTAACCACTGTGGTTGCCACATTATCCGAAGCATTGTGGAAATCGGCTAGCTCTTGGGCTGATTCGAGAAAATTAGGATGACTGATAATGACCATTTCCGGAACCGTCATTGCATGCAAATCCTGATTCTCAATTAAGCCAATATAGGCCGGAGTATCAAAATTAGAGCCTGTAAAAGCTACGTATTCCTTGAGTTCGCTCAGATCAGCATTAAATTCATAAATCCCACTGCCATTAAATGCCCCGGGTACAAATTGATGCTCGCCAAGTCGATTAATCTGCCAAACCACAATATCATTGGGAGCATTTACAATTCGAAAGGTTCCCACGGCTCCGGCAGCTACACTGCGACTGTCTCGAAATTGAATCATATTGCCCGCTCCATTAAAATTAAGGTCACGGCGAACGTTCAATTCTATCTTATCTAACCAAGCTACTCCGGTTGGATTGGCCGAATTATCATAAGTCAGATTAAGCGTAAGATTGGAGGCCTGAGCCATAAAAGTGCCCCTTTGATCTGCTCTTTGTACAAAAGCCGGATAATCGCCAGTGGTTTCATAAGCACTAATCCCATTGCTCATTACCGTCTGATTTGCATAGCGGGTATTAAGTGAAGTACCTGTAGTAGAAACTCGACCTACGGCATCTACCCGAATTTTCACTGGATCAGCCAGCACCAAATTGGGAAAGGAAAAATTGTAATTATAACTGAGGGTAAATTCAAAGATATCACCATACCAGGCTCTACCGGTACCTACTAAATTCACAAGATCCTCTTCTACCGCATCAAAATCGTCAAAACTGCTAATCACCTGCTGTGGATTGGCTGGCAAGTTCATGGTTTCCATACTCTTGGCATTGCCAGCATCTACGCTCACAAAAACAAAATTATGGTCGCGGTATATATTATGGCGGTAATCATAGCGATCGCCGCTGCTATTATAAGTCCAATCATGTGGACCATAAGCATAAAACAAGATGTAGTCATTGTTATTGAAAACACCATCATTATTGGCATCTACCGCTTTAAAGGACCGTTCTTGTAAATCAATACCGCGTGTGCCATTAAAGCTTTCGGGCAACATAGCCTGGTCATTGGCGAGCAGGCGAATAGATGAAATAATTACATCCTCTTTACCAATAGCATGATCATTAAAGAAGTCAGGCGTTAATTTATATATCCCGCTTTCGCTGATGCGCAACTTATGCCATTTACCGCTGGATAACTGACTACTCACCTGTGTTTTTGCACTGCGAATCATTGGCACTTCTGCCTGGCGCTGGCCCTTTAAAACCTGCCATTCCAACTGAGTAATGCGGTAAAGCTGATTAGCTTCTTTATAGTAGGGAATCAAACAATAAGAGATGCGCGATCCCTTGCGCGAATACCCTGCATAGTTTTGATATTGCAGCTCTTCTTTGGTGGGTAAATCAATCTTTTGAAGCACCCACTTTTCGCGAGAAGGAACAGGCTCAGCGCTAAGTACTTTTAAAACAATAGAGTCTGAAGCGCGAAATTCTGCCGGCAATGCAGCGCAATATTGGGGCAATCCATAATGTTGCGGATGCATATCGGCTGCCTTTAAGGAAGGTAAAAAGGTTTCCCCTTCAGGGCCAACCGGAGTAGGCTCCAGCCACTGGAGTTGCACGATGCCGCTTGGACTTTGGGCCAAAGTCCAGGTACTAGTAAACAAGAGGGTAAAGAGAACTAAAATGCTCTTCATGAAATCAAAAAATTAATCCGTGTTGGCTTCAAAACGTTGCGAAGATAGACTTAGTATTCCACAGAACTTCACATAATAGACGTACGAAATTCGAGTTCTTAAAGACAGAATGTGTAAAAAATCATTTTATTTGCCTTCTTGGAATCTCCACAGCCCTGAACTGTGGTCAATAATTTGTATCATTGTAGCCCCAAACTCTTTAGAGAGGATGAACAAAAGACTACTAACCTTTTTTGCAATATTGGCATTAGGCAGCACCCAAGTGCTTCAAGCACAGGATGCTCACTTTAGCCAATTTTACGCAAACCCCATGTATTTGAACCCGGCATTCGCAGGGGTTGCCAAATGCCCGCGCCTTAACTTAAACTACCGGAATCAATATCCGGTGTTGAATGTTTACCAAACCTATAGCGCCAGCTACGACCAGTATGTTGAGCCCTTAAACGGAGGGGTTGGAATCCTACTTATGCGCGATGAAGCCGGAGACGGTGCCTTCTCTACTACCGATGCCAGCTTGGTATACAGCTACCACTTAAAGGCATCCCGTAAGTTTAGCATCCTGGCCGGTTTTCAGGGAACCTATCGCCAGATTGCCATTGATTGGAACAGCTTTACTTTCCCGGATGAAATCGATCCTTATTTCGGATTCGTTCGTGAAACCTCAGAGCCTAATCCCGGAAGTAATACCGTAAGTGCTTTTGACCTTACCGCCGGATTAATTGGCTATACCGAAAAATTCTACATTGGCTTAGTGGCCTCTCACCTTACTCAACCCGACGTAAGCTTCTTTGTACAAGATCGCTTACCCATGAAATTCACTGCCCACATGGGCTTTACCATTCCTTTAGGTCGCAGACGTTTGGTTACCGACTTACAGAATTACTTGATTCCAAACATTGTTTATCAGGTTCAAGGACCTTATGATCAGATTACAACCAGTCTCGCATTTTCGCGCGGCGATTTTAAAGGAGGCTTAGGATTCCGTAGCAGCACCACCAACCCAGATGCACTAGTAATTTTGGTAGGTTATACACCTCTTGAAGGAAACTGGGGCTTCGGTTACAGCTACGATTACACCATCTCCAGTATTGCTAATAATTTGGGAGGAGCACATGAACTGACTTTGAGTTATCAGTTCCCTTGTCGTACCCCTCGCAAAAAGACCAAAGCAATAAGTTGCCCTAAGTTTTAGTTATAAAGACCTTAAGAATCAATTGTTGATATGAACCGATTGAATTTTCTAAAATCATTGAGTCCAGCCTTGGCAGCAGCATTTATGCTCAGTTCTTGTGGTGGCGATTCGTCCAACACCACCGGATGGTCCTACAATGATTCCGATAATGGCGGATTCTCTGTAAATACCGATTACGAAGGCCAAGAAACCGGTCCCGGTTTAGTCTTTGTTGAAGGCGGCACCTTTACCATGGGGCGTGTAGAGCAAGATGTGTATCAAGATTGGGATAATATTCCCCGTCAGGTTTCGGTACAGTCTTTCTACATTGACGAAAACGAAATTACCAATACCGACTACCGCGAATACCTTTACTGGATTCGTCGCGTATTTGATATTGACTACTATCCCGAAATTTTAACCACTGCTTTACCGGATACCTTGGTATGGCGCGACGAGCTCTCTTACAACGAAATGTATGTAGAGAACTACTTCCGTCACCCTGCCTACAATTTCTATCCGGTAGTAGGTGTAAGCTGGATTCAAGCGATGAAGTACTGCTCCTGGCGTACGGATCGTGTGAATGAGAATATTCTGATCGAACAAGGAATCTTTAATGAATTCCCAGATCAAAGTGATGCTGACCACTTTAATACCGAAGTATACCTTTACAAGAGTGGTGAGTATACCCAACAAAATAAAGCTGGTTTAGAAGATCACAATCCTAATAGCCCATTTGGTGACGAAGGTCGTCCTGTGCGTATTGAGGATGGTATCTTATTACCTAAATACCGTCTCCCAACCGAGGCCGAATGGGAATACGCCGCTTATGGTAACGTAGGAAGTCGTGTATACAACCGCGTTACTGATGCGAACAAATTTACCTGGAATGGTTCTGCTTCTCGTAATCCTGAAGCTGATCAGCGTGGTGATATGTTAGCCAACTTTAAGCGTGGCCGCGGTGACTATATGGGAACCGGTGGTTGGTTAAACGACCAGGCTGCCACTACTATGCAGGTGAAGTTCTACCCTCCTAACGATTACGGTTTATACGATATGGCTGGCAACGTTGCCGAGTGGGTAATGGATGTTTACCGTCCCCTCACTTTAGAAGACGTTCGTGGCTTAAACCCTTACCGTGGTAATGAGTTTAAAACTTGGGATAAGGATTACCAAGGATTAGGAGCGCTGGAAGTACTGCAAGAGCCTCAAATGGATACAGACTCCAATATCGTAGCCCTTCCTGGTGAATTACCACGCCGTGCTGTTACTGAAGAAGAAAACTTAAATCGTCGTAACTACAAGAAGTCTGACTACCGCGATCATGTTGACGGTGACAAGCAATCTTCTATCTACTACGATGCTGAGACCGAAGAAGGTGAGCCATTAATGTACGACTATGCCACTACTACTCTGGTAGGCAACACCACGCGTGTATACAAAGGCGGTAGCTGGAAAGACAATGCATACTGGTTAAGCCCCGGTACTCGTCGCTTCCTGGAAGAGGATCAGTCTACTGATTTTATCGGATTCCGCTGTGCGATGGACCGTGTAGGATTCCAGAACCTCGATTCGGATCGTGAAAAACGACACAAGAAACCTAAGCGCGACAAGTTCAAGCGTTACAATTATAATTAAGAAATTAGCCCCGTTTAACGACGGGGTTTTTTTATGGACATCAGCAATCTTTACGATCTCTTCCTTAGCAGCACCGGTATTTGTACCGACACTAGAAAGCTGCAGAAAGGACAACTCTATATCGCATTAAAAGGCGAGAATTTCAATGGCAACGCTTTCGCTGAAAAGGCCCTCAATGAAGGTGCCTGCGCAGCTCTGGTAGATGAATCCCAATACGAAGGCCCCAATCGCATTCTGGTAGAAGATGGTTTAAAAACCCTGCAGGAGCTCGCTCTTTTCCATCGCCGACAATTAAAGATTCCCGTTATTGGCTTGACTGGAAGTAATGGCAAAACCACTAGTAAGGAATTAACGGTTTCCGTCCTAAAACAGAAGTTCAAGGTGGCAGCTACCGTGGGCAACCTTAACAACCATATTGGCGTTCCCTTAACCCTGCTTAGCATCACTGAGGAGCATGAAATAGCGGTGGTAGAAATGGGAGCCAATGCCCAAAAGGAAATAGAATTTCTATCCAGTCTTTCATTACCCGATATTGGATTCATTACCAATTATGGCAAAGCTCATTTAGAAGGTTTCGGCGGACCAGAAGGGGTGATTAAAGGCAAAAGCGAACTCTTCGACAATCTCCGTGAGCGTAATAAAATGGCTTGGGTTTCCATTACCGATCTTATTCAAATGGAGCGGAGCACGGGTATGGAACGTTGCACTTACGGCGCTTCCGAAAATGCTGACTTCCCAGTCTACCCTATCGAAAATTCGGGGAGCTTTGTAAAGGTGCACTATCAGGATCGGGAGATCCAATCGCACTTAACCGGAGCCTATAATTTTAGCAATATTGCCATTGCAATCAGTTTGGGGGCGCATTTTGGCCTTTCGGCGGATGCGATCCAAGCGGGCATCGAATCCTACCAACCTCAGAACAATCGCTCTCAACTAGGTGAAGGACAGCACAACCTCTTGGTAAAGGATTATTACAATGCCAATCCCAGTAGTATGGAAGCGGCCTTGAAAAACTTCGCGGAGCTCACTGAACGTCCTCAGGACTCGAAATGGGTGATTCTCGGAGATATGTTCGAATTGGGAGAATATGAAGCAGCAGAACATCAGAAAATAGCGGATTTGGCCCTCAGCCAAGGCTATGAAAACACCATCTTAGTAGGAAAGGCTTTTGCAGCGACGCAAGGAAATGCTTTAAAGTTCGAACAAACTGCTGCCCTCCTACCCTGGCTGGAGACGCATCTGCCGAAAGGCAAATTAATCTTAGTAAAGGGAAGTCGAGGCATGACCTTGGAAAAAGCAGCTGAGCTTTTGTAGCGCAGCCAATAGAGGATTGGGACTAATTAAGAGTTCCGCTGCCGGATTGGAATTTGAACTCCCAGCAACAAGGAGCTCTCATAATCCCCAACCACATCCTGTTCATTTACAACACCATCCATAAGATCGGAGCCCCAATAATTAAAGTCCACTTTTAGGAAGTATTGAATATTGGGTCGCTTTAGGCTCGAAGGATAAGCGATACTTAAGGCTCCATTTAGACCTAAACCCAGCTGTTGATTATACGAAAGTCCGATTCCTGCAAATAGGTCCCCATATTTTCGAGATCGTAAAAAGCGACCTCCGGTTTGGGCACTTAGTATCGAGTATTTAAGACTCAAACTTTCACTATGAAAAACGGGGATAGCCCAGTCTGCCCGAGCTATAGCACCCGAATAATGCTTAAAATCCAAGGAAAAGTACTGCTTACCGAATAAGGCTTTCACATTCGAATCCATAGTAAACAATGGCAGACTGGCCGGGTATTTCCCTACATCTGTATGTACCGATGTAAAGCCCAAGCCTAGTGAAATTAGCCAAGTAGTGAGATAAGACATAGCCCCTGTTTAATTTGCTCAGAATTGCAGCGCTCCCCAGCGCAATACTGTAAAACAAAATCTGTTTTTACATAGATCAATGCGGATCTTTACTAATCAGAGTGCTGTTTTCACAGACATGCCAACACTCTAAAAAAATCCTTAATCGAAAGCAAATCCCTCTTCCCTTTTAATGCCAACGTGAAAAAGCAGGCATTGTTTAAAATTAAAAAGGCCCTCTGAAAAGGCCATAAAAAAAAGCCCTTCCATATCTGAAAGGGCTTTTTGTGTATGTAGAATCTCTACTTAGTCGGCCAATACCGCACGAGAGATTACAATCTTTTGAATTTCGGAAGTACCCTCATAAATCTGAGTAATCTTCGCGTCGCGCATTAAACGCTCAACATGGTATTCTTTTACGAATCCGTATCCACCGTGTACTTGTACCGCCTCTACGGTAGTTTTCATGGCCACGTCTGAGGCATATAATTTAGCCATGGCACTTTCCTTGTCGAAGTTCATACCATTGTCTTTCAACCAGGCAGCACGTAAACACATTAAGCGAGCAGCATCGATCTCGGTAGCCATATCGGCTAATTTGAAACCAACTCCCTGGTGCTTACCAATCTCTTTACCGAAGGTCTTACGTTCTTTAGCGTATTTCACGGCTAATTCATAAGCACCACTGGCAATACCCAAAGCTTGAGAGGCGATACCAATACGGCCACCGCTTAAAACCTTCATGGCGAATTTGAAACCGAAGCCTTCTTCACCAATGCGGTTTTCTTTAGGCACCTTTACATCTTGGAACATTAAAGAATGGGTATCAGAACCACGGATTCCCATTTTATCTTCTTTCTTACCTACGGTAAAGCCTTCCATCTCGCGCTCAACGATCAAGCAGTTAATTCCGCGGTGACCTTTCTCCACATCTGTTTGAGCCATTACCAGGTAAACGCTGGCCGAACCACCATTGGTGATCCAGTTTTTGTTCCCGTTTAAAAGGTAGTGATCGCCCATATCGATGGCGGTGGTTTTTTGAGAAGTAGCATCTGATCCAGCTTCAGGCTCAGACAGGCAGAAAGCACCAATGATTTCACCGGTAGCTAAGCGCTTCAAGTATTTTTCTTTTTGCTCTTCGGTACCAAATTTCTCCAGACCCCAGCAAACCAAGCTATTGTTTACCGACATGATTACGGAAGTAGAAGCATCTACCTTAGAAATCTCTTCCATGGCTAAAACATAGGAGATGGTATCAAGACCAGCACCATTGTACTTAGGATCTACCATCATACCCAAGAAGCCCAATTCTCCCATTTTCTTCACCTGCTCGGCTGGGAATTGTTGCTTGTCATCACGTTCGATTACGCCAGGAAGTAATTCATTCTGAGCGAAATCGCGCGCTGCTTGTTGGATCATTAAATGCTCCTCCGTAAGTTCAAAATTCATAGCTATTATTTTTAATCTTGTAGGGTCCGTTAATTGGAGTGCAAAGGTAAGTTAAATGGCGCAAAATCTTTATCCTAAAGCTAGAATGAGAGTCTTAGGTTTAATGTCGGGAACCTCTTTAGATGGTCTCGACCTCTGCCTGGTAGAATTCGACAGCGAGGCCAGCGGTAGGTATCGCATTCTGGCCGCCGAAACCTATGCCTACCCCAAGCATTGGCAGGAAGCCCTCAGCTTCAAAAACTTAGAAGCACGGGCCCTTCATCAATTGGATGAGGACTACAGTCGCTATTTAGCCCGTCAGGTACAGCGATTTTGCCGGGAGCATGCGCTGGGCCAGGAGGATATCGACTTTATTGGTTCCCACGGGCATACCTGGTTTCATGAACAGGATAAGGGTATTAGCTATCAAATTGGCAATCGACCGATATTGGCCATTGAAACGGGCTTCCCGCTCATCTGCGATTTTAGGGTGCAGGATGTGGCTTTGGGAGGACAGGGTGCCCCACTGGTTCCAATTGGCGATCGGGATTTGTTTGCTGATCAGCAGGCTTGTCTAAACTTGGGGGGCTTTGCCAATATATCGGCCGATATCAATGGCGAAAGACGGGCCTGGGATATTGCGCCTTGCAATCTCGGCATGAACCATTATTGCCAGCAATTGGGTTTGGCTTATGACGCATCCGGCCATATCGCCGCCAATTACGCCCATGATGATGCGCTTTTTGCCCAGCTCAATGCCCTAGAATACTATGCATTAGACGCACCCAAAAGTTTGGGTCGCGAATGGTTAGATGCAGTGGTATTTCCGCTCCTAGCGAAATCGGCCCTGAGCCCGGAAGTAATCATCGCCACCTTAAATAGACATTGCGCCTATCAGATTGCGCAAAGCTTAAATCGCTATCAGCTGAGGCAGGTGCTTATTAGTGGGGGGGGCGCCTATAATCAAACACTTATCGATTCCATTGGCATTTGGGGTAGCTTCGATTTAGTGATCGCGGAAACCACTTTATTGGAATTTAAAGAAGCGCTGATTTTCGCCTACCTCGCCTATTTACAGGTGCAGGGAAAAAACAATGTTCTGGCCTCGGTTACGGGTGCCCGCAGAGATCATTGCAGCGGGATACGTTTTGATCCGTAATTCATCACCTTTATTTAAGATTGGGGCAGGCTCTTTTTATACTTTTGTTGGCGCTCAAAAAAGCGTCCATGAAAGACCTATTAAAGATATACGAAAACAAGCCGGCGGAAATCGTTTTCCATTGGCATGATAGTGAAACAACTGCCGAAGGATGGGTAGTTATCAATTCCTTACGTGGTGGAGCTGCCGGTGGTGGCACCCGGATGCGCGAAGGCCTCAATGAGCACGAAGTGCTGAGCCTTGCCAAAACCATGGAAATCAAATTCACCGTTGCCGGTCCTCCAATTGGTGGTGCTAAGAGCGGAATTAATTTTAATCCAAACGACCCGCGCAAAGAAGGCGTTTTAAAACGTTGGTATGCCGCGGTTAAACCTTTATTGAAGAACTATTATGGCACCGGTGGTGACCTGAATGTAGACGAGATTCACGAGGTTATTCCCATTACTTCCAATATGGGTATCGAACACCCACAAGAGGGCGTTTTGATGGGTCACTTTGCTCCGAATAGCGAGCAGAAACAACAAAAGATTGAGCAGCTGCAAAAAGGCGTGCTCTTGCCCGTACATAAAGCCGACTATACTCCTGGTGAGGCTGGTCAGTACACCGTTGCCGATTTAATTACGGGTTATGGTACCGCCGAGAGTGTGCGTCATTTCTACGAAATCTACGGTGGCGACTTAGCCGGAAAGCGCGTAATTATTCAAGGTTGGGGAAATGTGGCTTCCGCCGCAGCTTTTTACCTGGCTCAAGAGGGTGCTAAAATTGTAGGTATTATTGATCGCGTAGGTGGCATTATTGAGCCCGCAGGCTTAAGCTACGATCGCATCAAAGAACTCTACAATGCGCGTAAAGGCAATTATTTGGTTGCCGATGAAATGCTGAGCTTTGAGGAAGCCAATGAAAAGATTTGGAGCACTGGCGCCGAGATCTTTATTCCGGCTGCTGCTTCTCGCTTGATTAGCAAAGACAATTTAGATCAAATGATCGCCAATGGTTTGGAAGTAATCTCTTCCGGAGCCAATGTGCCCTTTGCCGATACCGAAATTTTCTACGGTCCGATTGCCGAGTATGCCGATCAAAAGGTAAACTGCATTCCCGACTTTATCTCGAACTGCGGTATGGCCCGGGTATTTGGTTACCTGATGCAAGATGCGGCCACCCTAACTGATGAAGCGATCTTTACGGACACCTCAAGCATTATCCGCGAAGCCCTGGTTGAAACCCACAAATTGAAGGCGGATAAATTGGAACTCACCAAAACTGCTTACGAAATCGCTCTGAAACAACTAATTTGATAAACCATGATTTACTCCTTAATGGTTGTGGTCTTTGTGCTGGGTTACCTGGCCATTGCCCTGGAACACAACATTAAAATCGACAAAGCGGCCTCGGCCTTAATGACCGGAACCATTTGTTGGGCTCTGTATGTTATTGGGGCTGAAGGAATCATAGATTTCCATTCTGTTCCGCATTGGATTTCGGATATGTTCGCCGAAGAGAAGAACATTACCGATCAGCATGAAATCGTGACCCACTACGTTACGGAATTCCAAATCCTGGAACACCTGGGGGAAATCGCTTCGATTTTGTTCTTCCTGATGGGTGCCATGACCATTGTGGAGTTGGTGGATGCGCATGAAGGTTTTTCGGTAATTACCGATCGTATTAAAACCACCAGTCGACGCAGCCTCCTTTGGATCATCTGTATTTTAACCTTCTTCTTCTCTGCTGCTTTGGATAACCTTACTACCTCTATTGTAATGGTATCCTTGCTACGGAAGTTGATTGACGATAAGAAAGACCGCTGGCTATTTGCCGGTATGGTAGTGATTGCCGCTAATGCCGGTGGGGCCTGGTCTCCGATTGGTGATGTAACTACCACCATGCTGTGGATTGGCGGTCAGATTAGCGCCGGGGCTGTAATCATCAAGTTGATTATCCCTAGTTTAATTGCCCTGATAGTTCCTCTTTTGGTACTCACTCCCCGCATGAAAGGCAATGTTACGCGCCCTCGCAAAGCCGAAGGCAAGGAGCATTTTGTAAACCCTACTACTGAACGCGAGCGCAATATTGTATTTGGCGTAGGTGTAGGTGGCTTGCTTTTCGTTCCTCTGTTTAAGACCTATACTCACCTCCCTCCTTTTATGGGAATGATGTTGAGTTTAAGTGTACTGTGGATGATCACCGAAATTATGCACCGCTCTAAAAACCGTGAGACCAAATCCAAGCTATCAGTGATTGGCGTTTTACGTAAGATTGATACCGCCAGTGTATTATTCTTCCTGGGAATTTTATTGGCGGTAGCCAGCTTACAGTCAGCCGGACAATTAGGCGCTTTGGCCAATACCCTCGATAATAATATTGGCACCGGTACCGAAACAGGAGTGTATTCCGTGGGTGTAATTATCGGTCTCTTATCTGCCATTGTAGATAATGTGCCTTTGGTAGCCGCATCTATGGGTATGTATGATATTGACCCTACCATGGGCGGCTTATTCGCTTCGGATGGATTGTTCTGGGAGTTCCTGGCTTATTGTGCCGGTACCGGAGGTTCGGCCTTGATCATTGGATCTGCTGCTGGTGTAGCGGTAATGGGCTTGGAGAGTATCTCTTTTGGTTGGTACCTGAAGAAGATTTCCATTTTGGCGATCATCGGCTATTTCGCGGGTGCCGCCACTTACATTATTCAAGAATCGATCTTCCACCTTTAGGGAAGTTTTGAAACTAATACCAATCCTGCTGAAGGTTAAAATCCCTCAGCAGGATTTTTTTTGCTCTTAACCTCCCCTTGTTAATTTCTATTTGGATAAGCATACGAGGCGCTGGCAAGCTCCCGTTATATTTACGATCTATAAGAATATTCCATGAAATTAAGCTTTCTGCAAATGAGCATGGCCGAAGGAGACAGCCTGGCCACCGAACCCGTAGAGAAAACTTTAAGCATTTGGGAACTGGTAAGCAGCGGTGGTCCTGGCGGAATCGCCATTATGTCGGTGCTGTTTATCCTCTCCGTTATTGCAGTTTACATATTTGTTGAGCGCTGGGGCGCGATTAAGCGAGCCAACCAAATGGAGAGCAACTTCATGGAAGGTATTCGCACAAATGTATTAGCCGGTAATTTAGATGCCGCCCGTAACCTTTGCTCCAGCGAAGACACTCCTGCGGCCCGCATGATTTCCAAAGGTATTTCGCGCATCGGCAAACCCCTAAAGGATATAAATGCCGCCATTGAAAATACCGGTAAACTCGAAGTATCTTCCTTAGAAACCAATCTCCCTACACTAGCTACCATTTCCGGAGCCGCCCCTATGATTGGATTCTTAGGTACCGTAATCGGGATGATTTTAGCCTTCCACGAAATGGCTGCAGCCGGTGGACAGATTAATATAGAGATGTTGGCCGAAGGAATTTACACCGCCATGAGTACTACCGTAGCCGGTTTGGCCGTTGGTATTTTAGCTTACCTGGGTTATAACATTCTGGTAAGCCGTGTAAATAAGACTATTTACAATATGGAATTACGGGCCACCGAATTCCTCGACCTATTGAACGAACCCGCCTAATATGGACTTACAACGCAGATCGAAAGTAAGCGCCGAATTCAACATGAGCAGTATGACGGATATCGTCTTCCTGCTCCTGATCTTCTTTATGCTGGCTTCTACCCTGGTAACTACCAGTGCCCTGGATTTGGTCTTACCTAAAAGTGAAGCCCAAACCGTTAAGCGTAAAGATGTAACGGTGAATATTAGTCCGGATCAACGCATATCGGTGGGCAATGTAATTGTCACCTCCGCCGAACTGGAACGTGAGGTATTAAAGCAAGTAAGCGGAAAAGAAGAGGCGGTAGTTATTCTACGCGCCGATAAAAGCGTACCTTATGATATGGTAGTAAAGGTGATGGACATTGCCTATCGCAACCGCCTTAAAATGATTGCCGCAACCGATCCCAGCTAAATGGATATCGAGGAAGAAAAAAATAATCGCCGTCGGGCCTTAATCAGCACCCTGGTCATCCATGGAGCGCTGTTTATCCTGTTCCTCTTTGTGGGTCTCACCTATTATGACCCCAAACCGGAGGATGGCATCCTTATTAATTTCGGGAATAGTGAAACCGGTCAGGGTGAAGTGTACGAAGCCCCCAGCAGTGGTTCCCCTCAAAACCAGGCCAGCACGCCAGTTGAAACTCAAGAGGTAATGACCCAGGATGTGGAAGATGCCCCCAGCATTGACCAAAGCAGCAATACCAGCACTCCGGTTGAGCCCGATCCTGAACCTCAGGAAACCACCAATAATCCCAATGAAACCGATAATCAGCAGGTTCCGGATGAACCGGATCCCCAACCTTCAGAAAGCTTACAGAACCTATTGAATAATGCCTCCAATTCCCAAAGTGGCGGTCAAGGTATTACCGAAGGTAGTGGCGATCAAGGTCGGGAAGATGGTGATCCCAATTCGAATAATTATACCGGAAACGGCGGAGGCGGAAATGGCGATGGCAATTACCTTTTGGGTAATCGTAAAGCCCTGGCCAAACCCAAACCTGAGCCTTGTGAAGCTTCGGGACGGGTAGTCGTAAAAATCTATGTAGATCCTAAGGGCAATGTGGTGCGTGCGGTAGCCGGTGAGAAAGTTCCCGGTGGAGCAGCCACCACTACCACCAGCTCTTGTTTATTTGAGCGTGCCCGTAAAGCAGCTATGCAAACCACCTTTGAAGCCGATCGCGATGCACCGGTACAGCAAAGTGGTTATATCATTTACAATTTCACCAAGAATTGAGTTCGTATAGCGAAACACTGGACTGGCTCTTTCAGCAATTGCCCATGTACCAGCGCATTGGTCAGGCGGCCTATAAAGCCGACCTAAGCAATACCCTGGCCTTAATGGAGATATTGGAGCAACCACAGCAAAGCTTTAAAAGTGTGCATGTGGCCGGCACCAATGGCAAGGGCTCCAGTTCGCATATGCTCGCGGCCATCTTTCAAGAGGCAGGCTATAAAACCGGCCTGTACACCTCCCCCCATTTAGTTGATTTCCGGGAGCGCATCCGCATTAATGGCCAAATGATTTCGGAAGCTGCCGTAGTTGAATTTGTGGAGCAATACCGTGATCAGTTTAGCTCCTTGGGCCTCTCCTTTTTTGAGATGAGCGTGGGCCTGGCCTTCGACTATTTCCGCAAGGAAGAGGTGGATATTGCCATTGTAGAAGTTGGCATGGGCGGTCGCTTGGACAGCACCAATGTACTGCTACCCGAATTGAGTTTAATCACCCATATCGGCTTAGATCACACCCAATTTCTAGGCGATACCTTAGGCGCTATTGCCGCCGAAAAAGCAGGCATCATCAAGCCCGGAGTTCCGGTAGTGATTAGCGAAAGGCAGCCCGAATGCGATCCGGTATTTAAAAAGAAGGCCGCTGAAATGGAAGCGCCTCTATTCTTTGCCATAGATCAGGTTCGACCTTCCCGCTTGTATATGGAGCTCGACCTGAAAGGTGCCTATCAGGAAAATAATTTACGCGGAGTATTAGCGGCGGTAGATCAATTGCAAGCCAAGGGATGGAATATCCAGGCTTCGGTAGAAAGTGCCTTAAGCCAGGTTTGTGCCCTTACGGGATTACGTGGCCGTTGGGAGATCTTGAGTCGCAAACCTCTTACCATTTGCGATACCGGACATAATTTTACCGGCATCCAGGCCCTGATGGAGCAAATCAAAGGCCTTAGCTATCGTCAATTGCATATCGTTTGGGGTATGGTTGGCGATAAGCAGATTAAAGACATTTTGCGGATCTTACCTCAAAGCGCTTTTTATTATTTCACCAAGGCGGAAATCCCCCGGGCCCTTGATGCGGAAACTCTTAAGCGCGAAGCCCTCAAATTTGGCTTGGCCGGAAAGGCTTATGCCGATGTACCCAGCGCGGTAAAGGCCGCTCAGGAGCATACCTTAAGCGATGATCTCATCTTTATTGGGGGCAGCACCTTTGTGGTGGCGGATTATTTGGCTCATAATGCTTAGAGTAGAGGATCACCTAAGCCCCATTCCGATATTTCAAAATCCTTAGCCTACCCTAAGGACTAACAGGGCTTGTTCTAATTTCTTAAAGGATAGTGTAGCTAAAGTTGCTTCCTCTAACTGCCCAATACCACTCATTTATTGGAACCCTGTCTGACCTCTTTTATGTACAAGGTCTCCCAAGGTATAAAAGCAGTCGCAGAACCAAAATATACAATTGGTTAGCATCAAGGCCTTACTGAATATAAAAAGCCCTTTTGATGATTTGGACCTCGACTAATTGCTTAATTTAGGGTTTTAAGCTTACTCTATATCTACAACAAAAAGTGGGATATATCTCGTTCGGTGTAGTATATACACAACATTACTAGGGATATAAACAAGTTGTAATGCATTTGAAAAGACACCATGAAACTAAGATGTAAGTGCGATCATATAATTGTTGACCAGACGGACAACTTGGAAAACAAGGGTTACATTTTACCTGACACTTATGTAGAAGACGTTTCGGTTACATTAACTGATAATATTGACTCACTAATTGAAGCTCTCAAATCGGACAAACGACTGTCATGGATTAAAAACAAATTCCAAAATGGATACCCGACAACTTTGAAAGATTCTTCGATGATTCATGATTTAGTTTCAAACAAGATAGTTGAGACCACTCAAGACATTTTCGAATGTGAAAATTGTGGGCGAATTGCAATTCAAGTCGGACAGACAAACCAATTTAAATATTTCTTCCCCGACTCTGAAGAAACCAAAGGAATTTTGAAAGGAAAGAAAAAATAAAAAAATAGCCCTACAACACAGCATATAGCTTATGGCTGGGGAACAGCTACTAGTAAGCATGCCTGCCGACAAGCAGGGTTTTCGTTCCGCAGCCAGCTCTGGTTTCGGTGGACAGTAAAGTGCTTCGAAACCGCCACAAGCCATATGCAAACCGTTGTGCACAAGCTAAAAAAACAAAATGAACACAGAAGAATTCGTAAAAGCATTTTATAAAGAGAAACAAGATTTTCTAACTGAATACCTCTCCGAAAACTCTGAATCAGAAGTTGGTCAACTGATTAAAACCTTAAATCTACCTGACCAACAAACTGAAAGCATGAAAAAGATAATGGACAGAACATTAACTGACATATTTTACACCATTCTTTTGGGTTTAGACGGTTGTGCATCAATAGGTGGAATACAAGAAATGTATGATCTGAAAGACGAAAACGGAAATCAATTGAGTGGAGAAATTGAACGTTATGCTTATGAATATTTTCAAGAGAGGCACTGAAAAAGACTCGTTGATGGCTGACTTAAAAAATATCATATCGGAATATTCATGAGAACATTTGTCTGTGGAGGAATTTCATACTGACTTGGTTGACCGAATAAAAAATCCGGAAAGTGGAGATAAAAGTATGTTGAGGACTTATAGATTTGGTTTGCTCCAACATGCCAATAGGACGACTTTGTTGAAAATATAGATTTAGGGAGGAGGAATATTTCAACGATCGAACATAATAAAAAATAAAACCAGCAGGTAACAACGCATATAGCTTATGCCAGTTGAACGACTGCCTGCCTGCCTGCAGACAAGCAGGGTTTTCGCTCCATTGCCAGCTTTGGTTTCGCTGGACAGGTAAGTGCTTCGAATTGAAAATCAGCGTAGCTAAACCGCCATAAGCCATATGCAAACCGTTATGGGCAATTAAAAAAATGGACGCAGCAGGATTTAAAAAATTAGTAGCAAAACACTTTTCACCACGGATTAGAGAACTTGGTTGGAAAGGCTCTGGCTTCCACTTTCGGAAAGTTGAAGACAACCATATTGTTAAAATCTTTGGTCTACAAGGAAGTTGGTATGGTGGCTCAGTATGTTGCGAAACAGCTATTCATTTTGACTTTATTCCGGATTTAGCAGGTAAGTCATTTGACAAAACAACCTATGCAAGTTGTATAATTAGAGAACGACTATCTCCAAAAGGTGAAGGTGATTATCATTGGATATTTAGAGATAATGAAGAAGATAATGTCAAATCAATAAATCAAATCTGGGAAGCATTTGAAACCTATGGTCAGAGATTTTATAACGACTTCAACAACTTTCCAGAGCCTTTTTCATCAATCACACCAGAAGATTTCGATCGAACTAGCTTCTTTAGATCTGGAAAGAAAAAAAGCATGAAAATCCTGGACAAGTATTACGTCCCTAATGAAATCTACCTAGCATGGTTACTTAAGGAAATAAATAGCTTTATCGGTAAAAGTGACTTAGCAATAGAGTTTGGAGAGCTTGGAATGAAAATGACCTACGACCATGCAAATGAAATGGCAAAATCAAACAAGGGAAAAGTGAATCAAGCCTACATTGATGTGAATAGGGGTTTATTTAAAATGAAATAAAAAGCCCATAAGAAGTTGTATAGTGCATACCCTCAGGGACACGCACCCTACACAAACCGTTAGCATTAATTAAAATGAAAACATCCAAATTTTGGACATACTGCATTATAGCGACCTTATTTGTTTCATGTGGATATAGTGAAGGCGACAGGGGAGGTTACACCAGTATAAGGAAAAAGCGGAAACCGTAAAGATTCAAATGGCTCAAGAGAACTTTAAAGACGAATTATTTAAGGAAATAATAAAATAACTAGCTACAACACCTATACGCAAGGGCATTAATGTTTACGGATAACTAAAAACGGGGACCAAGTAAAGCGAAAGCCTATGAAAAGCCGACCTATTCAGACCCTTATTTACTCCAAAATGAAAAAGGCTCTATCCCTAGTTACAGCATTACTTTTACTGACTTCTTGTGCTACAATTTTCAACGAATCGCATACGAACATCACTTTTTACAGCACCGAAGCGATTCAGATTGTGTGCAAGCAGGATACCCTCAACACGATTGACAATAAGGCTATTTTGCAGGTTGAAAGAAAAAATGAGCCCTTGCAGCTTACTGTCTCCACAGATAGCTTAAGCAAAACCATAGAAATTGAAGCCAAGCACTCGTATAGATATTGGAGCAACCTAATCGCTAATGGAGGCATTGGAATGCTCGTCGACAAAAACACGCCCAAGCGCTATACTTATCCGCATAGAATCTATATAAACGTCACCGATACATTGATCAGCTACAGCAACTACATTCAAGGTAAATCTAAAGGGGAATTAGACCTAACACTTTCCCTGCCTCATCTAAACTCATTCCATCTTAAGCCTGAAAATGAAGGAGCTAAAACAAATACCGGTTTTTGGGGCTTAAACTTGGGCCTCGACTATTACCATTCCCAAAGGCAATTTTTCACTATCGGAATATCCTGGGTATCAGACTTTTTTGTCCCCTTACCTGCGGCAGTGGACCTAAGTGGTGAATATGAACTGATGAGCTCAAGTTATGCTAGCTTTTCGAACAACCATAAACTTGGCCGTTTTTCACTAGGCTATGGCTTAGCCTACACAAAAAACATATGGGATTTCAAATATTTTGATCGATTTGACCCGCCGCCTCCAACCAGAGAAGCAGTTAAGAAAAGCAGCATTGCACTTGGATTCATTTTCCCTGCCTATTTCCAGCTCGGTAAACACTTTAATCTCGGATTAATTTATCGACCCACTTTCTATCGTCCTGAAATGACCGACAAATTCCAATATGAACATCTGATAAGTTTAGACTTTGCCTGGAAAATAAGATTGAGGCAATAATTAGAATTGAGAACCTATTTAAAGCTTATTCCGGTTAAAAGGCCATTAGGTTTCAGAGGAAAGAAAAAAGCTTTGAATTGAAAATAAGCCTAACTAGAACGCCAGAAGCCCTGTGCAAACCGTTGTAGCACATAAAAACAAAATGAATAGAACAATTTTATTAGCCAGTTTTCTAATTGCAGCTCAATCCATATTTGGGCAACAAGCTGAATTACTAGATAAGTCTAATTCAAACATTACTGACAATGACTTGCTATGTGTGGCCGTTGACCAAAACGGAAACAAATGGATTGGAACCTCGAAGGTTGGACTAGCAAAGTTTGACAATGAAAATTTCACCCAGTTTGACAAGAATAACTCTGATATCAATGGAGATTATATTTCCCCCATCTTCACAGATACTAAAGGAAACGTTTGGGTTTCATTTTCCAATCCAACTGACGGTATAGCCAAATACGATGGTTCGAGTTGGACAGTTTATGGCGTAGAAGAAATTCCAGTTGACAAGATCTCCGTAATCTCAATAGCAGAAGATAAAGAAGGTAAAATCTATTTCGGAGGCGCCAATGGATTAATCACTTACGATGGAGAAAGGTGGTCAAGTCTTGAATTACCAGAAGGGAATTTCACAATCAGAACACTAGACATAAGCAATGACGGAGAGATAGCTATTGGTCATAATAGCGGGCTACTAATCAAAAAAGATGATAAATGGACGAGCTATACGACTGAAAATTCAGAATTACAATTAGGGACTGTTAGAGCAGTTAAGTACACAGTATTAGGACAACTTTACATTGGTTATGGCGGTGGATTTGGAGGCGGCGGATTCTCAATTATGGAAAATAATGAATGGCAGCACTTCAATAAGACAAATTCAAAAATTCCTGATCATATGATTCGAGACATAGAGATTGACTACAATGGAACTATTTGGATGGCCACAAATAATGGTGTAATCAAAAAAGAAGGAAGCACCATCACACCAATTCTCTTTAGAGAAGGAATGTTCAAAAATGTCATTCTAGACATTGCACTTGAGGGTGAAACCATTTGGATCGCGACAAACTTTGGACTTATAAAAATGAAATAAATACACGCTACTACTTCTCATGTGGTTTTGGGTGGAAGAACAGCTACCAGCATGCCATTATGCATGCTTTTCGCTTCACAGCAAGCTTTCAGAAAAGTACTTCTAACCAGTCACAAGACATAGCCAAACTATTTTAGATAATTAGCTCAACCTGATGAGAAAGTCAATTTCAATTTCTTTAGTAGTTCTCTTAAGTGCTTGCTTTGATCAAAGTGCTCAATTGGAAAGGGAGTTCTTAGAAAAATACTTAAATGGGCTTTATGCATTTCCTGATGACATAACCGACCATTTCCCAGGAGAACTTAAGGCCCACAAGAATTTCTATATCCACTACCCTGCTAGCGCTCGCGAAACTGGTATGGCTGGTATGGTATTCTCACATCAAGTAGATTCTACCGAGTTCAACAGAGTACGTGATAAACTGGTATTAAACAACATCATCCCCCATAAGACAAGCGACAGCATTTTCATCATAGTTGGTGACACTCTTGGCTACTCAAAAAAAAAGAATGGTATTCCAATTCCAAACTTCAATTTCTATGAGGCTGACTTTGGACTAAATAGTAAGTATCTACCCGAACACTATTTGATTTATGTTCTCGAATCTAAAGCTGGGGAGTACCTAAAAGACAAATATCTAACGGAAGGTAAGCACCTACCGAAAAAATGGAAAAACGGATACTCTAGAGGACTTGCTACAAATAAAGAAGATAATGAATTGGTTTATTGGTTATGTGTATGGTGAAAACCGCCTTCAAACATTGCTATTTCATATGAAGGCAATTTCTCTAATTTCATTCCTTTACTTCTAAGCAGGACTTACCAATATTCCGAATAGATAATTGCCAAACCAACAGAAAGGAGGGCTTCCTTAGAAGGACTTGGTATCATGGCATATGAACATGCCCTAGGTCGAATGCCTACTTTTGCAAAATGCAATTCGCCAAAATTTTAAACTGATTAAGAAGAATTAACTCATGCTATTAGAAACCGAACGATTAACAATTAGGCCTTTATCAATTGACGATAAAAACGAAA
This sequence comes from Croceimicrobium sp., assembly GCF_965228705.1. GTDB lineage: Bacteria > Bacteroidota > Bacteroidia > Flavobacteriales > Schleiferiaceae > Croceimicrobium. The sequence continues at coordinate 1,977,797 of NZ_OZ245832.1, forward strand.
TATTCGAATACCGCCAGGACAAAGAGATCAATAAGTATCAAGGGTGGATTCCAGAGACTATTGAAGAGGTTGAATCCTTCATTGCCAAGAACCCAAAAGAAATTAATGTCCCCGAAACCTGGTTTCAGCTGCTAATCATTGATGAAAAAACCAAAGGCATTGTTGGCGATTTAGGTATTCACTTTGTTGACTCTGAAAATAAACAAGCAGAAATAGGCTGCACCTTAAACAAGGAGTTCCAAAACAGAGGGTTTGCTACGGAGGCAGTAGAAAAGGTTATAGACTACCTATTTACTGAATGAGATAAACACCGAATTACCACATCAATTGATCCGGCAAATAAAAACTCCATTCGCCTGGTTGAGCGAATTGGTTTCCGGAAAGAAGCCCATTTCATTGAGAGCTTATACATCGACGGTCATTGGGTAGATGACATTATATACGCGATGCTGGAAAGAGATTGGGATAGTAAAATAAGGAGTTAAGCATAAAAGTTTTTATGCCACGTCAAAGGCGCTACCCTTTATCTTAGGGCAGGATGCAGCTTATAGCCTTTATTGCAGATAATTTAAAATGACATCTTCGACTAAAATAAACGAGAGGATTAAAAGCTTGATCGTTTTCAATAAAAAGGATTGGTTTTTCAGTCATTTGAAAACCTTTTTTCAGCTCGACTTTCATAGCTATCATGGTAATATCTCAACTGGACAATTCCGAATTTGGAAACTTTCTCCTTGGATTATGACCTTCTATCCTGTCATTCAGGGAACCATTGATCAAACAGATGATAAGCTAAAAGTGACCCTTCGTACGAAAATGAATTCTTTCGGTTTAACAATGCTCATTGTAATTATGGGCTTGTGGGCTTTTGGCATTATTGACCGGATAGTCATTCAAGAAAATAATGATTGGTCATTTCTTTGGAAGAGAATTCTAATTGGATCCTTAATTTTAATCCTGCCTTTCATGGCAATTGTTCTCGGTTACAAAGAGCAGAAAAGAACGGCAGTTAAAGATTTAAAGGCAGAGATAGAAAAACTGTAATTAACAAGGCTAAAATTATACAGCAAAGAATCCCATTTCCGAATTGTCAAGACCTATAAGCGCCATTTTATTATGAGACCAATACTATCAGTTCTATTTCTCTTCTTCATGACTACGGCCATTGCTCAGGAAAAATTAAGTACTGAAATGCTTTTGGGTTGCTGGACAGACTCTAGGGAAGAAAGCACGATTGATTTCAATATTTTCCGTCCCTGCGACTACACGGAGTTTCCAATCTCGCGCTACAGGTTTGTGATGGTTTTAGAGGAAAATCAAGAATGCCAATGGTTGTATTTATCTCCGAATGACGCGCATAAGATGGTACCAGGAACATGGAAATTTGATGAGTCCAGCAGGACGCTATCCATATTCTCATCTGATGGAAAAATGATTAGGAACTTCGAACTAACTGCACTATCCGAGACCGAAATGAAAATTAAAAAGAGTTAAATACATTAACTCCTATTTCCATTGACTGATTTGATTGGGATGAACCTCGAACTTTTGAGTCGACTCTGCAATTGTTGACTACTCCTACTTAAATCATTGTTTCGGAGCTCGTGGCACCTGAGCAGCGATAGCCGTTCGCAGGGTAGTACTCAGAACTCAAATTCGCTTTAAGGAGAATTGCTATCCTACAGAAAAACATCAATCAGGCTGGCCCGACCCCAGAAGCGGCGGTCCAAGGGAATCGCCTCTCAGGGGCCTTGATTTTTTGAATACTTTTTCAAATGCCTTTTTAATTTTCAATGGAATTTGAGAGCTACAGCTTCGCTTCCGGTTGTATCAAGAAAAGTATCTCCCAAACCAAAAAGCAATACTTCATTTCCAAAAAAATGCTCTTTGATACTTTTTGCATTGGCCAAAAAGTACCCAAAAACCCTAGGCCTTTCCCAAGGCGATTTTTGATTCCTTTTAGTCATCAAAACCGTTCTTCGCTTTTCGCTTCATGCTCTCTCCGCCTGCGGCAGACGCAATTCCGCGAAGCTCTGAACTATCACTGAGGAAAGGCCGGATCTTCCAAATGGTGTTTATCGCCACAAATAGAGTTCAGTGGAATCCTTCACCAAACATTGCCCCTACTCTAAAACAATTTTCGGAGCTCCCGGCACCTGAGCAGCGATAGCCCTTCGAAGGGTAGCACCCAGAACTCAAATTCGCTTGAAAGAGAATTGCCACCCTAAAGAAAAACATCAATCAGGCTGGCCCTACCCAAGAAGCGGTGGTTCAAAGGAATCGCCTCTCAGGGGCCTTGATTTTTTGCTTCGTTTTTTATCAAGAAAAAATGAAGCACATTACGCATCCACTAAAGTTTAAACCACACGCAACCCAAGCTTCTGTGATCGAAAGAACCGACCGAAGGTCCAGGTAATTTCGAATCGCCTTCAAGCTTCCTTGATCTTTTGGATACTTTTTCAAATGCCTTTTTAATTTTCAAAGGAATTTGAGAGCTCAGGCTAGAAGCCTTCGGTTTTATCAAGAGAAAAGTATCAAAGAAAGCTCCCTACTCAGAACTTTCAATTGTAAGCTATGGCATTAAAAAGCTGGCCCGACCCCAGAAGCGGCGATCCAAAGGAACCGCCTCTCAGGGGCCTTGACCTTTTGTTTCGTTTTGGGTCAAGCCAAAATGAAAAGAACAACGGACCATAGGTCCAGATGATTTCGAATCGCCTTTCAGAGGCCTTGATTGTATGGCACCAAGCACAGACCCGAAAAATGTCTTAATATTAGCCAGCCTATAAGCTGCTTTCATGGATCAAATCGAGTTACAATTCTGGTATTTTTTAATCAAAGGGAAGCTAGACGATTCTACGGGAGGCTTTTGCAGCTATTATTCCTACGGTCATAGATGCGGAGAAGCTTTGGAAAATACCTATGCGGCTGCCAAAAAAGAAGGAATTTCAAAACCTAACGTCATCGAGATGATGCGACTTGATGATTGGAATGATTACAAAATTCCGGAAACAGCGGTAAAAGTTTCCGAAAACACCTTCAGACTTCCTGGCACAGATACTTTCAGATTGAATTCACCCTCCCAAGTCTTCACCCCACCAAAGGGCATTGCTTTTAGCACTGAGGAAGGTGATTTTGAATCGGAGCTTATTAAGGAAGGATTTGTGGCCTATACTAAAGATGAAAATGGGGTCTACGAATTCCAAATGGTAGTCGACAATAGTCGATTGATCGAAATATACTTTAAATGCGCCGATTTTATTGAACCTATAGAGGCATTTTGGATTGAGATCAAGGGACATTGGGAAAGGAGAAATCCAGAATTATGGGCTAGCAAAACCCTTTGCTCAAAGGAGATGATCTTAGATTTTCTAAGAAAAAATCGGTCCGACACCCTTGAAAATGGATTTGTTGATTTAGTGGTTCACTCCCCAATTGGTTTAACCAACTTGACGCTAAGTGAACACAAAAAAATTCAATTACACACCGAATCGGTAGAGGTCTTTAATAGTTTCATCCGGTCAGTAATTAACTTAGGATTTAAACAAACCAAGGACTTCTACAATATAGAATTCGGCTACCATCATTGGCATTATAGACCCGGTAAAAGCCTGAACCGTGATAAATTCACTCAAATGTTGATGGACCTCGATTTTGAACAACAAAATATTGAATCTTAAGAACTCTAAAATGCTTTGAGCTTAAATTCTAATCAGGGTAAGGATGAAATTTAAACTCTTCACTTCACAGGAAAACAGGAAAGATCTCAATTCCTGTATTTTTAGATCAGACTTAAGCGGTGCCTTGATTTTGATCCAGGCTGGCGCAGATATCAATGGAAAGAATGACCGTGGAATAAGGCCCATATATTCGGCCCTCAATTCGGAAAATCCTAAAAACTTAAAATTCCTTATTGAACAAGGGGCCGATATTAATATTGACTTTGGAGCCCCCCCTGCGTGAAAGCATTGACATCTGCATTGACGGAATGATTCAGAATACTAGAAATGTACCTTATCCCGAGTCCTTGGAAATGCTAGAAATATTGCTGGCTAATGGCGCCGATCCAGAATTAAAAGATGAAAATGGAGAAAGACCCATCGATCTTATCCCTGTATATGCCGGAAGCCCCGAAAACCTAAACAAGCTCAAGTTGATTTTCAGAGCCTTAATTCCAAATATTGATGAGCTCTTAAAAGAACAGTGATTAAAGCCAAGGAAAAGTGCAGGGCCCAACTCTCTTCACATCTTTCCAATTAAAGAATAGTCCGACTGCACCCTTTAATGAAATTCTCTTTAGACCCCTAATTTCACAGTCAATACAACGGGAGACCAGGATTGGCGTCAAATCAATACAAGCAAATACAATTATGAAGAAGGTACTATTAGTAGTGTTAGCCCTGGTTGCAAATGGGGCATTTGGACAAATTACTGAACAGGCAAATGCATCAGGCTCCTATATAGAAGTGGTGGCTACTGCGACAGAAACTGTTCTTCCTGATAAAATACTTATCGAAGTTACTTTAAAGGAAAATGGAAAAAGCGGAGCTAAGGAGCCCATTTCAAGCCAAGAAAAAAACTTAATCAAAGGTCTGGATAGCCTTAACATCCCCCCTAACAGACTTTCGAAGGAAGGGGCAAAAACCAACTCTGTCCAGGTAAATTGGTTTAAGGAGAAACAGATTAGTCAAGCAGTGTATATCCTGGAACTAAAAAACTCCCAAGAAATTTCCACTGCTTTCACTTTGTTCCAAAAACTAAAAGTGGAACATGCCATTCTATATGAAAGCACCCATACTCAGCTCGACTCACTACAAGAGGAAGTAGAAGTAAAGGCTATTATCGCAGCAAAGAATAAGGCAAAAAGATTAGTCCAAGCTCTAGACTCAGACCTAGGGAAACCAATCCTAATCACGCAAAATGAACCCCGGGAAAATGGAATCTACTTTATTGATGGGGTAAAAGTGCGAGGCTCCGTTCAAATCCCCAGTATTGCCTACGAAGCCCCTTTCATCGATCAAGATCCGTATATCGAAATTCAGAAACTAAAAATTGAAGCTTCCATTTTGGTTCGATTTGAGATAAAGTGAGGTATGGCTTGCCAAACCCCGAACCATCATTGAGGAAAGGCCGGATCCTCCAAATTATGGTAATCGCTATAGATTGAGTTCAGTCGAATCCTTCACCAAACATTGCCCCTACTCTAAAACAATTTTCGGAGCTCCCGGCACCTGAGCAGCGATAGCCCTTCGAAGGGTAGCACCCAGAACTCAAATTCGCTTGAAAGAGAATTGCCACCCTAAAGAAAAACATCAATCAGGCTGGCCCTACCCAAGAAGCGGTGGTCCAAAGGAATCGCCTCTCAGGGGCCTTGATTTTTTGGATACTTTTTTATCAAGAAAAAAGTATTGAAGAACCCCTTCAAATGCCTCTTTATTTTCCAATGAAATTTGAGAGCTACAGCTTCGCTTCCGGTTGTATCAAGAAAAAATGAAGCGCAATAAACATCCACTAAAGTTTAAAGCCACTTTTCCCGAGTCCTTTCCCAAGGCTATCTTAGAGCTTCAAGACTATTTAAATACCATCCAAGGTTTTTCCTGAACTTGCTCACCCGAGACCATTGACATTCGCCAAAAATTTAGCCGATTTATGAAACACAAAATAGACCTTCAAAAACTGGATGCTGCTGCAACTGAACTAGGCATCAAATTACCTGACTTCCTTAGAACCTTTTATGAAGAGAGAAGTGACTTAATCAAGCGATTCAAAGAATTGTCGAGGGATGAAGACCATATCACTTTGAGCACCGATTTTGACTGGATCCTCAGCTATAATCGGGATTTCTTGCAGCTACCCAAAACTGAAGGGCCTTGTAAAAACAAAATATGCATTGGTACAGATGGTTGTGGAAACGACAGTTTCATAATACTCGAAGACCCTGATAAAAGAGTTTTTAAGCTTGATCACGAAATAGCTAATGAATTGATTGATCCGGATACTGGCGATTTCGATTGGGAAGATGAAAGGATGGAAAAGTATGCCTCTCTGGAAGACTACCTGCGTGAAGAGATTAAATTTCTTGAAGAATTCAGAAATAGCAATGGTTACATCTTAAAAAAGTAAGCTATCCAAAAAGAACCCTTATCGACCAAACTTTAACTGCTTTTCTAAATGATTCTTAAATCCGATACTCCTAATCAAGCGAAGGTCAATAAACTACTTGGAGCCCCCTATAAGTTTAGCTTTAAAAACCATCATAACTCCGGAACCGCTAGTTTATTCCTTAAGGAATATAATTCAACTTCAAGGTTTCTAGAAGGATTGACCATTGGTTCAAAATGCAATTTTGAACTAAGGCCAAAGGGCCTTTTACTGCATGTTTCCCTTCAGAACCAATATCAGCAAATCCCTATACCCTTCTCCGAAATAAAAAAACTAGAAATTGAAAAAGGGGCGGAGAGCATTAAACCCATTCCGATGTTCCCCATGTGGATCCTCTTAAAACTTGGCCTTTCCATTCGATATGCGCGTTATTTCCGATTAAAAGCATGGGAATACACAATATCTGAACTGAAATTGAGACTCATCACCGAACTCTATGACATGAGTTTCCAATCGAATGGTTACAATTATATAGCTCTAGCTCAATATTTTAAATGGTCGAATTTAAATCCGGATTTAATCGTACTTAAAAAGACTAGCTGATTTCACTGGCTTGGGTTTATTGCTAAGCCTGTAATAGTCTAAGCTTTAGAGAGCCAAACAGACCTGAAAATGATAATCAACTACAATGAAATCTCTCATCGACAACATCTGGATTGAAAGTGAAGAAAGAGGGAGCATCCTAGACGGATCTCAGAAAGCCAATGACAATTCTGATGTCATAGTGACCTTCCGTGATAAAAGTCGATATGTGGCCACTTTCTTCAGCTATCAAAACATTGAGCATTTAAGAAGGAAAAACCAGGAAACAGGCGAATGCTTGAAGGGCCGTTACTTTTGGGCTTCAGATATGATCTTGATCGAAAGCCTAAACCGAAAAGAAATTGAAACCATCATTGAACATCTACTTAAAGAAGATGAATTCCCATTGATTTTCCGCGAAATTGAGGAAGATTAGTTAATAAGGAAAGGCTTTACGCATCAGCTACGGCAAATCTAAGGAGCTTAAGTTATCAATGGGCTACTCCAGAACTTGCCTTATCTTAGATTAAAAATCACCCAATACCATTTAAAGATGATTGAAATTATCGCCGATATATTAACCGCCTTGGTTGCATTAGAGCATTTGTACATTTTATGGATAGAAATGTTTGCCTGGGAAACAAGAGGTAGAAAGGCCTTTAAATCAATACCCGCAGATCTATTTCCTAGAACTAAGGGATTGGCCGCAAATCAGGGACTTTATAATGGCTTTTTAGCCGCCGGTTTAATCTGGTCCTTCCTAATAAGTGATATGGATTGGCAAATCAATATTCGCTTGTTCTTTCTAGGCTGTGTGGTGATCGCCGGGATATTTGGCGCTCTAACGGCCGCTAAAAAAATATTCCTCATTCAAGCTTTGCCGGCGATTATTGCCTTGACCGTGGTATTAATCGAAATGACCTCAAAATGAAAACTAAAAAGAGCTTAGGAACATATGCTAAAAGAAAGTCAAATCTCTGCAAAACTGGCACTGCTAAGAGATGAACTAGAAAACCTCATTTCATTCTTTGAGCAAAATCTTGATTATAACTTGATGGTTTATGATCTATGGAACGCAAAAGATATCCTGGGCCATATTACGTTTTGGCATGAGAGCTTTGCTCGTAATATTTCCCACCTAGGAAAGGGTTTAAAACCAAAGCCACTTAAAGGAAAGCTATCAGAAGTAAATAATCTAAGTGTTGATACAACAAAAGCGGTATCGATACAAGATTTGATAGAACGACTTAAAGATGCTCAAAAGGTGATCGAGGAATTCATCTTTTTAGAATCTATCTCAACTATCCCCTATAAGAAAGGATCTCGTGAATATTCAAGAGAAGAACACCTTGAAATCGTTACAAATCACATACGCAAACATCTTCAGGATCTTAGGAAAAAATATTTTAAATCCTAAAGCAAATGCCCTGCTCCATTTAATGGCATTCAAATTTGCTTAATCGCGTCCATCGAGGCACCAATTAAACTAAGCCGCAGGATTGAACCTCTAGATATCGCCTATCGCACTATCCGTCATTTCTTTGAATCATTCTACTCATACCTTCAACAGTTGCTTCCAGCTAATTCAGAAAAGTTTGTACTGATGCTAAAAATAACCGAAATTCAAACCTGACAAATTCCACAACAAAGGAAACCTGAAAGTCCATCCTCTTCCAAAATTAAAAATTGGGGCGCATGAAAATTCTCACCAAAATCCGCTGGATAGCAAGTATTCTACTCGTTTTTATCGTTGTACTTCTAACCAATTTAATTGACCGCGAAAATTTCAATCGGCTGAGCTATTCTGTTACCACCATGTATGAAGATAGAATTGTTGCAAGCGATGTACTATTTGAACTATCACGAATTATTCAAAAGAAAGAAATCGCCATTTATACTTCAGACAGCCTGTATCCTTTGGAACAGAAAGCAAAACTGGATAGTCAAATCAATGAGCTGCTCAATAAATACAGACAAACCAAATTGACTTCAAAAGAAAATTTCATTTTCCAGCAAGTCGAAGAAGAACTTCAAACCTTGCAAAAACTGGAAAGCAAGGCTCCTAATACTTTTAGTAAGGAAACCTTAAAAAGCATTGAGACCATTGACCATCAATTGGTCGAATTATCTAAAATTCAATTGCAAGAAGGCAAACGTCAGGTCTTTGCCAGCGAAAAAGTAAAAGACAGCATTAATCTTTTTACCCAAGGGGAAATTATTTTCCTGGTCCTTATGGCAATATTAGTTCAGATTATTATTCTCTATAAGCCTAGTAGTCCTAAAAAGTCCTAACTACTTATTGAATTTAAGCAAGCCTCACTTAGTTGAAAAACCCGAGCTCCTTCAAAATCAAAAAATGGACAGCTACCTCAAATCCTATCTTGCCGACGGATTTTTTCTTCGCATGAAGAACTACAGCCTTGTCGATTATTATATATCCAACTCGAATCATCTTTTTCTACAGCTAAAATACATCGAGGGTTTTGAGCATGTGTAAGCTTCCCCTGATCCGAACCATTAGTTAATTGACTTTTCCAAAGATAGTATTGTTTTCAACCACCCCGAGGGTACCCTCGGGGTGGTTGCGTTTGGCGTATACCCTAGGCGGTATATTTCCTAATGAATCATGAGGTTTAAAGTTGTTATAGTCATGCATCCACTTTTCTGTTTGCTCCCTTACCTGATGGATATCTTCAAAAATATATTTGTCCAGCACTCCTCGGCGGTAGCTTCCATTAAATCGCTCTATAAAAGCGTTCTGTGTGGGTTTGCCGGGTTGGATATATCTAAATTCTATTTCATGAATGACGCTCCATGATTTAGTGAGCTCAGCAATGAACTCGGGCCCATTGTCCATTCGGATCACATCGGGTTTACCCCTGCGATTGATTAAATGATTAAGCACATATACTACTCTGTTTGATGGAAGTGAGAAATCTACTTCGATATGTAGTGCTTCTCGATTGTAGTCATCAATTACCGTGAATGCACGAAACTTGCGCTTGTTTTCTAGTACATCATGTACAAAGTCCATACTCCAGGTCTGATTCGGCCTATCAGGCACCACTAACGGTTCTTTTACCCGAGCGGGTAATCGCTTCTTAACCTTTCGTCTTAAAGGTAGTTTTAAAGCCACATAAACACGATGTAGTCGTTTGTGGTTCCAAGTCTTGCCTTCATTACGTAAGCGGTGATAGGCGTTCCAAAAGCCTTCCTCAGAATGTTCTTTTGCTTTCGTCAGTAATGCTTCTTCCAGCTCACGATCATCCTTTGCTTGGGCTTGATAGTAATACACGCTTTTACTGAGGTTTAATACACGGCATGCCCTGCTAATACCGTAGCGTCTAGATATTTCCTGACCAATCTCTCTCTTACGGCAGGGCTTTAAAGCTTTTTTTCAATAATCTCTTTAGCTAGTTGATGATCTAGGGCCAGGTTCGCGTACATCTGCTTAAGCTTCCTGTTTTCCTCTTCAAGATCCTTTATACGCTTTAACTCCTTTCCACTCATGCCAGCATAACGCTCTCGCCATTTGTAAAACGTTGCGGTACTAACCCCGTACTCTCGGCTCAATTCCTGTGCACTTCTACCTTGATCAAACTCTTTCAAGACCCTGGCAATCTTCTCTGGCGAAAACTTACTCTTTCTCATAATCGACTGTTTAAAATTAATCCTATTCCTCTACTTTTAAACAGTTCGGTTTTAAGGGAAGCTTACACATGAATCTGAATTCTACCCCAAATTGGACAGTGATATTGGTGACTTCGTTTTGCAAATCAAAAGTTCCAATGCCTCGGAATTACTATCCATTCTCACTGCATTTCAACATTATGTTGGTGAACTAAGCCCGCTTAGCCTGCCCTTTAACAGTAAAGGATTCTTTGAGATTCTGGAGCATAATGGAGCAGATCATGAAGAAGGTTGGATGTCTGATTTTGCCTACTTCAATTTCGAGCAGTACTCCATTTTCAGTGAGCTTAAACCCTACCAAACATCAAATTGGCATAGCTCCCGGAATTACAGTCATTGCCAATTCCTTCTCAAGCAAATTCAGGAACAAGGTATCCCCGCCTATCACCCTGAGCTAAGTGCTAAAAAATTCAAACAGATGGATGAACTATTAAAATTCGGAATCAATAATTCTCTGCAGCAGATTATCAATTTTCTAAATGCTTACTACTTGGAAAGGCCAGATTTGGAAAGCATGAAGGCGCAACATGGTAAAAGCTATAATTTGATTCTGAACTTAGGGGATCAATTACGTCATGAAATTCAAAATCTAATGGGGCTTAAAAGAATCCAGTAGTAAGTCATTGATATGAAAACCTTCCTCAAATGGACCGCGAAAGGAGCGGTTTTTATTGGCATCATACTTTTAGTCCTGTACTTCATCGGTGAAGTAAAAACAGGTCTCCCAGGGACCCTTCTAATTTTAGTGATCGGCTCTGTTCTATTAGGTGCCCTCTTTTCTTTCGCGGAATTAATACTCATCCCCTACCGCAGAAAAAGATTGCTGCAGAAAATCGTTCGTCTTTTCAAAGCCAAGCCATTGACCGATTCTCTGGCAAAATGGGAATTCGGTCGCTATGAAATTTACATAGACATCAGCTTCGACCTAAAAATCACCGAACAAGCCGGAAATGTAGAACTCATTAGTTTTTACATCCCAGCCCATCAATTAAGAGCCTATCAATTGGCTATGCCTTTGAGTCAGAAAGAAGCCGAGTTTAGAGGAATGAAAACTTACAGAATTTACCAAACCAATGGAATGGGGCTTAAACTGGCTAAAGGAAGGATTAGCAAACAACTCATTTAATTAGCTTCTACATCAAACATGTTACGGCAAAAGCCTAAATTCCATTAATCATGCTTAAAATCTCACTTTGGATTCTTATCCTCATTTGCTCAATTCTTCTTTTAATCCTCTCAGCAACGATGATAAGTTTAGTATTAGGGTACCTGGATGTCGATCCCGATCAATCCTCACCTTTCAAAGGAAATTTCGCGACTTATTTTGGCTTTATTATTTTAGGCTTTATTCTAATTCGAGGTATCCGTTTTAGCTTAAAAAAACTTCGGCAATCCGATTAAGGAAATTGAACTTTCAGTAATCCCTCCGGAGGAGTTAAAATCAAAGTCTCAAATTTTCATAGCTTGGCTAAAACAAAGAATAACAGAATATTGCTTTAAATCCTGACCATAGCTGTACTGTAAAATCACTTCGCACATCATGAGAACAATACGGTTTTATTTGCTCCTCCTTTCAGTAGGCCTCTTAAACCCTTCCTGTGAAAAGGATAATTCGGTTGAACTTGGAGGCTACTTCGAATTTGAAGTTCGAACCAGCAATAACCCCAAGCGACTTAGTATCCCATTCTGTGATATTGAAATCCTTGAAGGAAACGGTCGTGATCTTGATTTTCGATGGGAATCGATTGATTCTGACATTGGAGTAAAAAGATGGAAAACTAATAAGCTTCTGTATGGCAGCTACAACTTTGAGTATTACTTGCGCTACAAAGAGGATGACGGCAGCACTAATACCATTGGCCCTTTGAGTTATAGTTTCCAGATCTTTCCGGGTGAGACTACTAAATTCTCAAGGAAGTTTTAAACGCCTTTACCAACTATCCAAGCCATTTGCTTTATGCGATTAACGATTATTTTCCTTCTCTTGGGCCTGCAATTAAGTGCCCAATCCCAGATCGGTCTTTATTATCAAGGCACTGTATCCAACCGAGCGCAATTCAGATCCTTTGATATCCATGAGCCTGTTTATTATCACAACCTTGGTATTCGCTATGACTTTAAAACAAAGCACTGGCTCTATTCACTGAGTCTTGAACACTTGCAACTCGGGGCAAAAACCTGGGGCATTGGCTATATTCCTGGAAATTCTGTCCCTAAATTATACGTCAGTGAAAACACCTATTACCATGTAAATTCTTCACTAAATGTGCTTCGAAAGCTCTTTGCAAACCCGAAATTTGAGATTCATGCCGGTGTGGGTTTAAACCTAGGACATGCCTATGCCGCAAGCAGGCACAGCTTCAGATTAGATGGAGGAAACCCACGCAATGTGAATAGCACCTGGGATTCCGGAGATTTTTTAAAATATAACTTTTACCTGGCTCCAGAGCTAGCCCTTCGTTTTGAGTATCATTTAAACAAAAGCTTCAGTTGCATCTTCGCCCCCGAATACAGCTATCAAATTCGAGAAAACCTGGATTATTTCAGTCATAGTGTTTTTCAATTCAACACCGGATTTTCATACAACTTATAGGACAGCCTACTTGAAAGTATATTTTCTAAAGAAGAGTTTTCAGTTCAATAAATAGCAATGAAAGAGTATCGATATTCAGATGAAAAAGCACTTCAGCTTATTCAGAAAATTTCTCGTACCACCCTACCAATTATTATGATTATGATTTTGGGGGCATTACTTCTTATCGATATCTATAAAGGTGACACGAATCCAGATGAATTATTTTTCACGCATACCATTATGTTCTTTACACTAATAATAGTCTGGATCCTAGTCTACAAAAACGCCCACAAGTATGGATCAAGATTAATGCAACAATACTATTTCAGTGTATCCGATACGGGAATTGAGAAAATAGGCCCTAAAGGAAAAATGGAAAGCATGAATTTCGCGCAAATTAGCAGCATTAGCATCCATAAAAAAGGATTACTTCTGGAAAGCTCTAAAAGCAAGCTTCTTCTCCCCAATGGACTGGAAGGTTTCGATGAATTATGCAATCTGATTTCTGAGAAGCGAAGCTTCAAAATTACTTAGCTTAGCCTAAAGCTGCCTTGAACCAAAATGCAAAAGCTCCTAAAGCAAATAAAATCCTGTACCATTTGCGCTGCGCATCTTACAGAGGGCGTAAACCCAATCCTTAGTGCAAGCCCTCAAAGTAAAATAGTACTAATTGGACAAGCACCTGGTAGTATTGTGCATCGCACAGGGATTCCCTGGGATGATAGAAGTGGAGATCGCCTTAGAGATTGGATGGCTGTATCTAAAAATGACTTTTACCGCGAAGAACTTTTTGCCTTAATACCGATGGGCTTTTGCTATCCTGGTAAAGGCAAAAGTGGTGACCTTGCACCTCGACCTGAATGCGCTCCGCAATGGCATCAACCTCTACTTAGCGAAATAAAAGCGAAGCAACTCATTCTTCTGATTGGTAGCTATGCTCAAAAATATTATTTGGGGGATCGAGCTAAAAACACCCTTACGGAGACCGTTAAGAATTATACGGAATACCTACCCCAATTTCTGCCGCTGCCTCATCCTTCACCTCGCAATACTATTTGGCTCAAAAAAAATCCCTGGTTTGAAGAATCTATCCTACCGATCCTGAGAAAAAGAGTTCAGGAACTAAATACCTAGGACAATAGCCAAATCAAGCTTAAACCTATTCGATCTGTATCGAATTTGTACCTAAGCTCCGTAGCAATCACTCCCAGTGCTGGAATCCAGCATTTTAAAGGCATTAGATTTAATATTTCTGCAATTTTCCTTGTGTAGCCAAATAGCTACATATATATTTGTAGTCAAATAACTTCATAATGAAACTTAGAAGGGATATTTTTCAGGCTATAGCCGACCCGACCCGTAGGGCGATCTTGGTTTTGCTTAGTGCTCAAACCATGACAGCCGGGGCTATTGCTGAAAAATTTGAAGTGGCTAGGCCTACCATTTCCAAACACCTGCAAATTCTAAATGAATGTGATCTTCTTGCCTCTAAGCCCAAGGGTCGAGAAATCTATTATGAACTGAAAATTGAAAAAATGAAAGAAATCGACCAATGGCTCGAACAATTTCGGGCTATTTGGGAAAATCGCTTTAATCAACTAGACGATTTACTAGAAAACATCAAATCCTCTCAAAAATGAATCCTTTACAATTTGACTTCCTTGTAAATAAGGAAAACCACAGCTTAACCATTATTCGCGAGTTTAAAGCCGAAAGACAATTGGTTTGGAACTGCTATACCTAATCTGAACTCCTGGACCAATGGTTCGCTCCTAAACCTTTTAGTACAAAAACCAAATCCATGGATTTTTCCAATGGCGGACATTGGCATTATGCCATGGTTGACCCAGAAGGAAATGAATACTGGGGTTACACGGAGTATTATGATATACAACCAATTGATTCCTATCGTAGCATAGATGGATTTTGTGATTGTGATGGCCGTATTAACGAAGATTTACCCAAAGCCAAATGGCTCATTAGCTTCGAGGATAAAGACAATCACTCCCTGGTTACCACTGTGGTACAATATGAATCTTTAAATGATTTGGAAACCATAATTAAGATGGGAATGAAAGAAGGTATGACTGCAACCCTCGAAAAACTAGACGAACTGTTACAAGAACTTAAAGGCTAAATACATGAATACCATTCCCGAAACATCAAATACACTAATTCCCAATCTCTGGTTTGATGGTCAAGCTAAAGAAGCGGCCGACTATTACACCTCCATTTTCCCGGAGGGCAAAATCATCAGCACCAGCTATTATCCTAAGACTGAAGCTGAGGGCTTAGCTGATTTTCAAAAAGATTTCGCCGGAAAGGTGCTTACCGTCACATTTGAAATCCTGGGGATGCGGTTTATTGCGATAAATGCCGGTCCACAGTTTAAATTCAATGAATCCGTTTCTTTCATGATCCCCTGCAAAGATCAGTCAGAGATTGACTACTATTGGGACAGCCTTACTGCTAATGGAGGCGAAGAAAGCGTTTGCGGCTGGTTAAAAGACAAATACGGACTAAGCTGGCAGGTTTGCCCTGAAAACTGGGAAGAGCTCAATAAAAAACCCGGTGCCTTTCAAAAAATGATGGGTATGAAAAAGTTTATTATCGCTGATATTTTGGAAGATTAAGTCGCAATAGATCAAATCAAACCCTACGGCAAAAAAATCACCCTGCTTGAAATACAAGCTTGTATCCTATTTCAGACGCCTATCTCCTTTATCTCAAGATGAAGCCGAGGCCATTGCGGATAGCATGCAAAGCCCTTATTTCAAAAAGGGTGATTTTTATTGAAAGGAGACCGAATTTCAGCTAAACCCCACTTCATTTTAGCAGGCTATATACCTAAATACATCCTAACCAATTGAAAAGCTAAAATATCGATCTTCAAAGCCTGCTTTTACGTTTACTCGAATAGTAAAAAATTCCAATGAAAAAAAACTTCTTGATTCTGGTCATTCTGTTTATAGGCCAGGCCTGCACCAATACGTCAAAAACAAATCCCGAATCCCACATAACTAATAATCAGGAGGCTAAGAAACCGAAAACAAAGCTTCCAGTCGATCTAAATGGCTCTGTAACCAGCATCGACACAAACCTTAACCCACTGGCCGAAATACCAAATTTCACCCTTACCGAATGTCCAGAGGTATCACCAGCTGTATACATTAATTGCATCCTTTCTCAAATACCTAGCAGGCCTTTGCCTATGCACTTTGGCCCCAGCCCAAATTTGAACTACCATTCCTTAGTTCATTTAGATGACAGTCTTTTTATCAGTGAAGCCATACTAGACACAAACTACTTTGTGGAAGAAGAACGCCAGTACAGTTATTTTTTAGGGGTTAAGATTCCCAGCCCAAGAGCTTATAGGGCATTAATTATTTTGAAAGTCTTCAGTATTGGCAAAGATTATATTTTACTTACTATTTCTGAATCCGGTGAATTGATCGACAGGCTTAGACTGGGTAGCGAGGTCAGTGATTACGAATCGCTATTTGGTAAAATGGAATCGCTGGAAGATATTGAAGTGACTAGCAAAAAGATCGGCTACAATAAGGAAGAGGATTTTCTGTTTTTTAAATCCACTGAAACTACCCATTACTACATAAACGAAATGGGAAAAATCCTTAAACGCTAAAGCCATGAATAAAATTCTCAGCCTAAGTATCCTCTTCTTTTGCAGCTTCTTCAATCTCAATGCTCAATCAACTGACATCCAGAACCAAGCAAATATTCTTGTAGAGGGATCCGCAACCAAAAGTATTGTACCTAATCAGATTTTCATAGAAATCACACTTGCTCAAGATGGCAGAGGGAAAGTGGAGGAGAGTATTTCCATCCAGGAAAAAAAACTGCTGGAGGGTCTAAAAGAAATTGAAATCCCAGCCGAAAGATTAGCAAAAGAAGATTTCAGTTCTGGTTTTGTTAGAGTAAACTGGCTTATTGACAAGCAAATTGAGAGAGCCAATTATATTCTCGAACTAAAAAGTCCAGAGGAAGTTTCAAAAGTCTTTGGACTCTTATATCGACTAAAAGCGGAATATGCAAGTATTGTCCGTACCAGTCACACTGAAATAGATTCTCTAATGCAAGCCAATGAAATCGACGCAATCTTAAAAGCTAAGGCAAAAGCCCAAAAACTAATTGAAGCCCTCGGAGGAAAATTAGGTGAGCCCCTAATTATAAGTGAGTACTCAGACATTGATGGTCAAATTTCCGTACTTGCAGGTGTCACCAACCAAAGAGGCTATGTCAAAACAAGGAGTGCTAAATCAGGCTCGGTTTTGGATCAAGACCCTTACATAGAAGTTCAGAAAATTAAAATTGAAGCGACCATAAGGGTGAAGTTTGCTATTGAATAACAGGCATCTTGAACATCTAATTCCCGCTAACCCATTACCTCAGGTTTATTCCCTATTCAATACTGTTTAAAAAAAACTCCCTGCACTTCGACAAAGGATTTCAAGAACGTTTATCAACTAGGACGAATAAAAACTTCCTGATTCTTAACAAACCAATAAATTTACTATCCTGCTTAATCATGAAACTTGACCAATAGCCATGCCCAAGCTTAGCAAATTCAATTCTTGTCCTACCTATGTCGGAATCCCACTTATCCGTTTTTAAGCGCTTCAATGATTTAAACGAAGCCCAAAACCTTGCAGAACTTCTTCAAGATAAAGGCTTTGAAGTGGAGTTGGCTGATAACTCACCGGCCTTAGATATCACCTTTAGTGGTAATACCCTGGACAATCAAATAGAACTAAAAATTCCAGCAGCAGATTTTAGAAGAGCCAAAGACCTGCTATTCTCTGAGCTGGATATTAAAATCGAAGAAATTGATCCCGACCATTATCTTCTGGACTTTTCCATTGAAGAATTAAGGGATATCCTGCAAAAATGTGACGAATGGGGAGAATATGATGTGCTTCTCGCTCGGAATATTCTTGCTTCCAAAGGTGAAGACACCAGCGATGCCCGTATGGAGGAATGGAAAATGCAGAGATTAAAAGAATTGGCTAAACCCGAGAAAATCCCCTTTAGGTGGATAGTGATCGGCTACCTATTGTGCTTTCTCGGCGGCTTACTAGGAGTATTTATCGGTTATCTCATTTGGCATCAGCAAAAAACCTTGCCTAATGGCCAAAAGGTATATACTTACAGGGAATACGATCGTAAACAGGGACGAAAAATGTTCTGGCTTGGTTTAGCCATGCTTAGTATCATTACGCTTTACAAATTGCTCGTAGGACCTTTATATCTTTAAAACTAATGTGCCATGACCAAATCCTTTGCTATAATATGCCTGCTCCTTTTAAGTGTAAAAAACCAAGCCCAAAGTTCAGCGGAACTTAGTGTAACAAGACAAGGTCAGATCGACAGCCTGATTACCTTCATCCAAAACAATCAGATCGCTGAACTGGCCCAAAGGGTGCGCTATCCTCTAAAGCGTCCCAACCCGGTGCCCGATATCCAAAATGCTGCAGAATTCATTCGCTATTATCCTACTTTGATGGATTCTAACTTTCGGAGCAAGCTAATTAACCAGACCTATACCCAGGAAAACACCATTGAAAGATATGTTACCATTGGATTGCTCAATGGGGAGATTTGGCTGGATGAGGAAGGTTGGATCATCAGTTTTAATCACCATTCTTCACAAGAACTGGCTTTACAGATGAAGCTCCGTGAAGCCATTAAAGCCAGGATTCATTCCTCGGTTTCCACCTGGAAAGAGAACATTTTAGTTTGCCAAAATAAGAAGTTCCTAATTCGAATCGATCGTTTGGAAAACAATGAACTTCGCTATTGCTCCTGGTCAGAAACCAAGACTATCTCTGATCCGCCGGATTTAATTCTCTTCCAAGGCAAGGAAGAATTTCAGGGTACCATGGGAGGAGTAAACTATGTTTTCAGCAATGGAGAATGGACCTATAGCCTGGACCAGGTTCAGATGGCAGAGTCCATTGAAAACCTGGGACTATTTTTAAGGCTATACCGAAATGATGAGCTTGTATTAAATTCCAAGATGGAAGAGATCAAATGAAAGACCTATTTCTGTCCAAAGGCTTTTGGATTGCCATTCTTACATTTTCCATTTTAGGCGCTATTGCCTCCTTATTAATTACAGCATTCAAAGAGGAGCCTGTTATTAAAGACTATGGCTACTTATGTCCACAAAACCCCGATTTTAAAAAAGTTGTTCCAGCAATTACAAACCCTAACGATAGCGTGGCGCTTTACGACTTTGAAAGACTAATGTCTAGCTTATCGGATCGAGCTAGGTTCAATGGCCTTCTTATTCCCATTGGAAGCAAAGTTGGCCTTCTGGACCATGATTCGTCTAAGGCCTTAATTAAAATTATCCGCCTGGATAATGGTAAAACAGCATGGCTAAGAGAAATCGACATTCAATCGAAAGCCTGTGATAGTACAGAACCTTAAAAGTTCGCTTTCCCGACATAATGAGGAAAAACCCCCAGCCCCGAAAAGGATATTCCCTTTAGCCCCTAGCCTTTATTTCCCCTAAATCCTATAGTTAGCTTTAAATCAGAGCCTTGCCAAGGGTATTTAATCCTATTTTAGGATAATGAACATTTAAAAACCCTCTTATGTCAACACTAAAAAACACCTCTTGGAATATTAACCATGCTAACACTGGTTCGAACGGAACCTTGAGCTTAAGTGACAATACCACTGGTACTTACAAACCCAATGGCGGTGCCCCCAAGGATATTGTATGGGGCGAAGCCTGGAATGGTGATACCTGTGCCCTTTGGGTTTTATTCCAAGAGTCCATGCAACGCGACTGTATTCACATTTGGGGTATCGAAACGACCCTGGCCGGAGGTAAAGGAATGTCTGCTTTAGGAAATGCCAGTCCGATTTCTCCCAGCGATACCGGTTATGTAAATGACAACCTTACCATCACGCCAATCAGCTAATCTTTCGAATTCATCGAATAGGAATAATCCCTGCTTTTCGCGGGGATTTTTTTAGGTCTTATAATTGCAGAAAGCGAAGGACATCCATTGATCTTATAAGAACAGCTGGTATTACTTCAAAATTTTAAAATGACTCAATCCCATCGAAAGCTATCTAAATGGCTGGTACTTTTAGCCATGTCGTGGACATCAAGCTTCAATGCCTTTGCCCAAAATGACTCCCTGCACCCTCTTCCCTCTTCCTCATGTGATTCCTGCTTCATATTTGAAGAGGAAATATTCTGCTTTCAATGGAACTCTGATCGAAGCCTGAAACTAGTAACTCGCAGCACAGCTGCCAGCTTATTTACAACTGAAAGTAATGAAGCTTATTGGTCTAAAACGATATTTGAAGTTTATGACTATAATGGCAAACAACTCTGTCGAAAATCCAGCTTATTTCGATGCAAAGGCGACGCTACCATAACCCTTCGACTCAAAGCAATCAAGCTACTAGATACTGGCTATGTGGTTTTTTCAGCACCGCAAGTATGGGGAAAAGCTACTCACAAAATCTATAATACGTCCGGAAGGATTCTTAGCCAGCTTGAAGCGGATGAAAGAACCATTTCTAAATATATAAATCAGACCCTGATCAAGGCAATTTGCTACCATGATTTTGAATAAAGCCCTTAGCAACAAACTCCTACCCTTTTGTGATATTCAATTAATAAGCCCTCTTTCAGAAAGTGAGGTTTACCAATATCTTGAAGAAAATCTGGAAGCAAAAAAAGCCTTGCGGTTTAACTCAAAAGGCAAGTATCGAAGGGCATTTGAAGGTGAGCTCAAAGGGATAAACTTTGAAATTCGAAGAACGATAAACTATCAAAATTCCTTTCTTCCAAAAATTATTGGGACGATCCGCTCAAGCGGTCCTAATACCGAAATACATCTTAAAATGCGCCTTCCCAAAAGCCGATTGCTCTTCCTTGGAGTTTGGTTCGCCATGATCCTTTTATTTTTAATCCCAAACCTGGTTTCACCACCCGAAACCGAACCGCTAATCATTTTGCAACTTGGACCTATAGCAATGCTCATTTTCGCCTATTTGCTTAGTACGATTGCATTTCAGTACGAAGTATCAAAAGCTAAAAGAATTTTAGAAGAAATCTGGCATATCGAAACCCGCAATTAAGCTCTTCACTATTGCGCTACCAACTTTCCTCTCATTCCTTCAAAATAGGTAACTTGATATTTTTAGCCATCCATTTACTTGTCTGTATTTCTAATGACCGACTTCAAAAGTTTCTTCACCCAATTGTGTCCTATCGCGGAGGATAATTGGAGAGCTTTCGAAAAGCTCTTTAAACCCAAGCAACTTAAAAAGGGCGAATACTTTATTGAGGCTGGAGAACAAGCCAGGGAAATTGCTTTTTTGGAGGAGGGCATTATTCGGGCCTTCTACCGCAATGAAAAAGCCCAGGAATACAATAAACACTTCTTCTTAAACCCCTGCTTTATTGGGGGCTATGCGTCCTTAATTACGGGCAAGACCAATCAGATAAATCAAGAAGCCTTGAGCGATTGCCGAATTCTGGTTGCCAGCTATTCTGATTTGCTTAAACTTTACGAAAGGGCCCCCGACATTGAAAGGGCTGCACGAATATTAGCGGAGCAATTTTTTGTTCAGAAAGAACAGCGTGAAGTAGAAATCGTGCTTTTAGATGCGGAAGAACGCTATTTGCAATTTCAAAAAGAGTTCCCGCAATTAGAGCAATACATCGCCCAATATCATATTGCTTCCTATTTAGGAATTAGCCCCACCCAATTAAGCCGGATTCGTCGCAAATTGGCGGGCAAATGATTTCTTTACCTATGTAAATGGAAATCATTTCGGACTGGCAGACTTTTGATTTTCAAATGAAATCAAAAATGAAAAAGCTAAGTATCCTAATAGCAGTACCACTCCTGCTTTATGCCTTTAGCTCTGCAAATCCGAATGCCATGCATAGTAAAAAGCCCTATACCATTTTGGTATTACTCAATGCCAGTCCCCAATGGTTAAGTCTCAATCGTGATGAACGCAGCCAATTTGTGGAAGAAGACCTCAATCCCATCTTTAGGAAGGTGAGTCCAGCAGTAGAAATTCGCCTATTCGACAGTGAGTATTTTCACGCCGAAGTATCTGACTTCATGATTATTACCTGCAATGATTTAGATCAACACAAGCTCTTCATCGAAATGCTGCGCGATAGTAAAATCTACAGCGTACCCTATTTTGAAGTTAAGGATATTATTGTAGGCCAGGAGAATCTATTTGAAGACTTCAATGCCCATTTTAAAAAGGATCAAGAATGAAGCTCAGTGGCAATACTATCCTTATTACCGGAGGATCTTCAGGCATTGGATTAGCGCTGGCTAAGCGTTTCCTAAATTTGGATAATCAGGTAATTATTTGTGGTCGTTCTAAGGATAAACTCGAACAACTCAAAGGCGAAATGCCTGAAATCAGCACTTTCTGCGGCGATCTTAGTGCGTCTAAAACTCTGGTTGAATTGCAAAATTTCATCGAGACTGAATACCCCCACTTGAACATTTTGATTAATAATGCCGGTATTCAATACAATTACACTTTTAGTGACGAATCGGAAATCCTAACTAAAATTGATTATGAATTGGCTTGCAATTTAAATGCTCCAATCAAGCTTAGCGCTCTGCTCCTGCCCTGTCTTCAGAGACAAAGCCAAAGCGCTATTATCAATGTAAGCAGTGCCCTTTTTATCAGCCCAAAAAGCTCAGCCCCTGTTTATTGTGCCAGCAAGGCTGCACTGCATATTTTCACGCAAAGCCTACGCTATCAACTAGAAGATAGCCCTATCCAAGTTTTTGAAATTATCCCCGCATTAATAGATACCCCGATGACCAAAGGCAGAGGAAAGTCGAAAATGAGTCCAGACCAATTAGTGGATGAGTTCCTTGACAATTTCAAAGCAAACCGAAAAGAAAGCTATATCGGTAAAACCAAACTCCTGCGCCTGCTACATCGTTTTGCACCCTCTAAGGCCGAATCTTTAATGAAGCATTCTTAAAACCAAGCTTCCATTCTACTTTTTAAAATTAGTCCCAATACTTTAATTGAATCTTTATTAATATTGCCAGGCTCTTTTCAACTTTCTTTTTCTACGAATCCGAACTCTTCTACATGAATTAGTTCGAGATTTAATGATCTATAAATTGTGAAAGGCCATCCAATTAAAGGTCGCTGTATCGCTATATTTTTTCAAGCATTTCCACTTTATTGGATGAAGAGCCCACTTCTTCAGTTTATAGGACCACTTCCTGTGTTTAAGCTTTTGAATCCCTAGCAAGCCCTCTAAGTTTAGGATCATAATTCAAACACAAAACACGATTTATGAAAAAATTACTCGTACTAGCCATGTCCTTGATGCTTTTTTCTGCACAGGCACAACTTATGAACGGAGGCTTTGAGAATGGTCTGGCCCCCAGTTATTCCGCTTTCCTGGAAGGAACGGGCGAACATCACCAAGACATCGTAAATGTGGGATGGAATGGCGTTACCAGTCATGGAGGCGGAGACTCTTTGATGATGGTAGATGGCATCAACGACATCACAGAAACCCGAGATACGGTATGGGCCCAACAGGTAACCGTAACTGCGAACACTTTATACAGCATTACCCTTTGGCTTGATGCTCGGAATTTAAGTGTAACTAATACGGTCGACTTAACTCTCAGATCAGGTGCCAACTTTATTGGTGACATTGAGTTTACAGATGACACCACCAGTGGTTGGGTAGATTTCACCTTCACTTTTAATTCGGGTGCTAATACCAGCATTTATTTAAACCTGCGTCAGAACAATTCACAAGCGGCATCCGACTTCAACCTGGATGACATTTCCCTTACTCCACTGGTTCAACCTTGTGATGTAAGCTCCAGCTTTACCTCTAAACTGGATGAAGGCACCTGTGAGTGGGAATTTACCGCTAGCTCAACTGCCAACAATGGCTCAACTGATATCGTAGCTTATTACTGGGAATTCGGAGATGGAGCAACCTCTACCGATCCAAACCCTGTACACTACTACTCAAGCCCCGGAAGCTACAATGTTTGCCTTACCACCTATGCGGTAAATAGCAATGGCGACTGCTGTTCTGATAAAACTTGCAAAGAAATCGAAGCCAGATGCGAAGTGGGCCCCTGTGGAATTGATGGAAACTTTAAGTACAACTACCTGGAAAACTGCGCCATTAGCTTCTACCGCAATATCAATACTTCTGGCCACGTAATTAGCTACAACTGGGACTTTGGTGATGGCAACACTGGTAGTGGAGCCTATGTTACTCATACCTATGCCAATGCCGGTACTTACAATGTATGCTTAAGCATTGTAGCTATCGACAATAATGGTGATTGCTGTACTTTCACCTATTGCGAAGAAGTAACCGTTGAAGGTTGCGATAAAGGGAAACGTGCCATTAACTCTAGCTCCAGCGAAGCATCTGAAGCTTATTCTTCAGCCAAAGCTACTGATGGAGTTAAAATCTACCCTAATCCAGGAAGCAGTAATCTGAACATTGACTTCATCGATCAAAAATTGGATGATCAAAACTTAGAAATTCAAATTTTTGACCTTTCCGGTAAAAACTACTCTCAAGTTGCGGCCGGCGAAAAGATCTCCAAAAATGGAAACACTGCCATGATCAATATCTCTGAATTACCTAAGGGTCTTTATATCCTGCGTATCAAGAACAATGGTAAATTGATGACTAAAAAGTTCATCAAAGAATAAGCAATCTAGCTGCTTCAAAAAAAAGGCTCCCAATTTTGGGAGCTTTTTTTATTCCTAGAAGGCCACCTTTCCTTTTAATTCGGATATAAACCAGAGTTTCCGCTTTGAGGATAAAGGTACTTGATGACCTTTCTCCAATAAGAGAGTGGCGCTCTTGCCTTTTTGCATAGAAATTAAATAGGAGGGATTAATGATGTGTTTCTTATGCACCCTAAAAAAGCCATGGGGCTTCAATAGTTTCTCGTACTCACCAATGGCTTTGCTCACCAGCAACTCCTTTTTATCTTTAAAATAAAAACGACTATAGCCTTGCTCTCCTTCCACTCTAATGATGCTGGAAATTTCTACAAACTCGTAGCCTAACATATTAGCCAGGGCCAGCTTATTGGGTTCGGGGTCAAAACTTTGCTTAAGCTGATCCAGCTTTTCATCCCCAAAGCCTTTCAGCGATTTTTCCTTGTACCGGGAAGTAGCTTCAATTAATTTATCAATATTAATAGGCTTGAGTAAATAATGCAGAGCGGAATGCTCGAAAGCCCGAATAGCATACTCATTATATGCGGTTGTAAAAATCACCTGGTAATTGCCATTGCGGGTAGACTCCAGGACTTTAAAACCCTCACCATCGGGAAGATCTATATCTAAAAACAATAAATCAGGAGAACTGCTATGGATCAGTTCAATGCCCTCCTTAACGCTACTGGCATGACCAACCACTTCAATGTTAGGGCAATATTCATCTAACAAAGTTTCAAGTAGTTCAATACTACTTTGTTCATCATCAATAATTAGAGTTCGAGTAGATTTCATATTAATATGGTAGAAGATTAGACAGCAATACGGTAGGTAGGATCAACAGAAATAAGGGCTAACAAAAAGGAGCTAACCACTTAAATCAACAGGAATTTCAAGAATCACTTTGGTTCCAACCGGCTCAGTTCCTTCATATAAGTCTATTATGCTTATAGGTTGATCCACGGAGTCCGGGAAGGCTATTCTTAAGCGATCCACAATATTTTGAAGTCCGATAGAATCGCCCTTACTGCGGTTCATGTTCTTACGTTGACTGGCTGCCGCTCGACCAATCCCATTATCTTCAACTTCGATTTTCAGATTGGAATTGTCAAGCCTTATTCGCAAGGCCAAAATGCCCATGGAATCCTTGGAAGAAAGGCCGTGCCACAAAGCATTTTCGAGGATCGGCTGAATCAACATGGGCGGTATCAGGATCCTTTCAACACAAAGCCCCCTTTCAATTTCAATATCATAGCGAAGCCTTCCTTTTAGTCTGAGCATCTCTAAGCTCAGGTAGTTTTCCAGCATGGCTATTTCTTCACTCAGCGGAATAAGTCGCTTACTTGAACCGTCCAGAATATTGCGCATTAACTGAGAAAAGTTTGACAAATAAATATTGGCCTCCTTCTTCTGATTCCGAGCAATAAATAATTGAATAGCATTAAGCGCATTAAAAATGAAATGGGGTTTCATTTGAGCCTTCAAAGCCATCTGTTCCGCAATGAGCAGTTCACGCTTATTTGCTTCATTTCTTTTTACATAAGAAATAACCTTAACCGAAATCACAAGCACCAGAGCGGCAAAGAGCACCCAAACCCAAAACCAAAACCAGAAGTAAGCAAACAAACTCTGCTTAATGGTAATGCTCTGGGATTTAATAAGCTCCGACCATTCCCCATCTGCATTCCGTACCGAAACCAGAAAAGAATAGGTTCCCGCTCTTAGATTGGTGTACTTCACCTTATTTTGAGTAGTACTTTGCCACTTATCATCCTGGCCATCCAACTTATATCTATAGCTGAGTTCATTAGCGTCTCTAAATGAAATCCCCTCAAACTCAAAGCTCAATTCATTTTCATCAGGAGCTAATTCCAGGTATGAACTATCCAAGCTAATTGTATCATTGAGCCTTATTCCTGTGAGTTGAAGAACGGGAGGTCTCTTATTTGGCACCAAGCTTTTAAGCTTGATTTTTACGATCCCTTTATTAGTCCCAATAACCAAAGCACTATCCATTTGAACCAGAGAGTTTATCTGATAACTGGGAAGGCCATCGGAGATATTAAATTGAGTGGTTCGGGTTTTTAATGGCTCTGCTGTTACTAATTCAACTCGGTTTAGCCCACGGGTAGTACCAATCCAAATATTCTCTTCGCTATCTACCAAGCCACATGTACTCAGGTTAGAGCTCAAATTCAATTGCCCCATTAGGCGCAACCGACCTTTCCGGTATAAATAAGTCCCTTGGCCATCCGTTAAAACCCAATGGCTTTCCTGCGGACCTGCAAGAATATCTACGACCGCCAAATCTTTGATCTTACTAATTTCCTGTCCTACTCTCAGATACAGTCCTTTGCTGGTACCGATGAGCAATTTTCCACCTCCGATTTCAGAGATCGCTGAAACTCTCTTATTGAAGCTTTGTTTGGATGAGGAATACTTGGGAATACCATTTTCCATCTCCACATATCCCGTGATGGTACCAACATATACTTTGGCCCCCTCCCCTCTGGAAAAGGATAAAACCCTTTGCAAAGCAGATTTCTCAGCCGAATACCCCCCCTCTTTTTTCAGGATTAAATTAACTCCGGCATAAAGGCTATCCCCCATTGCAAACAAAGTGGGACTATAGCCACCATTTTTAAGAATAGTGTCAATTTGCATCCCGGTTTCCGTCTCCTTTATAACACTCACCGACCCTTTAAAATCACTGAATACTATATCCTTATCAAAGATTTCGACATGCGACACCGGAGTATTATTCAGCGGCAATTCCATCCATCTTAAGGGAGGTAAATAAAAGAGACCCGAGGTTAGACTATTTACCCAGATTCCACCTTCAAAATCTTCTTCCACAAAGCAGGGACTGTGTTCTTCCAGATATAAATTACCTGGGCTATTGATATTGCCTTCAAAATGAAAGAGTCCTTCCTCTGTAGTCACCCAAACACCTTCTCCGCGTCTTTCTTCAATGCCGACTATAGCGTGACTAAAATCATGTCTTGCTAGTATTTCCCCCTCTTTGAACTGAAACAGAATAGTATCAATAGCCATTATAAAACTGGCATCACTGGCCTCCAATATTTCTGTTCTGGCCGATCTTCTAATTTGAAAGGGTAAATGAATCGAATCAATGGCATGGGGCCGATGGAAAACCAACAGACTGGTTTTACTGATAGAGCTGCAATTACTTAAGCCACAATAAGGACCTGAAAGCAAGTCTCCATTCGCAAACTTTTTCACATAAAAATGTCCTCTAGGTCCTGCATTTATATGAGACGTCGCATTGCCATTTTTATCAATCTCTAATAAGACACCTTCCTTAAAGCCAACCGCCCATAATGATTCATTTTCATCAATAACCAACCTATCTATTGACCCGGAATTTGCAATGTATCGCAATAAAGTATCATTATATCTATACTGCTTAATAGTCTGTCCATCCCAATAATTCAAGCCCCCTAAGGCTAGTGGAAACCAAATATTCCCTTTTCCATCCTCATACAAGCCCAATACTGCATTATCAAGCAAACCATCTTCCACCGAAAAACATTGAAAATCCCTCCCATTGAAGCGACAAACGCCCCTATCTGTTGCGATCCATAAAAATCCATTAGAGGCTTGAAGGGTCTCATAGGTCTCTTGACCAGGAAGACCATTTTCCACATCAAGTTGCTTGAAAATCAAAGACTGAGCATGTAGAAATACAGGCAAAAAGCTAAGCACACATAGCAAGGTAAACCTCATTATCCCACCCAATTCCTACTCAATTTATAGTACTAATCTAAGCAGCTATTCCCTAATTAAAAAACAGTAAGTAATTAAAGTAATGGAATTTTTAATATTCCTTACTTTTTCCGGTCAATCGGAATTATAGGCCCATTAACATTAACATACTTCCTCACTAATTAGTCTTAAAAAAACACTAAAAGCCCATCATTCAATTCATAAGATTCGCACTAATAACCTCAATACTAAAAAAGACTTTATGGATGCCGCTACCTATCTCTAAGTTAGATCAAGCACCATCCTAAGCCTAAAGAGGCTCCAACCCTTCCGGTATCCAAGCCGATTACTTTGCCCTATCTTTAATGGCTGATTAGGTCACTGAAGTTGTAGCTAACCGAAAACCTTGATTTTAAAGAAGTATCGAAGTATTGGAGTAATCTTTTAATCAGGCAGCAACCAATACAAAATACAGCAGTCTAAAAGACTGAACCCAAAGCATAATTAATGAGATTGTTCCTCTTACTCCCAGCTCTCTTTTACGGCGCCATAAATGGTTGGGCTCAAACTACGGACAGTTTAACTCCTCGCATTCCCAAACACCACCTTCATTTTACGGAAAGCCAGACTGACTTATCATCTAAACTCAAGTCGGCCAAACAACATATTTCAGCCCAATATCAATCAGACTCCTTCCACCTCTTTCAAATTGAATTCAACGAAATTTACCTGGCTTATGGATCAAAGGGACAATATCAAATATCCCGCTTAAACATTCCCAGGCCTTTGGACTCGGAGGATAAGACTATCAACTATGTTTTAAAGGTAGACAGCCTAGGACAAGATCAAGCCTATTTTACCATCAATTGGGAAGAGCGCACTTTCTCCCAATATTCTCGGAGCTCTGGTAGCGCAGAATTTTCTTGCACAGAAATAATCACGGAAAACGAAAGTGCATACAGCGGACTGGTCATCATTTCCCTCGAATCGAAGAGCATCGTTTTTGAAGGCATTAGTCGTGCTCATCTTGTGCTTAGTGAAAAACGAAATCCCGGTAACTTGCAAAAGACCCTGAGCAATGACCGCACTATTAAGCTCCGTTTTTGGCCGGGAGAACCTTATCTCGACATCCTGAATCATGGCAATGCGAACCAGGCCTATTGGGAGCATTATCAGCATTTGGAATATGGGATGTATCAATTGGTTGATGATCAATACACCTTGATTAAAAACTAAATGCACAGCGCCTTTGAGTCCCGATGAAAGATCGGTTCATATATGCCGAAATTAATACCGGCAACAACTTTCCTGAATTGAAAACGAAAAAATTAAGCCATTGAAAATCAAACACCATATTCAGATTACAGGTCTATTTCTCTTCATTTTCGGAAACCCATCCAATGGCTTAATGGCGCAAAAGGAAATCTTCAATCCTTGGCCCCTTGACAAATCCGAAAAGAAGTACTCAGAAATTAAAGTTTGGCGCTTTCAAATCTACCATTACCCGGACAGTGTGGTCGCGCCCAGCAACCAATGTCATGAACACCAAGACACGCTTTTATACCTCCATAAGAAATACAATTCTGAAGGTCTATTAGAACTCACATCTGGTTACGATGGCTATCATTGTCTCTATCAAATCACAAAGTATCAATACGATAAGCTGAATCGCCTGATTGAGAAAAGCGAACTTAAAAAAGATAGTAGCCTAAGGACCCAATGGAGATTTAAATACAAAGACCAGGAAAATCAAATTAGTATCAGGGAAATTAAGGCTCAAAGCCAGAAATCTTTTGAAGCCCTCTTTCTTTACGATTCAGTAGGAAAAGTGGTCAGCAAAAGCATTATCTACAATCAATCAGACACGCTCATCCATAAAAAAAGGATCTACGAAGATCCGGCAAAGACACTCTTACAATGGGAGATTTACGATGAATTTCAAAAGCCTGACTTTTACGTTGTAGAAAAATGGAATCCACAGAATCAATTAGTTTACACCAAATTCCTTGAACTGGATAGCAGTTTTAGCCATGGCACTTTTTACTCCTATGATGAAAAAGGACGCTTAATTTTGGAGGAAGAGCGGAGCAGCAAAGCCGTTGTTGATGAACAAGTAGAATACCATTATCAAGATGAAGAACTCATAGAAGTTCTTTATTATGAAAACCATTCTAAAACCAAGGTCGAAATCTACAAAGGTGGATTGCTGCGAGAAAAAAGGACTTATTTAGGGCCATCTCTTTTCGCAATCTACAAGTATGAATACTTTTAGCAAGTCAGCTGATTAATTCCCAAAATGAAAGCCTTTACCTTTTTCTGCCTCCTTTTCACCTGTTGTGCTTGCCAGCAAAATTTGATGGAGCAAAAGCTAAGTCCATTAGAATCTGACAGTGTCTTAAAAAATGCCCCCTTAAGTGATTTAGTCGAAGTCCTCCAAATCGACCTCAACCTAGACGGCATGGATGACAGTATCTACCTTCAATCTCCACCAGTTATTGGCGACCCCGGGCAATTTGAAAAGATCAGAATTCAGCTTAGCAATGGTGCAGATTTTGAATTTAGCAATACCGAGTACTGGGACTGGATTGACAGTACTGCCACCAAAGGATTGAAAAACCAGTTGCCCTCCCAGCGAATCTTTTGCTTGAAGCAAAATCAAGCTTATCACCTCCTCCTATTTGGCTACCCCTACGGATGCTGCTATCCACGTTTAAGTCTAATCAGCCATAAAGGAGATTCACTCTATTTAGCCTATGATCAGGACTTTAATATTGAGGCCATTTCCGACTTGAATAAGGATGGGATTCTGGATATCATTGGTCGGGAAAACTTTTATGAGTTTTATGGAGAGCTTGATAGTCTACACGCCGATATCGGCAGCTATGCCCCATTTAAAGTAATCAGTTTAAAGGAAGAAGGACCACAACTTAATAAAGCCCTCAGCAAGAGCTATAATCAAGAACACTATGTGTACTTAGGCCTGGAGCCCGATCCTAATATACCCATTGCCTACCCTAAAAAGGGCTTTGATTTTAAGCCCTTTATTTTTATTGAGTACCTAGATAATTAGTTATGAATTCAGTGCCAAATAGAACTAATTACAAATCTGAGCCAAAAACAGGGACCTTGCTACTTATTCAATTTGGACTTGGCTTTATTGCAATCGCCTATTTGGGATACACTTTCACAAAAGGATCTGAGCACATAGACTATAACAGCACCCTATTCGGTATGGTGCTGTATCTGCCTTATATTCTTGGACTCTGCCTCTACAATGGAATAGCACTTAAAGCACTTAAAAGACTCCATGAAAAATGGTATTACTGGGCCCTACCAATACTACCAGCCCTTATTTGGATATTGATATACAAATTCAAACCAGTACTGCGATACTGGGAACTTAATCCAAGCGAAAGTATCGCCTTCATCGCCATTTGGTTTGGCTGTAATTACCTGATCCCCATTTGGCACAAGGCTCAAAAAAAAGCTTCTCGGATCCCTGGATCAAATTAGCCCCCTGAATCCGAGAAGACTTATTTAGTTTAGCTATCCACCCACCTTTTTCTGGAGGTATTCGCGTAATTCTGTGACAGCTTCGGCTAAAGCCTGATCCGCTAATTCGTCAAGGCTGTATTTATTGTCTTCGGCATTTTTACCAATCTTTCCTTCAGACTGCCCCATAAAGCTTCTAAAGAAAATCTTCTTACCCTCTCGGTTCACCAAATAAACGGTAATAACTGCCTGCACTTTTTGCTTGTGAAAACCTGCAGAGGAAATCCCCATTACCTGCACATTGGCCTCCTCGAAAAACTGGAAAGTATTGCTAAGGATCAAAACTGCATCAACGCGTTCGGGTAAATAATTGAAGGAGCTTAGGACTTCATCATCGCCACGCTTCATTACTGGATAACCATCCGCAGCAACGAATTCGCCTCCCATATATAAAAGCTTATCTACACTTCTAAATTCTTTATCAATAGAGGCATTGTATTCGCTTACGAATTCTTGAAACTCAGGTGAATTAAGGATCTCTTCTTCATTAATCACCTTATCCACCAAGCTACTGCGTTGCTTAAAAAAATGATCATGTACCTTATTTCCAGGCTCCGTTAAAACCGTATCCGGAAGATTGATGTCTGAAACTAAGCGCGCTTGTATTGAAGAATTATTCTTCACTTGATCAAGCGAGTTGATGGAAATAACCGCAATGTTGTTTGTGTTTTTATAAGCCTTCTTCTTCAAGGCACAAGAGCTAGCAAAAACAACTAAAGTCAGGAAAAGGAAAATTTGTTTGATTTTCATAAAGGTTAGTTTTTAATGGGCGCTAATGTAGATTTTTAGGATCGATCAAAATCCACGACCCTAGCCTATTATTGACATCTACCCAAATAGTTTCATTGTAGCAAATGTTTCAATCCGATTAATAGGCCTTTCAAGAGTAGAAGAAAAGCCTTCATTATCAAGAGCTAATCTTTGCTTCCCAGCTTTAAATTCCCGACCTTCAACAGGCTTATTTGAAGCCCCCCTCGCCTGAGTCTGCCAGCTAAGCAACAGAAACTCCGGACCTGGGGTCTTTCAATTTTCCTGAAATCTCAAAATCAAAAAATATGGACCCAGCCAGTAAAGGAAAATGCCCCGTAATGCACGGCGCCAATACCCAAAGTCATAATGATGTTATGGAATGGTGGCCCAAGGCCCTAAACCTGGACATCCTCCACCAACATGATCGAAAATCCAATCCTCTGGAAGCAAACTTTAATTATGCTGAGGAATTCAAAAAACTGGATTTAGAAGCCCTAAAAAGTGACTTAAAGAAATTAATGACCGACAGTCAGGATTGGTGGCCCGCCGACTGGGGACATTACGGAGGCCTAATGATTCGCATGGCCTGGCATGCCGCCGGAACCTACCGCGTATCCGATGGTCGCGGAGGTGCCGGAACCGGAAACCAACGTTTCGCCCCAATAAACAGTTGGCCCGACAATGCCAATCTCGATAAAGCCCGACGCCTGCTTTGGCCGGTAAAAAAGAAATACGGAAACAAAATTTCCTGGGCCGACCTTATTATTCTGGCCGGCAATATGGCCTACGAATCCATGGGCTTTAAGACCTTTGGCTTTGCCGGGGGCCGTGAAGATATTTGGCATCCAGAAAAAGATGCTTTCTGGGGCTCCGAAAAAGAATGGCTGGCCTCTACCCACCATCGCTATGAAAATGACAGTGATCGCGAATCCTTGGAAAATCCTTTAGCGGCCGTGCAAATGGGATTGATTTATGTGAACCCCGAAGGAGTAGATGGAAACCCGGATCCCCTTCGCACCGCCAAAGATGTGCGCCTCACCTTTAAGCGCATGGCCATGAATGATGAGGAAACCGTAGCCCTTACTGCTGGCGGCCATACGGTAGGAAAAACCCATGGGAATGGCGATGCCGGTGCTCTGGGCGAAAGTCCGGAAGGCGCCGAAATCCACGAACAAGGTTTAGGCTGGCATAATCCCAAAGGAAATGGCAATGGAGCCGACACAGTGACCAGTGGCCTGGAAGGGGCCTGGACCACCACTCCCGATCGCTGGAATCATACCTACTTCTACCTTTTGCTGGAGCATGATTGGGAACTGAAGAAAAGTCCGGCTGGAGCCTGGCAATGGGAACCCATCCAGATTAAAGAAGAAGATATGCCGGTGGATGCTCATGATCCAACCGTACGCCGCAACCCCATCATGACCGACGCCGATATGGCCATGAAAATGGACCCCGAGTACCGCAAAATCTCCGAGCGCTTTTATAAGGATCCCGAATATTTTGCGGAAACCTTTGCTCGGGCCTGGTTTAAACTCACCCATCGCGATTTAGGCCCAAAGAGTCGCTACCTGGGTGCGGATGTTCCTCAGGAAGATTTGATTTGGCAAGATCCTATACCGACGGTCAATTACAGCCTTTCAGATTCCGAAATCGAAGATCTCAAACAGCAAATCCTCAATAGCGGATTATCAAAAAGGGAATTAATTAGTACCGCCTGGGATAGTGCTCGCACTTTTAGAGGCTCAGATTTTCGCGGTGGCGCCAATGGTGCCCATATCCGCTTAAACCCGCTTAAAAATTGGAGAGGCAATGAGCCCGAAAGACTCGATAAAGTACTAAAGGTGCTCAGTGATATTCAAGCAAAGCAAAGCAAGAGCATTAGCCTGGCCGACCTGATTGTATTGGGCGGTAGTGCAGCGGTAGAAAAGGCAGCCCAAGAGGGAGGCTTCGACCTTAAAGTTCCTTTTAATCCGGGCAGAGGTGATGCCAGCCCGGAAATGACCGATGCGGAGTCCTTCGAGGTTTTGGAGCCCATCCATGATGGTTTTAGAAATTGGTTGAAAGAAGACTATGATGTAAGTGCAGAAGAGCTATTAGTTGATCGTAGTCAGCTAATGGGTTTAAGCGCCCCGGAAATGACCGTCTTATTAGGCGGACTACGTGTTCTGGATTGCAATTACGGGCATAATCAAGAAGGGGTATTCACTGACAAACCCGGAGTTTTATCCAATGATTTCTTCGTGAATATTACTGATATGCGTTTTCAATGGCGCCCTAAGGGAGACGATAAGTACGCCATTATTGATCGAGCTTCGGGCCAGGAAAAATGGACTGCCAGCAGAGTGGACCTGATATTTGGTTCCAACTCTATCCTCCGCGCCTATTCTGAAGTATACGCCCAAGATGATAATCAAGAGAAATTTGCACGCGACTTCATCAAAGCCTGGGTAAAAGTGATGAACGCAGATCGCTTTGATTTGCACTAAAATCAATTTGAAAACTATATTGAAGCGACCTCATTGGGGTCGCTTTTTTTAGGCTCTCCCTTCATTTGAATTATCTTAGCCTGATAACCAAGCAAAATGCTGGCCCAAACCCTAAAACAATCCTTCGATCACTATTTCGAGGCTCCCATAGAGGCCTGGTTGGAGTTCACAGAATTTTGTGAACCTATTCAGTTTAAGAAGGATGAAGTAATTAAAGCTCAAGGCACAGCAGAACGGTATTTCTATTTTATAATCGAAGGAAGCGCAGGCGTTTTCCTCTGGAAGAACCACAATTTTGTTTGTCTGGATTTTGCCCTGGAGAAATCCGCTTGCTGTGATTATATGTCCTTACTCACCGGCGAAAGCACCGAACTGGAAATTGTAGCCCTGGAGAAATCAGAAATGATTCGCATGCCACGTGCCGAATTTCATCGCTTAGGTCAAAAGAGTGTAGGCCGGGTAATCATGCAAATGACTGCAGAGGCATCTTTTATCGAAAAACAACAGCAGCAGATTGAACTCCTCACAAAGAGCGCCGAGGAACGCTACCACATTCTACAAAAACGCTTTCCGGGCATTGAATTGAGGATCGCCCAAAAACACATCGCTTCTTATCTGGGAATCACGCCCCAAAGCCTTAGCCGATTGCGCAAACAGCAAGCCTGATTTTTTACCCTATGGTAATTCCTGAAAAATTGGGATGCCGAACCTTTGCACTCAAATAAAACATGAGATGCAAAAAACATTTTTAATCCTTCTAATGCTTGTTGCTCAGCTTAGTTATGGCCAGACAAAGGAGAAAAACGAAAGCCACAAAAGAGATGGCTTCACTATGGGAATCGGACTGGGAGCCGGAACTTTATCCTTAAACACCAAGCAATCTAATAACACTGCTTTCTCGGTCAGCCTCCCCAATATTAAGGTAGGATATATGCTTAAACCCAATTTGGAAATATTAGGCTTATTGCCTGGCGCCACCTACAAATCTGAAGGTAAGGACCGCGGCTTTGAAGCCTTTATGCTGGGAGCACAGTATTGGCCTAAAGAAAGATGGTGGCTTATGGGAGCCGCCGGACTCACCTTCGATGCCGCTGCTTTTTATACTGTTGAAGATCCCAATACCGCCGAATTCAATTTTGGTTTGCCCGCATTAAGCTTTGCCACTGGCTATGAAGTGTGGCGTAAAGGTAGAATGGCCATCGACCTGCAATACCGTTTTTTCTACGGGCAGGCGCAATTAAAGAATAATGGCCAGCGCAAAGGCATTGCGAATATGCTTATTATTGGCTTCAACATGTATTGATATGATAGCCTTAGCCCAATACGGCCTTTTAAGCATTTTAAGCCTGATGCTGCTTTTCCACCTCTTGATTCTCCTTAAGGCCATACCCTATGCAAGTGTATGGGGTGGCCGCCTTAAGAATGACCAAGAGATGTATCGCTTCGAAACTCCTTCGATACTGATTAATGCTCTTTTCTTGGCTATAGCCCTAATCAAAGCTGAGCTCCTTGGCATTCATCTTCCGGAGCTAGCCATGCAAATTAGCTTATGGATCATGGCTGCATTATTCGCCTTCAACACCTTTGGAAATTTAATGTCTAAAAACCGTTTGGAGAAAATGGTTTTTAGTCCCATCACCCTGGTCTTATGCACTTTTGTCGTGATATTAGCTTTGAGCTAGGCTTAAATCATTAATCAACGATAGCGATACTTCACTATCATATTCAAATGAGGTTCTTCTACTAAGCTTCCTAAACCATGGCCGCTGCCCATGGATCGCCAGCTTTCCATTTTCGGATATTTATACCAGGTGCGCCGCTGCTCACTACCCCGCAAATAATAGCGAATTCCGCCCATGGCCTTATACTCCGAATTCTGATGGATAAACTCCACCACCACGAAAAACGGCTCTTCAAATTTCAGCTGCCTGGCCTCCAGATTTAATTCCAAATAGCGACCGGAATAAGCGGGAATTAAAACAGGTTCAATAGCCAACATTTGTCCGGGCATTGAATCTTGTCGCGCATAAAAGGAAAGGCGTACTACATTGTCACCATTGCGTAGCTTTATTTTCAAATGATTCAATTGCAAGGGAAATTCGGTCGACCCGGGATCTATTAAATAGGCCATTTCCATTCCACTATTCGACCAGAGATTAATATCCGCATGCCGACCTTCCCAATCCACCTCCTTTTCGGAGCGCGGCTTTACCGTTACCGCTCCCAACATTTTCTGATCGGCTTTTAAATAGACTTGCTCAGGTTCATTTGGCGACCAAGGCAAAATAAAGGACTGATACCCCATACAGGAAAAGATCAGGGTATCCCCCTCCTGTACTAGAAGCGAAGCCTTCCCCTGTTCATCTGAATAGAGTAATCTGGCGGAACCGCGCTTTTGCACCTTTACATAGGGAATAAAACTACTGTCTTGGGCATCGAAAAATTGAAAATAACTTTGAGCTTGAACCGATTTTAATCCGATAATGGCAATAAAAATGACGGTGATTAGAAAACTAGTTTTTCGCATAGAATTAATTCAGACCTACTCTTAAAAAACGTCAAGCTTCCACTTTTCATGCTTTCCGTATTTCCATTTCATCAATTATTGCTCAAAACATTAGCAAGCTCATACAAGACTAAAAACAAGCGTTGTTTTTTAGCCTCCAATTCCTGAAACTCCGAATTGCGGAAATCCCTTAAGCCAGGCTTGCGATCTTTAGCTTCGATTCTGCCAATTTGAAACTGACCATCCTGCCACAGGATCACTTTTTTATGCATGGCGATTGGCCACTCCTTCTTGTCTTCTAATTCTCTTACAATAAGCAAATCCAAAACCCGTCCCTGCTCATTAATCCAAGGCAGACCTGCATGCGGCTCGAATGCCAGATAATCCGATTTTAAGGCAGGTAGAGGCAAACTAAGCTTCAAGAATTGATCCAGATCCTTAGTCTCGAAATAAGAACCTCGCTTTTCCGAACTGATATAATAAACCGGACTAAAACTTAAGGGCATCTTTTTAGGTCGCAGCTGATTACTGCTGCTCTTTACATAGTCCTTTTTAAAGATGTCGAAATGAAAGAGATCATTTACTGAAAGCTCTTTATTTAGCAAATCATCAGTAGAAATACCAAAATGTTTAGCAATTTCCATCAAAGTGGCAATCTTCGGCTCCGCCCTTCCTTCTTCATAAGCACCGATACTTGCCCGCTTCAAATCAAATAAATCTGCAAACTGACTCTGATTCAAGTTTTTAACGGAGCGTATCTTTTTTATATTCTTTCCAACGTATGACATATCCTAAAAATATTTTTGCTAATTCTTTTGGCAAAACTAAAAATATTAGTAGCTTAGCAGGGTAAAACTAAAAATAATAACATGAAAAGTGTGCTCTTCCTTTGGAAACGCCTTTTTGCCCCGCAGAAAAAACCTAATTTGGTGCCTATCTACGCTAAGCAAGAATCGCAAAAAATCAAATTTCTGAAACCATGACCCATCACTTTGATCGAGTAAAAAACTACCTCATTGATCTGGACTACAACATTACTTACGAGAACGCCGAGGAGGAGGTTTTCGTAGTGGAATATCCAGATGCTGGAATATACAACCTGGTGATTGCTGTCGCCGACCCGATTCTCATCATGGAACAATTCCTTTTCGAATTGAAAGAGGGCAAACCGGAAGTGTTTCGCAAACTTCTGGAAAAGAACCGCGATATCGTTCACGGTGCTTTCGCCCTCGATGAGACGGGGACTAGAGTGGTGTTTAGGGACACCTTACAATTGGAAAACATTGACCTGAACGAGATCGAGGGCTCGGTAAACTCCCTGGAACTACTCCTCAGTGAGTATTCTGATGAATTAATTGAATTTTCTAAAAACTAAGACATGAGTATTTTCAAACGACTTTTCAGCATCGGTAAAGCAGAAGCTAATTCGGCCCTCGACAAATTAGAGGACCCCATTAAAATGACCGAACAAGGGATTCGCGATCTTAAAGTTGATCTCGATAAAGCCCTGCAATCTTTGGCAGAAATCAAGGCCCTTAGTATTCGTGCTCGCAACGACACTAATACCTATCAGGCGAAAGCCAAGGACTACGAAAACAAAGCCATCGCCCTTTTACGCAAAGTGGAAAACGGTGAAATGGAAAGCAGCGAAGCCGACCGTTTAGCCGGTGAAGCCCTGAACAAGAAAAAGGAGAACGAAGCCTTGATGAATCAAGCGAAAGCTGATAAGGAAAAGTTCGATGGCAATATCGACTCTATGGACAGCAAGATTAAACGTCTTCGCCAACAAATCAGTCAATATGAGAACGAACTCAAAACCCTAAAAGCACGGGTGAAAGTGAGTTCTGCTACCAAGAATATTAATAAGCAAATGGCCCAAATCGATTCTTCGAGCACCGTAAGCATGCTGGAACGCATGAAAGACAAAGTAGCCGAAGAAGAAGCCCTGGCCGAAAGCTATGGCGACATTGCTAACGAAAGTCGCAGCCTCGATGAAGAGATCGACCGCGCCCTGGAAGACAGTGGCTCTGCCAGTGAAGATCTAGCTGCTTTAAAAGCAAAAATGGGTCTAAATAAAGACGCGAAGCCAGAAGGCGAAGGCGAAGCCAAGGACCCCCAATAAGATTAAACCATGACCGACTTCCTCAACCAAATATTTAACGGAGCTAATGCCATCCCCACGGCATTGCTCCTCTTCGTTGTCCTCTACTGGATTATCGTAATCCTGGGCTTTATCGGCACCGACTTTCTGGATATAGATCTGGATATCGACGCTGATGGTGAAGCCGACCTGGATGTTGATGGCGAAGGTGTGGAAGTCTCATGGATTAACAATGTTCTCCAGTTCTTCAACCTGGGTAAAATCCCCTTGATGATCTGGCTAAGCTTCGTAGCCCTACCCCTATGGTTTATTGCCGTGAACCTCAATCATTTCCTGGGCTTCGAAGGTTTTTTAAGCGGCTTATTGATCTTCCTACCCTCCGCTATCGTGAGTCTGTTCTTCGCCAAATTCGCCACCTGGCCTTTCGTGAAGATGTTTGAAAAGCTAGACGAAGACACCAAGGAAAAGGAACTGATTGGGCGAACAGCCATTGTAAGCTCAGCTGCCAGTGCTAGCAGTCGAGGGATGGCCGAACTAAGCTATAATGGCAGCCACCTCCGCATTATGATCCGTTGCCATGAAGGCCAAAGCGTAAAAAAGGGCGATCAAGTTCTTTTCATCCGCAAACTGAACGACCGTGGTGTATACCTGGTAGAACCCTATACTTCAATCGATTAATCAACAAAATCCTATGGAAATCTTCCAAAACACTCTGATGGTTTCGATCATCGTGGGCGTAGTGCTCATATTCGGAATCATCGCCCTCTTCTCAAAATTCTATTACAAAGCCTCCCAAGGCCAAGCACTGGTTCGTACTGGGGTTGGTGGTATTAAAGTAAGCTTCAATGGCATGATGGTAATCCCAGTCTTACATAAGATTGAGATTATGGACATCTCGCTCAATACTATTACCATTGAGCGGAAAAGCAAAGACGGCCTGGTATGTAAAGACAACCTGCGGGCCGATATTAGTGTAGCCTTTTACGTTCGCGTAAATGAAATGCAAGAAGATGTAAAGCGAGTAGCCCAATCCGTAGGCTGTAGTCGCGCCTCCTCCAAAGATGCCCTGCGCCTGCTCTTCGATGCCAAATTCTCAGAAGCCCTAAAAACAGTAGGTAAGAAATTTGACTTCGTAGACCTCTATAATCAGCGGGATGAATTCCGTAAGGAGATTATCGACATTATCGGCACCGACCTTAATGGCTATATTCTGGATGATGCTGCGATCGACTTCTTGGAACAAACTCCACTAGAGTCATTAGACCCCAACAATATTCTCGATGCCGAGGGGATCAAAAAGATTACTGAAATCACCTCGCGTGAAGCAGTGAAATCGAACTTCATCCTCCGTGATAAGGAGAAAACCATTAAACAACAAGATGTAGAAGCTCGTGAGGCTGTATTGGTTCTGGAACGTCAATTAGCCGAATCAGAAGAAAAGCAAAAACGGGAGGTTGCCAATATCCGAGCGCGTGAAGAGGCCGAAATTCTACGAGTTAATGAAGAAGAACGTCTTAAATCAGAACGGGCTCGCATTACTACTGAAGAAGAACTACAAGTGGCAGAAGAAAACAAATTACGCCAGGTAATTGTAGCTGCCAAAAACAAGGAACGCACCGAGGCCATTGAAAATGAGCGCGTAGAAAAAGACCGCCAATTGGAGGCCACCGAGCGTGAGCGTATCGTAACCCTCACCCAAATTGAGAAGGAAAAAGCGATTGAACACGAGCGCAAGAACATCCAAGAAGTGATCCGTGAGCGTGTGGCCATTGAGAAAACGGTGGTTGACGAAGAAGAGCGCATCAAAGATACCCGCGCTTATGCCGAAGCGGAACGTCTGAAAAAGGTTGCCTTAACGGAAGCCGAACAACGTGCTGAAGCAGCATTAGTAGAAGAAATCAAGCGTGCTGAAGCCGCCAAGCAATCCGCTGAGTTTAATGCCAAGCGCATGATCATTGACGCGGAAGCTGAACAACAAAGTGCCAGCCAAAAAGCCGAGGCGGTTAAAGTTCTCGCCGAAGCCGAAGCTGCCCGTGAAGCGGCTAAAGGAATGGCTGAAGCGCAAGTAATGGAAGCCAAAGCCGCCGCCCGTGAGAAACAAGGTGAAGCTGAAGCCAGCGTACTCGAAGACCAAGCATTGGCTGAAGCCAAAGGAATTGAAGCTAAATCTAACGCTCAAGCCGAAGCCGACCTCCGCATTGGTAATGCCGCCGCAGAAGTTGACAAAGCACGTGGCTTAGCCGAAGCCGAAGTAATTCGCAAGAAGGCTGAAGCCGATAAAGAGAAAGGCCTGGCCGACGCTCAGGTACTCTTCGAAAAAGCACAAGCCGAAGCCGAAGGTATCGATCGCAAAGCCAAAGCCATGAAGACCTTTAACGAGGCCGGTAAAGAGCACGAAGAATTTAAATTACGCTTGGATAAAGACCTGCAAATTGAATTGGCCGGCATCAATATCCAACGTGATATAGCCGATGCTCAAGCCGAAGTACTGTCGGAAGCACTTAAAAATGCCAAGATCGACATCGTGGGTGGCGAGCAAGTATTCTTCGATAAGATTGTAGGTGCCATTACCCAAGGTAAAGCGATGGACCGTACCGTGTACAACAGTGATATTTTCACGGAACTCAAAGGACAATTATTGGATCCTAATGGCAAGAGCCTTTTGCAACAGGTAAAAGAAATTTTCCAGGACTCCAATTTGAAAAGCGACGACATCCGCAATTTATCGGTAGCGGTATTCCTGAACCGCCTGATGTCGCAAACGGAAGACCCGGTGAAGCGCAGTAATCTGCAACAAATGTTGCAGCTCGCTAAAAGCTCCGGAATTGGCAACAATTCCGTGCAAGACCTGGGAATTCTCTAAAAACAAACAAAGGGGGCGAGCCTAAGCCTCGCCCCTAATTATTTTCTGAATGCCTGAAATCAACCCTACATCTGATTCTAAAGAACCCGGCCTGGAGGCAGGCAGCTACAGCATTATTCGCGAGCGTCTGCAAAAGCAGGGTAAAGACTTACAGCAAAGGCTCAACCAGCTAAACAGCGAGCGCCGGAAAGTATTTGGCGCCACAGAAACCAAGCTGATCGCCAATGAGCGTATCAGTACTGAGAACAACTGTTTGGCTCGCGACATTGTGCCGGTTGGCGATGACTTCTTTTGGTTCGGTTATAATGTGCAAATCGGACTGAAAGCCGAAACCAAGATTTCTGATGTATTTAGCGTGTATCTCTACGACCGCAAAGAACATCGCTTTCAAAGCGCGGATGCGGATGCTTTTGCCAATGAGCAGTTTCAGATTGATTTCCAAAACCTGTATCAATATTACCGCGAAACTCGCTTCAGCAAATTCGCGCTTATCGGCCCTCACCTTTTTATGGTATTCCAGGTGGGGAAAAGCACAGCCGATATCAAAACCTTTAAGTGGAGCCTTAAAAATGGTCGCTATGTATACGTTGATAATCGCAGCGATCACGAATTCCATTTTCCCGATCAGCATGAATTCCGCTGGACCAAGGTAAACCGCGACATGCACCGCAAGGGCCTGCATCCGCATATCTCCATCGCCGATCGTCTTTTTGTGGAAACCATTGGTGGCGACCTCACCCTAAAGGTGGAAGACAATACCAATACCGGCAAGGGCATTTATAACGAGGCCGTAGACAATGCCGATCAAACCCTGGATGATGCGGAAATTTTCTACGCCGAAATCGG
Source organism: Croceimicrobium sp. (assembly GCF_965228705.1). Taxonomy (GTDB): domain Bacteria; phylum Bacteroidota; class Bacteroidia; order Flavobacteriales; family Schleiferiaceae; genus Croceimicrobium. The sequence goes on from NZ_OZ245832.1 coordinate 2,021,330, forward strand.
CAACCTCATCATCTTAAAAGTACTGCCCTATCAGGAGGAGAAATTCCGTTACCTGATCTATAATGAAAAAATACAGGCGGTAAAACGGGTAGACGCCATTGAGGACTCCTGCGTTTTACTCCCTGAGGATCAGGGACTCATCTTCGCTAAGGGATATTATATCCAGAGTGGCGAGGTGAAATTATTCGACAATGAGCTGCAAAATATGCAGTTCGAAAAACGCATTAAATCGCCCAATGGCGAAGATGTGCTCTATGTTTTCTATCAGGCCGAAACCGGCACCTATGCCTTAATGCGTTATAACCTGATAGAGCAAGAAGTAGGCACCCCCATTATTTGCAGTGGCTACAGCCTCTTCGAAGATGGCGAACTTATTTACTTCCGGGCGGAAGCCGAGCAAAGCAAACACCACTTGATTCAGATTTGGCAAACGCCATTTTACTCGCCCAACCGCCAAACTCAGGTATCCGACCAAAGCTATATCGCCAAGGTTGGCAATAAAGAAATTGTAAGGGCCATGTCCGAGGCTCGCGACTTATTAAAGCTGGTATACAAGGGGGATAGCTATCAGAACCTTTACAGCGACATCACCAAAAAATCGGGCGACATCCTCGATGCTTACCATTGGCTTGGCGCCGAGGAAACCTATAAACTGGAAGTGCCCCTTTTACAGATTCGTCAAACGGCTAAGAGCGCCATTGATGAGTATGAAAAAGTGCTTCAATTACGCCGTGAAAGTGAGGCCGAGTTTTTGGCTTTCGCCGATGCGTCTACAGCGCAGTTAAAAGGCCTGAAAGCGGGCTTAGGTAATCATATTGATGAGTACGTAAAGCGCATGGCCGAGCTCCGCCACAGTCGGGGTCAGGTATTAAAGCTGCAAGAACTCCCCTACATCGACCTCGAAGGCTTAAAGGATTTGGAAGCACAATTGATTGAAGCCTCCGAAAAACTAGCCTCTGAAACAGCCAGCTTCCTGGTGAAGGACAAAGCGCTGGACCCCTATCGCCAAAAGCTCCAACAATTGCAAAAGCAGTCGGAGGAACTCAAGAAATCCATCGAGGCTAAAAAGCTGGAGGAGGAAAGCCTGAAGTTATCGCAGGAGTTGGAGATGCTTATCGAAACTGTGAGCAATCTGCAAATTGAGGATGCCACCCAAAGCACCGCCATCATTGATCGCATTTCGGAGCTCTATGCCGAATTCAATCAGGCGAAAGCCCATATCAAGCAAAAGCGTAAAAGCCTGGTTCAAACCGAAGGCGCCAGTGAGTTTAAAGCCCAATTGCGCTTAATTGACCAAAGCTTAAGCAATTACCTTGAGCTGGCGGATGAGCCTGAAAAATGCGACTCCTACCTCAATAAACTGATGATTCAGTTAGAGGAATTGGAAAGCCGCTTTTCGGAATCCGAAGAGTTTTTGGAGCAAATCAGCAGCCTGCGTGATGAGATTTACAACACCTTCGAAAGTCGGAAAGTACAGCTCAAGGAAGCCAAGAATCGCAAAGCCCTTAAACTTAGTGATGCCGGCAAACGCATTCTGGAAGGCATCGATCGTCGCATGCAACACATGAACAGCAGCGAAGAAATTCAGGCTTATTACGCTTCGGATTTTATGGTGCTCAAATTACGCGATCAGGCCAAAGCCCTTTTAGAACTAGGTGAATCTGTTAAGGCCGACGAATTAGAGAGCCTGCTTAAATCGACCTACGAAGAAGCATTACGTCAATTAAAAGACAAGCAAGAGCTCTATGCCGATGGCGACCAATTAATCCAATTGGGTAAGCATCGCTTTAGCATCAACCATCAAGATATAGACCTTTCCTTGGTGCAACGCAACGAAGCGCTGTTCCTGCACATTAATGGCACCGGCTTTTTTGAAGAAATCCAAAACCCGGAACTGGAAGCTTGCCGTCCGGTATGGAATCAAGCAGTACGCAGTGAAAACGAGCAGATCTATCGCGCCGAATATCTGGCCTACAGCCTATTCCAACAAGCTTTAGAACAAAAGGAATTGGACATTCAGCATTTAAAAACCCTGAGTCCAAAAGAATTAAAAGAGATTGTTCAAGCCAGCTTAAGTCAGCGCTTCCAGGAAGCCTATGTAAAAGGGGTGCATGATGAAGATGCCACTCTAATTTTGGATGCACTTATAAAATTGCACTTCAATTTGGGCGCTCTTCGTTACAGCTCTAAAGCGCGTTTATGGGCATTGTACGCCTGGGATAAATCCTGGACAACCGAAACCAAAAAGGCTCTGCAAGAAGATTTTGAACACATTCGCAGCATTTTACAGTTTTTCCCGGCCAGCCAAAGTTTCCAAAGCAGCATGGCAGAGCTTAAAAATTTACTGGGACAGGAAAGCGACATTGCCCGCTTCTTAAATGCAGATGAAGACGATCTGGAAGAAGCCACTGCCTTTTTATTCGATTGGCTAGCCCAAAGAGAAAAAATCAGCTTTAAAAAAGAAGCGCGTGAATTAGCAGAACAATTCACCCATGCTCTGAAGCGGAACAATGCCCTCAAGAATTTTGAGGCAGCAAGCAAAGTGAAGTCGAATGAAAATTGGCTACGGGCCAGTCACAGGACCTACAGCTGGCTTAAAGCTTATATTCAAGAGAGCAAGCTCAATTCTTCTGATGCAGAAATTTTAGAAGCTACTTATATCCTGGGCCTAAATAAACTGGAGCAAGAACAAGGTCATATATTAATCAGTAAAGTAGAACTGGAAGGACTACGCGGCGATCATCCTCGAATTGACGATGGCAAGCTAAATTTAGATTATCTGGATCTTAAAAATCGCTTGCAGGTCTTTATCGGCGAAAGCCAGCCTTTATTTGATCGTTTCCAAAAACTAAAAAAAGAGATCCTGAATCAGGAGCGCAAAAACATGGGGCTCAACGAGTTTAAACCTCGCATTATGAGCTCTTTCGTGCGCAATGAATTACTAGACAAAGTATACCTCCCCTTAATTGGTGATAACCTTGCCAAACAAATTGGTGCGGCGGGTAAAGACAAGCGCACCGACCTTATGGGCATGCTGCTTTTAATCTCCCCTCCTGGCTATGGTAAAACCACTTTAATGGAATACATCGCCGCCCGCTTAGGATTGGTTTTCATGAAAATCAATGGGCCAGCCCTAGGTCATTCGGTAACCAGCGTTGACCCCGAAAGTGCACCCAATGCTGGAGCGAGAGAAGAGCTTTACAAATTGAATTTGGCCTTTGAAATGGGCGACAATGTGATGATCTACCTGGACGACATCCAACATTGTAATCCCGAGTTTTTGCAAAAGTTCATCTCCCTTTGTGATGCCCAGCGCAAAATTGAAGGGGTATATAAAGGAGAGGCTAAAACCTATGATTTCCGCGGTAAGAAAGTAGCGGTGATCATGGCAGGAAACCCATATACCGAGAGTGGCGAGAAATTCCAAATTCCGGATATGTTAGCCAACCGGGCCGACATCTACAATTTGGGAGACATCATTGGCGGAAAAGCCGAGGCCTTCGAATTAAGCTATATCGAGAATGCCCTTAGTTCCAATCGGGCTTTAGCCGCCCTAAGCGACAAACCTCGTCAGGATTTAAAGAGCTTTATCCGCTCCATTGAAAATGAAAATCCTGAAAGCCTGGAATTAGAGGCGAACTACAGTGCTACCGAAAAGGAAGAAGTGCTCCGTATTTTGGAGCTGAGCTATCAGATCCGTAAAATTGTACTGGAGGTCAATAAGCAATACATACTTTCGGCTGGTCAGGCGGAAGCCTTTAGAACCGAACCTCCCTTTAAGTTGCAAGGTTCCTATCGGGACATGAATAAATTATGCGAGAAGCTGAGTCCTCTGATGAATAATTCGGAGTTAGAGCAAATCCTGCTTTCGCATTATGAAAATGAGTCGCAAACCCTTACTCAGGGTGCCGAATTTAACTTCCTCCGCCTGAAGCAAATGCTCGGAAAGATCGAAGAGGAGGAGCAATCGCGACTGAATGAAATTATTAAGGTTTTCCGCAAGCAGCAGGAAGCCAAGGGCTACGGCTCCAATCAAGTAGCCCCCATTGTGGAAAGATTGGAGCAAATGGGGCTGGGATTGCAGGACTTGGTTCGCATCTTCGCCCAAGAACGAAAACTAAAAGAAAACAATAGCAATGAGTCTATTTAAAAATCTCTTTGGTGGCAAGAAGGAAGATCCCAAGCCCTTTAGCCGCACACCCCTGGACCTGGATCTGGGTTATATCTTCGAGTACGATATGCAATCCTGGGAAGTAATGGCTGTCTACGAATACGACTGGGGTGATGAGGATTTCAGTAAGGAGTTCAAGGTAAGTGACGGTCAAAACACCTATTACTTATCGGTAGAAGATGATGATGAAATTGAAATGACCTGGTCAAAGAAAATCCCTCTACGCTCTATCGAAGGCCCTATCGCCCAGCAGATTGAAGAGGATGAACGTCCGCCCGAAACCATCGTTTACGAATCGCGCACCTATTATCTAGATGAAGAAAGTGCCGGTTATTTCCACGAAAAAGGCAGCGATGAAAATGCCTGGGCCGAATTTATGGTTTGGGATTATTACGATAAGAAAGAAGAATATCAACTCAGCATCGAACAATGGGGACCACGCTCCTTTGAAGCTTCCCATGGAAAGGTGCTAAAGAGCTACGAGATATCCGACATTTTACCTCGAGAACAATGATTATGAAACAGTTCTATCGCGCATTAGGCCTGGGGGCATTGGTCCTGCTTATTCAGGCTTGTACTTCACAAGGACCAAGCTTCCGGAAGAATCCGGTTGACGACCTGATCAAGGACATGACTGAGGTTCCTGACTTCAGCATTATCCTCTACGATATGAATTTCGATGAGCAGTCGGAACAATATCAACATCAATATCGCATCCTTAAGGAGCCTCAGGGTTCCGACAGCATTCTCAGCGAAACCACCGGTTGGCTGCAAGTAAGCCCCGAATATTTCAATGAGCAGGTGGATAATATGGGGATGACGATAGTTTCTAAAACCAATGGAACGGTGGACAAAAAAGTAAGTCCACCCGGATATAACCAATATGTAGGCAATGAAAAATACGGACAATGGCGCCAACAATCGGATGGTAGCAGCTTTTGGGAGTTTTACGGAAAGTACGCCTTCCTCCGCAGTGTTCTGGGTTTTGGCTACTCTCCTATTTACTACGGGGGTTGGTACGATTACCGTCGCAACTATTACCCCTACGGACGCACCTATTACGGTACCGCTAGCAGTGGAAGAGGCAACCGATTTGGAACTACCGGCAGCCACAACAGCAGCCGAAGCACCGCTTCGACCTGGAACAGTAAAGACCAAAGTTTCAAAAACAGAGTCCGCAGCCGGGTACAAAGAAGTGCCAGCCGCAGTAGGACCAACCGCAGTGGATCGCGCTACCGGAGTGGATCCAGCAGCCGTGGACGTGGATTTGGAGGAGGTAAATAAGCTAAAAAAGGAAAGACATGACTACAGAGATATTAGCAAACGAATGGATGAACGATCTCCTTCTCTTTGGCATTTATTTGGCAAGTTCCCTAATCCTCCTCTACCTTGGTAAATGGGTCTTTAAGTGGACTAAATCCTCCATTAAAGTTAGAGAAGAACTGGTAGAAAAAGATAACCTCGCTTTTAGCTTTGCTTATACCGGCTATTTCGCAGGTTTACTTATGGCGGTTGGCTCGGCGATTTATGGCGAATCCAACGGACTGTTGATCGACCTCGAAGACATGGCGATTTATGGCATCCTGGCCATTATACTGCTTAACCTCTCCTCCTTGATTATCGACCACATCAATTTGCGTCGCTTTTCGATATGGAAGGAGATTACCGTAGACCGTAATGCCGGCATGGGTATTATCGAAGGAGCTAATTTCCTCGCCTCGGGCTTGATCATCTTTGGCGCCATTACCGGCGAAAGTGGCGGTTTGACCTTCGGGATATACACCGCTATTGCTTACTGGGCTTTAGGTCAGATCCTGATTGTAATCGCCACGGCACTATACGATCGCTTAATGCCTTATTCCCTCCACGATGAAATCGAAAAGGATAATAATGCTGCTGGTGTGGCTTTCGCCGGATTAATTATCGCGGTAGCCAATTTGATTCGCCACGGCTTAATGGGCAATTTCGAAAGCTGGGATCAAACTCTTTTAGAGGTAGCTTATGAAACCGGAATTGGATTAGTGGTTTTACCCCTTATCCGCACTTTAGTGGATCGCATTTTACTTCCCGACCGAAAGCTAAGTGACGAAATTGCCGCTCAGGAAAAACCCAATGTGGGCGCCGGCTTAATTGAAGCCTTTGGCTATATCGGAGGATCCGTACTCATTATATGGTGCATCTAAAGTGAAAAACCGCCGCTCCCCCTTTTTGAAATTAGCCCTCTTCGCCACCGGATTATCCGGAATTGTAGCGGAGTACATTTTATCTACTCTGGCTACTTATTTTATTGGCGATTCGGCGGTGCAGTGGTCCCTCATTGTATCGGTGATGCTCTTTTCAATGGGGCTCGGTTCCCGTATCAGTAAATACCTGGAGGGCAATTTACTGATCAAATTTATTGGCGTTGAATTCGCGCTAAGCCTACTGGTTTCCTTCTCCTCCCTCATCGCTTATTCTGCAGCCGGATTTACCGACTATGTTGGAATAATCATTTATGGGATGAGCATATTGATTGGCTTATTAATTGGATTGGAAATCCCCTTGGTGATACGCCTCAATGAGGAGTTTGAAAGCCTGAAGGTGAATATCGCCTCAGTGATGGAAAAGGATTACCTCGGCTCTCTCGTGGGAGGATTATTCTTTGCCTTTGTAGGATTACCCATCTTAGGCCTTACCTATACTCCCTTTATTTTGGGATTCATCAATTTATTGGTTGCGGTGGGATTGTTTATCACCGTAAAGCGTGAATTGGGCTCTAAGTTTAATGCCCGCATCACGATTAGCTCCGGCATTATTGTGTTAGTGATGTTCGCCGGCATTACCCAGGCACAGGATATCATTCTTTTTGGCGAACAAAAGCGCTATAAGGATAAGGTGGTCTTCTCTGCCCAAAGCAAATATCAGAAGATAGTAATGACCCAATGGAAGGATCATTACTGGCTTTACCTCAATGGCAATCAGCAGTTGAGCACTTTGGACGAGGACAAATACCACGAGGCATTAGTCCACCCGGCAATGAAGCTTAGTCATGAAGTAAAGGACGTTTTAATCCTCGGTGGCGGTGATGGTTGCGCTGCGCGTGAGGTTTTAAAATACCCTTCGGTAGAAGGCATCACAGTGGTCGATTTAGATTCGATGATGACGGGTTTAGCCACACGCCACCCGATTTTAACTGAGCTAAACGACTCCTCTTTCTCCCATCCAAAAGTGAAGGTGCTAAATGCCGATGCCTTTACCTGGCTAGAGAACAGCAATGCTTTCTTTGATGTGATCATGATCGATCTCCCCGATCCGCGATCGGTTGAATTAAATCGCATGTATACGGAGGAGTTTTACCGCATCTGTAATCTGAAGCTACGCCCCCATGGAGTATTAATAACTCAGGCTGGCAGTCCTTACTTCGCGACCAAGGCTTTTAAATGCATTGATAAAAGTATGGTGGCGGCGGGCTTCGAAACCCTCCCCTTGCACAACCATGTCCTAACCTTGGGAGAATGGGGTTGGGTACTAGGTCAAAAGCAAGGTTGGACTCAAGGTGAATTAAAACAGCGAGCGCGTAGTTTAAGATTTGAGGATATTGATACCCATTGGTTAAACAATGAGGCTATGTTGATGATGAGCTCTTTCGGCAAGGAAATTTATTTTGAGGTGAATGACAGTATTGAGATAAACCACATTCAGGATCCGGTGCTGTATCGCTATTATTTAAAAGGAAATTGGGACTTATATTAAGATGGAAGAAACGAAGATTTACAACTTCCGCTTTTGGATAAAGCTCAAGGATGAAAAAGAAATTAGTCCCCTCTTGGAAAAAATGCTCCGAGAGGCTGGATACGGTATCGTGGGTTTTGTAGAACATCACTTTCAACCCCAAGGCTATACCTGCACCTGGCTGTTAAGCGAGAGCCACTGTGCCCTGCACACCTTCCCAGAAGAAGGTCGGTCCTACGTAGAACTCAGCGGATGTTCGGAAGAAAAAAGTCAACACTTTATTGATGCCACATTTAAGCTTTGGAAAGATTATATTCGCCTTCACGACCAATCAAATTGCTAAATGAAGGGAAGCCACTTACTAACCTGCCTCACATTAATTCTTAGCAGCTGGGCATCTGCGCAGCAATATTCCATCATTATACACGGAGGTGCCGGAAACGGCCTCAAACCGGAAAACTATACTGAAGTTCAAAAAGCAGCTTTCCACGTGGGCCTAAATCGCGCGCTGGCTGTTGGTGACTCAGCCCTAAATGCGGGCACTCCCGGACCCGAAGTGGTAAGCTTGGTCTTACAGGTTTTAGAAAATGACACTTTATTTAATGCTGGCCGCGGGGCAGTATTAACCTACGATGGCAAAGCCTCAATGGATGCCTCCATTATGGATGGTGCTACCGGAGAAGCCGGAGCAGTTGCCGGTATCTCTTGTATTAAAAATCCCATCACCGCTGCCCTGGCGGTTTTACGCTATTCGGATCATGTACTTTTAAGTGGCTCAGGGGCCGATGATTTTGCGCAACTCCATGGAGGTACTTGTGTGGATCCGAATTACTTTCTAATTAATAGTAATCTTAAAGTACTGCGTAAGATTCGTGGTGACCAAGGTGCATTGGATAGCCTCATTGACCATAAAATGGGAACGGTAGGTTGCGTAGTTCGCGATCGTGAAGGAAATATCGCTGCAGGTACATCTACCGGTGGTTTAATGGCCAAGAAATACGGACGCATTGGGGACTCTCCCATCATTGGAGCTGGCACTTATGCTGATAATGCTTCAGTAGGAGTAAGTTGCACCGGACATGGCGAATATTTTATTCGTAATGTGATTGCCTATCAATTAGCTGCCCGCTATTTGTATTTGAAGGAAGGCGGACAAGAAGCAGCCGATTATATGATCCACGATTTATTGAGCGGGCAAAAGGCTTTTGGGGGCTTGATCGGTATTGATGCCAAGGGTGAATTCTTCTATGCCTTTAATACCGTCGGGATGTTACGTGGCTTTAAGCGCGAAGGAGAAGCGGCTCAGACCTATATTTTCGATTTACAAGAAAGATAATCGAGCTGAAAATCAAAAGCTTGAAAGCAGCTCACAATTTTCTCGCATTTTTTTAGCCCTAATGTGCAGCACAAAAGAAAAAAGGATTCTATATTTGCCGTCCCAAAACGGAAGGGGCGCTTAGCTCAGCTGGTTCAGAGCACCTCGTTTACACCGAGGGGGTCGGGGGTTCGAATCCCTCAGCGCCCACCAAATTAAAAGCCATACGAAAGTGTGGCTTTTTTCATTTCTAAAGGTCACAAGCATTTCAAATAGGCCTTCGCCCCCTTCCAAATTCCTATTACCTTTACTGCGACCCCCGGAAACGATATTCAAAACTTGATTATGCGCGACCATTCTATTCCTGCTGTCCTCTTTAATGAAGATTCTAAGGCTCCGCATCGCGAATGCCGAATCTGCCAGAAAAACCTCATGGACGGACAGCTCTATGCGATCCAAAAAGTATTTAAGAATTACCCTGATCAAGAAGCACGGGCCCTCTTCGATTTTGCCCTTTGCAAAAACTGCATGGAGCAAGCCCGGGCCGAGCTCAGCAAAGAATCACGACAGCGGATAGATCAATTTATGATGGAAGGCCTCGAAAATTTGGAAGCCAGTGGCGAAGAAGCCGCCGATCGTTGGGAGCAAAATCGCTGTACCCTTAGCGGCACCTACTTGCAAGAAAGTAGCGAATTTCAAATGATGGCCGTTTGCCAGGGCGAAACTTTAGTAGATAGTCCGGTTTGCCTAAGCGCCGAAATGCTGGAAGCCATTCAAGAACTTTTATCGCCCGAAAGCCGAGAAGAACTGAACCGTTTTTCGGAAAACAATTTTGGCTGGCCGCCCGAGCTCAAGAAAGCTTTGGTGGATGGGGATATTGTTTTGTTGTAAAGTCTGAATCGAATTGCGAGTACAAAATCTGAATCGAATTTTAGGCATGGATCGAATTTGCAATTCGATTCATAACACTAAAACCGAATCCTAAGCCCATTATCAATCTTATAAGTAAGATTGGGAATATCGGCAGCTTGCACCGGCTCGGCATCGTAATTAAGCTGCGCACTTACGGTAAAGGCCCAATGCGATCCGAGTTTAAAAGCCAATTGATTTTGAAAGCTTAAGCGCCAATCCGACCAATCATCCAAGCGGGGTTGGTAATAAGTTACAGATGACCATTGCAGCCGATCTTTATACTGATAAAACATACTTACATAGGAGCTCAGTCGCCAATCAAAATGCTGAATTCCGGTTTCCCTTTCCAAATCATCTTCATACATGAACAGATGCCCGGTAAAGAATTGGAAATTGCCCTTTTGATCAATGCTCAGGCGTGGTCCGAGACCATATAAGATCCGCCTTTCAATTTGCAGCGGTAGGTCACTTTGCAGCTGACTAAAGACCTCCCAATCCCAAGATTCAGATAATTGCTTTACGTAGCGGAAATGCAAAAACCCCGATTGGGCAAAATCAGTGTTATCGGTAAAATTGAAGTGCAAAGAATTAAGCAATAGCAAGCGATGACCGGCTCTTTGATAACGGAGCAAGAAATTATTTTCAATATCAACCACTTGTTGAGTATTCCGAAAGATGTTGAAACTTAAATCGTCTTGGAAAAGCCAGCGACTGGAATCGCGCTGAAAACGCAATTGCTCAATATTTACAATCTGTGCCGGTAGACTTGCCCAAAGCAAACTAAAAAAGAGAACTTTGCGTAATATTGATAGGGTATTCACAGGGCAAAAATAAATAGTCCCGGCCGGAGCCAGGACTATTTCGACCAAAAGGTCATGTCATGAAACATTTGAAAACTCTACTCAGGTCAAATATAAAACCTTTACCAAGAAAAACAAATAAGAATCAGTCTTGATTAACAAACACTTATAAAATTTTATGTTTAAAAAAAGCATTTTTTCTGTCAGCCTCGCACTTTTAGTTTTCAGCCCTCTTTTGAGTTCAGCGCAAGAGGAAGCAAAAAAAGATCCGGAAGGCAAAGAACTACGTCAGGATATTGACAGCTTTTTAGGAGATCAACTGGAGAGCCACGAGAAAAAGTCGCTTAATCTACGCATGCGAGATATCGGAAGTCTTGAGAATGAACCTTATGCCTGGAAAGAGTTCTTCCGACTGGAGACCAAAGATGAATATGAGAATACCTTGGGCTATACCACCGAACGCGAATACTATTTCTTATTCTATCACTATGAAACGGTAGTGGATCGCCAGTATGCCTTGAAATACTGGTTAGAGAGCTTTATTGAAGGAGAATCCATTCGCCCCGGTCGTGGTAAACGTACTTATGATTACGCCAAGCCAACCATTATCCTTATAAATCCCACCAATATCATCATCATGAATTACGACTGTAAGTATTATGATGACTATGATTTTGAGGATTGGCGAGATCGTATGATCAAATACTTTGGTGATAAGGACAGCACCATAGTGATTGAGCTAAAATGCGATGGTCCTTTGGAATGGACCCTCAATGCGCCTGATCCAAAAAATCGGGAACTTTTCTAAGACTCATCTTCTAATTGCGCCTGGCGCTCTTCCAATTGCTGGATGTATTTCCCAAAGGTTTTGCGATTCATCCATCGGGCCAACCAATGCGATAAAGGCGTAACCAAGACCATCACTATAATTAGGGTGATCAATATCTTAGAATCTGCTAAAGCCTCTTCCAGGCTCATCTTTTGTAATAAGCTCAGGAAGAACCCACTGGCGGCAGCAATAGGATAAAGAATTAATCCCCCAATCTCTTCCTGCCTTAGGGTGGCCTTCACATTATGCAGATAGGCTATAAGAGTAGTTTTCGCATCGGCCCCAGCCATATGAAAAGAGCGTGCCTTGCGGTAACGTTGAATAAAGAATACCAGGCCGATAAGGTGAGCGGCAATAATAATCCCAAATAACAACTGTGTAAGCCAGCTATCTACTAGCCAAAGGGCAATAAGATAAAGGGGCGTAAACAAGAGGGTAAAGCCAATTTTCCAAGCCAGACGCTTATTGAGCTTTCGCACTGCATCCGCACCCCGCGAAGTTAATCCGGCCCGGATCTCTTCGCCCGTAAGGCGTGCCTCCTCTCCTTGGAGGGATTTCCAGGTATCTTCAATTTTCATCTTCGTCGTTCTTGATCGCATGGCCTAGCTTTTCCTTAATGCGGTGTAAGCGTACTGCCACATGATTTTTACTGATTCCTGAAATCAGGGCGATTTCATCATTCGAATAGCCGTCGAGGTGAAGCATTATCACCAATTTCTCGGCATCGTTTAGGGTTCTAATATGGGCCATCAGCAAAGCTCGCTCATCTCCATCAGGGGCCACTTGCCAATCCTTGTCAAAACCTTCGTATTCCTTCGTTTCCTTCTTTACATGAGTAAGGGCAGTATTGAGGGCCACCCGGTACAACCAGGTAGAAAACTTGGACTTCCCCTTAAAACGAGGATAGGAACGCCAGGCCTGATATACTACTTCCTGCCGCAAATCCTGTTCATCTGCCTGGTTTTTGGCATAAATGCGCGTCACCTTGTAGATGATGCCACTATGCTCTTCCAGCAATTGAACAAATTCCTGTTCCCGCTTGTCGCTCACCTGTTTATTTTATGGGCTTAAGGGTAAATCCACGAGCTTCCAACAATTGAATCAAGCCCTTTTCTCCAGGCAAATGCAAGGCACCTACGGCAATAAACAAGCCACCTTTTTGCAATTGAATTTCGAGCTTCTCCACCCAATTCAAATTGCGCTGATCGATCATTACCTCCATATCTGAAAGGCCACCCTCCCACTCCATGGCACTCTGATAGAGTGCGTCCAGATCATTGGCATGATAGGCCGTAATAATACCCGACATCATATCTCCGGAAGGCGCTCCTTCTTTTAATACATCTAAAAGATCTTGCAATTGTTCTTCTTCAGTTTGACTGCTAAAAAGTATTTCAAACTGCTCTTGCATGGTCTCTAACTCAATTAGCTTTTTGCTGGCTTTCTTGGCCTCTGCCGCGAAATGCATATCTAAAGGCATACCCGCATAATCAAGGGAGTCCGGGGTTAACTCTTCGGCCAAATATCCAGCATAAGTCGTGCTTAAAACAATGGGCTTCATCTGATCGTAAACTGCCAGATCTGTCCCAATTAAGGGCTCCAACTCACGCTTTAATAGTTGATAATCGGCTGAATCCGTCATGGCTTTAAGTGATTTATTCATAATCATGAGATAAGCCAATTGCATCATTTGTGAGCTATCGATAACCGTTTCAACCACCACAGCATTAGAAGCCTCAAAAGCTTCCATCACTTTGGGACGTTCGGTCAAAAAATCAGAACCCAGCAGATGATAGGTTCCATAGAGGTAAGACTTTTTACCCTCGGGACTTTCTACTTCCCAAAAAAGTGAGGACTGCGCTTGACCTTGCCAAACAAAGGCCAGACTTAAAAATAAGCCGTAAACTATATTTTTCATGGAGGCTGTTTATGACTATTAGTAAACAGAAGGGCCAATTTATTACAGTTCCTTTAAAAAAAGTGAGGCCTTCAAAATTTTCATAACCGAGGCCTAGACCTTATTTTAACCGCTCAAATCACCAAATTCATATCAAATTGAAAACTGCTTATCGCTTGCTTATGGTGGCATTTCTTGCCCCAGTGAGCATCTATGCCCAATCTGAAGACTGGCACTTTAACTCTGTAGATACCATATACGCTGGCATCGCCATGCACGATCGCGAATCCTACGACAGTGCCATTGCCATGTTTGATCAGATTCATCCTGGCGATACCAATTACGCTTTTGCCCAATATGAGAAAACCCTAAGCTTAATGGAGGCTGAGCGTTATGAAGAGGCCCTTACTAATGCACGCAAAGGCCTGGCGATGAACAGCCGTTTCAATATTGAATTTACCACCGCCATAGGGAATAGCCTGGATGAAATGGGTAAAGCCGATGCCGCGCAAGCCGCTTACGATAGTGCTATTGCAATTTATCCGGCCAGCACTCAATTGTACTACAACCGGGCAGTAATGCACCTCAACAAAGAACGCTATGAAGCGGGAATTGCTGATTTAAAACGAGCAATCGAAATAAGCCCTTTTCATGCTTCTTCGCACTTTCAATTGGCCAAATTGGCCATGAACAATGGCAACCACACTCTGGCTCTTCTCTCCCTGGGCTATTATTTTATTTCAGAACCTGCCAGCGGACGTACCAATGCAATTCTGCAATACTTTAATTCCTCCCTTTCAGAAAAAACGGAATTTGAACCTATTGATTACGATTTCGATCCGGAGAAAACCTATGCCAAAAGTGATCGCCTCATTAAAAGCTATGCCGCCTTGCGCGACGCTTATGAGATTGATTCCGATTGCGACTTCCCTTTAATGAAGCAAATGCACCTGGCCATTAGCCAATCGGTGAAACTTAAAAACAAGACCGATTTTTGGGCGATGTATTACCTCCCTTATTACAAAGCCTTAATGGAGGAAGAACTCTTTGAACCCTTTAGTCAACTCCTCTCAGTAAATATTGAAACCGAATACTACCAAAAGATTGTTAACGGAAACATCGACGAGATCAAAGACTTAATCAATTGGAATGCTGGCTTCCTGCGCGATCATCATGGCCTTCACCCCAAAGGATATGAAGAGGGAGCCGAAAAATTACTTTATTATTTCCATAGCGGTGTTGATGGACTTAGTGCTGCAGGTAAACCTGATGCTAATGGAAATCCTCAAGGTGAATTTGAATTTTACTACAGCACCGGCGAAGTTAGCAGTCGGGGTGAATTGAATGCCGAAGGTGAAAAAATCGGTGACTTCATTGCCTATCACGAAAATGGTGAAGTGAGTCGAGAAGTAACTTACGATAATGGAGTCCTCAATGGCCTAAGCAAAGAGTATTACGAAAGTGGCGTTCCCTACATTTTCGCAGAATTCAAGCAAGGTGAACTCGATGGCCCGGCTACCATGCACTATACCCACGGAACCAAGCATCGGGTATTCAGTTTTAAAAGTGGAACACCGGTGGATACCTTATATGTTTATTACAAGAATGGACAGCTTTCTGCCAAAATCCCGCAAAAAGAGGGCGACGGCAATGGATTGGCCACTTATTACCACGAAGATGGTAGCTTATTATCTAAAATTAATCTGGTTAATGACACTCGTACCGGAGCCTCCGAATTTTACTTCCCCAATGGTCAATTAGATGTGAAAGTGGTTTATGATGAGGACGGTCGCTATAATGGCCCTTATGAGTCGTATCATACCAATGGCCAACTTCACGAAAAAGGAGAATATGTTGAGGGCAATAAAATCGGCAACTGGCAAAGCTTTAATGCCGAAGGAAAGCTCGTGCGTGAAGAAAGCTTTGATGAGCGTGGCAAGAAAACCGGTACCCAAACCTATTACGACTCCAAAGGCCGTAAAACCGAAATGTTCCGCTATAAAAAAGAAGAGATTGTTTATTACGAGTGCTACGATATAAATGGTAAGGTTCAAGCTTCGGCAGAAGATAAACGCGGTGAACTAGACTACAAAGAATTCGATCTCTATGGCAGCCCTCAAACTGAAGGAATTTTTGATGAAACCCACCGTATTGGCACCTGGAATGAATATGATTTATACGGAAACCTTTACATCAAAATCGAGTACAATGATGAGGGAGGCTATCATGGGGACTATACCAATTACTACACTGGCAATGCATCCATTTCCTCGGTATACCGCTACCGTAATGATTCCCTGCACGGACCCTATACCCGCTATTACTTAAATGGTCAAATAAGCGATAAAGGAATTTACTATAAAGGTGATCGTCAAGGCTTAAGCACCACCTATCACCCCAATGGAAAAAAGAGGGGAGAGCTATTTTATGTGGACGGATATCTTAATGGACCGCGCGTATATTTCGATCCAGAGGGTGAAATTGAGCACATTGAATACTTTAAAAGAGGTACCATCGTGAAAATGGAGGCCTATCAAGATGGAAAACGGGTATATACCGCTGATGTCCATAAGCCAATGGACCCCCTTACTTTGAAATATCCCAATGGCACTTTACGCTTCCGCATTAATCGCACGGGCAGTCATTTTCAGGGGAAAGCAGAATGGTTTTATGGCAATGGTCAATTAGAAATCGCTGGTCAGTATGTGGATGGCGAAAAGGATGGAAAATGGACCTATTACTATCCCAATGGAAAAATTCAAAGCACCGGGCTTTACCATTTAGGAACTCGAGTGGATGAATGGAAATACTACTGGCCTAATGGAGAGTTTCAAGAAAGTTTCACCTATCTATCCGGTGCCATTCATGGACCTAATGTGGAATACAATGAGGAAGGTATTCGTACCGATAGCATCACCTATGTTTTAGACGAAATAGATGGAGATCGTTATTTCTACAGCGAAACCGGCGAATTGCAACATATACGTGTATATGACCTGGGTCGGATTATTGGTTGGCGCAAGCTCAATGCCGATGGGTCTATTGGCGAATTTGTTGCCCTAAAACAAGGAACTGGAAAGGTTAAAGCACTGTACCCCAATGGCAAGACTGCTATGGAATACGAAATCAAAAAAGGAGAATTTCAGGAAAGCCCTTACCGAACCTATTATAGTACAGGCCAGCTCGAAAGTGAAATTCCTCATAAAGCAGGCGAAGACCATGGCACCACACGTTACTACTATGCCAATGGTCAGGTACAACGGGAATACGAAAGTGATATGGGCTTTAAGGATGGCAGCGAAAAACGCTATCATCCCAATGGAAAGCTAGCCTATGAAGCTCAGTGGATGGCCGGTGACAAGCACGGAAAAGTTATTGAATATGATGCGGAAGGAAATGTAATTGCAGAGTACCTCTACGTCGCAAACCACCTGTATGAATAAGAGAAAAATCTTCCTGGGCCTATTACTGGGCTTTAGCTTGGGATTGAAATCCCAAAGCCCCAGTGCCCTGATGGAAGAATTCAAAGACGAGGATGCTGTTCGTCTGGAAGGTCATAATGAAACTCAATTGAGCATTAAGGATGATCAAATCTTGATCACCAATCGCCATTCCATGAAGACCTTCCTCAATGATAAAAATGTAAATGGCAGAGGGGAGGTTTCCCTTAATTACGAACCTCCATTTTCGGAGATTACCGACATTGAGGCCTATACCCTGGTTCCTAATTTCGAAAAAGATAAATACGACAAGGAAAAAGTACGGGACTTCATTGATCGAAAGGTGATAGATGAAGACGTCTTCCATGATGGTACCCGGGCAAAATCCTTCACCTTCGAAGGAATGATGCAAGGTGCAATTACCGTTTTGGAATACGAAGAAGAATACCACGAACCCTTTTTAGTAGGGCGCGAAGTTTTCGATCCCTATATGTACTCCAAGTCGCAGCATTTCAGCTTAATTGTGGAAGAAGGTATTGAAATCGAATATCAATACTTTAATTGCGACAGCAGCTTCTTCGAACATTGGGTGGAGCGTGAACGCCATAAGACCATACATCATTGGCGTACGGCCGAAATGAAATCCCGAAAATGGGAAAGTGGATCCCCAAGCAGCCTATACCTCAGCCCACATATTGTTTACCGTATAAAGTCCTTCGTGAAATCGGATGGCCAGATAGAAAAAGTGATGGGCGACGTGAGCGATCTACACCGCAATTATCAACGCTTTTTAAGTGATTTGGAAGCCCCCAATGAAGAATTAAAAAAGCTAACCGACAGCCTTACGCAAGGATTAGAAAATCCTCGTGCAAAAGCCAAGGCCATTTACGATTGGGTAAACCACTCTATCCGGTATATTGCCTTCGAAGATGGATATGGAGGCTTCCGCCCTAGAGAAGCTAATTTTGTATGCACCAAGCGCTATGGCGACTGCAAAGACATGGGGAACCTCTTGGTGCAAATGATGAACCACGCCGGTTTAGAAGCCCATCATGTTTGGATTGGCACCCGCTCCATCCCTTATACCTACGAAGAAGTGCCTACCGGCCTATCCGACAATCATATGATTGCCGCTTTAAAATTGGATGGCGAATACTTCTTTCTGGATGCCACCAATAAAAACCTGCCCTTCCCTTACCCCAGCAGTTTCATTCAAGGTAAACAGGCCCTAATCAATCTAGGACCAGAGGCCTTTGACTTGAAAACAGTTCCGGTTTTAGATCATCGTTTAAATGACGAGACCGACTCCTGCTTCCTAAAATTGGAAGGCAATAATTTAGTGGGTGAAGGTCATAAGCATTATGGCGTTTATCACCGTTCTAATGTCTTACGCATCCTGGAACGTAAGGATGAAGAAGCCATGAAAAACTTCTTGAAATACGATTTACAAAAGGGCGATAACCGCTGCAAATCGGAACTCAAGAATTACGAGATTACCGAAAATGGCTTTGATCTCAATTACAGCATGCGCCTGGACCGATATGCCAGAGTTGCGGGAAATAAAACCATCATCAATTTAAATCTGGAGCAAATTTTAGCCAGCAATAGCCTGGAGGAGGATCGCAAGAATCCAATGGAATTAAACAATACCACCCTCTTTAAGCGCTATTTCGAATTGGAAATTCCGGAGAACTACAGCCTGAACTACCTTCCAGAAAATAGCAGCTATGATCACCCTAAATTCTCCTATACCATCAGCTACAAACAAGAGGGCAACAAAGTGATATACGATATCGAAATTGCCTTAAAAACCCTCTTTGTAGAAGTAGAAGATCTGGAAGATTGGAATGAATTTATCCGCAAGCTTCGCAAAGAATACCAACAAACATTAATACTAAACCCTAATGAAAATTAATCACCCATTCAGTTTACTCTTCTTAATCCTAGGATTGAGCCTGCAAGCTCAGGAGGAAGAACCCTATTTCGTGTTTGAAGATTACGACTGGGAAGAAGAGCAGGCGCCATTTAGCGGCGAACTGGATGACAGCACCGCCGCCTTAATTTTAAAAGAAAAACACCTCTTCAATTTTCACCTGGAGGATGAACGTCTGGTTATGGACCGCCTGTTTCATCAAAGAATCTACATTAATAGTACCCGTGCCTTAGAAGAGTATAACCGCCGCTATGTACCTACTGGCGAAGGCAGTGAACTGCTTAAATTTCGCGCTCGCGCCATCACAGGCACCAAGGTGACCGAAATTGATGAAGATGATATTCAAACCGGTCAGCTTGAAGACAGTGAAGCCGAGTACAATTATTTCGCCTTCGAAGGCCTGGAGCTAGGGTCCGAAATTGAATTCTATTACATCAACCGACTCTCCCCCAATACCGATGGTCTGATGATCAATTACCAGGAAGAATATGAAATTAAAGATCTGGAAATTGATGTAGTTACTCCCTGGGGTTTGGTCTTCGACTCCAAGGTGTACAATCTCCCGGATTCAGTAATGAACGATACCGTTCTGGAGCAAGAAAACCGCCTCTATATGCGCACCTCCGTTCCGGCCTATGAAGAAGAAAGCGTAACACCCAGTGAGGCTCTGATGGGCCGGGTAATCTTTAAACTAGACCGTAACCTTTATACCGGCGATCGCGATATTACCTCCTACAACTATACGGCTCAAAATGTGGTGGCCTTTCTTACCAGCGAACTGAATCGCAAAAGCGAAAAAGTAATTAAAAAGGAAGCCAAAGCCGCACAGGAATACCTGCTTGATGAAGAACCGAACTTCACAACTGCGCAAAGAGTAGAGCACTACATTAAAGACAATTACAGCTATTATAATGTTGGTGCCGCCGAATTACGGGATCTCGAATTCATTCGCGATCGTAAGGTATTTAACACGGTGGGAGGAGTGCGCCTCTATTGTGGTATCTACGATTTCTTAGAGGTTCCCTATCAAATCGTTTACACCTGTAACCGTAATCAACTCTTTTTTGATTCCGAATTTGAAGCCGATAATTTCCTGGACGAAATGCTAATTTACGTGCCTGAGGATGATCTGTATATCGACATTTCCGAAAGCATGTCCCGTAACGGAGTATTGAACTTCAATTATACCGGAACCCAGGCCCTTTTCATTGACAAAGAAATGCTGGCTGATGAATATGTAGCCATTACTGAAGTAAAGGAAATCCCCTATCCCCCTTCAATTTTCACCAGCGATACCATAATTGCCAAGGTGGTATTTGGTCCGGATTTATTAGATAATAAAGTAGATATCTACCGCGCTATGACTGGCTTTTCTGCTCGTTCCTATCAAGGGATTTTCGAATTGATTGACGATGAGGACGACCTTAAAGAATTTAAAGAAACCTTGATTAGCTATATCGACGACGAAGGGGAAGTGGAAGATCTGGAAGTGGAAAATGCCATGGCTCGTTATGTTGGATATAAGCCTCTGCAAGCCAAGGGTAGCCTCACCGATATTCGCTTTTTAGAAAATGCAGGTCAGGATTTGCTTCTCAATGTAGGTAAACTGATTGGCCCTCAAATGGCTATGTATGATGAGGATTCGGTGCGGAATCACGACATCTACAACCAATATGCCCACAAGTACTATCGCAGCATTGAGTTCGAAATACCCGAGGGTTACACATTGGTAGATCCCGAGAAACTGGTATTTGATGAGAAGCTGGTAATTGATGGCGAAACCAAGGCTCTCTTTACCTCTAATTACAGTAAAGAAGGGAATAAAGTACTGGTGACCATTGAAGAGTGGTATGAAGATAAGACCTATCCAAAAGAGTTTTTCCAGGAATATTTGAAGGTAATCAATGCCGCCGCCGACTTCAACAAAGTAAGTGTATTGCTTGAGAAAGAAGCTTAGGCTTTAAAGCATAATCCAAAGCCAGCCCCGATGTTTTCTAACATTGGGGCTTTTCTTTTTTTGGCTTTCGCCAGATAGGCCTTCATTAAGACTTGGACTTCTTAGCCTTGCGCCGTTCCTTCCATATTCCGGCAAAGAAAGTTACGATCGGAATTAAGATCGCGGTAAACAACCATTTGGGATCGGCCTTTAAGGCTAGCCATAAATCTTGAAAATAGCTGGTTTTAAAATTGATCTTCACCTTAAAGCGTTCCTCAGACTGGGAGATAAGATGCGTTGCATCATCCAAAGTTTTCACCACGATGGTGAGATAGGCTTCTTGCCCACCCCATCCGGTTAAAGGTTTCACCTTCCAACGCCATTCAGGACTCTCATTCGCTAAGACCTCCTTTACCAAAGGTGTATTCAGTAAACTCACCGCGAATTTTTCGTTGGGCTCAATGTTCACCGACATATAATCTGATAATTGAATCTTCTCATCCCTTAAGTCTTCCTCTCTTAAGGGGGCTTCACCTAAATCCTCCTGCACCTCATTAATCTTGCTTAAAAAATGCTGCTTAGCCTCAGGATTATTAAGAATATCGGCAATACTAATACGAACGATGTACTCTGTTTCTTCCTTCATCTCTGTGGGACAGGAAATGAAAAGGCGACCAGTGGAATTTAGAAGAAAGGCTTCCTTGTCCTTTACCGTATCATGAACGTACCGAGTAATGGGCTGAACTTCAGGCGCTGCTTTGGGCAGTTCAATTAGTTCTGCCGCAGAACCGGCCAAAATCGGTCGACCATTATGGTCTACAAAGGCCCCTTTTGGTGTATTCGGACTTAAATCCATAATATCCGGAACTCCATCTCCATCCGAATCTACTGCTTTACCGTTTTCACTAACCAGGGCCCCTTTCGGGGTATTAGGTTCTTCATCCATATAATCGGGAATACCATCGCCATCACTATCCAAAGCCTGGCCGCTTCCATCTACTCGCACCCCCTCGGGAGTGCCAGGTTCACGGTCGAAATAATCACTAACCCCATCTCCATCTTCATCAGCCGTAAGCTCCTCTATTCTAAGTTCCAGAGCCTCATTATCATTAAGAACATCGGTATATTTCTTCTTCGAAACGCAGGAGGAAAGAACAACAAGTAATAGCAAAAAGAACCCAAGCGGAACCATCGAGGGAGTGAGAAGCTTCATAGATCAGAATTTAGCAGCTTAAAGCTAAGCAATTCAAAATGAAGGAACATCACAGGAAAAACCCTATTAATTTTGGTATGTAGCGCCTTTCTTCAAATTCCGGAACTAGCATTTGACATGATTTAATACCCCGATAATTTTCACGAAAAATCTATAGCATTTATTAGCCCCATCAATTGGGAGGAAGATGACCAGGGACCAATCAGACCTGCTATTATTTGAAGCCGTTGCCTGTATCGTATAGTTCCCGTAAATCCATAATCAAGGTGCCCCCATGGCCTCACTCCCTTTGGCCGCATCACAATGGCGCACATGATGATGAGCAAGCCGCTATAGACCCCAGCGTATATGATTGGTTTATTGAGAATGATATCGATATGATCCAAACCGATCGCCCGCAATTGCTCTTGAACTATTTACGCTCTAAAGGTTTACACCGCTAAAAGACACTTAATCCTTTCATCGGGATTGTTAAGCAGGAAATCCACTCTGATTCTCTCAGAGTGGATTTTTTATTAGGTAATTCTTTGGAAGAATCTATGCTAGAACTAATGAATCAAGCCTGGTAGACACATCACTACCCACACTTACTATGCCCGCAACTTTTACAATTCAAGCAACCTTCCTCATACACTAAGGAGTCTTCGCCACATTCACTGCAAATACTATCCAGAGCACGGGTTCCATCTGGCACGAACATCTTCAAAGCACGAATCACCCCGTTCTTCCAGGTGTTTAAGAACTCATCATCCAGATGCAGATTACCTACCATGTGAATTACATCTAAGAGCGGCATACCGTGGCGCAATACCCCACTAATAAGCTTGGCATAATTCCAATATTCAGGGTTAAAGGATCGCGATAGTCCTTCGATGGTAATTCGATAGCCATCGCGGTCTTTGTATTGGAAGTCATAGCGGCTTTTACCTTGCTCATCCTTATTCTTAAGCACATATCCTGATTTACACCAATGCGGTAAGTGGAAGGAGTCTTCCGTTCTACCGGTAAAGATTTCGTAGGGATGATCATTGAGCAATCCAATCACTGCAATCCAGCGCTCTTCATTATTATTGAAGCGCACAATGCGGGCGTCTAAAGATTGAGGACGCTCAGGAGCTTTGCGCTCGGCGATAAAGTTTTGTTCTTTCTTTTTCTCTGTGGATGAAACCAGAACTCCGGAACGACTGCCTTCACGATACACAGTAATGCCTTTACATCCACTTTCCCAGGCAATGCGATAAATATCGCCCACCATTTCTTCAGAAGTATCTTCGGGAATATTCACCGTAACACTAATGGAATGATCCACCCATTTCTGAACCCTTCCTTGCAAACGCACTTTACTGGGCCAGTCTACATCTCTGGCGGTAGAACCGGCATAGGGCGATTGAGCAACCAATTCATTTAACTGCTCTTCCTTCATATTTTCCACTTCAGTCAGATCGTGGCCATTCTGCTTAAGCCAGGCTGCAAATTGGTGGTGGAAGACATTAAATTCCTGCCAATGATCCCCCAAATCATCTACGAAGTCCGTGCGGGTATTGGTGTCATTCGGATTAATCTTCTTTCTCCGCTTATAGAATACCATAAACACGGGTTCGATTCCGGATGTGGTTTGGGTCATTAAACTAGTGGTTCCGGTAGGTGCGATGGTCAGTAAGGCAATATTCCTACGACCGTAAATCTTCATTTCCTTGATCAGATCAGGATCAGCTTCACCTAAACGACTGATAAACGGATTCTTGCTTTCCAGTTTAGCATCGTAAATTGGGAAAGCACCTCTTTCCTTAGCCAATTCTACGGAGCCACGATAGGTTTCCAAAGCCAGCAATTTGTGAACTTCCTCCGAAAAATCGATGGATTCATCCGAACCATAACGAAGGCCCAGAGCGGCTAACATATCCCCTTCAGCGGTAATACCAATGCCGGTTCTACGCCCTTGAATGGCTTTTTCACGAATCTTCTCCCAAAGTAAAATCTCAGTTCTTTTGGTTTCATCACTCTCTGGATCCGAGTTCACCTTAGCCAAAATGGCCTCGATTTTCTCTAATTCAAGGTCGATGATATCATCTGCAATCCGCTGGGCAATGCGAACATGTTTTTTAAACTTTTCAAAGTTGAAGGTCGCGGCCTCACTAAAGGGATTATCTACATAAGACAAAAGATTAATCGCCAGTAGTCGGCAAGAATCATAAGGACACAATGGGATTTCACCACAAGGGTTGGTCGATACTGTTCTAAAGCCAAAATCAGCATAGGAGTCGGGAACCGATTCGCGAATTACCGTATCCCAAAACAAAATACCGGGTTCTGCCGAAGCCCAGGCATTATGAATGATCTTTTTCCATAATCCAGCTGCATCTACCTCTTTGGTCACGGTAGGATTTGCCGAATTTAGGGGAAAGGTCTGCTTATACTTCTCTCCTTTTAAAGCCGCCTTCATAAAAGCATCACTAATCCGCACCGAAACATTGGCCCCAGTTACCTTGGTACCGTCCAGTTTTGCATCCACAAAAGATTCAGAATCCGGGTGATCCACTGAAATACTCAACATCAAGGCACCCCGGCGTCCATCTTGCGCAACTTCGCGAGTAGAATTACTATAACGCTCCATAAATGGTACAATCCCCGTGGAGCTTAAAGCGGAGTTTTTTACGGGTGAGCCTTTAGGGCGGATGTGGGATAAATCGTGCCCCACGCCACCGCGGCGTTTCATAAGCTGCACTTGTTCTTCATCCACCTTCATGATAGATCCATAAGAATCACCTCGTCCATCATTGCCAATCACAAAGCAATTGGAAAGAGAAGCAATTTGATATTGGTTCCCAATGCCGGTCATGGGTCCGCCCTGAGGAACGATATATTGAAAGCGGTCTAAGACCTCAAAAATTGATTCCTGACTCAAGGGATTGGCATATTTACTTTCGATGCGACTAATCTCCTTAGCCATTCGAATATGCATATCCCTGGGGCTTTTCTCATAGATATTGCCATGCGAATCCTTAAGGGCATATTTATTCAGCCAAACGCCGGCTGCCAGTTCATCCCCCTTAAAGTAATCTATCGCCGACTTTAAGGCTTCATCATAAGTAATTGGATCGTTTTGTATCAGGTCTTCTGTGGGTACAGAACTCATAGTACAAGCTTTTAGTTTCAGAAAATATTGAGCGTAAATACAGTTAATCAAAGTGCTCTGAAAAACACAAAGGGCATACGATGCAACACCAGGCCTTAGCCATGATACTTAGAAAAATCAGGAGCACACCTGCATTTTGGTATGCTTTATACAGAGAGAACATCCCCACAAAATGGGAATGGGTAAACACATGGATTCACCCGTATTTTTCAGATAAATTAAAGGTATGATCCTAAGCTTTAAAATCTGAGAGCTGACAGGAAAAATCCCCCCAACTTATCCCCAAGCATAAAGCCTTGACATACTGAAACTTAAGGCTATTTATCAACTTCTAAACAGAGCTGATCCAATCCTTATTAGGCCTCAATTAAGCCCTGAGATTTAAGCCTATCTTCCAATTGTTTCGCAGCCGGAAAAAGAATATTATTTTCCAAATGGATATGAAGATGTAAATCATCTTCAAACTCCTTCAAGAGTGCAAATGTGACCTGGTAGGTATTACATCCATCCGGTGGACATTGATAATTATTAGATAGTCTGGATATTTCGCGAAAGCGCTCTCCTTCCGCATCGTGCTCATATACCATCATCCCAATAGGATTATGCACTTCACCAAAAGAAGCCATTTTTATGGGCTCACCGCTCATTTCACTTTTCACCATTTTTCGAACGTAGGGAAACAGCACAAGTTCTTCCTTCTTCATGTGCTGGCTTAAAGCCGATATCGCGGTACTAAACAGCCCGTTAATCTCTAATAGCTCTGGATGTCTTTCTCCATGCACCCTACATAGTTTATCCAGAAAAGGCTTAATCTCAATACTGCGCTTCTCCACATACTTATGATGTCTTTGCTCAATATAGTTCACCAAAACATCCAAAGGCCAGGTTTTAAAATCAACAGCAGGATCCAGGCCCTCGGATTGGGCCTTTTCCAAATCCTTTAATAATTCCCAGATGCTTACCCCTTTCTTCTCACAGGCCTCCGCAATACTTCTCCCTCCCTGGCAACAAAAATCAATGTTGTAAGATTTAAAAACTGTGGCCGTACGATAGTCTTCCGCTACCACTTCACCAATGGCACGATTTTCCATTTTGAACTCTTTTTCTATTTCGGACATTTTTGTCTTTTATTTAACTAAAAAAATACTACTGCTTTAAAAACACTTTTCCAGAATCCAAGCCATCTGCCAACTCCTTAAGGCTAGTACTGTGAAGCATATGCGAAAGTCCATCTCGCACCGAAGCAAATTTAAAATGTACCGGACAGGGCTTATTTCCATCACATTGCGCCAGACCTAAACCACATCCAGTAAAGATCTCATCGCCATCAATGGCACTCACAATTTGATTCAAATGCACACTCCCAGCATCTTTAGGTAAACTAAAACCACCGCTTGGCCCCTTAAAGGAAACCAGTACCCCATTACGGGCCAACATTTGTAAAATTTTAGCGGTAAAAGCTTCCGGAGAATCGGTGGCCTGGGCGATTTGTTTCAAACCTACCCGCTGACCAGCATCCTGCTGCGCGATGTAAATCATAGCCTTTATACCGTACTCACATGCCTTAGAAAACATAGTCTCAGATTCCCGCCAAATATAAGGATTATTTTAAATAAGGATAAATAGGTCTTTTATTTTTCAAGCTTAAAAAGCACTGGTATTTAATGCTCATTTAGTCCTCCAACCCCAGCCCCTTTTCTTTATCAACATGAATCTATTCACCTTATTTACATCTGTTTACACATTAAAACTGACCCACACATTTGTCAGTCTTAAATCCTGCTAAAGCAAAATAAGGCTTGTCGAAAAAACCATTTCAAAAAGGTCAAAAGGCTATTTCGGATAAATTTATCCTTTTTTATGATATAAATCATTTTTTAGGCTTTCATGCCCCAATACTTTAGCTCCATATTTCTAACAATCTAAACTCAAATGAGACACTTAAAAGTCATCCTGAGCGGAGTTCTACTACTAGCCCTCGCTTCATGTGGTAGAAGTAACGAAACTCAAAATACGACCAGCACCCACGATTCAAAAAGTACGGAAGCCCCACAAACAAAAGCCAAAACGGAAGCAATAGACCCTATGTCCAGCAAAGGTATTGGCCCAATAAGTAATGTGGTTCTGAATGATGCTATTGATGAAAGCATGGCTGCTGAAGGGAAAGCCATCTTTGAGCAAAACTGCACGGCTTGCCACAAAACTGATAAAAAATACATCGGACCTGCACCCAAAGACATTTTGGAGCGCCGAACTCCTGAATGGATCATGAATATGATCATGAATCCAAATGAAATGATCCAAAAGGACCCAGTAGCTAAACAAGTCCTGGCCGAAGCTAATGGCGCCATCATGGCTGATCAAAACATCAGTGAAGAAGACGCCCGAAAAATTCTGGAATTTTTCAGAACCCTCTAATTCTAACAAATCAAGTGACTATGAAATCCTTTAAACCAATTTGGACCATGCTCATTGCGGCTTTACTCCTGGCCGCAGCTTGCACCGATACCAACGCAAAGAAGTCCAGCGAAAACAAAGGAGCTATTAACAAATCCTCGGCAGCCGAAAAAGTATATGTGGCTCCAGGCGAATACGATGAATTCTACGCTTTTATGTCTGGCGGATTCAGCGGTCAGGTAAGTGTTTATGGCTTGCCCTCCGGTCGTCTTTTAAAAGTAGTACCCGTATTTTCTGTAGATGGTGAAAAAGGCTATGGTTTTAATGAAGAAACCAAACCGCTCTTAGAAACCAGCCATGGATTTATTCCCTGGGACGATGCCCACCACCCGGAGCTTTCGCAGACCAATGGTAAGCCTGATGGCAAATACCTCTTTATTAATGGTAATAACACCCCAAGGGTTGCCCGAATCGACCTCAGCACCTTTGAAACTGCTGAAATTATCGAATTGCCCAATGCCGGGGGTAACCATAGTTCTCCCTTCACTACCGAAAACAGTGAATATGTAGTGGCCGGTACCCGCTTTAGTGTGCCTATTCCTCAGACTGATATGAGCATCGCGGATTATAAAGGGAAATTTAAAGGTTCCTTATCCTTTATTTCTGTAGATCCTGAACATGGTCACATGGATGTTGACTTCCAGGTTTTAATGCCTGGTTTTGATTATGATCTTGCCCACGGAGGTAAAGGAAAATCCCATGGTTGGATGTTCTTCACCACCTATAATACCGAAGAGTCTCATACCCTTAAGGAGGTAAATGCCTCTCAAAATGACAAGGATTACATCGCAGCTATTAATTGGAAAAAGGCCAAAGAATACATCGAACAGGGTAAATACAAAGAGATGGATTCTGAGTACCTGATCAATCGCTACGACGAAAAGAAACACCTGGCCGAAAGCATCACCCGCAAAAAAGTTCGTGTTCTCGACCCCACCGAATGCCCTGGAGTAGTGTATTTCTTACCTACCCCTAAATCTCCACATGGAGTTGATGTAGACCCTACCGGATCCTATATTATCGGTAATGGTAAACTGAATGCCAATTTAACCGTGCACAGTTTCGACAAAATGATTCAGGCTATAGAAAACAAATCCTTTGCGGATGAGGCCTATGGTATTCCAGTATTAAACTTCGAAGATGTGGTTGCCGGTACCGTTGAAAGCGGAGGCTTAGGGCCCTTGCATACTGAGTTTGATGGCGAAGGCAATGCCTATACCACCTTCTTTATCAGTAGTGAAGTGGTAAAATGGAAATTAGGTACCTGGGAAGTATTAGACCGTGTACCAACCTATTATTCTGTAGGTCACTTGATGATCCCAGGTGGGGATAGTAAAGAACCTTGGGGTAAGTATATGGTAGCCTTAAACAAGATTACCAAAGATCGCTATTTACCTACTGGTCCCGAATTGGCGCACTCCGCTCAATTGTATGATATCTCTGGTGATAAGATGGAGCTCATCCTCGACTTCCCCACAATTGGCGAACCGCACTATGCTCAAGCCATTGCCGCTGATATTGTGATGAATCGGAGTAAGAAGATTTATCCGCTGGAAGAAAATGAGCACCCCCATGTTACCAAAAGTGAAGCGGATGCTCGAGTGGAGAAAAATGGCAATGAAGTGCATGTGTATATGACCACTATTCGCAGCCATTTTGCGCCCGATAATATCGAAGGTATTGAGGTTGGCGACAAGGTTTACTTCCACGTAACCAATTTGGAGCAAGACTGGGATGTTCCCCATGGATTCTCAGTTTTGGGTGCACAAAATGCCGAATTACTGATTATGCCCGGGCAAACTGAAACCCTGCTTTGGGAACCTTTAAAACCAGGGGTATTCCCCTTCTATTGCACCGACTTTTGCTCCGCTTTGCACCAGGAAATGCAAGGCTACCTCAGAGTATCTGCCAAAGGCAATGCTCCGGCTATCCTGGCTAGTACTGGAGATTAAAATCTACGCTTGAACTAATGAGGGGGCTAATCCTATTCCATTGACCCTTACAGTAGAGCCATTGAAAGGCCCCCTCCTTTTTCGAATCGAAAATTTAAGCCATGAAAAGCGCCCCACGAATATTAGCCTTCATTGCTACTGCCTGTTTATTGATGTTATTCTTCTTCCCACTTTGGAGAATCACCTTAATAGCACCGCAATATCCTGATGGAGTTACCATGTACATCTGGATTCATCAAATAACCGGCACTAGTCCGGGAACCCTGCAAAACATCAATATTCTGAATCACTATGTAGGGATGAAAATGATTGAACCCAATAGCATTCCAGAGTTAAGCTACTTCCCTTGGGTGGTTGGCGGCTTAGGCCTGATGGGATTCCTGGCCGGTATCATAAACCGTTCAAAATTCTATCTCAGCTGGGCCTCTGTCTTTTTGATTTTGGCCATTCTAGGAATTTATGATTTCTACTTATGGGAATACGATTATGGCCATAATCTAAGCCCTACCGCACCGATTAAAGTTCCAGGTCAGAGTTACCAGCCTCCACTTTTTGGATCTAAAATGCTACTAAACTTCAATGCTATTTCATATCCCGCTACCGGAGGTATTTTCATGGGCATTGCCTTAATGCTTTCGATCCTTGCAAGCTGGATTCGCATCAAATTAAACAAACTAAAAACCCAATCCTAGAGGGCGAAGGAAGGCCCGGAGCCCAATAAATCAATACTCGCAGGATGAGCGAGTCTAAAACCCACCACATCATGAAATACTTTGTTCTTTTTGCCGCCATCAGTTTCTTATGGGGCTGTAAACCCGAAGCCAAGGCCATCGAGTACGGAAAAGAAGCTTGTGACTATTGTCGGATGAGTATCGTAGACGAAAGGTATGCTGCTCAATTAGTAAGCACAAAAGGGAAGAGCTACAGCTTTGATGCCCTCGAATGCCTACTCCATTACAAGTCGGAGCACAGCGAAAAATGGGCTATGGAATTAGTAAGCGATTACCAAAAGCCCCGGCATTTGATTCCCGCTCAAGGGGCCTGGTTTTTAAGAAGTAAAAATCTTCCCAGCCCAATGGGAATGTACCTTACTTCTGTAGCCAATGAAGAGGAGGCCAAAGCCTTACAAGCACAAGAAGGAGGTAGCCTTTACAGCTATCCGGAACTGCTGGCCGAATTCAGCACATTACCAGCGCTATGAACAGATATTTGGTTGTTATAGTCATAGTGGTGGTTTGGGGCGTGACCGCCATGGCCAAAGAGTGGGAAGTGGGTCCCACTCGGGCGGTCACTTCCCTTTCTCAATCTATTGAAATGGCCAATCCTCAGGATACCATTTGTGTTAATCCTGGAGATTACAAGCTTAGCCACACACTTGTGCTAAAAAAAGCGGTGCATCTCATTGCTTGCGGTGAAGTGAGGCTTTATGCCCCCGAAAAAGCCGGAATCTTTGAAGTACGCGCTGACTCTGTTAGCATCAGTGGCTTTACCCTACTCAATGTTCCCAAGAGCTACACCAAAGATTTAGCCGCCATCTGGGTGGATTATGCCCAGCACTTTGAGCTCCGCGACAATCATATTAAAGATTGCTTTTTTGGCATTTTCTGCACCAAATCTCAAAATGGAAAAATCAATGGCAATCAGATTTACGGTAATGCCAAGGAAGAACATTCCTCCGCTAATGCCATTCACCTCTGGCATTGCGATAGTGTACAAATCAGCGCTAATCAGGTAGAACATCATCGGGATGGTATTTATCTCGAATTCACGGATAATTCGGTGATCGACCAAAATTTAAGTCGTGATAACCTCCGCTATGGCCTGCATTTTATGTTCAGCAATAATGACATCTACCACAATAATACTTTCAGCAAAAATGGAGCTGGAGTAGCCGTAATGTTTAGTGATCATATTAAAATGACCGGCAATCATTTTCTGGAAAACTGGGGCCGGGCTTCCTACGGACTGCTCTTAAAAGAAATTTACGATAGTCAGATTAAAGGCAACACCTTCGAGAAAAACACCACCGGCATCTTTAGTGAAGGAAGTAGCCGCATTGCTTTTGAAGCCAATCATTTTAAAGCCAATGGCTGGGCCATCCGCATGCGGGGCAGTTCCATGGATAACAAAATTTCCTTCAACAACTTTGTATCCAATAGCTTCGACATCGCAACCGATGCGAAGAAAGACCATAATCGCTATTTTAATAATTACTGGGATAGCTATGAAGGATACGACCTTAACAGAGATGGCTTAGGAGATGTCCCACATCGCCCGGTTAATCTGTTTAGCTACCTGGTTTCGAGGATCGACGAAAGCATTATCCTACTTAAAAGCTCCTTTATCGAAGTACTCAATTTTGCCGAGAAAGTAGCACCGGCCGTTACCCCCACTAATCTGGTCGACGAAGAACCTTTAATGAAGCCCATGCTCTAGCTAATTCTCCTCTCTTAAACCCACAACAACCATGATAGAATTTAAAGACATAGAAAAAAGCTTTGGTCGCCAAGCGGTACTATCGGGTATCAATTTAAAATTCGACCAGCCCGGAATTTTTGCCATCCTGGGACCCAATGGATCCGGGAAAACCACTTTAATAAAAAGCCTGATGGGGATGGTTTTTCCCTCCGCCGGAGAAATTTGGATTGATGGCCGTTTAAAGAAGGGGAATGAATATCGAAATTCCATTGCTTATCTCCCCCAAATTGCGCGCTTCCCAGAAAACCTCAGCGTGAGTGAATTTCTAAGTTTCATCGAAAACATCCGGGGACAAGGCAGTCGTAAAGAAGAGCTCAGTGCAGTTTTTGGTCTCAATGATTTTAAGGACAAAAAGTTGAGAACCTTATCCGGAGGTATGCGCCAAAAAGTAAATCTGGTGAGTGCCTTAATGTATGACACCCACACTATTATTCTGGATGAGCCTACTATCGGACTGGATCCCATTGCTTTGATCAATCTCAAAAACTGGATTCGAAAAGAAAAAGAAGCGGGGAAAACCATCCTCCTTACCACGCATATCATGGACATCGTTCAAGAATTGGCCGATGAAATAGTTTTTATCCTTGAGGGTAAAGTGTATTACCGCGGTTCTCAAGAAGAACTTCTCAGCCAAACTCAAACGGAAAACACGGAACAGGCCATTGCTCAATTGCTCAGCCTGCAAAAAGCTTCTTGATCATGAATAAGGTATTTAAATATTGTTTTCTCGATTTGATCCGCAGTCGGTGGACCCTGGCCTATGGACTGTTTTTTATACTTAGCAGCGGCGGATTGCTTTACCTAAGTGGTGATAGCAGTAAGGTAGTGGTAAGTTTAATGAATGTAATTATCCTCTTGGTGCCGCTCATCAGTATGATTTACGGCATGATGTATATGTACCAGGTACGGGATTATGTGGAAATCCTCCTGGCGCAACCCATCTCCCGTAAAAGCATCTTTGGTGGATACATCCTGGGGCTTAGTGCCGCACTTAGCATTTGTGTGGTTTTGGGCTTACTGATACCACTACTCTTTTTTGATCCGCAGCAAATATTTCAGGCTCAATGGCTCATGCTAATTGGCATCTCAGTAATTCTGACCATTATCTTTTGCATCCTGGCCAGTTTTCTGGTCCTTAAACATGAAAATCGCCTAAAAGGCTTTGGCATTGGCTTATTCATTTGGCTATTCCTGGCGGTAATCTATGATGGCTTGTTCTTAGTAATCCTGGTTGCCTTCGAAGCCTATCCGGTGGAGCAAATGGCTTTGGGACTTACCCTGGCCAACCCGGTAGATATGGGTCGGGTTTTACTCATCTTTCAATTAGATTACAGTGCCCTGATGGGTTATACCGGAGCCATATTTGAAAAGTTTTTTGGCACTCTTCAAGGTACAGTGATTATCGGATTTGCCTATTTGCTGTGGATCGGTTTCCCCTCATGGCTGCTCCTTCGAAAAGCGCAGCTCAAAGATTTTTAGCCCCGATTTAGGATGTGGATGGCAAATTCGAATGCCTACCTTGCCTTTCGAAACCGGTATTATACCCTTAAATAATTTAACGCTTGCCAGGCTTGAAGTTCAAAATAAGATCATGGTCCCTAACGGTGTATCTGGGCATAATTGCTGCCCTGATTGGCCTTCTACTGCGTTCTTATTTTGTATGGCCTCAGGCATTTAACTTCCGCTTTATGCTGCATGCGCATTCCCATGCAATGCTGTTGGCCTGGCTCCTGGGGGCATTAATTTTGATCATTTACCAACAATGGGAAATTAAGCTATCGCAAAGCACTAAGATTCTATTTTATGGATTAGCCCTAAGTGTGGTGGGCATGCTTTGTTCTTTTCCCTTTCAGGGATATGCTGCTATTTCCATTTCCTTTTCCACCTTACATCTCTGGCTAAGCTATGTGCTCTTTTACCGACTATTTCGTGCCTTAAAAAACCGAGGACCTTCCGCTAAGCTTCTCCGCACCGGCATAGTCTTGTTTTACCTCTCCTCTCTGGGCCCTTATTGTTTAGGTCCTTTAATGGCCAATGAAATGCAAAGTTCGCCCTGGTATGATCAGGCGATTTATTTTTACCTGCACTTCCTTTATAATGGTAGTTTTTTCTTTTTCCTTCTGGCTATTATCGTGCATAAATTGAAGTTGTTTAGCGATGGAAAAGGGTTTCAACATTTCTATTTACCCATGCTTTGGGGCAGCATCTTTAGCTATGCCTTAAACCTCGAGTATTCCTTCGATCAATCTTGGATTTACCTGTTGGCTGCACTGGGATCAACCGCACAACTTTATGCGGGTATCCGCTTTATTAAAGCTGTTTTCCGAAAAAGGATCAGTAATCATCTTAAGCTCATCCTCTTCCTCCTTTTCTTTAAATGGATCTTTCAAATCCTGGGCTCCACTCCACTTATTGCAGAGCAAATCCAATTCAATCGCTTCCTACTTATTGCCTATCTGCACTTTATCTTCCTGGGGATTTACACGCCTTTTATTTGGGAGATGCTGAAAAAGCGCATCCCGGCCTTCAATAAATGGATGATTGCCTATTGGCTACTGTTTATTCTTAGCGAAATTGCCTTGATCGCGCCTTCCTTAAAACTCATACCGGGATTTCAATCCTGGCCGATCCTCACCTTTTATATCTATGCTGGCTTTGTTTCGATTTGGTTGATCCTCGCTTTTTCCTATCTCAAAAACCTGCGTAAAAACACCTCCTACCATCTGGAATCAAACTGATAAGAAAGCTTAAGTCTCGATGATAGTCAATGACAAGGCCACAAAATGAAAAAGCATCCCTATTTAAGATAAAAATGTCCTTTATTTTTCTACTTCCTGATATTTCTCATCCTTTGAGGCTCCAAGCCCCACTACATTTGAACTAATGAAAGCTTTTTTAGTACATAGCATTTTAGGGTTTAGCCTGTTGTTCTCGCAGCTTTACAACAGTGTTATCACTGCTGTGTATGAGCTTAATTATCAGTATTACTCTACCGTGCTTTGCGAAAACGCTGATAGACCAGAACTTCATTGCGAAGGGAAATGCTATTTCGCTAAGCAATTGCAACTGCATGAGGATTCGGAGCCCAGCAGCCCTCCCAGACTCTTGCCCGAACTTTTACTGTTTAGTCAGGATTCTCCAAGCAAATTGAACTTAGGAGTTAGTCTTCCCACGGATGAAAGGCCTGCGTACTTTTTAAAGTCAAAAATTCAATCCCCCTTTTTAACAGAGATCGATCATCCTCCCAAAGTTTAAAGCATTTCTCTCCTTCAACTAATGTTTTAAACTTTAAAGAAATCAAGATGAATATCTCAAAAAATTTGGGCACTATGGCTTTTGCCTTAGGCCTGGCTCTGCTGTCTATTTCCTGCGAAAAAGAGCCGGATAACACAGGCCAAACAAGTCCCGATAGTCCTTTACAGAATTACGTTTATTATGGTGAAAAGTCTACTGCTTTCGCCGATGTGAAACTCTACTTTGCTGAAGATGCTTTTGTGGGTTACAATCGCGTGGCGGTGGAACTATTTGAAAGCGGCAGTCAACAAAGAATTGAAAATGCTTCCCTTTCATTTCTCCCCCTAATGGATATGGGCACCACCAAACATAGCTGCCCTTTCGACAACCCTGTTTACAGTGCAGAGCTTGAAGCTTATCAAGGTAGTGCCACCTTTATTATGCCCAGCAGTACTATGGCCAGCTGGACCTTTGGCCTGATTGTCAATCACAATGGAAATATCGACACCCTCAGCTTTAATCTTGAAGTGAAAGCTAAGGCCGAAGCCAAAGTAATCAGCTTTATTTCTGCTGCGGATAGCCTAAGTGCCATTTTCATTGCCCTCAAGGAGCCCAGCAGTCCGGAAATTGGCTTAAATACTTTGGAACTGATGGTCTACGAAAAGGAAAGCATGATGTCATTTCCGCCTGTGAGCGATTTCAGTATCGAAGTGGAACCAGAAATGCCCTCCATGGGACATGGATCTCCCAACAACGAAGATCCCATTTCGATTGCCAATGGTCTTTATAGGGGCAAGGTAAATTTTACCATGAGCGGGTACTGGAAGTTGCACCTGAAAATAAAAGATGCCAATGGCCAAACGCTGAATGAAGATGCCGCTTTCGACATCAGCTTTTAAGTAAACATGTGATTCCCAAACCGGATTTGGCTTAGGGCGCCGAGCAATTATCAGCGCCCTAAATCCATCCAAAAGTCTAAACCATGAAATGGATTTGCACAGGCTTTTTTATTCTGCTAGCCAGTCTTTCCCGAGGCCAATCAGATACCCAAACCATCGATCTTAAGCACCTGAGCTTGGATGAAGTTCTGGTTTTGGATAATTGGGAAAATAAGGACGCCCTTAAAAAAACGGCCGATAATCATCAGTTGGAACTTCAACTCAAACAGCTCAAAGGGGTAAATCTTATTTCGCGAGGCAGCTTTGCGCAAGAACTGATATACCGTGGTCAGGCCGATGGTCGAATTCAGGTGAAACTCAATGGCATGCGAGTTTACCATGCCTGTACAGATCGTATGGATCCTTCCACCTCCTATATTGTTGCTAATAATTTAAGTTCCGCTGAGCTAGCCTCATCCTGCGAAAGCCAATGCAGTTCTAATGGCTTGGCCGGCAGCATTAATCTTAAAACCAAAGAAGCGAGCTTCCATAAGTCAAAGACCTGGCGTTTTGGCTTTAGCCAGCAATTTCAGACGAATACTCATGGTCTGAATTCCGCATTTTTTATGGAGAGTAATTCCGAAAAATTGGCTTGGCGACTGAATGGCACATGGTTAAAAAATGCCAATTATCGAGATGGTCGCGGACAGGAAGTATTGTACTCACAAAACGAAAAGCAAAACTGGGCCCTGAATTCCGTTTACCGCCTATCTCCAAAACAGTTTTTAAAATTGGATTTCATTTTTGACCTGGCCACCAATGTGGGATATCCAGCCCTTCCCATGGATGTTGGCCTGGCCAGAGCATTCATTGGCGGACTCAGCTATCACAGCTATCACCCTCTGGGGCCTTTTGCCAATTTCGAATTGAAACTATACCATAATGACATCTACCATGAAATGGATGACACACAGCGAGAGGAGGTTTTTATGCATATGGATATGCCCGGATGGAGCCGCACCTCCGGTATAAGTTTGGAAGCCATGAATTGGAAGACGGGAGCACATCGCATCAACCTGTTTACAGAGTATTACAGCAATTTCAGAAGGGCTGAGATGACTATGTTCCCCAGCAACAGCAATGAATCCGCCATGTTTATGCTTAGTTGGCCTGATACCCGCCTTAATGGTATGGCATTGGGAATAAGTGATCATTGGCATTTTGCTAAAAACAGTGTGCAGAGCACCATCCGTTTTGATTATGAAAGCTCCTCAATCCTGTCTGAAATCGGCAAAGACCAATGGACCGGAATGGGCTACACCTTAAAATCCCCCAGAAACTTTTTACTGGCTCAAATCAAAACGGCATTCCGTCATCAACTCAATCCAAAAA
Source organism: Croceimicrobium sp. (assembly GCF_965228705.1). Taxonomy (GTDB): domain Bacteria; phylum Bacteroidota; class Bacteroidia; order Flavobacteriales; family Schleiferiaceae; genus Croceimicrobium. The sequence goes on from NZ_OZ245832.1 coordinate 2,059,014, forward strand.
TCAGCCTAAACAGCGCAATTAGCATCGGATCCCGCGGCCCTACCACTTCAGAGCTTTATGGCTTTTACCTATTTAATGCACACGATAACTATGATTATTTAGGGAATCCAGATTTAGAGGCGGAACAACTTTTAAGCTTGGAAATTGGTCAAAGCTATCGCTCGGAAAAATTACAATTTAGCACAAGCCTATTTAGCCAATTCTATCGCAATTACATCTTTGGCCTAAACACGAACTACGACGCGATGACCTACGGAGCCAAAGGACTCCGAGAATATCAAAACCTGGCCCATGCCACTTTCTGGGGATTGGAATTGGCAGGGGAATACGCATTTAACAAAAAGCTGGGCAGCCGGATCAAATTAGACTATTTGCGAGGCTTTCATCCCGATTTCGATCTACCCCTAATTCCTCCACTCCAAGCTCTAGTAGCCCTAAACTACCGCTACCAAAATTTCCGCTTTTTAAGTCAAAGCCGGATGGCAGCGGAACAAAAGCATTTCAACACCGCCTATGGCGATCGCTATACACCGGCTTATGTGCTCTGGGATGCCGGAATAGAGTACCAGCTGGATATGGAAAAATACCAGGCTACATTTAGCCTCAATGCCAATAATCTATTCAATCACTATTACCGCGATCATCTAAACTGGGGCGCCTTCCCAAGTATGGGCCGGAATCTGATTCTTAGCCTTTCCCTTAAAATTTAAGCTAGAAAGTAATGAAGCCCAGTCCAGTCTTTAAGATCATGTGCGCCTTCATAGTGATAAATATCATTTCCCTGCTCAGCCAGGCATTCTACTTTAGTTTACCTAATTAAGGGCAATGGGCTTATGCGACAGTTTTTAACTTTCTTCCTACTTTGTGCTTTAGTATTTTCCTGCAGTAAAGACGAAACAGCCCTTTCGGAGCCTCAGGGCAGGATTTCAATCGACTTTCGACATTTTGCCGGCACAGACTCCCTTTTAATTGCTAAAGAGTATTACCCTAATGCTGCCGGAAATGAATACCGGGTTTCCTATTTAAAATACTTCATTAGCGGACTTAGTCTCTATAAAAACGGCCGAAAAATCTGGCAAACCAAGGCTCCTCCCATTTCCATCAATGCCAAATACCAGGATTGCTTACAAGCCGCTTTTGAGCAGGTTCCTGTTGGTAGCTATGATTCTTTATCCTTCGCCTTTGGCATTGTTCCCGAATACAACTACCATGGAGGATTTGAAATCAGCAATGATGACTATGATATGTACTGGCCCATCAATTTGGGTGGAGGATATCACTTTATGAAGTTTGAAGGCCATTGGCGAGATGGGGATGAATTCGGCACTTTCGCCTTTCATGTGGGGGCTAATGAAAATCTGATCATCCATGGCTTTAAGCTTCCGCTGGATGTGCAGGAAGCTCAGAGTACCTTCATCATTATGACCATGGATACCCACGAATGGTTCGAAAACCCCTATTTATTTGACCTCAGCAAGGAAAACGGGTACACCATGGGTAACCAGGGGCAAATGAATAATTTGGTATTAAACGGCCAACATGTCTTTAAGGCTAAACTGCAGGACTTCTAAATAGCTCCAATCATGAGACTCTTTCAAACCTCACAAAAAACCCTGCCCGCCTCTATTCTTGTAAGCGTTTTCCTAGTCATGGTATTGAGCATGGCCCTGAGTTGCCAAAAAGAAAGTAAGCAGACTACCAGGCTAAAGCCCTATATTATTGAGCTCCCAAGCAGTTTTCCCAGGCTTGAATTCCCTGAAGATAATCAGCCTTATGTAGAGCGCATTGCCCTGGGGCGCAAACTGTATTACGACTCAGCCCTGAGTAATGATGGCCGCGCCTGTGCCAGCTGCCACATTCAGGCTTTAGGCTTTACCAAATCCAGTCAAAATGTAACGCCTGTTCTACACCATGCGAATCTCGCCTGGAAAAACCGATATATGTGGGACGGTAGCCAAAGTGGAAGCCTGGAGGAGGTTATGTACTTTGAGGTGACTGAGTTTTTTAATACCAATGTTTCCAAATTTAATAGTCACCCAGAATATCCCGCGCTTTTCGAGGAGGCCTATAATTCCTCAACCATTACGGCTGAAGACCTAGCCAAGGCTCTGGCCCAATTTGTACGCACCTTAATTTCTGCCAATAGTAAATACGACCAAGTAATGAGTGGCCAAGCTTCATTCACCGAGTTAGAAGCCAAAGGGCATTCTATATTTACCGGCGAAAGAGGAAGTTGTTACCACTGCCATATTCCTCCGCTATTTACCGATAACAGGGTGCATAATACTGGACTGGATAGCACTTATGAAATCCCGGCAAATCAAGGCTATTTCCAAAGCTCCGGCGATTCCAGTCATCTGGGACATATGCGCACGGCAAATCTTCGCAATATTGGTTTACGGAGCAGCTTTATGCATGATGGTCGCTTCAATGATCTGAAGCAAGTTTTGGAACATTATAGTAATGGTGTAAAACAGAGCCCCAGCTTGGATCCCGTAATGATTAAGTCAAATGGGTCTGCGAAACTTCATTTTACTACGGAAGAAATAGAAGCCCTGGAAGCTTTCCTCAATACTCTTACAGACTCCACATTTATATCCAATCCCGAACTTAGTGAAGCCTAAATCATGAAAACCTTAGCCCGCTCGGGCCACTTAAGCATTAGTCGGATTTTCACTTTCGAAATGGCGCATGTTCTTAGCAACCATCACGGTCTTTGCAAAAATCTACATGGTCATTCATATAAACTGCATATTAGCTTAAGTGGAAAAGTTATCGATGAGCCTGACGCAGCAAATGACGGGATGATTATGGATTTTGGTGAACTCAAGGAAATCGTTAATAAGCATATTCTCAGCAAGTTTGATCATGCATTGGTTGTATACCAAAAGGCTGCCAATGCCCAAGACTTACTTAATTTGCCCTTTGACCGAATTGAAGTATTAAACTTTCAGCCCACCTGCGAAAATCTGGTTTTGCATTTTGTCCATTTGTTAGAATTAAATCTTCCAAAAAAGCTTAAGCTTCACAAGCTAAGACTGTATGAGACAGCAAATTCCTACTCGGAATGGCAAGCTTAAACGGCACATTTCCTAATTCTTTTCCATGCGTCTTAATTTCCTCGTCCTTTATAATCTCTGCTCCAATTAAGGGCGAAACTCTTCTGAAATTTAAGGCTAACACAATTGCTGCCTTGGCTTTTCAGCCTGGACTATGCCGCTATTTGGCATGAATCATGATATCTTGTGGACGCTTAAATAGGTTTATTTAGATATTCCAATGTCAAAACAAATCTTGAGACTTAGCATTATTATAAAAACTCTGATGAAAATTTCCCCTATGAAAAAAGCCCTACTCCTCTTATTTACATTCGGTACCTTCAGCATGAGCGCCCAAGGTTTAATTAGCAATGAGCTACATCACGGTCATCAAGCCGAAGCGGAAGGAGCCATTGGCCCTCAATGTGGCTCGCACTTCCTAATGGTGGATCAGGACCAAAAAACGCCTGGCTACCTGGATGCCTCCAATAAGGCTCTGCAAAATATTATTGAGAATCTTGAGCACAAGTCCAAGACCAGCACTACTGCCACCTTAACCATCCCGGTCGTATTTCATGTTGTCTATAATAATGGGGATGAAAATTTACCGGACTCGGTTTTCCAAAATCAAATCCGAGTTTTAAATGACAATTACAGTCGCCAAAATGCAGACACCAGTTCCCTGCGTCCCGAATTCCAACCTTATGTTGGAAATCCCAATATTCAATTCGTTTTAGCGAGCCAAGACCCGGATGGCAATCCCACTAATGGCATTGCCCGAACCAGCACCAATGTGGAGCATTTTGGTGGTATTTTACCCTATGGCCCTAATCAATCCGCGCAAATTCAGCAATGGGTAGCCGATAGCTTATTCTATAATTTATTTCGGATCACCGAAGACAGTCTGGGTGGAGCCAGCGCCTGGGACACCGAGCGCTATCTTAATATCTGGGTTGGCGACCTGCGCATTTTCGAACCGCAATTCAACAATTTTGAAGAGTTGGTTTTCTTAGGCTTAGCTCAGCCACCCGGTAATCATCCCAATTTTGCAGGTACGGGTTTCGACACCCTTCAATATAGTGACGGCGTATTGATGCACTATGTTGCAATAGGGCCTAATAACCCAATCGATTACCCTGCTGCCTATGCCAATTTAAACAGCACTCTAGACGAAGGAGACCTGGTAAGTCATGAGGTGGGCCACTACCTTGGATTGCGCCATATTTGGGGAGATGGTGGCTGTTCCGCCGATGATTACATCGATGACACCCCGCTTTCGAACAATTCCAATCAGTTTAGCTGCAACAAGCAAAGAAATTCCTGTGTGGACACCATTGGCGGAGCGGATTTACCAGATATGATTGAAAACTTCATGGACTACAGCGCAGATGCCTGCCTAAACTCCTTTACGGTCGATCAAGCGGCAGTGATGCGCGCAACCCTATTTACTTATCGGCCTAATGTATTTACGATAGGGCAAGAAGAAATTACCCTAGCTAGCAGCATTCAATGCTTCCCCAACCCAAGCTCGGGCAAAATCAATATTGTTTCAAATGCCGATCTACAAGATCTTCAGGTAAAGATTTTCAATAGCGCAGGCATTTTGATTTCTGAAAACCACTTTCATTCTGAATCCAAAATTGAATTGAACTTGGAAGGACCATCAGGACTGTATATCGTTCAAGTGAGCAGTGCTCAAGATCAGGTTAGTTTTAGAGTTTTGAAGCACTAAAAGAAAATCTTCGATATATCAAAAAGCAAAGAAGCCGTCTCGATTTTAGATCAAGGCGGCTTCTTTTACCTAAACTAACCTAACTATATATGAAGAATCAATCAGTGATTAATACTTTTTGGAACCCATTGTAATTTCCGCTGTGACTCTTAATTCTAAGCAAATAAACACCTGGCTTACAGTGACTAACATCTAGCCTATAAATCATCTGCCCCTCTTCCCTATTACTACTTAATGGAGACTCTATTACACGACCTGAGAAATCAGAGATCTCTATACTCAATTGCTTGGCTGATTCTTCTGCAAGGGCAATATTCAACTCAGTAGTTGCTGGGTTTGGCCAAATTTCAATCTCCTCATTAAAGTTAAACTCCTCGATATTAATACCTTGAATAGCAACTTGTTTTATAATTGAGTTTAGATCACAATTTCCTTCAGCTATCAGTTTTACCGAGTAAAGTCCGTTCGCCAAATAGCTATGGTTTACTAATTCTCCACTTCCGCTAGTTCCATCGCCAAAATCCCAAGTATAGGTGTTAGCCGACTTGGAAGAGGAGGCATTAAAAGATACATCCGCTTGATTTAAAGTGGTACTAAGCACTTGGTACTGAAAGTCCGCTATTGTAAAAGATGTATCCACATGAATTACAACCATGGTATCTGGACGGTTGCAATCATTTGACAGACTGGTTTTCCAATTGTAAAAATAACGGTACTCCGATTGAGTATTAGTCCAACTGCCATTGCTGGATTCAATAACAGATTCTAGCAAGTTAATTCCGGCATATTGATCTTCAAAGGGAAAGCCTGGTGACTGATTCTCATAGCTTAATAGCAAATTTCCACTTGCCTTGGCTGCAGAAATAATGTAATCACCGGCCGTTAACCTCTTATTCACTTGCAACCAAACTGGTTGGTAAACACTAAGCGGATTAGCAATAGCGATCGTATCTGCAAAGAGTACCGTTCCTGTCGCTAATTCAAGAATATTAAGAACCAGTCCACCCGTATTTCCTGCAAAAACTTGAACTGAATCCAAATTTATTGATCCAAAAACCTCAAACCTTAATCCGCCTTTTTGAATAGCATGTGCAGCATTCAAACTTGCTGAAACAAGCCCTAAGGTGTCGAGCGTTTTATAACCTTCACTTCGTAAAACAAAAGATGTATCTGAGGTGCCAATTGGTCCGATATTGATGCTATCCTCTCGTCCAAGAAATTGTCCATTACTCGTTTCCCATCTATAGCGTCCCCCATCCTTAGGAAGGATTAATATTACCGATTCTCCTGGGCAAACAGTATCCTTTGAGAGGCTTGGTTCAGGCTTAGCCTTGGATAAAAAATATCGAGAAAGAACCAAGGTGTCATTGTCTTTATTTTGATCCCCAACCAGGTCCGAAATAGCAGCAATTCTATAAGCACCGCCCGTAAAAGTATTGATCATCCCTAAACTAATTGTGTCTGAAAAACCTGAATTCAGTACACCTTGATAGGGAATTGATCTGTTTAAAATATTTGGCCCGGTGACATCCAATTTAACATTAAAACCAGATTGATTGCTCAGTCCCACATTCGAGATTACGGCAAAAACATGAGTGGAAGTATCACCACATCGCAAGGAGTCTAGTCCTAGTATTTGATCAACCGAAATATCGTTCAATATGGGAGTGTATTCATCAGCCCCAATATCTGTAAATAAAGGAGTTAGGACAAGTCTTGGATCGCTATCAATATCTTCAAACACCCCTAAAGTTGTATCTCCGATATTGTTGGGTAACTGTCCTGTAATGTGTAAATCGAAATTAGACCTGAACCCCGGAAGCCCAAACAAACTATGGGCATTTAGGCTGGGAGCAACTCCCTGCCAAGCCGAAAGACTTGAATGGCTAAGCCCAGCATATTTCACTACCTGGCCGGAACTGGATTGCGAATGATAAATATTATAATCCAGAACATCATTTGTGTTTACAGCATCTAAACTGGCAGCAAAACTCGATGTGGCTGAAAAGATATTATTTCTCAGATCAATATGTCCATTTCCAATTGAGTTAATACCGGTGGCTCCAAGTATACTATTGTGATACATGGTTGTGTAGTGGGAATCGTACAAGGCAACTCCATCTCCTCCAGAACTGTAGAAAAAATTATTGACCAACAATGCTCGGCCGACAGTATCAACAGTATTAAGACCATCTAACATTAAGGCGCTCCAACTTCCTTCCACTTTATTTCCAGATATAAAGGGGGTCCTTGACTTGAAAACATAAATCCCAACCGCCCCTAGAGGCATTGAACTCACCTCTTTAAAAGTATTTCTATGCACCTCAAGACTATCCACATATTCAAACCAAAGGCCTGTGAAGGCAAAGCCTTTTAAAGTATTTCCTTCTACTCTAATATTTGAATCGGGGTTTGCAATGTTGCCACCCTCACAGTAAATGGAATTATCCCCTCCAAAAATATGGGAGTTTGAAATAGTCAAGTTACTGCTTGAAAGCCCGTGGATAGCGCTATAACTAAATCCAGATCGTACAGAATCCATTTCGATTTGACAAGAATCAATAACTATTTGATGGCTCGAACTAAGCCTAATTACTTCTGCTGATCCATAGGTAGTTGCAAGGTTCTGAATTGTAAGTCCTTTGAAGCTAATATTTGAAACACCATCCAACCAAATAGTTCTGGCTGTTGCAGCCCCCGAGGGATGACTTAAAGTTGAGTTATTACCCTGAAAGCTTAGCGTATTTTGAGATGACAATCCAGGAATGAAATCAAGATGCAATGTATCATTGTAGGTGCCGGCTTCAATGTTAAAAACAACAGGTGCGCTTATTCCACAATTTTTCAGCCTATTTGCGACCTGTGAGAAGGAGGAAAAATCAGCACTGGCTGAGCTGCCCACGGAATAGGTTCCTGCCAAGGGATTTAAACAAGGTTGACAAAAAGATATTGGCCCAATCCAATGATTAGTATCAACAGTGCAATTACTTCGAATCAAAAACTCATAACACTCTAGTGCATTCAAGGTATCCAAGACTAAGGAATCAATATTAACAAGGGTTTTATGTCCCCCTGATGTGCTTGTTCCCTGGTAGAATCCCTTAGGGCCAACCCATAATTCGTAGCTGTTTACATATAAACCCTCTGTCCACCTTAGGACTGCAGAAGTATCTGACAAGGAGGAAACTGCCATTCCATGGGGAGTACCACAATTATTGGTCTCATAGTAAAAGTCATCAATAAAAATACTCTCACGGGAATCATCCTGACCATGCATAAGGAAAATTTGATCATCATTTCCATTGTAACCATGCAAAGAATCCAATTGAACTATTACTTCTTCGTATACTCCAGTACTATCGGGATATAGGGTATCCAAAATGCTTACGGCTCCGCCTACCCTATCAGAATGTGTGGTTCCGACAATTAGTCCAGCAAGTTTTGGATCTGTAAATGGAGCGCCATAAAGTTTGGCAGTAGCATTATCATCTGACAAAATTTGAAACCTTATTTGCTTGTCTCCATTGGGCATATCTGAAAATGAAGGACTCAGTATTACCAGTGAATCCTTGATTAAAGAAAAGCCATCATTGTCGAAGTTAATATGATGAATTCCTGAAAGTGCATTTATCGAGTCTACATTTAAAGAGATACTGCTTGCTTGTGACAAATTAGTATAAGGTCTCCAACAGTGATCGGCTAGTTGTGACCCACCTTCAAAATCTGTAAAATAGGGAGCTGTAAATGCTTGACAAGCCAAACTGAAAGGTACAGGACCGTAATAAACTGAATCACAAAAACTTTTTACGTATAAATCATAGGCACCTCCAGAAACGAGGCCATTCCACGAATTGGCCAGAACAGTGCCAGAAGTACCTGATAGAACCACCCCACCCAGGGTTGGAGAGTTCACTGAAAATGCAGCTCCCCTTGCTACCCAGCTATATTCAATTTGAGTGTTTGTATCCGCAACATCAACAACAAATGTTGCGGAGCTATCTGTTCTGGCAATAAAACGAACATCCGTCACTGGCGTGCAGGCTGGAATTTCGTGATAGTTTATATCATCAAGATTAAACTGCCCCTGAATGGCCACCCCTTCCATACGGAAGGAAATGTACTCATCTATTCCATTATAGCCCGCATGAGAGTTAAAAGGGACTGTAACCTTGTAATAACTTGAATTAGCTTTGGGATAAATAGTTTTCAGCAAAGAAAAAGTAGACTTCGGATCAGAAGACTGTAAGGTGCCAACCTTAACTGGTTCTCTAGCATTCCATGGGAACTTGATGTAAAAACTTATTTGTTTTGTACCCGAAGTCAAATCAGGTGTATGAGGTAGCACAAGAGATAATGTGTCATTATAGGTATTTAACAAGGGGTCATTGGTATTCCTATTTCCACCAGCTACAAAACAAAGAGGCAGACTATAGCTATTTGGCGCATAATCGTCAATATAAGCTACGCTATTTGGCAATGTAGAATAATACCCCCAGCAAGAAGGCAAAGAATCTACCCTATGCGCATCAACCGGTTCACAGCCATAATAATATGGAGCTTTTATTGAGCCACAAAGAGTATTGAAGGTAGCGACAGCAGACCAATTTGAGCTTCCTGAAGAAGAGCAGATCGCTCTAAGCCTAGCCGCATAGTGATATAAACTTTTGAGATCATTTAATGTAAAAGAAGTAGCCGACAGAATGGTATCCTTAATGGCGCTTTGATTTCCCAGGCCAAAATTCACCGCATTGCGATCCCAATATTGAAGCTCATAGGAAGATGCTCCTGTTCCACTCCACGAAATGGTTGCACTGGTATCTCCGACAGTCCCCACCGTAATTTGCAGGGGACCGCTACAGGCACCCGAATTATCCACTCGTATGTTATCAATAGCTACATTATGATAGGGATTGGTATTATTAGTTGTACCCGGGTTAAAGGAAGCCTCTAAACGAAATCTCAGCTTACAGCTATCCAATTGCGCGCTACCACTTAGGTATGGGGATAAACTCACGGTGTGGATTATCCAAGTTTGCTGGCTTTGATCCTGCAAGACAAATATCGAATCATGCCAAGTCTGTCCGTCGAAAAAATCAACACTAAACTTATTGGCATTCGGAGCTAAAGCTGCATAGGTCTGATTATAGCTTAATAGCGAAAATGACAATTCAGGAGTTGTCAGTATGGTTAAATCCAGATACTCTGTTTGTAATTCCGAGACTTGTCCAACTGCTGTTAAAGAATTACCCCTTGAAAAAAGAACTCGACCATTATCTCCTGACTGGTCATTAGGAATGCCGTCCACATTCCCCCAATTTGAAAAAGTCCAGAGAGCATTGTAAGGTGAATTTGTATATCCGCTCCATCCTGGAGGAACAGTCTGTGAGGGATTTGCAGGATCTATTGAAAATGACTCTAAAAATGGAGCAGACCGCTGTCCATAGGCAAATAGGTGAATTACTAATCCAAAGAGAATTAAAGTTCGTTTCAATCTCGGCATGTTATATTCTTATTAAGTGGAACAAACGCTTATCATGAAACCAAACTTAGCCTAGTGGAGAATTGAAAGTCTAAAAAACGCATAGACAGCACATAGACATTTTACTTATAAGCCTGTTGACCAGCGCATTAAAATGATACCTTCGAAAGTCTAAAAATTTAGAGTCTACAATTCAAAAGCAATGAATATGCAAGTGCTCAGACCTTTGACTATTTCATTTTTAATGTTTTTCCTCCTGTCCACTCCATTCGCCACTTATGGACAAAAAACTGAGCGACAATACATAGACGATCTGGATAAGCTCATAGAAACCCATCCAGATTCTGCCTTAATATTCATCAATAAGGAACTAAAACAAATTCAATCCAAGCCAAATAAGAAGCTCAAAGCGATTCTTACCCAAGAAAAAGGAGTTTTATTCATGATGCTCAAAGAGAACAAAAAGGCAACGGAACTATTCTTTGAATCACTTGAACTCTTCAAAGAAATAAAAGACACTGCCGGGATGGCTCGTTCCTACTTAAATTTTGGGAATTTATCCGATAAGGAAGACCATCTGCGAAAAGCTTATTATCAGCAGAGTTTAAAACTTTACCTGGACTTAAAAGACACTATCGGAATATTAAAATCCCTAAACAACCTTGGCCTTTTTCACATGGACAATGCTCAATTGGACTCAGCATCGCATTATTTTCAATTGGCTCTATTAAAAAGCAAAAACCTAGGATCGGAAAAAACTCACCTTGTCTCCCGGTTTAACAACATAATCCTAAGGTATCATCTTAATAACAACAGCCTCGAAGCAATCGATTCTCTGAAATCCCTAAAGGGAAAACCTGAGGTTCGTTCTCAAGAAAGACTTTATATCAATGTCAATCATTTAATCTCGCAACTTTATATAAAAGTGGGCGAATCTGACTCCGCAATATCTTATATAAATAAGACCCTAGATCTATCAAGCCACAATTTCCTATACATCAGATCTCAAGCACTTAAAATGCTAAGTCGAATTTTTTACGATAAAAATGAATACAAGGAAGCTCTAAAATTTCAAGCAAAATCCGATTCTTGCCTACTCAAAATTGAGAAAAACAATAACCGTAACCTTATAAAGCTTTTAGAGCTTGAAAATGAAGTCAAAGTAAATAATGAAAATTTAAAGAGGCTCAACTCGGAGGTTTCGTCCTCAAAACTTATTAGGGCATTACTAATTGCCCTTTTATCATCAACTTTCGTGTTCAGCCTTTACATTTTTCGACTGCTTAAGTCGAGGCTGCGCAAGCACCAGGCGATGCTAAAGGCTCAAAAGGATCAAGCTTTTGCAGAGCAAAAACTTTTGAATATCGAATTGCAGAATGAACAACTTAAAAGCGATGCACTGAATGAAAAACTGCTTTACACCAAGAGCGAGCTTTCGAGCTATACTGCCAATTTTATTCAACACAATACGATAATCTCTGACCTCAAAGCTGAAATAGAAAGCATTAAAAAATCGACCAAGGACCAGAATGCGCATCAAAAACTGAGGGAGCTAAGCATAAGACTAAATAAAATTGTAAACCGCGATGAGGCCCGGGCAATTCTAATTGAAAATGCTTTGGGTGTTAATGATGAACTCTTTTACAAGATTCAAACAAAGTTTAAAAACCTATCCAAAGAGGATATGCATCTTTTATCTTTAATCATGCTTGGTTTAAGCTCTAAAGAAATAGGTGATTTCTATAATATTGAAACTCAGAGCGTGTTCACAAAACGCTATCGCCTCCGAAAAAAAATGGGGTGAATCAAGATGTTAAGCTGGAGGATATTCTTCAGCAAATTTCTAGAGAAAATTAGACCCTTTCTGATGAACGGAGCCAATTCCCATTTAATAGGACAGAGGCAAAGCTATTTCTCAAACAGGTTAATCGCCAGGTATAAGGGTACCATCAATACGAGCGAGCGATAGAAGTGATTATCGATATGCAGCCACGATAAATCTTTAATCCTAGATGCGGTGCCGCATCACTATCAAAACCGTATTTATACTTCAGGTAAATTATCTGAAAAGAATACGATTAAGAAGCTGCAAGCCCCTCTAATATCCTAATATCTTAACACTTATAAATTTGCTTATTAGAGCTGGAATAAGCCTTTCCCTATTTACTTTACTGGACTAAACCCCCACCCAGGCCTCTCGATCCAAGCTCCGATACTGCACCGCCTCCGCTACATGATCAGCCTTGATCGAAGAGGAACCTTCCAAATCCGCAATAGTGCGAGCCACCTTTAAAATACGATCATAAGCCCGGCCACTAAGGTTTAGTCTTTCAATGGCCAACTTTAATAAATCCCGACTGCTTTTATCCAGCGCACATACTTCCCGTAATTGCCGACTGTGCATTTGGGCATTGGCATAGATTCCTTTGCTCTTTTCAAAGCGATGGTTTTGGAGTTCCCTAGCCTTGACTACTCTTTCGCGAATGGCTTCACTGCCTTCCGCCATTTCGGTTTTTGCAATTTCGTCGAAGGATACAGGGCTCACTTCTACATGAAGATCAATACGATCCAAAAGAGGACCTGATATACGATTGAGGTATTTCTGTACCGCTCCTGGGGCGCAGACGCAATCTTTGCTGAGATGATTAAAATAGCCACAGGGGCAGGGATTCATGGAAGCCACCAGCATAAATGAGGCAGGAAAATCCACACTAAAACGTGCCCTTGAAATAGTCACCTTGCGATCTTCCATGGGTTGCCGCATTACTTCTAACACCGTCCTTTTAAACTCTGGTAACTCATCCAAAAAGAGGATTCCATTATGGGCTAAACTTATTTCCCCGGGTTGAGGATAACCTCCACCACCTACCAGAGCGACATCAGATATAGAATGATGCGGACTGCGATAGGGCCGTTCTGCAACCAGACTCTGCCCCTGCTCCAAGCGACCCGCCACGGAATGCACCTTGGTTGTTTCCAAGGCCTCCTGCATGCTCATGGGCGGTAAAATCCCCGACATCCTTTTGGCTAACATGGTTTTACCAGCTCCCGGCGGACCAATTAAGAGCACATTATGAGCTCCGGCTGCGGCAATTTCCAATGCTCGTTTCACATTAGATTGACCTTTGACTTCTGAAAAATCAAAGCTGGGTTCAATAGTCTTTTTCCGAAACTCATCCTCAATATTTATTTGAAGAGCTTCCATGGGCAAATCACCACTTAAATGATCTACAGTTTGTAAAATATTAGTCGCCCCAAATACTTTTATTCCAGAAACCATTGCTGCTTCTTTTGCATTTTCCTCAGGTAAAATCACCGCTTTAAAACCTTCTTTTCGAGCTTGTAAAACGGAGGCTAGGACACCCTTAACCGGAACTAAGCCACCATCGAGTGAAAGCTCACCCAGAATTAAATAGTCTTGTAAATCAGGAAAATCCCGCTGCTTGGAGGCCGCCAAAACCCCCAAAGCTATGGGCAAATCATAGGCCGAACCTTCCTTTCTAATATCAGCCGGAGCAAGGTTTACAGTAATTCGAAGGCCCGGCCATTTTAAAGCATTATTTCGCAAAGCCGCCACAATTCGATGTTGACTTTCTTTTACCGCCGAATCCGGTAAACCCACCAAATAAAAATTAATTCCTTGATCCGTATGGGTCTCTACAGTTATAGTTGTGGCAGTTACTCCGAGTACGGCACTGCTGTATGTTTTTACAAGCATATTCAGGTTTTGGTTTATTCATGAATCCCCTACAATTAATTAGCAATAGTTCTTTATTCTTTCCAAGCATAAAAATCATCCATCCATCACTAAAGAACATGGATTAATAGTCGATAGCTTCAAAAATATTTACTTTTGTAATTACCTTTTATTAAAAGGATTTATTAAACGTTTAAAAACTCACAACAACATGTCTAGAGTACCTAAATCCGCACACACACCAAAACAAGTAGCCGAATACCTGAAGAGCCAGATTGCTGTTCGCGGAGAACGTGGTTTAAAAAATGCTTTTGCTGTTCAATTCTTCTCCCACTTTAGTGGTGAAGAACTGGAGGATATTATTGCTTCTTTCCAGCGTGAACTCAACAAACGCTCCGACGCCGAAATTGAGCGCTTGCGCGGAATGTTAGAAGCTAAAAGCGGAAAAACAGTAGAGCTAAAAGACTAATTCCATCTGTTTTAACCGTTTCAAAACACTTAAGGTTCGCTTCTGTGAAGAAGTGGACCTTTTTTATTTACAGGCCAAGGCTTAAGCACCCTATATTTGCTGAGTATAGATTTTAAAACTGAGCAGATGAGTGATGATAAAAGTGCCAAATTAAAGGCCTTAAAACTGACCCTCGATAAATTAGATAAAACTTACGGTAAAGGAGCAGTAATGCGTATGGGCGATGCCGCCGTTGAGCAAATTGCCACCATTCCTTCCGGTTCATTAGGTCTGGATTTAGCCTTGGGCGTTTCCGGATATCCACGCGGTAGAATTGTAGAAATTTACGGTCCTGAAAGCTCAGGTAAAACCACCCTTACCCTGCACGCCATTGCCGAGGTGCAAAAGCAAGGGGGTATTGCTGCTTTTATTGATGCCGAACATGCCTTTGATCGCGTATACGCCGAAAATTTAGGCATTGATACCGAAGAACTAATAATCTCTCAACCCGATAATGGTGAGCAAGCTTTGGAGATTGCCGATAACCTGATCCGCTCCGGAGCTATCGATTTACTCATCATCGACTCGGTTGCCGCCTTAACACCTAAAAGTGAAATTGAAGGTGAAATGGGCGATAGTAAAATGGGATTGCAAGCCCGATTAATGTCGCAAGCCCTGCGAAAATTAACCGGTACTATTAGTAAAACCAATTGCTGCTGCATCTTTATTAACCAGTTAAGAGAAAAGATCGGCGTTATGTTCGGGAACCCTGAAACCACCACTGGTGGTAATGCCCTTAAATTCTACTCTTCAGTACGCTTGGATATTCGCCGCATCTCTCAAATCAAAGATTCGGAAGGTGTAACCGGAAACCGTGCTCGAGTGAAAGTGGTGAAAAATAAAGTAGCCCCTCCTTTCCGTCAGGCAGAATTTGACATCCTTTACGGAAAAGGCATCTCCAAAGTAGGAGAAATCATCGACCTTGGCGTAGATCATGAAATCGTGAAGAAATCCGGAAGTTGGTTTAGCTATGGCGATACCAAATTAGGACAGGGTCGTGATGCCGTTCGTCAATTATTGGAAGACAATCCCGAATTGGCCGACGAAATTGAAAACAAAATCAAAGAGAGCCTGGCTGCTAAATAAGCCCGCCTCTTCCTCTACTTTGCCGTCTTGATTTGATCAGGACGGCATTTTTATTTTAACAACAGGCAGCCCTTTAGATTTTCTGCATCTAATCATTGCCCAAGCTGATGTATTAATTCAGTCGGCCTCCTTACTTTCGTACTATGAGATTTTCGAGAAGCATGCTCTTCCTGGCCAGCCTTAGTTTGCTCGCCTGTAATAATGAGAAAACCAGCCACGCTAACAACAACCTTAACGAGGCGGACAGCACCGAGACCACAATTCAAAGTCAAAAGCCCAAATCGAGCTTAGATAGTTTGGATGCCTTAATTGCCGCTGAGCCTAATAATTTAGAAGCCCTATCTGAAAGAGGATATCAGAAATTACAACGCAATGATCAGCAAGGTGCTTGGCTCGACTTCCAAAGAGCCTTTAATGTAGACTCCACCTATGCACCTTTATTACTTCACCTGGGCGAATTAAATATGCTTCGCAATCAAAGCAGACAGGCTCGCAACCGCTGGACCCAATGCGCAAATGTGGATCCGGAAAATATCGACTGTCGTTTAAATCTGGTAAAGCTCCACGCCAGTATTCAAAACTTTGAACCCGCATTGAAATACGCCAATGAACTCATTGACATTGATGAGTACTTCGCTCCGGCTTATCTCTATAAAGGTATTATCGCCCGGGATTCTCGTCATGATACTGATTTGGCTTTACAGTATTTCCAGAAAGCGACCGATCTGGATCAAGACTATATTGAAGCATTAGACTTAATGGGCGTTACCCTGGCCTCGAAAAGAGATACACTGGCTCAATATTATTACAAGCGTATCCTGAACCTCGAACCCAACAATGCTGAGATATATTACAAATTAGGAGTGCATTATATGGAAATCGATGAGCTCAATCGCGCCATCGAGGCTTATACCAAGGCCACCCAATTAAATCCCAATGATGCCGATAGCTTCTATAACCTAGGCTACATCTTTACAGTTAAGGTGAAGGACTATCACGAAGCCCTAGATTATTACAGCAAAAGCATCAAGGCTAATCCTAATCAAAATTATAAAGCTCATTATGGTAAAGGCTATGCCTATGAAATGTTGGGCGATGTAATCAATGCCAAGAAGGAATACCTTAAGACCTTGGAATTACTGCCTGTTCACCAACCTGCCAAAGATGGCCTTCAACGGATAAGAAACTAGAATGAGCAATTGGTATCAGCACCTGAACTGGGACGATGAGGCCCATCAGGATTTCTATCAACATTATCGTCAGGCTGAGGCCGAAAAACAAGAATTGGCCCTGCTTCATCAGGCCGAATTACTCAGCAAACACTTAGACAACACCACCTTAAAGGCTGCTGAATCCTTATTAATTCTATGGATGTCGCAGCATTTTAACACGGAAAATGCGGCTCGGGTTTATGAATTAATGCAGGCCATCTGCACACGCATTGGGGATCACGACCGCGCCAAAGATTTTAAGAATAAACTGGACAAGATTAATGCCGCCCCAAAGCGCTAATCATACGCGCAGGATAATCGGTAATGATTCCATCAACACCCCAGGCCTTCAATTTCTCGGCATCGGCAATTTCATTAACCGTCCAGGGAATCACTTTCATCCCCGAAGCCTGTAACTGCTTCACCGTGGCTTCACTTAAGAGCGAAAACTCACAACTGTAAATCGCCGGAACAAATCCCAAATCTTTAATTTGCTCTGCCGGGCTGCGCTCCCCATCTTCACTTAAATAGGCCAGAGATACTTGAGGGTATTTTTCATGCATGTAGCGCAAGGCCCGAGGATCAAAACTTTGGATCACCAATCGCTCCTCCAAACTGGCTTTAGCCAAAGTTTCCATAACTCGATCGCAGTAAAACTCCAAACTGGGATAGTGCACCGCATCCCATTCGGGCTTTGACTTAATCTCAATATTATAGAAAGGCTCTTCACGATTCACCATCAAAGCCGCTTCTTCAGCTTCGAGAATCACGTCTAGTAAGCGAGGTTTAGCCGTTTTCAGATGTTCTTGAGCCGGGAATCGCTCATAGACCTTGCTCCCACAATCACAGGCTGCAATTTCAGAATAGTTATAATGGAATATATTGCGATCGGCAGAATCGGACCATTCACCACCTTCTGCATCCAGGCAAATATCCGTATTGAACCAAGGCTCATGCGAAAGTAGAACTACCGAATCCTTGCTTAGCACCACGTCCATTTCCAGAGTCTTCACTCCTTCCTGTAAAGCGCGAAGCATGGCGGGTATACTATTTTCGGGCGCCTCACCTCTTGCCCCACGATGACCTTGCCAATCAAAGGCTTCCGGTTCACGCGTTCCGGTTTTGCATGCCGCTAACAGCCCGCATAGTAAAATGATTAATAGCTTATTTCCCTTTACGGGTTGCTTCACCAATCCAATCCCACATTTCATCTGGAACAGCTTCTAAAAAGTTCAATTCACCGGCCCCTAAAAGCCACTCACCGCCATCTATGGTAACAATCTCGCCATTCATATAAGCTGCAAAATCGCTCACCAAAAAGGCTGCTAAATTGGCCAACTCATGGAGATTACCTGCGCGTTTCAGCGGCACTTGATTCTCTAATTTCAGCATATCGGGAATATCTCCCGGTAACAAACGACTCCAGGCTCCTTCGGTTGGAAAAGGCCCGGGTGCAATAGCATTAAAACGAATACCATAACGTGCCCACTCCACGGCCAGAGAACGCGTCATCGCTGAAACTCCTGCCTTAGCCATTGCCGAAGGAACAACAAAGGCCGAACCTGTAGCTGCATAGGTAGTTGTAATACTTAAAACCACCTTACCCTGCTCTTTATTCTCAATCCACTTTTTACCAAAGGCAAGAGTGCAGTTCTTCGTTCCCTTAAGTACAATATCGATAATGGCATCAAAAGCCCCCGGCGAAAGTCGTTCGGTTGGACTTATAAAATTTCCGGCAGCATTATTGAGTAAAACATCTACCTTACCATAATGACTGAGTACGGCATCGCGAAAGGCTTCTACCTCCTCGTATTTGCGCACATCACAAGGAAAGGTAAATACCTCGCTACCTTTTTCGGCCATCATTTCTTGAGCCGCCTTTGCGAGAACCTCAGCACGTCGACCGCAAATTGCCAATTTAGCGCCAAGCTCGAGAAAGTACTCTCCCATTGCCCGACCTAATCCGGTTCCTCCACCGGTAATTACGATCACTTTATCCTTTAAAGCTCCCTCGCGAAGCATTCCCTTGTGGGTCATGGTATGCATTTTTGTGAATGCGCAAGATAATTAAATATGCGCCGGAGGACTGCTTCTCTGAGCCAAGAAAAAATTAGCAACTTAGCCCCAAATTTGAAGACGAATGTCAAAAGGCCCTACTCCTCCCAAAGCTTCTAAAAAGAAGGAGATCCTGGAGATTCACTCCGATATACGCGAAGATGATTATTACTGGTTGCGTGAGCGCGAAAAGCCTGAAACTATAGCCTATCTAAATGCAGAAAACGACTATCGCTCCGAAGTGATGGCTCCCCTGCAAGCTTTAGAGGAAAAGCTATTTTTAGAATTAAAAGGTCGCATTAAGGAAGACGACAGCTCTGTTCCCTATTTCAAAAAGGGCTATTGGATCTATGTGCGTTATGATCAGGGGAAAGATCATCCCATCTATTGCCGACGCAAAGGAAGTATGGATGCCGAAGAGGAAATCATGCTGGATGTAAATATCGAAGCCAGTGGTAAAGATTATTACCAGGTTGGTGGCATGAGCTTAAGTCCCGATCGTAATTGGTTGGCTTATGGTTATGATGATCAAAGTAGACGTATTTATAAAATCCGCTTCCGCAATTTAGAAAGTGGCCTGGAGCTGGATTATGAACTTCCACAATGCACGGGTTCCGCTTCCTGGAGTAGCGATGGTCAATATGTTTTCTACACTCGAAAAGACGAGACTCTGCGCCCATGCCAGGTTTACCGTCATCGGTTTGGCAGCTCTCCCTCCGAGGACCAATTGGTATATGAAGAAGCAGACAGTAGCTTTATCTGCTCCGTTTACCGCTCTAAAAGTGAGCGTTTTTTAATGATCGGTTGCCACAGCACTGTTTCCAACGAATACCACTATTTGGAGGCCGATCAGCCGGAAGGCGAATTTGCCCTCATCCAGCCCCGAGAGCGCGACCTAGAATACTCAGTGGCCCATTTTGGCGAGCATTGGTATATCCGCACCAATTACCAAAACGCCCTCAATTTTAAGCTAATGCGCAGTCCATTGGACCTGGGTTTGAAAGAAAATTGGCAGGATATTATCCCCCATCGCGAAGCGGTTTATCTCGAGGGATTGGAGATTTTTGAGAAGTACCTGGTTTTGGAAGAACGTTCGCAGGGATTAAATCGCTTACGCGTGATGACCTGGGACGGTAAACAGGACCACTATATACAGTTCGACAGCGAAACTTATACTGCCGGAATTGGCACTAACCCCAGCTTTGAAAGCAACCTACTTCGCTATGGCTATTCCAGCTTGACTCAACCCAATGCGGTAATAGAATACAATATGGAGACAGGTGAGCAGAAAACCCTAAAACAACAAGAAGTTTTAGGTGGTTTTGACGCCTCAGTATATCGCGAAGAAAGAAGGTGGTATCAAGCGGAAGATGGCGAGAAAATCCCCGTCTCAATTTTATGGCGCCCAGATCGTCAGAAAGAAGGTAGCAATCCCCTTCTTCTTTATGGTTACGGCTCCTATGGCATTACCGTAGAACCTGGTTTTTCCAGCAATCGCTTGAGCCTCGTAGACCGTGGCTTCACCTTCGTGATTGCCCATATTAGAGGTGGCCAATACCTGGGCAGACCCTGGTATGAAGAGGGGAAAATGCTAAAAAAGAAAAACAGTTTTCAGGATTTCATTTCGGTAGCCGAAGGGCTTATCGCTGAGGGACGCACGCAGCCAGAGCAACTCTTCGCCATGGGAGGCAGTGCCGGCGGACTCTTAATGGGTACGGTTATCAACTGGCGCCCGGATCTCTTTAAAGCCGTTATTGCCGCCGTTCCCTTTGTTGATGTAGTAAGCACTATGTTGGACGAAAGCATCCCACTTACCACCGGTGAGTTCGACGAATGGGGTAATCCTAAAAATGAGGAATACTACCATTATATCAAGTCCTACTCCCCCTACGATAATGTGAAGGAACAGGCTTATCCCAATTTACTCATCACCACCGGCCTGCACGATTCACAAGTACAATACTGGGAACCCGCCAAATGGTGTGCTAAATTGCGGGATTACCATCAGGGTGAAAATCATATTTTGATGTATTGCAATATGAGCACCGGTCATGGTGGCGCTAGTGGTCGTTTCGAAGCCCTGAAAGAAACGGCAATGGAATTTAGCTTTTTACTTTGGCAAGCCGGAATCGAAAAATAAAACAGCTTTTAAAGGAGCATTGGCTCTTCGGCCTGATCTTTTTGATGGCGGCATTTCTACGCTTATGGCATCTGGGCGATTTTGATTTTTCGCATGATGAACTGAGCGCTTTATATCGCACCCAATTTGATAGCTTCTCGGAGCTGATTGAAAATGCCGTTCGCATAGATGGACATCCCGCCTTGGTGCAGGTTTTCCTCTACTACTGGGCACCGCTGGTAGATTATTCGGAATTCTGGATAAAACTGCCTTCGGTTCTATTAGGATTAGGAACAATTACCTTCATCTATTTAGCTGGGCGGCGACTCCAAACCGGAATATGGGCTGCCTTCCCGGTACTGATCCTTTCTTTTTCGGAGTTTTTCCTCTACTACCAAACTGTAGCAAGACCCTATGCCTGGGGTGGCTTTTTTGTGGCTTGGGCCGGATACGCCTATATCAGCTATTTCTTTCACAAACCCAAGACCAGTTACCTCATTGCTTTTGGACTCGCAGCCACCTTAGCCGCTTACAGTCATTACCTGGCCTTACTTTCCGTTCTATTAATGGGTATTACGGCCCTAATCCGAACTCGTAAAAAACCATGGTCCTGGTTACTAACGGGTCTGGGTGTTTTACTACTCTTCGCTCCGCATTTAGGAATTTTCCAGGATCAATTAGCGATGGGCGGAGTTGGCCAATGGTTAGGAAAGCCAAATTATGATTGGCTGCTGAATTTCTTTTCCTATCAATTAAACTACCTCACTTTATGGGGGCCTTTTTTAATGATTGCCCTAGCCTGGCTCGCATTCAAAAGTCGCTTTCCGGATGCTTGGATTTGGTTTCTCGCGTGCTTTGGCATCGCCTTCCTATACTCCCATCTGCGCAATCCAGTGCTGCAATTTTCAAGCTTAATTTTCCTAAGTCCTTTCATCTTATTCATCCCCTTAAAGGAGAAAAAGCTGCAAAAGGGAATTCCCCTGCTTTACATGGTGCTGGCCATCTTACTCGGTTTTTCTCTATTTAAATCACGCCGCTATTTTCAGGAAGCTCATCTGAGTCCACCCAAAGAAGCCGGTCGATATATTGCCAGCATCCAACAAAATGACCTCCCGGTACTCTACCACTGGAGTGCTGAAAAATGGAATTTCTACCGCCAGATTAGTAATGGAATCCCGAAAGGTGAAGCTATTGATCAATTGGATCTTGCACATCTCCCCAATGAATTTGTGCTCATTATGGATCATGCCAGCCCGGGCTTTTGGCCCTTCGCCATTATCGACAACGGTTTTGAAATGCAGGAAAGAGTCAATCACTTCGGCTTTAGCCTACATCATTATCAGCGTACAGGAAATAATACCGAAAGCCAGAAGTTAGGCATCAGCATATTGAAAAGGCAAGCAATTAAAGCGCAGGCCAAGCCCTACCTTTTTATCGATAGCCTAAGCTCTTACACCCACTTAGCCGATGAAGCTCAAAGTCAGGTAGTAGCACATATCGATAATTTCCAGGGGCCAGAAAATGCTCATTTGGTATTCCACATTATGGACGGAGATCAATCACTGCAATGGATTGCCCATCCTTTAAAGCAAGGAAGCAATTATATCAGTAGTCCGATCGGGGAATACGGAGTCAACAATTTCAACTGGAAGGTATTAATCGACCAGGGTTCTGATACCGCCACTTGCTCAGGCACTATTGATGTGAGACTATGGACCGGCAACCCAATCGTATATGGATTGGTGCAGGATATTAAATGATAGAATCGAAATTTTCTTTGGGGCGGCCAATGGCAGCTTTATCGCCATTAATTAAGATGGGGCGCTCCATTAACTGAGGATACTCTATCATGGCCAGGATCAGCTCATTCTCATCCAGCTCCTTGTCGGCAAACTCCTCTTTCCAAACCGCCTCTTTAGTGCGAATAAGCTCAATGGCCTCAATGTCTAGTTTATCGATAATCTCTTCCAAATCATTGGGGCTCAATGGTTCCTTTTGGTAGAGGATCACTTCAGGCTTTAAGCCTTTTTCTTCTAAATAAGCTAAGCCTTCACGGCTTTTAGTACAACGGGGATTATGGTAATATCGCATCTTATCGTTCTAAGTGGAAGAAGCCATTTTGCTCCTTAGTTTGACCGCAAATATCCTCATAATTGAAGATATAGAAGTAGACTGCATCGGGAACTTCCTGCCCCTCACTTTTACCATTCCATGATGCCTCCAGAAGGTCGCCGGCATAAATGCGCAAACCATTACGATTATACACTTCCAGAGTCGCCCGATCTAAGAAAGGCGCTACCGACTCTAAATCGAGTACGGTAAACTCATCATTCATCCCATCACCATTAGGGGTAAAGATATTGGGGAATTTCAGCTCAAAGCTCTCATCGTAATAATAGAGATCATAGCTTTCGGATTTAGATCGGTTGCAGAGCGTGTCTAAGAAGCGAAGTTCCAGTTCATAACTACCGCCCGTCATAAATTGATAATTGAGGCTATCTCCCTGGCCCACCAATTGACCATCTACATACCACTCAAAAGCATGGAAGTCGCCAGGGTTTGTGGTTCCTAAATCAGCACTGGCCTTTAGTTTTCGTTCCGGATCACAAGCATCGCTTTCCACCAGCATTTCACCTTTATTAGAACGGTAATGCACTTCCAATTCCTGCTCTAAGGTGTCGAGCTGATTACAGATCGGATCTTCCACTATTAATTGAATGGTATAATTGCCGGGCAGGAAAGTATGACTGGGCTCAGAAGCATTGCTATTATTGCCATCTCCAAAATCCCATTGATAGGAACCCGCACCTATACTGAGGTTTTTAAACTGAACCACGCCACTGGCATCACAACTATCGTATTCGAAATTAAAGTCGGCTTCCAGCGGATTATTAAAGCCATAAATCAAAACCTGACTGCTATCCACCAGATTACAATTGGTATCCAGGGCTACAAAGCGAAAAACGGAAAGGCCACTGTCTTGAACCGTGAACATTTGATTAGTCAGTGTATCCACATTGCCCTGCGGATCTATCACTAATACCACATCCGCATTAAAGCTGCGATCCACAAATTTCACCTCAGCCGGAAGGCAAGTGCTATCTGGCACCCCCTTGGCTAAATCCACTTCACAACGTACGGTATCCGCTTCCATATCAAATCGGAATACCGCCATATTACAGTTTCCACTGCGGACGGTATCTTCAAAAGCATTGGGAGTAATTGGAAAACCATAAGGAATACTTCCGCAGGAACATACGGCCTGGAAAATACTGCCATCTCTGCGGAAGCGAGAACTACCGCCATCTACATGATCCGCACCGTTTTGCCATTGCCCGAAGAAGGTCGCATATTCCAATTCTTGCCAGGAAGCATCCAAGCGCATAAAATAGAAATCCCCTCGATTGTCGGCAGAATCTCGATAAGCATCAGGAGTTACCGGTAAACCTCGGGTATCACCCATTACGCCCCTTAAACTGGAATTATAGGGAGCACCCCATCCCGAAAGGAACACATCTCCACAATCGGATACCATTAAAGCGGTCGGACTGATATCCGTAACCCCCAGCAAACCATCTCCAAAAGTGGTTGAATGCATTACCCTTTGTAAATCAGGACTCAGCTCCTGAATAAACTGCGAACTACTGGGTACACCCCACACCTTATTGCCAATCCAAGGCCAGGGACCAGCAGTTTGACCAAATATTACCAGATTACCCTCTGGGGTATAATCAACAAAATAGGCGCGATCATCTTCTGCTGTACCACTAAAAGTCCATTTAAGTACATCCCCATTTTGTGGATTTAGTTCTGTTAAAAAGGCATCCACCTTACCTGCTCGCAGTGGCAGATAAACCCCGCTTGTATCAAAAGAAAGGGTATCACTTTCCGATGAACCGGCTACGAATAATCGACCTGTATTGGTATAGCGTAAGGAG
This sequence comes from Croceimicrobium sp., assembly GCF_965228705.1. Taxonomy (GTDB): domain Bacteria; phylum Bacteroidota; class Bacteroidia; order Flavobacteriales; family Schleiferiaceae; genus Croceimicrobium. The sequence continues at coordinate 2,083,877 of NZ_OZ245832.1, forward strand.
AAGCTGGCGTCATTGTCTTCGCCACCTAAATAGCGTGCCCAATTTAATTGACTGAGGTCCGGATTGAAGGATACAATCAAGCCATCCTGTTCACCGCGATAATGCGAGTCGGAAGCCGAACCGGTGGGCAATCCCGAAGAAAAGGTGTAGGAGCTTATGATGATATTCCCTTGCGAATCCAGGGTGATATCACCTCTGGCAGGGTCTCCATAATTAAACATCATCCGCTTATTATTCCCATCACTAAGGCTATCCCCAAAAAAGGTAGAGCCCAGCAATGATCCGCCCGTACTATCCAGCACCGTAACAAAAATATCAGAGCCCACCGGAAAAGGTAGGCTACCACCAATACGAATCATATCGGCAGGCCCTTGAGCAAAGCTGGTATCGAATGAATTGGGATGGGTTGGAAAATTAACGGAGCCTGTTACTCCCATCACAATCAAACTTTTATCAGGACCTTCCAGGAGACTGAAAGGTAAATCATTGCCATTGCCGCCAAGGTAGGTCGCGTAGATTTGGGCCGTGCCCTGAGGATTGTATTTCGCAATGCTTATATCCACTATTCCGCCCTGGGAAGAATCCTGAAATGCTCCCAAGCTGGTAGGAAAACCCCTATGGATTACACTATGACCATAATTGATACCTGCTCCATATCCGGAACCGTCGATTCCATAGGTGGCCGAAAAGCCGAAATTATCATCTGTGCTGCCGCTATAAGTACTGAATACCAGAGTAGGATCGATTAGCAAATCCTTACGGTGATCGTATTTCGCCAAATCGAAACCATAGCTTCCATCTTCGAATTGCTTGAATTCGGATGCAATTTCCTCCTCTTCCTGATAGGATCGCGGGGCAGTGTAGATTGCTGAGCCGACTGTGGTTATCAGTGCCAAATCAGAGCCTGCAATGCCATGTTGATCTGCACCTTCGATCTCCCAACGAATAAGCTCGGGATCCGCACCGGGATGCAGGATAAAATCAAATCGGCAGTATCCCGAACCATCCGCTACATAACGCAGGTCTATTTGCGGATAAATGTTGTGGTAGGTAACAATTCGGTATTGATGTAATCCGGATTTCCAACGTTCCCGATCTCGGCCAAAAAGAAAATTGAGGCGGGTATGATTGGGGTAAACCTCGGTACTGAGGCGGGCATTGGTATCAGCTCCCAACCAGTGGATGCGGTATACATGACCTTTAGTCTGAGTATGACTTTGGTGATGCCATTGATGGTCGTGATGCTGCCTTTGCACAAGCATCACCCTTTGTTCGCCGGCTTTTAGGAAAACATAACCTTGACTGCCGTGAAATCGAAAATCAAAATCGCCTTCCCACTGCCCGGCATTCGGCACAAAGCCTACTTCCTGAGCAGAGAGCCCAAAAACCAGAAAGATGGAAAGTATAAGGCAGCGCAAGATTTCAATTTCCAGCAAATTACTAAGCATTTGCGAGAAATCCGCAGGGAATGAGAGAGCTATCGATATTCCTTATTCTCCGATCAGGCTTCCTCCACTTCTGCGCCTTGGCCCTGGCTCATCAGGTAGGATTTTATGAAGGCATCCAAATCCCCATCCAATACCTGATCTACGTTGGAGGTTTCCTCCGCAGTACGCACATCCTTAATTAATTTATAAGGATGCAATACATAGTTTCGGATTTGAGAACCCCACTCAATCTTTTTCTTACCGGCTTCAATCTCCGCGCGTTTTTGATTCTTCGCTTCCAGTTCAATTTCGAATAATTGAGATTTCAGCAATTGCATGGCTTTCTCCTTATTCTGTAATTGGGAACGACTTTCGGTATTCTCGATAATAATTCCGGAAGGGGCATGTCGTAAGCGCACCCCGGTTTCTACCTTGTTTACGTTCTGTCCTCCAGCACCACCCGAACGGAAGGTATCCCATTCGATATCGGAAGGGTTAATCTCAATTTCAATGGAATCATCCACTAAAGGATACACATAAACGGAAGCAAAACTGGTATGCCGCTTGGCATTGCTATCAAAGGGAGAAATGCGCACTAAACGATGTACTCCGTTTTCCCCTTTGAGGTATCCAAAGGCAAAATCACCTTCAATCTCGAGGGTTACGGTTTTAATTCCGGCCACATCGCCATCCTGATAATTGAGTTCGCGAACCTTAAAGTTTTGGCGCTCCGCATAGCGAATGTACATCCGCATTAACATGGAGGCCCAATCACAAGACTCCGTTCCCCCGGCACCCGCCGTAATTTGAAGTACGGCACTTAGTTGATCTTCTTCTCCGGAAAACATATTACGGAATTCCAGGTCTTCCAGCACCTGTACTGCTTTATTATACATGGCATCGAGCTCTTCTTCTTCCAGCTCACCCAATTCCAGGAACTCCAAACCTAAAGCTACCTCTTCCACCGCTGCAGCCAACTCACCGTAAGATTCGGTCCAAAACTTCATGCCCCGAATCTTCTTCATTACCTGCTGTGCGGTTTTCTGATCCTCCCAGAAACCCGCATCGGCGGTCTTTTCTTCTTCATTGATGATTTGAATCCGCTTCTCCTCGATCTGCAAATAAGCATTTAAGGATTTTAAGCGCGACTGCAATTCCTGCAATTGTTCTTTGCTTACCATCTGGCAAAATTAAGTAATGGGACTTTAGCCCTAAAGGCTTTAAAAAGCCAAAGCTTTGCTTTGATTCGAAAATCAAGGCAAAGCTTTGGATTAAATGTTATGCGAATTTACTGCTGCTCGAATTTGGAAATCCCTTCTTCCAACCAATCTACATACAATTGAATGTCGGGATCATAGGCAGTAGTACCATTTAAGGGACTCATGCTTTCGTGATTGATCAGCACATACTGAGGTTGCGAGTTGGACTTGTAATGTTCGCGTTGGAACTCACTCCATTTCTTACCTACTGTACGTACCTCATCCCCGGTCAATTCACTTACATATTGCTCTTCTTTAGGCAATTTGGCACGCTCGTCAACATAAAGAGAAATGAGTACTACATCATTACGAAGAATCTCCAATACTTTGGGATCACTCCACACCTGCTCTTCCATCTTACGACAGTTAACACAGCCCCAACCGGTAAAGTCGAGCAGAATTGGCTTACCCACTTTTTCAGCATAGGCTTTACCCGTTTCAAAGTCATGGAAACAATTCAATTGATGCGGACAATGATCCGGATCAGCTCCTTCCGGGATATGGCTTTCTGCTGCAGTGCTAGCCACTACAGTTGGAGCTGCCGCTGCGCCCACTCCTTGTGGCGATTCACTGTAGAACATAGGTGGAGGGAATCCTGAAATTGCTTTCAATGGTGCACCCCATAAGCCAGGAATTAAATAAATGGTAAAGCTGATGGTAATTACGGCCAGTATTAAACGGAAAACTGAAACCTTATCCGATGGACTATCATGAGGCATGCGGTATTTACCTAAGAGGTACGCAGTCAACAAGATTCCAATACCAATCCAAATAGCGATAAACCATTCGCGAGGTAAAATGTGGGCTTGCCAAACCAGATCCGCGGTACTTAAGAACTTAAAAGCAAAGGCTAATTCCACAAAACCTAGAACTACTTTCACAGAGTTTAACCAACCTCCGCTCTTGGGTAATGAGTTCAACCAGCCAGGGAAGGCTGCAAACAAGGCGAAAGGCAGGGCCAGGGCTAAGCTAAAGCCAAACATCCCGATTAGTGGACCTTGCACACCACCGCTGGCGGCTTCTACCAATAAGGTTCCAATGATAGGACCAGTACAAGAGAAGGACACCAAAGCCAGGGTAAAGGCCATAAAGAAGATACCGATGATCCCACCTTTATCTGCCGCACGGTCACTACGATTCACCCAGGAACTAGGCAGCGTAATCTCAAATGCTCCGAAGAAGCTAATGGCAAACACTACTAATAGAACAAAGAAGGCCAGATTCATCCAAGGGTTGGTGGACAGTGCATTCAGGGCATCACTACCAAATACCTTTACAATTAAGAAGCCTAATAAAGTATAGATTACAATAATAGAAGCCCCGTAGGTTAAAGCATTGGCAATTCCTTTTGCCCGGTTCTTACTTTGTTTAGTGAAGAAGCTTACGGTAAGCGGAATCATAGGGAATACACAAGGAGTTAGCAGCGCTAAAAAACCTCCCAGAAATGCGAGTATGAAGGTCCCCCACATACTGGGCACCTTATCTTTTTTATCAGCTTCAATTTCGGATGCCTGATCTGACTCGGAGCTCTCGGTCTCAGCTTGGACTACTTCCTCACCCTGAGTATAATCTATCTCCATCTTCTCCCCAGGTACCGATATAGCACCGGTATCCCCGGTTTCTTCAGTACTTGAAGTAGTGCTTGTGCTAGTTTTCGAATCATCCGCCTTTGGCTCCTCCTTAGCGGCACCTTGATAGCCTTTTATCTTAAAGGTATGAGGCTCATACTCGGGGGCCAAACAAGTTTCAGCATTACAAGTTTGATAGGAAAACTCGGCTTCCACATTAAAATCCTTGGCGCTAAGCACCTGGATTTTCTGACGGATACGCACCACATCTTCATGAGAACAGAGGTCCTCCATGTAGAGAGAGTCATAATAGCAATGTGGTTCTGGTTCTATCAATCCTCCAACCAACTTATAGGAAGAATTAGGAGTGAAAACAAAATCCGCCCCAATAATCATGGAAGTCTCGGGGGTTTTTACCGAGTAAATATGCCACTCGCGTTCCATGGTCACCTTGGCAATCAGTTCCATTTGGCCATTTCCCAGGTCTTTGGTTTCAAACTTTACATCAACCGGATCTAAAATTTGAGCAGAAGCAAAAAATACACTCAGGCAGAGGGTCAAAAAGGTGCTTAGTAATCTCATCAATGATGGCTTAGAGAAATTTATTTAAGTCGAACAAAGTAAATGGTTTTCGTCGAATTCCGGACCCGAAAACGATGGTCGATACGGTGGCCAATCAAGGCTACAATCTCTCCCGCGCTTTCCAATACCAATTGGCTGTCTTTTTCGGCCATGGGCATCTTCTGGTCAATCCAATAGTCGCTTAGCTTTTTGGTTCCTGACATACCTAAGGGCTGAAATCGGTCTCCATCGCGCCAATTACGCAAAATGAGTGGAAATTCTAAGGCCTCATAGTCGAGAAAATGATGTTCTCTAAGGCCGTCCAACTTCACCTTTTCGCGCGGCAATACCTCAAAATCCAACTGAATGGGATTATCAATTTGCGAATCGTCGGTTGCAATCTTCAAATTGACGCTTTGACTGCTGCTTTGTTTGCGTAATTCATAGCAGGCTTCCCCCTGGTAAAGACGATAAGCTTCATTTTCGGTGTAGCGTCCTTTGCGGCTCTGCCATAAATGATGCACTGCAGGCCAATCCCATCTGCCTTTCGGCGAAAGCCACTTATAAAGCAATTGCCCAAACCAGGCTTTATCTACCATCGAATCATAATTCAGCCGCTCCCAATCTTCTTCCCGAACTAAAGCTTGCGACAATTTTTCCTCGAGCAATTCATCCAAGGCCTCACTTTGCTCCCGCAATAAGCGCGAACTAAGCAACATTTTACCTTTTAAGTCAGGCTGAATCTCCTCCCATAAGGGAATCAGTCGATGACGATAAGCATTGCGCAGGTATTTGGTTTCGGCATTTGAGGCATCTTCACGCCAAGTTAATTTTCGCTCTTTGGCAAAGGCTTCAATTTCATTGCGCAGGATACCCAACATAGGTCGCAGGTATTTCTGCCGCTTTTCCCGAATGCCGGCTACTGCTTCCAGGGCACTACCACGAGCCAGTTTAAAGATCATGGTCTCCAATTGATCATCGCCGTGATGAGCCGTAAGTATCGCACGGTAATTCCCCAAAAGGTCTAATTCTTCAAAAAAGGCATAGCGCAAGTCCCGTGCCGCCATCTGGATGGAGAGACCTTTCTCCTGAGCATAGGTCTCAGTCTCGCATTTCTTTATATGAATGGGCAGATCATGTTGTTGGGCCAAACGCTGGCAAAATTGCGCGTCCTCTTCTGATGCCTCTCCCCTTAATCCAAAATTACAATGGGCCAATTCTGCTTGAAAGCCCAGTTCCAAAAGGGCATGTAAAAGCACCACACTATCCAAACCACCACTGATGGCCAGCAAAAGCTTATCGCGCGAATCAATATCATATTTGGCTAATGCCGCCTGTAAAGTATCGAGCATGATGCAAAGGTAATCAGCGAATGAGCTTTTCCGCTTTCAATAAACACTCCGCATATTCCGCTTCGGCATCGCAATGAATAGTAATGGCACTGCCTACCGCCACTTGAGCATAGTCCTGCTCGGAATCATAAGCAATACTGCGAATTACCACATTGAAATCAAAATTTCCCTCGGGATCGATATAGCCCAGGGCTCCGGAATACAGGCCCCGACGAAAATGCTCATGCTGATCTATTAATTGCATGGCCGATACTTTGGGCGCCCCCGTCATGCTACCCATAGGAAAAGAATAACGCAATGCATCTTCCAAAGTATAGCGATTGCTATCCAATTCACTGCGGACCGTGCTGATCATTTGATGTACTGCATTGAAACTATACAAGCCGAATAATTCGGGTACGCTTACCGAATTGGTACGAGCGGTTCGCGATAAATCATTCCGCACCAAATCTACTATCATCACATTTTCGGCCCGTTCTTTTTCGGAGCTTAGGAGATGTGCCTTTTGCTCCTGATCGCGCACCGGATCTTGCGCACGCGGCGCTGTTCCTTTGATAGGCTGCGAAATCAGTTCAGCGCCTTGCTTGCGCAAATAACGCTCGGGTGAAAAACAAAGTAAATGACGCTGCTTGTCCCGATAATAGGCGCTAAAGGGTGCCTGATGTTTTTCATTCAGCTCCTGAAATCGCTGCAAAGGACGCATCGGCCCCCGAGCCTCAAAAAGCGTACAGTAATTAATCTCGTAAATATTACCGTATTGCAATTCTTGCTTCAAGGACTGGATATCCTCCAGATAGGTTTCTCGCGAAGTTTGTGCTTCAAACTTTAAATTGGAAAGGGATTCTTGCACTTGCGGTGGTGCCAAGTCTGCTTCTAAAGCCTGAGTATTGGCATAGCGCCAGGAAATTATTTGAATTTGATCGCCCTTTAGCAGAACTATCGTTTCAGGAATAAAAAATTGCAAATCTGCCCAGTCCAGTTTCCTGGGATGACGCGAATTTAAATCTTCCAGTTGATTTTTAAGATCGTAAGCCAAATGGCCAAATAGCCAATCTTTATGCTCTTGCCGAAAGGACTTTAGCCCCTCGAAATCACCTTGATAAATGGCTCTTGCCCCCCAGGCCAAAACCTTATCCCAGGAACCATAGGAATCGCGATGTTGATGGGAATCGAGCAAAATGCAATGCTCAGAACTCGCGGCCAGGGATTCTAGTTGCTGCCACTTTTGCGCCGCTTCTGGCCATAAAAACCGAAAGCCTTCACTCATTCTTGCGAATACTCTTTGAGGTACACCTTGCGTAGCATATTTTGAATTAGCCTCAGATTGATGGGTTTGGTTACATAATCGTCCATGCCCACATCCAGGAATTTTTCCCGATCGCCTTCCATAGCATTGGCGGTCATAGCTATGATAGCCGGACGTTTATCACCGTATTTTGCAATAATCTCGCGGGTGGCTTCCATACCATCCATTTCCGGCATCTGGATATCCATAAATACCAGATCATATTGCTGGCGATCTAATGCCTGAAGAACTTCCAGTCCATTGCCAGCAATATCGGTGCTATAGCCCATTTTTTTCAAAGTGAGTACGGCCAGTTTTTGATTCACCGCATTATCCTCAGCCAATAGAATGCGTAAAGGGAAACGATTTCCCAGATCTTCCAACAACTCTTCATTAGTCGGCTCTTTTTGCACCTTTAACTCCTGAGGGGCAGAGCTATCCTTAAAGATATCCCCCATGCAAGTCATCAATTGCGAATGCTTTACCGGCTTGGAGAGGTAATATTTAAAAAGTTCATGCTTTTCCGCTTCTGGCAATTCCAAATAGGCGGAGCTTAGCATAATGATCGGTAAGTCTGGTTTTACCTCCTTAATTTTTTTACTCAATTGCAGGCCATTCATCATTGGCATCTCAAAGTCGGTGATAAGCAGATCGAAATTCTCCTTCACCAAGGTTTCCAGTCCAATGCGAGAGTCCGATTCGGAAAAAGCTTGCATGCCCCAAATTCGCAATTGCTTGATAAAGACCCGGAGGTTGGTGTGGTTATCATCAATCACCATCACCTTGCGATTTTTCAGCAGGCTTAGGATACGTTCCTCATTTTTATCAATCTGATCTTCGGCCTGCTCCACTTTGATTGTGAAGTGGAAACTGGAGCCTTGCCCGGGCTTACTCTCTACCCAAATTTCGCCCTTCATTAATCGAGTGAGCCGCTGTGAAATAGCCAATCCCAAGCCCGTTCCTCCGTACTTACGGGTGGTAGAGCTATCAGCCTGACTAAAGGCCTTAAAGAGTTTTTCCTGTTGGGCCTTACTCATACCAATACCCGTATCTCGTACCAGGAAGTGAACCTCATACTCCTGCTTGGAATAATTCTGTAACTCAGCTCTGATTTCAATTTCACCTGCCTCCGTAAACTTCACAGCATTATTGAGGAGATTGATTAAAATCTGACGCAGGCGGGTAATATCACCAATGATATAATTTGGGATTTTAGGATCGATGCTGTAAATCAGCTCCAGGTTTTTCTCACTAATCTTATTAGACAGTAGTTCTACCGATTCTTCTACGCATTGCTTAATGGAGAAAGGATATTCTTCCAGGTCCATATTTCCGGCTTCAATTTTACTGAAGTCGAGAATATCATTAATGATGCTTAATAAGGTATCGCCACTTAAGCGGATGGTATTAACATAGTCTTTCTGCTCATCATCAAGCTTAGTTTGCAAGAGCAGGGAAGTCATGCCAATAACCCCGTTCATTGGAGTACGGATCTCATGGCTCATTGTGGCCAGGAACTCACTTTTAGCGGTGGCAGCTAATTCTGCCTTTTCCTTAGCCTCTACTAATTGGCGACGCGATTGTTCGGCAGAGATCTCTGCCCCCAGCCAACGGGCAATCAATTTTAATAGGTCGGTATCATTCTCGGTAAAGGGCGAGCGTACTGGCTTGGGACTATTAAAGTTCAACGTACCATAAAAACCATTATCGGTTTCAATTGGGGCCCCTAAATAAGCTTTAATGGGAAAGTTTTCAGCTTGATTGACAAACTCCGGTGCAGTAGCTTCATTGTGGAAAGCCACCGCATTATGTGTCTTTTGAATGAGCGCACTTAAGGTGCCTTTCAGAGGTAATTGGCGCTTTATTTCCACCGTGTCGTGGATGCTATGGGCATATACCGCCTCATAATACTTTCCATCAGAACTGAACTCGGTTACTACCCCGGCGGGTAAGCGGAATCGCTCGGTGCCCAGTTCTAATATTTGCTGCACCTTTTCCTCAAAATTCAAATTGGCATCGGCAGAAATGGAATACAGTTTCCGGATGGCTTCCTCATTGCGCTTTAAGGTACGCTCTGCCTTGCGCTTATCGGTAATATCATTGAGGGTCCAAACTACACCCCGATTAAATTTATAGCCTCCAAATTCAATAACCCGCTTTTCTCCGTCTTTGCGATAGATCGGAAATAAGAAGGGTTCAATTCCACCTTGCTCAAGTACTTCTTTGTACTGATTAATAATGTCCATGGATTTCTCCCGATAGACCTTCTCAAAGTATTTTTCCGGTGAATCAATTTCATCAGGACTAAAGCCTAAGATTTTACTGGCCTCTTTATTTACTAATAAATTCTCACCCTGAACCAGGATCGCTCCTACCGGTAAATTATCGATTACCCCCAATAATTCACTCTCACTACCTTTTAGTTTTTGACGAGCCATCTCCAGTTCCTTTACATAGGACTTTAGCTCTTCCTGACTCGTAGCCAAAGCATTACGCTGTCTTTGCAATTCGAGATTATAGTCCTTCTCGGCTTCCAATAAGCGCCCCAACTCCTTGCCGGTCTCACGACTGGTTTCCAGGTTTTTTAAGCGAGCGGCATATTCGCGCTTATGCTGACGGAAGATGGGTAAAAAGAATAAAATGGATAGGAGAATAAAAGTGAAAGCCACCACCAAAAAGGCAAAGGTATTGAGGCGGTGTTCCTCTTCATTTTTAATGCGCGCATCCTTGGAATATTCGCGAACCACATATTCCAGATAAGCCAGCATAGCATCACTATCGGCCAGCATATTTAAGGCCAGGCTTCGCGATTCTTCTGCCGTTAAACTACCATGGCAGTATCCGCCAACTTCCTGCGCGGTAGCCAGGTATCGATCCCGTAAACTCTTATAGCGTTCATGGAGTGAATCTACGGTTAGCCGAGATTCCTTCTCTACCTTCCAATACAATGGACCATCAGCAAGGGCCTCTTCCAGTTCCTGATAAAGCTTTATAGTTTGCTCCAGATCCGAGCAACTTTTTTGCACTTCCCGAACCTGGGTAAATTCGGTGATATGCAAGGCTTCCTTTACTAAGCGCTGGGAGAGCATTCTTTGTCGCCCCGCCAGATTAATCCGCTGGGCATCAAGAAGCTGCATGTCATGCGTACTATTTAAAAAGAGGTACAAAAGGAAACTGACAAAGACTATCAGCAGGATATAACTTATGTAAGCCCATTTAATATTACGCATCCCAGCATTGGATATAGCACAAAGCTAGTTTATAAAGTAAAACAAAAGAGGCCCTCAATCCGGGCCTCTTTCAATATTCTATTTCAAATATAAACTTAAACGTGCAATGCACGATTGTCAGTTGCCGCTAAGGCCGCTTCCTTCACTGCTTCTGCAAAAGTGGGATGCGCATGGCTCGAACGAGCAATGTCTTCTGCCGAAGCCCGGAATTCCATAGCAATTACTCCCTCCGCTACTAAATCAGCAGCACGAGGTCCGATTACGTGGAAGCCTAAAACTTCATCCGTTTCTTTATCAGAAAGGATTTTCACCAGGCCTTCTACATCGCCACTTGCTCGTGCTCTACCTAAGGCGCGGAAGGGGAATGAGCCCGATTTATAGGAAACACCAGCCTCCTTAAGTTGCTCTTCCGTTTTACCCACGCTGGCCACTTCCGGCCAGGTATACACTACTCCTGGAATTAAATCGTAATTGATATGTGGTTTTTGCCCTGCAAGGCTTTCCGCTACAAATACACCTTCTTCCTCTGCTTTATGCGCCAACATTGCACCTTTGATTACATCACCAATGGCGTAGATATGGGATTTGGCGGTTTGTAAATGATCATTCACCTCAATCTTACCGCGCTCACCTGCACTTAATCCGGCTGCTTCCAAATTCAAACCAGCGGTATAGGCACTACGACCCACCGCTACTAAACAGTAATCCGCTTCGAAAGTAACTTCCTCTTCTTTTTTGTTTGTAGCCGTAACTACAACTGTATCTCCCTTGCGACTTACATCGCTTACCTTATGACTAAAGTTAAACTTCAAGCCTAATTTCTTTAGGGATTTAGTAATCTCCTTACTTAGGGCGCCATCGAAAGTTGGAATCGCGCGATCTAAATATTCAACCACAGTTACTTCAGCACCCAAACGAGCGTAAACGCTACCTAATTCGAGGCCAATAATACCCGCCCCAATAACGATCATCTTTTTAGGCACCTCCTTTAATTTTAAAGCTTCGGTACTGCTGATGATACGCTCTTTATCAAATTTAGCGAAAGGCAATTCGGTTGGCTTGGAACCGGTTGCGATGATAATATTCTTGGCTTCGATTTTGGTTTCTTCTTCACCTTTGATGGCAATAGTATGCTCATCTACAAAAGAACCCATACCCTGGAATACGGTAATCTTATTTTTATCCATTAGGAATTTCACCCCGTCGCAGGTTTGATCAACTACCGACTGCTTGCGAGCCACCATTTGCTCAAAGTTCACCTTTGGGCTGTTGATTTCAATTCCGTGATCGGCAAAGCTTTTTTCGGCATTGTGAAAATGCTCACTGCTATCAAGCAAGGCTTTGGAGGGAATACAACCTACGTTAAGACAGGTTCCACCCAAGGTGGCGTACTTTTCGATAATGGCAGTTTTCATTCCTAACTGAGCACAACGAATGGCGGCCACATAACCTCCAGGTCCGGAGCCTATAATGGCTACGTCGAATTTATCCATGGATCTTTGATTAGATTTTGAAGAGCAAAATTAGGGAATCTTCGGGGCTAAGCGCCTGATTTTAGCGAAAAAGGGAAGCCGACTAAAGCTCTGGCTCTAAATGTTCCTTTCCCCGCAATAATCCCATCTCCCAATTCCCCTTTCCTGCGGGTAAAATCAATTTAACTACTTAAAGTAACGATCTACCGACCTATTAGTTCTACTTAACCGCTTTAGGCTTTTTATAAGAAAAAACCGGGGATTAGAACTCTATCTTTGAGCCATGAAAAAACTAGTACTCTTCCTATTTCTTCTTAGTAGTTCTTTAAGCTTTGGGCAAGCCTCTATCCGAGGAACTATCCATGATAGTAAAGGTGAGAGACTTCCCTTTGTGAATGTCATCCTCTTTAATTCCGCCGATTCCAGTCTACTAAAAGGGGAAATCTCTAATATGGAAGGACAGTTTACAATGCGTCCACCATCCATTGGGAATTTCTATTTAAAGCTGCAGCTGATTGGTATGAAAACCCTATTTATCTCCGATCTGAATTATCAAGGTAAGATCTTAGACCTGGGTTATATTGTTATGCAAGAAGACAATAGTGTTTTGGATGAAGTGCAAGTGGAAGCGGAAAAGCCTATGATTCAGGCCGAAGCTGGAAAAACCATTTTTAATATTGATGCCAACCTTAGCGCGGGTAGTGGATCCGCCCAGGAATTACTGCGAGCAGCTCCGGGTTTATTCGTCGACCAAAACGACAATCTTATTTTAGAAGGCCGCAGTGGAGTTCAAGTTTTTGTAGACGGACGTCCTCTAAATCTCCAAGGAGATGACTTAAATGCCTATCTGAAAAACCTCCAGAGCGATCAGATTGAAAAAGTAGAAATCATCTCCCAACCGGGTTCGCAATACGATGCCGCAGGAAATGCGGGTATTATTAATATTGTTTTAAAGCGCGACAAAAGCCTGGGCACTACTGGCTCCTTTTCGCATCGCTATACCCAGGGCTATTACCCACGTAATAATGGAAATCTTAATCTTTATCACAACCGCAAGGCGGTACGATTGCTGGCCTCGGTAGGATATGGACTGAATCAGAATCGGAATTTCATGGACCTCTACCGCAGTCAAAATAATATTGATTTCGACCAGCGCTCATTCGTGCATAGCAACAACAAATCCTATAATTCGCGTTTGGGTGCTGATTGGAGGCTGAGCAAAGAAAGCAGCCTGGGTTTTTCGGTTAAAGGAGCCCTTAGTAATAGCGACAATCTCAGCAGCAGTCGTACTCCTATTATACCAGACAGCAGCGGAGCCACTACCCAAGTACTCCTTTCCAAAGGGCAAACGGAAGATGAAAGCTACAGTCTTTTTAGCAATGTATATTACCGCTGGCAAAACGAAAAAAATCAATTAGGGATAGACCTCGACCAAGGACGTTTCTCAGCGCAAAGCGCCACCGACCAACCTAATCGCTATGTAAATGACAGTGAAGAATTACTGCTCTCCTCTCGACATTTTCAAATGGCTACCGATCGCGAGTTTGACCTTTACAGCGCCAAGGCAGACTACAGCCGTAACCTAGGAGGATGGAATCTCAATAGTGGCCTTAAATGGTCGGAAGTAAGAACCGCCAATGATTTCAACTTTTATCTATTGGACAGTGTTCGTGTCCAAGACCCCAATCGCAGTAATTTATTTGATTACCGCGAAGCAATTTCAGCGGGCTATATTGAGACTTCTCGCGACTGGCAAAACTGGGGCCTGCAAGCAGGTTTGCGCTATGAACACACCACTTCCAAAGGACAGCTCTATACTTTAGACGCATCCGGCGACAGCCTGGTGCAAAGAGATTATGGTAACTGGTTCCCCAGCCTTTCTTTGAGTTATAAAAAGAATCCCATGAGCCAATGGACACTGAGCTATAGCCGTCGCATTCAAAGACCCAATTACCAGAATTTAAACCCCTTCCTTTACCAAAGAGATGAGCTTACCTTTTACCAGGGGAACCCTTTTCTGATCCCACAGATTAGCGACAATATTCGGATTGGTCACCTATATCGTTATTCAACCAGCACCTCTCTTTCCTATTCCTACACCCAAAATTTCTTTGCTCAGATAACCGATACCGTTGGGGAAAAGCGCAGCTCCCTCACTACCCGTAATGTGGCAGATACCCGCAGCCTGAGCCTAAGCTTTGGCAGTCCTTTTAAACATTCTAAATGGTGGAATAGCTATATAAGCCTTAATACCTTTCAAACCTGGTACATTCCTCGCGATATAAGCTTTCAAGCGGTTGACTTACTCACTGTATCTTTATATGCCCAAACCAATTTTAACCTGGGAAATAATTGGCAATGGCAGATTTCGGGTTGGTGGAGTTCACCCAGTTTGTGGGGCGGCACCTATCGCACTAAAAGCTTAGGCGCATTAAACACTTCGATTAGCAAGAGCTTTATGAATGATAAGCTAAAGTTATTTGTGAATTTCAATGATGTCTTCTTCAGCTCGCCCTGGTACGGACGCATGTCTTATGGCGGATTATCGATAAGTGGCACCGGCGGTCATGACAGTCGTCAAATTGAATTTGGACTGAGCTATCGCTTTGGCAATGAGCAAGTGAAAAAGCTTAAGCTAGATGAAGGTGGATTAGAAGATGAAAGTAAGCGGGTAAACTAAAATACGGGGCTAAGGGCGTCATTATTTTTCCATCTTTGAGAAGATTAAAAACCCCTTAAATTCCTATTATGAATATTAGCTCTGCCCAACAAGAATTGCTGGATCGCATTAAAGACAGCATGTTGGATTATATCGCTGATGAAGAGGCCGCATACAGCGCCGAAGAGGTAAAACAATGCCTCGGCTTACTTAAGAATTTCCTGAATGAAATGGAAGCGGCTAGCGACCGTGAGGCCGGCATGAAAGCGGTGGAGAAAACGGTTTTAGCCCTAAATGACCTCAATGTCAATTGCGACTACGAATTGATTGAGACCGATCAACGCGAAGATGTTTGTGAACTAATCATTAAAGCTGGCCAAGCCAAAGGGTTTAATGAGGAGCACGAAGACATCACTGAAGAGTGGCGCGAATGGTAAAAGCTTTCAGGTTTCGGTGGGATGCCTAATTTCGCCGAAACCTTGTTTTAACAAGCTATGACCAAATCTGAAAAAGTTGATTTTGTGATTCAATCCCTGGAGGAACTCTATCCGGAGACGCCCATTCCCTTGAACCACAAAGACCCATACACCCTGCTCATTGCGGTACTTTTATCTGCTCAATGTACTGATGAAAGAGTAAATCAAATCACACCCTTGCTTTTCGAAAAGGCGGACAATCCCTGGGACATGGTAAAGATGAGTCAGGAGCAAATTCAGGATATCATCCGTCCCTGTGGCTTAAGCCCGATGAAATCAAAGGGTATTTATGGCTTGTCTCATATTCTTTTGGATAAATATGAAGGGCAGGTGCCTGCCGATTTCGAAGCTTTGGAAGCTTTACCGGCGGTTGGACATAAAACGGCATCGGTAGTGATGAGCCAGGGTTTTGGCTACCCGGCCTTTCCGGTAGATACGCATATCCACCGCCTGATGTTTCGCTGGAACTTGAGCAATGGCAAATCGGTTGAGCAAACCGAAAAAGATGCCAAACGACTTTTCCCCAAGGATAAATGGAATAAGCTGCATTTGCAGATCATTTATTACGGACGCCAATACAGTCCGGCCAGAGGCTGGTCGCTGGACAAGGATTTCATTTCGCGCAAGATTGGACGCAAGAGCCTAATTCGTGAAAATTTCGGGGAGGAAGGTTTGAAATTGATGGCTTGAAATTAAGGCAACACTGTTGTAATGTTTTTATAATGGCTATAGGCCATACTTGCTGTTCAGCTCTGATTTAAGAGCACTCCAAACTTTACCTGAGTTTGGATCTAAATGGTGTTCCTCCAATCTTTGGTCAAGAATGCGCTTATGATCATCATTATGGGGGAACTGCGGACCTATAACTTTAGAAGTAGCGTCATTCCTAAGCTTCACCAACTCAGATAGCCAAGCAATAACGGATTCATCATCCTGCTTTGAAATCCAATTTATGAGCTTAAGTTTTTCGGTTTGAAGGTCCATCTACCAAATTTAGGGTATTCTCAAGCAAAGTGAAAAATCCGTAATCGCTTATAGCGATTTAAAAATCCGTACTCAAGGACACGTAGAAAATACTGGGCAATACAATACCATCCTCGATACCCCAAGCCCAATCGGCACGAACATAGTAGCCAAACAAACGACTGCGCAAGCCGAAGCCGGTACCTACTACCACCGGTTCTTTTTGAGAATCCAATACAATCTGCCCACCACTACCCAATGGTACTGTGCGGGTATTAATGGCATTCTCGGGATCCCAAGGATTTGGACCATTCCAGGCGGTACCTACATCGGCAAAACCAATTACCATCAGATTATTAAGGAAATCATTGCGGATGGGTCGATTGGCCAAATAGCTCACAATGGGCCAACGTAATTCGGAGTTAATCACCGTAAAGCTATTGCCATTCCGCACATTTTGGAAAAAACCCCGCATATTGGTTACCAAGGTTTGGAACACATAATTATTATCGGTGGCAATGGGTGTTGACTGATCCAAGCGCGGTGAAAATTCATTATCCACTCCACCCATAATATGGATCAGTTTTTCCGGACCAAAGGAAGTTCCTGCCGCTAAACGGTTGGCCCAAATCATATTGCGGTGTATGATCAAATAATGACGCGCATCTACCCCAGCTGTATACAATCCACTATTGGATTTAGACAAATTGCGATAGTACTCTGCAAAGACCTTATAACGCAGTCCTGCATAGAGGTTTAAGCCAATCTTGCGCGAATTATCATAGATATAAGAGGAACGGGCAATGGCATAATCGGTATAGTTAATAGGCTCATCCAAATTATTGAAATCACTGGCCAAACGAATATTCTCATCCAAGCGATAACCCACCGACATATGCACCGCTGATACCGGATTGAAAGGATAAACCACTTTATAATTCACCTCATTATTGATGAGGCGACGGAAGTTATTCAAGGCTAAAAACTGCACCTGTGAGCGACGGGTGTAGGTATAGTACTTGTCCCAGCGTGTTTTGTAGTCTGCCACCCCAATTACAAACTCCGCATTGGGAGTTAAGGAAGTCCCTGGTAAAGGCTGGAAGGTGGTACGCATACCCGCTACAATGCGATAGTCGTGCATGAGGTCCATTACTCCCACTTTGAAATTCATATTGAAACCCTGGTTTAATATATCACCACTCACAAAACCTGTGAAAGGTTGATACTGGGGGTTATCGAACATATTATCAAAGCGAACCGTGAAATTATCCTGGAAGAAGGAAAGAAAATAATTTCGAACCGGTGGAATTTCCAATTCATCATTGGCATCCGCCTCTACCTCTGCTAAGCTTGCAGGCAACAAAGGCACCGTCTGAGGGGTCGGCTGTTGTTCTTCCGGATTGGGTTCCGGCTTTTCTTCATAAAACTTGTAATCCAGAATATTTACCTCCAAGCTTGATCGTGGGATGGCACCATAGTATTCCGACTCTGGAACAAAGCTTTCTTGGCTTTCAGAACTGTCACTGGTTGCTTCTTGAGCTTGCATCGCTAAACTCTCTACCTTCACCGGACTCAATCCCATAGCCTGGGGATCATCGTATTCTTCAATGTAAATCCGATAACGCTTATCCTGCAAAAACACGGAAGCTTTCAGGTTTTCACTGGGAGCCAAATCCATATCTACCAACGAAAAGGTATTCGTACTGTATGGGTATTCTGAAAAGAAATAATCGTAATGGGTGCTGGTATCTACATAAGCTATGGCTGAATCGATTTTCACCAAATTTTGACGGCGAATACCATTGCGATCCGTTGTAAAGCTGAGAATACCGGGTTTGATTTCTTCCACCTGACGTTCATCTACTCCGGGTGTGCGGGTGAGGCGCCAGATCTTGATGGAATCCTGACGAAGCTCTTCTGCCTCCGTAGCGAAGAGATCTAATTTCTGGGTTCTTAAACTGCGTTGATCATCCGGTAAAATACTGTCTACCGGGCGATTGGAACTCCAGGCAATGCGCTTTCCATTTGAGAAAAAGCTAGGATCTACATCATCATAAATATCCCGGGTAATGGGTGTAATCTTCGTATTCAGGATGGTGTAAATGTATACATCCGATTGACCATCCTTTACCGCTGAGAACAAGAATTGCTTACCATCCGGGGAATATTTCAAGGACACAATTTTATCGAATCGGTAAAAAGGCTTAGTGGTCACCTCATCTTTTTCCAGATCATAAATACTGAATTGGGTCACTCCTTTCTCCTCCGTGAAAATAGCCAAGGACTTTCCATCCGGATTCCAGGCAAGCAAGGGATAACTGTAATCTGTATTCTGAGCGATACGATAGCCGCCGGTATAGATGCGTTTCTTTTTACCACTTTCTCGATCGTAAACGTAAATCTTATAGCGACTAAACCTTCGATCCACATAAGCGAAATACTGTCCGTCTTGACTAAGTTTCACTTCTGTAATTTCATGGTGCTTGCGACCCTTAATTACTATGGATGGATCTTTAAAATCATCCTCTTCATCACTTAAGCCATAGCGGTCCTTATAAAAAGCTCGCCAATCACGAGTCATCTCATCCATATCCTTACCCAGGATATAGACGAAGCCGCTTTCTATATCGCGGTTAACCACCGACATATATACAATGTTCCGAATGACCTTCTCCCCGTAAGTTTCCTTTACAAAATGCCAAAAAGAATGCCCGGCATAACGTGCATCTAATTGGGTAAGGGTATTAATGCGTTTGTATTTATTGCTGTAAAATCCGTCACGAACCTGAACATCCACTTCCGAGCTCCAATCCTCACCTACGAAGGAAATGAGGCCCTCTACATACCAGGCTGGCAGGTTGAGCAAGGCTGAATTGGTAATACTTTGGGTAAAACTGCCGTAAATCAAATTACTCAGCACTACCTCGGTAAGGCCCATTCGCAGGGTGTTTTCGAGATGCGCATAATTTCCATCGAAATAAACAAAGAGCCTACGACCACTAATACGGGTTACGCCACCGGTATTGTAATCATCTTCACTGGAGCTATTTACATTACTCTGTTTAAGGTCGGATAGATTACTAAACACCAATATTTGAATGCGTTCATCTAAAGGTGCATCCAGATAATTCTCAATTTGAGGCAGATTTTTATGGGTAAGTCGAGCCACGTTTTCCGCCAATGCCTCATTGCCACGATAGAAATACACATCAAAGGCTTCAAAGCGCAGAAAAACCCAGTCGAAATCATTAAACTGCACTCGGTTTTTACCATACTCCTGGCGAATACCATAATAGAATTGTCCATCAGCCGGAAGGCTATAGAAAATAAAGAGGCCCAGAAGCAGACCCAAAACGGAAGGCCGATAGTTTTGTTTCAACTTAAAAAATGTACTCGCTATATTTAACGCCAATTGAGCGAATTATTTCCCTTTGTATGACGAATATACTTACTCTACGCCGAATGGGCACTTTTTGTTTGGTCTTGCTATTAAGCTTTAACATTCAAGCCCAATTTAGCTTTCAAAAACACAGTTTTATCCTCGAGCCCGTAGGCGAATTCAAAGCCCAGGAAACCGAGCGCATTTTTGCTCCCAGCCTTACACCGCAGGAAATGCATCATCCGGATGGTGAACTGGATCGTCAATGGGCGCGCTCAGCTCTTAGAGCGCAAAGATTTAATAAGGTTGCCAATGATGTGGTGATAAATCCCAATACTCCACGCCCCGAAGTTTTAGATAGCCTGGCCGGAAATGCCTACAGCGGGTCCGTTCCCAATGATGATGATTTTGCCATCGGTATTAACCAACAAATGGTGCGAGTACGCAACAGTACCATTGGGGTGTACGATTACAGCAAAGACAGCCTGCTTTTTGAAACTACCCTCTTCCGTTTTTACCGCCCAACCGCCATCTTACCCGGAAGCAAATACGATCCTCGGGCCTTGTACGATCCGGTAGCTGATCGCTTCATCGTACTCTACCTCAGTGGCAATACCTGGGAAAATTCAAAAATCATTGCGGCCTTTTCCAAATCCAATGATCTGGCGGATGGCTTCAATATCTACCAAATTGACGGTAATCCGCTCAATGATTCTACTTGGAGTGATTATCCGCATATTAGCATTAATCGCGATGATTTGTTCATCACCATGAACACCTTTTACAATGGCTCCAGTAATAACAGTGGCTATGTGCAGTCGACCATTCGGCAGCTCGACAAACAAGCAGGCTATGACAGCCTTCCCATGATTGAGCATTACTATTCGAACTTAAAAATGGGGAATCGAAATCTCTTCAATTTTACAGGCATGGATCGCGGTACCGATTATCCCGGAGCTCCGGCTTATATCCTCTCCAACCGAAATTTGGATACCCTAAATGACAGCATATTCGTCGTAAAGATTGATGGTCCTGCCAGTGGTAATCCTCAGCTTTCGCTGGAAGTATATCAAACGGAAACACCATACGGGCTTCCTCCTGCTGCGCGTCAAGCCAATGATCATACCTTCGATTGTAACGACAGTCGTATTCAAGGTGGATTTGTGGCCCATGGCACCATTCAATATGTAGGAAACACCATCACCTCCTTAGGCAATTCGGGGATTTACCACGGCATGATCAAATTGGATGGACCTAAAACCAATAGTTATTTCAAGATTATCAATTTTGATCCTATTGATATCGGATACCCCCAAATCACCTATACCGGTAAATCCTATGCAGAGATGGAAGCCATTATCAGCTTTAACCATACGGGCGACAGCCTCAATGCTGGCTTCTCTTGCATGTTCTTCGATAATGATTCCAGCTACAGCCCACGTAAGCAAATTGTAGAAGGCGGTGATTATATCGACATCATTTCCAGCAATGGCGATCGTAAATATGAGCGTTGGGGCGATTATACCGGAAACCAACAAGCCTATGGCGAAACAGGTACGGCTTGGGCCTCAGGATATGAGGCTACCACCAATGGTCAGCCCCTAACTGCCATCGCAAAATTGCGCAGCCCCAATTGGCAGGACAGTCCCATAAATATTGGACTTAAAGAAAACAGTCTTCAAAGTACGGTAGCGCCAAATCCGGCCATCGATTGGTTTGAATTGAAACTAAATCAGGAGAAAGAAGAAGTTTTGAGCTTCCGCTTGATGAGTTTGGATGGCAAGCAAAATCAAGCTTTGTTTGAGGTACATGAGCTAGCTCTGCCGGGACAAAACAGCTTCCGCTTTAAAACGAATAGCCTTAAAACCGGAGTTTACCTTTTGGTGGTTCAAGCGGCGGATGGTAGAAGGATTATGGAGGAGAAAATTCTCATCAACAAATAAGATTTCATAAAAGAGGCTGATATCAGAATTAATACCTCAGCCTCTTTTAACTTTTCCCTTTGAAGTCGCTTTTAAGCAAGGCATACATTAGGGCTCCTAAAACGATCAGGATGACCAAATTAAGCCGACTTACCCTGGGTTTACTCTGCCTAGGACTGAGCCCCCTTTTTGCCCAAGAATTTGAAAAAATCCCATGCTCCTATAAAGACAGCACCTATCTCTATATCAATGATGGAGAATCGGATAGTCTTTTCTATTACCAGCTTATTCCCGAGCAAAAACCTCAAGCTTGTATAATTATCATCCCTGCTTCGGGTGAAAAAGTTGAGGGCGTAATTCCCCAATTGAAGATCCCTCAAATGGCAGCAAAAAAAGGAATCATGACTTTAATCCCTTCCATTAATTGGGGATCGGTAGATCGCCTTTCGGAAGCCGCCTTTCTGGATACCTTGATCACGAATTGCATTAAGAAGTATGATATTCCTGCTGATAAATTCGTTTTAGGTGGTTTATCCAATGGTGGTGTTATCGCCCTGCGCTATGCCCAGCTGGCGGCTATGGATAGCAGTCGGACATTGATAAAACCCGCCGCTATTTTTGGGGTAGACCCTCCTTTGGATTTGGCTCGCTTATATAATTATTGCGATCGAGAATTGGAGCGAGGTATTAGCGAAGTAGGCATTGCCGAAGCACGTTGGATCAAAAACTATTACGGCACTAACTTCGGAGGCAGTCCTGCCGAAGTTCCTCAAACCTATCAGTATTTTTCGATCTACAGCTATGGAGCCGAAAAAGGTGGCAATGCCGAATTGCTTCTGGAAACTCCCCTGCGCTTTTATACCGATTTGGATCTTGATTATCTGCTTAACAAAAGGCATCGCGACCTCTACGACTGGAACGGCTCCGATATTGTAGCAATGGTAAACGAGCTCAAAATGCAGGGCCACCCCAATGTGGAAGTAAAAATCAGCATAGGTAAAGGACTAAGACCCAATGGCGAGCGACACCCCCACTCCTGGTCCATTATTGATAATGATGATCTCCTAAACTGGCTCATCAGCACCCTAAAGCTTTAAGCAATACTCTTACCTTCAGTTAATTACAACATTATCTGTAATTAATCTAAATAAACTTTGTCTTTTCCTTAAGGCACCCTTATTTTCGCGGCCAATTATTTAGACCTAATCTTAATAAGCCATGAAAGCCCGGTGGTGCTTCATCATAAGCCTAGTCTTAACTTTAGGGTTGAGCCCCTTAAAAGGGCAAACTGTATTTGGTAGTATTGAAGGTCAATTAAGCGATAAGCAGGGTCAATCGCTTCCAGGGGTCGCCATTTTCATTGACAGCCTTAATCTGGGGACGGCCTCAGATGTGCAAGGCCATTTCCTACTTGAGAAAATTCCTTTGGGCTGGCATCTCCTCGAAATTCAGGCTATTGGATTTAAATCCATTCAGCGAAAACTGCAGATCACCAACAGTCAGAAGCTGGCCTTGAACTTTCAATTGGAAGAAACCGCCAATCTTCTGGAAGAAATTACCATCCTACGAAAATCACAGGCCGAAGAAAAAAGGCAAAGCACCTTCACGGTAAATATCCTGGAAACCAAAGGCCTGCAAAACCTCAGCAGCGATCTCAATCAGGTACTTCGTCAAAGTAGTGGAATAACCATTCGCGAAGCGGGAGGCTTGGGCTCAGGTTTCAAGCTCTCCTTAAATGGCCTTTCAGGTAATCAAATTCGCATTTTCAGGGACGGTATTCCCATGGAGAATTTCGGCTCAGCCTTAAGCCTCAATAACTTCCCGGTGAATTTAATTGAGTCCATTGAAGTATATAAAGGTGTGGTGCCCATTGGCTTGGCTGCCGATGCTTTGGGGGGCGCTATAAACATCAATAGCTCCCAAAATCAACAGAGTTTTTTAGACGCCGCATACAGTATAGGATCCTTCAATACCCATCGTCTTTCCATTAGCAGTCAATACGCGCCTGGAAACCGCAATTTCTTTCTCCGTTTAAATGCATTCGGGAATTATTCCGACAACAATTACCGGATGAAATCGGTACCCATTTATGATCTCAAATTAGGAAATTATTTGGGGGACCAAGAGGTGCAACGCTTTCACAGCGAATACCAATCCGCGATGTTGCAATTCGAAGCGGGTTATCGCAACTTAAAATGGGCCGATCAGATTGCCCTTAGTACCAGTCAGGCTTATAACTTCAAGAATTACCAGCATCCAGATAATAATATCAAGCGCAGCTTTGGCGCCTTCCACAGCCATAATCACAGCCAATTACTCAGCCTGAACTACAAGAAGAAATGGAATAAGTTCCGACTTCGCGCCTACGCCTTAGGCGGCCTCAGTACCGAGAGCATTGTTGACACCTCATCCTACAAATACAATTGGTTGGGCGAAAAAATAAAACGTGCCAGTGATGATCCCAAGGGTGAATTATTCGAGCGTAAGAGCCTTATGGAACTTAGAGATCAAATGCTGCGCTCCAATATTATGGCCAGCTATGAATTTCATCCCTATCATCAAATTCAGTTAAGTGCCAGCCAATCTTATTTAGGTCGAGAAGGACAGGATCTGGTCAACCCATTCAACAACAGTTTTAAGATTCCCAGTTACATCAATAAGAGCATATTGGCCGCCAGTTATCTTTTAAAAGCACCTTCCGGACGATGGAACCTTAGCCTACTCGCTAAAGAATATTGGTACAATGGTGAGATAAACAGCCCCGATGATCAGGGCCAAAACCAAATTAGCTCCCTGGCCTTCGAACGCTTTGGTGCCGGTGCCACTTTTAGTTATTACCTCACACCCAGATGGCAAATCAAAACTTCCTACGAGAAAGCCTACCGTCTGCCAGAGGCTTATGAAATCCTGGGCGATGGCATCTATGTAAATGCCAATCCGGAACTAGCCCCCGAACAAAGCGATAATTACAATTTGGGATTGCGCTTAAATCCAAATATGGGTACCTGGAAATATAGCGCCGAGTTCAATGCATTTCTGCGTAATTCGGCCGATTTCATCCGCTTTAAACCACTGGGACCTTTTGGTCAGTACGAAAACCTGCATGAAGTAAGAAGTCTTGGAACAGAATTATCCCTGAACCTGGCTTATAAAGATCGTATTCAAATCACCTTAAACGGAACCTATCAGGATCTGCGTGATCGCAATCCATTCGATGAGGGCCTCGAAAACATCAATTACAATAGCCGCATTCCCAATGTTCCTTATTTCTTCAACAATGCTCGTTTGGCTGTAAAACCTCTGCGAAAGCAAAGCTTAAAACTGTATTGGAGCACCCATTATGTACATGAGTTCTTCCTCAACTGGGAAAATCTGGGTCATAGTGATAGCAAGCATATAATTCCGAGTCAATTAAACCATGACCTGGAATGCGAATACAGTTTTCAGGAAGGGCGCTACAATCTCAGCCTCAGCCTGAATAATCTTTTTGACGCGGAGCTCTACGACAATTTCCGCATTCAAAAGCCTGGAAGGGCCATCTATCTAAAGTTCAGATATCTATTCAAATCTTAAATATCAATACCTATATCATGTTAAATACCCAAAATAAATGGCAAGCCTTCTTACTAATCGGAAGTTTAGCTTTAGGCTCTGTCGCTTGCGAAAAGGACGAAGACAAAACCAATACCGCGGCCTCCTCGGCTGGTATCACCATGTCTTTAAAAACCACCGGCAATGATGAAGCGGAATTCATTGTAAGTAAAGAAAATATCATGGAAGGCGTAATCTCGGCCGAAGGCACCGGGATTGAGCAAACCGGATGGCGCTTTTACTACCCCGTTGGTAACACACTTTTTGCCTCGGGTTATAGTGATGATAATCAATGTGCAGGTTATGCCGCTAATAGTAATGGTGAAATCGTAAAAAGTGGCGAATTCATCTTCGAAAATGCTTTGGAAATGTTTGGTCATTCTGATGATGAGCAAACCTTCCTGGCCATGGAAATTCCTCGCGCTGGCTTTGCGAATCGTCGCTTGCACTTTATAGATGTGAATACCGTACAAGTGAAAAAAATTGTAGGTACCCGCATTTTCGAGAATACCAACGATTCATTGGTAGCTTGGCCTACGGCCCTGGAGGTACGTGGTGATAAATTATTTATCCCCTTCCACAAATTAGATGCAAAAGGATACTTCAGCACTCCAAGTGCCGACAGTGCTTTTGTGGCTGTTTACTCTTATCCCGACATGGGATCTGAGCCCGAAAAAATCATTGCCGATCCACGTACCAGCAATATAGGCGTAAATGGTGGTAGCACCGGATTAATAGAAACTGAAAGTGGTGATTTGTATAGCTTTTCTTGCGGCGCTGTAATGGCAGGCTTTGCCCCTGCTTCCACTAAACCATCCGGAATCTTGCGCATTAAAGCCAATGAAACAGAATTCGATGCCAATTACTTCTTCGATATTGAAGCAGCCAGCAATGGTGGTAAACTATTCTGGTTCGATTACCTCGGAAACGGCAAAGCTATTGGTCGCATCCTTAGCCATGATAATGGTGGTGCCTGGGCTGCTTTCGGTCGTGCGGAGTTCAACCAAAAATTGGTAATTATCGACTTAGAAGCCCAGACTCTTACTGATGTAGCGAACGTTCCTTTACATGCAAAGCGCTATTCTTCTCCGGTATATGTTGAAGGAAACACTGCTTATGTAAGCATTGAAACAGCTAGTGAAGCCTATGTTTATGCGGTAGATATCGCCAATGCTACAGCTACTCGTGGTGCTAAAATTGAAGGTAAAACCATCAAAGGTTTCTACAAACTCTAAATAGAATGGGGCACCCATCGTTGGTGCCCCAATATTTTCCTCCAGAATGAGCCTTAATAGAAAATCACTGCGAAAAAAACTGCGATTAATCCATCTCTACCTGGGACTGGGAACCGGTTTAGTGGTTTTCATCGTGGCCCTAACTGGCTGTCTCTGGGTTTTCCAGGAGGAGTTTAAAAGTTTTAGCGATCCCTTTGCTGAAAAAGAAGTCTCGGCCGCTTATCAAATTTTCCCCACAGAAGCTCGCGCTATTGCGGAAACTGTTTTTCCGGGCAAAACGGTACATGGAACCTTATATCAAAGTGATCTAAAAAAAGTAGAGGTCATCTTTTATGAAGCTGATCCCGAATTCTATCGCTCCGTTTACCTCGATCCTCAAGACGGTACAGTATTGGGCACCGAAGATCATTTAAAAGGCTTCTTCCCTTTTGTGCTGGAAGGCCATATGCATCTTTGGTTACCAGAAGAAATTGGCAGTCAGATTGTAGCCTGGAGTAC
Organism: Croceimicrobium sp.; assembly: GCF_965228705.1. Lineage (GTDB taxonomy): Bacteria > Bacteroidota > Bacteroidia > Flavobacteriales > Schleiferiaceae > Croceimicrobium. The sequence goes on from NZ_OZ245832.1 coordinate 2,110,754, forward strand.
GGTAATTTTCACCTTTATGCTCATAAGTGGGATAATCCTCTGGTGGCCCCGCAATAAAAAGGCACGCAAGCAAAGACTCTGGTTTCGCTGGAAGAAAAGTAGTCGTTGGAAACGCAAGAACTACGATTTGCACCAAATTACCGGATTTTACATCAGCATATTGGCCATGGTCTTAGCCCTTACGGGATTAGTGATGACCTTCGATTCCTTTGAAAAATGGCTTTACCGTGGAATAGGCGGAGATAAAGAACTGCATTTTATCGTCCCGGAAATATCCAAGCCTGCTAGCAAAGTCATAGCGCAAAACGGTATGGACCAGCTTTTTCCTTTACTGGAAAAGCGCTACCCCAATGCTGAAAGTCTGGAATTTCATTATCCTCATTCGGAGCGAAGCAGCATTTATGTGGAAGTTAGTTGGCAAGAAGGAGTTTATTACAATTCCGACTATCTCTTTTTCGATCCGCAGACTTTAAAGGAAGTGGCTACCGAAAGTATTTACGGCCCCTATGCCGAAGTAAATTTCTCGGATTTGGTGCTGCGCATGAACTACGATATTCACGTTGGAGCCATCGGTGGATTAGCAGGAAAAATATTGGCCTTCTTCATCAGTCTTGGTATTGCCAGCCTACCTCTTACGGGCTTCTTGATTTGGTGGGGACGTCGCTATAAAAAAGCCAAGTCTCAGGATTAAGATTTCCTTTGTGCCTGCCCGGCATTCTGTATTTTGCAGCTAGAATTTCTAGCATGCGCCCACTCTTTTATTTTTTGGTATTTAGCCTTCTGATCGCCTGTTCTTCCAAGCCGAAACCTGAGACAGTCTATCAATCAAAGACTCTGCAGATTCTTAAACTACAAAGTGGACTTTATCAGCATATCAGCTATATCCAAATCCCCAATTATGGTCCCTTCCCTTGTAATGGGGTCATCTTGCTAGATCAGGGTGAAGCGCTGGTTTTCGATAGCCCAGTGGATGACTACGTAGCCCAGGAGCTAATTCAATGGATCGAAAGCCAAGAGCTGCACATCAAAGGAATTGTGGTCAATCATTTTCATGAAGACTGCCTCGGTGGACTCCAGGTCTTTCATCAACATAAGATTCTTTCTTATGCCCATCAAAAAACCATAGAACTAGCTGCGGCCGATGGTATGCCGCTACCCCAAAATAGCTTTGTAGACAGCCTGATTATCAGTGTTGGTCAATATCATTCCATTAATAGCTTCGCAGGAGCCGGCCATACTCAGGACAATATCGTCTCCTACTTCCCAGAACATAAAACCCTATTTGGAGGCTGCTTAATCAAAAGCCTGGGTGCTCAAAAAGGAAACCTGGCTGATGCCGATACTTTGCAATGGGCGAGGAGCGTTGAACACATCAAAAGTAAATTCCCAGAAGTGGAAACTGTTATCCCTGGACATGGCCCGGCAGGCAGCTCGGAATTACTGGATTATACTATTAAACTATTCACCGCCCCTAAGACCTAAGCATGAAGAAGAAACATCTGCTCTACGCCATCCTCATCATTGTGGTCCCCTTAGGCCTCTTTGGCTTTTGGATGAAAACTGGTCTACCCAATTTGAGTGGTCATGAGATTGGTGATAAAATAGACAGTTTCAATGGGGTTGCCGTTTACTATAATGGATCAGTTAGTCATGTTGATGGTCGCAACCTGGCTGCCGATGGATACAATCTGGGTTTAAAATGGCAATGTGTGGAGTTCGTAAAGCGCTATTATTATGAGCATTTAGATCACAAGATGCCCGATTCCTATGGTCATGCTAAAAGCTTCTACAATGCCCAAATTGGTGATGGTCAAAAAAATGCCCAGCGCAATCTCATTCAATACCGTAATCCCAGTCAATGGAAACCAGCCGTAAATGACCTATTGGTTTATGATGGCACCATCTGGAATCCCTATGGCCATGTAGCCATCGTTTCGGCGGTATTTGAAGATGAAATTGAAATCATTCAACAAAATCCCGGACCTACAGCTCCCTCTCGACTGCGCATCGGCCTAAGCCAAATGGAGAATAAATACCAATTAGAAGGCAGCACAATTCTAGGATGGCTTCGAAAAAAAGCGTCCTAATTCAGGCTTAAGATTAATTCCGCATTTAGAGTCCATAATTCTGTCAAATCCTATTTTTGCGGCATGAATCAGGACGATCTTTTTAAAAAGGTAATCGCCCATGCGAAAGAATATGGATTTATCTTTCCATCGAGCGAAATTTATGACGGGTTATCAGCTGTTTACGACTATGGTCAGAATGGCGTTGAACTGAAGAAAAATCTGCGCGACTATTGGTGGAAGGCCATGGTACAAATGCACGAAAACATTGTGGGTCTGGATGCCGCCATTTTCATGCACCCTACCACCTGGAAAGCCAGTGGCCACGTAGATGCCTTTAATGATCCCTTGATCGACAATAAAGACAGTAAGAAACGTTATCGCGCAGATGTACTCATTGAGGACTATGCCGAAAAACAGCGTCAGAAAGCCGAAAAAGAAATCGAAAAGGCCAAAAAGCGCTTTGGTGAAGATTTCGATGAAGCCCTTTATCGCGAAACCAATCCGCGGGTAAAGAAATACCTCGACGAAGCGAATGATACCGTTAAGCGCATGGCGACCAGTCTTGATGCCGGAGATTTAGCCGATGTAAAATCTTTGATCGAAGAAAAAGGCATTGCCTGCCCTATCAGCGGTTCTAAAAACTGGACCGAAGTACGCCAGTTTAACCTCATGTTTGGCACGCAAATGGGCTCGGTGGCCGAAGGCGCCTCCACCCTATACCTGCGTCCTGAAACGGCCCAGGGAATCTTCGTAAACTTCCTGAATGTGCAAAAGACCGGTCGGATGAAAATCCCATTTGGTATTGCCCAAACCGGAAAGGCCTTCCGGAATGAGATTGTTGCTCGTCAATTCATCTTCCGGATGCGCGAATTCGAGCAAATGGAAATGCAGTATTTCGTACGTCCCGGTGAGGAAATGAAATGGTACGAATACTGGAAGGAAGAGCGTATGAAATGGCACCGTGCCCTAGGTATGGATGAAAGCTATTACCGTTTCCATGATCACGAAAAGCTGGCACACTACGCTAATGCGGCTGCGGATATTGAATTCAACTTCCCCTTCGGATTTAAAGAATTGGAAGGTATTCACTCCCGTACCGACTTTGATTTGAAAGCGCATGAAGAGCACAGTGGCAAGAAGCTGCAATTCTTCGATCCCGAAATAGGTCAAAATTATGTGCCTTATGTAATTGAAACCTCCATTGGATTGGATCGCTTATTCTTGGCCGTATTATCCTATGCCTATAGGGAAGAAAGTCTGGAAGATGGCAGTAGCCGAACCGTTTTGCGTATTCCGGCTCCTTTGGCCCCGGTTAAAGCGGCCATCTTACCCTTGGTAAAGAAAGCCGGGCTGCCTGAGATTTCCCGTGAAATCCTTAATGAACTACGCTACGACTTTAATATTCAGTACGATGAGAAGGATGCGATTGGCAAACGTTACCGTCGTCATGATGCCATCGGAACCCCTTACTGTATCACCGTAGATCATGACACAAAAGAGGATAATTGTGTGACCCTTCGGGATAGAGATAGCATGACCCAAGAAAGAGTGCCTATTCAAAATTTAAAAGCAAAACTTTCCGAAAGCCTGAGCTTGAGCAGTTTACTAAAAAAATAATTTTGGAGCCTATTGAATAACAGAGCTTTAAAATTAATATATATTTGTGCGAAATTGTTTAACAACCAAATCTCGAGAGAAGGATGAAAAAAGTAAGTTTTTTTGCATTTGCACTGATCTTTGCTGGTGCCGTAGCATGTAACAACCCACAAGCTGAAGAAAACGCTGAAGACGCAACTGAAGCTGTAGAAGAAGCCGCTGAAGACGCAGGTGACGTTATGGAAGAAGCCGCTGACGAAGCTGGTGACATGGCTGAGGATGCTGCTGAAGCTGTAGAAGAAATGGCTGACACCACTATGGAAGCTGCTGAAGAAGCTGCTGACGACATGGAAGGTGAAGTAGAAGAAGCCATGCACGAAGGTGAAGACCACAGCGAGCACATGTAAGCCACGCTGAACAAAATAAAAAATCCTGATCAGGCTCTGCCGGTCAGGATTTTTTTATGCCTAAAAAAGCCGGCTCTCTTTCAAAAACCGGCTCTTCTAATTTTTTGTGATTAGAGCTTTTCAGCCAAAACCAACATGCGTTCTTCCACTTCAGGGCTATCCCAAATTTCATGAATATTGGGCATACTCATAATTTCGGCCATCAACTCATCCTGACGCTTACCCAGGGCAATAGCATCCGAATAGCGAACTTCGGGTGAAAAGGTAACCAGACTGTATAGTGGGGTCCACTTCTCTGGATATTTCTCTGAAAAACGCACTTCAATTTTCTTGCGAAGTAAAAACTCGGGATCACCGGTTAAATCGCGCATCTCTACAAAATTGCGCATCGCCAAATCTGCAATGGCATCGGCATCCGGCTTACGCTCGGTTTCATAGGCCTTTAAAAGTCCTTCCCAATCATCGCCATACTCATCCATCAGGCGATCCAGCACAAAGCAATCTTCAAAACCGGCATTCATTCCCTGTCCGTAGAAAGGCACAATGGCATGACTGGCATCGCCAATCAAGGCTACCTTAGCATTGCGAGTCCAGGGAAAGCAACGGATGATCACTAAAGAGGAATCCGGGTTTTCTTGCCAATCGCGATCAAAATTGGGCATCATAGCCAGAGCATCGGCAAATTCCTGTTCAAAGAAAGAACGAGCCTTTTCAACCGTATTCAAACTATCAAAGGAAACCTCACCTTCCATGGGGAAGAATAAGGTACAGGTAAAGCTGGCATCCGGATTAGGCAAGGCAATCAGCATATAGCTTCCACGGGGCCAGATATGCAGAGCATTCTTTTCCAGTAAGAATTCGCCATTGGGTCCGGCCGGAATCTCCAATTCTTTATAACCATGCTCAATATACTCTTGCGAATAACTAAAGCGATCGGTCTTTTGCATTACGCTGCGCACTGCGCTAAAAGCACCATCGGCACCAAAAAGCAAATCACTATCTACCTTGCGTTCTTCACCCTCACGATTGCGGTACACAGCACTGGCATTCTCTAAATCTACCTCGGCGCAAGCCTGCGAAAAGTGAATCTTCACCCCGCGTTTTTCAGCCTCATCCATCATCAGCATATTAAGACCAGCTCTGGAAACCGAATTGATGGCCTGCCCTTCCTTCCCATAAGGTTGATAGGTCAATTTTCCTTCCCTACTATGCATCACGCGACCATACATAGGGATGGCCATTTCTTTCAATACTTTTTCTTCCAAACCTACCTTGGCCAGGGCTTGCAAACCTCTATCACTCAAGGCCAGGTTAATGGAGCGACCACCATCCAGCAGATTCTTGCGCGCATCCGGACGACGTTCAAAAATCTCCACCTTATGACCGCGCTTTGCCAAATACAGGCTCAATAAAGAACCTACTAAACCGGCACCGGCAATGCTAATATTCTTCTCTTGCATGATTAGTCTTTTAAATGTTCTTTCAACAATTGGCCAAAGCGATACACATCCTCAAAGGAGTTATACAAAGGCACCGGTGCCAAACGGATTACATCGGGCTCACGCCAGTCGGCAATTACGCCAGCCTCGCTCAATTTCTTAAAAGCTGCTTTTCCTTTTCCGGGTACCGAAATAGAAATCTGACACCCTCTGCGCTTGGCATCCTTGGGAGTAATAATACGTATGTTTTGGCCGCTTTCGCGGGATGCGTCTTCAATAACGCTTTGTAGATAAGCCGTAAGTTTTAGGCTCTTTTCACGAAGGGCGGTCATACCCACCTCCTCATAAAGCTCCAAAGAAGCTAATAATGGGGCCATTGCCATTACCGGGGCATTGCTTAATTGCCAGGCTTCCGCGGTGGGAATGGGCACGAAGCGATCCGGCATTTGGAAGCGGTCTTCTTTACTATGACCCCACCAGCCCTCAAATCGAGGAATATCAGCTTTCCCATGATGCTTCTCATGCACAAAAACACCCGAAACACCTCCAGGACCTGAGTTTAAATATTTATAACCACACCAGGCGGCAAAGTCTACATTCCACTTATGCAATTCGAGTGGCACATTACCAGCGGCATGCGCTAAGTCCCAGCCCACCATGGCTCCGGCCCGCTTTCCTGCATCGGTTATGCGTTCCATATCAAACCACTGTCCGGTATAATAATTCACCCCACCAATCATCACTAAAGCCAATTCATCGCGATGGGCATCAATGGCCTCAATAATGCGATCTTCTTCAATCAGCTCCGTTTCTGGATCGGGCATAATTTCAATTAGATGCTCCGCCGGATCTAATCCATGGAAACGCAATTGGCTATGTAGGGCATATTGATCACTCGGAAAAGCCTTACCCTCACATAAAATTTTAGTGCGCTTGCCTTGGGGGTGATAAAAGCTCACCATCATTAAATGCAAGTTTGTCGTGAGGCCGTTCATCGCCACCACTTCACTTTCTTTAGCCCCAACAATACGGGCTAAGGCTGCACTGAAATTCTCATGATAAGATAACCAGGGACGCTCGGCTTCCAGGTGACCATCTACACCCCAACGAGCCCAATCATCCAATTCCTCCATTAAAATGGTGCGGGATCTGCGAGCTTGCAAACCCAAGGAGTTACCCGTGAAGTATAAAACCTTATCCGCATCATTTTGCGGGAATAAAAACTGATCGCGATAGGAGGCTAAGGGATCCCTTGCATCGGCCTGTCGTGCGCCTTCCAAAGTATTGGGGATTGTCATAGTTCTTTTTTAGCGGCTCAAAGTTAATAAATGCCCCAAGCCCATTGGGCTAAGAGCAATAAAATGAAAACGATTATCGGAATGGCTTCCACCCAAAATCCAATGTAGATTTCGGAGCGATTATGCCGAACTTTTCGAATGAGATAAGCACCAATTTCCAAACCCACCAGCCAGGCTATTGCCAGTGCAAGAGAGAGGTCCCAAATAAAATAAGCTGCAATAGTCCATAATTGATACAAGAGCAAAAAGAAATTAGCCAATTGCAAGGAAGCATCTACCCCCATTAACTGCGGAATGGTCTTCATCTTAGACAGATCATAATCCATATCCCGTATATCAAAAGGTATAGTAAGACCGGCTACCAGGAAAGTGCGAAATAAAAGCTCCAGGTAAAAGTGGAAGGTCCAAATCTGATCCATATGAAGCATGGGCAAGGCAAAACTCAGCCAGGCCCAGGTAGCTGATATCAGCAAAAGCTTTAACATGGGAATGGTACGCAGGGAAGTAAAATGCCGATTGGGATGCGGAAAGGCCAATGGGTAAAGAATTGCAACCACTACCGCCGGTGCTAATGCGATCACTAAATCCCAACTGTAAAACCAGCGCAAAACATAGAGGGAGGCAAGGCCCATAAACAGGCTGTACATTAAAGCCGCGATGGGTTGCTCAAAACCCGCCACTTCCGAGGGCTGCCCACCTGTATTTTGCTGGGCAATTTTCACCCAGCGCATATAGCTATAGGCTGAAGAAGTTGCTAACAATAAGAAGAGCGCATAGAGATAAGCCTCCTCGCTCCAAGGGGCAGGAAAACTCATCAAGCTCAAAAGCCCTACTGCCAGGCCTACCCAGAGATTTGAAGAAATTAAAAATCCCCGCATCACTTTTGATCATCGATCACCGGAGGGTTAAAAGATTGTTATAATCCCTAACCAAGAAGCGACCGTCTATTCTTACTTTTGCTGCGAATATTGACATTTATTTTCACATTGTTATGAATACGGACACTTTTGCCTATCGCCACATAGGACCACGTGAGGAGGATCTGTTAGAAATGCTGAAAGTGGTAGGGGTAAAAAACCTTGAGGAATTAATTTCCCAGACCATTCCCGATGACATTCGACTGGAAGAAGATCTGAATCTGAGTACAGCGATGACCGAAAATGAATTCCTGAACCACATCCGTGATTTAGCGAGAAAAAATAAGGTCTTTAAGTCTTATATCGGTTTGGGATACCACCCAACAATTTTGCCGGGTGTTATTCAACGCAATATTTTAGAAAACCCAGGTTGGTATACCGCTTACACCCCCTATCAGGCAGAAATCGCTCAGGGACGTTTGGAAGCCTTGTTGAATTACCAGACGATGATAAGCGACCTAACCGGATTGCCTATTGCGAATGCCAGTCTTTTAGATGAAGCCACTGCCGCCGCCGAGGCGATGTCGATGTTCTACGGAGCACGCAGCCGCGACAAAAAGAAAGCCGGTGCTTCCAAGTTCTTTGTATCCATCCACTGCTTGCATCAAAATATTGAGCTCATCAAAACCCGTTCAGAGCCTTTAGGTATTGAATTGGTAATTGGAGATCACCGTGAAGTTAATCTAAGCGATGATTATTTCGGTGCCTTATTGCAGTATCCAGCTGCCGACGGAGAAATTTTCGAATACGATGCCTTCATGGCGGATGCCGAAAAATTCGATGTTCAAGTAGCCGTTGCTGCGGATATCATGTCTTTGGTTTTATTAAGCCCTCCCGGAGAATTGGGCGCTAAAGCAGTAGTAGGAACTACTCAGCGATTTGGTATTCCTTTAGGTTTCGGAGGACCCCACGCTGCCTATTTCGCCACTACCGAAGACTATAAGCGTTTTATCCCCGGTCGTATTATCGGTCAAACCGTAGATCGCGATGGCAATAAAGCCTTACGTATGGCTTTGCAAACTCGCGAACAACACATTAAGCGCGATAAGGCTACATCAAATATTTGTACCGCTCAAGTTCTTTTAGCCGTAATGGCCGGAGCCTATGGCGCCTACCATGGCCCTAAAGGATTAAAGCATATCGCTCAAAAGATTCACTTCCATACGGTAAGCCTCAGTGAAGGTTTAAATCGCTTAGGCTATACTCAGGTAAACCAAAACTTCTACGATACGCTACGTATTGAATTAGGACAGGTAGACAAGGAAGAGATTCGCAGTCGCGCCATCGCTCGTGAAGTAAATCTCCGCTACATTTCCGCACATGAAGTGGGCATCAGCATTAATGAGACCACCAATATGGAGGCGATCGAGGAGATCCTCGAAATTTTTGCTGAAGCCAAAGAGGCCACTGCTCCTAAAATCAAATTACTGGAAGTAAGTGTTATTCCAGAATCATTAAAGCGCACCAGCAGCTTTATGGAGCAATCGGTTTTCAATCGCTACCACAGCGAAACCGAAATGATGCGCTATTTAAAAGCCCTGGAGCGTAAAGACCTTTCCTTAAATCACAGCATGATTTCTTTGGGTAGCTGCACCATGAAGTTGAATGCTGCTACCGAAATGTTGCCACTTAGCTGGCCACTTTGGGCAAACATTCACCCCTTTGCACCTACCAATCAAACTTTAGGATACCGCGAATTAATCACTAATCTGGAGCGCGACCTCGCAGAAATCACCGGTTTCCATTCCATGAGCATGCAACCCAATAGCGGTGCTCAAGGAGAGTATGCCGGATTAATGGTAATACGCGCATATCACCAATCCCGTGGCGACAGCCAACGAGATATTGCCTTAATTCCCAGTTCAGCGCATGGCACCAACCCAGCCTCAGCGGTTATGGCCGGCATGAAGGTGGTTGTGGTAAAATCAGATGAAGCCGGGAAGATTGATGTGGAAGACCTGCGTGCCAAAGCAGAAAAACACAGTGCAAATCTGGCTGCCTTAATGATTACCTACCCCTCAACTCACGGTGTGTTTGAGGAACGTGTACGTGAGATCACGCAGATCATTCATGATAATGGGGGGCAGGTATACATGGATGGCGCCAATATGAATGCCCAGGTAGGACTCACCAGTCCAGGAGCGATTGGCGCTGATGTTTGCCACTTGAATTTACACAAGACCTTTGCCATCCCACATGGTGGTGGTGGCCCTGGCATGGGACCTATCGGTGTAGCCGAGCATTTGGCTTCGTTCTTACCCGGACACCCCTTGGTAAAGACCGGTGGTAAGAATCCCATTTCTCCTGTATCCGCCGCACCTTATGGTAGTGGATTAATCTTATTGATTAGCTACGGTTACATTAAAATGCTCGGAATGCGGGGCTTAAAAGCCAGCACAGAGTACGCTATTTTAAACGCCAATTACCTTAAGGAAAGACTGCATGGTGCTTACGAGGTATTGTACTCCAATGAGAACAATCGAGTGGCCCATGAAATGATTATTGATTGCCGCCCCTTTAAAAAGGATAGTGGTATAGAAGTAACCGATATTGCCAAGCGCTTAATGGATTATGGCTACCATGCACCTACAGTGAGTTTCCCGGTAGCAGGAACCGTTATGATTGAGCCAACGGAGAGTGAGAGCAAACAGGAATTAGATCGCTTCATCGAAGCTATGCTCAGCATACGCCATGAAATGGCAGAAGTGCACAATGGCAATTTCGACGCAGAAAACAATCCCTTGAAAAACGCCCCTCATACCATGCAGCAATTAACCGCTGATCATTGGAACTTCCCTTATGATCGTAAAACCGCTGCATTCCCATTGGATTACTTATACCAAAACAAATTCTGGCCTAGCGTTCGCCGGGTAGACGATGCTTATGGTGATCGTAATTTGATTTGTACTTGTGAGCCTATCGAATCCTATATGGAGGAGGAAGCTTAAAAAAAGCAGAGAAAATCTGTCTAAATATTAGAAAGGGAGCTCAATGGGCTCCCTTTTTTCTTGCTCTAAACCATTTGTTTGTTATTTTTGTTACCCTAGTGTTAATACGTTATAACCCTTAATTCAAGAACATGAAGAAAACAGCTATCCTATTTCTTAGCTTAACTGCTGCTATGGCTGTAAATGCTCAAGGGGTTCCTCAAGTTGAACCTACTATTGAGCCTAACGAAGCTCCAGTTAAGCATGTAAAACGCTCGGCTCAGAATATCGAGTCCAGCGCCTCCACTACCATTTGGAGTGAAGATTTCGCCAATGGCATTCCAGCCGACTGGAGCCAAAACGGTACTCCAGCCACCGCTCAGTGGGAATACCGCGGTCCTAGCACTACCCCTAGTAATGCTACTGGATCTCGTGGGTATTATTCAGGAATTAACAATACCCCTCCTACAAATACTCCTATCGCCTCCAGTACAGTGGCTAACGGGTTTATGATCTTTGATTCCGATTATCTGGACAATGCAAACACTACCAACTTTGCTTCAGGAACCGCTCCTGCACCTCACGTTGGTCGTTTAATTACCGACACCATCGATTGCTCTAGCTACAGCAATATCGAATTAGCTTTCGAAATGTATGCGCGTCGATTCTATTCTAACTGGTATGTAGCTTTCTCCATTGACGGTGGTGCTACTTACACTGATACTATTGAATTCTATGGCGACGCTGTGGTTCCAGTAAACGGTGCTACTGCAGACAATGCCCTTGCCCAAGCCAATGTATCTTCTATCATCGGTGGTCAATCTCAGGTGGTAATGCAGTTCATTTTCGACGGTACTCCTGGTAATACCAACGGTAATGGTTACTACTTCTGGATGATCGACGATATCGAATTACGCACGCCTCCAGCTAATCAGTTTACTTTCACTGCTTGGAACGGTGCTCCACCCCAAGATATGATTTACAACAACAATGGTGCTGAATATCCTAAGTATGGTATCATGAACGTAAATCAAATCGTTCCTGTAAACTTTGATGGTAACTTCATCAACTACGGTACTCAAACTCAAACCAACGCTACTTTAGAAGTAGAAATTTGGGATGTAACCGGTACCCCTAGCTTAGTAACTACCATTAGTGCTCCTGGTTGCGCCAACTTAGCTTCAGGTGACACTTGCGACTACACTAATTTAACTACTCCTACCTGGACTCCTCCAGCACAAGAAGCTAGTTACTTATTAGTATGGAAAGCTGTTTCTGACAGCATCAGCAGCGCTACCACTACCGCTACTGATACTTTCGCATTCTACGTAAACAACACCCTTTACTCTCCAGACCGTAATGTGGTAGACAACTATGTAGGTACGAACTCAGCGAACCCAGAGATCATTGCTATGGGTGCGATGTATGACTTGACTAACGAAGATCCTAACAACCCTGGATCAGGATTAATCTACATCGATGGTTTAGATATCATGTTGAGCGCATTAACTGACTCTACTGCCGATATCGAGATTGCATTCTACGACACTACTGGATTTGCTTTCAACGCTGGATTCCCAGCCGGAGCTACTGCTGCATTCCGTAAATCATTCACCTTGAATGGTTCATTGGTTGGAACTAACGCTTACTTCGACTTGAATGATGCTAACGGTAACCCATTAGTATTACCAGCTCAGCCTTACTTGATGATCATCAACTTCTTCCCTAATGCCAGTGGTGGTGTAATTCGTATCGCGAATGACGCTTCTTTCGATCAGCCTGGATACGCTACTGTAATGCAGTTAGCTGACGGTAACTGGTATGGTGGATTTACTTCTGACGTACACGAAGGAACCTTCTTACGTTTGAACGTAGCTGAGTACCAGCCTGGTCAAGGTTTAGAAGAAGAAAATTTTGATGCTTTCACTATGTATCCTAATCCAACTGCAGGTGCTACCAAAATGGAATTTGCAGAAGGTGGAAACTATAGCATCGAAGTATTAGACATGACGGGCAGCCGCATTATCTCTATCGAAGAGAATGTAAATGCCAATGAAACTATCGAATTCGACATGAGCCAGTACCCAATGGGTGTTTACATGGTAAATGTGAAAGGCGATCGTTTGAATAAAACTGTGAAGCTTACTGTGAAGTAAGAACACAAGTCTTAAGATTTAAAATCCCGGTTTGCATCCTGCAGATCGGGATTTTTTATTGCCCCTTCTGGCGATAAAGGGCAATTAATGACAAGCAAAGGCTGGCGCTTCCCGCTAATATTGTGGTTTAAATCCCTATAAACTATAGTATGAAAAAAGCAGCTATCCTTTTGGGCTCCGTTCTTATCGGCTCAGGTAGCCTTCTGGCTCAGAGTCAAGGAAACAAAGCCCCAATGGCGATTAAGCCGGCTCTTATTGAAAAACAAGAGCTAAATCGGGAGTACCGCGGGTACAACCAGAACTCTCAAATCGAGAGTGCAGCTACGACTACTACTTTCTGGAGCGAAGACTTCTCTAATGGCATCCCAGCTAATTGGCAACAAAACGGAAGCACTGCGCTTTCTGCTTGGGAATACCGTGGACCAGGTACTACTCCTAGCAACACTACCGGTTCTCGTGGAGCCTGGGCCCAAGGTACTGGTCCCATCGTAAGCCCTTCAGCCGGTAATGGATTCGTAATTTTCGATTCTGATTTCTTGGATAATGCAGGAAGTCAAACCAATCCTGGAAGTGGTGCAGCTCCTGCTCCACACATCGGTCGTTTACTTACCGACACCATCGACCTTAGCGGTGAGACTGCAGTAGAATTAAGAATCAATTCTTATGCTCGTCAGTTCTTCAGCCGTTACTTCATTGCTTTCAGTAAAGACGCTGGTCAAACCTGGAATGACACCATCGAGTTATACGATGATCTTGAAGTAAACGAAGATTCAGAAGTTGATGGCGTAGAAACTTTTAACGTTTCGGGTTACATTGGTGGTGAGTCTCAAGCTATGATCCAGTTTATCTATGCTGGTAACAAGCCTGGTAACGTTAACGGAACCGGTTACTACTACTGGATGTTAGACGATATCGAATTGCGTTCACTTCCAGAAAACGCTTTCCGTTTTACTGAGTTTAATGGTGCTCCTCCCCAGGATATCACCTTTAACGGAGACCCTTCTTACACCAAATACGGTGTTATGAATGACGATCAAATTGTTTCTATCAATTTCGATGCTAACGTATACAACTACGGTTCTGTAACTCAAACTAACATTAAGTTAGAAGTTGAGATCTACGACGGTAATGGTGGTCTTGTAACTACTGTTAGCTCTCCTGCCGGTGCTTCTTTACCTATGTTGGACACCTTAGACTTTAACACCTTAACTACTCCAACCTGGACTCCTCCTGGTGTTGATGAGTATACTTTCATCTACAAGATTACTTCAGATAGCCTTTCAGTATCTACTACCAATGCTACTGACACAGTGAACTTTAGCGTTCGTGAAAATGGTTACGGTGTAGATTGGGGTACTATCGACAACTTCTTCGGTACCACTAGTGCTGTAGGTGATATGGTAGCAGCCGGTACTCGTTACGCTTTAGAAAACGAAGATTCTGACAGCACCGGTTCTGGATTAGTATTCTTAGACGGTGTAGATATTTACTTATCTACTCGTACTGACTCTACTGCCGACCTTGAAATCAGTTTATTCGATACTGCTGGTTTTGCTTTCAACGCTGGTTTCCCAGCTGGAACAACTCCAATTTTCACTCGTACCTATACCTTAAATGCTAACTCTATCGGTGGTTTGATCCGTTTCCCATTCAGCACTGTAGACAGCGTTTATGACAATGGTAACTGGACTGAAGTTGACCTTCCCTTAAGCGTTCCTACCGGAACTTACTTTGTGGTAGTAAACTTCTTCCCTAATGCAACCGACGGTGTTGTACGTATCGCTAACAGCGCTCAGTACTTCCAGCCTTCAGAGTCTGCTATCTTCCAAACTGGCGATGGTGACTGGTTCGGTGGCTTCTTGAACTCTACTACTTTCGAAGCTCCAATTATCCGTTTAGCTGTTGCTGATGCGCCACGTTACGACGTAAGCATCTCTGAAAATGATATCAACCGCTTCAGCGTGTATCCTAACCCAACCAATGGCGAAGGTTCTGTAGCATTCCACCAAGGTGGTACCTACTCTTTAAACCTGATCGACATGGTAGGTCGTGTACACTACAGCGATGAAGTAACCGTGAACGAAAACGAGCGTCGCGAATTCAACTTCAACGACTTGAAGCCTGGTGTTTACCTTCTTCAAATTGAAGGCGAAGGTTTAAACAAAACCATCAAACTTCAGGTTCAATAATCTGAAGAAGCTTTAGATTCAGAAAGCCGTCTCGGTCAAACCGAGACGGCTTTTTATTTTTACAGTAATATGATAGGATTCAAAGCCTGGTTGAGGCTCGATATGAATTAAACCTTGCGGCGAATTTTTTTGAAGAGCTCCGAACTGTACACGAAATCTACAATCTCGGCATTGTCCGTACTAAGAATCTCTTCACCTGTTCCCTGCCAGGCCTTCTTGCCATCTTTAATGAAAATGATATGATCCCCAATCTCAATTACTGAGTTCATATCATGGGTATTGATAACCGTAGTCATCTCGAACTCCTGCGTAATCTCCTGTAAAAGCTGATCAATTACAATCGCCGTTTTGGGATCCAAACCTGAGTTTGGTTCATCGCAAAAGAGGTACTTCGGATTCATACTAATCGCCCGTGCAATCGCCACCCGCTTTTGCATACCTCCCGATAATTCGGATGGGAATTTTTGATTGACGCCAGGTAAATTCACGCGTTCCAAACAGAAGTCTGCCCGATCCTTTTTCTCTGCCGCCGACATCCCGCTAAACATACTCAGAGCAAAGGTTACATTCTCCTCTATGGTTAAGGAGTCAAACAAGGCATTACCTTGAAATACCATTCCCATTTCGGTCCGTAAGCTTTTGCGATCCTTGCGATTTAAATCTCCTAAGGCCGATCCATCGTATTCTATCTCTCCCGAATCGATATCATGTAAGCCTACCAAGGATTTAAGGAATACCGTTTTCCCGGATCCACTCTGACCAATAATTAAATTCGTCTTCCCTTTGTAAAAGGAGGCATCAATACCCTTGAGCACTTCATGCTCCCCAAAAGACTTACGTATCTCCTTTACTTCGATCATTAGACCAGTAATACTTGGGTTAGCATATAGTTACTTACAATAATAGCCACGGAGCTGCTCACTACCGCCTTAGTAGCATTGATCCCCACCTCTATCGCACCACCTCGAACATAATATCCGAAATAGGCACTTATACTTACAATCAGAAATGCAAACACAAAGGTTTTTATTAAAGCATAGGTGATGTGATAAGCATTAAAGTCGACCGTAAGTCCGTAGATATAATCCTCTGCCGACATCACCCCTCCAATAGAAGCCAAATAACCACCCACCAATCCCAGGGCCATACTGATGATGATTAAAATTGGATTGAAGAAAGCCAGGGCCGCAATTTTGGGTGCAATTAAATAGGAGGCAGGGTTCACGCCCATTACCTCCAGGGCATCAATCTGCTCGGAAACGCGCATACTACCCAAGGTAGAAGCAATATTGGAGCCCACCTTACCTGCTAAAATCAAGCTTATAATAGTAGGTGAAAATTCTAAAACGATACTCTCGCGAGTAGCAATAGCTATATAATAATCAGGAATCAGTGGATCATCAAGATTAAAGGCCGTTTGGATGGTTACAACCGCTCCCACGAATAAGGAAATCACCGCTACAATTCCCAAGGAGTTTATGCCTAGTAAATCCAGATCACTCAAAAAGGCTTTGTAATACATCTTGCCATTCTCAGGTCGACGAAAAGTGCGACCCAAAAGCACCATGTATTTCCCTAAAGACTCAATCCACTTGTTGAAAAACATATCGCGAAAATAAGAGTAATTTTGCTCCGAGCTCTTATTATGAAGAAAGGCATTTTACGAAAACTCCCCTTCTTGATTGCCCTCCTGCTTTGTTTGGCATTTACCGCCTGCAGAGGATTGGAGCCTTGCAATTGTCCGGGTAAAACTGAGCTTCGATGAAGAAAGGACCGGATCCTTTTGCGGCCCTCAATAAATATCTGCCCACAGGCAGTTTAGAGCTACTCCGTCCCTTGTTGGATCGCTATCCCTTGCAGCTAAAGGTTAGCAAGCCTCGCAAAACTAAATTTGGCGATTACCGCTATCCACAAAAAGGACAGGCACATCGCATCTCAGTAAATGGTGATCTTAATCCCTATGCCTTTCTGATTACGCTCCTTCACGAATACGCCCACCTGGTGGCTTTCGATAAATTTGGACAAAAGATTAAAGCCCACGGCGAAGAATGGCAATTTTGCTTTCGGGAAATCGGTACTCCCTTTTTAGACGCCAAGGTCTTTCCTCTTAAACTGGAACGAGCATTTAGAGCCAGTCTCGCTCGTGGCCATGCCAGCTCTGCCACCGATCATCAGCTCTTACGCGTACTGAAAGAATTCGATCAACAAGAATCCACAGAGGCTCGTACCTTTGTCGAAGATTTAGAACCCGGCGCAATTTTCGTGCTCAATGGCCGCATCTTTAAGAAAGGTCCTAAAAGCCGAAAGCGCTACAAATGTGACGAGGTTAAAAGCGGTCGTCAGTTTATGGTACACCCCCTGGCAGAAGTCGGGATTTGGAAGGAAACAAATGAACACTAAGAACTATTACTCTTCAGATTTCAGAATAGGAATTGTAGGCGGCGGACAGCTTGGAAAAATGCTGCTGCAAGAAACCCGTAGATTAGATATAGGAACTTCTGTTTTAGACCCCAGTGAAGTCGCTCCCTGCCGATTAGGAAGCAATGAATTCACCGTAGGTTCACTTACAGATTTTGATACCGTTTATCAATTCGGACAAAATTGCGATGTGCTGACCATCGAAATAGAAAATGTAAGCGTTGAGGCCCTGCAAAAACTGGAAGAAGAAGGCAAAAAAGTTTATCCTCAGCCCCATATCATTCAGTTGATCCAAAGTAAGATCCGTCAAAAGAACTTCTATAAGGAAAACCTGATTCCTACCGCCGATTTCATCAGTTTCGAAGGCAAAGCCGGTTTAGTGGAAGCCATTAGCAAACAGCAGGTTCCCTATCCATTTGTTTGGAAACAAAGCACTGGTGGTTTTGATGGTCGTGGTGTAGCCATGATTCGAAAAGAAACAGATCTGGAGGCATTACCCGATGTTCCATGCCTAGCCGAAAGCTTGGTCCCTTTTGAGAAAGAACTGGCGGTAGTGGTAGCGCGTTCAGCAAATGGCGAATGCCGCTCCTTCCCTACCGTAGAAATGGACTTCCACCCCGAAGCTAATCTGGTTGAATATGTATTTAGCCCGGGAAATGTTGAAAAATCAATCAGCGATAAAGCCCAGGACTTAGCCCGTATGGTTGCTGAAAAGCTGGGCATTGTAGGCATCTTGGCGGTAGAAATGTTCCTGACTAAGGACGGAATGATCCTAATTAATGAGGTAGCACCACGTGTACATAATTCAGGCCACCTCAGCATAGAAGGCAATGTAAGCTCACAATTTGAGCAACATTTACGAGCCATATTAAACCTGCCTTTAGGTTCAACCGAAACCATTCAACCTGCGGTAATGGTAAATTTAGTGGGTGAAGAAAATCACACTGGCCCCGTTTACTATGAGGGCATTGAAGAAATTATGGCTCTGAGCGGTGTTTATGTTCACCTCTATGGAAAAGCCGAAACCCGCCCTTTTCGAAAAATGGGTCATGTAACCATTATTGATCCCGATTTGGAAGCGGCCCGCGCCAAAGCCCGTATCGTTAAAGACAAAATTAAAGTTATCAGTCAATGAGCGCCGTAGTAAGTGTAATCATGGGTAGCCAGAGTGATCTGCCCGTTATGCAAGAAGCCCTGGATGTACTTAAAGAATTAGGTGTAGAGGCCGAAGTAAATATCGTTTCGGCGCACCGTACTCCTGAAATCATGTTCGACTTTGCCAAGACCGCTCATGAAAAAGGCATCAAGGTTATTATCGCCGGTGCGGGGGGTGCTGCCCACTTACCAGGCATGGTTGCTTCGATGAGTCCCCTTCCGGTAATTGGCGTACCCGTTAAGAGTCGCAACTCTATTGATGGCTGGGATTCAGTACTATCAATCTTGCAAATGCCCGGCGGCGTTCCGGTAGCAACAGTGGCTCTGGACGGAGCAAAGAACGCCGGAATTCTAGCCGCCCAAATCGTAGGCAGCCATGTTCCGGAGGTTCTTCAAAATATCATCGATTATAAGGAAGGCTTAAAAGCCAAAGTGATCGCTTCTCGCGAAAAGCTAAATTCCTAGAGATTCTTTAGAAGAGTCATTAACTGTTCCTTCTTACGATTGGCCACCGGTATGCGACTGCCATCCTCCAGGATTAGGTAGCCACCATCGGTTTGCACATACTTCTTAAGGTAGTTCACATTCACTAAATGGGATTTGTGGATGCGCAGGAAATTGTAGCCTTCCAGCATCATATCAAACTCCTTTAAGGTTTTGGATGCCAGGAGATTCTTTTGTCCATTCAGAAAGAAAGTGGTGTAATTTGAGCTGCTCTCCAAACGGATAATATCGGTCAATCGAATTACATGCATACCATCAGAGGTAGGTACCACAATTTTCTTTGGCGAATCAGAAGCCTGACGGATATTTTCTACCAGCACATTAAAATTACTGGCTTTTTTAGGTAGGCCCTTTTCATTTTCCACTTTCCGAACAGCCTTTACCAGTTCCTCCGGATCTACAGGCTTTAGGAGATAATCAAGTGCACTAAATTTAATCGCTTGTATGGCGAATTCATCATGGGCGGTAATGAAAATTACAGCGGGATGTTTTTTAGCTTCATCCGCCGTAAGGCCATTTAAAAGATCAAAGCCACTTTCGCCGGCCAGATCAATATCCAGGAAAAGAACATCTACCTCTTCCTGATCTAAGAGATCCAAACCCTCTTGCACGGAGCCCCCTTGTCCGGCTATTTCCAATTCAGGGCAAAATAAATCCAGCTTACCTATTAAGGCTTCGCGCGAATTCTGTTCGTCGTCGATAATAACTGCTCTGAGCATATTTATAGTTCTTGTGCGGGTAAACGAATGATCACCTTAGTGCCACAAGCCTCCCCTTGTTGGTTGTATTTATCTATGATTTTTAAATCAATCACCTCGTCAATGGATCGCTTCAGGAGATCGATCCGATCCTTATTAATTTGAGTGGCCATGCTGCGATGTGCTTTTTTATTAGGCAAATCTTTGGCCTTTTCTCTTCCTATGCCATCGTCCTCAATCGTGCAACAAAGGAGTTTTTCATCCAGCTTAAAGCTGATCTGTAAAAAGCCTTTTCCTTCTTTGGGCTTAAGCCCGTGCAAGATCGCGTTTTCTACATGGGGTTGGATTAACATTGGCGGTAAGCCAATATCATAGTCCAGTTCCTCGTCCACTTCAATTTCATAATCAAACTTATTATTGAAGCGCAATTTTTCTAATTCAAGATAGTTCTTCAAAACCGAAACCTCCGTTTCCACGGGGTGAATATGCTCCATTGATGATTCAAGGGTTAACCTCATCAATTTTGCGAAATTATTAAGGTAGCGAACCGCCATCTTCGGATCCTTCTTGAAGATAAAACTCGAAATACTATCAAGGGCATTAAAAATAAAATGTGGGTTCATTTGCAAGCGCAAAGCTTTGCGTTCCATCTCCAATAAGTCATTCTCCAAACGCAAACGTTCCTCCCGTCTTTGCCAACGATCGCGTAAATAAATATATGCCAGACCTAAGACAGCCAGCACAATTAAGGACCAGAACCACCAGGTTCGCCACACCGCTTCTTTAACCACAAAAACATAGGGTTTTGCACTCAAAGCCCAGTCCTGCCAAGGATAACGCGACTCTACCTCCAGCGTATAACGTCCAGCCTTTAAATCGCTAAAGAGAGCCTCACGACGGGTACCGGCATAGGTCCAATTTTCACTTTGTCCTATTAAACGATAACGATACTGAATTAGCTCGGGCAACAATATGCTTCGCAAGCCATAGCGAAAACGCAGGTAATTTTGATCGTGATCCAATTCGGAGAACTCCCTTAATCCACTGAAAGCCTCCGTTGGCCAAACCTTTAAATCCGCAGCATTTTCCTCTCTTAACAATTCCGCTTCCAGAAGAGCTAAAACGCCGGGTTCGTGATATTGCCTGAAGCGCTTATAATCCCAAATAAACAAGCCTTCTTCGCCCGCCGCATAAAGCTTCCCCTCATTCTCTTTTAAGGCTCCTCCATTAATAGGTGGACCGAAGAAATGAATTTGAGCCGACTCACCAGCCTTTTGACTTTCCCTGAGGTCCGCTAAACTGACCAAACCTTTATTAGTCCCAATCCACAACTCTTCTTCACTTAGGGCGAAGGCACGAATCTCCGCGAATTCCAAATCCTTAAGGCCAAAGTATTGGGCCTGGGAGGTCTTTTGATCAATAATATAGAGGCCATTACTAATAGTGCCTACCGCTAGTCTTTTATCAGACATAGGCTGAATGGCACTGATTCCAATACTGTCGATTTTCACTCCCGCTAATTCCGGAAAGTGCTGCCAATTACCCGAGTTAAAATGCCAAAGTCCCTGGGTATACGATGCAAACCAAAAACCATCTTGCGGGTGATACTGAATTGAAAAAATGCTGGCAAAGCCCAAATCTTCATCGCTGCGTAGCTTTTGCCATTCCCCCTCTTTAAAACGCCAAATACCCGTGCTTCCTGCAGCCCAAACTTCACCATTACCCTTGGCCAGGCTAAACACAAAGCCGTCAATAGGAGTAGAATGAATGCTTGCCTGACCTTCAATTTTATAATACAAACCGGCCTCAGTAGCGATGTAAATGGTATCGCCTTGCACCAAAGAAGCCAGGACCAGTCCCTTTAAGGAAATTACTTTTTGATAAGGCCACTCCTCCAATCCAAACGGTGTTCCCAAAAAAACTTTGTTCTCGTCCACCGATAGATTCAGTAGCGGCAGCTTTCGGCTGAACTCCTGAAAAAATGGACTTTGCATTTTGAAGATTCCCCGGCTGGTACTTAGGAGAATTAAACTTTGAAAGCTGTAAATATTCTTAATCTCTGAGGCATTGAAATAGGCCTGATAATCGATCGTATAAAATCCTGTTCCTTCAGATTCATTTCGACTTTGGAGATAAACATTTTGCTGATCCACAAAGGCATTAAAAGAGGAACTACCGAGGGCAAATCTAATGCTATCTCCCTTTTGATTGGCCGGTCCCAGGGGGGCTCCCTTTAAATCATGTAGCAGACCACGAGCCATATAAAAATCGGCTTTACCACGAGCCAGGCTTATATAGGCACTACTATCCAAAGGTTGCCAGGCTTCCTGCCAGATGTAGAGAGCATCACTGGTGCTAAGTACCAATTGATCCTCAATTTGCCCCAAACTCTTAAAGTCTTTAGGTAATTCTGAATGGTACATGAGGGAGTCCCCATCCCAGTGATATAAACCTTTAGATAGGGCAACATAAAGTTGACCTTTAAAATCGGCGATATCCAAAACCTGAGCACCTTCGGGGAGGGATATAAGCTTAAAGTCCTTTCCTTGAAATTCTGCCAAACGCCGACCATCCTGAATATAGAGACGCTCTCCCCGAAAACTGCAAACGACCTGATTGATTAAAGGAAAGTCATTGAGGCCAAAATTCACGAAACGATATCCGTCATAGCGCAGTAAGCCGGCTCCTTCACTTGCCATCCAAATGAAGCCTTGCGGCCCTTGAGCCATATCTGTTATAGCGAGGGTAGGCAAACCCTCTTCAAGCCCAATGCGCTCGAATGCAGCTTCTTGTGCCCTTAGTTCGAAAAGGCAGCTCATCAAAAAGAGCAAAAGGTAATAGTGCGCGCGGGCCATCTGCGAAAGGTATTGCCAATGCCGAATTAAACCAAATTTAGCCAAGCGTTTAAAACGGATTAGTAAACGTTTGTTATCGCATTAATGCCCGGACCTGCATCTAGATTTGATCCATGCGATTTCTATTTGCCATCCTTCTAATATCAAAGGGCATTTGCGCTCAATCCTATCAGGCGTCAAGCTTGGCATTAGCCGACTTAAACCTCCTGGGGCCCCAGGTATTGAGGGTAGTCAACCCAGCAAATCCTTTAAACCCCAAACAAAGGGTGGGCCTGCATACTAAAATATGGCCGGGTTTGGCAGACTTAAACGAAATGGGCCTCAGTTATGGCCTTTCCAAAAATCAAAAACGTTTCGGAATACTGGTTCATCAATGGGGACCCATTAAATACCGAGAGCAATTACTGGCCCTAAGCTTTGGATTGGATTTAAACACAAAAATGGCTTTGGGAATAAGCTTAGAACTCCAGCAAAAACAGATTATTGAACAAGATAAGGAATTCGACCTCGGGGGAAATTTATTTTGGAACTACCATCCTCATGAAAATTGGCAATGGGCTAATCGTTTACAAATCCAGGCTCGACCCAAGGCAGCAAAGCTTGGTTTGGAAAGTCAAATGCGATTTCGAGGTTCGGATAATTTGAGTTTACTTTTTGGATTGAGTCTAGCCCAAGATAATGCGGGCTATGGCGCCATTGGCCTAGAGTACTCCTTGAAGAACTGGCTCTTTCTAAGACAAGGATTTAAACTTAGGCAGGATCCTGATTACCGAGCAGGCCTTGGTTTCCGATGGAAGGCCTGGCTTCTCGACTTAGGATTTCAATGGCAAAAAGCTTTGGGACCAGGGCAGCAAATCAGCTTAAGCTATTGCTATTTATGAAGTTCCCACTTGCAATACTTTTGCTTCTTAGCAAGTTCTTGTGCGCCCAAAATCTTTGGGAAAGTCAAATTGAGCAAAGCTCCTTAAGCGAGCAAAACCCATCCCATCTGGAACAATGGGCCAATCAATTGCAGAACTGGAAGCATAGCCCGATAGAAATCAATCTTTGGGATCGACAAAAACTCATGGAAACTGGTTTGTTCAACGTTTTCCAGGTTCATAATCTAATGCAATACCGCCAACGATACGGTGCATTACTCTCCGCTGCAGAACTCACCTTAATTAAAGGCTTTGATAAAAATCGAGTTTCTGCACTCCTTCCCTTTTTAAGCTTTAAAACTCAAGCGAAACCACAGCCCTTAAATTGGCAAAGTCTTCGATCCTTTCGAGAACATCAAATGGCTTGGCGCTGGCAAATTAATAGTAGGAATTTAGAAACGAAAAATAATGCCTACCTCGGTGATCCACTTGAAAGTAGACTTATTTACAGAACCCAAAGCCAGGAAGGGCTTTCCCTGGGATTGAACTTGCAAAAAGATCCAGGCGAAGCCTGGCAACTGCCGTATGGATATGATCATATAGCCGGCTTCTTGCAATACCAAGGGCCCACTAAACTAAGCCAGTTAATTTTGGGCGACTATCATTTTAGTTTCGGTCAAGGATTGAGTTTATGGTCCGGCTCCGCATTCAATACTACAGGCTTCGATCAGGCATTTGCCCGCTACGCCCGGGGAATAAGTGCCTATGCGGGCAGCGAAGAACAACGATTTTTCCGTGGAATTGCCACTAGCTACCAGACTGGTGCCTGGAAAAGCAAGGCCTTTGTTTCCTTTCGCGAATTAGATGCCAGTAAAGAGCCCGAACCCGATGCTGTGAAAGCCCGTATTCGAAGCGATGGTTATCATCGAAATGAAAAGGAACTGAAGTATAAAGATCAGGTCCTGTTAAAATCCCTGGGCCTGGCTGTTCAATATGAAGGGCGAAATTTTGATCTGAGTGTACTTCATCACCAACATTATTTTGCGATCCCCCTGGTTTCGCCCGAGAACTTAAGTGAAAAACATAGACCAAGTGGAAAAAGCCATCAGGCTTATGCTATGGCGGGGCAAATGCTCTGGCAACAATTTCACTTCTTCGGAGAGCTAGCCTTGGACCCGGAGGCCAACTGGGCTTTTGTCTTGGGCTGGGAGCGAAAATGCCTGGAGCGATTGCGGTTAAAGCAACAATGGCGGAAATTTCAACCCGAGTATCAAAGCTTTTGGAGCGATGCCCGAGCCCGAAGTGGCAGCGCAGGAGAATTTGGGATTTTGCAACAAATTGAAGCGCATTGGAATTACCAATTACGCAGCCTCATTGAAATTGACTACTACCAGTTCCCTTGGCCTCGCTATCAAATAGACGGCCCATCTGCCGGAAGGCGCATAAGTCTGATTCAAGAGTGGCGCCGTCACAATTCACAAATCCTGGAAATCCGAATCCGAAATCAATGGGATGAAAAATGGGATGCTGCTCTACTAAAAAATGAACCAGGCCTTCAAAAATCCAAAATGGAGCATTGGCAAGTTCGCGTCCTTTTCAAAAACAAAATCGGAGCCGGCTGGAGCAAACGCAGCACATTACAATTCTACTTACAGCCGGAGAAGCTAGCTTTTCCGGCCAGCTTTATGAGCCAACAATGGAGCTATCAAAAAAATGCCTGGCGCATTCGTATTTGCCTGGCAGTAGTTAATGATCCTTTTTCCAATGCCGTTTTCTATGACTATGAACCGAATCTGCTTCAAAGTTTTTCCATTCCTGCCTTTCGTGGACAAAGCTTTAGGCTTTCTGTGTACAGTCGTTGGCAGTCCAGAAATTGGCAAGCGGAAATCAAACTTGCTTATGCCGATGATATTTATTATTCTAATGCTCAAATAGAGCTTAAATTGCAATTGCATTATTCATTTTAAGAAACCACGTGCAGATGCGATATTTGCTAAAAATTTACGCATGCTTTCAGAAAAATTAGCCTCAGCGCTTAACAAGCAAATTCAGGTGGAGGCCATCTCCTCTCAAGTATATTTAGCCATGGCCTCCTGGGCCGAAGTGCAAGGTTTAGAAGGGGTTGCCTCTTTTATGTACGAACAATCGGATGAGGAAAGATTGCACATGTTAAAGCTGGTTAAATTCGTAAATGAGCGTGGTGGACATGCCGTGGTTTCGGATCTAAATGCGCCAAAATCCGACTTTGGGACTTTTAAAGACATGTTCCAGGAGCTCTTCGAGCACGAATTAAAAGTATCAGCAAGCATCAATGAATTAGTCCATATTGCCTTAGAGGAAAAGGACTATGCCACCCACAACTTTTTACAATGGTATGTGGCAGAGCAAATCGAAGAAGAAGCTGTGGCTCGAACTATTTTGGATAAAATTAATTTGATAGGTAACGATAAAGGCGGACTCTATTTATTTGACCGCGATATTAAGCAGCTCACCGTAGAAACTGCAGCTAAAGACAACCCTAAATAAGCCGAACGGTAAATGAAAAACACCTACTTTGATCTGATCGATCAGACGTATTATTTTCCCCAGGAAGGTTTTGATTTGCGTGATGATCAACTCACCTTCCACGGAATTTCGCTTAAGCACCTGATTGACAAATACGGAACCCCTTTCCGTTTTATCTATTTGCCTAAAATTGGCGATCAGATCAAAAAAGCGCGCAACCTATTTAATCGAGCCATCAAGCGCTCCTCCTTCCGAGGCGAGTATCAATTCTGTTATTGCACCAAGTGTAATCACTTTTCCCATGTGGTTAGTGAGGCCCTCAAGCATAATGTAAATCTCGAAACCTCATCTTCTTTCGACATCGACCTTATCTTAAACTTATATAAGGAGGGGAAATTCACGAAGGATCGCTACATCGTAAACAATGGCTATAAAACCGACGACTATCTTCAGAAGATCGTAAAAATGCATGAGCTCGGTTTTGAGAATATCATTGTGGTATTGGATAGCATGACGGAGTTGGAGCGATTAATGAAGTTCGCTGGTGATAATAAAATTAAGATCGGTCTGCGGATGGCCATAAATGAGGAGCCGCAATCGAGCTACTACACATCTCGTTTAGGCATTCGACATAATGAAATGCTGGATTTTTACGAGAATCACATCAAGGACAATCCTCAGGTTGAGCTTAAAATGCTGCACTTCTTTGTGGATTCAGGCATTAAAGACAGCCTCTATTATTGGGGTGAATTTAAACGGGCGATTAAACTTTATACAGAGCTCAAGAAAAGAGCTGAAGGCCTTACCCACTTCAATTTGGGTGGGGGTTTCCCAATTCGCAACAACCTGGGTTTTGAGTACGACTATGAATACATGATTCGTGAGATCGTACAAAATATCAGCGATGCCTGTGATGCTGAGGAAGTTCCTCATCCCAATATCTTCACCGAATTTGGGAAATATACCGTAGGTGAATCCGGCGCCATCATTTTTAAAGTGCTGGAACAAAAGAAACAGAACGATACGGAAAGCTGGTATATCATCAACAACAGTTTGATGAACACCATCCCTGATGCCTGGAGTATTCACGAAAAGTTTATCCTACTTCCCATTAATAAATGGGATCACGAATACCAAAGGGTGAATATTGGCGGAATCAGCTGTGATCACTCGGACTACTATAATTCCGACGAACTAAACCAGGAGGTTTTATTACCTACCTACGACGATAATGATGAAGAACCCCTCTACATTGGTTTCTTCCATACCGGTGCCTACCAGGATGCCATTTCAGGTTACGGTGGTATTAAGCATTGCCTGATCCCCTCTCCCAAGCATGTGATTATTGATCGGGATGAGAAAGGCAATATTGTCGACTTTGTATATCGCAATGAGCAGTCGGCCGAGGAAATGTTTAAACTATTAGGTTACAAATGAGAATTTACGCCGGTGTAGAAGACGAATGGGGCGATTACACTAAAGCCCGTATTCTATTACAATCCATCCCTTATGATGGAACCAGCACCTGGGGCAAAGGTGCCGACCAAGGCTTCGAATCCTTCTTGGATGCTACCGACAATATGGAGCTTTACGATATCGAAACCGATTCGGAAGTCTATAAACAAGGAGTGCATATCCTGGATCCCATCCGCGAAGACTCCAGTCCGGAAGCCGTATTTGAAACCGTTTACAAAAAGACTCAGGAACTCCTAAAAACAGGCAAGTACCTCAGCTTCTTTGGTGGTGAGCATAGCATTAGTATCGGGGTTATTAAGGCTTTTTACGAGCATCATGATAATTTGAGCGTACTACAGATTGATGCTCACGCAGACTTGCGTCCGGATTACCATGGTAGCCCCTACAACCATGCTTGTGCGGTTTATGATGCCAGTCAGAATTGCAATTTGGTGCAGGTAGGCATTCGCAGCATGGATGCAGATGAAAAACAATATGTACAAGAAGGCAATTGCTTTTATGCTCACGAAATGTGGGGACATGATCGCTGGATGGATGAATCCATCGCACGCCTCACCGATAAGGTTTATCTAACCATTGATCTGGATGCTTTTGATCCTTCAATATTGGCTGCTACCGGAACTCCTGAACCCGGCGGAATGGGCTGGTATGAAACCTTAAAATACCTGCGCAGAGTATTCCGCGAGAAAGAAGTAGTAGGTTTCGACATCGTAGAGCTGGCCCCCGAAAAGGCCCACAAGGCATCTAATTTTTTAGCCGCCAAACTGTATTACAAACTTTTAAGCTATCAATTCGAAGATGGAAAATAAAGGACCCATTGGCCAGTTTATGCTGGAACATTACAAGCACTTTAATGCTGCAGCTCTAGTAGATGCCGCAAAAGGATATGAAAAGCATTTAGCGGAAGGCAAGAAAATGATGATTACCCTGGCTGGTGCCATGAGTACCGCCGAATTAGGGAAAAGCCTTGCGGAAATAATTCGTCAGGATAAAGTGCAAATCATCTCTTGTACCGGTGCCAACCTCGAAGAAGACTTAATGAACTTAGTGGCGCATAGCCACTATGAGCGTGTTCCTCATTACCGCGATCTTACCCCTAAAGAAGAATGGGATTTATTGGAGCGTGGCCTAAATCGGGTAACCGACACTTGCATCCCAGAAGAAGAAGCTTTCCGTCGCTTGCAAAAGCACATCTTCGAAATCTGGAAGGATGCCGAAGCAAAGGGTGAGCGTTATTTCCCACATGAGTTTATGTATAAGCTACTGAACTCTGGAGTATTGCAACAGTATTATGAAATCGACCCTAAGAACAGCTGGATGCTGGCAGCGGCAGAAAAGAACCTGCCCATCATCGTTCCAGGTTGGGAAGATTCGACCATGGGGAACATTTTCGCTTCTTATTGCTTAAAAGGAGAGCTCAAGGCTTCAACCATGAAGAGTGGAATTGAATACATGACTTTCCTGGCCGATTGGTATACGGACAATGCCGGAACAGATGGTATTGGCTTTTTCCAGATCGGTGGTGGTATCGCCGGTGACTTCCCGATTTGCGTAGTACCTATGCTTTATCAGGATATGGAACGCACTGATACTCCTTTCTGGTCTTATTTCTGCCAGATTAGCGACAGTACCACCAGTTACGGATCTTACTCCGGAGCAGTTCCCAATGAGAAAATCACCTGGGGAAAGCTGGATATTCATACGCCGAAATTCATTGTAGAAAGTGATGCAACTATTGTTGCGCCGCTGCTTTTCGCATACCTCTTGGGCTGGTAATAAAGCTAAAGACGCCCAAAGGCATTATGGAAACAATTGAAAACGTAGAACTCGCCTACTTAAACGCCGAGGATTATCAAGCCTTAAAAGATTTAATGGATGCCGCCTATGCTGGCATGAATAGCCTTCACTGGAAAAAAGAGGAAATCGAGAAATTGGTTTCCCTCTTTCCAGAAGGGCAGGTCATTTTAAAGGTGAATGGCGAATTAGCGGGTTGTGCACTTTCAGTTTTGCAGGATGACAGCATTACCGAGAAAAACCATAGCTACTCCGATGTTACCGGTAACGACACCTTTAGAACGCATAAAAAGGATGGTGACTTGCTCTATGGTATTGATGTTTTCATTTCTCCCAAATACCGCGGTTTGCGCCTGGCACGCCGACTCTATGATTTCCGTAAAGAGCTCTGTGAACAACTCAATTTAAAGGGCATCGCCTTTGGGGCGCGAATGCCCAAATACCACCTTTACGCAAAGGACCTGAGTCCTTTACAATACCTGGAAAAGGTAAAAGCAAAGGAGATTGAAGATCCGGTACTTAACTTTCAATTTAATAATGACTTCCACGTAAAGAAAATCCTCAAAAACTATTTGGAGGGAGACACCGAGTCTCTGGACCATGCTGTTTTGATGGAGTGGAACAATGTTTATTACGAAAAGCCTAGCGAAGGTCCGGGAACCCAAACCCGGGTAATTCGAGTAGGCCTGGTACAATGGCAAATGCGGCCCTATCGCGATCTGGATGAATTAATGAGCCAGGCTGAATTCTTCCTGGATTCCATTTCTGGCTACCACTCCGATTTCGCCCTCTTCCCCGAATTTTTCAATGCGCCATTAATGGCCGCTTACAATGAAATTAAGGAGTCAGAGGCTATTCGCAAATTGGCGGGCTACACCGAAGAGATTGTGAGTCGTTTCTCCCAATTGGCAGTAAGTTACAATATCAACATCATTACCGGGAGCATGCCCGAAATTGTGAATGATAAGCTTCGCAATGTAGGCTATCTCTGTCATCGTGATGGTCGCCTGGATCGCTTTGAGAAAATTCACGTTACCCCCGACGAAGAACGAGTTTGGGGTATGGAAGGAGGCGACATCCTGCGTAGCTTCGATACCGATTGTGGCAAGATTGGCATCCTGATTTGCTACGATGTGGAGTTCCCGGAACTAAGCCGAATTTTGGCCGAAGAAGGCATGGACATTCTTTTTGTCCCCTTCCTTACCGACACCCAAAATGGATACAGCCGGGTACGCAATACCGCTCAGGCTCGTGCCATTGAAAACGAGTGTTATGTGGTTATTGCCGGCAGTGTAGGCAACTTACCCAAAGTGAGTAATATGGATATTCAGTTTGCCCAATCCATGGTTTTCACACCCTGCGACTTTGCCTTCCCCAGCACCGGTATTAAGGCCGAAGCTACCCCCAATGCGGAGATGATTCTGGTAGTAGATTTAGATATCAATCTACTGCGTGAACTCAATGAATTTGGTAGCGTTCGAAACCTTAAAGACCGTCGTCTGGACCTTTATCAACTTACAAAGCTGAAAGCTTAACTTTTCTTCTTTCGCAAAGGGGCTGCTTTCAATTCTTCAAATTTCAAATTCGGCGGGAAACCCTGAGGAAAGCGTGCAAAGTGGTAGAGCTCCGAAAGAGGGATTTCATAATCCGTGTGAGAAGCTCGATCCTTTACCTGACCATTGACCACTCCCATAGTTACTACATTGACTGGTAAGCTTACAAATCCTACAATGCCATGACTTACCGGCAATAGGGTAAGGGCCACATTGGACCAAACCGGATATTGAGGCTCGAGCATATAGACCCGAAAGCCCTGAACCTGATCCAACATTACCTCTACATGATCAACTTCTCCATCCTCACCATGAATGATGAAGATACTGCTATCGTTCACTGAAATTAGTTCACCTACTACTTTGGGCACCTTAGCACTGCGCTTAAGGTCCAACTCAATATAAGAGCCGTATAAGTTTTGATGAGCTTCTGAAGATTTGGGTAAGATATCGGAAGTAGAACACGCACTGAACAAAATCACCAGCACCAGCACGAAGCTCAATTTTGAAATACAATTTTTCATAATCAGCAGCATTAAGGTTTCAGAGTCAATGGTTCGGCGGGCACTTGAGAAGACCAGAAAACTTCTTCCATATTCTGCTCGTAAATCTTATATGCCTCTGCTTCTCTCTTAAGATAAAGTGCAGGCTGCTTAAACATTTGTCGCAGTTTCCAAAGATCTTTGTCTGCCAACCACTCCTTGCGCATCCATTCCAAATAATAACCTTCGGCTTTTAAAAAGAGGGCATAGTCTTGATTCGGATCTAGGGAAAAATCCAACTCAAAATAGTCGCCCGGCATGGAAACTAATTGTAAATCCGGATCATTCAATTCGGTTTTCGCTTGCGCTGATTCTATTCCCGCCTTACGCACAGCAATTGGCTTCAGGGCCTGTGGTTCTAACTTCCGTTGAATGGAGCAAATAGCAGCACGATCTATTCTCCATAAGCCACGGTTCATTAAAAGTTTTAATTTCAAAGGGCCTTTCGGCTGATGCGCCAAATCCAAAATCTGTCGGTTAATAGCAATAGGCCCGGTTTCATAGAATGCTCCTTGAAAATCCCAGCCCTGAGTATCTTCATTCCACAGATAGACTTCCAGTTCTCCTAATTCCGATTTGAGCCCTTGATCCATGGTTTCATATAAATCGCCACTATTCTCAAATTTGGCGATAATGTCTGCCACCTCATCACCCATATAGGAAAGGGCAGAATAGATAAAATAGGTGGTCATTAAAGTCTGTCGAAAATCGAGGACCAGCCCCAGATCTTCTTGAGAGGGATCTAGATCAAATTCTAAAATCAACTCCTCCTTCGAAGCTAGATTCTCCGCATCGGCCTCAGAAAAATACTCCTGACCATCAGCAGTAGCTAAAAGCTCATTATTGCGAGGCAGCCATAATCCTTGGGTAGCATAAAAATCGCCTTTGCGACTTTGGAAAATGCGCTCCCCTTCATTCTGGGCTAGGGCTACTAATTGAACTGATCGCAAAACATGGGTTTCTTGCGCTTCGTTCTTCATCACCAAGGTGAAGAGGGAATCCGAATATTCCGAAATCATCAGATCGTCGATATCGGCATATTCCAAAGAAGGACAAATAGCATTGGAAAAGCCTTCGGCCCGAGCCGAAAAAAGGCCCTGATCCTCCACACTATAAAAGGTAGGACAAGAGCCAAAACAAGCTTTAGGATTAGCCAGGCACACAAAGGACAGGCCAATATTAACCACCGTTAGGGGAGCCAACATTTGATGCCCGGAACTAATATCCAGCTCTTTATTCACTTCAAAGAGACTAACTGAAGCGATGGGCAAGCTTCGTTCTGCACTATCTAAAAAATCACGGTTGGCATCATAACGATAAGCCATGCCTTGTACTGCTCTGCTATTGGTATCTACCCACCAGGCACCTGGAAAAAAGTAGACCTCACCATTTTTAAGATGGGCTTTTAAAATACTCTCTGTAGGAATATCCTGAGTTTTATGCACGGCATCCTGCACATCGCGGTAATGCCATTTGTACTCAAGTTCTTTGCAAGCTGAAGCACTCAAAATGAGCAGCCCCAAGCCCCATAAAAGGACATAATTCTTCATTTTAATCAGTAATGGTTTAGTCCGAAGGTAGCCAATTATTGACTATGGGCTTTCCCTATCTTTGAAGAATGCGAAAAACCTTTCTCTACTTAAGTCTTCTTATTGGGTCTAATCTTAGCGCTCAATCCTCATTAATGGATAGTCTGCTTTGGCTGAATTATGAATATCGCCTGGAACAAAATTTGGAGTTCGCTGACTCAGCCGAGTCTCCCCTGGAAGAAGAAGATCGCCAGAA
The DNA here is from genome assembly GCF_965228705.1 of Croceimicrobium sp. Taxonomy (GTDB): domain Bacteria; phylum Bacteroidota; class Bacteroidia; order Flavobacteriales; family Schleiferiaceae; genus Croceimicrobium. The sequence continues at coordinate 2,143,897 of NZ_OZ245832.1, forward strand.
TTTCAGCAGTCTGGATTGGTATCCCGTTGACACCAATTTTATCGTTTGGGCACGAATAGAGTTGACGCCAGATTCCAAGCCCTTTAAAATGCCCACTACCACCGATCGTGAACCGGTTTACAAGCAATATGCTATTGCACACTTCGAATTGGGTGACAGTTTATTCCACTTGCCGATCTATCAAAATCTGGGATTAATCAAAATGCCTCAATATCAGGATTATCTTTTTATCCCCTTTACCGATCATTCCAATGGTTTTGGCAGCTATGGAGGCGGACGTTATTTGGATTTACGCATTCCAAAGGGCGACTCCCTATTGATTGATTTCAACCGAGCTTATAATCCCTACTGCGCTTATAATGGCCGCTACTCCTGCCCTATTCCACCTCGTGATAATCGACTGAATTATTTCATTAAAGCCGGAGTGCGCTATGAGCCAAAACACTAAAAATGAGCCTATAAAAAACGCCAACCAAACTTCCTCTGAAAAATTAATATTGCAGCACATTTTCTTTTTAAGCTGCAATTCAAATAATTAGTCGACCTTTGCAGCGAATTTTAAGCGATCTTTTTTGAGCTCTTTTTTTGAACTTGGACTGTCTCCTGAAGTCCTCCGCGCCCTCGACGAAATGGGCTTTGAAACCCCATCTCCCATCCAAGCGCAAGCCATCCCTGCCCTTTTAGATGATGCCCGTGATTTAATTGGATTAGCCCAAACCGGTACTGGTAAAACAGCCGCCTTTGGCTTACCCCTATTGGAACGCATTGACCCTGAGTTCCCGCACACCCAGGCATTAATCTTGGCTCCCACCCGAGAATTAGGACAGCAAATTGGAGAGCAGTTACAATCCTTCGGGAAGTATTTAGACCGAATGAATATCCTCACTGTTTACGGTGGTGCGAATATTCAAACTCAAATGAAGGCGCTGCATAAGCCTCAGCATATCCTCATTGCTACCCCCGGCCGTTTGATCGACTTGATTAAGCGCCGTGCGGTAAATCTAGAGAACCTCGAAATCTTGGTTCTGGATGAAGCAGATGAAATGCTGAATATGGGCTTTAAGGAAGCTTTGGATGAAATCCTGGCTTATACCCCTAAAGAAAAAATGACCTGGCTTTTCTCGGCTACCATGCCGAATGAAATTCGCCGCATCGTTGATACTTATATGCATCAACCTTTCGAGGTGAAAATCGATCGAAAGCAACAGGTAAACCAAAATATCGACCATCAGGTAGTTCACGTTCGTCACCACCAGAAGAACCTGGCCCTGAAGCGCTTTATTGACCTCGACCCTGAAATCAGGGCAGTGGTTTTCTGTCGTACCAAATTGGATACCCAATCCTTAGCTGAAGAGCTCATGAAAGACGGCTATGGTGCCGATGCTTTGCATGGTGACCTCAGCCAGGTGCAACGTGACCGCGTAATGAAGCGTTTCAAGAACCACGAATTACCGGTTCTGATTGCGACTGACGTAGCCGCCCGTGGTATTGACGTGAATGATCTCACCCACGTTTTCCACTTCTCTTTACCAGATGATCCATCTTACTATACCCACCGTTCGGGACGTACCGCTCGTGCAGGTAAGAAAGGAATCTCATTGGCAATGATTGGCCCTCGTGATCAAGGGAAACTGCGTCGCTTGGAAAAAGATTTAGGTATCAATTTCCGTCAGGTGCAAATTCCTGAAGTGGATGATATCGCTGACCTACGCTTAAAAACTTGGGGCGAGCAAATCCTGAATCAACCGATCAAAGGAAATATTCCTTCCGGTATGATGGCCGAGCTGCAAAACCTTTGGGGCAATCTCTCTAAAGAGGAGTTTATGGCCAAGGTAATTGCCTTCGAAGCTTCTAAATTAAACCTCCAAAATGAGGAAAGCCTGAATGTAAATCACGGTAAAGACCGCGGTGGCAATTTCAAAGGCGGAAAAAAAGGAGGCAAACGAAGCGGCAAACCTGGCGGCGGAGGCCCTTCTTTCAAGGCCAAGCGCAAACCCTTTAAGCATGGACATAATCGTCCGAATGCGAAGCGGAAGAAGAAGTAGTCAGCTGGTAGTTGGTAGCTAGTCGTTTGTCGTTTGTAGCTGGTACTATTCTTTCAAGAGAATTTAGAGGATAGACGGTAGACGATAGATTTCGTGATGCCGCCTAAATTGGATTGAGTTTTCCGAAACTGGATCAGAAACTGCATTGAAGAATTTGCAATTCGATCCTAGAGCTCCTCTACTACAAAGCCTAAGACCTTACAATGCTCCCAAAAGGCAGGATAGGACTTTGTCACTACTTCTGGATTTTCAATAGCAATAGGATGCAATAAGGCCAGCGCGGCAAAGCCCATAGCCATGCGGTGATCACCATAAGTAGCAATGCTTTGGAAACTAGCCCGAAATCCTCCTTTCAGGTGAAGAAAGTCATTCCCGACCGCACATGCTTCCCCGAATTTTTGCAATTCATTTTGTAGCGCCGCTATGCGATCTGTCTCCTTAATGCGCAAGGTTTGGAGTCCGCAGAATTGGAGCTGCTTTCCCTTTGCGGCGTAAGCCGGAATTAAACTCTGACTTAAATCCGGTGTATCCAATAAATTTAATTGAGCGGGTACTGGCAATGGCGCGGCTTTATGAATGCGAATACCGGAGCCAATAAAAGTTTGCTCCACACCTAAAGGCGCCATCAATTGAGCAACAATAGAATCGCCTTGCATACTGTACTGCCTGAATCCGGGTAAATAGATTTCGGCATCTTGGGCTAAAGCTGCCATGGCCAACCAATAAGAAGCCGCAGACCAATCTGGCTCCACTGCAATTTGCTTGGGGAGTTCCGGCTTAAACTGAGGAGGAATACGTACTTCATTGCCCAGCACAAAAACCTTAAAACCCATGCGACGCATGCAGTTAGCAGTTAGGTAGATATAGGGCATTGAAACCGGCTGCCCATCCCATCGCATTTCGAGACCCTGCTCTAAAGAAGGAGCGATCATCATTAAGGCTGAGAGGTACTGACTGGAAAGGCTGGCATCGATATGCAGCAAGCCCCCCTTTAAGTTCCGGCCCTTAATCTTTAAAGGAGGATAGCCCTCTTGATCCGGGTATTCAATTTCTGCTCCTAGTTCGCGTAAAGCTTTCACCAGAGGTGCGATTGGACGCTCCCGCATGCGCTCAGATCCATCTAAGGTCCACTCTCCTTCTTGAGCAGCCAGAAAAGCGGTGAAAAATCGCATGGCCGTACCTGCGTCGCCAGCATTAAGTTCCAACTGATTCTGATAATCGTTCAAAAGCCTTTGCAAAATCTCAGTATCTCCGCTATCCGAAAGTCCGCTTAGTGGCAAATTAGGAGCGTAAAGTGCTTTCAGTAGTAAAAAGCGATTCGACTCACTTTTTGAGCCTGGCAATTGAATTCGCCCTCGCAATTTTCCAGTAGGATGTGAAAGGCGAAGCTTAGCCATGAAAGTAATTATTATAATGCTCCAATACGGAGTCCATAGGCACTTCAATATCATAAAGAGCTGCCCCACAACTTCGAAGCAAGCTAAAGCGCAAATGGCTACCCTTATTTTTCTTATCTCCTAAGAGCATGGTCTTTAAGTCAGTCGCTTGGGGTTTGAGCACGGGAACAGGATAGAATTTTCTCAAATCACGTTGCAAAGCCTGCACTTCATTAATATCGCATTCCGCGAAAGCGGCCGAGAGCGACAGCTCCACTTGCATCCCCAGGGCCACGGCATAACCATGTGTAAGGGGCTGTCCCGCCTGTTGATACCAGGATTCCAAAGCATGCCCAATACTATGACCGAAATTTAAAATCTTACGCAATCCACCTTCATGCTTATCCTGAGCCACCACCTCGGCTTTGATAGCTACCGAATGGGCAATCAGCGCCGAATCTATTTGAGAGGTATTTGGCTTTCGCCGAATAAGCCCTCGATAATGTTCGGCATCCGCGATAAGGCCGTGTTTTAGCATTTCGGCCCATCCCGAAAGGAACTCCTCCTCAGGCAAGGTTTCGAGAAATTCAGGCAGAATACCCACCATTAAAGGTTCCGTAAACAGACCAATCCGATTTTTATAGGCTCCGAAATTAATGCCCGTTTTAGCACCAACAGAAGCATCGACCATGGCCAATAAAGAAGTGGGGAAATTGATGAAATCGATCCCACGCATATAAGTCGCAGCCGCAAAACCTCCTAAATCACTAATCACCCCGCCACCCAGATTGATCAACACACTATGGCGATCCATTTCCAAGGCTCCAAAAGCATCCCAAACCTGGGCTAATACCTCAATGGATTTGGTTTCCTCACCGGGTTCCAATTCGACAATCTCCAATTTCCCGGCCTCCAAAGTTGGAAGCTGCGACAGGAAGATTGGCAAACACAAGTCATGAGTATGAGAATCACAGAGGATAGCAATCTTAGAATAGTCCTTCTCCAGCATCAGGGATTGGAATTGCAGCAAGGCTTTTTCTTCAAAAAAGAGCCCGAATTTCTCCAGTTGATCGATCATAAAATCAAAGGTAAGCAGGCTTTGCGGAATAGTGATATGAATCGCTGGCAGGGACTTGGATTTGCAGTAAATTAGTAGGTAATTCGTCGCTGCGAAATCGAGCTCCCCTAAAGCGAATAAACAGATGCGGGATAAGCTTTTGCAAGCCTCTTAAAAATTGCGACATGTTAGACTTCAACGATACCAAAACCGCTTTTATCTTAAAGTCGGATAATCAGTTGCGAAAAGCCTATTGGCTCTTTCGATTGGTAGCTAATTCAAGTTTAGTAGGACTGGGCCGTCGTGCCAGCAACCTGGCCATTAAATTAGGTCTCCCCATCCGAACGGTAGTGAAGCAAACCGTTTACGATCAATTTGTGGGTGGTGAAACCATCGAGGAATGCCAGGCTATTATCGATAAGCTTCGGGAACACGGGGTTTCGGCCCTTTTGGATTTTGCGGTTGAGGGCAAAGAAACCGAGGCCGACTTTAACGCCACCAAAGACGAAATCGTAGAAACCATTCAATATGCCGGTGATCACCCGGGAATTCCTTTTGGGGTTTTTAAAGTTACCGGTATTGCACCCTTTGATTTATTAGAACGCCATAGTGCCGGACTACCCTTTAATGAAATTGAAGCTCGGGCTTGGGAACGCGCTAAAATGCGGATGGAGGAAATCTGCTATACCGCTAACAAATATGGTCTTCGCATTATGATTGATGCAGAAGAAAGCTGGATTCAGAAAGCCATTGATGAGATGGCCCGCGAAATGATGGAGCGCTTTAACCGCGATCGTGTGGTGGTAATCAATACCCTGCAGATGTATCGTAAAGACCGGCTGCAATTTTTAAAAGACTCCTATCATGAAGCCCGTGAAAAAGGCTATTTCTACGGTGCAAAACTGGTCCGGGGAGCCTATATGGAAAAAGAACGCGATCGCGCTGCGGACAAAAAATATCCTGATCCCATCCATGCTACCAAGGCCGATAGTGATAAAAGCTATGATGACGGGATCCGTTTCTTAATGGATCACTTGGACACCGTTTTAGTAGTTGCTGGCAGTCATAATGAAGAGAGTGCCCGTCTATTAGCGGAAAAAGTAGACGAAATGAAACTCGACCCTAAAGATGATCGAGTGTGGTTTAGCCAATTGTACGGAATGAGTGACAACCTCAGCTTTAACCTTGCCAAAGCTGGTTATAATGTAGTGAAGTACCTACCCTTTGGTCCCGTAGCTGAAACTTTGCCCTATTTGATTCGTCGCGCCGAAGAGAATTCCAGCGCCTCAGGTCAAAGTGGACGTGAGCTCAGTTTAATCAAAAAGGAGATGAAACGTCGCGGACTGGACTAAGGTCTAATTAGCCTCCATCGGCGAAACGGCCAATACGGTTGCAATGGAATCGCAGTTCTCAATGCGGAAGCTCTTCATGCGATCTTTCAAATCGAGATGATACACATTGCAGCCTTCGTCGTTAATTTCACTTTTATCGAAATCTACCCGAGCACGCTCCAGGGCATATTGTAAATCGAGAGTATCCCCTGAATTCAGCTCTGGAGCTAACTGAATTTCTTTCAATCGCAGATCGTAGAGTACGCGATCGTTAGGAAAATAATTGCATTCGATATCTCGGTCGCCAAAGATGAAAAAAACTAAAAGGCTACCCAATCCTACTCCCAGCAAATAATAGACGATTTTTCTTCCGATGCGCATACACTGTATTCAATGGCGACAAAGGTAGAAGGGCCGAACATTTTTTTTAGACCTTTACGCAAGATATCCGTAAAAAAATGATGGATCTGAAAAATTTACAGGCGGGAGACGAACATTATAAGGCTTTTGTAGGCCCGCCCTTGAAATACGATCTTTTAGGCGCCTTGCAATTTACTTTGCTTACTGCCGCTGGCTTGCGAGCCGATCATACTTTATGTGATATTGGCTGTGGCTCTCTAAGAGCCGGCAAGTTATTGATCCCCTACCTCAATACTGGGAATTACTACGGTATTGAGCCTAATCAATGGCTTATCGACGAAGCGGTAAGTCAAGAAATTGGTCAGGACCTGGTAGACCTTAAAAAGCCGAATTTCCTAAACGCTGCTAATTTCGAGATCAGCAGGTTTCAGGAGAAATTTGATTTCATTCTGGCTCAAAGCATTTTTTCCCATGCCAGCGGCTCGCAAATTCGCGCCTGCTTAAAAGAAGTTCGGCAAAGCCTTAATACCAAAGGCATTTTTGTAGCCACCTTTATTTGGGGGAAAGAAGATTATGAAGGAGAGGAATGGGTTTATCCCGGTTGCGTTTCGTATCGCCCAAATACCGTGAGAGATTGGGCTTGGCGGGAGTATGGCTTAAAGATGAAAGTTTGCGACTGGCCTCATCCTAATGGTCAAAACTGGGCGATCTTTCATTTACCTGGGCAAGAACATCGCATCGATCAAATCGCCCGTTTTAATATGGATGCCTATAAGGCTGATGTGGTAGCAATCCCCGACCAACAAAACGGTGGGGTTTTTAATATGGTGAAAGCGAAATTGAAAAGCTTAATCGAATAAAAGATCAACCTCGGCATAAGGCAGGTCAAACCACTCCCCAATTCCTTTCCGAACCAAATTTCCTTTGTAGAGGTATAAGCCCTTGCGGATATGTCTTTGCAAATGCAGGACTTCCTCAATACCCCCCGCTTCTCCAATCGATAGGAGAACTGGTGCCATAATATTGCTCAATGAAAATGAAGCCGTACGACTGACGCGCGAGGCGATATTAGGCACACAATAATGCACAATATCAAATTTGCGGAATACCGGTTGATCATGACTGGTAAGGTCACTGGTTTCAAAGCAACCACCTTGATCGATACTCACATCCACCACTACACTGCCCGCTTTCATTTTACGCACCATATCCTCTGTAACTACGCAGGGCGTTCTGCCAGTTTCGGAACGAATAGCCCCTACGGCTACATCGCAGCGCATTAAGGCCTTTTCCAAAATTTTGGGCTGAATAACACAGGTATAAATCGGGATATTATTGAGCATGGATTGCAGGCGACGCAATTTGGAAAGTGAGCGATCAAAGACCTTCACATTGGCACCTAATCCCAAGGCGGTTCGAGCGGCAAAGGTTCCTACCGTTCCAGCGCCAATAATTACTACTTCAGTGGGTGGCACACCCGAAACGCCGCCGAGCATAAAGCCTTTACCTTCATTGGCATTGCTCAGGTATTCTGCCGCGATGAGAATAGAGGTATTTCCCGCAATTTCACTCATACTGCGAACTACGGGCACAATGCCATCTTCATCTTCAATATTCTCAAAGCTCAGGGCCGTAACCCCTTTCTTCATTAAAGCTTTGAAGTACTTTTTAGTACGGGTTTTTAATTGCAGGGCCGAAATCAAAGTTTGCCCCTTCTTCATCAATTCTATTTCCTCGTCACTAGGTGGCTCCACCTTCACGATCATATCGGCCTCGAAAACCTCTTTCGCCGAAAACACAATTTTAGCCCCCGCTTCTGAGAAATCCTGATCTGAATAATGAGCATTTAAACCGGCATTGGTTTCCACGATTACCTCATGGCCATGCTCAACCAAAAGATTTACCGCATCGGGGGTAAGGGGAATTCGTTTTTCCTGCAAACAGGTTTCGGCAGGAATCCCGATTTGCAAATGCTGACGGGATTTTTGCACTTCCAAAACCTCCTCCTGAGGCATTAATTCGGAAGAGGAAAAGCTTAAAAATTCGGGCTTACTCATGGTGGTGACTTAAGCGGATAATGCGGCTTTCGGCCGAAGTAACTTCGATTTCAATCAAGGCAAAATCTGGGGGTATTAAGGTACTAATTTTTTCAGGCCACTCCATAAAGAGATAATCCCCGCGTTCGAGGTAATCTTCCCAACCCATATCCCAGGCTTCGGATTCATCTTCGAGACGATACCAATCAAAGTGAAAGATTTGCTCTCCCTTTGCTCCCTGGTATTCATTAACCAATGAAAAGGTGGGACTATTAACCTCATCCAGCACCCCAAGTTGCTTGCACAACTCCTTGATTAAAGTTGTTTTACCCGCTCCCAAGTCGCCTTTAAAGAGCACTAGTGGTTCCTCCAGATTCTTAAGAATAGTACGAGCTACTTCAGGTAAATCCGCCTGTTTAAAGCCCTCATGATTCCAATCGGCCATAAAAGCAAAGGTAATTTCTTGCTCTCATTTCCAATCCGCCAACAAAACAGATTTTACTTAGGCTGAAGATTGACAAATGGAATGATCATCTCCTCCAAGCTTACCCCTCCATGTTGATAGGTATTGCGATAATACTTCACATAGTGATTGAAGTTATTGGGGTAGGCAAAAAACAAATCTTCCTTAGCAAAGATGTAAGCGCTATTGATATTTTGCTTGGGCAGATGCACTGCTTCGGGATCCTTGATTTCCAAAACATCTTTCCCCTGATAACTCATACCGCGACCGCTCTTGTAACGCAAATTGGTATTGAGGCTGCGATCGCCCACCACCTTAGTGGGATCCACCACATTTATGGTTCCATGATCGGTAGTTAACAACACCGGAATTTTCTTCTCACTTAACTGACGCAGCATATCCAGAAGAGGTGAGTTTCGGAACCAGCTCAAGGTTAAAGAACGGTAGGCTTTATCATTATCTGCTAATTCGCGAATCACTTTCATATCGGTTTTAGCGTGGCTCAGCATATCCACAAAATTGTAGACAATAACATTCACCTCATTTTTCAAGAGATTATTGAGATTCTCCGAAAGCTTCTTACCGTAATTATGATTGGTTACTTTTTCATACCCCATACTGCGGCTACCAAAGCCTAAGCGCTTGAGATTATCTGCAAAAAAGTCGGCTTCGTAATTATTCTTACCCTCATCGTCCTCATTATCTTCTACCCATTTATCGGGGAAGCGTTTCTTGATCTCGGCTGGCATTAATCCCGCAAACAGCGAATTTCGAGCAAACTGAGTGGCGGAAGGTAAAATGCTCCAATAGGTGCGATCCTCCTCTACACTAAAGTACTTTTCAATTTCAGGCTGAATCACCTTCCATTGATCATAGCGAAGGTTATCAATCACCACCAGAAAAAAGGGCTGATCCTTGTCCAAACTAGGACGCACCCAGTTTTGCACCAGGGTATGACTCATAATAGGCGCATCTTCCGGATAGGCAAACCAATCTTCGTAGTTATTCTGTACAAAGCGGAAAAATTGAGCATTGGCCTCACTCTTTTGAGAACGTAAAATTTCATTCAGGCTCTCATCCTCAAGTTTATCTAATTCCAATTCCCAATAAGTTAAGCGCTTAAAAAGCTGTTCCCAACCTTCAATGTCGCGCACCATCGCCAGGTCCATCGCCAATTGGCGAAACTCCTGCTGGTAATTGCTGGTGGTTTTCTCATTCACCAAACGACGGTTCTCCAAATGCTTTTTAAGCGTCAGCAATATTTGATTGGGATTTACCGGCTTGATCAAGTAATCGCTGATCTGCGAACCAATCGCATCTTCCATAATGCTCTCCTCCTCGCTCTTGGTGATCATCACTACCGGAAGAGTTGAGAACTTTTCTTTGATATGTTGCAGTGTTTCCAGGCCATCCATGCCTGGCATATTCTCATCCAGGAAGACCATTTGGTAGCGTTTTTCCTGCACCATATCCAGTGCATCGGAGCCATTATTGGCTGTGTCTACCTGGTAACCTTTGGCTTCCAGAAATAATATGTGAGGTTTCAGAAGATCTATCTCGTCATCAACCCAAAGGATTTGAATATTGTCCATATTTTCGTTTTCGAATTTACCCTGCCCAACAAGTATACAATTTTGAGGCGTACCAATAAGCTTAAGATACTTAACGATCCGATTTACGGCTTCATTACGATTCCCAGCCCCTTTATTTTTGATTTGCTGGAACACCCTTATTTCCAACGATTAAGGAGAATCACTCAATTGGGATTAACCTATTTGGTTTATCCCGGAGCCTACCACACCCGCTTTCATCATGCGCTTGGCGCGATGCATTTAATGCGGAAAGCCGTTCATCTCCTTCGCGAGAAAGGCCACGAAATTACGCCAGCAGAAGAAGAAGGCGTCTACATTGCGATACTTTTACACGATATTGGTCATGGCCCCTTCTCTCATGCCCTCGAAAACTCCATCGTACCGGGCATCGATCACGAAGCGCTTTCCCTGGCCTTTATGGAAGAACTCAATTTAGAGTTCGAAGGTAAATTGCAATTGGGTATCGACATCTTTATGGATCGCTACCCTAAACAATTCCTTCATCAATTAATTAGCTCTCAGCTGGATATGGATCGCCTCGACTATTTACGTCGGGATTGTTTCTACACCGGTGTTACCGAAGGGAAGATTAATTCGGAGCGATTGATCACCATGCTCAATGTGGCCGATGACCAGATTGTAGTCGACTCCAAAGGCATATACAGCGTAGAAAAATTTATTGTGGCCCGCCGCTTAATGTATTGGCAGGTCTATTTACATAAAACGGTATTAGGAGCCGAGTACCTCTTAATTCAAATCCTGAAAAGGGCCCGAATGATCTATACAGACACCATGCCTATGCCATCGGTACTAAGACCCTTTTTAAGCGGAGCTTTACCGGAGGGCAGAAAGGCTCTGGTCGCACAATATGCGGAATTGGATGACAATGATATAATGGCGGCCATCAAAGAGTGGCGAAAGAGTGAAGACACCACCTTGGCCATGCTTTGCAGCCGACTCCTCGATCGTAATTTATTGGGTGTACGTATGCAAGATCATCCCTGGACGGATGAAGAGATGCTGGAACTTCGCCAAGCCGCTACCGAGAAATACAACATCAGTGAAAAAGATGCTCGTTACCTGATCTTTCAGCAGGAAATAAGTAACAATGCCTACAACCCGGAAAAAGATCGTATTAATTTACTGTATAAGGATGGCAGTCTGGTAGATATTACTGAAGCAGCAGATCAGCTCAATATCAGCGCTTTGGCAAAACCAGTAGTAAAATATTTCCTATTTAGCCCCAAATCCTTACTCAGCTCTTAAGAGCCTTTATTTGTACTTTTGGGCCAATGGAATTCAGCGCGCAACAAATTGCCGACATGCTGCAGGGTAAAGTAGACGGCAACCCCGAGGTTAAAGTCCACAATCTCAGCAAGATCGAAGAAGGAAAACCCGGCACACTAAGCTTTTTAGCCAATCCGCAATATACCCCCTACATCTACGAAACTCAGGCATCAATTGTTATTGTATCGGAAGATTTTAAGCCCGAAAATGCAATTAGTTCCACCCTCATTCGGGTAAAAGATGCCTATGGTGCCTTTGCCCAATTATTGGAAGCTTATAGTAGTCTGCAGAATACGGAAACCGGAATTGAACCCAGTGCCATCATCGCAGATTCTGCCGAAATTGCTGAAGATGTGTATATCGGTCCGGGATGCCAAATTGCTGCCGGTGTAAAGATTGATAAAGGATCCAAAATTTACGGCAATAGTGTTATTGGCCCGAACAGCAGCATTGGAGAAAACTGCATAATTCAAAGTGGAGTCCATATTTACCGCGATAGCCAAATTGGCAATCAGGTGAGCATCCACAGTGGTGTAATCATCGGAGCAGATGGTTTTGGCTTTGCGCCGAAAGGATCTGAATATTCCAAAGTACCTCAAATCGGAAATGTGCGCATTGAAGATGGGGTAGAAATTGGTGCCAATACCACTATTGATCGCGCAACCTTGGGCTCTACTATTATTCGAAAGGGCGTAAAACTCGACAATCTGATACAAATCGGACATAATGTAGAAATCGGTGAAAACACCGTTATTGCTGCACAAGCGGGAGTAGCAGGCTCAACTAAGATCGGAGCCAATTGTATGATTGGAGGTCAGGTTGGAATATCAGGTCACCTTAAAATTGGCGACCGAGTAAAGATTGCCGCTCAAAGCGGAATCATGAATAATATTGAAGATGATAGCGTAATCATGGGCAGTCCTGCCTTCGGGATTTCAGATTACCGCAAGTCCTATGTATATTTCCGCAAATTGCCCAAATTAATTAGCGAGCTCCAAAAAAGCATCAAAGGTTCATGAGCAAGCCACAAAACACCTTAAGTCAGAGTGTTAAAATCTCTGGCTTTGGCCTCCATACCGGAGCCGAAGTAAGCTTACATTTTCATCCGGCAGAAGCCGATTACGGAATAGTATTTAAACGTGTAGACCTGGATGGAGCCCCCGAGGTTCCTGCCCTAGCAAGCTTTGTAACTCATACCGAACGAGGCACCACCCTCGAAAAAGGAGCGGCAGCTGTAAGCACCGTAGAACATGTACTGGCTGCGCTAACTGGATTGGATATCGACAATTGTTTGATTGAAGTCGATGGACCGGAAATGCCCATTATGGATGGCAGTAGCCTTCCCTTTGTAAGTGTCTTGGAAGAGGCTGGGGCTCAGGCTCAGGATAAGGCTAAACAGTATTTCGAAATCAAAGAAAGCATTCGCTTTTACGATGCGGAAGAAGATGTAGAGCTCATTGCAGTTCCTGCTGATGAATACCAGGTTTCGGTAATGGTTGATTATGGCACCAAAGTATTAGGCAGTCAAAGTGCTCAATTAAAGAGCATGAATGATTTCAAATCAGAAATTGCTCCTTGCCGTACCTTCAGCTTTTTACACGAATTGGAACTGCTACTCGACCACGGATTAATTCGTGGCGGGGATTTAAACAATGCCATCGTTTATGTGGATCAGGAGCTTTCACCTGAGAAATTAGAAAAACTAAAAAAGGCATTCAAAAAAGATCAGGTATCTGTAAAACCCAATGGTATTCTGGATAACCTGGATTTACACTTCACAAATGAAGCCGCCCGTCACAAATTATTGGACGTAATTGGCGACCTTCGTTTAGTGGGTGCTCCTATTAAAGGAAAAATTATTGCTTCAAAACCTGGCCACAAAGCCAATACTACTTTCGCAAAATTGTTAGCCAAAGCCATGAAAGAACAAATGCAACGCGCCGATATTCCGGCTTATGACCCTGACCAAAAACCGGTTCACAACGTAACCGAAATTCAGCATATCCTCCCACATCGCCCCCCATTCTTATTAGTAGATAAAGTAATGGAGCTTAGTGAAGATCATGTGGTAGCGGTTAAAAGCGTAACCATGAACGAGCCTTTTTTCGAAGGGCATTTCCCCGGAGCACCGGTTATGCCTGGCGTCTTGCAAGTAGAAGCCATGGCTCAAGCTGGTGGAATATTAGCTTTAAGCACAGTTCCAGACCCCGAAAACTATCTCACCTATTTTTTAAAGATCGATAATGTGCGTTTCAAGAAACAAGTAGTTCCTGGAGACACCTTGATCTTTAAATTGGTGATGACTGAACCGATCCGCCGCGGCATCGTAAAGATGACCGGAAAAGCCTATGTAGGTACTTCCTTAGTGTGTGAAGCCGAAATGATGGCGCAGATCGTTAAAGAAAAGAACAAATAATGAATCAACCTCTCGCCTACGTCCATCCCAGTGCTAAGATTGCCCCAACGGTGGTGATCGAACCCTTCACCACGATCCATAAAAATGTGGTGATTGAAGAAGGCACCTGGATTGGGTCCAATGTAACTATCATGGAAGGTGCCCGCATCGGTAAGAATTGCCGAATTTTCCCGGGTGCTGTAATTTCTGCCATCCCTCAGGATTTAAAATTCGAAGGAGAAGACAGTACGGTAGAAATCGGAAATAATGTAACCATCCGCGAATTTGTAACCATCAACCGAGGCACCAAAGCTCTGGGCAAAACCGTAATTGGCGATAATAGCCTCATTATGGCTACTGCTCACGTTGCCCACGACTGTGTAATTGGCAAAAACTGCATCGTTGTGAACGGGGTACTCCTGGCGGGTCATGTTGAAGTAGATGATTGGGCCATTATTGGCGGACTCTGTGCCGTGCAGCAATTCGCGAAAATTGGCACCCATGCTTTTGTTGGGGGTGGATCTTTAGTACGTAAAGACGTTCCTCCTTTTGTAAAGGCTGCTAAAGAACCTATCTCTTATGCCGGTATTAACTCTATTGGCTTGCGCCGAAGGGGTTATACCAATGAGCAGATCAATGAAGTGCAAAACATTTACCGAATTCTTTTCCAGAAGAATTACAATGTAAGTCAGGCTTTGTCCATCATTGAGGCAGACTTTGAGGCTACTCAGGATCGTGATGAGATTCTCACCTTTATCCGGAATTCACAAACCGGTATTATGAAAGGTTTCCGCCTCGAATAAGATGAAATTAGCATACCGGAAGGCCGGTCGTCGCTTTCCCGGTCAAATAGTATTTCAAAAGCTCGACCTCGACATTGAGGCGGGTAGTCATTGGGCTATCCTCGGGGCCAATGGCAGTGGAAAGTCCACCTTTCTAAAAACGGCTTTTGGGGCCCTTAGCCTAAGTGAAGGAAATCTGCAACACTTTGTTGAAGATCAAGCAGTGGATATGCAAAGTGCTGCATTGAACATTGCTTACGCTGCTCCTTATTTCGAGTTAATCGAGGAGTTAAGTGTGCAGGATTTCCTGAAAACCGCTGCGGGGTTTAGAGCTTTTAAAAATCAATTGAAACCGCAGGATATCATCCAAAAAGCCATGTTGGAAGATGCGGCTAAGCGGAAAATCCGATTTCTGAGCTCGGGGATGAAGCAAAGACTTAAACTTTGCCTGGCACTTTTTTCGGAAGCCAGACTCATCATTTTAGATGAACCTACTTCGAATTTGGATCGGGCGGGAGTCCAGTGGTTTCGGGACTTATTGGAAAAAGAAATCGAAGATCGTACCCTATTGATAGGCACAAATTACAATGAAGATGAAGGCTTTCTTTGTGATCAGCACTTACGGGTAACCGATTATCAATAGGCTTTAATATTTTTGCTCAAAATCATTAAGATGGCAGATACTTCAGATATCCGTAATGGATTGTGCATCACCTTTAACGGTAACCCTCATCAAATCATTGAATTTCTTCACGTAAAGCCCGGCAAAGGCCCAGCTTTCGTACGCACTAAATTACGGAACCTCGATACTGGTCGTGTAATTGACAACACCTTCCCTTCTGGATCAAAGTTGGAGATTATTCGAATTGAAAACCGGAACTATCAGTTCTTATACGAAGATCCCAGCGGATGGCACTTCATGAACATGGATGATTTTAACCAAATCACCATCCCAAAAGAATTAATCAATGCGCCTCAATTTTTGAAAGAGGGAATGGAATGCCAGGTTTTATTCCATGCCGACGAGGATCGCCCATTAGTATGTGAGCTTCCTCAAAAAGTGGCTTTGGAAATTACCTATACCGAACCCGGAATTAAAGGTGATACGGCAACAAACACCCTAAAACCAGCCACCGTAGAAACCGGTGCTGAAATTCGCGTACCTTTATTCATAGATCAAGGTGAAAAAGTGGTGATCGACACCGCATCCGGCGATTATAAAGAACGTTACAAAGGCGAATAATGGATTTCAAAAAGCCGCTTCAACTCTCCGAATTAGCAGATTTCCTGCAATGCGGCTTCCGTGGTGAGGCTGAACATCTCACCTATGGATTTAATGAGATTCACCGTGTTCGTCCGGGTGATCTGGTTTTTGTGGATCATCCCAAATACTATCAAAAGGCTTTAGACTCGGCCGCTACCACCATTATTATTAATCAGGAGGTAGAAGTTCCGGAGGGAAAAGGTCTATTAATTTCAGAAGATCCTTTTCGGGATTTCAATCGACTTACCGCAGAGTACTTCCCTTTTCAAGCAAGGCAGGCTTCTATTGCTGAAGATGCCGAAATTGGCGAGGGCACCATCCTTCAACCGGGCTGTACCATTGGCCACGGAGTGAAGATTGGCAAAGACTGTGTGATTCACGCTAATGTGAACATTGCCGACAATTGCCAGCTCGGCGATCGGGTAATCATTCAGGCTAATACTGTAATTGGCTCGGATGCCTTTTACTATAAGAAGCGTGCCGAAGGTTTCGATCGCTTGCTGAGTGGCGGAATTGTAGTGATCGAGGATGATGTTGAAATTGGCGCTTCTTGCACGATTGATCGCGGTGTAAGTGCCGATACCCGTATTGGCAAAGGCTCTAAATTCGACAATCAGGTGCATGTAGGCCACGATACCATCATCGGTGAAAAATGTCTTTTTGCCGCTCAAGTTGGTGTGGCAGGCTGCACTATTATCGGCAACGGCGTTACCCTTTGGGGGCAAGTTGGTGTGAGTTCTGATATCACCATTGGCGACAAGGCTGTAGTTTTAGCTCAATCAGGCGTTTCCAAGTCACTTGCCGGAGGCAAAGTGTATTTTGGATATCCCGCCGATGAGGCTCGTAAACGCCACCGCGAGATGGCTTCCTTGCGATTACTCCCTGAGATCATCAATCGTATCGAACTGGAAGAATAAAATCCTCAAGCTTATTAAAAAGAAAGCCCCGCTTTAAAGCGGGGCTTTTTTATTGGATTGAAATTATATCCTAGTGGAAAGGACAAACATCAGCAGTGGCCTTATTTTGTACAATAAGGTTACTGATATTATGATTGATAGTACAGGTACGAGCTACATCATCATAGGTAATAGCATCGATCTCACTGGCGATGGCCTGTAGATAACCAGGAATAACAGGCTCAGTATCTGCAGTTGTCACATTACTATTTAAAAGTTGCTCATTCTGAGAAACTACCAGGGTAATACCCATATCCATCATACGCATACCTTCACCGATAAATACTTCCTGACGGATATTGTAAATCGCTTCCAGCATGGCATCTCCGGTAATACCGGTAACCATGGCCAGATCGTAAGAAGTACCAGAAACAGTAGGCACATTCACATTACCACCTTGACGGTATAATACTAAACCAGCACGACCGTCAACAGTAATATCTGTACTATCCGGACGAGAACCCGGATTACGCTCAGTACGATCTTCGGTAGCGTCATTTAAGCTACGAACCGGACGATTAGACACCACGGTAAAGAGGTCGGTGAGGGCCAGTAAAGCTCCCGGATCATTACCTGCAGCATTAGCCGCTTCAGCTTTGATCAAATGAGCCTCTTCTACTTTAAGTAGTGGAATCTCAGAATCCTCATTAGCAGAAATTACTGCGAATTTTGGATCCAGGAAATCCAGCTTTGGTAAAGGCTGTAAGTCGTCGAAACTACCGCGATCGTACAAGGCATCTTGTAATGAGTTTACGGTATAATCTAAACTATTGCTATTTCCGCGGCTATTCTGTGGATCGAATTTAATCGTGCGTAAGAATTCCGCATCTGCCGCAATTACAGCATCAGCCATTGCTACAGCATTAGTCGCATCACCTTTAAGGTAATAGGCACGCATCATACCCGCTTTTGCTGAGGTGTTCTCACTGGTGGTGTTCGAGGAATTAAAGTAATTGATTGCAGCATCTAAATGCGCATCACGACTTAAAACCGGACCTGCAGCAGAACCTGGTAAATTACGATAGTACATAGCAGCCCAGAGGTGCGATAATCCGGCAAAGAATTCAAACTCAGCCTGAACAGTTGCGTCGTAATTAGGGTCATTAGGACCAATTTCAGATAAACCGAAAAGGGCCATTTCACGAATACGGGCAATATGGAATTGGGAATCATCCACATCATCATCTTGCCAGTCGATATTTAAACCATCCACAAACTGATTGAAGAAGGTTTGGGTATTTACATAATTGTCGGAAGCAATCTCAGCTACAATCAAATTGTTGTTAGCGGTAATGGCCAGCTGACGCTCCAAACCATTTAACCAGCTCTTAGATGAGTTTGGTTGCCCTACTAAGGCATCTTCCGAAAGGTTGGGGTTCACCACATCTGTGGGATCCACCGCTTCACAACCTACAATTACCAATGCTGAAGCGGCTACGATCGATATTTTAGTCAATAACTTTTTCATCTTGCTTTGGAATTAAAGGTTAACACGTAAGGTTGCTAAATAAATGCGTGGCGCACTTTCAGTACCGTAGGCAAAACCACCTCCGGCAAATCCACCTTGTGTACGGATACCAGAACCAGTTACATCAGGGTCAAAGCTAGAGCTCACCCAGTTGAAGGCATTCTGTAAAGTAAATCCTACTCTTAGGTTTTTGATACGACTATCAAGCAGGCTACCGAAATTGTATTCCACACCCACGGTACGCACCTTAATATAATTCGCATCCTCTACCCAGTATCCTGCTAAGTCGAAGAAGGAAGTGATGCCGGCATCCAGAACTTCCTGAGGGAAACGATCTTCATCATTTACACCACCGAAATAACGCAGTACATCATCCACATTTACACCTTGACCACCGAATTGGTAATCACCGTTTAGGAATACACTTAATTTATTATTCCAGGTATAGTCAATTCCGAAGGTACCGAAGGTTGGAGAGAAGGTAGTACCTAAATAAGCATTACGCTCTACCTCATAACCACCATTACCATCAGACACTACTTTTGCTCCACGTAAATAACCCAATGGCTGACCTTGGTTAACCCAAGAACCGAGGAAGGTAAAACCACCTACCACAAATTCAGGAGCCCCACCAGTACTCAACACATTGTTTTGATTGTAGTTATAGGAGAAACGAGCATTCATATTGTGTTTCTCAGAGTTCAAGATGTTTACCCCTAAGGCAATCTCAAAACCAGTGTTTTCAATTTCACCTACGTTTTTCTCTTGTGCACTCTGACCTGTAGAGGGTGCTTGTGGAGGGGTAAAGAGTGCACCCTCGGTAAGCGTACGGTAGTAAGTAAATCCTAAAGTTAAGCGCTTGAACAAGCCGATATCAACTCCCACCTCAGTGGTTTTGGCAATTTCAGATTGCAGCTCTGGGTTTCCAGGATTATCGAATGCAAAAGATTGCAAACCATTATAAGGGTTCAATGCAAAAGTTAAGTCATTCGCAAATGGTGTAGGGAAGATGGTTGCCTCTCCGTAGTTTGCTCTGAACTTCATCAGGTGAACCACATCTTTAGAGATATTATTCTTGAAGAAAGATTCATCAGAGATCACATAGGAGCCCCCTACTTTAATCAGGGGAATTAAACCGATCTCATCACCAAAAGCGGTGTTACCATCGAAACGCAGACCCAGGTCTAAGAAGAGCTTGTCTTTCCAACCTACGTTTTCTGCGATATACAGTCCGTAAGAAGTAACGGTATTGTAGAAATCCTGTACACTTTGATCGGCGGAGTTGTTTACCGATTCCGAACCATCGGGAACGCCGGTGGCATTAATTAAAGTTTGGTAATCATTCTGACGGAACATCTGCCCACCTACGGTAGTAATGAAGTCAAAATCGCCTACTCTTTCACGATAGGCCGCATTTAAGTTAGCACTTAATACCAGGAAATTACGAGTACTTACATCGATATAACCTTGATCAGTAGTTCCATCCGGATAAGTTCCTTTAACAATTTGTAGGGCATTTGTTCCTAATTCTTGTTGTTTGGAGTTACGGCTATCTAAACCAAAGTCGAAGGAAACCACCACCTTATCACTTACATCATAAGTGAAGTTGTTCGCCACATTAAAGCGGTTAATTCGCTCAGTAATGCTTGTTACATCGGCTTCATCCTGTAATTGTTGTTGCAGGTTATCCAAATAAGTTTGGTTTGAGTCACCGAGATTACCGAAGGATCCACCCTCGAGATTACCGAAACGAGAATAACTGGTATTCGCATTATAGTCACGAGTAAACTCAGAATTCGAGTAGGCTAAAGATGCGGAATAGCGCAAGCGATTGGACACGCGAGATGCTACGGTAGTACGGAAATTACGACGAGTTTGCTGGTTAACAGCATTAAAGCCATCATCCTGATAAATAGAACCCGAGAAGCTGTAATTAAAGGCATCAGTACCTCCTGAAAATCCTAAGCGGTAGTTCTGCACAAAACCAGGCTCAAATACCAGATCTGCTGTTTCCTTCCAACGCAAGAAGTCGGTAGTACCACGCATCTGACCCAATTGAGTTTCGAAATAAACGTTTGAACGACCGGCTTTTCCACGCTTGGTGAAAATTTGTAATACGCCATTTGCAGCATCCGCACCATATAAGGTAGTTGCAGCACCACCGGGTATGTACTCGATACGATCAATATCCTCCATGGGGATATCCGCAATGGCAGAAGACTGCGCACCACCGGTATTCAATCCCAAACTAGGGTTTGAGTTCAAGTTATCCACCCGAACCCCATCAATCATAATAACCGGAGTAGTGTTGGTGTTCGCCGACACCGGACCCCGAGAACGAATGATTGAAGCTGTACCGGGCTGACCGGAGCTCAACTTAATCTGGGCATTAGGTAATTTGGATTGAATTAATTGATCCAGCTGCATCGCAGGCGATTTCTTCAGCTCTTTAGAATCAATTGATGAAACCGTAGTCGAAATCCTTTTCCGACTCACCCCTACACCTTGTCCGGTTACTACAACTTCATCCAATTGCTCATTGGATTCTTTCATAAACACGTCAATGGTGGTATTAGAGCCCACCTCGCGTTCTTGAGTTGCAAAACCTAAAGAAGAAATAACAAGGATAGATTTAGGACCGGCAACGGTGATGGAATAGGAACCGGAGGCATCTGTAGCCGTACCATTCTTTGTTCCTTTCTCAATCACCGAAGCTCCAGGGATAGGCTCTCCACCCGGCCCCTTAACGGTTCCTTTGACTGTGCGCGATTGGGCAAAACCCACCTGCACGCATAGCGCTAACAGTAGCGTTAGCACCGCTTTGGTTGTTCGCATAGCTATAATTTATTGGTTATCCACTACCAAAAATGTTAAAAAAAGTTTAATTGACAAGCCGAATCGCTTAACACAAACTTAATTTAACAACCTGCACTTTTAGCAAGAATAGCCAAGTGCTTCTAAACTAACACTATAGAACAATTAATCTTTTTTCTGACCGTAGAGGTCCAGATAAACTAGAAAGGAAGTGAATCCCCAAACCGGCAAAGTAGCTTTATCCATGTCCAGGAAATTATTTAAAAAGCCATGGGTCCAATAGGTTATCAGCCCCACTAATGCGGCGAGTGCCAGCACTTTAAGCTCGTGATCATTTACTTTATAATATGCCCTAATTCCCGTTCGAATACTTAAATAAACCAGAATTAAAACCAATACTAATCCCAATGTACCACTTTCTGCCAGTGGCCCTATATACTCGCTATGTGCATTACCCATATCTCCATTATTGGTTGAGATAATGGTCTTTTCACTGGGCTTTTGATAGGGTGCATAAAGAAACATATAGGTTCCGGGACCATGACCAAAAACCGGTCTTTCACTATACATCCTAAAGGCCGATTTCCAGCGATTGATACGCTCCATGTTGGAAGCATCCGTAGAGATATTACTGATCGACTCTACATGCTCACTTAAATCATCACTACTGGTAGTGTCATTCTTCTCAAAGCGCTGCATGATATCACCCTGGAAATAGAATAAGGCTCCAACAAAGGCCAGGACCATCAAAGCGAGAATTTCTTTGCGTAACCGTATCCAAACCATAAAGCCAGCCACACCGGCCACAACCAAGCTTACCCAGGCCGCCCGGGTATAAGACAGAACTACGCCCGCCAACAATATCAATAAGACCGTCCCCGCTAAAAGCTTACGGTTCAAATCCCAATTCATAAAAAAGGTAAAAGCAACCGCAATAGGAATATAGAGCGCGAGTACCGCTCCATAGGAAGTATGCTCCTTAAAGAAGGGAAACATTACCCATACCGAGGCATCTTTGGTAAAACCCCATTGCCCATGCACGGTAACCGTGTAAATCACCACTGCCGCCAGAGGCAATAAATAGAGCCAGAAAAACAAATAGGTGCGCTTCCGATCCTGAAACAAGCGCGACATTAAATAGAAGAAAACCGAAACGAACCAAATGCGAGCTATCAGATATTTGGCGCTCACAAAGGGTAATTGCGAAGTAAGGGTGGTCACAAACATCCAGAAGACCATAGCTAAAATAGCCAGTGACACGGGGTGTTTCACTAACTTCAAATCGAAATTCCCCTTAAAGAGAATCTTCGCAAAGAAGATCAGCATAATCCCAAAGAGCAAGGGCTCTGTGGGCAATGTGAAACCCACCTTCAAAGTGGGGTGTAGATAAAAAATACTCAGAGGAGTACTAAAGATCACAAAGTACAGGACCTTATCCAAAGCCAGGAAAGTCATGGTAACCACCAAGAGGGCCACCGGAATCAACAAAGCCCAATATTGTTGGGACACAATGATCCCAATATTCAATAATGCTACCAGCAATCCGGTAAGATATACCGGCCGATCTTCCTTATGGAATTGAATCCCCCTCAAGCCTAGGCTTTTTGACGTGAGCTACGCAGCGTATCCCAGATCAGAATGGAAATCAATGTAGCGGTAAAAGCACCCAACATACTTAAGGCCACCACTAGCCAACGAATCGGATATTTTTTCTTTTCTGCCGGATAAGCATTATTCACCTTAAAGGTAGCAGGCAAGCTTTGCGAAACATCCACTTTAGCCTGATCATAAGCTGTTTTCAACTTCACTACCTCTTCCTTCATATAGCTCAAATCATCGCGTAATGAAACATAGGTACCACCGTATTTAGCCAGGGTATCCAACTTATCTTCAATTGATGCTACGGCAGCAGAATTCGCCCCTTTCTCAATAATGGCCGTTGCTAATTGTTCATTGAGTACTGAAGACTGAGTTTCGTAATCATGCACGCCTTTGTAGCGCAATTCAGTCAAGGAGTCCTCCAAAACCTGAACCTCATCCTTTAAGCCGAAATACTCCCCTTGAATAATCTTTAAACCTTGCATGGCGCGTTCCCGCTGAATGCGATCCTTAACCATATCTAATAAGGCAACAATATCATTTGCTATAAATGCAGCGGTATCTGGATCGGTATCCAAGACATTAATTTCCACACTCATAAACTCGGTGCGACGGAAGGAAATATTGCTCGAAAAGGTCTTATACAATTCAGTTTTAGCATACTTCCCCGAAGGGTCGATTTCGTAATGCTTCATCAGATTGTATTTCTGAATGATGCTATCCCGAATCTCGTCGGTATTGAGAATTTGCAGCAATTGCTCCGCTTCCTCCTCTTTACCAAATTCTAAAATATCCTGTCCACGACTAGCAAACTTTTGGGGCAAAAGAGCCTTAGACAAAGAGTTTGTAGTAGATGGAAATACGGTTACCGTAGATTCGAATAGGGGATCAATGAAAGACGGACCACTAAAAATAGCAGCCAGAATTCCGGCAACCAGAGAGACAATAATCAATGGCATACGCCAATTGTAGAGGTAAACGATCAAATTGGTGGAGTCGAATACGCGATCCTGATCGGCTTTGGAACCTTCCATGAATTAAGCTTTTAGGCGGGCAAAAATAGAAATATTAAGTGCTATTGCGGTCCTTTAAACGCTGCTTAAGCAATTCTATTCCCTGAGTCCAGGGTAAAAGCTTCCAAAGCAAGACTGAAGCCGCGGCCCCACCGATAATAAAGAGCAAGGACCAATACCAATCCATATCCAGTAAACTAAGGCCATAAGCCAGCAGTAAAGCCTGAAAAGAATAAGCCAAAAAGCGCCATAAAAATGATTTTTGCCAAGCCAAACGAGCGAGTCTATAACACAATCTAAACTGCAAGAGGGCACTTAAGCTTTGGGTCACCAGGGTTGCTACTGCCGCGCCTCGTGCTCCATATTTAGGGATAAGCAAGGCATTAAAAATCACATTAAGAACCAAACCTCCAAAAGCAATATAATTTAACTCCCGCAGGTTGCCTCTTGCGGTAAGCATGGTTCCAAAAACATAGGTAGCCCCCATAGACAAGGAAGAAAAAAGCAAGATTTGTAAAAGGCCACTGCTTATTTCCGAATGCTCATCATAGAGAAAGGCCATTAGCTCTTGGGCTTCAAAAACACCCCCCAGGGTAATGCTCAGACTCATCACATAAATGAGCACAAAAGAGAGTTTCGCCAAATCCGAAACCGGTTCATCCCGCGAGATTAAGGTGGCAAACATAGGGAGCAATAAAACAGAAAATAAATAGGCCGGTTGATTGAAAGTATCCAGCAAACGGAAAGCCTGTGCATAGATACCGGCCTCTGAATTCCCAATGAGTTGCTGCAGCATGAGTTGATCAATCCTTGTATACATCGCCATCAAAAAGATCATTAAGGCATAAGGCAAGCTACGACCCAGTTTCTTCCGAAACTTCAACCAACGAAAATGTGGCTTAAAATAAGGCACTCGCCATAAGATCAGCACCAAAGCAAGACCGGCTGTGACACCATAGGCCAGAGCCTGCAAGGCTGCGAAAGTTTGTACATCAATGCCAGACTTGCTGAAATAAAGCAGATAACCCGCGGTTAAGATCATCAGGCTTTTATCAAAAACACTTAATACCGCATCCCACTTAAATAAATGCAAACCAGTAAGGTGACTGCGCAAAAAGAAAAGCGCTGAGGCAAAAACCTGCGAAAGACTTAACCAAAGCAAAAGTTGCACCCCTTCCGACCAGAAGCCCAGGAAATAGCCCAGCCCCATTGCGATTAAGAAATAAACTCCGGCAAGACTTATCTTAATCATGAAAAGCTCCGAAAAATGCCTGGCCAGCTGTTGAGGATCGGTAGCAATTTCACGATTACTAAAATGCGCCAATCCCAGATCCAATACAATATTGAAGATCATTACAAAGCTGAGTACTGCTGAGTAAAGACCATAGGCATCTGAGCCGACCTGATTTTGCACCTCGAGATCGATTCCGAAAATCCAGATCGGCTTGATCAAAAAATTGACGAATAGCAACAGCGCCAGGCTGCCAACGAATTTCTTTTGCATAAGCTTTGCGCCTTGCGAAGATAGTGAATCGAAGAGGTCTATCTTTGTCAGGTGAAGATTGCGGTAAATACCCGATTACTCCTCAAAGATCGCCTCGAAGGCATTGGTCAGTTTACGGCCAATATCTTCGAAATACTGAGTCGTGAGCATCCAGAAATCGAATGGATTTTTCTTTTCGATCGCCCCTGGCATCCAGACTTCATTTTTGAGCCACACATTGAAGCGAAGGTATTATTCCCTCCTACGCGCCATCCCCTTTTATGGCAATGGTGGTTTCAATGGTCCGTACCTCGCTATTTAAACAAAGTAAAGGCGGATCTTTTTATATCGCCGGATGGCATGATCCCCCTTTGGGGCAATTGCCCTTCGATTGCCGTTATTCACGACCTGAACTACGAGCATCAACCGGGTAATCTGGACAAAATTGCCGGAGGTTTTATGCGCCATTACTATCCAAAATTCGCACATCATGCGAAGCGAGTGGCCACCGTCTCCAATTATTGCAAAAGGGATATCGCTGATACCTACGAGCTTTCTCCAGACAAAATTGATGTGGTTCCAAACGGCTATGGTCAACATTTTAAGGCCCTTAGCGAGGAAGCTAAAGAAAAGGTGCGTCAAAACTACGCAGAGGGCTCTCCCTATTTTCTGTATCTAGGCGCTTTAAACCCGCGTAAAAACCTGGAGGGATTAATGGGAGCTTATGCCTTGTATCGCGATAATGGCGGTCAGCACAAACTACTGATTACCGGTGAGAAAATGCGCTGGACGCCGGCTATTGAGGAGGCCTTTCAGCGTAATCCATTTAAAGCAGACATTCTCTTTACCGGCCGTTTGGCGGATGCAGAATTAGCGGATGTACTCGCTGCAGCCGAAGCACTATGTTTGGTTTCACATTTCGAAGGTTTTGGCATCCCTATCATCGAAGCATTTGCCTGCGAAACCCCGGTAATTTGCGCTAATAATACAGCTATGCCTGAGATCGCAGGTGAAGCTGCCCTCTTAGTTGATAGTCGGAATAGCCAATCGATCGCCAAAGCGATGCAGCAAATGGAAAATTCGGAAGTACAAGCTGATCTCATCCAAAAAGGTAAAGTGCAATTGCAAAAATTCTCCTGGCAAAAAGCCGCCGATGCCATGTGGGATAGCATCCAAAAATGCTTAAGCTAAGATGGCTCGTCTTAAAAACTTTAAAGAAAAAGGCCGCCTGGAAGCCGGTTGTGATGAGGCGGGTCGTGGTTGCTTAGCAGGACCGGTTTATGCAGCAGCGGTAATCTTAAAGCCGGGCTTCCGCCATAAACTGCTAGACGACTCTAAGAAACTCACGGAAAAGCAAAGGGACGAACTACGAGTTTATATTGAGGAAAAAGCCCTGGCCTGGGCCGTAGCCTCGGTATCGGCAGCAGAGATTGATGAAATAAACATCCTCCAGGCCTCATTCTTAGCTATGCACCGGGCCTTGGATCAATTAAAAACTCGGCCCGAATTCTTACTTATCGATGGCAACCGCTTTGTACCCTATCAAGACCTGGAGCACAGTTGCGAGATTAAAGGTGATGGACGATTTAAGTCGATAGCCGCCGCTTCTATCCTCGCCAAAACCCATCGAGACGAAGCCATGCTTAAACTTGCGGAAGACTACCCCCAATACCAATGGGAACGAAATAAGGGCTATCCCACCCAAGCCCATCGCCAAGCAATTAAGGAGCACGGAGCCTCACCCTGGCACCGACAAAGCTTTACCCTACTTCCTCCCCAGTTAAAATTAGACCTCGACTAGTTTTCTAGTACTTTTGTACAAACTCAAGGGGTTCATGTCGTTGAAACATTCTTACTTTTTAGCACTCACATTACTTCTTCTAGGGGCTTGTCGCGAAAGTCCCAAAAGCGAAACTCAAATTCAGGAGGTCCTGCCCTTAAACACGGTTTGGCTGGCAGAAATCAATGATTGGGAAGAAGTTATCGCTAAAAAGTCGAACTCAAGAGTTTTGGATTTACTCAGCCAGTTCGAAAGCCTTAAAAACTTTAATTCCCACTGGCATAATGCAGCAGAGCTCAGCAATCGAGACAGTCTGCAGGACTTAATGAGCAGCAGTCATGTGTATTTAGCCGAAATCCTTTCTGGAGCCGATCGTTACAATTGGTTATTGATTCTCCTTAATGACGAGGCATCCGCCGAAAGGCTTTTCCAAAACTTCCAAAAAGCGGATGGATTGCAAAGTCTGGAATATTCGGGCGAAAAAATCTATCAGCTCAAGCTGAATGAGAAACAAGATCTGTTTCTCCATCACAGTAATGATCTCTACTTAATCAGTGGCGACCGTATCGCTCTGGAAGCGGCCATCCGTCAAAAAAACAGCCCTACCCAGGTAGCCGAAAATGATCGACTACGCCAAATTCGGGAAAGCCGAAATCCCCGCTCTCCATTAAATGTTTATCTCAACCTAAAAAGTTGGCCAGATTATCTAGGCACCATAGGAAAGCTTAAAGCGCAATTTCTTGCCGATATGGGAGACTGGCTTTTACTGGACCTGGATGCTGAAAAGCATGATCTCATCGCCACCGGCTTACTCAACCACCCTGAAACCGAAGCCTATTTCCCACAAGCGCTGGCTTCCCTGCGCAGTGATCAAATCCAGGCGCAAAAATTAATCCCTGTTAACCTGGCTCGCTGGGTACACATGAGCATTGGCAATATTGGTCAATATCAAAGAGCCTTTGAAGCTCAATTGGAAAAAGCTGGAAGCTTAAAGGATCATCAGGAGATTATTGCCAAACTACCGGCTAATGTGAGCAGTCAACTCGCCGGAATTATCGACTCCGAGATGGGCACCTTCCAAGCGGGTCGTGCCCAAAACCAAGCCTATGAATTCGCCTACTTCAATTTTCGCGATGCCGAATTAGCAGAAAAAACCCTGGAAACGCTCTCCGATAGTAATTTCATAGAAGGCTATCGTGGACATGTGATTCGTAAACTCAGCCCCATGAATTTGCTTCCTCGCTTGTACGGCTCTGTATTTGAAGCTTTTCACCAACCCTATTACCTCATTCATAAAGACTATGTTCTGCTGGGAAATCAATTAGCAGCTTTGAAAGTGGTATTGAACGACATCCTCGATTCCAAAACCTTGGATCGCAGTGATTCTTACCTAAATCTTAGCAATCAATTGCCCGGAAAAGCACAGGTGCAAGTAGTATACGGCATCCCCGAATGGCTCCCCAATCAAAAAGAAGTTTTAAATAAGGACTTGAGTGAAGAACTGGAAAGCCTGCAAGACAGCCTCCAAAATCTACGTTGGGCAATTGTTCAATTAAAGGCAGATAAGGACCGTAGTTTTGTTTCGGCTATGATTCGTGAAGAGCAAGCCATTCAAGAGAAAATAGTTCGGCAGTGGTCTGTCCAACTCGAAGGACAACCCAGTGGTGCCCCGCAATTCTTACGGAACCATAATAACCAAAAGCTGGACATTGCTATTCAGGATGAAGACCATCGCCTTTACCTCATTTCACGCAAAGGAGAAGTGTATTGGACCAAGGATCTGGACGGGCCTATAATAGGAGACATCCGGCAGATTGATATTTACCGTAACAATAAGCTGCAAATGGTATTTAATACCACTAATCAATTGTGGGTAGTAGATCGATTGGGTCGCAATGTTGAAGGTTTCCCGGTAAAACTGAAGGCTGAATCCACCGCTCCAGTGGGGGTATTTAATTACGATCAGGCGCGAAATTACCGTTTGGTAGTACCCTGCGGACCGATGCTTTACAATTACGATGTAGAAGGCAAAGCCGTAAAAGGCTGGCAGTTTAAAAAGGCTGCTTCTGATATTGTTAGTGAACCTCAGTTCTTCAGTGTAGCTGGTAAGGATATTATTGTTTGCCTTACGGCGGATGGTAAACTCTACCAATTAAACCGACGCGGTGAAGAACGCTTTAAGGTGGAGGAAAAAATTGAAGAACTCAAAACCAGCTTCTACCTAAAGGCGGGGGAAAGCTTAAAGAAGTCGGAATTAATTGCGGGCTCCAATTCGGGTAAGATGTATGTGATTAATCCTGAAGGAAAGGTGGATGCCTTGTATCTGGATCGCAGTCATCCTGCCAGTCACCTGATTTACTTCGAAGGTCGTTATATTTTTAGTGATGGCGCTCAGCTCTTCGTTAAGGATGACCGTATGCCCTTTGAAGCCAGCCTGGAAGACGACATCAGCGTAAAGCCCAAGGCGATGATTTTGAACAATCGCTTCTATACCGCAGCTTTCTCAGCCGGAGCTGAAGAAATTCGACTCTTTAATGAAGAAGGTAATTTAGTAGATGGCTTCCCGGTATTTGCCCAAGGGCCCTTCGATATGGGATCATTAAACCGCGATAAAAGCCTCAATATCGTTACCTATAGTAATGATGGCACTTTAATTTGTTATCGCCTCCGCTAAACCTAAACTAGGTCGAATTTGCAATTCAAGCTAGCGTACAGCGGCTAGTTGCTCAAATTCCTTTTCTGCCGATCGTTCTTCCGGCACAAAATAAATTTCCTGGCCATTCTTTAATTGAATGTACAATAAGGGAGACTCCTTAGACTGAACTAACAGCTTCACTTTATCGCCGGACTTGGTACGGAAATAGCCCTTAAAAACCGGATCCATAGCAAAGCCATTCATGCGATGGCTTATTGCTGGCAATTCATCTACTAAGCGAAAGCTTTCAATATCTTCTAATTTAAATTCCTCCCCGTACATCCCCGAGATATGCACCTCTTGATCCTGAATCACAAAATCTACATTCTGATCGCCGTAAATAAGTAAGGTGCTTACCCCAATAATGCAGACTAAGAGAGCCGCAATTGCCCAAAAGGAATAACGCGGTGGATTATGATCAAAGCGTCTGGCTCGAATGATAAAAACCAAATAAGCCAACATGGGAAAGAGTCCTAAGAACCACCCCGCCACATTCTGTCCCCATTGGTAATACAAGAGTACCCCAATGATCCCAAAGCTCAGGCCCAGAAAAACGTGAAAGCTTTTAAACTGCTTTAAAAAAGCCTTAAGGTTAAATTTAGCACGCTCTTCTTCGGTCATGGTATTATAACCCGAAAGCAAATAGCGGGCATTTTTAGCGTTCACCGCGAAAGCCATAACCAGAAACAAAAGGCTCATGCCAATAATCAGATATAACATGACATTTGATTTAAAAAGCAAACGCATTTTAGTTAAAAATCGGATATCTGACTAGGAAAAAATTGCGGAGAAGCTGAATTACAAATTCAGCTTAGAATCTCTGGCTTGAATTTGCCATTTACCTCGCTTGAATTTGCAATTCAAGCGAAGTCAAATCGCCTGCTCATCTTTCAAGACCAGCTTATGATCCAGGAATTGCGCCACAAACACCCCGAAGCTATAGGCCAAAATATCCGACCACAGGAAACCTTGCCCCAAGATTAGGTGACCGACGGTAGTGGATCGCAGGGCCCTAAGCCATTCCCACGGAATCATTTGCTGAAACTCTATAGCAAAGCAAAAGAAAAGGGCAACCAGGGCCGCGGGCCTAACACTCAAATTGGGAAATAGGAAGCGAAAGCCAAAGTAGATAAATACGGCATAGAGCGCATCACCTACATAGGCGTGCCCCCATTCTACCCATTTATAACTACGGGAAGCAAGTCCTAAGCCTATGCTCGCTAAGCTCAGGATGAAATACTTAAATCTAAGGTTCATAGAGGATAAAAAAGTCTGCAGTTTTAAGGTTTAACGATCATGAATGCCTTTACCGATCAATATGTGATCTTTCCATTTTTCGATACGTGCCCAACGCGTTTTACTTTGTTTGGCACCGTTAAACTGAATTAAATAAGCCCTTTTCCTCCCCGGGCTCAGCGACTCAAACGCCGCTTCAAATCCTGCATCCTCCCGAAATGCCTGCTGCAATTCTTCAGGATAGTCTATCGGCTTAGGAGTGCTAGCGGGTATTTTCACACCTGCTTCCTCCACCGCAATAGCCTGTTGAATAAAATCAAGAATAGCTTCTTCATGCTCAAGCACAGAATCGCCTTCCTCGAACTTAAAAAGCTTGGGTACCCGACTGTTAGGTCCGGCAAACACCAATAAATTTTTTGGATCTTTAAGCAAGGCCCCCTTAAAAAAGTTAAGGGAACAATAATCCTTGAATGCACTTAGAATCAAGATATTCTTCCCCTTATGGGTATAAGTGGGCATGCTCCATTTGCGCTCTTCCACCAATGGACTGCTCAACAGAATACTGCGCAATTGCTGCAGTGGTTCTGCCCAGCGGTGCACTTTGCAATCGGGACTTTGGTATAAGTCACAACGACCGCATCCATCTGTAAAATAACTATCTACTTCCGGGTTCATGGAAAGCTGCAAAATTCAAGACATCGGAAGCCCGAAATTGCAATATTTTATTGAACCTGATCAACTGAAAAGGAATAAATTAAAGTAAACTGTGCTTAAATTTATCCTTGGTCTTTAGCGCAGTTCTAAGCGTGTCCCCGGCTTTGGGGTCTCACCCACTGGGATATTATTACGCTGATAAATTTTCTCGAGGCGCACCGCAAAACGCTGAGAGATCTCATAAAGGTCATCTCCCTTCACAAAGGTATAGTAACGATTTTCGCGAGCAGCCCGACGGCGTTTTGGCTGCAGATATATAATTTGCCCGGGCTCTATTTTGGCATCATAACGTAGCTCATTGTATTCGAGCAAATCTTCGGTGCGCTTATTAAAGTATTCTGCCAAACTTTCAAAGGTGTCGCCTTTTCGAGCTATTACAAAATCAACCTTATTAGCCGACTCTTGCACCAATAAATCAGCGGGATCCGGCACCTCTTTTGGAGGATTGGTTTTTAAGGCTGCCCGTACATCGTACTTGTGCAATTTGTGGCGCTCAATCAAATCAATCAACAAGTCTGCATACTTCGGGTTGGTCGCGTAACCCGCCTTCTTCAAACCTTTGGCCCAAGACTTATAATCATGCGACTTTAATTCAAAGAGCTTGGCATAACGACTGCGTTCCTTTAAAAACTTGGAATGATCGCGAAAGCTATCTTCTGCTTGATCGTATTTCCGAAAACACTCATCATCCTCATCATCGTCGTGATACACTTTTTCACCTTCCCAGTCCAGGTGGCATTTAATTCCAAAGTGATTATTTGCCTCCTTTGCCAGCTTACTTTGGCCGCTTCCCGATTCTAATATTCCCTGTGCCAGAGTGATACTTGCAGGAATGCCGAATTCCAGCATTTCTGATTGCGCCACCTCATGCCAGTCGGCAATATATTGTTCTGTAACGCTCTGAGCAGCAAGGCTCAGAGTCCATAATCCAAAAACGAGTGTAAGGAACTTCTTAGTCATAGGCAATCAATTCTTCGGACTTCTTAGCCAATCGCCGGTTCATTCCGGCAATGCCTTGCAGTCCTCCGCTATGCAAAACTAAAACCCGACTACCGGCTTTAAAATGCCCTGCCTCAATATCTTTCAACAATCCAAACAACAATTTAGAGGTATAAACCGGATCTAGCTTAAGCTGATATTTTTGATAGGTCTTATTCATGAACTGCACCAAGTCCCGATTTATTTTAGCAAAACCTCCAAAATGATAATCGGTGACCAAGTCTAATTTGCGGATGAGTAAATCTCTTGGAATCGGCGGCAAGCCATATTCACTTTGGTATTCCTGCAAATATTGCGCTATGGCAGGCTTCAAAAAAGATCCCCCTTTAAGGGCTGCATAAACACGAATTTTATGTGCTTTTGGATGGGCCAGTAAACCCGCTGCCGTGGTTCCAGTTCCAGCTGCCAGAGCTATGCAATCATAGGCACCTTCCAACTCATCCATAATCTCCGAACAACCTTTTAAGGCCGGAGCTCCTTTTCCTCCCTCTGGTAAAATATATAAACCGGGACGTAGTTCCCGCAAGGCCTCCAAAAAATCTGGATTCTCCTTTAAACTGTAGTCCTTGCGTGAAATCGCTTCCCATTCCATGCCTTGAGCGGTACAGTAATCCAGCGTAGGGCTATCTCCCGCCTCTTCACCTCTTACCATGGCATAGGTCGGTATATCCGCCAATTTTCCCAGGGCCGCTAATGCCGCCAAGTGATTACTAAAAGCCCCGCCAAAACTTAGGATTTGCCGATAATCTCCCTGATAGAATTTTTCCAGATGGTATTTCAGCTTACGCCATTTATTCCCACTAATCTCCGGATGAATCTGATCATCGTGCTTCAGGTATATGTCCACCCCATGATGATTTAACAAAAACTCCTCCTTGCTATTCAGGGTGTTTATCGAAAGCTCCATCAAAGGCCTACACTCATTACTTGCTTGGGACTCACATTAAAGCGTTTACGAAAATTGCTGGAAAAAGTTTGACTACTACTGTAGCCCACTTCCAAACAAACTTCCCTTACACTTAAGGCCTGCTCATTATTGGTAAGCAAGTCATAAGCCCGTTGCAAACGCATATCCCGAAGGTAATCACTAAAACTTGATTGCAGGTCTTCCTTAAAACGCCTCTGCAACCAGCGAGAACTCACCCCAAACTGTTCCGCCACTCGAGTTAGGCTTATTGGCTTATGCAGATTTTCACGCATATAAGCCAGTACTTCGAATAATGCCGAAGAAGTGCGATATTCCCTTTCTTGCTCCCCCAAAAGACCGCTTGCAGGTCTTTCCAAAAACAACATCGTTTTATTTAAGATTCTCAGCACTAGGCTCTCCGCTAGAAAGAGGTTATTTACATCTTGATCTAGGGGAATAATATTGAGTTTATCGAAATAAGCTCCCAGGTATTCATCCTCGGGACGAATGGCAATCATCGATTCCTCATTAAGGCGTTTTGCCACTCTTCCACTATTTTCAAACTTTTGCAATATCCTTTGCAAGACCTGATCATTAAAGGAAATATTGAGGGTTTCATAGGGCTGCTCGCAATAAATACGTTGATAGCTGATGTGATCATTTTGACGGTAAACCACTACTGATGGAGCGTCCACTCGCCTACCTTTATTCACATCACCTCCATGAAAAACAAAGGAACCCGAATACAAAAAGCCTACGGTGAACAAGGGTTCATCGAGCTTCATTTCAAGCTCCACCTCATCTTTTAAGATGGCGCGTGTTTTTTTGATGGTATAATGACCAATCCCCCGCACGGAGCTAACGTCAATCCTTCCTAATCCCGGCTCCTCAAAGAAACCCCGATACTCGGAGAGAAAGAGATCGTTTGCTGATTCAAATCGCTCCTGATGCAAAGTGTTATCGCGCAGTACTTTAGAATACTCCGCCCATTGCAATCTCCTCATTTAAAAATCCTCATTAGGTGCATCTTTCCCCCTAGCATCCCCTTAGAGAACGATCAAATTTAATTAAACCACTTGGGGAAGCCACAAAAACAAGGCTGGGAATTAATATTTTTCTACAATTCCAAGCTCTGATTTAAAAAGGGCTTCAACATTATCGCTTGATTTAATTAGACTTATCAATCAAGAGGATAAAGTTAAAATGGGACTTAAAACGGAGCTATGACGAATCTCAGTTCAAGGATATATTTACCCCTTTTAACTTAAGATTAGATAAAAGGGCGCTGCTTCTGGCAGGCAAAGGCAGAGATTGTAATTTTGCCCAAAACACAGCCATGCCCCAACTTGATAAGGGAGACTATTATTATTCCGAAGAAGGTTTTATTGTTTTCACCAAACAGTATCACCTGAAAAGGGGTTATTGCTGTCAGAGTGGTTGCAAACACTGCCCTTATGGCTATGATAAAGCAACCGGAACTTTTAAACGCAAGCGATGATCGATACCACTATTGACTTTCAAACAGCCATTCGCCAGGGTATTCCCTCAGAACTCCCCGCAGCTAAATCTCCAAATCCCGACTGGAGTCATGCGCCTAAACGCAAGGACATTTTAAGGGAAGAAGAAAAAGTTTTAGCCCTTAAAAATGCGCTGCGCTATTTCCCTAAAAAATGGCATGCTGAGCTTGCCCTCGAATTTGCCTCCGAACTAAAGCATTATGGTCGCATCTATATGTACCGCTTTAAGCCGGATTACGATATGTACGCCCGACCCATCAGCGAATACCCGGCCCAATGCCAGCAGGCAGCGGCAATTATGCTGATGATTCAAAATAATTTAGATCCGGCCGTAGCCCAGCATCCTGATGAGCTGATCACCTACGGTGGAAACGGAGCTGTATTCCAAAACTGGGCGCAGTACTTACTTACCATGCAGTACCTCTCTGAAATGACAGAGAACCAAAGCCTGCACATGTATAGCGGTCACCCCATGGGTTTGTTTCCTTCCCATCCTGATGCTCCCCGTGTGGTAGTTACCAATGG
This sequence comes from Croceimicrobium sp., assembly GCF_965228705.1. Taxonomy (GTDB): domain Bacteria; phylum Bacteroidota; class Bacteroidia; order Flavobacteriales; family Schleiferiaceae; genus Croceimicrobium. Next base: position 2,179,591 of record NZ_OZ245832.1, read on the forward strand.
AATGGTAATACCCAATTACTCTAAACCCGATGACTGGGAACGTTTTAATGCCCTGGGTGTAAGCCAATATGGTCAGATGACCGCTGGTTCCTATATGTACATTGGCCCCCAGGGAATTGTGCACGGAACCACCATTACCGTTTTAAATGCCCTCCGTAAAGTTGGTGCAAAACCCAATAGCGGAGCCTTATTCGTAACCGCTGGCTTAGGTGGCATGAGTGGCGCCCAACCTAAAGCTGGAAATATTGCCGGTTGCGTAAGTGTAACGGCCGAAGTAAACCCGGCGGCAAGCCGAAAGCGTCATGCTCAAGGTTGGGTAGATGAGTTAATTTCGGATATCGATCAACTGGTAAGTCGGGTAAAAGAAGCCAAAGCGGCACAAGAAACCGTATCCATCGCCTATGAGGGCAATGTGGTAGAAGTATGGGAAGCCTTCGATAAGGAAGGCATTTATATTGATCTTGGCTCAGACCAAACCTCATTGCACAACCCTTGGGCGGGAGGCTATTACCCCGTTCAGTTAGGCTTTGAGGAGGCCAATGAAATGATGGCTAATCAGCCGGAAGAGTTCAAAGCTTTGGTACAGGAAAGCTTACGCCGACATGCCGCAGCTGTAAATAAACATACGGCCAAAGGCACCTATTTCTTTGATTACGGCAATGCCTTTTTACTGGAGGCTAGTCGGGCTGGGGCCGATGTTATGAATCCCGAACCTACTATTGGTCGCGAATTTAAATACCCCAGTTATGTGCAAGACATTATGGGACCTATGTGCTTCGACTATGGCTTTGGCCCTTTCCGCTGGGTATGCAGTTCCGGCCAGGCCGAAGATCTGGCGGAGACCGATCGCATTGCCAGTGAAGTATTAAGCAAAATGGCGGAAACTGCTCCTGCGGAAATTCGCCAACAAATGGAGGATAATATCCGATGGATTGAAGCGGCCGGTGCCAATAAAATGGTGGTAGGCTCCCAAGCTAGGATTCTCTACGCCGACAGTCAAGGTCGCATTGAAATTGCCAAGGCCTTTAATAAGGCGATCAAAGCCGGAAAAATTGGTCCCGTTGTTTTAGGTCGTGATCATCACGATGTAAGCGGCACCGACTCCCCTTATCGTGAAACCTCCAATATTTACGATGGATCGCAGTTTACGGCTGATATGGCCATCCAAAATGTAATTGGCGATAGCTTCCGGGGCGCAACCTGGGTAAGCATTCACAATGGCGGCGGCGTAGGTTGGGGCGAAGTAATTAATGGTGGTTTCGGAATGCTATTGGATGGCAGTGAAGCGGCCAATCGTCGCTTGGAAAACATGCTCCTTTATGATGTAAACAATGGTATCGCTCGCCGTAGTTGGGCTCGAAACGAAGGTGCCGTATTTGCGATAAAACGTGAAATGGAGCGCACACCCGGACTAAAAATCACCCTGCCGGAAGAAAGTGATATAGACCTCAGTCAAATTCTAAAGGACTAAAGTTCAGGCTCTGATTTAATAGATCAGAGCCTTTTTTCTTTTAAAGCATTGACAATCATCCGCTAAGGCACTGATATTAATTATCTTTGGTTTTCAAAATATTGAGAGCCAAAACCTTAGCAACAATGAAGATCAAGAAACTCGGTTTAAACCCTGCCGCACAAGCATTTACAGAGGATGAAAGCCTCAACGAATTCTTATTGGCCCGAGTAAGTGCTGTGCATCGTGATCGATTTACGATTCAAAGTTCAGAGCAATCTTATACTGCTGAAATCACCGGTAACTTACGCTATAGCGTACAAGACAGTAGTGAATTACCCGCAGTAGGAGATTGGGTAAAGGCCATTCCCAGTGGAGATGACAGTGCCATAATTCTTGAGGTTTTAGAACGCAGCTCCTTACTAAAGCGCAAAGCGGTAAACAAATTCGGCGAAAGCCAGAGTATAGCCGCTAATCTGGATCAGGCCTTTATCATTCAGGCGGTAGTTCAGGATTTTAATCTCAATCGACTGGAACGCTATTTAGCGATTTGCAATGCCGCTCCCATAGCCGCAACCTTAATTCTTAGCAAAGTGGATTTGATTACGAAGGAGGAATTGCAGAGCTATATTGATAAAGTAAAAGCGCGACATCCGAGTTTAGAGGTATTCAGCCTTTCCAATCTTGACCCAGACTCCATTGCTCAGATCGAACAAACAATGCAGGCCCAAAAAAGCTATTGCATTTTGGGTTCCTCCGGCGTGGGTAAGTCAACCTTGATCAATGCCTTAAGAGCCGATGACGAACTCAAAACACAATCGATAAGCAGCAGCAATCAAAAAGGTCGGCATACCACTACTCACCGCGAATTATTTATTTTGGGCAATGGTGCTATTGTGATCGATACCCCGGGAATGCGGGAAATAGGCATTACCGATGACACTTCGGCCCTGGAGGCCACTTTCGAAAGCATTCAAGAGATCGCTCAGAATTGCAAGTTTAAAGACTGCCAGCATGAGGCTGAAAAAGGTTGTGCCATTCAGGCCGCCCTGGATTCTGGAGAACTATCCGAGGAACTTTATGCCAGCTACCATAAATTGAAATTGGAGCAAAAGCATTACAGCACCAGCCTCCATGAGAAAAGAGCCAAAGACAAAGCTCAAGGCAAGCTTTTTAAAGCGGGAAAGGCTCATCGGAAAAATCAAAAATATTAGCGAATGAATTTAAAGCAGAATAAAGAAAATGCAATGGCCTTTTACCGCATGGCTTATGAAGGAAATCCGGCAGAAGCGGTGGAAAAATATGTTGGCAAGGATTACATTCAGCACAATCCGGATGTTTCTGATGGAAGGGCAGGCTTTATCGCCTATTTCGAACGCATGCAAGCGGAGTACCCTGAAAAATCGATAGATTTTGTGCGCTGCATCGCAGAGGGCGATTTGGTTGCTTTGCATAGTCATCAAATATGGCCCGGTAAGGAAGAGTACATCACCATGGATTTCTTTCGTTTTGATGGGGATGGAAAAATCTGTGAGCACTGGGATGCCATCCAAAAGATTCCCGAAAAATCAGCCAACCCAAATACTATGTATTGAAAAACACCGAAATTAAATATGATCGCATCGGCCAGAGCTATAATAGCACCCGTAAAGCCGACCCTTATTTATTGGAAAGGCTCTTTGCTTTACTTAATCCACAGGCCGACGAAGTTTTTCTGGATTTAGGCTGTGGCACCGGAAACTATACAATCGCCTTACAGAAACGGGGTCTTCAAATTATCGGCATGGACCCCTCGGAAACTATGCTGCAAGTAGCTCGAGAGAGAAATCCAAAAGGAGATTGGCAAATAGGTCAGGCTGAAGATACCAGGCTTGAGGATCAATCGATGGACGGCATTATTGCCACCCTTACCCTGCATCATTGGACGAATTTGGAAAAAGCATTTTCAGAAATTCATCGGGTGCTTAAGGCTAAGGGCCGGATGGTGATATTCACCTCCACTCCGGAACAAATGCAAGGCTATTGGCTCCATCATTATTTCCCGCAAATGTTAGCCGATTCCACCGCCCAAATGCCCAGTCTTGAAAGAATAAAAGATGCTGCCCAAGCCGCGGGCATGTTTATCGAAAGGGAGGAAATCTATCAGGTGAGAAAGGATTTGCAAGATCAATTTCTGCAATGTGGCAAGGAGCAACCTGAATTGTATTTCCGGGATGAGATTCGAAAAGGCATCTCTTCCTTTGCAGATCTTAGTCGACAGGAGGAAGTAGACCGGGGTTTATGGCTATTAAAACAAGATGTGGAAAGCGGAAAATTCTGGGAAATTAAGAAGCAATACGATTCGGATTTGGGTGATTACCTCTTCTTAGCGCTTAAAAAAACAGAATAAAGCTAGACCAATAAGATTAACCTTGACGTTTCCTTTTAATGCTGAACCCTTTAAAATTTGAAGCCCGAAAACTTATTCCCATTTACTGCATGGTGATCTGTAGTTTTAGTAGCCTATTACTTTTTGCTCTTCAACCTAAAAAAGCACCGCTTTTAATTCCAAACGAAAAGGTCTTTCCCGAAAAAGTTCAAAGTTTGCAAAGCTCGTATTGGGGACTAAACTTCCTCTACATTGGCCCTGATAAAGACAGCATTTATATCCATAAAGAAAGCTATTTCCCAGAGCTTAGAAAGCGCAGCAGTTCCTTAATGAACAACCGGCTAAAAGAAGCAGCGCAAAATGAAATCGAATTTCAAGTTTTAAATCATCAAATCATTAAAATAGCAATCTCCCAAAAGGCTTTGTACTTTCCTGAAAAGCAAGAACAGCAAAGTCCTGCCTACCCTATCTTAATCCGGAACTTATCTCCAGACAGCATTCGCATTGGTCTAAATCACTATTTACGAGTGCAGCTCGAAATGATCGAAAATGAGAATTGGATACCGCTAAATCGATTCAACACCTTTGGATGTGGAGTAGGCATAGGTCAAATCGCTCTGGGTCCAGGAGAAATAGCTATCAGTGCACTACCTCTCTATGAGAACCTTAAACCCGGTAGATACAGACTCCACATGGAGCCAAATCTTCACAGCAATAGTTTTGAAATTCTATGAAAAATTTAATAATGATTTTCTTGGCAATTCTATGCCAGACCGCCTGGAGTCAATGTGAAATTGAGGAGATAGACTTCATAACTTTTAAGTACAGTCACTCCATGCGAGGTCCGAACAATTACAGCAGTATTAAAATATCACCCAATAAACCTGGAGATATTGGGATTCATTATTCGAAATTTTATTACTTAAATAGCCCTGATTCTGACCCCTATGAGGAAGGCCTTAAGCCTGCGATAATTGACAGTGCCTTCTATGTTGACAGTGCGGGTTTTGGGGAAATCCTTAAACAGGTAGCGCTTCTTGAAAACCTCAACTTGGATTTAGCCGCTACCTTCGGCTTTGATGGTGATACTTGGTCCATCGAATTTGGCAATAGTACCCAATCCTTCAAATACTCCTTCTGGAGTCCAAAATCCCATAGCGATGAAAGGGGTTTAGAAAACTTTATAGCCCTTTGTGAAAACATCATGGCTCTATCGGAATTAAAACCGAAGAAGATTTTTTAATGCTAAAAGCTTCAAGCAGATATTTAATTAGCTTCTGCATAAGTAGTCTTCCTCTTTGCGCGCTGCAGGCTCAAACTAGAGAAGAAATACTCCATTATGATTTCTGGGGTCGATACGACACGGCCTACGTAGACACACTAAGAAGTTTTTCTCAGACATGTATCAATGTATCTAAACTCCCTCCAAAGTTCTACAAGCTAATTCAATTGGTTGAAATTGGAATCGACTCCCCTTCAATTGACACAATCTCTCCAGAGATCAAGAACTTCACGAAATTAGAAAGCCTAAGTCTTACAAAAAGTAAAATTCGCAGTCTTCCTCCTGAAAGAAGGCACCTTCAGAGATTAAAAAATCTGAATCTTGGATGCAATCAATTAGATTCTCTTCCCAGTGAGATTGGTGAACTTCAAAATTTGGAACACCTTGATTTGTTTCGAAATAATATCACGAGTTTACCCAGCAGCATCCGTAACTTAAAAAAGCTCAAGAGATTAAACTTGATTGAAAACCCTATTAGTCAGGAAGAAAGAAAGCGCATCCGCAGATTGCTGCCAAAATGCGACATTCGATTTGAATATTAAATGAAAAAGCGCTACAAAATTCTCTTAGGCCTCTTTACATTTTGGTTACTAGGCATGCTTATTCCTCAGAACCTAAAAATGCCCGTGAAGGGAGCCAGCCCAGCGGATTATAATTCAGAATCTTTCTGGTATTATCCCTGGGGCAAATCAGTAACCCATAAAGGAGTAGACATCTTTGCCAAGGAAGGCACCGAATTGCAAGGCGCCACTAGTGGTCTGGTATTGTATTCGGGTGAAATCCGCATGGGAGGTAAAGTCATTTTAATTTTAGGACCCAAATGGCGCCTGCACTACTACGCCCATTTAGCCGATATTGACGAGAAGCTTGGTGCTTTTATCTCAGGCGGAAAAAAGATAGGCACGGTTGGAAGCACTGGCAATGCCGCCGGCAAAGCTCCGCATTTACATTACAGCATCTTCACTCTAACACCATATCCCTGGCGAATTGACGATGCTCCTCAAGGCTGGCGAAAAATGTTCTACCTTAATCCTATCGATTATTTAAGTAGCAAGCCTTAATGCCTAAGTCCATTTCAATTCGAGAGCTAAAAGCGGAGGAGTCCGAATGGAAAGATCTCATTCACTTGCGGGAAGAGATATTACGTCAGCCTCCCGCCTTGCCCTTTAGCCCGGAAGAACTGGAAGAAGAAAAAAAGCACTTCCATTTTGGATTATACGAAGCGGATCTCTTATCTGGCACCGCTGCCCTGGTTCAGGAAGGAAAACACTACAAGATGCAAAGGGTGGCTATTCGCGCCGATCGTCAAAGTCAGGGACTAGGCACTGCCTTAATGCGCTATTGCGAAAGCTGGATTCTCAATCGCGGAGGCAACAGGGTGTATTGTCATGCTCGGGATACTGCCGTTAATTTCTACATGCAACAAGGCTTTCAAGCGGAAGGTAACTATTTTGATGAAGATCATATTCCGCATTTGAAGATGTTTAAAAAGCTCCCCTAAATTTTGGCTTAATTTCGCCTCTAAATCATCATTTCCGCATGACCTTATTTCTTCGCTCTTTCATTTGTTTTCTAGCTCTGAATTCAATCTCCCTCCGAGGACAAAATATTTTACTGGAATCACGACTCATTGAAGACCTTTCCAAAACCCCCATCTATTCACGCCTCAGCGAAACGATCGATGGCCAAACCCAATGGAAAAAGGAATACCGGTATTTAGACTCCATTGAAATCTATAGCATCAGCTACCTCAGCGATGGCCTTAAAGTTAATGGGCTGCTGGTAAAGCCAAAAGCGGATGGCAAATACCCCTGTATCATCTTCAATCGGGGCGGAAATCGCAATAGCGGCAGTTTAAAAATCGCTCATGGCGCCACTTTATTGGGGCAAATGGCTAGCCAAGGTTATGTGGTTATTGCCAGTCAATATCGCGGTAATGCCGGTGGCGAAGGACAAGAAGAATTTGGCGGAGCCGATGTAAATGACGTTTTAATCCTCCCTCAAGTGCTACAGGAAATTCCCGAGGCCGACACTTCTGCCATAGGTCTTTTTGGTTGGAGTCGAGGCGGCATGATGACCTATCGCGCCTTGAGCGAAGGCATGAAGGTTAAAGCTGCGGTTGTAGGCGGAGCCTTGGCCGATATGCCCGCCAATATTGAAGATCGTCCAGAAATGGAAAAGGGTGTAATCGCGGAATTAGTCCCCAATTACGAAGCAAATAAAGAGGCTGAATTGCAAAAAAGATCGGCTGTTTACTGGCCAGAGAAATTCCCAAAAGACGTACCCCTACTAATGCTACACGGCAATGCCGATTGGCGGGTGAAAGCCGATCAAAGCCTAAGACTAGCCCTTTTACTTGACCAGGAAAGAGTACCCTACCGATTAATGATCTACGAAGGTGGAGATCATGGAATTTCGGAATTCCGGGAAGAAGTAAGTGCCGAGGTAATTGCCTGGTTCGATCGCTTTCTCAAGAATGGAGAAGCCTTACCCAATATGAAGTATCACGGTCGTTAGGAATTATTCCCAATCCCAGCAAGCTAACCACATTACCGGACGATTCGACTCGATGCTTTGGGTTTGGAAGACTACATCAGGTCCACCTAAATCATGGCCGAGTAGGTAGAGCTTGCCCTTGCGCCAAAATAAAGCGGTGGCATAGTCCGTACCTTCTGCCCCACCCACTAAAGCTCGTTTGAGCTCTCCGCGCTTGCTTTCTTCGATCACAAAAAAATCTGTGCTCCCTTTAACCTGATAACTTATTTCAGTTGCGCCTTTCCGACTACTAAAAGTGCCACCATAGCCATGCCCATAGAGCAATAGATTTTTTTGGTCTTTCCATTCCATCCCAAATGGATAGCTGGAGCGACCTGCACTGCGATGGTACCAGGCTAAATCTCCATCCCTTTGAAGTTTACCTACTGCAAGTCGCGAAAATATACTCCCCGCAAAATAGATCCGATGCCACCAATCGACCCGCAATTCATTGACAACCGTTTGCCCATGTTGATCTGCAGTATCGGTAATGGCTCCGTTTAACCACTTGAGTTCACCCTCTTCATTCCATTTTGCAACAAAAGCTTTATGGGTTTCATGGCGAAGATTATATTCCTTTTCTTCAATCTTCAAATGTTCGGCATAAGACCCTCCGGCATAAATATGCCCCCAACCATCCAATGCAATCGTTATTAAATTAGAGCGTCCTGCTGAATCTCCCGCTCGTAACCATTTCTGCTGAAAATTCGCATCGTACTTCATCAGCAACCAATTACGAATAATTTCATTTTGCTCGCGGTACATATAATTGCCGGCCAACACCACTTCCCCTTCTTCTGTCAAAGCCATAGCCGAAGCATTGCTATGGGGCAGCTTTCCATAAAAAGTAGCCTGTTGAAAAACCCCATTCGAGTCTAGCTTAGCCAGGTACAAACCGCGATATAATTTTGGGTCGATCTTAATGCTATCTAATTGCCCATTAGTCGACATAAATACCAAATCAGAACTCCAAACCTCCCCACAGATATAAACCGAAGATTCGGCATCCACCTTTAAATCATGGAGTCGAGCCTGGCCGGACACCCGCACAGTCCACAATAAATCACCCTTCTCACTGAACTTCTGAACGAATGGAAAATTTGCGAAAGTTTCTCGAAAGGGACGACGCGGCATTTCGTAGACCGTATCCAAGCAATCTAAAGTTGTTTGAAAAGTCCCGCCAGTATAGATATTACCCTTTTCATCCACATCTAAGCTGGTACTTAAAAAACCATAAGAACGATTGTACTTAAACCAAAGGGGATCCTGGCGAAGATTAGGGCTTTCAGGAGCCAGGTCTTGGGCAGAGAGTCCAAAAGCATAAAGCCCGATGAAGAATAAGAAGGGTATTTTCATGTGATTAAATGTAGCAAATCGACTCAGGCTCAAAGGTCTTTAAGACTAATTTAATACCAGGCCCCTTTGAATTATGTATTTTCCACAAGTGAAAAATCTAAGCTTCCTTTTACTAAGCCTAAGTCTATGGTCCTGCCAAAACGACTTAGCTCCAGAAGAAATGGAATGCACCGATCGGAGCTTTCCTCCTGACAGCAGTATTGAGCGATACCAAGCAAATCAGGGAGCCCTCCTCGACTTAGATTTTGATAAGAAAATTGCCCCAGAATATTTACAAAGCGATTATCAGATTTTAAGCTTAATGCTGAAAGAGGCTAATCCAAATTTGTATCGCTATCGCAGCCAGTCTGCCATGGACAGCTTTTTTGATGCTCAAATTTGCGCCTTGTCGGATTCCGCATATTATTTGGAATTTATCCGCAGTCTTGCCAAAACCTTCAATTTTATGGCCTGCGGACACAGTGGCTGGTCGCATCGAAACAGCTATTTCCCCTATCGAGATAGCAGCCTAAAGCTCTTACCCTTAGATTTAAAAATAGAAGGAAATCAATACTTCATTCAGGAGAATTTCTCGGAAAATCCCATTCTGGCAAAGGGCATGGAGATTATCAAAATCAATGGCCGCAGTCCTAGTGAAATTAACCATTTGCTTAGCCAGCACATGTATAAGGATGGACAATCTGCCCCGGAAGCGCGACAAGAAATTGAAAAGTACTTTCGGAACGCCTATTCCAATTTCATTGAAAACCCGGAGCACTTTGAAATCCAAGTTCGTCATCCCAAGGGCTTGCAGGAACTGTATCTTAATGCCCTTGCTAAAGGAGAGATTGATTCCATTCAAAAAGCCCGAGAACCCATAAGTTCCAAGCCTTCCAAATTTTTGGAATTCCAAAGTTGGCCCTCTAAAAATATGGCTTATTATCGCATTGGTTGGTTTAGAAATGAAGGTATTGAAGCGATGGGGCAAAACTTTAATCACTTTACCGACTCCATATTTGCAGCCATCGCGATGGAAGGCCTGGACACTTTAATCATCGATCTCCGCGGGAATACCGGCGGCTGGACTGCCAATGGCAAAAAACTCCTATCCTATCTGCTAAATGAACCTCACAGCTATATTGATGATGTGCGATTCAAAAAACTGGGGAATTTTAGTTTTCAGGAATTAATCCTATCGGATCAGGGCCTAAATGATACCATGCAATTTACGCTGGGCTCAGACAGCCTTTGGACCTGGACCAATTACCCTTCCCTCGAAGTTCAGCCTGCAGAGAGCAATAGCTTTCAAGGTCAGGTGATTATCCTGATCGATGAATGGACCCGCTCAGCTGCGGGCATCTTCTCCTCTTTAGCGAGGGAATACAGCAATGCCCTTTTTATCGGTCCCGAAAATGCTTGTGCCCGAGGAGGCCAGGGAGGCATGGTGATGGTCGCCCAATTACCCTGGACCGGAGTAACAGTTCACTTCAGCACGGCCAAATACAACCTGAGCATTGATCCCCAAAAAGTCGCAAGAGGCATAAATTCAGACTACGCAAACCTGGAACAATGGACAAGGCTTCATCCCCAATCTTCACTAGCCGAGATCTGGAAAGCGGAAGTAGGAGACTCGATGATCCATTAGCTGGAAATTCAATACTCGACTAAGTTCTAAACCCGCGGTCAAAGCGCTAATTAAGTTCCTTAAAAACCTACATTTAAGGAAATGACCGACCCATGTTTAAAGACAAAATTTTGCCCGTACTACTGGCTGGTATCTGGATCAATCTCAGTGAGTTTTTTCGCAATGAATTCCTCTTAAAATCCGAATGGCAGGCCCATTATCAAAGTTTGGGCCTGGAATTCCCTGCCGAGCCTATCAATGGAGCAATATGGGGCATTTGGGGCTTTCTCTTCGCCCTTGCGATATCGGCGCTTAGCCGAAAATTCAGCTTCAGGGAATGCCTGCTTTGGGCCTGGCTCATGGGCTTTGCATTGATGTGGCTGGTTACCGGAAATATGTTGGTATTACCACTGGGAATTTTGATTTATGCTATTCCTCTGAGCTTAGTGGAAGTGGCAGTAGCAATTTGGATTTTTAAAACTTTGCAGAAATAGCGATTTAACCGCTATCTAAAGTCAATAGATATGTATTCTCAAAAAATACTTAGCCTACTCTTCATTTTGAGTGCTTGTTCCAATTTGCAACCTCAGCAAGGAAACTGTCAACAATTTGAATTGCAGGGTAAAATCTCCTCAAAGGAACTAAACCTGGCCTTATCCGGAGAATTGGAAATATGGCAAAACCGAAGCTTACTCAAGGAAAGCCAAGTAGATCCATCTGGAGAATATCGTTTGCTGCTTGAAAATGTAGATCGAAAGCAGCCCCTGGAATTGCGATTTAAACCGGTTAATGCGATTGCCGCAAATCCTGCGGATTACAGTTCAGGTGCTGACTTTTACTCAAGCGATGGATTTGGGGAGTACTGCGATTATGAGGAACACTTTTGGCTACAAGTGGAATCCTGTTCCATGCAATTTGATTTGGAACTAGACTCCTGCACTATATACAGTATGGAAAGTGATCATTAAGAGCGAAATGTATTTCTAAATTTAAGCCCCGGAAAACCGGGGCTTTTTTTTATTCTGGCTTTAGTAAAAATCAAGATAGTTAGTCTGAAAAACCCGTACCACTGCAACCTAAAAACTATCCCCAAAAAGAGCAAGGCGAGAAGATTTGGCTAGACATCTAAAAGCAGAATTAGCTCACTCCAAGTCTATCTCGCCACCTACTTGGCATAACTATTATTCTTAAGCCTGCCCTCCAATTCCACTACCTGCTTCTGGATATCCCCCAATAATCCCCTCTCGATAGAAACGATATCGTATTTACAAAGCCTACCTAAGAGCTCGAGCACATCGCCGGTTTTAGATTCCGAATCCAAGGCCAATAGCTGATCGACGGTAGATTTGGTGAATTCTGTATACACATCATGAAACTCGTATATACTGGATATCAACTGAATGGTGGAGATATTCAATTCCTGAAAGACCCCACTAATCTTGGCACTTTCATAAATGGTTTCAGATAAGCGCACCGTACCCACTCCATTCCAGGATGGCAGTTTATTATGATTGATTTTGGGATTACCATAATAGGGCAATCTAAAGTCTTGCTCCCCCAAACCTTGCAAGGCGCTGTCTAGTTCCAGGGCTAATTGCTCATGATAGGCAATTGCCGATTCCAAGATTCTTGCATTGGCCTTCATCTCGGCAATAATTTGCTCCAAAGCATTGCGAGTATTGGCATCAACCTTCTCCTGATTACTCTTCTCACTAAGGTAAAAACCCAGGAAAACCCCGAAGGCTACAATCAGTAATTCCAGAATGTATTTGAGGATAGATTTCAGATAGCGCTTGAACATGCCTTAGGAGTAATGTTTAGTGGTCATCAATTTAAGACTATCTCTTACATCTAAAACAGAAAGGCCTGGATAATGCCTTGATTTTTAAAGCCCTTTAACCCATCGCCCGCCACAATAGCAAATGACCATTCGCATATACCCGCTCTTTGCTTTACTAACAAAAATTAGACACCCAAAACTCACCCCACTTTCCCCCACCACCAAAAACAGAGCATTAATCCTTATTTTACAGGCATTTAACACAATTCACCTAAAGTGTTTTTCGTTTCAAGTGGGGAAACTTATCCACATATTGGCACTTAGTGGGAAATTGTGGGGCAAAGTTTCTATTTTTGAATCAAGAAGTGGAGAAAAGCTAAAATGCTGAATCTGATAGGAGTACATGAGTGTAAAATGGATGCGAAAGGTCGCGTGGGAATCCCCAGTGGCCTTAAGAAGCAGCTTTTACCCCTACTCGATCAGGGCTTTGTTTTAAAGCGCAGCGTTTTTCAGCCCTGCCTCGAGCTCTACCCCATGCAAGAATGGGAAGGCACCATGGCTAAGGTGAATCGCCTGAACCGCTTCGTGAAAAAGAATAATGATTTCATCCGCCGCTTTACCGCCGGTGTTAAGCTGGTTGAAGTGGATGGCAGCGGCCGTATTAATGTTCCCAATGACCTCATCGCCTTCAGTAATCTGAAAAGCGATATCGTGCTTTCCGCCTCGGTGGGCACTATCGAAATTTGGGATAAGGCCGCCTACGAAGCCACTATCAATGATCCTGAGATCGACTTTGGTCAATTGGCTGAAGACGTAATGGGCGGCCTTAATGAGGAGGCAGATGGATTATCATAAACCCGTTCTTTTACATGAGAGTGTTGATCTGATGTCGATCCGCGAGGATGGCGTCTATGCCGACCTCACTTTTGGCGGCGGTGGACACAGCCAGGAAATTTTGAATCGCCTTGGTCCTAATGGCAAATTATTCGCCTTCGACCAGGATCCCGATGCCAAAAACAATGTTCCCAATGATCCCCGCTTCACCCTAATCGAATCCAATTTTCGTCATCTCAAGAAAATGCTGCGCATGCATGGCGCCCGCAAGGTAGATGGCATTTTAGGGGACTTCGGCATTTCCTCCCACCAAATTGATGAAGGCAGCCGCGGCTTTAGCCTACGCTACGAAGCCCCTTTGGATATGCGCATGAATCCCGATCGGGCATTTAGCGCCAAAGAGGTCCTTAATCAATACGGAGAGAAGCAATTACGAGATCTCTTTTTCCGCTATGGCGAGATTCGATCGGCCGGTGCATTAAGCAGGGCCATTCTGCAAGCCCGCCCCCTCGAAACCACTTTCGACTTAGTGCGTGTTGCCGAAGGCTTTGCGCCTCGCAATAAAAGAGGACAGTTTTTAGCCCAGGTATTTCAAGCCATCCGCATTGAGGTAAACGAAGAGCTTTTGGTGATTGAAGAAATGCTCCAACAAGCCCCGGAAGTGTTGAGTCCCAGAGGTCGATTGGTATGCATCAGCTACCATAGCCTTGAAGATCGCTTGGTGAAGAATTTCTTCCGCACCGGAAATTTTGAAGGTCAACCTGAAAAGGATTTTTACGGAAATCTGATTCGCCCTCTCGAACCTGTAACCCGCAAACCCATCGCCCCCGAGGCGAACGAAATAAACGAAAACCCCAGAGCCCGCAGTGCTAAGCTGCGTGCCGCCGAACTACTCATTAAGAATGACTGAGCCCAAGCAAAATACTGGCAATCGCCTGAGCACTTTGCTAACTGGCCGCTTCTTGGTAAACCCCAAGGTGCTGCAGCAGTGGCCCTTCATTCTATTCCTCTGTGTGCTGGCTCTAATCATGACCGCCAGCAGCCATAGTGCCGAGCGCAAGGTGCATCGCATTGCCCGACTGCGCACCGACATGAAAGAACTACACTCCCAGTTTATCGATACCCGCTCCCGCCTGATGAGCGAGAGCATGGAAACCAAAGTACTGGCGCGCGTAGAAGAGGCTGGGCTCCCGCTGCGTAAAAGCGAGTTGCCGCCCCTAATTATCAAAAAGCAGGAGGACGAATAGTTGCAAGAGCAAAAATCCATATTAAGCAGGGCATTTGTGGTATTCATTCCACTGGGGCTCCTGACCCTCGCTATTTTCGGTAAGCTGATTAGCATTCAGTTTATCGAAGGTCCTGCTCTGCGCCAAAAAGCCGAAAATGAGGTGATCCGTGAGATGGACATCCAGGCAGAACGCGGCAATATTTACAGTGCTGACGGCAAGCTCCTTGCTACCTCCATGCCGGTTTATGATTTACACTTCGATCCGGTAACTGTTAAAGAAGAGCTCTTCTTCGATAAAATCGACTCCCTTTCCCTTGCCTTAGCAAATTTTCCAGGACAACGCAGCTCCGCAGGCTGGCGATCCTATTTGGTAAGCGCCCGCCAAAAGGGCAATCGCTACCTGGCTTTAGCCGACAAACTTAGCTATACCGAACTCAAGCTTATTAGTAGCTACCCCATTTTCGAGGAAGGCACCTACCGCGGAGGCCTGGTAATTGAGCAGGAAAACCATCGCAAAATGCCCCTGGGCAAAATCGCGGAACGCACTATTGGTCGAGAGCGTAAAAATGTTGCCACCGGCTTGGAAGGCGCCTATGCCAGCTACCTGCGTGGCAAAGACGGCAAACGCCTGAAGCAGAAAATTGGCAATGGCAACTGGAAACCACTTAATGACCTCAATGAAATTGAGCCTATCAATGGCTACGACCTGGTAAGCACTATCGACACCCGTATGCAGGATATCGCGCACCATGCCCTCCTGAACATGCTCGAAAAACAAGAGGCTGACCACGGATGCGCGGTAGTGATGGAAGTAAAAACTGGTGCTATTAAAGCGATTGCCAATCTGGGTCGCACCGATATGGGCACCTATTTTGAGAAACGAAATTATGCCGTTTGGGAGAGCACCGAACCTGGCTCCACCTTTAAACTAGCCTCTGTTTTAGCGCTATTCGAAGATGGCTACGCCGACACCAGCTCTCCGGTGGATACCGAAAATGGGGTTTACGAATACCTCGACAGTAAAATCAAAGACAGTAATGGTAAGGGATATGGCAAAACCACCCTTAAAGTGGCCTTTGAGAAATCGAGCAATGTGGGCATCGCCAAAACCGTAATCGACCATTACGAAAATCAACCTCAGCGATTTATCGATCGCCTGTACAGCATTGGTCTGGATCGCGAACTAGGCCTACCCATTAAAGGAGAAGGCAAGCCCCGTATCCCCAAGCCCAGCGACGCAGACTGGAGTGGCATTTCCCTGCCCTGGATTTCCTTTGGCTATCAGGTAAGCTTTACCCCATTACAAATCCTCAGCCTCTACAATGCCGTGGCGAATGACGGTATTATGGTGCGCCCTCGCTTTTTAGCCAGCGTACAAGAACATGGTCGCGAAGTAGAACAAATGGAAACCGAGGTTTTAAATCCTGCCATTTGCTCTCCCGAAACTCTACAGAAACTCCAAGCCCTATTGCAAGGGGTGGTGGAAGATGGCACCGCTCGCGCCGGAGCTTACTCGGTTTGTACTATGGCTGGAAAAACCGGCACCTGCCAATTGAATTACTGGAAAGAGGGCACCAAAGAATATCAAGCTTCTTTCGCAGGATACTTCCCCGCCGAAGACCCACAGTACTCCTGTATTGTAGTGGTAAATAAACCGAAATACGACTATTACGGCTCCAATGTAGCTTTTCCGGTTTTCCGTGAAATCGCCGAACGAATTTTCCAAAACACCCCTCTGGAAGTTGAGGCCAATGAAAGACCCTT
The DNA here is from genome assembly GCF_965228705.1 of Croceimicrobium sp. Classification (GTDB taxonomy): domain Bacteria; phylum Bacteroidota; class Bacteroidia; order Flavobacteriales; family Schleiferiaceae; genus Croceimicrobium. The sequence continues at coordinate 2,195,791 of NZ_OZ245832.1, forward strand.
ACTCGCCCTTCTCGACCAGAAACCAGCAGAAAGACAAGCCGAAGCATTGGCCTTTGAACCCAAAGAAGGCAAGGAAATCCCTGACTTAAGCGGCCTGAATGGCATGGAGCTTTTAAGTCGACTCGAAAACGCCGGCTTCAAGGTAAATGTACGTGGCCTGGGTAAGGTGTATTGGCAATATCCTCCCGCAGGAAGCCTCCTCACCAAAGATCAACTGATAGAATTAAAACTGCAATGAAACTACTAAAAGACCTGCTTTATGGAGTTCCACTTACCGAGCGCTCGGGCAGCACCCAGGTAGCGGTAAGCAAAGTTTGCTTCGACTCTCGCGAGGTGAGCAAAGGCGCCCTTTTTGTCGCAGTAAGAGGAACTCAAGTAGATGGCCATCAGTTTATCGACAAAGCCATTGAACTGGGAGCCGCCGCCATTGTAGCTGAAGAAATTCCTGAAGAACCCAAAGAGAATATTTGCTTCATCGGTGTAAAAGACAGCAGCCTAGCCCTGGCTCTGATTGCCGCCAACTTCTACGATCAACCCTCCGAAAAATTACAATTAGTAGGCATTACCGGTACCAATGGCAAAACCACCACCGCCACCCTACTCTATAATTTATTTAGCCTCTTAGGCTCCAAATCCGGATTACTATCAACCGTAAAGGTGTGTGTAGGTAAAGAAGAATTTCCCGCTACCCACACCACTCCGGATCCGGTACAGATTAACCGCTACCTCGACCAAATGGTAAAGGCCGGTTGTAAGTACTGCTTTATGGAAGCCAGTAGTCACGGCATCGTACAAAATCGTACCGCCGGACTCCATTTTGCTGGTGCGGTATTCACCAATATCAGTCACGATCACCTCGATTATCACGGTAATTTCGAGAACTATATCAAGGCCAAGAAGAAGCTTTTTGATGATCTGCCCAAGCAGGCCTTTATGCTCACCAATGCCGATGACCGCCATGGCGAAACTATGACCCTGCATAGCAAAGCCAAGGTGTATCGCTATGCCTTAAAAAATGATGCTGATTACAAGGGCCGCATTTTAGAACATCAGCTTAATGGCATGCTTCTGCGCTTAGGTCAGCAAGAAGTATGGACTAAGCTTATTGGCGATTTCAATGCCTACAACCTATTAGCTATTTACAGTGTAGCCCTTTGCCTGGAGAAAGATCCCTTACAGGTGGCCACCGCTATTAGTAGCCTGAAATCGGTTGCCGGTCGTTTCCAATATCTGCAAAAGCAAGAGCTCACCACCATTGTGGATTATGCACATACGCCTGACGCCCTGGAAAATGTTTTAAAAACCATTGCCAGCATCCGCAGTAATAATGAGAAGGTAATTACTGTAGTAGGTTGCGGCGGAAATCGTGATGCCGCCAAACGCCCTTTAATGGCACGTATCGCCAGCGAAATGTCGGATCAGGTAATTCTCACTTCCGACAACCCTCGTTTCGAAGACCCCGAAGCCATTATCGAAGAAATGGAAAAGGGCATCGAAATGCACCTCAGTCATAAAGTTTTAAAAATCACCGATCGCAAGCAAGCGATTCGGACCGCCATACAATTAGGTCAAAGTAAAGACCTCATCCTCATTGCCGGAAAAGGGCATGAGACCTATCAAGAAATTAAAGGCGAGCGCTTTCCCTTCGACGACTTAGCTATTGCCCGTGAAACCCTAGATCAAAAATATCCGGACTAATGCTGTACTACCTCTTCGAATACCTCAACCAAGCTTATGACCTGCCCGGAGCCGGTGTATTCCAATACATTACCTTCCGCGCGGCTGCCGCATTAATCAGCTCCCTAATCATTTGTTTGCTTTTCGGCAAAAGCCTGATTGGACTCTTACAACGCAAGCAGGTAGGCGAAAGCATTCGCGATTTAGGACTGGAAGGACAGAGCGAAAAAGCCGGCACCCCAACCATGGGTGGCTTGATCATATTATTGGGAATCCTCGTTCCGACCTTGCTTTTTGCCAAGCTCGAAAACATTTACATCCTCATGCTACTCATCACCACAGTTTGGATGGGCGCCGTGGGATTCCTGGATGACTATATCAAAGTATTCCGTAAAAACAAAAAAGGTTTACCCGGAAAATTCAAGGTAGTAGGTCAGGTTGGCCTGGGCATTATTGTAGGCGGCATGCTCTACTTTAATGACGGTGTAACCATCAAAAATCGTGAGGCCACTGCTCAAGTTTACGAGACCGCCGAAGGTCAGAGGGTACAAAGTTTACCGGTTTATGGTGAAGCTGAAAAATCACTAAAAACCACCATCCCCTTTGTAAAGAACAATGAATTCGATTACAGCAGCTTAATTTCCTGGATGGGTGACTGGACCAAGGATTATGGCTGGTTCCTTTTCATTCCGATAGTAATCTTCATCATTACCGCAGTTTCCAATGGCGCTAACCTTACTGATGGAATTGATGGTCTGGCCACGGGTACTTCCGCCATTATTGGCATTGCCTTGGGCATCTTCGCCTATGTATCGGGTAGTATCATTTTCGCGGACTACCTCAATATTATGTACATCCCCAATACGGGTGAGCTGGTAATCTTTATCGCCGCCTTTGTGGGAGCCTGCATCGGATTCCTTTGGTATAATACCCACCCCGCTCAAGTATTTATGGGCGACACCGGCAGCTTAACCCTGGGAGGTATTATCGCGGTATTCGCTATCGCCATTCGCAAAGAACTTTTAATCCCCATTATCTGCGGAATCTTCCTGGTAGAGAACCTCTCGGTAATTATTCAGGTAAGCTATTTCAAGCGTACCAAAAAGAAATACGGTGAAGGTCGTCGCATCTTCCTGATGTCTCCCCTGCACCATCATTACCAAAAGAAAGGATTCCACGAAAGTAAGATCGTAACCCGCTTTTGGATTGTGGGCATTTTCCTGGCAGTACTATCCTTTGTAACTCTCAAACTTCGCTAGTGAACCGCAACTTAAACATAGTAGTTTTAGGCGGTGGTGAAAGCGGCTTGGGAGCAGCCAAACTGGCGCAAAAGCTCGGGCATAGCGTGCTCTTAAGTGATCGCTCTAGCCTTTCGGCTGAAAATCGCCAGGCCCTAATAGAGTCTAAAATTGACTTTGAGGAAGGTCAGCATTCTGAGGATCGCATCCTGGGAGCCGACCTCATTATTAAGTCACCCGGAATTCCCGAAAAGGCCCCCTTAATTCAGAAGATCCGCACTGCCCAAATCGAGCTAATCTCCGAAATCGAATTTGCCGCGCGCCATTGCCAGGGAACCATCATTGCCATTACCGGCACCAATGGTAAAACCACAGTAACCAGCATGGTTCATCACCTTCTGGAAACCGCTGGAGAGAATGTGGCCTTAGTAGGAAATATCGGTACCAGCTTCGCCGGATCCTTAGCCGAAGGCGACCACGATTACTATGCCTTGGAAGTAAGCAGCTTTCAGCTGGATGACATCATTCACTTTAAGCCGCATATCGCCATCCTCACCAATATTACTCCCGATCACTTAGATCGCTACAACAATTCGGTAGATGAATACGCTGCGGCCAAGCTGCGAATAACCGAAAATCAGGATGAAAAAGACCATTTCATCTACTGCGCAGACGATGTCCTGACCAACAAATACCTTCAGGAATACCCCCTCCGCGCTCAGCAATGGCAATTGTCTTTGGAGCAAACCGTAGACAATGGCGCTCAAATCAATTCAGACGGAATTCTACAAATCATAATAAACCAGCAATTAGATATGGACATTAATGAACTGGCCTTACAAGGCAAGCACAACACCTACAACAGCATGGCTTCCGGTGTAGCCGGACGCTTATTAAACATTCGTAAAGAAGCTATCCGCGAAAGCCTGGCTTCCTTCGAAAGCATTGAGCACCGCCTCGAATCAGTACTGCAGATTTACGGTATTGAATTCATCAACGACTCTAAAGCTACCAATGTAAACTCTACCTGGTACGCATTAGAAAGCATGCAAAAACCCACCATTTGGATTGCTGGTGGAGTTGATAAAGGAAACGACTACAGCCAATTGGCCAAATTAGTGGGCGAGAAGGTGAAAGCTTTAATCTGCTTGGGAACGGATAACAGCAAATTACACGCTGCCTTCGAAGGTTTAGCTCCTATGGTAATTGATGCGGCCGACATGGACGAAGCGGTGCGCATGGCCTATAAAATGGGCGACAAGGGCGACGCTGTATTACTGAGCCCTGCCTGTGCCAGTTTCGACCTTTTTGAGAACTACGAAGACCGTGGTCGTCAATTTAAAAATGCCGTTCGTCAATTGTAATCCATGACTCTATTCGGCAAGGAAATACGAGTAGAAGGAGATCGAACCCTCTGGATCCTAAGTGGCATTTTAGCCGCCGTGGGCACACTTACCGTTTATAGTGCCAGTAGCAATCTGGCCTTTAATAAGGGAGGCAGCACCATTGTGGATTTATTAAAACACAGTGCCTTTCTCTTCAGTGGATTCGTCATCGCCACCCTGGTGCATCGGGTCAATTATAAGCTCTTTGGCAATTTGGCCAAGTTGCTCATCATTCCGGTGATTCTACTCCTTATTTACACCCTGGTAAACGGGGTGAATATTTCCAATGCCGCTCGTTGGATTCGACTGCCTTTCGGACAAACCTTTCAGCCTTCTGCTCTAGCCGCCATTGTGCTGGTAGCCTATGTGGCGCGCTATTTAGCCGTACATACCAAGGAAGAACTCAAGGGCTTCCGCAAACATTTTATTGGCTTGATATTACCCATCCTGCTGGTGGTGGGTTTTATCCTTCCGGCCAACTTTAGCACGGCAGCCCTCATTTTTGGCGTAACCTACCTATTGCTCTTTATTGGTGGTTACCCCATCCGAAATCTCTTAATTCTGGCAGGTTCCGGTATCGCCGCTTTGGCCCTGTTTATTACGCTGGTTTTCGCTTTCCCCAATATGAGCAACCGTCTCGAAACCTGGAAAACGCGGATCGAAAGCTTTAGCAGTGGTGAAAGCACCGAAAACTATCAGGTAACCAAAGCCAAAATGGCCATCGCCGAAGGGAAAATTGTAGGCAAAGGCTTTGGCAAATCTGTTATGAAGAACTTCTTACCTCAATCCAATTCAGACTTCATTTTCGCTGTAATTACAGAGGAGATGGGCACCTTGGGAGGAGGTCTAACTATAATAGTCTATATCTGGCTCATCTTTAGGATACTCACCATCGCCACCAAGGCCCCAACCAGCTTTGGTAGTTTACTCAGCCTGGGCTTAGGCTTAACCATATTAGCACAGGCCCTGGTGAATTTAAGTGTAGCCGTAAATCTTATCCCGGTAACCGGACAAACCCTACCGCTGGTCAGCAAGGGTGGGACTTCGGTTTGGATGACCGCCCTGGCCCTGGGAATGATCCTCAGCGTAAGTCGTGGCAAAGCCGAAAACGACAGTGAAGAAAATGAAGCCTTTTCCGATGCAGAAGATGCAATCGACAGTGAACAGCCTCTAAAACCGATTCTCGATGGACAAGCTTAGAGTTATGATTAGTGGAGGCGGTACCGGAGGTCATATTTTCCCGGCCCTGGCCATTGCCGATGAAATTAAAGAACGGTATCCCCAAGCTGAATTTCAGTTTGTTGGGGCCCAAAATAAAATGGAGATGGAAAAGGTACCGCAGGCCGGCTACCCCATCGAAGGACTTTGGATTAGTGGCTTGCAGCGAAAATTGACAATTGACAATTTGAGCTTCCCCTTTAAAGTACTAAGCAGCTTGGCCAAAAGCCGCAAGCTGATTCGAAAATTTAAGCCCGATATCGCTATCGGTACCGGAGGTTTTGCCAGTGGTCCACTTTTATGGGCCGCCGCATCGAAAGGTGTTCCTTGTTTAATTCAGGAGCAGAACTCCTTTCCGGGTATTACCAATAAGCTGCTCAGTAAAAAGGTGGCTCGCATTTGCGTGGCCTATGATAAAATGGAAAGATTCTTCCCTAAGGATAAGCTAGTACTTACTGGCAATCCCCTGCGTAAGGATCTTCAAACAGCGCTTCCCGCGGATGCGCAAGTAAAAGAGAAATTAGGCCTAAAGCCTAAATGGCCCACCCTATTAATTTTAGGAGGTAGCCTAGGTGCCCGCCGCATTAATGAATTGATCAGTTCCGAATTGGAGAATCTCCAAAAACTGGAGCTTAATATCATCTGGCAATGTGGTAAACTCTATTATGATTCTCTGGCCGCCAAGCATCAAAACTTGCCGGATCACATCAAGCTTCAAGCTTTTATTAGTGATATGCGCGAGGCCTATGCGGCCAGCGATATTGTGATTAGTCGCTCCGGTGCCAATACTTTGAGCGAACTGGCAGTGGTAGGCAAAGCCGCCATCCTAATTCCTTCACCCAATGTGGCCGAGGATCATCAAACTAAGAATGCCGAAGCCCTGAGCTCCAAGTCAGCGGCCATGCTATTTAAAGAAAATCGGGATTCACATGAATTAGTTGCCCTAGTGCAGGATTTATTGGAAAACCCTCAAAAGCAGAAAGAGCTGCAAGACCATATTCAGAAACTGGCCCTGCCTGATGCAGCCGCCAGCATTGTTAACGAAATTGAAAGCCTGCTTGGCCATGTTGGATAGACCTAATATATACCTCATTGGCATTGGCGGCATTGGCATGAGCGCCCTGGCTCGCTATTTCCAGCAATCCGGACGTAAAGTGGCTGGTTACGACCGCTATCGCTCCCCGCTCTGTGAAGACCTGGAAGCGGAAGGCATGAAGATCCACTATGAGGATGATGTAAAGCAAATTCCATCACGCTTTAAAGCGGAAGACACTTTGGTAATTTACACTCCGGCAATTCCGGAGGACCATAGCGAATTGAACTTCTTCCAAAAAGAAGGCTTTGAAATTGTAAAGCGCGCTCGAGTACTGGGACTTATTGCTCAAAAGCATCGCTGTTTAGCGGTTGCCGGCACCCATGGCAAAACCACTACTTCCAGCATTCTAGGTCACTTGTACCGACATGCAGAAGTAGAGATTAGCGCCTTTTTGGGTGGTATCAGCACCAATTACCAATCCAATTTTTGGGGTCATGATGACACCGATCTATTGGTTGCGGAAGCGGATGAATACGACCGTAGCTTTTTAAATTTAAAGCCTACCGCCGCTGTAATTACCAGTACCGATGCTGATCATTTAGATATCTATGGCGAAGCGCAAAGCCTGGAAGACACCTTTCGAGAATTTGCCGAGAGCGTAAGCGATTTTGTGCTGGTTAATGAAAGTACCAACCTGAATTTAGGTCTTAAATATGGTTTTGGTAATCAGAACTCCTATTATGCCGATCAGGTTCAAGTACTAGAACATCAATATCATTTTGATTTCGTCCACCCACAAGGTCGGATTAGTGATATCAGCATGCTCCTGCCCGGTCGACATAATGTAGAAAATGCGGTTGCCGCCGCTGCCCTGGCCTTGAAATACGGCTTAAGTGAAGAACAAATCAAAGCCGGACTCGAAAGCTTTAAAGGGGTAAAACGTCGCTTCGAATACCATATCCAAAAAGAGGATCTAGTGTATATCGACGATTATGCCCATCACCCGAAGGAGATTGCCGCCTTGCAAAATTCAGTGCGCGAGCTTTATCCTAAGCGAAAGATCACCGCCATTTTTCAACCGCATTTATACTCGCGTACCCGCGACTTCCTGAACGACTTTGCCGCGAGCCTTTCTGCCTTCGACGAAGTGATTTTATTGGAATTATACCCTGCCCGCGAACGTCCGATTGCCGGAATTAACTCCAAAGCTCTATTGGATTTGATACAATCGGAGAAAAAATCATTGATGGGCCGGCAAGAAATCCTCAGCCGATTTAGCGAGGAAAAACCCGAATTAATCCTCACCATCGGGGCCGGAGATATTGATCAATTGATCCGACCCTTAAAACTGGCCTTATTAAAATGAAACTCTGGCATCAAATAGCAATATGGACCGGAGGACTAAGTACCTGGATACTATTAGTTTCCAGCGCTAGTAATGCCTATGAAAGCCAAGAGCTCAAGGACTTCAAATTGCAATTTGAAAACCGTCAGGATCGTTCTTTTTTATCCCTGCTGGAGATGGAAGAACAAGTTCAAAAAGAACTAGGGGACAGCGCGCTAGCACTGACAGAAATTAACAAGGCCTTGTTAGAAGAAAGCATTGATAATCACCCTGCTATCAGGAAAGCGGAAGTATATTCGAAGATAGATGGTAGCTTAAGGATAATGCTATGGCAGCATGATCCATTAGCAAGAGTTATCGACAGAAGAAGTTCTTTTTATCTATTGGATGCTGGAGAAAAAATGCCCTTGAGCCCCTATTTCTCCGAAGAAGTTCCTCTGGTGAGTGGTGACTTGAATGACGAAGATTTGGCACTGATTGCCAGCTTTTGGCAGTCGCTCAAACAGGATGAGTTTTACCAGCAATTCTTTACTGGATTGCATTGTAATGAACAGAAAGAATGGACGCTTTTTCCTGCAAAAGGAAACTTTAAAATACGTGTAGGAAAGCCCGAAGAGCTGGAGGAAAAATTGGCCAAACTAAAGGTCTTTTATACCCAAGCCCCCGCTCCGAAATATTTAAATAAGCTTAAAGAGATTGACCTTCGATTTGAAGGACAACTCATTTGCCGCAAAAACTAAAACATGAATCCGGAAGAGATTTCAGTAGGTTTAGACATCGGGACCACCAAGATCGTGGCCATGATCGGCCGGAAGAACGAGTTCGGCAAGGTCGAAATTCTCGGGATTGGCAAAGCCCGCTCCCTGGGCGTGCAGCGCGGTGTGGTGACCAATATTGTTAAAACCATCGAATCCATTAAAGAAGCTGTGGAAGAAGCCGAAGCCCAAAGTGGCCTGAATGTTTCCGAAGTGGTAGTGGGAATTGCTGGTCAACATATCCGTAGTACCCAGCATAGCGATTATATCAATCGCCAAAATCCAGATGCCGTTATCGAAGATCGCGACTTGCAAGAGCTTATCGATAATGTGCATAATTTGGTAATGCTACCCGGTGAGGAGATCATTCATGTGCTTCCTCAGGAATATAAAATCGACGGACAACCTGATATCCGCGAACCCAAGGGCATGTACGGCTCTCGCTTAGAGGCCAATTTCCATATTGTGGTAGGTCAGATCTCTTCGATTAAAAATATTGGTCGTTGCGTGCGCTCCAGCGAACTAGAGATTGCCGATATCACTCTGGAACCCCTCGCCTCTGCCGAAGCGGTGCTTTCGCAGGAAGAAAAAGAGGCCGGTGTAGTGCTGGTCGATATTGGTGGCGGTACTACGGATGTTGCCATTTTTAAGGATGGTATTATTCGACATACCGCGGTGATTCCCTTTGGGGGCAATGTAATAACCGAAGACATTAAGGAAGGCTGCACCATTATTGAAAAGCAAGCTGAGCTCCTGAAAATCAAGTTTGGATCGGCCTGGCCCGGTGAAAACAAGGAAAATGAAATCGTAAGTATTCCTGGCCTTCGTGGAAGAGAACCCAAGGAGATTTCCATGAAAATGCTCTCCAAAATTATCAATGCCCGAGTGGTTGAGATTATTGAGCAGGTTTACCTGGAAATCAAGAATTACGGCTACAACGAAAACAAGAAGAAACTCATAGCTGGTATTGTATTAACCGGCGGTGGCTCGCAGCTTAAACATATTAAGCAATTGGTAGAATTCGTTACGGGTATGGATACGCGTATTGGCTACCCCAATGAGCATTTAGCCAGCCCTAGTAGCGACGATCTTTCTTCTCCCATATACGCGACTGCCGTAGGACTCATCCTTAAAGGACTGGAAGGTAAACCCAAAGATCATCCCAGCGATGTAGAACGGGCCGCTAATGAAGAAGCTAAGGCTACCGAAAAACCGATTGCCGAAGTAGCTCCTGAAGAAGTAGAGAGTCCAGAAGCCGAAGCCCCTGAAGAAGAACAGGAAGAAGCACCCGAAAACAACGAAAAGAAAAAGCCCTACCGTTCCAATGTGTTCGAAAACTGGGCAAATAAGTTCCGAAACTTTTTAAACGAAGATCTATAAGCCTCTCATAATGGAGAATACAAACCAAGACATGATGCCCTTTGACCTCCCTAAAAACCGTTCGTCTGTAATTAAAGTTGTAGGCGTTGGCGGAGGTGGTAGCAATGCGGTAAATCACATGTTTAGCTCCGGTATAAACGGAGTAGATTTTGTGATTTGTAATACCGATGCTCAGGCCTTAGAAAATAGTCCGGTTCCCAATAAAATCCAATTAGGGGTAACCTTAACCGAAGGCTTAGGTGCCGGTGCCAATCCAACCGTTGGCGAACAAGCAGCTAAAGAAAGCCTCGATGAAATTACCAAGGTTCTGGAGACCAATACCAAAATGGTATTTATCACTGCCGGTATGGGTGGTGGTACCGGTACCGGAGCTGCTCCTGTTATTGCCAAGGCGGCCCGTGACCAAGGTATCCTAACCGTAGGAATTGTAACCAGCCCCTTTGTTTTTGAAGGTCGCATGCGTCAGGAGCAAGCCGAAAAAGGTATCGACTCCCTGCGCTCAGTGGTAGACTCCCTGGTGGTCATCAACAATAATAAACTGCGTGAAGTATACGGTAACCTGGGCTTTAAAGCAGGTTTCGCCAAGGCCGATGAAGTATTGGCCACCGCCGCCAGAGGTATTGCCGAGGTAATTACCCACCACTACACTACCAATATTGACCTTCGGGATGCTAAAACTGTTTTAGCCAATTCCGGAACCGCCATTATGGGTGCAGCCACTGCTATGGGCGAGAATCGCGCGAAAGAAGCTATTTCCGCGGCCCTGGATTCTCCATTATTGAACGACAACCATATTCGTGGTGCCAAAAACGTGCTCCTCTTAATCGTTTCCGGTACTAATGAAATAACCATTGATGAAATTGGTGAAGTAAACGACTTCATTCAAAATGAAGCGGGAGGTGCCGCTAACATCATTATGGGTATTGGTGAGGATGAAAGCCTGGGCGACGAAATCAGCATTACGATTATTGCTACGGGCTTTAACGCCGATCAGCAAAAGCAGGTAATTGGCAAAGCTCCAGCCAAGATTGTTCACCCTTTGGAAGACGATCAAGCGATTAGTACCTCTTTATACGATGCTCCGGTAAAAATGGATGAGGAAGATTTGGATCACAGCCTCGACCAGGAATTAGACCGGGCTCTAAGCGAAGAAAAGGAGTTGGAACGTCAACGTCAGACCTCGCTTTTCGCGGATGATGATTACGACAAACCTCTGCATCCTACCGCTCAACCCATCGAAGACCAGAACGACAGCCCTTCGGCTGAAGAGGAAGAGGAAGGCTTGCCACGCTTCGAATTAAAGGAAGAGGAAGAATTGGTGATTGAAGACCATCCGATGTTTGAATTGGATAAAGATTCGGAACCCGAAGAAGAAATAGAAGCAGAGGAGCCCGTTCTTCGCCATACCCTCGAAATGGAAGAGGAGGAAACCAATGAAGTAAAAGAACCGGCAAGCAACCCTCAGGCTGAAGTACAAGAAGAGGATATTGACTTTAATTTCTTCCAGATCGATATTGATGAAGAGGAAGAAGTAGAAGCTCCCCGCATGGAAATTCACGAAAAAGCTCCTGAGCAGGAAATTCCTCAAGCCAAAGCGCCAGAAAAGCCGGAAACTGATTTCCAAAAGCCAGCCCCCGCAGAACGCAAGGTATTTAGCTTGGAAGATTATCAGGAATTAGAGGCTAAGCTAAATCAGGGTATCAGCCCTAAGGCAACTGGTCCTAAACCCGCTCCACAAGCTAAGGCTGAAGCCGATAAAGATGAAGATTTACACTTCGAAGTAAAAACTCGCCAGGAAGAGGCCCCTGCTGCTAAACGTCAGGGCCCCCTTGACCCCATGGAGAGCAGCATCGAAGAAAGTATGCGCTTGCGTGCGGAAGAACGCAGAGCGAAGTTGAAAGCCTTTAACTACCGCTTTAAGAACAATCCACACAGCCTTACTGAAACGGATAATGAGCCTGCCTATAAACGTCATGGTATAAATATCGAGCAACGCTCTTTATCCAGCCAGGAATCACGCGGACGCATGACCCTAAACGACGGTGAAGAAGGCCCAAACTTTAAAAGCAATAACAGCTTTTTACACGACAACGTTGATTAACAGACTAGTTCCCTGTTCTCATAAAAAGCCCGGTACCCTCTACCGGGCTTTTTTAGTGCACCAGACCTAAAAGAGCCAGGCAAGTTTTACCTTTGTTTGAAAGGAAAAAAGATCATGAGCTTAATTAAAAATATCGCTGAAGAAATTAAGACGGCCATGAAGGCTAAAGACAAAGTAAGACTGGAAAGCTTACGTAGTATTAAATCAGCTATTATGCTTGCCCAAACCGAAAAAGGGGCCGGAGCAGAATTAAACGAAGAGGAAGAATTAAAGATCCTTACCCGTTTGCAAAAGCAACGTAAGGATTCACTGGCCATTTACGAAGAGCAAAACCGTGAGGACTTAGCCTCCGAAGAACGCGCTCAATTGGAAGTAATTGAAGAATTCTTACCCAAAGCACTAAGCCCTGAAGAATTAGAAAACTACCTCACGAAGCTAATTGCAGAAGTAGGGGCCGCCGGTCCTCAAGATATGGGTAAAGTTATGGGACGTGCCAGTAAAGATCTGGCCGGTCGTGCCGATGGCAAAAGTATTAGCGCCAAAGTAAAAGAGCTTTTAGCCAATTAAGCTTAGACCATATAAATATTGCGAATCCCGGTTAGTGCCGGGATTTTTTTATCCTGGAAATTTCAGATCTCAAGAATTTTTAGCCGAGCAATCACCGGCATCTTCAAACCAATCTATTCCGCAAGGCGAGCTGCACCGCTTCCACCTTATTATGCACCTGCAGTTTTTGGTAGATGTTCTCTATATGCTTGCGAACAGTCGAAGGGCTAATAAATAGGTTTTCGGCTATTTCCTGATAATTACGACCTGCCGCTAGATGCTCCAAAATTTCCGTCTCCCTCTTGGTGAGATTATAATCCACCTTTTCTTCAGGCATATCCGCTCCCAAGCGAATCAAGCGCAAAGCTTTATGGGCTACGGCCGCCGACATAGGTGCACCGCCCTCCATCACTTCTTCAATGGCCAGATGTAATTTCAAGGGGCGCTCATCCTTTAGAAGATAACCATTGGCACCCGCCATAATCGCCTTAAGGATATAATCCTCTTCATCAAAAACGGTACTCATAATCACCTTTATCTGAGGGAAGCGCTTGCGCACTATTTCGGTAGCTTGAATACCATCCATTTCCGGCATATTGATATCCATTAAGATCACATCCAGATTATGATCTTCCTCCAAATGATCTAAGAGCGCCTTACCATTGGGCTCATGCCATTTCACCTGGAGGTTCTCTGCCAATTCCAGCTTTTCAATTAAGGTGCGGGCCAGGCGGTAATTATCTTCAGCAATGGCAATGTTTAAGGTCATGGTTCGACTTTTAACAAATATGAGAGGCTAAATTTTGATATCCTATACGGCAATTGACGTATTAACAGGCAGCCTTAAATAAATACGAGTTCCCTTGCCTAATTCAGATTCCAACTTAAACTCACCCTTCATTTGCTGCATACGGGCCTCCATATTTTGCAGACCATAACCTCTTTGCCCCCTCTTAATTTCCATCCCAATCCCATCATCCTCGATGCACACTTTCAGGCTATCTACATCGGAGTTAAAAACAATTTTTAATTCCCGGAATTCTGCGTACTTCACTGCATTTTGAACGGCCTCCTGGCAGATCCGAAAGAGATTGATGGTTCGCTCCGGACTCAAAACCAGTTCGGACTTGCAGTTATTTTGCACTACTAAACTTCGACCTTCTCTGGCTGAACGATTCATGAAATCCTGCAATTTGGCACTGAGCATCTCCAGATTTATCTCATCATTATTCATGGCCCAAATGGTTTCCCGCAATTGGGCCATGGTATCGCGGGTATGATCACTGATTTGCTCAAATGAAGTACGACGTTCTTGAGATGCTTCTTTAAAAGCCAGGTTATCGATCTGCGAACTGATTATCGTAAGTTGAGAGCCGATATGATCATGTAAATCGCGGGAAATACGATTGCGTTCCTCTTCCAGTTTCCGACGACCTTCGGCACGTGCCCGCTCTTCCTGTAATGCCGCTTCCGTTTCCACCTGACGCCGTTTAATAGCCTGCTGGCGAATCATTGAGACACTAAACATGATGATCAACACCACCCCGGCTATCAACAAAATCATCCATTGGGTTTGACGCTGAACGGTAAGCTGTTCCTGAGCTAATGCTGCCTTGGCCTCCGCCGCTTCCTTTTCCTTTTTCTCGGTTTCGTATAAAGCATTGGTTTCCGCAATGGCCTTAGCTTTGGCCTCATTATATACGGAATCTTTATAGCGATCATACAAGCCTTGGAAATGATAGGCTCTTTCGAAATTTTGGCGCTCAGAATAATAATGCGCCATCTTCTCGTAAAGGCTATAAGCTAGATTTTTGAATTGTCCTTCTTCAATAATATCCGCGGCCTTTAAAAAGTAGGATTCCGACTTTTGAGCTTCACCGGATTTAGCATACAAATCACCCAAATTGATATTCACCAGGGCCAGGGAATAATAGTCCTTTGCTTCTTGATTCACTTCCAAAGCCTGCATATAATAATCTTCTGAGGCCCTCCAGTTTTCCATATTGCTGTAAACACTGGCGATATTATTTAGGGCATTGGCTAGTTCCGAACGATCATCCAAATCTCGAGCTATGCGCAGTGCTCTTTGGTAATATACCAAGGCCTGTTCATGTCGCCCCAAGGCTTCATTAATAGCCCCGATATTATTATACCCCTGCTTAGCACTGAGTAAATTATTCATAGACTCGTGCACCTTCACCGATTCGAGAAAATATTCCAGGGCCTTATCGTAATCCCCTTGATAGTAAAATACTACCCCAATATTATTGAGACCTTGAGCCTTGCCTTCGGGATTTTCAATTACCTCCTCACAGCGCGTGGCTTTGGTAAATCCCTCCAAAGCCTCTGGGAATTCTCCCCGTTCAATATGAATGAGGGCCACATTATTGTAAAGTTTGGCCAGGCCTTTCTGATAGTCTAAAGCCTCGGCCTTGGCAATTGCTTTCTGATAAAGGGCTAAGGCTTCTTCGGTTTTGGATTGGCGTTGTAACACATTGCCCATTAAGTTTTCTGCCTCAATTTGCAGCTCTTCAAGCTCATGCTCTTTACTTAGGCGGAGAGCATCTTGCACATAGGGCAAGGCAGAATCTTGATGTTTAATTATCCACTCCTTGGCAATCAGCAAGCTAAGTTCGGTGCGGGTTTTAGGATCTTGACTTTGCTCCAAAACTGTTTCCAGGCTATCCATGGAGTTCTGACCAAAACAAAAAAGGCCCGACCAAAAGGTCAGGCCCACCCATAAGAGTATTTTCAGGGGGGACCTCTTAAAATTCATAAGCAAGATTAACGCCCTGAATTTAAGGAATCCCCAATAATAATTATTCTTCTAAATAATCAAGGATCATATCTTTACGTACAGCGAAAAACTCTTCCCGCATTTCGGATTGAAACTCTTTAAAGTCTCTTAGTGTAGCTTGAGCCTCTTCCAGATCATCTTGATCTTTGTACTTAAATTTAAACTGTTCGGCCATGGGACGTAAATCCGAATCTATGGCATTATTCAATTCCTCGAAATAGTAAATCGCCTGCTCATGCAGTCCTTCGTAATCTTCGAGGGGCTCCGAAGCCTCCAAATTTGTCATGGCTGTTTTGGCAGCTCTACGCAGATCGGTAATTATCACATCTAAATCATCCGTTTTATTCGAATCAATAGCACTAAACAGCCTACTTAATTGGGCGTCTACCCGAAAGTATTCCAAGGTTACTTCGCGAGCTGATACCGTGATCTCATCCAGCTTTAAAAGCTTATTCGCCATCACCGTATCCCGACGTAAATCAACCATATAAGTCTTCCCAAAGTAATCCTCCGCTTTTTCAATCTTATAAGCTGCATCCAATACTTTAATCTCCGCTTTATTGGCCGCCGCATAATAGGCTTCCAGGTTTTCGAGAGAATTATATCGGGTACTGGTCAATTCCTCTGCAGCGCCAAAATCCTTTTCATAAGCTTCGAGGTACATATCAATTCCGGCGATATACTCTCTTTGCAAAACATCATCGTCTTTATAAGGACCAACGCGATCCAAAATCTTACGACTCTCCTTTAATTGATCTACCACCATTTGGCGGAATTTATTGATAATCCGGGCATCATCACCGCGGGCCACCGCTTCTACATAGCGTAGGTTTTTGGTTTGAATTCTACGGGTCTGACTGTAAAATTCGCGGTAATAACTGCGTGGGTCCTTAAAGCGCTGGGCGTCTACCTCTGGCGCCATGATAAAGATCAAAAGAATAAGGGCTAGTACTCGTTTCATAGTGTGTATTACTATCACAAATATAGGATTGTAAAAGGTCCTCCCAAAGAAGCAAAAAAAATCCCGACTCTCAGCATTCAGCCAAGAGTCGGGAGCTATTATATAGAGAATATATGTGCCTCTTACATCATACCAGGCATACCTCCGCCCATTCCGGCAGCGGCAGCAGCGGCGGCAGCATCGTTCTCATTTGGAATTTCGCTAATGGTAGCCTCGGTAATAAGCAACATACCAGCTACAGAAGCAGCGTTCTCCAAAGCAACGCGAGTTACTTTAGTAGGATCGATAATTCCCTGTTCGTACATATTTCCGAAGGCTTCAGTTTTGGCATTGTATCCAAAATCGTCTTTTCCTTCTTGCACCTTGTTAATGATTACAGAAGCTTCCTGCCCAGCATTGTAAGCAATCATGCGCAATGGCTCTTCAATGGCACGATGTACAATACGAACACCGGTAGTTTCGTCCTCATTATCTCCTTTCAAATTCTCAAGGGCTTTCGCAGCGCGCACCAAGGCCACACCACCACCGGGTACGATACCTTCTTCGATAGCAGCGCGAGTAGCAGCTAAGGCGTCATCTACACGGTCTTTCTTCTCCTTCATCTCTACCTCAGAAGCAGCACCTACATAAAGCACCGCAACACCACCAGCCAATTTGGCTAAGCGCTCTTGCAATTTCTCTTTGTCGTAGTCAGAAGTTGTGGTTTCGATCTGTGCTTTGATTTGGTTTACACGACCCGCAATATCCGAAGCTTCTCCGGCTCCGTTTACGATGGTAGTATTATCCTTATCGATGCTTACTTTCTCGGCAGAACCCAACATATCCATGGTGGCATTCTCCAATTTGAAACCGCGCTCTTCAGAAATCACAGTACCTCCAGTAAGGATGGCGATATCTTCGAGCATAGCTTTACGACGGTCGCCAAAGCCAGGAGCTTTAACAGCGGCAATCTTTAAGCTTCCGCGGATTTTGTTTACCACTAAGGTAGCAAGGGCTTCGCTTTCCACATCTTCAGCGATGATCAACAAAGGACGGCCAGACTGAGCAGCAGGCTCAAGGATAGGCAACAATTCCTTCATGTTGCTGATCTTCTTATCGTAGATCAGAATTAAGGGGCTATCCAGATCAGCTACCATTTTCTCACTATCGGTAACGAAATAAGGAGAAAGATATCCGCGATCGAACTGCATACCTTCTACAACCTCCACATAAGTTTCAGTTCCTTTGGCTTCTTCAACAGTGATAACGCCTTCTTTCTTCACTTTGCCCATGGCTTCAGCGATCAACTTACCAATAGCAGAGTCGTTATTGGCTGAGATAGCCGCAACCTGCTCAATCTTAGCATCGCTATCGCCTACTTCCTGACTTTGAGAACGAAGGTTTTCAATTACCGCTGCTACCGCTTTATCAATACCGCGCTTCAAATCCATTGGCGCTGCACCAGCAGTAACATTTTTCAAGCCCTGATTAAAAATAGCCTGGGCTAAAACCGTAGCAGTAGTTGTTCCGTCACCGGCTACATCAGCAGTCTTACTGGCTACTTCTTTCACCATTTGAGCACCGATGTTTTCTACTTTATCTTCTAATTCGATCTCCTTAGCCACGGTAACACCGTCTTTGGTTACATGAGGAGCACCGAATGATTTTTCGATGATTACGTTACGTCCCTTAGGTCCAAGAGTAACTTTTACCGCATTGGCCAGCGCATCCACACCACGCTTTAAACCATCGCGAGCTTCGAGGTTAAATTTGATTTCTTTAGCCATCTGTATTGTATTTTCTTTTTGGAATTGGTTTAACCGATTACGGCATAAATATCAGACTCACGCATGATCAGGTAATCTTTCCCTTCATGCTTAATTTCAGTACCACCGTACTTTCCGTACAATACGGTATCACCTACTTTAACGGTCATGGGCTCATCTGCTTTACCAGCCCCTACTGCTACAACAGTACCTTGTTGGGGTTTTTCTTGAGCAGTATCAGGAATGATAATCCCGGAGGCAGTGGTAGTTTCGGCTGCGCTGGGCTCTACCAGTACGCGATCTGCCAAAGGTTTTAAGTTAATATCAGCCATTGTAGACTTTGTTTAGGTTAA
Source organism: Croceimicrobium sp. (assembly GCF_965228705.1). Taxonomy (GTDB): domain Bacteria; phylum Bacteroidota; class Bacteroidia; order Flavobacteriales; family Schleiferiaceae; genus Croceimicrobium. The sequence goes on from NZ_OZ245832.1 coordinate 2,214,328, forward strand.
ACTTATTTTAATCTGATTGTCCTGCCTTAAGGCAGAAAATATGCCAGCTGAAAAAGCTCCTTAAAAAGATGGCAAACTGACATTCAAGCTATCCATTCTGTCAGTTTCCCAAAGGCCAACTGACAGGAGCTAAATTCTCCATCCCGAATCAACATTCTACCTTTGCCAGGGTTTTAAAGAAAAAATGAAATATGACACATCTAAAAGAGGGCGACAAAGCCCCCGATATTAATGCCGAGGATCAGCATGGCAATGCTATCAAGCTTTCTGATTTCAAAGGCAAAAAGGTAGTTCTCTACTTCTACCCCAAAGACGATACTCCAGGCTGTACTGCCGAAGCTTGTAATTTCCGAGACAATTATCAAACTCTAAAAGATAAGGGCTTTGAATTGATTGGGGTAAGTGCTGATACGGCTCAGAAGCATCAGAAATTTGCCAACAAATATGAGCTCCCCTTTGCCTTAATTCCGGATACCGAAAAAGAAGTAATCCAAGCTTATGGTGTTTGGGGCTTAAAGAAATTTATGGGCCGCGAATACGATGGCATTCACCGTGAAACCTTTGTAATTGACGAAGAAGGAAAGATTGCTAAAATCTACCTGAAGGTAAAAACCAAAGAAGCTACCGAACAAATTTTAGCCGACTTCAGCTAAAAGCAACTCTATAAAAACACAAAACCTGGCCTCCCAAAGAAGCCAGGTTTTTTTATGCTATTGATTTCAATACCTAGTAAATGGTAATCGCAGCTTGATAGCTGAACTCGAAATCTTTGTTATCGGCATCTTTACCAGATCCGGTAATGGTATACACATTATTATTGCGTGCTACCTCAACAGTTGCCGTTTTCAATTGCTCTGGAAAACCATTGATTTGACCATTACTTACCGGAGCGATAAAGGCACCCTGGAAAGTATTTAAAGTTAGAGTAGTATCCATGCTATAGGTTCCGGCACTTAAGAAAGTACTATCCGCACTAAACATTTCAAAGTATACCATATATCCATTTCCACTGATGGAATCTGGATAATTGTCGGCATCATAATGAGGAGTCAATCCATCACTCAGAAGGAATAAATCCAAATTATGTGAGTTCACACCATAGTCGGGGTAAAACTCCATAAATCCATTTGCCAATCCATGGCGAGTACCATCCAATACCAACTCTTGTGGGAAATCCCCAGAATTGTTGGTACCGTCATTGTCGTCATCTTTCTTACAAGCAGAAACCAGTAGTAAGGTACCCAAAAGCCCTACAAAAAGCTTTGATTTAAACATAGATATTAAATTAATGTTAAGCCCGTGAAGATAGCTATTTCGGGCAATTCTCGAAATCCAAAAAAGCCTGTAAACACTAGGGTTTTCAACTAATAAGACTCCCTACCCAGCCATTTTAACATTTGCGGTTTCATTTTCTCTAAAACGAATTGCAGCCATTAAGCTTGAGCTAAGGGCATAAAAAAGCCTTCCCAGGGGAAGGCTTAAAATATTTTGACGGATATACCTTAGTTTAATCCGCAGTATCTACAGACTGTGGCATAGCTGAAGGATTTCCATCAGGCATGCTAAACTCAGCCGGAGCTTGAGCTTGATCAACCTGAACATCATCTAATGCAGATTCGCGTTGCTCTACACTCACATTACCGGGGCTTAAAGCAATATTGGAAATCATAACCAGGACCACTAGTACAATAGCCAAGGCCCAAGTACCACGGTCTAAAAAGTCGGTTGTTTTCTTAACACCACCGAATAATTGGGTACCGCCACCACCGAAGGATGAGCTCAAACCACCACCTTTTGGATTTTGCACCAAAACAATGATAATTAGTAAAATACAAGTTACGATGATTAGGGTTGTAAGTAAAAGGGTCATCTTTTATTATTTACTGTTAGCCAGTTTCTTGATCTCTGAAATTTGGCTGGCAAAGAAAGAACTTTTTTCGGGATATTTCAACATCAGAATTTCATAGGCTTGAATTGCCTTTTTATAGTGTTTTTGCCTGATGTAAACCTTGGCCAAAGTCTCGGTTACCAAACCACTACCTTGATCCTCTTCTCTCTCTTCCGGTCTTTCTACCTTTATTGGTTTAGGGCTTGCCGGACCAGCTTCGCGACTTTGCTTTTTCAGTTCCGGTAATTTCTCAACGAAGGAATCCAGCAAGTCTATTTTTTTAGAAATCTCTTCCTTAGGTTCTTTATCTGTTGCTTCGTCCTCACCCGCCGCCTCTTCTTTTTCTTCGGCTATCGGCTGACCAGGCTCCATGTGAATTTCACCTTTGGCTATTCGTTTTAGCCATTGTGAAAAGCTTGGTCCTCTGGCTTCGGCAGGAGTTTCAATTTCAGGACCTGTTTCCACATTGCTTTCTTCCGACTCCTTAGTTTCGGTACCAGTTTCAGCCTCCACTTCTGCCGGCAAATCCTGCCTAGCTTCCTCTTCCTCTCCTGCTAATCCAGTCTCTGAGCTAGATTCTTCACCAGCTTCAACCGACTCTTTCGATTCTGCTGGCTCTTCCTCCATTTCAGGTTTTGGAGCCTGAGGTTCCTCAACTTGCTTGCTTACTTCTTGAGTTTCCTCCCCTGGCTCTTCTGATTCCTCACTAGCTTCTTCTTCCTTCTTAGCCAAAGCGGCTTCGAGACTCTTCTTCCTTTCCTCAATCAGTTCGTTCATGCGTTGTTCACGCAATTCTGACATTGAATCTGAATCATCATCCTTGGATCCACTGCGCATTTTTTCTGCCAATTGTTCAATTCTGCGGATCTCCGAATCCAGGTCTTCTCCAGGATCTTGCACTTCTTCAGCTACAGGAGCCTCTTTTGGGGCATCTATTTCTTGCTCAGGACTTTCTTCTTCAGACTTGGTCTCAGTTGGAGCTTCACTTGGAGTTTCTGACTCTGCTTCAGTGCTTACTGGCTTTTCTTCCGTTTTATCAGTCTCGGAGTCTGTTTGCTCCTCACTAATCTCAGGGGAGGTTTCAGTACTATCACTTTCCTCGGCTTGGGTATCTCCAGTCTTGGGGAGTTTAATCTCTACTTCAAAGAGTTGCTCTTCATCCAGAGGCAAATCTGCCATCAAGGCTTCTAATTGACGATGCTCTTCCATGAGCACTTCAAGCTCCTCTCGACTAAGGGCATCGCTATTTCGCAAGGTCTCCAAACGATCGCGAATCATGCGAATACGTGAAGCTAAGGCCAGGTCGCTCTTCGCTTCCTCTGGACTTAATTCCCGGCTAATACTGCTTTCAGCAGCTTCCTCCTCCGTACTTTCCGGTTCAATTGCAGGAGCAGCTTCTGTTTCTTTTATTTCCTCATCGAGTATTTCTTCGGAACTCACGGTCTTTAGGGAATCGGAATCTTCCTCTTCATCCCATTCGACTTCTTCCTCCTCGGATTCTTCGATACTTTCAAATCGACGTGCAAAACGACGACGAATTAAAGCTTCAATATCAATGGGAGAATCAGCCCAAGGCTCACGCTCTTCCACCTCTATTGCCGCACTCGGATCAGGCGCTTCATCTGGCTCCGCATCTACAGTATCAATCCCTGAATCCAATGACTCAGAACTATCTTCCTCTACTTCCGAAACAGGCTCCTGCAATTCTTCCTGAGCTTCAGACGGCTTTTCCACTTCCGAAGTTTCCGGAATTTCAGTTTCATTTTCCGTTAAGGCTTCAGAGTCCCTTTCCACAAGCTCAGCTTCATCTGTAGCCTTTGGCGCAATGGGCTCCTCTTTAACTTCTTCTTTAATTGGTGGCTCGGGGGCCGATGTTTTATCTTGATCAAAGAGCTTGGCCTCGCCTCCGGATTTTTGCGACTCAAATTGTTCACGTAGCTGACGGTTGCGCTCTAATATCGCTTTTACCCTTTCCTGGGGACTTAGCTCCGCCATGTTTTCGGGTAAGGCCGACGGCAATTCTTTCTTAGGAATAGGAGTCACCTCTACTTGGGCAAGGGGCTCAACGGAAACTTTTTCTTCCTGAGTTTCTTCTGGCTGAATAGGTTCTTCCGCCGGTTTTTCTTCCTTGGCGGAACTTTCTAGCGGCTTCTCTTGCTCTTGCACTACCTCAGTATCGGCGATTGGCGCTTCACTAAGTTCGGCTAAGACTGGAGGACTGCTAACAGATTCTACCTCTACTGTTTCAATACCTTTATTGAGGCTGGGATTGCGATTTTCAAATAGCTCAAAAAGAACGGAGCGGTCATTGGTAAGTACCGCCGTTTTCCCCAATTGTTGGTTAAAGAGATGTTCGGAAGAAGTGCGCAAACGCAGGCCATACATCAACTGTATCAGTTGACTGTAAGGATACTTCCGGGCCAAATCGCGCAAATCATCCACCAGATAATCTGCTACATGTTTGGGGTCTTCAAGTAGTTTATGAAAATCTTCGGTTCTCAATTACCAATCTCCAATTGCGCGGTTAAGGATATTTTCTGACAATTCTTGACAAACCTGCTCATGCAATTCCGCTTCTATGGCATTGATATCCTGATTGGCATCAAAGTCTACAAAGCGGCTAAAACGCTCCTCAAATCCTTTGTCGGGCTCTAAGGTATTGATAAAGATTACATTCACCTCTACCGTTAAGCGGTTTTGCGCTACCGAACCTATATCAGAGGCCTGAGCATTAATAGGTTGGATAGTATATTTTTCAATATTCCCCGTAAACTGCATATGACCATTGCGACGTACTAATTCCAATGGCGTTTGCTGAACAAATATGTCTCGCAGTTTTTCGGTAAAGATTTGCGACAACTGTGGTTTCACCAAATCAGCCGTATTGGGAAAGAAGTCGATGCTTACCGTTTTTGCATCACCAACATCTCCGCCGGTAAAGCTGTATCCGCCACAAGCCTGTAAAATCAGGATCAAGACCAATGCTAGGGTTTTCCGCATCTTATAAATTGTATTGCTTGATTTTGCGGTAGAGGGTTCGCTCTGAAATACCCAATTCCTCCGCAGCATCTTTTCGTTTATTATGATTGCGCTCCAAAGCGCGTTTGATCATTTCCAACTCTTTCTCCTGAAGCGTTACCGGCTCATCCTCCACAATATCATGACTGGCATCATAAATATCGGTTTGCAGCTCGGGCTCATCATTATCGCTGTAAACGGGTAAATAGCCGCTGGAATTTTCCTCCACCGAATTTCTTGCTTCGGGAAGCTCTCTTTCTTCGCGGTAAATCCGGCGAATCAAATTGCTATTATCGCTTTTCCATTCCTCACTGATCTCATTATTCTGCATCAGCTCGGCTGTCAACTTTTTCAAATCCGCAATATCCTTGCGCATATCAAAAAGTACCTGGTAGAGAATTTCGCGTTCATTGCTAAAATCACTAGCCGTCTGTTTTTGCTCCTCGCGATACAGTGCAGGTAAACCACCCTTTCCGGCATCCGGCAAGTAGTTCATGAGGGTATTCGCCGAAATGGCCCGATCCGTTTCAATTACCGATATCTGCTCTGCCAGGTTTCGCAATTGACGAATATTTCCCGGCCAGTGGTAATTGCGTAAAACTTCCACGGCCTCTTCATCTAAACGCAAGGTTGGTGTATGATACTTATCCGCAAAGTCTGCCGCGAATTTTCGAAAGATCAAATGAATATCATCCTTCCGTTCCCGCAGTGCCGGCAAGTGAATTTCGACCGTATTTAAACGGTAATAAAGGTCTTCCCTAAATTTTCCTTTTTGCACGGCCCCCATCATATCCACATTGGTTGCCGCCACTATGCGTACATCGGTTTTCTGAATTTGGGAAGATCCTACTTTGATAAATTCACCGGTTTCCAATACCCGCAGCAATCGCACTTGGGTGGAAAGTGGTAATTCACCTACTTCATCTAAAAAGATGGTCCCCCCATCGGCTTCTTCGAAATAGCCTTTTCGCGTTCCGGTTGCTCCGGTAAAGGCTCCTTTCTCATGACCAAAAAGCTCACTGTCAATGGTCCCTTCCGGAATGGCACCGCAGTTTACGGCGATATACTTATTGTGTTTACGATGGCTTTGCGAATGAATTATCCGGGGAATGGCTTCTTTACCCACCCCGCTTTCACCGGATACCAAAACCGAAATATCAGTACTGGCTACCTGCAAAGCTTTGTTTAATGCCCGCTCTAATCCGGGACTATTGCCAATGATACCAAATCGCTGTTTTACTTCCTGTAAGCTCATTACTTCACTCGGTATTTTACGCGGATGGCCTTATCCTGATGAATCCTACTGGCCGTACTTTGATTAACAACCCAGGGTTTAAAGGCAATTATTTCAACTTCATATGCTTGTGGATACGCTTTAGGCAGCTTCACACCACGACGTCGCCCACTGGCAATGCCTTCGTAAATTAATTTTCCCTGGGCATCATATAGCTTTAATTCAAAACCGGTTGAAAGGTTCTGGATACACACCTCACGAGAGGTATCAGCCACACAATAATAAAGGACACCTTCGCTGCGGATTTTATCCTCTTCGATCCAAATGGTAAGATTATTATCTACCCAACGACCATTTACCTTTTCTTGAGCCTTAAGACCCAAGCCGCTTAACAAAAGGCCAAGGATTAGCAATTGTATTTTCATGCCTGGTTTTAGTCTTGCACCATCTCCCCAAAGAGGGTAGCCGTGGTACAATCGGTAATTTTCACTTTAACGAAATCCCCTGGTTTATGGTCTCCTGTTTTCGGAAATACCACCATGGTATTCTGCGTATTGCGTCCTTTCCAATCTTGATCGCTTCGTTTGGAATCGCCTTCAATCAAAATCTCTTCCACCCTGCCAATATGCTCCTGATTACGCTGCAAGGAATGCTCCTGTTGCAAGGCGATAATCTCATTCAAACGACGTTTCTTGGTTTCCATATCCACATCGTCTTCCATCTTGCGGGCCGCAAAAGTGTTAGGACGCTCACTGTAGTAGAACATATAACCAAAGTCGTACCGAACGTATTCCATCAGACTTAAAGTCTCTTTATGATCCTCCTCAGTTTCGGTCGGGAAGCCAGCAATCATATCATGAGAAATACCACAATCCGGAATAATCTTGCGCAAACGATCAATCAAAGCAAAGTATTCTTCTCGGTTATGACCGCGGTTCATTTCCTTTAAAATTCGGCTACTACCGGATTGCACGGGAAGGTGAATGTAATTGCAGATATTATCATGACGAGCAATGGCGTGCAGCACTTCATCCGTCATATCCTGAGGATTACTGGTACTAAAACGAATGCGCATTTCAGGCACCGCCAAGGCTACCATATCCAATAAACCAGCAAAATTTACAGCTGAGGCCTTAGCTGTTTCTGAGGCTTTTTCAAAATCCTTTTTCAAACCTCCACCATACCAGAGGTAGCTATCTACGTTTTGACCTAAGAGGGTGATTTCTTTAAAGCCACGTGCTTGTAATTCGCGTACTTCCGCTAAAATGGTTTGAGGATTACGGCTGCGTTCTCGACCACGAGTAAATGGAACCACACAAAAGGTGCACATATTATCGCAACCACGAGTAATTGAAACAAAGGCAGACACGCCATTGGAATCGATTCGCACCGGACTCACATCGGCATAGGTTTCTTCTTTAGACAAGAGTACGTTCACCGCTTTTCGCCCACCGTCAACCTTTTCAATCAGATTGGGTAAATCCCGATAGGCATCCGGACCTACTACCAGGTCGACTAATTTTTCTTCGTCTAAAAATTTATCCTTTAGGCGTTCGGCCATACAACCTAGTACGCCAATTTTCATATCAGGGCGCTCCTGTTTCAGTTTATTGAAACTACTTAAACGCTTACGTACGGTTTGCTCCGCTTTATCGCGAATAGAGCAGGTATTAAGCAAAACCAAATCCGCCTCTTCCACATTTCGGGTGGTCCCGAATCCTTCTTTAGCGAGAATGGAAGCCACAATTTCGGAATCGGAAAAGTTCATCTGACAGCCGTAACTCTCAATGTACAACTTACGATCGCCGCGTTCTTCGTTTCCCTCCAGGGCTGTACCCTGAATATTTTCGTCCATCAATTTCGCCTCGGTGGCAGTCTCTTTCATCTTCATTTTATAAGGTCTGCAAAGGTACAAATGTAAGTCGATTGCCAATTTGACAGACCAAAAGATCAGGGCCTCTTAACAAGGGTAAAACCTAAAAACGAAAAACATTGATTTATTTTGCGCCTTATTCGCATGCTAATTCAAAGGAGTACATGGCAAAAAATTTAGTGATCGTCGAGTCGCCTGCCAAGGCAAAAACTATTGAGAAATTTCTCGGGAAAGAGTATCAAGTGGAAAGTAGCTACGGGCATATACGCGACCTGGTACAGAAGGATATGGGTGTTGATGTGGAGAATAACTTTGAACCAAAGTACGCCATCAGCAGCGACAAAAAAGAAGTCGTAAAAAAGCTAAAAAAATTAAGCAAGGACGCCGAAATGGTGTGGCTTGCATCGGATGAGGACCGTGAAGGAGAAGCCATCGCCTGGCACCTTTACGAAGCTTTAGGCCTTAGTCCAACCCACACCAATCGCATTACTTTTTCGGAAATCACTAAAAAAGCGATTGACAAGGCAATTCAAAATCCGCGTCGCATTAATACCGATTTGGTAAATGCTCAGCAAGCACGCCGGGTTTTAGATCGCTTAGTAGGATTTGAGCTTTCTCCAGTATTATGGAAGAAAGTAAAAGCAGGCTTATCCGCCGGAAGGGTGCAATCCGTAGCAGTTCGCCTGATTGTAGAGCGTGAAATGGAGATTCGCAATTTTGAAGCGAAATCTTATTTCCGTGTGGTAGCTGAGTTCCAAAATTCCACTGGCAAAAGCTTTAAAGCAGAACTCAACAAGCGTTTCGACACTGAAAAAGAGGCGCGTGAATTTTTAGATAATTGCGCCAAGCACTCCTTTAAGATTGATTCGGTAGAGACCAAGCCCGCGAAAAAATCGCCAGCTCCTCCCTTTACCACTTCAACCCTTCAACAGGAAGCTGCACGAAAACTCTATTTCTCAGTAAGCCAAACCATGTCGGTAGCGCAAAAGCTTTACGAAGCTGGTTTGATTACTTATATGCGTACCGACTCGACCAATTTATCAGACGATGCCCTGGGCGCCGCACAATTGGAGATTGAAGACCATTACGGTAAAGATTATGCTAAAACCCGTCGCTTCGCCACTAAGAGCAAAGGAGCGCAGGAAGCACACGAGGCCATTCGCCCCACCTATTTTAACCGCCACAGCGCCGGAACCGGTGACCAGCAAAAGCGACTTTATGATCTCATTTGGAAACGGGCCATTGCCTCTCAAATGAGTGACGCCCAATTGGAAAGAACCGTTTTCCATATAGATGCTCCGGGTGAAAAATTAGAATTCGTAGCACGCGGGGAGGTAATCACCTTCGAAGGTTTCTTAAAAGTATATCTGGAAGGCACAGATGATGAAGACTCAGAAGAGCAATCAGGCATGCTACCGGCTTCTAAACAAGGGGAAAGCTTAAGCTATGAAGACATTGTGGCCACCCAACGATTCACCAAGCACCCACCTCGCTATACTGAAGCCAGCTTGGTAAAGAAACTGGAAGAATTAGGCATTGGCCGTCCTTCGACCTATGCGCCAACCATTAGTACCATTATCAAAAGACAATATGTTGAGAAATCGGAATTAACCGGCACTCAACGCGATTACCTACAAATGAGTTTAGCGGGCGGAATGGTTAAGGACCAAAAGCTCAGCGAAACTACCGGAGCGGATAAAAACAAATTGATCCCTACCGACATTGGCACTGTAGTTAACGGATTCCTTACTGAGCATTTCGATCAAATTCTGGACTACAACTTCACGGCCTCGGTAGAAGCTAAGTTCGACCAAATTGCGCATGGCCAGGAAGAGTGGACCGCAATGCTGGATGAATTCTATCAAGATTTCCACCCCCACTTGAAGGAAGTGGAAGAAAACTCTGAACGCGCCACTGGCGAAAGAATAATAGGTGAGGATCCCAAAAGCGGAAAACCCATTATTGCTCGGATCGGTCGATATGGTCCCATGATTCAAATTGGCGAAGCCGAAGACGAAGAAAAGCCTCGTTTTGCGAGTTTACAGAAAGGTCAGAGTATCGACACCATTAGCCTGAAGGAAGCTTTGGATCTCTTTAAACTGCCTCGTGAATTAGGCGAGTATCAAGGTGAAAAGGTAAGTGCCAATATTGGCCGCTTCGGGCCTTATGTAAAATATAAGAGTGTTTTTGCCTCGATTAAAGCGGCGGAAGGTGATGATCCGATGACTATTGAATTGGATCGCGCTATTGAATTGATTGAAGCGAAAATTGAAGCCGATAAAAACAAATTCATCAAGGTATTTGATGAGGCTAAACCGGTGATTGAGGTACTCAACGGACGTTATGGACCCTATCTAAAATCCGGTCGCAAAAATTACAAGTTACCGAAGGACATTGAAGATCCAGCAAAATTAAGTCGAGAAGAAGCGGAGGCTATTATCGCCGATGCCGCTAAGAAACCGGCTAAAGGACGCGCTAAAAAAAGCACTAAGAAATGATTCTGGAAGATTTCCTAAGCCCGGTGGGCGGGAGTATTATAGAGTCTTGTGCTCAGGCCAACGAGCAAATATTTGGTAAACGAATTGGGATCCATCAGGAAATCGAAGGCCTTCCGGAAATTGAAAATTACAAGTTAGCTCTGATTGGGGTTATGGAAGATCGCGGCAGTGATAATGCCGGATCGGCCCAAAGCCCGGATCAAGTGCGCAAATACCTGTACAATCTCTACTGGGGCAATTGGGATGCTCCGGTTTGCGATCTGGGTAATATTTATTCAGGCGAAAAGTTGGCCGATACCATGTTTGCCTTACGCGAAGTTTGCTTTGAGCTGATCAAGCGCAATATTGTCCCGATCATCATCGGCGGTAGTCAGGATTTGACTTACGGCAATTATCGTGCTTACGATCGTTTGGAGCAAACAGTAAATCTGGTTTCCATCGATTCCCAATTTGATTTAGGGAAACAGGATGATAAGCTCACGCATCGCTCTTTTCTGAGTCATATCATTCTTCAAAAGCCTTATATCCTCTACAATTTCAGCAATATTGGTTACCAGAGCTATTTTGTAAATCAAGAGGAGGTGGACCTGATGGAGCGCATGTATTTTGATATTCACCGACTTGGCAATATGCGCCAGGACATCAGCGAAAGCGAACCTATTTTGCGTGATGCGGATATAGTAAGCTTCGATTTATCCGCCTTGAGGCAAAGTGATGCACCCGGAAACACCTTTCACAGTCCTAATGGCTTTAGCGGCGAAGAGGCTTGTGCCCTGGCACGCTACAGTGGCATCAGTGACAAATTGAGTTCATTTGGGATTTATGAATGCAATGCATTAGCCGACAAAGAAGGTAGAACTGCCCATCTGGTAGCTCAAATGATCTGGTATTTTTTAGAAGGATTTAACCTCCGAAAAGGGGACTATCCCTTTGCGAGAAAGGAGGATTATCAACGATTTACTGTACTTATCAACGATGGTGAGTACGAATTAGTCTTTTATAAGAGCCCTTTGAGTGGTCGTTGGTGGATCGAAGTTCCAGTGCGTGAAAGTGCAGGTTTAAGCTCCGACCGACACAAGCTAATCCCCTGTTCTTATGTAGATTACCAGGAGGCTATGCAGAACGAAATTCCGGACCGTTGGTGGCGTGCAATGCAGAAAGCATTGTAATAAATCGAGCATTCATCAACAAAAAGCCGTGAAAAATTAACTACGGCTTAAGGCATATTTGTTCAAAGCTTTATATTTGGGATTTCAACAAAGTGTTGTCAACAATTAATACTAACCCGATTTGATGAAGAAATTCTACCTCATCATGGTGCTTGCATTCCCGCTCTTCGCTTTAGCGCAGCAGGATGTGCAATTCAGCCAATACATGTTCAATCGCGTTTATTACAATCCCGGGGTTGCTGGATCCGGAGGCGCCATTTGCATAAACGGCTTGCACCGCAGTCAGTGGGTAGGTTTTGAAGGAGCCCCCATTACTCAGAATATTAATATCAATGCCCCTTTCAAGAAGCTTCACGGCGGAATTGGTTTGAGCATTGTGAATGACCAAATCGGCTTCTTTAATAATATTTCCGCTCGTTTGATGTACGGTTACCAGCTAGAATTAAGCACTGGTACCTTAGGCATTGGCTTGGGAGCATCTTTTCTGAATAATCAAATCGCCAGTAGTGGTTGGATTCCATCTGATGGGGTAAATGGTGCATTAGACCCCGGTGTGTACGGATTGAATGAAACCGGTTTTCAAGTAGACGGAATTTTCGGTATTTACTACGAAAGTCAAAATATTTGGGGTGGAATCTCTTCTACCCGCGTTATTGAAAGTTCTACGGAAATAGGTTCTTTTAATGGACTATCTTCCACTTTCATTCGCAATGCCCGCCATTACTATTTAATGGGGGGATACAATTGGGCAGTACCTGCAAGTAACTGGGAATTACGTCCTAGCATGTTATTAAAACTCACTTCTGGATCTACCACCTTTGACATAAATGCCATGGGGGTATATAATAATAAGTTTTGGGGTGGCGTTACATACAGGCTACAGGACGCGGTTGCGGTTATGATAGGCTGGCAAGCGACACCTGGATTTAAACTAGGGTACTCATACGATGTTGCGACATCAGCGCTTTCTACCAGAGGTGGTGGAAGCCACGAAATTATGGCGAGTTACTGCTTTAAGATTGTAATTCCGCCTCCCACAACGGGAAGTCATAAGAACCCAAGATTTTTGTAATATAGCAGCCCCTGTTTTCAACAGACTGTTGATCAACGGAAAACAACGTCAAGAGACATGAAGAAACTGATTTCCATAGCCTTAAGCTCCGTGCTTCTGATCAGTTGTAGCAGCAATGACTACGGCGAATTAGTGGGCGTTCAGGATCGACCTAACTGGTATCCGGCGCAACCTTACGGAATGGTTTATATCCCTCAGGGCTCCTATAATATGGGAAACTCTGATCAGGATGTACCTTATAGCTTGATCTCTCCAACTAAAACTGTTTCGGTTCCTTCCTTCTGGATGGACCAAACCGAAATCACTAATAATGAGTATCGCCAGTTCATTCATTGGGTGCGCGACTCAATCCTTCGCTTCCGTTTAGGAGAGGATGGATTAGTGGAAGGTTATGAATTAATTGAAGCCGCCAACAAAGAAGATCAAACCTTCTTTGATGAGTACGTTTCACTTAACTACCCTGATAGTATGCAGCGCCATATCAACTGGGAGCCTATGTTAGAGTGGCGTACCGAGAACTATCCATCGGCGGAATACACCGAGATTATCGAAGGTTTATACCTCCCCCCAGAAGAGCAGTTCATGGGTAGTCGCATGATTGATTCCCGACAATTGAATTATGCCTTCTTCTGGATTAACAAACAAAAAGCGGCGCGTAAATCGAACCGTGTAATGTTTGATCATAATGATTCCGATCAAGATGGTGAACGTTTTTCTTACCGCGACTATATTAAGGACAACAAGGAAATTTCTGATCGGAGCTCATTCTTCGAAGGTGGTGTAATCAACATCTATCCTGATACTTTATGCTGGATTCATGACTTCACCTACAGTTATAATGATCCGATGCACGACAAATATTTCTGGCACCCTGCCTTTGATGAGTATCCTGTTGTGGGCTTAAGCTGGTATCAAGCACGTGCATTCTGTAATTGGAGAACCAAATACCGTAATGATTACTTACGTAATTCTGGTTACTTCACTGAGCAAGAATTCCGCTTACCGACCGAGGCCGAATGGGAATATGCCGCTCGTGGTCGCAAAGAATTAACTACCTACCCATGGGGTGGTCCTTATGCCCTGAACAGCTCCGGTTGCTACTTAGGTAACTTTAAGCCACTGCGTGGTAACCTAGTAGCGGATGGTGCCTTCTATCCTGTGAAAGCTACTGCTTATGCGCCTAATGAATATGACCTGTACAACATGGCAGGAAACGTAGCGGAATGGACCAATACGGCCTTTGACGCTGCAAGCTTCTACTATGTTTCAGACATTAGTCCCAATTTTGAGTACAATGCTAACCCGAGTGACGACCCCACTATTACGCGTAAAGTAATTCGCGGTGGTAGTTGGAAAGACGTTGCTTACTACATGCAGGTAAGTACCCGTGACTATGAATATGCTGACACCGCTAAATCCTATGTAGGATTCCGTACGGTACAAAGCTTTATGGGTCGCGATCTTGCCGACTTTTAATCCCCTAATTTCTATTTTAATTTAATTTTTTCCAATGGCGTTAATTGATGTAAACAGCAAGCGTTTTAAAAATTTCATGGCTAAGCTTTATGGCTGGGGTGCCTCCGTTGTAATCCTCGGAGCGATGTTTAAAATCCTTCACTTGCCAGGAGCCGATATCATGTTGGTAGTAGGTTTGACTACTGAGGCTGTAATTTTCTTCTTCTCTGCATTTGAAAAACCCGGTGAAGAACTGGATTGGACCTTAGTTTATCCTGAATTAGCAGGTATGACTGACGAAGATGAGCAGTACAGCAACAACAACCAACGTGGTTTAACAGCTACTCAGGAATTAGATCGCATGCTTGAGGATGCTAAGATTGATGGTGAGTTGATCGAAAGCTTGGGAAGTGGACTGCGTCGCTTTGGAGATGCTGCAAACAAATTAACTGAGACCAGCGAGGCTGCTGCAGCTACTGGTGCTTACAATGAGCAATTGAGCTTAGCCTCTAAAAATATGGAGTCCTTAAACGCTTTGTATGCTGTACAATTAGAGAGCTCTGCTAACCATATGGAAGCTCAAAACACCTTAATGGAAAAACTGAACAGCTCTATTCAAGATTCTGATCGTTTGACCAACGAGGTAAGCAGCCTTGTAAACAACATGAGTCAACTCAACAACGTTTACGGAGGTATGCTTTCTGCCATGAACGTTAATCGTAGTAACTAAGCTAATTCACCGAGTCACTAAACTCTAAAAACTAATTCATGGCTGGAGGAAAACTATCAGCACGTCAGAAAATGATTAACATGATGTACCTCGTGTTAACGGCGATGCTGGCATTAAACGTTTCCAAAGACATTTTGAAGGCTCTGACCAAACTTGATGAAAGTTTGACGGAGACTATCACTACGGTAGGTGCTAAAAACCAAGATGCCTATAGTGCTCTTGCTGCGGCTGCAGCCGAAAACCCTGCCAAAGCTTTAAAATGGAAGAACAAATCAGATGAAGTACGTGAAGCTACTTCAGACCTGTTCAATTACATCGGTGAACTAAAAGATACCCTTGTAGGTGTATCTGGTGGATGGGAAGATGAAGAAAAAACTATTCCTAAAGCGCTGGATGCTAAATCCAAGCCTTTAAACTTCTTAGTTACCGAACAAGGTCCACAAAAAGCAACAGAACTGCGTGAGAAGATTGAAGCTTATCGCGCTAAAATGATCGAAATTGCAGATAATGATCCTTCTATCACTAACAACTTGCAGACCGTCTTTAATACGGATAAGCAAAAAGAAGGTGATAAAGAAGTAAGCTGGGAATTGGCTTCTTTTGGAGAATACCCCTTAGGCGCCATTCTTCCATTCTTAACTGATATCCAAGCTCGGGTTCGAAACTCTGAAGCAGAACTTTTAACTCACTTGCTCAAGAATATTGATGCCGGTACAGTGAAGTTCAACCAGGTAAACGCCATGGTAATTGCACCAAGTAGCTACATTACTCAAGGGGATTCTTATGAAGCTCAGGTTTTCTTAGCTGCCTACGATGACACTCAAGATCCTCAAATCGTATTGGAAGATGAGAATGGAAATGAAATTCCCATTGATCGTATTGAAAACGGTCGTGGATTCGTTAAAATTCCCGCTAACAGCGTAGGTCAAAAGACCTGGGGTGGAAAGATTAAGATCAAGCAAACAGACGGTGAGAAGGTTTACAATATCCCACCAACATCTTACACCGTTGCACCTCAAAGTGTGGTTATTTCTCCTTCTAAGATGAACGTTCTTTATCGTGGGGTAGACAATCCATTGGAAATTGGAGTTCCCGGTGTAGAGCCTTCTAAGATTCGTGTAAACGGTCCTGGAGTACGTCAGGTTAAACCTGGTGAATATGTAGCCGATGTTACAAGCATTAAAGGTCAACAAGAAATCACCATTTCAGTTTCTGTAGTAGAAACGGATAAAGATGGTAACGAAAGTACTCGACCCGCTGGAACCAAGAAATTCCGTATTAAGGGTTTACCTCCTGCCGTAGGAACAATTTACAAACGTACAGAAGGTTTATTCTCCGCAAGTGCAATTGCTAATGCTCCAATTGAAGCCAGTTTTGAAGATTTTGTTTTCGACCTTGATCTCAGAGTTACCTCTTTTGAAGTGGCAATTCCTGGCTCTCCCCCCGAGCGTATTTCAGGTAATAAAATGCCTTCTAACGTAAAAACTAAGATTCAACGATTAAGACCTGGCTCAACTGTTACTATCCGTAACATTAAAGCTATTGCCGTGGGGAACCCACGTGTAAAAGTTGATAGAGTAGCTAGTATTTCAGTTGACTTAAACTAATAAAACACTATCATGAAACGATTAGTTTTTTGTCTTGGACTTATTGGACTCTATTTGATGCCCCAAACATCAGAGGCTCAAATTATCAGTCCTTCAGACGATGGTATCATTCCTGATGACCCCAAACATTACCACAATAATAAAGTATTCGAATACCCTTATTTAAGAGAGTCGGATATGCTGTGGTCTACCCGTCATTGGGAACGAATCGATCTGAGACAAAAAATGAATCTGCACCTCTACTACCCTGTGCAAGCTATTCCAGATCGGAAGTCTTTGTATGATGTAGTAATTGATGGTATCCTTACTGAAGGAACTATTATTGAAGTTTTTGCAGACGATCGTTTTGAGATTCCTCTAGGCTTAGATCAAGTTCGAGGTTATGTGCAAATGGTAGACACCTTGCGTGACCCGGATACCGGTGAGATCCTTTTAGTGGATACCATCAGCATTACTTCTAAAGATGTGAAATTCTGGGAAGTGAAATCCGACTGGTATTTCGACAAACAAAGAGGTGAAATGAAAAACCGGATTTTAGGTATTTCTCCTGTAGTAGAAAACCCTAAAACTCTGGATCGCTACAATCTCTTCTGGGTATGGTTCCCGGATGCTCGTTATGCCTTAGCTACCCATGTAGCATTTAATGGTCATAACAACAGCTCTAGACTTACTTATGATCAGGTCTTCCACTTGCGCTTCTTTGATTCTGTAATCTTTAAAGAAGACAATGTTTACGATCGTCAAATAGAAGAGTATAAACGTAGTTCAACCCTCGATCAATTGCTCGAAGCCGAACGCATTAAAAATAATCTACGTAACCTCGAAGCAGAGCTTTGGGAGTACTAGTAGACATAGTATTTAAACAAAAAAGCCCGGTTAATCATCGGGCTTTTTTTGTATCTGTCATTTTCTTTTGGGCCTATTTCCTGGACATTCCATCATTGCAGGCACAAATTAAGGATCCCTCCGATTGCAGTGGGATCTTAATTAGCGATTCTGTAGTTCCGGAACCCTATATCAGAGAAGCGGACCTCATGTGGTCTACCCGCCATTGGGAGCGTATTGACCTCAGGGAAAAAATGAACCAATACCTCTATTATCCTCTTCGTCCTTTACCTTGTCGTAAAAGTCTCTATGATGCTCTTTTAGACGGCATTTGGAATCTCGACTCCCGGGTAGAAGTCTTTGCGGATGACCACTTTGAAATCCCGATTAGTCAGACTCAGATCAGTCGCTATATTCAAATGATTGATACCTTAAAAGATCCTGATACTGGCGAAATCTTATTGATTGATACAATACGCATTACAGCTAAAGATGTGAAATTCTGGGAACTGCGTACCGATTGGTATTTTGATAAGTCTAGAGGAGAGCTTCGACACCGAATACTGGGCCTTTCACCAGTAGTCGAAAACCCTAAAACCTTGGATCGCTATAACCTATTTTGGATCTGGTACCCAAGCGCAAGAGAAAGCTTAGCAGCTGCCCCCGCTTATATACGGCAGAACCAATTACAACACCTTAATTATGACCAGGTATTAAATATGCGATTCTTCGACTCGCAAATATTTAAAGAGGATAATGTTTATGATCGTCAAATCGAAGAGTACAAACGCAGTTCAACCTTGGATCAACTACTGGAAGCTGATCGAATTAAAAACAAAGTCCGAAACTTAGAAGCGGAACTTTGGGAATACTAAGCATCGCTATAGCTTGGATAAATTAGCATCTTTGCCCAGTCTATGAATAAAGAATTCACCATTGTAGGGCAAGGTCTGGCCGGTAGTATTCTAAGCATGCGCATGTATGAGGAAGGTATCCCCTTTAAGGTGATAGATCAACCACATCATTCTCAGTCTTCAAGGATTGCCGCGGGACTATGTAATCCCGTGGTTTTAAAACGACAGAAATGGGTGGCAGATGCTGAGCTCTATTTACCTGCAGCCTTAGATTTCTATCAAAGATGGGAAAGTAATTTAGGATTGAAGTTTCATCATCCCATTGCCCTGGATCATGTTTTTCACAGTGCTGGTGAGGTAAATGACTGGCATGTCAATGCCGGTAAACCCCGGCTTAAAAATCACCTTGCTGCTATTCATCCCAGTACTTTGCCAACAGTGCCTGCTCCACACGGACTAGGAAGACTCGAAGGTGTTTTTTGGTTGGACACTGTCCTATTCCTAAATACCTGGCGGAAATTCTTACTGGATCAAGGGCTATTAATCGAAGATGAATGGCCTATAAATTCTAAAGCTGACTTTCCCCAGCCCACCCTATTTTGTAATGGGCACCTCTTACGCAAAAGTCACCCGCAGATTTCTGAAGCCTTTGCTCCTACAAAAGGCGAAGTTATGATCATTCGAGCAGATAAGCTCCCGGAAGATCGAATGCTTCATGCAGGTGTTTTTACCCTCCCTCTTGGGAATAAAACTTTTAAAGTAGGAGCGAGCTACGCCCACGATAACCTGGATGAGAAGATCAGCAACAAAGGCTTGACTTTCTTAAAAAACAAGTTGGAAGCCTTCTACCAGGGTCCTTACGAGGTCTTAGAGCAATATGCCGGAGTGCGCCCCAACATTAAAGACCGTAAGCCACTATTGGGCCTTATCGGCGAAAGCCAATACAGCTTTAACGGTATGGGTTCTCGTGGAGTTTTAATGGCGCCCTATTTAGCCCAACACTTCCTGGACTATCTTATTAGAGCCTCTCCATTAAAGCCCGAATGGGATCTCCAACGATTTATTTGATATTGGGTCCGCGCTTTTCAGGATTATACTTCACAAATAAATTTAGCCAGGTTATGCGTGATAAACGCAATACCACCGGTGACAAAGCAATAAGCGTTATCGCCAAGGCTATAATAATATCTGTGATCCCAGGATCGTAAATTAAATTCATGACTATATAGGTAGCTACAAACAAAGCCACCGAATAACCATAGCTAACATACATAGCGCCATAAAAGAAAGAAGGCTCTACCTCATAACGCAAGCCACAATGCGAACAGGTTTCATGCATCTTAAACAAGGAACCCAGTTTATAGGGGTTTTTCACTTCAAAAACCTCGCCTTCGTGGCAACGTGGACAGCGCGAATTAAGAATGCTGTACAACTTAGTGCCTTTGGAAAAAATGGACATAATCTAAAAACTATTTTTGCCCCATGCTTGGGATCAATAAACTCATATTACAATTAAATGACCGCATGCTCTTCGATGAGATTTCCTTTTTGGTGAATCCCGGAGAGAAACTAGGTCTGGTAGGAAGTAATGGCGCCGGTAAATCAACTCTGCTTAAAACCATTGCCGGAGAAGCCTCAGTAGATAAAGGAAATATCTCTAAACCCAAAGACTTCAAAATTGGCTACCTCCCACAGGAACTGCCTCTTTATGATGGAAGGACTGTTTGGGAAGAAGCCGAAACTTCACTCGGCGAAATTAAACAACTCCAGGCTGCTATTGATGACATAAATCACCAATTAGCCGAACGCGAAGATTACGAAAGCGACAGTTACCTCAAATTAATTGAAGACCTCAATTTTAATACGGAGCGCTTTAACCTTATTGGTGGTTATACCTATCATGCCGACCTTGAAAAAATTCTGCAGGGGTTAGGCTTTAAAGCCGAAGACTTCCACCGTCAAACCCAGGAATTTAGCGGGGGCTGGCGGATGCGAATCGAACTAGCCAAACTCCTTTTAGCCAAACATGATGTTCTCCTTTTAGATGAGCCCACCAACCACCTGGATATTAATTCCATTATTTGGTTGGAGAACTTCCTGAAGGATTATGAAGGCGCCATAGTTATGGTGTCTCACGACCGGACTTTCCTCGACAATATCACTAAACGTACCGTGGAGATTGTGAATGGAAAGGTATATGACTACCCCGTTCCTTATTCTCGTTTTGTGGCTTTACGCGAAGAACGGAGACAGCTGCAAATGCAAGAACAAAAGAATCAGGAAAAGGAGATCAAGCATACCGAAGAACTCATCGAGAAGTTCCGTTACAAAGCTTCCAAAGCGGCTTTTGCTCAAAATCTGATCAAGAAGTTGGACAAAATGGAGCGCATTGAAATTGACGATGATGACAGTCGTAAAATTAATTTCCGCTTCCCTCCCGCTCCTCGATCTGGGAAAGTGGTCGTAAAGGCCGAAAAGCTCGGTAAGAACTACGGCGAAAAGAAAATCTTTGGTGGAGTAAACCTGGAGGTGATTCGTGGTGAAAGGATTGCCTTTGTAGGCCAAAATGGTCAGGGTAAATCAACCTTAGTAAAAATCATTGCTGATAATTTAAAGCATGAAGGGCACCTGGAATTGGGTCATAATGTAACCTTTGGTTATTATGCTCAAGAACAAGCCAAAACTCTGGATGGCAATAAAACCCTATTGCAAACCATTGAAGATGCGGCACCGGAAGATCTGCGTAAAAAAGCCCGGGACTATTTAGGCGCCTTCCTCTTTAGTGGAGAAGATGTAGATAAGAAGGTAAAGGTCTTAAGTGGCGGCGAAAAAGGACGTTTGGCACTATGTAAACTCCTACTCTTCCCTCATAATTTGCTCATTATGGATGAGCCAACTAACCACTTAGACTTAAAGAGTAAGGATATGCTTAAAAATGCCTTACTGCAATACGATGGTACCTTGGTGGTTGTATCTCACGATCGCCATTTCTTGCAAGGTCTGGCTGATAAGATTTTTGAATTTAAAGATGGACAGGTGAAGGAATTCCTTGGCAATATCGATGAATACTTAGAGGCTCGAAAGCTGGATGATTTCCGTCAACTGGAAAAAAGTAAAGAGGCAGATAAAGTTGCTAAACAAAATGAGCCTAAAGAAAAGCCCGGCCTATCTTATAAAGAGCGTAAGCAATTGGATAAGGATTTGCGCAAGGCAGAAAAGCAGGTCGAAGATTTAGAGCTCTCTATTGAGGCCCTGGAAGCTGAACTGGAAAGTATTGATACCCAGTTACACGACCCTGAACAGTTTAAAGAACTTTCAAAAGAGGTCGACTTTTATGAAAAATATGAAGCGCGAAAAAAAGAGCTTGAGAAAATGATGAAAGACTGGGAGAAAGCTCAACTAGCCTACCATCAATTAGAACAAAAAAAAGCGGAGCTCGATAATTGAGCCCCGCCATTTTCATTTAGTATTTCATAATTCTTTGGCGCGTTCTTCGCTGCCCCTCTTGAATTTCCAGGAGGTAAATCCCTTTATTCAAGTCTGAGAGGCCTAGTCGAGTTTGCAAGCTAGCCTTCTGTTCCAATACTACACGACCATTAAGATCATAGATTCGAATAGTAGCTTGCTCCCCCATTCCTTCAATGCTTAATTCAGAGTGAACAGGATTAGGGTAAATCTCATAAGAAGCAAAATCATCATCCAACAATCCCACCATACTACTGCAAGAAGTACTCAGACTATCGAAGAAGAACACCGCCGCTTCGATTGATGGTGCCACGCAGCCACCGTGATTAAAAGCTCCTCTCCCAATGGCATGCACATCTGTTGCCCCTTTGGCGGTCATGGCAGCATAAGCATCCAAAGCGTTTTGATAGTTTACCTGCTCATCATTAGTACAATAGTACATGCGCAGTTTTGTATTTGGGCGCCAATCGTGATTGGAATTATCATTTAAAATCGTCCACAGCCAATGTTGTTGATTTACGGTATCATCCACAAAGGCTTGTACTACTGAGTCTTCCAAATAATCCCGTACTCGAGACGGTAGCTTATTATTTACCGAATCCATGGGATAGGTACCATCT
Source organism: Croceimicrobium sp. (assembly GCF_965228705.1). Classification (GTDB taxonomy): domain Bacteria; phylum Bacteroidota; class Bacteroidia; order Flavobacteriales; family Schleiferiaceae; genus Croceimicrobium. The sequence continues at coordinate 2,236,636 of NZ_OZ245832.1, forward strand.
AAATAAGGAGGGATCATTACATCATAGGGCGCCTTTAGGATTTCCGATGGGTTAGAGAAAAAGATTCCCCCATAGGCATGGTTCATTCCTAAAAGGAGGTACACCACATAACCAGGATTGCTATAGGGTTGATTGTTGATGAATACTGAAGCTTGAGACCCGGCTAAATTATACGGTCCGCTAGCGGGGGCAGCTCCTACTACATTAAACTCAGTTTCCAGATTATTATCCTGAATGTATTTAGCCGTTGCCATTGCGGCATGACCACCTTGAGAATAACCGGTAATAAACACTTCAGAGTTCAAATTATAGCTGGCAATACTATCAGCCAAAGCTTCACGCACGGCGCGCATCATATCTATGCTAGCAGTAGCTTCCGTTTCAGCATGAACATAAGGATGTAAGCCAGGGCTATCGCCCAATCCTAAATAGTCGGGCATCACACAAACATATCCGCGACTGGCGAATACCTTTCCGATAATGGATTCAAAGTTATTGCGACTGGGAACATCATCGCGTTCCAAAACAGTACCATGATCATAGAGTACAATTCCAATACTATCGCAAGGCACCAAGGGCACAGACATCAAGCCCGATGCAGTGCTGGGATTGCCATCCACATCCGGAGTTTGGTAGAGGATTTTGTAATTGGCCACATCATACTTGGCACGACCGTTTGCCACAAAGTTGATGGTAAACTTTGAGGTAGTATCTAAGGGAATTATAGAGATTAAACTTTGGGCTTCCGCTCCTAAAGTCAATGCAAACAATAAGACAAGGGATAGTAGTTTTCGCATAGCAATAATTTGCGGGGAAGTTACGGATTTCGACTATCAAGCTTTAATTAAAGAATTGAGACTTATTGTATAAGATAAAAAAAGCCCTGAGGTATAGGTCAGGGCTTCAATGTTTTAGGCTAGTAAATATCGCCTAAGTGATTTCGATTAATATTTATTCAACCACTAATCTTTTTCGCAGGATAGCCTGATCGAATTCAATTTCCAATACATAGGAACCTGGAACTAAACTGTGATTAATACGCCAACTTGGTTGATCCCGAGCTAAATCTCGGCTCATTAAAACGGTTCCATTTGTGGCATAGATTTTCAATTTCCCTCCACTTTCCAGCTCAGAAACCCCTTCGTACTGAAGCTCAAAGAACTGACGGCTTGGATTTGGAAAAAGATTCCAATTTTCAGCATTTAGAGAAATAGGCTTTAAACCTAATCCTGAGCTTTGTACAATATTACTTTCAGCAACCGATTTACCGCAAGCACCACCATAAGCCTGAACCAGATATTGCCCTGGAATTACTTGATTGGACAAGCTAATAGTAGTGGTACTAATCTGTTGAATAGTATCCAGGACTTGCCATCCATTACCATCATTAAAATTGCCATAGATTAAATAATACCAGAACTTTTGAGGATTAATTTGTGCCGCGCTCCAAGCCAAATCCACTGTATTAGTTGAATCCGCCCCAACAAAAGTCAATACTGGAGACTGTAAAGTGTCATCATAAAGTTCCACCTCAATAGTAATGGAACTTTGCCCGGGTGAGGGGCAGGCATCATCGGTTAAACTGATGTAGAAGGTATATTTCTGATTGGCACTTCCATTCAAATTACTAATCACGTGGGAGCAGTTTGGATTCCATTTAAAGCGGGCCTGATTTCCCAAAGTCGAACAAAAACTATTGCTTGAGTTCATAGAATAGAGCCTGGCACAGGGGCTTGGACCTCCACATCCATTAGTATCTGTGAAATCCAATGGATTAAGCATCAAACCACTTGCATTATAGCAAGAAGCTTGCAAACTCATATTAGGATTCATATCCGTTTCCAAGCCCAATAAATCCAGTTCTACACTATCGCCAATTGGCACTTGAACTTTATAAATCCCATTTTGAAAACTAAAAGGAGAATATGAATTTACACTATCTACTTGCAAAGTAGGCGCCGTATTATTAGCCGATGCATTACATGCCGCAGTGCTTAAAAAATAGGCCGGCGCATCTCTTACAACTTCAGCAATAAGCTGACTATCTCGATAGGCTTTTATCCCCAAACCCATGATATACCAGCCACTGCTGGGAGATTGGCTTGCTCCACTTAATACTCCAGTTTGTGAATTTAAATTAGGCCCGACATTAGCCGCGTTCTGACTAGGGTTCGGAAGCGGTGCACTGGAATGGTAACCTGCGGTGTAATTACCAGGAGAGGAAGCACCAGTATATGGCAAAGCCCAATAAATATGCAAAGAATCCGAATCCAAATCAAAGGGTTTAGAGGAATAGCTATAGCTGGTATTCGGGCAAAATATGGTTGCTGCTGGTTCACCAAAGGCTGGTCCATTATCATAACAAATACTTACATCATTCGGAATTGTTTGGCCAGGTGCTGTATAGGGGTACATTTTAGACCTCAAATAAATACTGGAAATATTTGAGTTTTCCGATGCAGGACGACAACAATTAGTCCAGGAAAACTCCCAACCAAAAGAAGGAGGCGTTCCGCTTAAGCTCAGTGGACTGCTGCGATATACACCCATTTCAATGGCTCCATAATCGCCTGCTGCACAGCTTAGACAAGCCGGTCCGCCATTTCCAGGCGTAATATCACCGGACAGAGCAGGAACAAAATTGCACATTATTGTCCCAGCCGGGCCCTGTATAAATTGAGATCCAGTTGGAAGAACCGGACCGGCACAATCTCGATAGATAACCAAGGTGAATATGTACATCGAATCATTGGCACATTCCCAGGTGATTTCGCCCCCCAGGATATGAGCGGCATTGATATTGAAAGAAAAAGCCGCGGTAATTAGTACAACCGCAATTCTTTTAAAGGCTAGCATAAACTCAGATTTGCCTTAAAGATAGGCAGATCTTAGAATCTGAGCTCTTTGAAAGGTTCCATGCCGATTAAAGCTTGCTGAAAAGTTCTATGGCTTTATTTAAAATCCAGGTCTCAAAAAAAAGCCCGGAAAATATCCAGGCTTGAATAACTAATTTGATCTTCGGGTTCTAAAGTTTCTGGCGGGCATAATCATTATGGAGCTTATCCGCGCGAACCAAAAGTCTTGTTGACCTACCCTCCAATCTCCGTAAATATCTTGGTAGCGTCCACTATAATTGGCATCTTCAAAGATCCGTACTACATAGCCACGTGGTACGTATATAGCGTTGATGCAATCATTGAAGTCAAAGCCATACTGACGACTTACAGTCCAGTTCCCATTTAGTACCATTTGCCGACCTTGAAAAAACTGATCGTAAACAATTACCTGGCTTCCGGTTGCAGAGCGTGGAAAACGTGGAAGGGCCTGTCTTCTTTGGACGATACGAATACTTCGAATTCGATTTCTTAGTAAATAGGCTCCGGCTCCACTTCCATCCCAAGAGCTGTTTAAAACAACAGGATCACCGTTAAATTTCCGATGACGATACACCCACAACTCATAGCCTCTGGGAATGATTATACTTTCGATAGTAAAGCAGAAGTCGCGATCCAATTCACATGACCAATCTCCATTAATGATCAAAGCTTCACCTCGAAACCCAGGTTCTTTGAAAAGGGTAACCTCAGCTTCAGAATGGGGATTGGAATGATGAGGTTTGCGATGATCATAATCCAAGAAGGTCGATGCCCTTAAGGGCTGTAAAGCCAGGCAAGCAAAAACGAAAAGGAAAATTGACTTTTTCATAAGGCATGAATTTGATCTGATAAAGACCAAATCTGTGCCATTGCTTTCGCTGATCGATTTCACTTAGGGAAAGAGCTGAAAAACTTCTGAAAGGTTGGCCTTAGCCTGAGTAAAAGAAAAAAGGAGTAGCCCCGGCGAGAATCGAACTCGCATCTAAAGTTTAGGAAACTTCTATTCTATCCATTGAACTACGGGGCCAAGCCACAAAGGTCTGAAGCCTTTTCCTTATCTGCAATGGCTTCAGTAATAATATTAGTTATGGCCCATTTCACTGGATTATCTCATCCAACCTTCAATCTTATAGCTTTTAGATAAAAGCATCCTTTCTGTTTGGGACTTTTCACTTTTATACCACAATTCAAATCGAGCAGCATAAGGTTTACCCCAATCTCCTTCATAAATAGTGAAATGATCCGATAGGCGAAAAAGCTTAAAGGAGTCACTAGCATTAAAAACCTTCATTCTTGACCTTAAGGCTAAGCTGTTGACAGATAATGGATCAACTTGACTAAGCTCAAAGACCTTCAAATAAACAAAGCCGCTGTCTAAATTGGCCAGCCAAGCATGATAGCTATAAATGCCCGGTTGGGATTGGGAAACTATTTCAAAGTCTATTTGATCCTTTAGTATTTGACTAATACTATCTGCCTGATCCTTCTTAGTAACTAATTGACCTGACTTTTCCCCTAATGGTTCGTATAAATGCAAGCCTGCAGGAATTTCTAAATCATCTGCATAATAATCATAAGGTGAATTATAGAATAATAAGCCTCCGATAATCATCCCAATACAAGTGAGTAGGCCTGTTAAAGTAAGTTGGACCAAGCCCCCTTTATAATCCTTGCGTAAAAGTCTTCGCAAGGATAGTATTCCAGACATAAAAATGGCGGGCCAAGGCAAAATAAGAGCAATTAAGTGGATCGAAAAACCACTGGAAACCTTAATTATAAAAACTCCAATTAATCCAAAGAGGATAATGCTATAAACTGGGAGATACCATTTTTCAAGATAAAACTGTAGAAGGCTTTTCATACCGATAGTATCCTTATAAATCCTAGCTATGCTAGATTTCAGATTATTCATCCAGGTTTCAAAACAACCTAAATGCTCCATTATTGAAGCAATCTTAAAGCAAAGAAGCTAAAGCACAAGAATATATCAAAATGAAATGGTGAAATGCTATTGAAACAAAAAGTAGCCCCGGCAGGAATCGAACCTGCATCTCAAGCTCCGGAAACTTGCATACTATCCATTGTACTACGGAGCCAATTTTTCTTTCAATACAAAAAGAACTCCTGCCTGTAAATTGGAGTCAATTTAGCGAAGGCAATTGAGGGCTGCAAAAATAGTACTTGTCGTGAGAATGACAGACTTCATGCACTAACTTTGTCCAAAACACTAACATGAACACCCCTTTCAATCCCTGGCACTCTGTTTCACCAGGCGACAAAATCCCTTCCTACGTTAACGGCATTATTGAAATCCCACAAAATACTCGCGCCAAATACGAATTAGACAAAGACTCTGGCTTACTGAAAATGGATCGGGTACTCTACTCATCCATGTACTACCCCGCCAATTACGGTTTTATCCCTCAAACCTATTGCGATGATAAAGACCCCCTCGATATTCTAGTGCTTTCCCAAATCACGGTAGTGCCCATGTGTATGGTTTCGGCTCGGGTTATTGGCGTTATGCGAATGCTCGACGGTGGAGAATTAGACGATAAAATCATTGCCGTAGCCGAAAATGATATGAGTGTCAACCATATTCACGATATTTCAGAATTACCTGTGCATTTTTTAAAGGAGCTTAAAAACTTCTTTGAAGACTATAAAAAACTGGAAAACAAAACTGTGGAGGTTGAGGATTTTCAAAATGCGGAAATTGCCAGGAAAATTGTTCTCCAAAGCCTGGAGGACTATAAAAAATACAGGGCCAATAACTAAGCTAAAGCCTTATGCGTAAAACACTTTTCTGGATCTTGGGTATCGCCCTGATCTTACTCATCGGATGGATCACTTTCCTATATTTTGGCACCTATTCTGAAGGAGTGCGGGCAGGCACAGTGATCAAACTCTCTCGCAAAGGAGTGCTGTTTAAAACCTGGGAAGGACAACTTAACATTCGCTCTTTCGGCGCAGTTAACAGCAATAACAACCTATCTGAGACTTTCGAGTTTTCCATAGAAAGTGATCAAGAGCACATAATTAAAACCCTGGAAGAGGTTTCACTTTCCGGAGAACGTGTTAACTTACACTATATCGAAAGATACCGAGTTTTACCTTGGAGAGGAAGCACGCGCTATTTCATCACTAAAATTGAGCGCAGCCCTCAGAAAAAGCCTGCTTCAGAAGAAGACCCGGAACGAGCCCCCTTTAATTAAGAATGTCTTATAAGCAGTTTAGAGAAATAGTATACGGACAAGAAGGTGAATTTGATCTCAAAGAAATCATCTTCCACCAAATCTGTTTTATCAGTGCTATAGCCCTTAGCATTGGCCTGCTTCTTTCCATAAATATCCGTCAATGGGATCTGGTGCTGGTTATTTTAGGCACCCAATTAGTGTTGATCCTTAGTTATTGGTTTTCAAGGGTAATGGGCAATTTTAAAGTAGGATGGTTCATCTTTATGATCACCTCCTATGCCCTATTTGCCTTCAACTATTTTCTGAATAGTGGTATTAATGGTACCACTACTGTTCTAAGCTTTATGACTCTTTCCATGCTCTTTGCTACCACTCAAAGCAAACAGCATTGGTTTTGGACCGTCATCCATGGCATTGTTTTTTCCGGTCTGCTTCTCTACGAATACAATTTCGGACGCGAATATATCGTTAGCTACGAATCCGAAGAGCTACGCTATATCGATACGGTATTCAGCTACCTCCTTACCCTGGGGCTTTTCTTTTTAGTCTTCCGACTGATCCGACAGGCCTATGAAATGCAACGTCAAAAAGTTGAAGACCAAAAAGTTGAATTGCAACAAAATCAAAAGGAACTCCAAGAAAGCTATAAAGAGCTAACCAAAGTGCTTTCCATCATTGCGCATGATGTTCGGAATCCCTTAGCCTCCATAGAAAGCTATCTTGAATTAGCCCGAGATGGTGCCATTCCGGAAGAAGACCGCATGGAACTCAAAGGAGAACTCTTGAAAATGGTTCAGAACACCTCACATATGTTGGATGACATGGTAAATTGGTCGAAATCCAAAATAGCAGGAAATCAGGCCAACTTTCATCTCGTAAGTCTGGGAAGCTGGCTAAATCAAACTGTGGAGCATTTGAGGGGAATGGCAAAAGCCAAAGGCATTCTATTTAAGGATGATTACAATGGTCAGGAAAAGGTTTTTTGCGATCCGATTTTAATGACGGTAGTTATCCGTAACCTATTGCAAAATGCCATTAAATTCACCGCCAGCGGTAAAGAAATCGCATTGAAGGTCCGTAGTTCCAAAAATGCCGTACTCTTTACTGTGCAAGACCAGGGCCTGGGCATATCCGCTGAAAAGCAAAAAAACCTGTTTAGTGGACGTACAGAAAGCGTTCCGGGCACCCAACAGGAACGCGGCAGCGGCTTCGGATTATTAATCGTAAAAGAGTACGTCGACCTACATCAGGGTCGTATCAGTGTAGAAAGCAGTCCTGGAAAAGGCAGCACCTTTACCGTTTCTATTCCTTTTATGCCGCACTAAGCCTGACTGATCGCATCGTCGATAAAATCCATAAAAGGAATTGCAGCAGCAAAAGCCTCCTTAAGTTCCCTCAAGCCTTTTGCCGTAAAAATGGCCTCATCCTCAAGCTGTTTCATGATTAACAGGTCCTTGTGTTTCAGTAGCTCTATATGAGGATGATCCAATTCAAAACCCTTGGGATTTCTTTGAAGCTTATCACCTCTAAAAGCACCAAACACCTTCTTAAACTGCGGATCTTCTTCAATAGTTTTCAATTCATCTCCACGCAGATCAATTAAGTCGCGCAATGCCAAAAGATGCTCCTTGGCGGGATGATACAAGCCTGTGCCAATAAATAAATTCCCCGGCTCAATATGTAAATAGAAGTCGCCATAATCTGGCCCTCTCCTTTTCACCATAAGAGCGAAATTGGTCTTATAGGGTGGTTTATCGGGATGAAAACGACGGTTATTATTTATTCTCGCCAAGTACTTTTTAGGGTCCATCATGGTCATGGGATAGACCTCAGCAAAGCTTTCCTGGATTTGACCGGCATAGTCAATCAAACCTTGCCGAATTTCCTGATACCATTTGCGATTGGCATCCATCCACTCTTTGGTATTGTGGACTTTTAAGGCTTCTAAGAATTGGTAGGTATCAGGATGTGGTGCTTTCATACTATCGGATTACCGCACCATTAGGCATTTCTACGGGTGCTGAAGTGAAATTAAGATTTCCCTCCGAATCTTCTGCCATTAATATCATTCCCTGGCTCATTACTCCTCTTAATTTTCGAGGGGCCAGATTCACCACCACAGAAACCTTGGTACCGGGCAAATCCTCAGGCTGAAAATACTGGGCGATCCCACTTACAATACTCCGCTTTTCAAAGCCTAAATCTACTTCCAGATGTAAGAGCTTATCCGCCTTCTTCACTTTTTGAGCACTGATAATGGTTCCCACCCGGATATCAAGTTTAGTAAAATCTTCAAACTGTATTTCTTCCTTCAAAGCTTCGTATTGAGGTTCGGCCTTGGCGGCAGATGCGGCTTCCAATTTGGCTTTCTGTGCTCCAATGGTCTCATCTTCAATTTTAGAAAAGAGATGTCCTCCACTTTGAATACGATGACCAGCTTTTAGCAATTCCTCACTATTGCAATCCTCCCAAGCCAATGCATCAATTTTTAGATCGCTCTGCAAACGATTAGCACTAAAGGGCATGAAAGGCTCCATCACTTGTGCTAATTGGGCACAAATTTGCGCCGCTACATAGAGGATTGTTCCCGCTCGCTCCGGGTCTTCCTTAATTTTCTTCCAAGGCTCCTGATCCGCCAGGTATTTATTCCCTAATCGGGCCAAGCCCATCATCCGGCTTAAAGCCTCCCGGAATCGATAGCTTTCCAAAGATTCGGCAATCGAAGCGGGTGTAGCTGCCATTGAGGCTAAGGCCTCTTTATCTTCGCTGGTGAAAGCTCCTGCTTGGGGGATTTCACCTTCATAGTACTTCTGCATTAAGACCTGCACCCGATTCACAAAATTGCCCAAAATCGCAACCAACTCACTGTTATTACGTGTCTGGAAATCGCTCCAGGTAAAATCATTATCCTTACTCTCGGGAGCCGTAGCAGTTAGAACGTAGCGCAATACATCTTCCTTGCCCTCGAAATCCTCGAGGTACTCATGTAACCAAACCGCCCAATTACGGCTGGTAGAAATTTTGCGTCCCTCCAAATTGAGAAACTCATTGGCTGGCACTTCATCCGCTAAATGAAAACCACCGTGCTCCATCAACATCGCCGGGAAAATGATGCAATGGAAAACAATATTATCCTTACCGATAAAGTGCACCAATTTGGTATCGTCCTTAGTCCAATAGTCTTCCCAAGCGTCTCCCAACAATTCCTTGGTAGCCGAAATATACCCGATAGGTGCATCGAACCATACATACAATACCTTGCCCTCCGCATCATCAAGAGGAACGGGAATACCCCAATCCAAATCACGGGTCATGCTGCGGGCCTGTAAACCATCTCCACTATCCAGCCAACTCATACATTGACCATAGACATTAGGCTTCCAGTTTTTATGAGATTGGATATAATCTTTGATCTTGCCACTTAAGTGATCTAATGGCAGGAACCAGTGCTTGGTTTCTTTTAAAATAGGCTCTGCTCCGCTTAAACGACTCTTAGGCTTGATAAGATCGGTTGGACTTAAAGAAGTCCCACAGTTTTCGCATTGATCGCCATAAGCCTCTCCAAAGTGACAGTTGGGACATTCGCCCACAATAAATCGATCGGCAATAAACTGCCCTGCTTCCGGGTCGAAATACTGCTGCGTTACCTTTTCCTCTAAAGATCCTTTTTCATAGAGCTTGGTAAAAAAGTCCTGGGCAGTTTTATGGTGAATCTCCTTACTGGTGCGCGAAAACACATCGAAACTGATCCCGATTTTATCCAGCGAATCACGAATAATTGCATGGTAACGATCGACAATCTCCCGAGGTTCGGCTCCTTCACTTTGCGCCTTCATATTGATGGCCGCTCCATGTTCATCCGTTCCACAAACGAAAATGAGCTCTTTGCCATTTTTACGCAGGTACCGGGCGTATATGTCCGAAGGCAAATAACATCCGGCCAGGTGACCGATATGTACTGGACCATTAGCATAAGGGAGGGCTGCAGTAATAGTATAGCGCGAAATCTCGGAAGACATACATTCAATTTAGCCCACAAAAGTAAGAATTGCGCGGCCTCCGCAATTGCCGATCAGCAAAGGAATTAAATTCCAAAACTCAGGTCATTCGCAGCAGCTTAACGATCTTTGCAAAAAAAAGAATGCAACTCTTTTCAAATATTCTTGGCGAAGGTCCGGAAGACCTCATTATCATGCATGGCCTTTTTGGGATGAGCGATAATTGGCAAAGCCTGGGTCGCAAGTGGTCGGAGCATTTTAGAGTGCATTTACTGGATATGCGCAATCATGGTCGCAGCCCTCATTCTGAGGAATTCTCCTATGATCTGATGAGCGATGATTTATTGGAATACCTCGACCAACATCAAATAGAGGAAGCCCATATCATTGGGCATAGCATGGGTGGCAAGGTAGCCATGTTATTTGCGGTTCTTCACCCGGATCGCTGCCGCTCCATGATTATTGCCGACATTGCCCCTAAAGCCTACCCTCCTCATCATATGGATGTTATCGATGCCTTGGAAGCACTGGACCTCTCTAAAATTAGCAGACGCAGCGAAGCCAATGAGCAGTTTGGCCCCAGTCTGGAACCGGGGGTACGTCAGTTTCTTTTAAAGAATCTCTATTGGGAAGAAAAGGACAGACTTAATTGGCGTTTCAACCTGAAGGTTTTAGCACGAGAAATAAAAAAGGTAGGAGAAAGCTTGCCTCCCAATGCCTATTATGATCGACCAGCCCTCTTTTTACGCGGTGGTGATTCCTGGTACATTAAGGATGAGGATATCGACGAAATTCAAAGTCACTACCCTCAGGCCGAATTGGTCACCATTCCCAATGCAGGGCACTGGTTACATGCCCAAGAACCTGAACTATTCTTCGAAGCCGTTAGCGACTTTTTAGGCGGGCAATAACTTTTCGTTCAGCTTAATTTCTTTTCCAAAGAAGAGCCGGGCTGTTTTACTAAAGGCCTTGGTTTTTTCGGATACAAAAAACTGAAGTTTGGGCTCTGTGCTTGCTTCCCGCAAAAGACCTTTTTCCTTTAGTAATACCTGAAGACCACGGGCCACCATTTCTGCTGAATTTATTACTTGCACTTCAGGACCCAAATATTTTTCAAATTCCTTCTGAAGCAAAGGATAATGCGTACAACCCAAAATTAGGTGACTGAGCTCCTTTAAAGCGGGATCGGCCAAATAATGAGCTAAAACCCCAGTACTCACTTCAGTTCCGGCAAAGCCTTCTTCCACTAATGGCGCTAATAAAGGTGTGGCCTTTTGCACAACTCTTAAATCGGTATCCAGCTTTTGCAATTGCTTACTATACACCTGCGAACGCACAGTTGCCCGGGTGGCTACTACCCCCACTTTACGGGCTTTTAAGCGAGCTACTTCTGCTACCACCGGCTCAACCACAGTGAGAATAGGCACATCCGGCCAATCCAGCTTGAGCTCTTTATAAGCCATGGCCGAGGCAGAGTTACAGGCAATAACAATGCATTTGCAATCACCCTCCACCAAAAAGCGACTAATTCGACGAGAATAATCGAGGATGGTACTCTTCGACTTATCACCATAAGGAGCATGTCGGGTATCCCCGAAATAAATGAAGGATTCGAATGGCAATAATTGGTGAATTGCCGAGGCAACGGTTAATCCACCTACCCCGGAATCAAAAATGCCTATGGGATTGTTTTTGGCCATAAAAAAACCCGCTGCGGATAACAGCGGGTACGAAGTTAAGCTATCTAAATGCTTTTATTGGATTCCCAATTTAGCTTTTACCAGTGGCATAATATCTTCACCACCCTCGGCGAATACTACCACGGCTTTACTCTCAGAACTATCTAAGATATAAGCGAATCCTTTTTCTCGGGCCACATCAGCAATAGCTTTAGAGGCTTTGTCAATTACAGGCTGCAGAAGCTCTACTTGCTTAGCTTGTAGTTCTTGCTGTGCACTTTGGCTGAACTGCTGAATACGACCTTGTAATTCTTGTAATTCTTTGGTCTTAATCTCACGAGTGGAGGTGGTCATCATTTGCTCATTGCGACGGAACTCCTCAATTTTCTTAGTGAGTTCGTTTTCCATCTCGGTAAGGTCCTTTTGCAGACGCTCACTGTACTGCTCTAACTGAGTTTGGGCAGCTTTAGTTTCAGGCATCAAAGCCAATAATTCGTCGGCATTAATATGGCCAATCTTTTGCTGAGCGAAAGCAGTGCTGCTCAATCCAAAAAATAAGGCGGCTAGTAAAATGATCTTCTTCATTGCTGAGTTTGTTTAATGGTCTTGTTTTGTTATTCGTCTTCTAAGTTTTCAATCACTTCATCGCTGATATCTACCTTTTCGCTTACATAAAGGGTTATCAGCTCACTCCCTTTATCAAACACTACGTCGAGGTTACGGCGTCTTGCCACTTCCTGCACAGCGTTGTATATCTTATCCTGAATTGGTTTGATTAGCTCCTGGCGTTTGCTGTAAATTTTGCCTTTTATACCAAAGTACAGTTGCTGCTTATTTTTCGCTTCTTCCTCCTTGGCTTTGATGGCGGCCTCTCTTTCGGCTTTCATCTCTTCGGTAAGAAGAACTTTCTCGGCTTCATAGGCCTTTCGCATAGCATCTGCTTCGCTGAGGAGGGCTTCAATTTCACTTTCCCAGGTACGACTAAGTTGATCCAATTGTTGTTGAGCTTTGGCGTATTCGGGAATCTGCGTAAGCACATACTCCGAATCAACAATGCCGAATCGCTGTGCGCTAATCTGAAATCCAAAAACCAGACCAAAAAGAAGAAGCCAAATTTTTCTATTCATAGTTGCCGTTCGCAAATCGCCTTTTCTCGCTCAAAATGAAAGCTTTTCCGAGAGCGGGCGAAAATAGCTTATTTAAAATTGTTGTCCAATTATAAAGTGCGTATTCCAACCGCTTGGAGCTGTGGCACCCGGAATAGGATCAAATCCATAACCGAAGTCTACGCCCAGTAATCCGAACATAGGCATAAAGATGCGCACTCCAAAGCCAGCGGAACGCTTGAGGTTAAACGGCTCATAGTTCTGAAAAGTATCGTAGTTATTACCAGCTTCCAAAAATCCTAAGGTGAATATCTGAGCACTGGGGTTTTCTGTAATTAAATAGCGTAATTCCAGGGTGAACTTATTGTACAATGCTCCCCCGATTTGAGAAACGGAAGTTGGTACAATTCGGTTGTTAGGATATCCGCGCAAGCCGATAATTTCACGTCCATCTAACACGAAGTTTTGCAGTCCATCACCTCCCACGAAGAATCGCTCAAAAGGAGGAAGCCCCACCTCAGAATTATAGGTTCCCAAGTAGCCAAATTCACCTGCGGCCTTAATTACCGTTTTCGGGAAGATCTCAGTAAACCAGGAGCTGTTCATTTTAATCTTATAATACTCTAACCACTCGTAGCGATCACTAGCATCGAGGGTGGAATAGTCTCTTCCATTGAGTAAGGATAATGGCAATGTAAACTCACCACTCAAATTAAAGAGATTACCCTTCCGGGGATAAATTGGGAAATCGACACTGTTTCTTCCCAAGGTGATTTTATAATTGATATTATTCACTCTTCCGTCTTCGAACCGAATGCCACCTAAGGGATAATCCCTTAAACGATAGCGCTGAAAGTCAATCGCCTGATACAAGGTAAAGTAGTCATCCGGCCATTTTAGACGGCGGCCCAAACCTACCGTTGCCCCAGTGATAGAAAGACCTTGGTAATCAGGATCATCACTTGGTAAACCAGTAAGGTTCTGAATATTGTGATACACCGATACGGTTAATGAGTTTGGTTTCTTACCCCCTAACCAAGGCTCTGTAAAGGAGGCACTATAGGATTGGAAGAAGAGACCATTACTCTGAGCACGGAGGTTAATCGTTTGTCCATCACCCGCTGGTAAAGGCTGCCAGGCCGATTTCTTAAACATATTGCGTGCCGAGAAATTGTTAAAGTTCAATCCCAAAGTACCTACAATACGACCAGCTCCCCAGCCACCTTGTAGTTCTAACTGAGAAGTAGACTGTTCGGCAACGATGTACTGAATATCAACTGTTCCGGTTTCCGCATTGGGCTTGGGCTCCACGTTCAATTTCTGTGGATCGAAGAAACCTAATTGCTGTAGTTCGCGCAAAGAACGCTGAATATCGCTACGACGGAAAAGCTCTCCGGGCTTGGTACGTAACTCTCGTAGAATAACATGATCATTGGTACGGTCGTTACCCACCACTGTTACTTTATTGATGGTAGCCTGACGACCCTCTTGAATACGAATCTCCAGGTCGATGGTATCATTTTGCACATTTACCTCAACCGGAACCATATTAAAGAAAAGGTATCCATTGTCGAGGTATAAGGAAGATACATCACCTCCTTGAGGATCTACGAACAAACGCTCATTGAGGAAGGAAGCATCGTATACATCGCCTTTCTGAATGGCCAAGACCTTTGAAAGCACTTCATCGGAATACTTTGAATTCCCCAACCAGCTAATATCCCCGAAATAATATTTGGGCCCTTCTTTAACATAGATATCAATATTGATGCGATCATCATCCACGGCATAAATACTGTCTTTGATAATCCGGGCATCTCTGAATCCTTCGGAATTGTATTTGGTAATGATCAGATCTTTATCGGCATCATAATCATCTTCAATAAGCTTAGAAGACTTAAAGATGTTCCAAATGCGACTGCGCACCGTCTCATCCATGGCCTTCCGCAATTTCTTATCGCTAATCTTCTCATTACCGATAAAATTGATGTTGCGAATTTTTACGCGCTCTCCCCGATCAACAATTATATCCAGGATCACCGAATTACTGCGGGTAGTATCGGCCTTTTTGCGCACTTCTACTTTTGTGTTCAGATATCCATCCTTCACGAAGAAGTCGCGGGCAATATTGCGGGTATTTACAATCAAGTTTTCGGTAACAATTAAGCCACTACTCAGATCCAATTCATCGCGAAGATTATCGCGTTTGGTTTTGGAAAGCCCCTTAATACCGTATTTGGAAAGCTTGGGTAATTCTTTTAATCGAATTTCTAAAAAGACCAACTTCCCTTTAACCTCGGTTACATAGATGCCAATATCATCGAAGAGCTTTTGACGCCATAGGTTTTCAATTGCCTTGGTGGTCGCATCACCCGGAAGGGTAATTTCTTGCCCCACCTGTAAGCCAGAGATTAAGGTAATAACTTGTTTATCGAGGTTGTCAGAACCGGTGATGCGTATACCGCCGATTTCGTATTTCACACCTGGTACTACCGTTACATCGCCGGTAATTTGACCGATAAGATTCCAAGGTTGCAAGAGCAGAGCCAATGCCGCCAGCCGCAAGAGCTTATGCATTATGATAATCCGATTTTAATTGCTCACTAATTTTTCCAAAACGCCTCTCTCTGTTCCGATAATCCAGAATAGCATTGTAGAGGTCCTCAGCCTGAAAGTCGGGCCATAATTTAGGACTGAAATACAATTCCGAATAGGCTATCTGCCAAAGCAGATAATTACTGATGCGGTACTCATTGCTGGTCCGTATCAATAAATCGGGGTCGGGCATAGCTGCTGTATAGAGTTTGGAGGCCAGAGCTTCTTCATTAATACTATCCGCGGTGCGGATTCCCTCTGCTACTTCCTGGGCCAATTCGCGTGCTGCCCGGCTTAGCTCTTCCCGACTGCCATAAGACAGGGCCAGGGTGAGGGTCATATGTTTATGATCTTTGGTAAGTTCGATCACTTCTTCTAATTCCTTGCGACAATTAGCCGGCAAAGATGTGGTATCGCCGATAGCCTGCAAACGAATTTTATTATCGTTAAGGGTTTTTAACTCCTTCTTAAGACTGCTTACCAGCAAAGTCATCAGAGCTTTCACCTCAGTTTTAGGTCGATTCCAATTTTCGCTACTAAAAGCGTAAACCGTTAAGTACTTAATATTAACCTCTGCAGATGCAGTGGCAATGCGACGTAAGGCGTCTACTCCGTTTTCATGCCCGAGGGCTCGTAAAAATCCGCGTTTCTTAGCCCAACGACCATTGCCATCCATAATAATGGCTATATGCTCAGGCAGGTTTTTTAACGCTTTAACTTGTTCTTTGAGCTCAGACATCCAGTTCCTTATTTACCAATGAAGTTTGCACATTTCTCGTACAGCTCACCAAATTTAAATTGCAGGGTAAGCCCGGTAAATATGTACCAATCGCGATTGGTGGGGTCCCCGCGTAAAATATTCTCTTTGTTGCTCTGACTTAAACTGCGATCGGCTAAGGTCGCAGATAATTCTGAAACTTCATTGGTTAAGACCACGGGATCGGCGTAATAGCCGCTCACATCATCCAGGTAATCGGTATAGGTATTTCGAAAGCTACTTTCAATAGCTATTGAGGTAAATCTTCCTAATCCCCATTTATAACCCAAACTAAATACAAAGTAGGAACTTGCAGTAGCATAGGGCGAACCCCGACCTAAGGATGTACCCTGACCCTCAGTACGCAAGGGCCTTAAGGCAATCCAATCACCATTGTAATTGGCCTCTGGGTTAAAGCTGAAAATGCCGAAGCCAGCATTGATATAAGGAGTATGATTAAGCTTGGTACCAGGTTCAAATTCGAAGAAATTAAACTCCGCTGCCACATAGGCTTCCCAAATCTCAGAGCGGAAATTTAAATTACGCTCCTTGCGCTCATCCAGGGTAGAATTCGCATCATCGGCGGCAATCATCCCATAATTCCCCTGGAAGCGTATTGACCAATAGCGATTGAAGTTATAACGAAACAAAATCCCTGCATGATAGCCACGCGGAACATCAATTCGATAGGGACCTACATCGCCCAAAAAATTGGAACCACCACCATTAATACCTGCCTCTAAATACTGTGCAGTACTGCATAGCGGCAGAATTAAAAGCAGTATGCTTTTGATTATGAAAGATTTATGCTTCATTTTTGGGAGCGCAAATATAAATAAATCAAGGGTATAGATAAGTTTTTAGTTTCTTTTATCCATTCCCCACATCAGCTTATTGCGCAAGGTCTTGGCAAAGGTGTGGTCGGCAGTTTCTACCAGAGCAATACTAAAATCCGCTTTTCGAATTTTCAGGGGCTCCCCATTGCGAATGGAATAGATCCTGGAATCCAGGGAAACCAAATTCCATTCCTCCCGACTGTGCACCTTCAACTCGATCTCACAGCTGTTCGGGATAACGAAAGGTCGGGCGGTGAGATTGTGTGGTGCAATTGGCGTTAGCACCAAAGTTTCGGAACCCGGCATCATAATTGGCCCATTGCAGGATAATGAATATCCTGTACTACCGGTTGGAGTGGCGATAATCAAGCCATCCGCCCAATAATTATTAAAGAACTCTCCATTAATGGAAACCTCAACGGTAACCATGGCGGTAGTGTCTTTTCGACTTACAGTAATCTCATTTAAAGCAAAAGGCAGATCCAAATCCAGGGCTTTGGATTCCATATGCAATAAGCGACGATGACTCAATTGATAATCCTTCCGGAAAAGGGCCTCCAGACTCTCTTCTATTTTCTGGCGATTTACATTGGATAAGAATCCCAATCGACCGGTATTAATCCCTAAAATCGGAATGCCGCTATCGCGAACTAAGGTGGCCGCATCGAGGATAGTGCCATCTCCACCAATGGTGATTAAGAAATCGGGAGCATACTCTTGTAAATCCTGACTGCTTCGAAATTCTTCAAATTCCAATCCTAAATCACAATGCTCCTTGATATAGGTATTTAAGCGGTGAAAGACCTTAAAGTCCACACCCGACTCGATCAATATCGAATGTAAGTTCTCGATATCATCCCGCGCTTCGGCCGTGATCTTTTTACCGTATACCGCTAATCTCATTAGATATTCAGGTATTTCATCAAACCTTCGTAGCGATCAGAAGCTGTATCATCAAATAAACTTTCATGATAAAGCTCCACTACCTCATATTGGTATCGCTCAAAAGCTTTTACGATGCGACTCAAATCCTGTTGATTGATTTTCAGGGCTACATTAATAAATTCATTCCCTTGAGAACGTAATTGCAGGCCTAAAATCAAGGCATCCTCGGACTCTACAATTTGCGCAATCTGAGAGATATGGTAATCCCGAATTGGCAAACGCAATACCACCACACCACCGCGCTCAGCATAAGAGACCTGGCGACCTAAATCCCACATTAATTCTTGTGGTGAGACATAACCGATATACTGACCTTGTTCATCAATTACAGGCAGGCAGGTTAAATTCCCCTCTCCAATCACTTGAATAGCCTCATAGAGATGGGTATCAGCCTGCACTTTATAAGGCTTAATCACCTTAAGATGCTTTTCCAAGGTATCCTGATCATTTTGGATATCCAGCAGATCATCTTCAGAGATCAGCCCTAAATAAATACCCTCATGCATTACCGGTAAATGGCTGCATTTCAACTCCTCCATAGCCAACATAATATCCGCTACTCGCTCCCCGGTACTCAGGGGTTTAAAATCATTCAGAATGTGATCTCTTACTCTCATATTCAAAGCAAACATAAGGCTTTATCTTTGCCAACCATGACAAAGCTTTCCGTTAACATTAATAAAATTGCAACCCTGCGCAATGCCCGGGGAGGCAATGTTCCAGATTTGATTCTGGCGGCTCAAAATTGTGAGCGTTTCGGCGCCCAGGGAATCACGGTTCACCCGCGTCCTGATGAACGCCATATACGTTATAATGACGTTCGTGAACTCACAAAAGTTGTCTCAACCGAATTTAATATCGAAGGATATCCCTCGGAAGATTTCATTGCTTTGGTTTTAGAAGCTGCTCCGGCTCAAGTCACTTTGGTTCCAGATCCACCCGGGGTACTAACCTCTAATGCTGGCTGGAATGCCATTGAAAACCAAGCCTTTTTAAAAAAGGTGATCCCTACTTTCAAAAACGCAGGGATACGAGTTTCGGTATTCATGGAATGTGATCCGGAACAAATAAAATCAGTAGCCCAAACCGGCACCGATCGCATTGAATTATACACGGAAGATTATGCCCGTGAGTACCCCAATAATCCAGAAGCAGCAGTTAAAGCTTATCGCGAAGCGGCCCTCCTGGCACATGAGCTGGGCTTGGGGATAAATGCCGGTCATGATTTGGACTTAAACAACCTTCGCTACTTCACAAAAGAAGTCCCTCATTTAGCCGAGGTATCTATTGGTCATGCTTTAATTTCGGATGCACTGTACCTCGGTTTAGAAAACACTATTCAGCGCTACCTGCGGGAAATTGAAATGGCCCAATGATTCGTCCGGCGTCACTCCAAAAAGGTGATCGAATTCGCATCGTAGCACCAGCCCGAAAAATTAGTCGGGAAGAATTACAGCCTGCCTTGGACCAAATAGCAGCCTGGGGCTATGAGGCTTTCTTCACGGAAAATCTATTTGCTGAGGAACATCAATTTGCGGGTAGTGATGCCATTCGAATCGCCGACTTTCAAGCGGCCTTAGATGATCCTGATTGCCGCGCCATTCTGTGTGCTCGGGGCGGATATGGATCCGTGCGCTTAATTGATCAGCTCAATTTTGAAGCCTTTGAGGAGAGTCCTAAATGGCTGGTAGGATACAGCGATATCACCGTTTTTCACAGCGCCCTACACAATCTGGGCTATGCCAGCTTGCATGCGTCGATGCCCATTAATTTCAAAGGAAATAGTGAGGCGGCATTAGTAAGTATGCAAAAGGCTTTAGCTGGAGAAAACTATTCCATTAGCGCTCCATTGCATGCTTTTAATAAAGTAGGCACAGTAAAGGCGCCCGTTTGTGGTGGTAATCTCAGTATGCTTTACAGTCTATTAGGCTCAAAGGAAAGTTTAGATACCGGTGGTAAAATCCTCTTTTTGGAAGACCTGGACGAATACCTCTATCATATCGATCGCATGCTTTTTAATCTTCGTCGAAATGGCTATTTGGACAATTTAGCGGGAATTATAATTGGCGGCATGAGCGATATGAATGATAACAGCATTCCCTTTGGTGAAAGCGCCGAGGAAATAATACATCGTCATTTTAAGGATTTGAATATCCCTATTGCCTTTGGAGTGCCCGCCGGACATTTAAGCGATAATCAAGCGTTTATCTTTGGATTAGAAATTGAGCTATCGGTAGCTTCGCAGGAAACCTTAATACGTTTTCCGCATGCATCCGAATCAAAAACTGGGGCAGAGTAGCGAAACTGCTGCCGCGCGCTATCTACTCTCCCATAATTACCAATTACTGGAACAAAATTGGCGCTTCCGCCGCAAGGAAGTAGACCTTATTGCGATAGATAAGGAGTGCTTAGTAATAATCGAAGTAAAAGCACGCAGCTCCAATCGCTTTGGGGAGGCCTGGGAATTCGTAAACCAGCAAAAGCAAAAATTCCTGATTAGTGCCGCTAATCAATATGTAGAGCAAATCAACTGGCAGGGAATGACTCGCTTCGATATCATTGGCATTTGCCTTAATCCCTATGGCTTACGACATATTGAAGATGCTTTTTACCCCGGCCTTTAAAGTCTTGATTTTCAGTAAAAGATATTTTGCCGCGTGTTGAATTAAATGTACTTTTGCCGGCCGAAAATAAGCCTGAAGCGTTCCCGGTGTGAACCGGCAGTGGCGATAAGGGCTGTGCAAAATTTAAACGCATGAGCCGAAACAATTCTCGCAGGGACCAATCCCGTTCCCGCAACTCAAATTCCAATTCCAGAGGACCTAAATCTTCGAATGGTAATTCCCGTCCATCCGGTCGCAAACCTTTTAAGCGTAAGGAGCAGGACAACGACAGTAAGTACGTTACTAAAACCAAAGCTAATGTAGCGGGTGGCGACAATAATGTTCGCTTAAACCGTTTCTTAGCGAATGCCGGAATCTGCTCTCGTCGCGAAGCCGATGATTTGATTGCCGCTGGTTTGGTAGAGGTAAATGGCAAGGTTATTCAAGAAATGGGCTATAAAGTAGCGCCTCGCGATAAGGTGCGCTTTAATGGCAGCGAAATTCGCCGCGAAGCCAAAGTTTATTATGTTCTGAATAAACCCAAAGGATTTATCACCACCACCAATGATCCTAAGGCCCGTAAAACGGTGATGGATTTAATGGCCCAAACCGGTCCGGAGCGGATCTACCCCGTAGGTCGTTTGGATCGTCAAACTACCGGTGTTTTGCTTTTCACCAATGATGGTGATTTCGCCAAACGTCTTACCCATCCATCACATGGGGCCCGGAAAGTGTATGATGTTACCCTTGATAAAAATCTGGATTTAAAAGATTTTCACGCCATTGCCGAAGGCCTGGAACTCAATGACGGTCCGATTAAAGTGGATGATATCGCCTTTGTAGAAGGTAAGGATCGCAACCACGTGGGAGTGGTTCTACACAGTGGTCGTAATCGCATTGTACGTCGCATTTTCGAACACTTAGGCTATACCGTAACCAAGCTCGACCGTACTGTATTTGCAGGTATCACCAAGAAGAACCTGCGCAGAGGCCAATGGCGCAAATTGAACCCTAAAGAGGTTAACACCTTGATGATGCATTAATAAAGATGCATCTTTGACGTTCTGCTTTAGACATAGAAGTATATGTTGAAACGGATCCTCAGAATATTTGCCTGGATAACAGGAATTTTCCTGCTCATCTTTGGATTAACATTTGCCCTACTCTATTTCCGTCAGGATCAAATCCGGGAATTGGTATTTGCCAGCCTCAATGAAAACCTGGAAACCGAAATTCAGGTAAAAGAGGCCGGTATTTCCCTGCGTAAATTTCCCAAAGCCGCAATTCGCCTGCAAGCTGTGCACACGGCTGGCAGTCGCGATTTAAGTGACACCCTGTTTTATGCCGGAGATCTCTTTGTGGAGTTTCGGATCTGGGACATGTTCGACTCTGAGATTCCGATCAGTAGTATTAGCCTGGAAAATGGCCAGCTTAATCTGGTTAAAAACGGAGCGCTCAATAACTGGTCGATCTTTAAAGAAGGCTCTGGTGACTCCCAAGCGGCTGTAAAGTTGGAGTCCATTAAGCTTAAGAATATTCGCTATCACTATCAGGATGAAGAATTATCGCTGAGAGGATTTATTAGCGACCTATTAGCCGCGGGTCGTTTTGGTGGATCGGATTGGAATCTGGATTTCCAAATACAGTCGCAGGCCGAAAGCTTTAAATCCGGAAAGGAGCACTATTTGCAAAATCCTATAATAGTAGATGGCGCCTTCAGCCTTAAAGGCAGTGAAGAGTTTGAATTAGTTGCCCAGCAACTGCAATTGGCCACGATTGATAATCTTCAGGCCAGCTTTAATACCGGGTCTCCTTCCCTTTTTAAATTGGAACACCAGGCTTTGGATTTGCAGCAAATTAAAAACATCTATGCCGTTCTAAATTTAGAATGGCCAGAGAACCTGGATCTGCAAGGAAAAGCTGCTATTAAAGCCCAGTTCATTATCCGTGAAAATACAGATCTACGCACAGAGCTATTCACACAAGTGGAAGATCTTACCATTAAGAGTGGAGAATTCCATTTTAAGGATTTGGAAGCTCAATTGGAGTATTATCGCCAGGGTGCCTTTGATCGCTTAGAGATTCGCGATTTAAAAAGCCATTCGGATCAAGTGCAAATTCGAGGCACCATTCGCCAATTGCTCAAACCACAACTTAACTTAAACATCAATATTGATGAAGATCAGGATTTCTGGGCAGGCTTACTTCCGGAAGAATGGCAAATGAAATCCGGTCACTGCAAAGTTGATCTGAATATTGATGGCAGCTTCCCCGACTGGCAGTCATTGGGAGGTATAGCCCTGGCCAGAGCTAAAATCGACGGCTCCATGGATTGGGAAAATTTGGAAATGGAAATCGGCGATAATTTCGCCTTCGAATCCAAATTAGGCAGAGGTAGCTTCCTGAAACAAAATCTACAGATCGATACCCTCCTTATTAAACACGGCAACAGCGATCTAAGTTTAAAAGGGCGCTTAATCCGACCCCTGCGATTTATCAGTGACAGCTTGAGTACGCTGGGAGCGGAAGCTTCTATTGTCTCCCAATATTTTGATTTGCAAGATTTCCTTTCCGAAGGCAATAGCTCAGAGGATGATAGTTTGAGCTTGGATTGGAAGAAACGCCTGGACCTTCGTACCCGAGTTCAGTTGCATGAGTTCAAATTCCGAAATTTTAATGCCAAGGAATTAAAAGGACAGGTATTTATCAATCGTCGGGCGATTAGCGGTGAAGGCATTTCGCTTTTAGCGGATGAAGGACGCTACCAGGGAAAATTTGTGCTGCGCACCCCGGAAGATTCCAGCTTCCACTTTCAAGCCGAGCTAAAGGCAAGCAATGTTTTAGTGGCCTCGGTATTTAAAAGCTTCGACAATTTTAGTCAGGAGACCATTACCGCCGATAATCTGGAAGGTCGCTTAAGCTTGGAGGCCAAAATCGAAGCACCAATTAGCCCGGATTTACAACTAGACCCCAATGGTTTGGAAGTGCTTAGTGAGATGCAAATTGATCAAGGGCATCTCCGAAATTATGAGCCCCTGCAAGCGCTCTCTCGTTTTGCGGAAGTAGATGAACTGAAAGACGTAAGCTTTAATACCCTTAAGAACACCATTACCATCGCCAATGGTGAGATTCGAATTCCGGATATGGCCATTGCCAGCAATGTCTTGAACTTGAATTTAAGTGGCACCCATAATTTCGAGAATGAAATTGAGTACATCATTACCATGCGATTGGGCGATGTGCTTTTTGCAAAGCGCGATAAGACTTCTGGCAACAAAGAATTTGAAGAGCATTTATCCGTTTCTAAGCGCGATGACGATCACCGAATTCCCATTCGGATCGGTGGCACGGTAGACGATCCTCAAATCGGAATTGACGGCGAAGCCATGGGCAGCTCAGTAAAGGAAAGCTTGAGGAAACAGGGTGAGGAGATCAAAGGACTCTTCAAGAAAAAAGAAGAGAAAAAGGAGAAGGACACCGGCCTTAAGTTTGAATGGGATGAAGGTTAATGAATTATTAAATATAGTACACCTTATTAACAACTAACCATTCCAGCCTCCTACTCATACTGTAACTTTATTTTTCAATGATTTTTAAATCCACATACCACGCAATTTCCCCGTCAATTTAACATTTAAAAAATTGGTATTAATTGGTTAAAATATAAATTTACAAAAATTTTAACCATGAAATCAGTTTACGTTTTTTGCATATTAATGCTATTACTTAGCAATGTTAACGCTCAAGTATCCCTTCCATCAAATCAATCCTCAAACAACACTGGTAACCTTGGGCTCAATCAAGATTTCCCAACTGCAAGATTGCACATTAGTGATGATCCAGAACAGCTGAACTGCAAAGCCGCAATTTTAATTGAATCCAACTTAGGCTCTGAAGCAAGTTCTGGAGAAGGTCCATCTGCACCAGGAACGGAAAGCTCGGGAGACGAAGGAACCTGCACGACTCCCTTTGTATTTAGAAATAACACGACTTCCAGTGGACTTACCGAAACCAATTTTAACATTAGCCCAAACGGACGAACAACTATTGGTTCGATTTTCAATTTGACTGGCACCTCGAGCACACAGCTATCCATTGAAAGCAACTTGGGCATTTATGACCCTAACTTCGGCAGAATTAAATTAGAAACATCAAATAACACTAACACTTCAAGTAAGCCAAGTTTGGTCTGGGAAAACAATGAATTAACTCCCTTCAGTTTTTCCTATCAACAAAGTTCAACTATTCTTAATCCTATTTTAAGCTTAAGTCCAGAAAATAAAGTTGGCATCAACAATGAAAACCCACAGGCAGCTCTACACATTATCAGTAACTTAGAATCGCCAAATGAAGGGGATGCAGATCAGATACAAGGGCTATTAATAGAGAACAATGGTTATCGAAATCATGATTTTGCACTTGAAATCCGGACCGGACAAAGACCTGCTGGAGCAGCTATGAATAACGGACGTGTATTCACTGTTTCAAATGCTGGTACGGTCCACATAGGTCCAAGTTTAAACTGGACCATTCCATACAATCCAGACGGAATGTTTAGACTTTACGTTCAAGATGGAATAAGAACAGAAAGAGTGCGGATTGACATTGCTTCAGAAAATGATTGGGCAGATTATGTCTTCGCCCCTGATTACGAACTTCAAAGCTCTGAAGAGCTTGAGGCCTTCATAAAAGAACATAAGCATTTACCTGGGGTACCAAGCGCTCAAGAAGTCGTTGAACAAGGAGTAGATCTAGGAGAAATGAACAAGATTCTCCTTGAGAAAATTGAAGAATTAACTTTGAGAGTATTGGAACTTGAAAAACAAGTGAAAAATGAAGGCTAGAAACGTTCTAATCCTGTTAATAATTCTAGGCTTAACCAATCGAATCTCCTCCCAAGAGCTTCTTCGAAATCCAAGCTTTGAGAATAGAACTAGCTCCCCTACGTATGCTGCCCAATTTGATAAAGCAAACGATTGGACATCAAGAACACAAAGTGATCCAACTCAAGGGGATAAGACAACACATTCACCCGACCTCTATACTTTAAACAGCCACACCCATGTCATCAATAACTCAAACACTATTGTAAATGCCACTGATGGGATTTCGTATGTTGGCGCGTTTGATTTCGAGTTATTCCAACAAAAAATGTCTCAAAAGCCTCTAGCTGGCCAACTATATATGGGTTCATTCGACTTCCTAATATCCGATAACGGACCTGGCGGTTCTGTTGGCAATCAGGGATCGTCTATAAATATCTACTTAGCAAGAGACGAAGTAAAATATGAAAAAGAGGGTGATTGGCTAGAAAGAAGAGACTGCACTGAGGAGTACCGGGCTAAAAAACATCCTATATTGGCTAATCAGGAAATTCATTTAATTGCATCATTCAACCTTGATGATTATTCAGAATTTGATTGGCATAATGTCCAATACTCCTTTTCAGTTGAACACAGTGAATTTGAATATTTCGTTGTTGAGGTTGGCCGAAATGTAGATCTCTCCAATTATGGTGGGATAAACTGCTCCTTTCGCTATGTGCTATTTGACAACTTCAAACTCGCAGATTTTTGCACCCATCCATGCACTCCAAGTTTAAGTGATCAAAAATTAATATATTTTTCAGACACAGAAGTTGAACATAACTTGCAGGAGAAAGTCATAGATGATTATTTAAGTATTGGAACAATTCAAGGTCAATCGAAATGCTGGTTATTCGCTGTAGAAAACGCACAATATGTAAAACTCACCATAAGATCAGAATGGGCAGGCAATGAATACATTAAGGAGTTTATGGACCCCATGGGACTACATAACGTCTCAAATAACCCTGACCCCAATCGAAAAGCATTCATCTTAACATGGGAAGGAGAATGGAATGGCGGCACTTCGGCCATTCTAAATGAGACCTACACATATGAGCTTGAAATACGAAGTTGCACCGAACATCATTTCTTTATAGGAGCAATTAATTACATAGGTTTCAGTAGCACTTCAAGTGATGCCTATGCATCAAATTGCATTGACAAAAGGTATTACTCACCTCCAATACCCTTCGACTATCATTGTTGCGACCCTGGTAATTTGAACATAACTAACACCAACCAATACAATGCATTATCAGACATAACTACTCAGGAATTAACTGTTACTTTTCACGGATCTAACCTCTGGAATGGGAGCTCTGAGAAAACAATTTATAGCGGCGAAGCGATTGAACTCAAACCTTCTGTAGACTTAAAACCAACCGAAGGATCCTTTATTGAATTACGCATTTACGAGGAGTGTCGACTACAAGAAGAAGAACTGAGTAAAAATGGAACTATTTCTAATTTTTCCATTTCATCCTCAGAGCAACTTGACACCACACAATTCTCATTAAGCCCAAACCCTGTCGCAAGCGGCACCCCACTTAAGGTTCTCTCAAGTGAACAGAATGTAGTGGAAATAAAAATCTATTCCATCAATGGTAAATTATTGTACAATGGTCAAATTAACCCCGGAGAAAACCACGTTTCATTACAATACTCTGGTATGGCTCTAGTTCGAGTTAACGGAATATTCAATGAATTAATTTTATTCCAATAATTATAATTGTCAATCAACGTTTCTAGGTAAAGCATTTATCAACCAGCAGAAAATGAGTTAAAAGCACTTACAAACAACCTCTATTAGAAATGAGTAAAATCTTATTATCAATTGTAGCTATTTTAACTCCATACTCATTCTTTGCTCAACAGACAACTTTTGATTATGAAATTGGGGCTGGATTTTCAATATTTCAAAATTCACGTTTAAGCAATCCAATAATGCTTGGCCCAAGCATCTTCGCAAGCATCTGGACA
The DNA here is from genome assembly GCF_965228705.1 of Croceimicrobium sp. Lineage (GTDB taxonomy): Bacteria > Bacteroidota > Bacteroidia > Flavobacteriales > Schleiferiaceae > Croceimicrobium. The sequence goes on from NZ_OZ245832.1 coordinate 2,264,076, forward strand.
CCTGTTAATGGGAAACTAAATTTAGGAGCTGAGATTAGTTCTAATCTGTCTTACGGCAAAAACTCATATGAAGAATCCACGGAGATCGACCCACCTCCTTTTAACAGCAACAAAGCGATAATTAGAAGTAATGAAAACACCCTATCACTTAAAATCTCCTACGAAATTCATTCAAAACTTCAGGCAACTATAAACTTAGATATAGCGAACTACAATCCTACAAGTTTTAAATACTATCTTAATGAGGTTTTTATAGCTGAATCATATCAGTCACAAATAAACTACCTCCAGAAAATTGATTTAGGCCTAAAATTTAGGGTTAGACAATTTAATCTCTCTTTCTCCGGATCAATAAGAACCCGAGATAGTAATTTATGGCGAACAGGGTATCTTGGCGCCCAACTAAGGTTATCATACCATTTTTTGAGCCTTCCATAACTCCATACTTGAGTTTAACTTATTATTGAAATTGTCAAATCCTGCTTAGCAGCAAATTTGAATATTACGAATTTGTAAATAATCCGACTTGATTTTACAATGACAAAGGTTTTCCTTCGCCACCTCGTTTTCTTAAACCTCATTTTCACCTCTCCTATATTGAGCCAGGAGAAACTCACTGAATTTAGCGTAGAATATGGGGAAACAAGCAATTACGACCTTAGACCTTCAATTAAAGCCAATCAGAATAATCAAATTCATTTTAGCACCTTAAATTTTAATTGGAGTAAACATAAAAGACTCACAAAACACTCGCCATTTTACCGTGGTTTTAACCTTAGCACATTTTATAAACATTATCAAAATTCACGAATCGAATTTTCACATTTAGACTATTTGAGTTTCCGCTATGGGTATATAACTAAAACTCCCACATATACTAGCATTCTTACAGAAATGCAACAGGTCAATCTTAGCACTGGATTCGGAGTTTATTACGGGAAATTAAGTCCTTTCATCCCCACTAAAAAACACTCCTTTCACGGTGGTTTAAGCTTTAGTTTATCCACCCCAATCTACCTTAGGCAAAGCTTTAAGCACATAAATGAAAGTAACTTCCAATATAATTTAAGTAATCTTAACTACTTAAATTATATCGACCTACAATTGAAGGCTAGCTTTAGATACCTCTATAAAATTAACCCCAAAAACTACCTGGGTCTTCTCCTGAGCACTACAGGAATCTTATCAAATTTGAATCAGGCCAGCTACCTTGGCACCTTCTCCATTGGAATAAGTTATATCTATCTCTAAGCTAGAGATTTCAATGAGATCCTTAAAAGCCCACAAAACGCTATTTATCAAACCCTTAAGCCTCTCATCGCCCATTTTTTAGAAAGTCTTTTGGGAGGTTATTAATCCCATCCGCACAAGGTAAGATTCCCTTAACATTCGCAAGAATAGCTTTTGTAACTTCGCGCCCCAATCGGTAGGTATGTTTAGAAGCTATATCGGTCTCATTCTTTGCAGTTTAGCTCTGCAGGCCCAGGCCCAAACAGAAACTATTAAAGTGGTTTCGTACAATTTAATGTATTACAAAACGGGTTCAGCACCCTGTAACCATAGTCGTACCGCCGCTCAGCGAGATGCTGATTTACAAACCATCGTTTCTTACCTCGCCCCCGATGTTATGGTGGTGAATGAACTGGGTAATAACCCTGTGAATCCACTGGTAATGCTTAGCGACATTTTTAATGTAAATGGCATAAGCTATTACGATCGTGCCGGCAGCAGCAATAACAGCTCTAGTGGATTGGTAAACATGCTTTTCTACAATAAGGAAAAGTTGGTTTTAGCCTCACAGAGTTCAATCAATCTCGACATCAATCAAAGTCCATTGGTTCGGGTAATTGACTTCTACCGTCTTTATGTAAAAGATGCCGGATTAGGAACGGCTGGTGTGGATACCGTTTTCTTCACTATTGGAGTGGCCCACTTAAAAGCCGGAAACAGCAGTACCGATGCCGCTGAGCGTGCCCGCGCTACCGCCGCGGTAATGGACTATATCGACCAAAATATACCGGATGACAATGTGCTTTTTGCCGGCGACTTAAATGTATACAGCGCCAATCAAGCCGCTTTCCAAAACCTGATTAATTACACTGCGAATCCTGCCATTAGCTTTAATGATCCCGAAAATCAATTAGGCAGTTGGAACAACAATAGCAATTTTGCCGCTTATCATACCCAAAGTACCCATGCCAGCAGCAGTGGCTGTTTTAGTGGTGGGGGAATGGATGATCGTTTTGACTTCATCCTCATTTCAGATGCTATCGAAAATAATAGCGATGGCTTAGATTTTATCGACTACCGTGCGGTGGGTCAAGATGGAAGCAGCTGCTGCGGAGGAAGCTTAAGCACCAACAATAATGTTTCTGTAAACACTACTGTAGCTTCGGCTCTTTACAATTTCAGTGATCACTTACCCGTGGAACTGGAACTCGAAGCCACCGTTTCCGGTATCGGCTTAAGCCCAATTGAAAAGGCCCGTAAAGCCTGGACTTTCTCCAATCCTATTGAAAATCAATTAGTGATTAACTTTAGTGGTCTGATGGCTAAAAAGTCGGTTCAGGTAAAAGTTTTGAGCATTAACGGACAAATGATCGGCAGCTGGAACAGCGAAGCACAAGCCCGCTTAAGTATCGATTGCAGCGTCTGGCAGAATGGTATTTATTTAATCCAGGTTTCAGATGGCGCTGAGATTCTGGAAACCCGCAAAGTGATTAAACGATGAAGCAGATTCTTCGTATCGGAACTCTATTCAGTCTGATTTTTTCAGGCTACAGCCTGATGGCCCAGAGCTATCAGGAAAAAACCACCAATGCCAGTAATGTGCGTTTAAACGTAACTAATCTGGGTACTTTCGGAAATGCCTTCCGGGGTTACCGCGATGGAACGGGCAATCCTAGCGCTGAGTATCCAGCAGGTTCGGGTGTGGAACACCTTTTTGAAGGCGGTATCTGGATTGGTGGAAAAGAAAACGGCGGTCAGATTGTAGTATCGACCTCCGCTTATGATGCCCCACAAGGCTATGCTCCCGGTCGTGGTGGATTCGAATTTCACGTAGACACTTCTATTACTGGGAATGCCCGAAACTTGCAAGAGCGCAGTAGCCTCTTTGATAGCCGCTATTTCGATCCCTTCGCAATTTCCCATCAAGATTATATAGCCACTTTCAGCGATAAAAGCATTGTGGTGCCCGGAACTCAAATTCCCATTAACGACCATACCCGCCCTATGGGTGTGCGTGTGGAAATGGAAACCTATAACTGGAATTACAATTTCACCGACTTTATGGTGATCGTAAATCTGCGTTTCTATAACGATGGGCAAAACACCTATGATGATGTATACACCGCGCTGTGGAATAATACCGTAGTGCGCAATGTAAACATCACTCCCGCCGGTGCTGGTGGCTCCGCATTTTACAATCGCGGTGGTAATGGATTTATGGACAGCCTCCACCTGGCTTATTGCTTTGATGCCGATGGAGATCCCGGTTTTACCGAAAGTTATGTAGGGCAGAAATTCTTAGGAGCGACAGATAAAGAAGGTTTCCACCACCCAGACCTCGACTCCAATTACAATCCTATTAATGGAGCTTGGGAATTAGATCAGTTCCTGGTAAACTACAATGCCTGGGCTTTCAATGACTTTAGTGCTGATTTCGCCTTCCCAACCACGGAAAACGATCGCTACCAAAAAATGACCCAGGGCTTAAACCAAAGTCCTTGTTGGAATAATCCCAATGATCCTGGCTGTAATGGTCGGAATTTCCAGGCCGAATTAAACGCCTCCGGTAACCGTTCGGATTTATTGGCGGCTGGCCCTTTTAGCAGCTTTGCCCCCGGTGATGTGATTGAAGTATCCTTCGCTTATGTATTCGCGAAGAAAAACGAAGATGGCAATCCCAATACCGACAATAATGAGGTGCAGCGCGCCAATTTAATCACCAATGCAGGTTGGGCGCAACAAGCCTTTAATGGAGAAGATCAAAACTTTAATGGCCTTTTAGATCCAGGTGAAGACAATGATGGCGATGGTGAAATTACTCGTTTCATTTTACCCTCTCCTCCCAATATCCCTTATACCCGTGTAGAACCAGGCGATGGTCAAATTGAAATCTACTGGTCGGATAATGCCGAGCGCAGTATCGACCCTATTTCCAATCGCGAAGACTTTGAAGGCTATCGTTTATACCTATCCAAATTAGGCTTTGATGTTACGGGTGTTCCGGATTTAGCACGGGACTTCAGCCTAATTGCTCAATACGATAAGGCCGGAAACAACCTTTTCAATGAAACCGGATTTGGCAGTATCAAATTGGATCAACCTTATTATTTCGAAGACGACACTACGGCTTATCACTATCGCTATGTGATTGACAATATTCCTAATGGCTGGCAGTATGCCACGGCAGTTACGGCCTTTGATGAAGGTAACCCTGAGGGAAATCTCGAATCTCTGGAAAGTTCTTTCCTGGCCAATAACAACCGGGCTTTCGCTGGAACTGGCCCCAATGAAGATATGGGAGCTGATGCACCTTTCGTATATCCCAATCCTTATTACTATGGCGCAGCATGGGAAGGAAAATCCAACTTCCAGGAAGAAAGTCGTAAGATCATCTTCGCCAATTTACCGGCCCGCTGTGTAATCCGAATTTATACCACGGGAGGTGACTTTATTGATGAGATCCGTCACGACGAAGATTACGATGGTAGTGATACCCGCTGGTTCCGCACCTTTGGCGCCGAAGATGCCGGCGAAAACCGCTTCAGTGGAGGTGAACATGCCTGGGACCTGCTTTCCATCGAAAGTCAGATCATCAGTCGTGGCCTTTATATGTACTCTGTAGAAGATTTAGATAGTGGTGAAAAGTTCACCGGAAAATTTGTGATAATTAAGTAAACAATGTAGTAGTGATGAGAAAATTACTTCCTCTCTTCTTAGGTCTTTTCATGACCAGCCTTTTAAGTGCCCAGAGCTACCCTCTGGTTACTATTCAGCAAATTAACCAGGTAATTGACCTGGCTGCTTGTAATGATACTTCCGTTTATTTGGGAGATACCGTTCGCTTCCGTGCGCACGTTGTTACTGATGGTGGTCTATCTGAAGTAGCCTCAGGTTCTGTGCAAGGTGGTAACCGTCCTTTCATTTACATGATCGATACTGCCATGGGTGGTGTTGTAGATTCATTAAGTGGAATCGAAGTGATGGGTGTTTACACCGATGGTAGTGGAAACCTTCAGCCAATTCCAGGATTTACCGCCTTATTCCAAGGTGATAAAGTAGAAGTAACTGCCATTGTAGAGCAATATGAGAACAATACTCAGCTTACCACTTTAGACGTAAACTCAGTTACCCTTCTTACTTCTGGCGATTTACCCAGCTCGGCTTTCGTTCCTAAGACCCTTCCTTTAGGTGACTTAAACGATGCCCAGCGTGTAAACAATGTACAGAGCGGTGAATACTGGCAAAACAGCTTCGTTGAATTGCAAAACGTAACTGTAGTGCAGGTAATTCCTTTTAGTGGAAACCGTGTAAGCTTCAACGTAGCAGACGCTGCTGGTAATGTGATTAACGTTTCTGACCGTTTCTTAGCTCAGAAAACTCCTTCCTTCAGCACTGTAAACCCTAACTCACCTTCTAACGGAACCGGTTCTTTCGTAGCTCCTTCTGTAGGTACTTTCTATTCTTCATTAAAAGGTATTGTTCGTCACTCAGGTAACGGATGTACTGGTGGTACTGGTCGTGGTTATGAAATCAACCCATTCGACTCTACTCACTATGAAGTAGGTGCCAGCGCTCCTGCTATTGCCAATGTATTCCATTTCCCAGTAATTCCTAGCAGCAGCGATTCAGTATTAATCAGTGCCGACATTTCTGATGCTGATGGTACTATCGATACTGTACAATTGTTCTGGAGTGCTAATGGCTCTACTCCTACCGGATCTTTTAGCGCTGTTAATATGAACTTGGCTAGTGGAACTACTTATGAGTACTATGTTCCTGCTCAAGCTAACAACACTTTGGTACGCTATTATATCCGTGCGGTAGACAATGATGGTTCTGCAGTGATCTTCCCTGCTAGCCCTGCCAGTCAAACTAACCCTAACTTCAATCATTACGCAGTTCGTGATAATGGTTTACGCATTTTCGATCTTCAGTTTAGCGGAAACGGTACCGGATCTAGCGTATTCGAAGGTCAAACTGTAACTGTACGTGGTTTCATCACCTCAGCTCGTAAAGGCTGTGACTTAGAGTATGTATACTTACAAGACCCTAATGATACCATCTACGCGGGTATCGCTTTGATCCCTAATCAGGACTTAGACAATGTTTACCGCGATCAGGAAATTCAAGTAACTGGTACCATCCAGGAAACTTACGGTGTGACTTACCTGAACGTAGACAACTACGTAGGTTTGAACAATAGTCAAACTATTATGCCTATCGCAATCGATCCTTCAGATCCCAATTTGGATATGGAGATGTACGAAGGCATGTTGGTATCTTACCAAAACCCAAATGGTGGTAAAATTTACATTACTGATGCGAATGCAGGTTTCGCTGAATACCGTGTAGCTACTGATCCTACTTTCGGAAGCAGCCAGTCTTCTCGCGTAATTGCTGGCCGTCAGAGCGGTACCAGCGCTAACTCTAGCCTTTATGTTTCTTTGATTGCTGACTCTAACTATGTGAGCAATGACGGAACTCTTCAGGTACCTGCCGTTATCACCAATACCAGCATGGATATGGATGCTATGCACGGTATCCTTTGGTACAGCTTCGGTAACTACAAATTGATGCCTCGTAACAACTTCGACATTGTGAACTTGAGCACTCCATTAGACACCAATGGATGTAATGTTCCTACCAATGTGAGCATCGAGGAAGTAGCTACTGCCGAAGTGGCTATCTACCCTAACCCTGCCCGCAGCATCTTCAATATTGAGAGCGCGAATGGAACTATTGAATTCCGTTTGATGGACCTCAATGGTCGTGTGATCCTAAGCAGCAGCGATGCCGCTACTCAGCACGAAGTAAATGTGGCTAATTTGGTGAACGGTGTTTACGTATTAAACACTATTGAAACTAAAACCGGAGCTTCTAACAGCTTTAAAGTTGTTGTAGCCCACTAATAATTTCAGGGAAGCCTTCTGCGGGAGGCTTCCCTTTTTAATTTTCATTCCTATGCCGGGAAAATTAAAATCCATCCTTTGGGGCCTCAGCGCGGTTTTGCTCATCGCAGGCTGTCGCAAAGGCGAAATTGATCGCAATGGTTTACCCGATACCTTCATCAGCTATGAAGCAATCAACCTTAGCGGTCAGAATCGTTTAAACTCTTCTGTTCGCCTTACCTGGTATGGCACCGATGGAGATGGCTATATTTCCGGCTACGAGCTATCGCTCGACAACCAGAATTGGGAGTACACCACTACTCAGGATTCTGTTTTCCTATTTGACATTCCTCCGGGTCAGGACTCTGCTGATATCAGCTTCTTCGTACGTGCTATTGATAATGATGATAATATCGATCCCAGCCCGGCTTTCTTAAAAGTTCCGCTGATCAACACTCCGCCGGATGCGGCATTCTTAGACGATCGCGGACCATCTGATACTGCTTTTATTGCCGCCACTTTCTTCTGGCAAGCTTCCGATCCCGATGGGGATAACACCCTCAAAGCAGTAGAGATGAAAATTAATGAGGGCGACTGGGTTGAAATCGACCGCGGTCAAAACCTCATCACCTTCCTGGCCGATACCAATGTTCAAAACGGTGAAGCCAGTGCTGAAATCTATTACGGTCAATCAACGGCCGCAGCACCTTACAGCATTAATGGATTAAAAGTAAACGACAGCAATCGCGTTTACATCCGCTCTATCGACATTGCAGATGCAATTAGCGATGTGGATACCTCTGAAGTTTTCTACTTCCGCCCTAAAACCAGTGGCGTAAATATGCTTTGGGTTTCTGGACATAATTCCAGTATTAAAAACCAGTACAAAGGCTACTTACAAAGCAATAACCTCAATTACGATCTCTTGAACTTTGGTTATGCCCAGGGCGCGAATCTTCCCAAGTATTTTGATCCAACCGTTCAATTGATCTTCAAACAATATCAGCAGGCCTTTTTAAACCTGCCTTCTACCAATTTCCGCAATTCGGTTACGGGTGATGAAAAACCTCTTATAGACTATCTGGCGCCGGTTATTCAGCGCTTTACGGATAATGGTGGTAAATACTTCCTCACTACGCAATTAACCAGCACTCAGGATCTCAGCGAATCTCGCTCCGTTTACCCCATTGATGATATCGTAGTATCAACTGTTCCGGGCTCACAAGCGCGTATTACTACGGATTCGGCCCTGGTAAATTTAGTAGACACCACCTTATATCCTGAATTAGCTCCTACCAATGTGGAGTTTGGCGTTGTGCCCATGGTGGCTTCCGCCGATGCGCAGGACTTTTACTATGCTCAAATTACGCGTTTCCGCGGATGGAATGGCAGCTCTCAAGTAGTGGCCGCCGTTCGTCGTCGCAATTCAAAAATCTCTCAGGTATTCTTCTGTATGGAGCTTCATCGCTTTGAACGGAATGCCGGTGCTATTGAACAATTAATCGGTGAAATCTTCGATAATGAATTCTAAGCTCCTTTACCGTCTTCTGGCCTTTCTGTTTTTAGGCCTCAGCCTCCAGGCTCAAAGCGAAGAAAAAGCCTCCTTAAGCGGAGTTATCACCGATGCTAAAAGCGGAGAAACCTTACCCGGTGCCAATGTGCTTTTGGTGGGAACCTATTTAGGTGCCGCGGCCGATATTAATGGTAACTATGTGATCAATGGCATTAAGGCGCAGGATTACACCATTAAGGTTCAGTTTATTGGTTATGAAACCAAGCTCTTTACTGGTATCTCCTTCGAGCCCGGCGAAAGCAAAGTGCTCAATATCGAATTACGTGAACAACGCGAATCTCTTAATGAGGTAACCATTGTTGGTAAGAAGGAGCAAATTAGCCTTGAGAAAGCCAGTAGTGAGGTAACCATCAGCCAGGAGCAAATCTCACAAATGAATGTGCGCGATGTGCAGGAAGTACTGCAAATGCAAGCCGGGGTTATCAAAACTCAGGATGGTTTGCAAATTCGCGGTGCTCGGGTGTATGAAACCGAATACATTGTAGATGGTATATCTGCCCAGGATCCACTAGCCGGTACCGGTTTTGGTGTAGATGTAAATTCGAGCTCCGTAGCCAGTGTAGACCTTATCACTGGTGGTGTGGGCGCCGAATTTGGCGGAGGTAGCTCTGGTGTTGTTAATACCCGCATCCGTGAAGGTGGAGAAAAGTTTCAAATTAGCGGCCGTTATCAGCGCGATAATCTTGGCAATTCGGATATCGCCAGTAGCTTTAATACCGATCGCTTCGAACTAAATGTCGGTTCTCCCATTCCTGGCACCCAAAAAAAAATGACCCTCTTTGCCAGTATTTCGGCCTTTATGACCGATGAGTATTTTGGCGCTACAGCTGATCAATTGGAAAGCTCACTCTTTAGTGCCAATCCCGAATTTTGGGCACCTCGCTATACCAATTCGTATACCAATACCATCAAGTTGGCCTATAAGCTACGCTCTGGCACCAAATTGACCTTAACCAATCAGCATTCGCTAAACATCAACCAGAATACCCGGACTCTGCAAATTGTAGGATTCGATGCCATTCTCACGCCGGGTTTCCAATACAACCGTAGTAATAATTTGGATAATGCAACCACTTATACGCATCACTCCAATTTAACGGCTTTAAATCTTAATCACCTCATCACCAAAAACTGGGGACTGAGCGTATCGGTAGGTCGCTTATTCACCAATTTGCGCGCCGATGCCAATGGTCGTCCCTTCCGTACCGAAACGGTGGATCAGATCTTGGATGAGCAGCACATTATCTCCTCACCCATTGACATTTTTAACCCAGGTGATCCCCGTGGTATTTACTACGTTTCGGTTGGTGATGGATTAATCAATAACGGCGGTATCACTCCTACCTGGCACGATCACTATGTAGAAGAATACAGTGTTAATGGCAAAGCCACCTGGATTCCCGATAATAAGCAGCATGAGTTAAGCTTTGGTATCCAAAATACTTTTACCGAATACCAATGGGTAGACGTTACCCGCCCTTGGGTAGGAGCCCCGATTAAGATCAACGACAGTACCTATACCCAATCAGTAAGCATTGGCTCCAGCAATGATATTTGGGCAGTGAATCCCGTAGAGACTGGAGTATTCCTTCAGGATCGCATCAGCTATAAAGGGATTATCGCCACCCTGGGTTTACGGGTAAACATGTGGGCACCTGGCAAATTTGTGGATGATGCTGTAAACGATCCCAGCGCTCCGGTAATTGATCAGGTACGCGAAGATTATCTTGCTAAAACCAGCGAAGTATTTGGCCTGCGTTGGAAAGCCCGCTTGCTGCCTAAAATTAATGTGAGCTTCCCGGTAACGGAAAATAATGTGCTCTACTTTAACTACGGGCATAGCATGCGTTTACCACACCCTCGTTTCATTTATGCCGGATTGGACCCCACCTATCAGGATCGTTCTTTCCTGGCTAGCTTAGGTAATCCTGATTTGGATCCCGAGGTGAATGTGAGCTACGAGATTGGATTAAAATCCAAATTGAATAAGGATTTGGCCATGAGCCTTACCGCCTTTAACAATAACCGTTTCGATTATATCGTATCGCGTCGGGTAATTGTAGCTGATCAAACCGGTCGTCCGACCACCAAGAACTTCTACATCAATCAGGATTATGCCAATATCTACGGAGTAGAATTAGGACTTAATTACCGTATTGGTCGCTATTTAAACAGCTTTGCCAATATTGGCTATCAGGTAGCTCGTGGTAAATCGAACTCCGCCCGCGAATCCAGTTTGCAGATTGAGCAAAATGGTGAGGTATCTTTAAGTCGTGAGCAGTATTTGGCCTTCGACCGCCCCTGGAACATCAATACCGGAATCATCTTTGCACCGGATAGCACCCTACCTATATTAGGGATGGACTGGACCGGCTTTAGTGCCTTCCTTTCCTATCAGTTTACCTCTGGCTTTCGTTACACGCCGCAGCAGTTAACCCGCACGAACGAATTAGGTCGCCCTATTTACGAACCCATTGTTGATCAGTATCTGCAAAATCAGGCTAAGCCCTGGCACAATATTGATTTGAAATTAAGCTATAATCTGCCCTTAGGCTTGAAGAAAGGAAAAGGTGTTTCCCTCAGTGTGGAAATCCGTAACCTGGCCGATGCTAAAAATTCTCAGATTATTAATCCGGTTACAGGCCAAGCCTACGAATACGGAGACGATGTACCTATTACCTGGCGTGATCCACGCTATAGCGGCCCACAGGAAAGTGGAGTAGATCCTCGGAACCCGGCCCGTTATCTGGCCCCTCGACAAATTTTATACGGAATCGAATTTCGCTTTTAGGAGATGAAGAAATTAGCACTATACCTCTTTGCCCTCCTGTGCAGCTTTTCAGCCACAGCTCAAATCCTACCCAACTATGGTGGGGAGCGGGCAGGACTTTCAGCCTTGAGCTTTTTAAAGAACGATATGAGCACCCGTTCCTTGGGTTTGGCCGGTACCAGCCTGGCCCTGGAAGGTGACGCCTACTCGGTGATGAATAATCCCGCGGCGCTTACCGAGTTAAAATCGACCAGCTATGCTTTAAGTCACCTCTTTTTGGGTGGTGGCGTAAACCAATCTTTTGCGGCGGCTAACTTCCCCATGAAGGATCGCACCAGCACTCTAAGCTTTAGCATTAACGCCTTGAACTCGGGCGATATGGAAGAGCGTACCGAATTTCAACCTATGGGAACAGGACGCCAGGTATCGGTGGCCAACATCGCGGTAGGTGCCACCTATGCCCGTCAGCTTTCAGCCTTATTTAGCGCTGCGGTAAGTGTAAAATACATTTACGAAGGAGTGGCCGGTTTCCACAATAGCAATGCCACGGTAGACCTAGCCTTCTTGTACCGCACCGACTTCCGCGACTTGAAATTTGCGGCCATGGTACAGAACTTTGGTGGTAACTCCTCTCTAGGTAGTGATGGCGATATTCCCACCACATTTAACCGTAGTACCGGAATTGGTCTGGAAGCCAATGTGGTTCCTACCATTTTCAAATTAGGGATTAGTATGGTGCCCTGGAAAAAAGGAGATCACAGCTTATTGACTGCCCTACAATTGAATCATCCCAATGACAATGCCGAGAACTATTCCGCCGGAATTGAATACCATTGGAAAGAGATTTTCTACGCCCGTGCTGGCTATCGTATTAGCGTGCGTCACCGTCATATTCCCACCTTCGGAATTGGGCTTCGCAGTCGCTTAGGACAACATCCATTCTATATCGACTATGCTGCCAACCCCACCAACTTTATTGGTATTCAGCACAGCATTGGACTACGTTTTCAAATATTAAAAATCGCTGACCGCTCATGAAAAAGTCTATCTTATTCAGCATATTGATTTCAGCGCTGGCCCTGGTTTCTTGCGAAGATTACCTGGGTAAAAAAACCGATCTCGATTTTATCGATGTACCGCCAGACAATAGCGTTCGCGAAATTGCCTACGTACCCATCCTTCCTATACTTAGCGATTTTGATCGCCCCAGCGATGTATGCGCCGGTTTCGACGGTTTGATCTATGTAGTAGATGAAGGTAGCGAAGAGGTAGTAGCCATGGACGAGTCTGGTCGTATCCTCGGTCGTAAATCTGTTCCAGGGGCTCGCAGTGTAATTCAAGATCGTCGTTTTGACCTATTGGTTATTGGAACTTCAGACTCCCTTTACAATTCGGGTAATGGCGATACCTTATTGACTTTCTCTACCATCTACCGCTTACGCATGGTTGGAACCGGTGGCTATGCAATTAGCAATGCGCAGATCGTAAATAAGATCGTACATCCTTTTTACTATACTCAAAGTAATCCGGTGCGTCGTACCAATGATTTTGTGCGTTTCAATCATATCGGCATTATCGGCAATAGCCAGGACCCAAATCGTAATAACCAATTTTACGTAAGTCGCCAATATGTGCGTAATCCCGATCCGGATCCCAATAATCCTGAGTTAAGCAGCGGCCCACTTGGTCCTAATGATGCGGTCCTGTATTTCAGCAATGAAGATGTTTTGATTTCACCTATTTCCGTTCAAACGGCATCGGGTTTTTTCAACGACTTTTTTGAGCATCCATCGGGCATCACTACCCTTACTCAACCCCCTCAGTTTGGGGCGCAAACCAGCAGTGATTTCCTTTACACCTCTTTGGAAGAAGACAATGCCTTAAAGGTGCAATACATCGAATTTGCTGAAACTGAATTTGGAGCCGAGTACCGGCCGCGCATTTTAGCATCAGGGGATACCAGTCAGGCGGATGGCTTTATCAATTCGCCCAATAAATTTCGCCAACCTACCGACATCACCTATGCGGGTGACGGAACCCAATACCTCTTTGTGGTAGATCGCGAAACCGACTCCTTATATCAATTCTCCTTTACTGGGTTTGAAGGGGTTCGTCCACCAGCGGCAGCCGGAGTAGATCGCTTTGTAAAAACCAGCTTTGGCGGAAGCGGTGCCGGACTGATGCAATTTAATGATCCGGTGGCGGTCGCTTATTACAATCAAATCGTATATGTGGCGGATGCCGGCAATGGTCGGATCATGCGCTATAAGCTTACTTTGGATTTCGATTAATCAATGAAGGGCACCTTCACTCAATAAGTCGCAGGTAGCACTAAGCACCTTGGGCAGATTGAGAGGAAAAAACTACATTTGGGAAATTAGTATGCGGAAATATCTCTACATAGCAGTACTCTTCTTGGGCTTCGGCCTTGGATCAGCATGGGCCCAATCTCCTCACGGAAACGGATCCACTGCCTCCAATTCTGCTTTGTGCCCCCTGTACATTCCCAATGCTTTTACCCCTAATGGCGATAATATCAACGATCGCTTTGAACTTCGCATCAGTGAAAACTGCGAATTGGTAAAATTCTCCCTTCAGGTTTTTGACCGCTGGGGACGTTTGGTTTACCAAAGCAATACCATTGATGCCGAAAAAGCCTGGGACGGAAGATTCGAAAATCAAGATTTGCAACAAGGTGTTTACCTCTTTAAGCTTAGCGCTGAAATGGTAAATTACAACAATCGCAAAGCGGATCCCGTTAAGTACAACAAACAGGGTTCGGTGGTACTTATTCGCTAATTATGCGCATACTTCTTCTATTGATTCTTATTCCCTTTTTAAGTCTGGCTCAAAAGCAAAAACTTAATATTAAGGTTGAAGGCTTGGAGCGAATTGAAGGGAAAATTATGCTTAGGCTAAAAAATGCCCAAGGTGAGATCATTCTTAAATACAGTCAAAAGGTTGACGAAATTCCCGAGCTCATCCAATTGGATTTAGCACCTGGCACCTATGCCATTGCCTGTTTTCACGATGCCAATGATAATGATAAGATAGATCGCAATTTTGCGGGTATCCCCACCGAGGTTTATGCCTTTAGCAATAATGCTCGGGGCACTTTTGGCCCGCCCGATTTAGCAGATCAACTCTTTGAATTTAAAAACGCCCAAACCATAAGTCTACGTTTGGAATGAAGTATTTAGTCCCCTTGCTTTTCCTTCTTTGCTTCAGTGCGAAAGCACAGGAAAAGTTGCGAGGTGATTATCTATGGTTTGCGCTCGGCGGCAGCCTCGATCAGTTTAAAGACGATTATATCTCCCCAAATACCTATCGAGGTTTATCTGGAAATGTAGCTTTAGGCTGGCATACCTATAAGGGCCACTGGATGAATAATCTAGACATTAGCGGACTTGGAGGATGGCAAAATCCAGCCGCCTATCCCGATCAAAATAGCCGCACCACCAGCCTGGGTTTTCGAGGCCATTACAGTCTGCGTTATCGAGTGCATGAAAAAGGGAAGCATCAATTTCTAGCGGGCCTTTATAGTCAAAATATATTCATCCTCAGAACCCACAATCAGTATAATAACAGCGCCCAAAGCTTTAGTGGATTCTTTGGATATGGCCCGAGTATCGCCTATACCTATAGCAGAACCACAAGAATTTTTGGTCGCAGTTGGCATTGGTCCTGGCAAAGCGAATGGAATATTCCCTTTGGCACCTATATCCTTAGACCTAATTACATTCGACAATACAGTGGTGGCGAGATCGCTGATCGCGGACATCATTTTTGGGGCGATACCTGGCAGACTGATTTTCGCCATAGCCTGATTTGGCATCGCAGCAATGGCAATCAAATTCGTTTGATGTACCAGTGGGAGTACTTCCAAACTGAGCGTTTCAACCCTTCCTACAATGGAGGGCATTTACTAAGCCTGCAAGTTTTTTATAAGCTATGAGAAAGTGGTTCCTACCTATCGTCCTGCTGTTCTTGCTTAGTTCCTGTGAACGCAGCTTAATGCCCGAAGATCCTGGCTCCTCCCCGCAAGCAAATTTTGAAAGCTTGGTTGAGACAGTAGGAAACAAATACAGTTTCTTCCAAATTAAGAACATCAATTGGGAACAAATTAGCGCTGTTCAAAGAGCTCGTGTGCACTCGAACATGAGCGATGAAGAACTCTTTGAGGTGCTGGATACCTTGCTCTATCAATTACGAGATGGCCATGTCAATTTAGTGGCACCCTTCGATTTAAATCGCAATTGGTCCTGGTACCTAAACTCACCTGATAATTTTGATGAGCAAATATTGGAACGCCAATACTTAGGCTCGGATTACCGTATCATGAATGGCTTTCGCTATCGCTATTTGCGCGATAGTATAGGCTACATCCACTACAGTAGCTTTAGCTCTGGTTTTAGCGAAAGGCAAATGGATTTGCTATTTAAATACTTCGCTGAAGCTAAAGGCCTAATTCTGGACTTACGAAATAATGGAGGAGGTAGCCTCAATAACACCTACCGTTTGGCCTCTCGCTTCCTTACTAAAAGCACCACCGTCTTAATCAGCGATGAAAAAACCGGTGCCGGTGCTAATGAATTTGGAAACGCCGTTTCTATTGGCTTAAGCCCGATCGGAAATTACCACTATACCAAGCCCGTGATGTTGCTTACCAATCGACGTTGCTATTCGGCTACCAACACCTTTACCGCTATTAGCAAATCCATCCCGCATTTTTACCATATGGGTGACACCACAGGAGGAGGTGGAGGCATACCCATTGATTTTGAACTCCCTAATGGCTGGCGTTATCGTTTCTCGGCCACTCGTAGTTTTACCCCTGATGGCTTTAATATCGAAATGGGGCTTCCGCCGGATAGCGCTTTTAACCTCGATCCACTCTTGTTACAACAGGGCTATGACGCCTATATTGAAGAAGCCCTAAAGCGCCTCGACTAAGCTTCCGGATCCTCAATCCAGGAGCTGTACATAATGTAATTATTGGCGATACGATTGATCTCTCCGGAAATTAGCTCTGGAGTAACATCCTTTACTTTCTTGGCTGGTACCCCGGCGAAAATACTGCCACTGGGAATATGGGTTCCCTCCAAAACTACGGCGCCAGCGGCTACAATACTATTGCTTTCCACTACGCAAGCATCCATTACAATGGCGCCCATGCCAATCAAAACATTATCATGAATCGTGCAACCATGTACAATGGCATTATGGCCAATGGAAACATTATTACCGATTACTAATGGATGTTTCTGATAGGTACAATGTAAGGTAGCATTATCCTGCACATTTACCTTATCCCCCATTTTTATATAATGCACATCGCCACGTGCTACGCTGTTAAACCAAAAGCTACATTGTTTCCCACATTGAATATCTCCTATTAAGGTGGCATTATCCGCCACAAAGCAATCTTCGCCCAATTGAGGCACCTTACCTTTTACTGCTTTAATCAAAGCCATATTGATTCTCTTTATCTGCTCAAATTAAAGACAAATGAACGGCCCTCGGAAATTGAGCACCTGCTATCTTTGCAAAAAATTATTCCCATGGATACGGCCAAAGTTCCCGTTAGCGTATATGCAGAAATGACCCCAAATCCCACCGTGCTTAAGTTTGTGGCAAACAAGCCTCTGGTTTCGGTAGATTCGGTAGAATTCCGCAATATCGAAGAAGCCCAGCCTTCGCCTTTGGCCACCAAGCTTTTTCACTTCCCCTTTGTGAAAGAGGTATTCATTAGCTCCAACTACGTTGCCATCAGCAAATACGACATTGTAGAATGGGATGAAGTTACTCTGGAGCTGCGCGAACTAATTCGCGACTTTTTAGCCGAAGGTGGTATTGTATTGAATGAAGCTGCTTTAAAATCTAAGGAAGAAGAAGCCTCTGAGGAAACTCCTGAAGCTCAAAGCGGATACATCCATCCTGAAGAAAAAGCTAAAGAAGACTGGGATGCTATCGACACCAAAATTGTTTCCTTACTGGAGGAATATGTAAAACCCGCCGTGGCTAATGACGGAGGAAACATCAAATTCCTAAACCACAAGGATGGCGTAGTGAGTGTATTGTTGCAAGGCGCCTGCAGTGGTTGCCCGAGTAGCACCGCTACCCTAAAGCAAGGCATTGAAGCCATGCTTCAAAACTTCTTACCCGGCCAAATCAAGGCGGTGCAAGCCGTTAATGGCTAGGAAATAAAATTCGGAATTTTAGTCAGAACCGATTAGGCACTCAAGCTAGCATTGCCATACAGCTTTAAGCTGCGAAGGTGAGCGCGAATAGCTTGACCTAATGTTTGGTGCTCGTAATAAGGCAAATTGAATTCCTTGGCTGTCTTCTTTACAATTTCGCTTAAAGCAGGATAGTGAATATGACAGATATGCGGGAATAAGTGATGCTCAACCTGAAAGTTTAAGCCTCCCACAAACCAACCTACCAACTTATTGCTGCGGGCAAAATCGGAGGTAGTTTTCAATTGGTGAGCCAGGAACTCATCATCCATGGCTTTATCATCCTCAGGAATATGAGCCACCTGCACATGATCTACTACGTGCGCCAATTGGAATACAAAGCTCAATACAAAGCCGGCGATCAGGTGCATAATCACGAAGCCTAATACGGCAATATACCAGGGCACCGCCAAGAACACGATGGGCAGAACCAAGAACAAGCCGAAATAAAGAACCTTGGTGTAAATTAATTTAATCCACTCTTTGCGCAGAGCTTCATCACTCAATTTCGCCACACCTGACTTCTGGTAACGAATCAATTGAGAGAAATCCTTCATCACCACCCAATTAAGGGTTAACAAGCTATACAGTAAGGGTGCGTACCACACCTGATAGCGATGGCGCTTATGCAAGGGTTGATCTGGGTGTAAACGCAATAAACCATGCGTATCTAAATCATCATCCAAACCTTCGATATTGGTATAAGTATGGTGCAGAACATTGTGCTGCAATCTCCAGGTAGTAAGGTTACCCGAAATAAGGTAAATACTGGAAGCGATAAAATCGTTCACCTTTGGACTGCGATGATAGGCTCCGTGAGCAGCATCATGCATAACCGACATACCTACACCAGACATACCAAATCCCATAATGGCAAAAAGCCCTAAAACGGCCCAGGGCCCGGGATTAAAAATGAATAAGGCCAGGAATGGAAGAAAATACATAGCTAGCATCGCTATGGTCTTCATGAACATCGCCGAATTGGCTTTGGGGTTTAAGGATTTCTCCTTAAAATATTGATTTACTCTGCTTCTTAAAGTCTTGCTGAATGAAAGAGAATCTGCTTTTGGGAAACGTACTTTCTGCAGAGGGTAAGTGCTTTCGGGCATACGAATATTTTCATGGCTAAAATAAGAAGGAAGATTAACTTCGCTAACTGAAATCTTAAGATTTAACAAGATGTTGAAACGTATCGATCCCAGCCAAACTAAAGCTTGGACCCAGCTGGAAAGCAAAGCACGGGAAATGAGGGCAAAACACCTCAATGATCTCTTTGCCGAGGATCCGAATCGCTTCGAAAAAATGAAACGTGAGCACAAAGATTTGCTCTTCGATTTCTCCAAAAACTTAATTGATCAAGAAAGCTTTGCGCTTTTGGAAGCTCTTTTCGCCGAATGTGGAGTAAAAGAGGGCATTCAGTCCATGCTTAGCGGTGAAAAAATAAATGAAACTGAAGATCGAGCGGTGCTTCATACCGCCCTCCGTAATTTCAGTGATGAAGAGATTTTAGTGGATGGTCAATCCGTAAATGAAGATATCGAAAATGTGCTGGAGCAAATGCAGGACTTTTCGGATCTGATCATTTCCGGGAACTGGAAAGGTTATAGCGGAAAGACCATTAAGCATATTGTAAATATCGGCATCGGCGGAAGCGACCTTGGCCCCCTTATGGTTTATGAGGCCTTGAAGCCTTATCACAATCATTTGCACTGCCACTATGTTTCCAATGTTGACGGTGCTCATATTAATGAGACCTTAAAAGACCTCGATCCAGAGCAGACTTTGTTCATTATTGCTAGTAAAACCTTTACTACGCAAGAGACCATGACCAATGCTCGATCGGCACGCGAATGGTTCTTACGCAGCAATGCCTCCGAAAATGATATTGCCAAGCATTTTGTGGCCGTGTCTACCAACCGGGAGAAGGTAATTGACTTCGGGATTGACCCCACCAATATGTTTGTGTTTTGGGATTGGGTTGGCGGACGCTACTCGGTATGGAGTGCCATCGGGCTTAGCCTTGCATGCGGACTAGGCTATAAAAACTTCGAAAAATTTTTACGCGGGGCACATAGTATGGATCGCCATCTGGCGGAAGCCGACTTTAAGGATAATATCCCCATGCAAATGGCCGCTTTGGGTATTTGGTATGTAAATTTCTTGGGGGCCGAAAGTGAGGCCATCATCCCTTACGATCAAAACATGCATCGCTTTGCCGCTTATTTCCAGCAAGGGAATATGGAAAGCAATGGTAAGTATATTGATCGCAATGGCGAGAAAGTGAGCTATGCTACGGGCCCCATAATTTGGGGGGAACCGGGAACTAACGGTCAGCATGCCTTTTTCCAATTAATGCATCAGGGCACTCGTTTTATTCCTGCTGACTTTATAGCTTTTGCTGAGAGTCATTATAATATGGGCGATCACCACTTGAAGCTATTATCCAACTTCCTTGCCCAAACTGAAGCCTTAATGGTAGGTAAAACCCGAGCAGAAGTAGAGGCCGAAATGACAGCCAAGGGAAACAGTGAAGAGGAAATTGCAAAGATTGCTCCTTATCGGGTGTTTGAAGGCAATCGTCCTACTACCTCTATATTAGGTCAGAAGTCGGACCCTGAAAGCCTCGGAGCACTGGTTGCTGCTTATGAGCATAAAATTTTTATACAAGGCATTGTTTGGAACATTTACTCCTTTGATCAATGGGGAGTTGAACTCGGAAAAGCCTTAGCCAACACCATCCTACCGCTGCTTTCAGAGGGGGGTGAAATTGACAAAGATGCTAGTACTAAAGGATTAATTACCTACATTAGAAACCGCAGAGGGATAAAAGGATAAAATAAAGATGAAAAAGTGGAGCTTTATCTTGCTTGCAGTCACAATACTGTCATCCTGCAATCAAGAAATTAAGGAAGAAAACGCCCGTTTAAAGGCTGAGTTAGATTCCATTCGTATGGAAAGTGTTGATCAAGATTCTACGATCAGCGATTTCATGACAACCTTCCAACAGGTTCAAGACAATTTAAGTAGTATTAGAGAACGCGAAGAATCGATTCGCGAAGTTTCGGAAGGGGGCCTCGAAAACGAAGGTTCAACCCGTGACAAACTGATCTCTGATATTGAAGCCATCAACTCTTTAATCGAAAAGAATAAAGGAGCAATTGATGACTTACGTCGCAAATTGTCTTCCAGCCGTGGCGAAAACCGGAAGTACCTTAAAATGGTCGAAAACCTAAATCGTCAGATTGAGTTAAAGAACGAGCAGGTAGCCGAGTTGTATGGACAATTGGAACAAGCTAATTTCAAAGTATCTCAGCTGAGTTCAAAGGTTGGCTTACTTACCGAAACCGGCATGGCTCAGAAGAAAGTCATTGAACAGCAAGACTCCGAATTAAACACCGCCTACTATACCATGGGCACCTATGAAGAATTAAATGAAGCCGGTGTTGTGGATAAAGAAGGAGGATTTATTGGAATTGGACGTACTGAAACTCTGGCCAAAGACTTTAACACTTCATATTTTACTAAGATTGACATTCGAAACTCTACCGACCTCAGCTTTAATGGAGAGTATAAAAAAGTGGAGATTATCACAAACCACTCTACAGAATCCTACGTATATGAGGAGGACAATGAATTCAAAAAAGCGCTAAAGATTACGAATCCATTAGAGTTTTGGAAGAACTCCAAGTACTTGGTAATAATTTTGGATAAATAATCTTCTGCTCCTAATTCACCTCTTAAAGGAGCATCTATACTATTATGAAGGTTAGTAATAAGAGTTTCTTCAATGTTATGAAATGGCTCGTGCGTATGCTTGTGGGCTTAATTTTCATTGATTTTGGACTATCTATGTTAGCTGGCAGCTTGTCCAGCATCTTCGAACATCATGAATTGGCCCTATTCTCTGCAGTAGGTATTCTGCTATTGGCCGTATTGCGATTTTCATTCTTCTCCTATGAAGATGAATACGAAATCATCCATATCGATACACGAAGTTTAGTGTTTGGATTTTTGGAGAGTCCTCGCCATCGCCATTATGAATTTGCCAAAATCATTTTGACTGACTATAAAATTGATAAGGGCCTGCTTAAGCATCGACTTACCTTAACGGTGAGTTCCAGCTCTGGCGATAAAAAGCTGCGTCATTTTGACCTTTACTTCCTAAGTAAGGATAAGCAGGCTTATGTGGAGAATTCCTTAGAACAGGTCCTCGAAAACAATAGTAAACTATAGAAGGCGGAGCCTGCCCCTCTTTGATTAACTTTGCAGTAAAATTGCAAAGATGATTACTGGATTACAGCACCTGCACTCTGGATTACCTTATTTACTTCTCCCTCTTTTATTGATCAGTTGTATTGTATTCTGGATGCGTTCCGGAAATGGTGCTAGCTTCGGTAAAAGTGATAAGCGATTAGCATTAATCACCTTGATCCTGAGTCATCTTCAACTGGTATTTGGACTATTATTATACTTTATTGGCCCTAAGGGCTTTAACTACACATCCGTCTCCGGATTTATGAAGGATTCGGTAATGCGACTGTACGCGGTTGAACATATTTCGGTGATGTTGATTAGCATTGCTTTAATCACCATCGGATATTCCCGTGCAAAGCGAAGCAGCGATAATTCAAAAAAATTCCGTGGTCTGGCTCTATTCTACAGCCTGGGCTTGCTGCTCATCTTGTCGCGTATCCCTTGGGATGCCTGGCTTTCTTAATTTATGATTGAAACCAAAAAGAAACGTACCGACCTCCGTGAGCGTGCGGTATTGATTGGTGTAATTACCACCTTTCAAAGTGAAGAAAAAGTTGATGAATACCTGGACGAATTAGCCTTTTTGGCGGATACGGCCGGAGCCGATTCTATTAAACGCTTCACCCAAAAACTCGATTCACCCAATCCCAAAACCTTTTTGGGAAGTGGAAAAATTGAAGAAATCGCCGCTTATATTAAAGCGGAAGAAATCGATCTGGCCATTTTCGATGATGAGCTTTCTCCTTCGCAAATGAAGAATGTAGAACGCATTTTCGAAATCAAGGTGCTGGATCGTACCAACCTGATCCTGGACATCTTTGCGGCTCGGGCCCAAACCTCCTACGCTCGTACCCAGGTAGAACTGGCCCAGTATCAATACCTTTTACCTCGTCTTACCAATATGTGGACTCACTTGAGTAAACAAAAAGGGGGTATCGGTATGAAAGGTCCTGGTGAACGTGAAATTGAAACCGACCGTCGGATTGTCCGCGATAAAATCAGCTTGCTAAAAAAGCAATTGCAGAAAATCGACAAGCAAATGGCCATACAGCGCTCCAATCGAGCCAGCATGGTACGGGTTGCATTGGTAGGTTATACGAACGTTGGGAAATCAACCCTTATGAACCTCTTGAGTAAATCAGAGGTTTTTGCCGAGAATAAACTCTTTGCCACCCTGGACACTACAGTTCGCAAAGTAGTAATCCATAACCTCCCTTTCCTGATGTCGGATACGGTAGGTTTTATTCGCAAATTGCCTACTCAATTAGTGGAGTCTTTTAAATCAACTCTCGATGAAGTTCGGGAAGCCGATGTACTGCTTCACGTGGTGGATATCTCCCATCCCAATTTTGAGGAACATATCAGCACGGTAGATCGCACTATTGCAGAAATTGATGGTCGAGAAAAACCTACCATCATGATCTTCAATAAAATTGATGCTTATGTTCCGGAGCACCGTGACCCGGATGACCTTCAGGAACCGGAAAACAACCGACATTTGACCTTAGAAGAATGGAAGTCTACCTGGTTTGCTCGGACTGATCGACAGGCGATTTTCATCTCAGCTACGGAAAAAGAAAATATCGAAGACTTGCGGAATCGTTTATACGAGACCCTGGCCGAGATTCACGCCCGTCGCTACCCAAACAATAATTTCTTGTTTTAAACAAACAATAAGATGGCCACGAAAATTAGTAAAAAGGTTAGCCTGGAGTATCATGCTCAAGGTCGGCCGGGAAAAATTGAAGTTGTTCCCACCAAACCCAGTAACTCTCAACGTGATCTGTCCATCGCCTATAGCCCTGGAGTAGCAGATCCTTGTTTGGAGATCGCTCGGGATAAAGAAAACGTTTATAAATACACTGCCAAAGGAAACTTGGTGGCAGTAATTTCCAATGGTACGGCAGTACTTGGCCTGGGCGATATCGGCCCTGAAGCCAGTAAGCCCGTAATGGAAGGAAAAGGAGTACTCTTTAAGATATTCGCTGATATTGATGTATTCGATATTGAGATTGATGAGAAGGATCCAGCGAAATTTGTTGAGCATGTAAAGGCCATCGCCCCCACTTTTGGAGGTATTAACCTGGAAGACATTAAAGCTCCGGAAAGCTTTTACATTGAAGAACGCCTGAAAGCAGAATTGGATATTCCGGTGATGCATGACGACCAGCATGGAACCGCCATTATTGCGAGTGCTGCCCTATTAAATGCTACCGAATGTGTGGGAAAAAGCCTGGACAAGATCAAGGTAGTTTTTAATGGTGCCGGGGCCAGTGCCACTGCCACAGCTAAGCTCTTTATGAGTTTGGGGGTACAGGAAGAAAATCTCCTAATGGCCGACAGCAAAGGGATCATAACTACCCGTCGGGAAGACCTGAATGAAGAGAAGCGTTTCTTCGCTCGCAAAACGGAGCACAATACCCTAAGTGATGCCCTTCAACATGCTGATGTCTTTGTAGGCCTTTCTGTGGGAGGAATACTTACACCAAAAATGGTGCGCTCCATGGCGCAAGACCCCATTGTTTTTGCTCTGGCAAATCCTACGCCGGAAATCAATTATAATGAGGCTAAAAATGCTCGAAAGGACATTATTATCGCAACCGGCCGATCCGACCATCCTAATCAGGTAAACAATGTATTAGGCTTCCCTTTCATTTTCCGCGGTGCACTGGATGTGCGCTCTACGAAGATTAATGAGGAGATGAAGATTGCTGCCGCCAGAGCCATCGCTGAATTAGCAAAGGAGCCAGTGCCCGAAATTGTAAACCTGGCTTACAATGAAAGTAATCTGCAATTCGGCCGCGATTATATCATCCCAAAACCTTTTGATCCTCGTCTTATTGTTAAGGTAGCCATGGCTGTTGCCAAAGCGGCCATGGACAGTGGAGTGGCAAAGGAGCCTATTCGCAATTGGGATGCTTATAAGGAGCAATTATTAAACCGATTAGGTCGTGATGATAAGTTCATCCGCCTTGCTCAAGAAAAAGCCACTAAGAACCCACAAAGAGTGGTACTCGCCGAAGGTGATGAGTTAAAGACTTTGAAAGCAGCGCAAATTGTTGTGGACGAAGGCTTAGCGCAACCGATACTGTTAGGTCGACGTGAGAAAATCAGTCGCCTCATCGAAGAAAATGGCCTGGAAGACATCTCGCATTTGCCGGTGATTGATCCGCATGAGCCCAATGAACGTGCAGAGGCCTATGCCCAATTGCTCTTCAAGAAACGTCAACGTAAGGGCATGACCTTATACGAAGCCCGCAAATACATGCGCGACCGGAATTATTTTGGCGTGGCTATGACTGAAATAGGCGATGCCGATGCCTTCATATCAGGTACTACTCGTCGTTATTCGGAAGTAATTAAACCCATCTTTAAAATCATGGGCACCCGTCCCGGGGTGGATCGAATTGCGGGAATGTATATCATGCTCACTAAGCGTGGTCCGATGTTTTTTGCCGATACGACTGTAATTAAAGAACCTACCGTAGATGAAGTAGTTCAGATTACCCGCCTTTTGGCTGATAATATTCGTCGTATAAACCTGGTACCTCGCATTGCTCTTCTGGGCTATTCCAATTTTGGCAGTAATCAAAGCGATAAGCTATCGGAAACCATGAGCAAGGCTACCGAAATTCTGCATCGGGAAAACCCGGATTTGATAGTGGATGGAGAAGTCCAGGCTAATTTTGCCTTAGACCGGGAATTACTCAAGGAGAATTTCCCTTTCAGCACTTTGGTGGATCAAAAAGTGAATGCTTTTGTATTCCCCAATTTAGCGGCGGGTAATATTGCTTATAAAATGCTCCAGTCCTTTGAAGCCGCTGAGGCCCTGGGTCCGGTTTTATTAGGTGTAAATCGTCCGGCACACATTTTACAAATGGGGGCTTCGGTGCGTGAAATTGTAAATATGATTACCTTAGCAAGTGTGGACGCACAAACACGCTAACCGAATCTAAACCTCTTA
The DNA here is from genome assembly GCF_965228705.1 of Croceimicrobium sp. Lineage (GTDB taxonomy): Bacteria > Bacteroidota > Bacteroidia > Flavobacteriales > Schleiferiaceae > Croceimicrobium. Next base: position 2,289,994 of record NZ_OZ245832.1, read on the forward strand.
AAATGAATATCTTACTTCCCACCGACTTCTCAGAAAATGCAGACATTGCAACTGAGTACGCTTTTAAACTGGCTGAGAAAAGCCAGGGTAAAGTAACTGTATTACACGCCTACGATCTTCCCTATTCCGACCGCTCTATGAGCACCTCCTTATTAGAGGTGATGAAAGAAAATGCGGAAAGCAATATGAAGGATTATGTGAAGGAGCTGAAAAGCCGCTATTCCATCCCTTTTGAAAGCTTAGTTCGATTAGGCAATCCCATTCGCTTGATTACCGAAACTTCCCGCTTGGATAGTATTGATATGATTGTGATGGGAACCAAAGGAGCCAGTGGTTTGGAAGAAGTACTAATCGGGTCCAATGCCGCTTCGGTAATTCAAAATACCCAAAAGCCGGTACTGGTAATTCCACCGGTTGCTACCTGGACCGAGATTGATAAAATCATATTTGCTACTGATCTCGACCTCAAAGTGAAGGAACAACCTTTACAACGCTTAAGAGAGTTTGCACTTTTGAATAATTCGAGCATTGATCTGGTTTATGTACAAACCGAAAAAGCTCCGGCCGATGGCAGTCGCAAATTCTACAGCTCTAACCTGGAAGGGGTAAAGCATGAATTTACCATTCTTAAAAGTGGAGATATTGAAAAGTCCATCAGTGCAGAAGCTGAGAAAGAAAATGCCAATTTAATTACTGCCATTGCCAAGCGCTATGGCTTCTTTGAGGGCTTGTTCCACCGAAGCATGACCAATAAATTGGCCTATCATAGCCGCCTGCCTCTATTGGTACTGCATGAACCAAAATAAATATCAGACCTTATTAGGAGAGAAAGGTCTAAACCCAATGCATGGAGATAAACGCCCTGTATGATTGGCTAAAGCCAAAATCCAAACCCTTACTAATCGCTGGTCCTTGCAGCGTAGAAAGTGAGGAGCAAATGATGCAAACCGCAGACTCACTCGCACGAACCGGATTGGTAAGTGCCTTTCGAGGCGGTGTCTGGAAACCGCGTACCAAGCCCGGCTCCTTTGAAGGTATTGGTAGCCCGGCCTTAAAGTGGCTTAAAGCAGCTGGTAAAAAGCATCAGATACCTGTTATTACCGAAGTGGCCAATGCCCGCCATGTGGAAGAAGCCTTAGAAGCCGGTATTGATATGATTTGGATTGGTGCTCGCACCACGGTAAATCCCTTTTATGTTCAGGATATTGCTGATGCCTTAAAGGGAACAGACATTCCGGTTTTGGTAAAAAACCCTATTCACCCAGAGGTGAAACTTTGGCTAGGTGCTTTGGAACGCATCAATAATGCCGGCATAAAAAAATTAGGAGCCATCCACCGTGGCTTCTACGCTTATCAAAGTCAACCCTTCCGCAATGAACCCAAATGGGAAGTGTTCTTCGAATTGCGCCGCCTGGCCCCTGATCTACCGGTAATTTGCGATCCCAGCCATATTGCAGGTCGCAGTGAATTGATCGGAGAGGTCTGTCAATCTGCATTAGACCTGGGTATGGATGGCTTTATGATCGAATCTCATATTGAGCCCCATAAAGCATTAAGTGACCCTCTGCAACAATTACGGCCTTATGACCTGGATTTGGTCTATCGTGCCTTGGAGCATCGGGATGAGGCGATTGACGACGAGCGCTATATCGCCAAATTAGAGGAGCTGCGCTATCAAATAGACAAGGTAGACGCAGAGATTTTAAAGCTCATTTCCCGTCGCCAGGATCTGGCCAAGGCTATTGGACCGGTGAAATATGAAAACCAGGCAACCATTTTTCAGATGAAACGTTGGTTTAAGGTATTGGAAAATCGCAAGGCTCAAGGCTTAAGCCTCGATCTGGAAGATGAATTGGTACATGAACTCTTTCAGCTTTTGCACAAATACTCCATTGATACCCAAATCAAGAATCACCACGAATGAATAAGCTCTTATTATTGCTTTTAGCGCTAGCGCAATTCAGCTTAAGCGCCCAAAATATCAATACGGAAAAATCTAATGTAAACTTCGAAATATCCAATTTAGGCTTTAATACCGTTGAAGGAAGCCTTAGCGGATTGGATGGTACGCTCTATTTGAATATGGATGCCGTGCACAAGTCCATATTAAAGATATGCCTGGACGTAAACAGCATAGAAACCGGTATTACAAAACGAGATGAACATTTAAAAAGCGAAGACTTTTTCTGGACTGAAAAACATCCTCAAATTTGCTTCCATGGCGATAAGTTCAAATACCTGGGCGACAATCGCTGGCAAGTTAGTGGCTACCTCAACATTAGAGGTGTAAAGAAATACATCACGGTTGCCCTGAGCTATAATGAGGATATCCTCGAATGTGAGTTCGTGCTCAATCGCTTCGACTATGAGGTGGGAACTGATATATCCACTTTCACTGCAGGTGAGGAGGTCGAAATCAAGGTGCATCTGGAAAAGAAAGCGGCTTAAGCGCTTAGAAATCATTTATCGCATTAAGAGCTCCAGGAGCTTTGTAAATTGCCAGCATGCGTAATGTCCCGGAAATGACCTGGAAGGCCAAAGCCCAGGTTGACCCTGCTGAACTCAAGGCCCTTCAGGCTCAATTAGATCTTGATCCCAAAATCTTGACCCTCCTTTTACAAAGAGGAATTAAAAGCCTGGACCAAGCCCGACAATTCTTTAAACCAAGTTTAGAGGAGCTGCATGATCCCTTTCTGATGAAGGATATGGATCGCGCTGTAGACAGAGTGAATCGGGCCCTTAAGGCCAATGAGAAAATTATGATCTATGGCGATTATGATGTGGATGGCACTACCTCTGTGGCCATGCTCGCCAATTTCATGCAAGGGCATTACGCCAATTTCATTACCTATATCCCCGATCGATATCGTGAAGGATACGGAGTTTCCAAGGCAGGTATTGATAGAGCGCATGCGGAAAATGCCAGCCTAATCATTGCCCTGGACTGCGGCATTAAAGCCCTGGATAAAGTTGAATATGCTCAAAGTTTGGGAATCGACTTTATTATTTGCGATCATCATACACCCGGTCCGGAGCTTCCGGCAGCAGCGGCAGTTCTGGATCCTAAGAGAAAGGATTGCTCCTACCCCTACAAAGGCCTTAGTGGATGTGGCGTGGGCTTTAAGCTCGCCCAGGCCTTATCCCTAAATTGGCAAATCGATAGCTCCGAATGCTGGAAACTACTCGATCTTTTAGCCTTAAGCATTGGGGCTGATATTGTTCCCATGACCGGGGAAAATCGGGTACTGGCCTATTATGGTTTGGAGAAAATAAACTCCGACCCCTCCGAAGGTATTCAAGCCCTACTGCGGACGGCCAATCAATTGGATCGTCGCCTCAGCATAGGTGATGTGGTATTTACGCTGGCTCCTCGCATTAATGCCGCGGGTAGACTGGCTCACGCTCAACAGGCAGTAGATCTTTTACGTGGAACCGACCTCAGCCTCTTACCTGAAATTGCGGCTGAAATAGAAATACGTAATCAAGATCGAAAAAACTTAGATCGACAGATCACCAAAGAGGCCCTGCGCCAAATTGAAGAAAAACTTTCTCCCAATGCTGTGAGCACGGTGGTGTTTCAGGAAGACTGGCATAAAGGAGTCATTGGCATTGTTGCCTCACGACTAATCGAAAGTCATTATCGCCCTACGGTAGTTCTCACCCTATCCGGTGATAAACTAGCAGGCTCAGCACGTTCGGTAGAAGGATTCGACCTTTACGATGCTTTGGAAGCATGTGAGGACTCCTTAATTCAGTTCGGAGGACATGCTGCAGCGGCAGGAATGACTTTAAAGCCTGAACAGTTAGACGAGTTTAAAATGGCATTTGAGGAAAGCGTTAAAGCACGCATCACCGAGGAGCAAAAACAGGCGCGACTGATTTATGATCTGGATATTGACGCCAGTGATATTGACGCTAAATTCTATCGACTTATTCAGCGTTTTGCGCCCTTTGGCCCCGAGAACCTGGCCCCCCTTTTACGCTGCCGTAATTTGATAGACCGCGGTTCCCGGACAGTAGGTGATGAGGCCCAACACTTAAAAATATCGGTAGTAGATCCTGATAGCGGCTTGTGTTTAGAAGGGATCGGTTTTAATTTAGGACCTAAATTAGAGCTCTTACAAAGCCAGCAGCCGGTAGCCCTACTCTTTCATTTAGAATTGAATGTTTTTAGAGGACAGGCCTCCTTACAATTAAGGGTATTGGATATTAAAGCAGAAAGTGAATTAGAAGACTAATGATGGAAAAGAAAACTGTATTTATAACCGGAGCAACCAGTGGTATTGGTAAAGCTTGTGCCGAAAGGTTCGCAAGAGAAAACTACCGACTGGTACTTTGTGGCCGTCGAGAAGAACGATTAGCGGAACTGGAAAAACAATTAACCGCATTTACGGAAATCCACTGCCTGAGCTTTGATGTTCGGAATGCCGAAGCCGCAGCCAATGCTATTGCATCCTTGCCAGCCGATTTTCAAAAAATTGATATCCTCATCAATAATGCCGGCAATGCCCATGGCTTAGACCCTATCCAAAGCGGCAGTCTCGAAGATTGGGATGCCATGATCGACATTAATGTTAAGGGCTTGCTCTATGTAAGTAAGCAGATCATCCCTCAATTCATCGAAAGAAAAGAAGGCCATATCATTAATATCGGCTCTACGGCCGCCAAAGAAGTATATCCTAATGGAAATGTGTATTGCGCTTCCAAACATGCCGTTGATGCCCTTAATCAAGGCATGCGCATCGATTTAAATAAGCACAATATTCGGGTGGGAGCTATTCATCCAGGTATGGTAGAAACCGAATTCAGCGAAGTTCGTTTTAAAGGAGATCAAGAAAAAGCTGCAAAGGTTTATCAAGGCTTCAGACCTCTACAAGCTGAAGATATTGCTGATATCATAGCCTTTGTAATCAGCAGACCTTATCACGTAAATATTGCCGACCTGGTCGTAATGAGTGTAGATCAGGCCAGTTCAACAATCGTAAATAAACAAGCTTAGGATTGCAATTGCGCCAATCGAACTTTAGGCTCCTGAGGCTCTTCCAAAGGTAATTTCAGCGAGTCGATGCGCTTTTTCAAAGGCATCATAAAATCCTGGAAGCTGGGCATAAACTCATCAGTGATCGGCTCCGCTTCCGGTAAACCCTGACTGAGCGGATCCACCTGCTTACCATTTACCCAAAAGCGGTAACATACATGAGGCCCGGTAGCTAAACCGGTGCTACCAACATAACCAATTACATCCCCCTGACGTACTCGTGAGCCTTTGCGAATACCCTTGGCAAACTTGCTCATGTGTAAGTATTGAGTGGTGTAAGTGCTATTGTGACGCACCTTCACATAATTACCATTCCCTCGAGTGTAAGCCGCGGCAATCACTTCACCATCGGCAGTAGACATAATGGGCGTACCATGTGGCGCCGCATAGTCTGTTCCTAAATGTGGCTTCACGCGCTTCAATACGGGGTGAAAACGACGAGGATTAAAACGAGAGGAGATACGGAAGAAGTCTAATGGAGCTTTCAAGAATGCCTTACGCAGACTGCGACCTTGCTCATCGAAGTAATCGCGATAGGTCGTATCATTATCGTAGAAGAAAGAGTAAAAAGAGCGACCACTATGGTGGAAGTCGGCTGCTAAAATGCGTCCGGTTCCTACCTTGATGGAATCTTGAATATAGTTTTCTTCATAGATCAACTTGAAATAGTCACCTGGCTGAATTCGGAAGAAGTCAATGGTCCAGGCATAAACCTTAGAAAGCTCCACCGCTAATGCCGGAGAACCCCCTTGATCCAATAAGCTTTCATAAAGAGAAGATTCGATAACACCGCTAATGGATTTCTCGCGCACTTCTACATCTTCGGCACCTAGATATACATTGCCGGTATCGCGCAAATCGAAAACTACATAGTCAATTGCAGAGGGTTTGTAAACCATATAGCGAGCTATCTGACTACTATCTAAATTCTCAGCAAAAATGGTGTAGTCCTTACCACTGCGCAGATTGCGCACATCAAAGATATCTTTGTAATTAGTGGCAATTCGGTTGATCATGGAATAATCAATCCCGAAGTTTAGCAGGATATTGCTAAAGCTCTCACCATTGGAAATAACATTGTCGATAAGCTCAAAAGAGTCTACCGGCAAGCCGTATTTCATCTGCACTTCCTTAACCGGCGACAAAGCCTCTTCTTGCTCCTGATGGGTTTCAGGGGCGGGCTCTTCATTCACAAAATTATCAAAGACTCCCAAGTTGTTAAGAATAACTAAGGGGGTCACTAGAATCAATCCTACAAGGACCAATTTTAATCTTAACTGCATAAAAGGTTGTAATAGGTGGTGGTTGCAGGGCCGCAAATATACAAACCCACGGGGGTCTAACGAGTTCCTAATCTGATTATTGCCCCAGTCCCTGCTTTTTCTTTACTTCTTCCAACACTTCATTTACCCATGACTTGCCCCATTCCTCTTTCTCTTGCTCTGTCCATAATTGAGGATAGAAAATTCTTTTTTGGAATCGAGGGGGTAAATACTTCTGCCAGTTGGTACCACCTGTGGCGCGCACATCCGCCGGACGGCGAGCCAGATATACCACAGAAGTTTTATAGTGTTGTAGGGGCCAATATACATTTACATTTAAGTCGAGTAAACGCATTTGGTCTTTCAAGGCTTCATTGGCCTGCTCCTCTTCGGGAAGCTCCAGGTACTTCTGCCAAAGATTCGTATGGTAGAATTCCTTAGCATGACGAATAATCATCCCGGAATACTTCTTCTCAAATTGCTTAAGCGTAAGAGTTTTATGACCTGATTCGGCAATGGTTGCGCCTTTCTTCCAATAGATGTACTCATACATCTGTTCTATACTGGGATCATGCTCCATCATTTCATCCCGATGATCTTTGTCTACGAGATTAATCATATCTGTAGCACAAATCTCAACCAATCGGTATTGCACGGATTGAAATCCAGAAGCGGGAATCAGGGACATGCGAAACTTCAGGAACTGATGGCGATCCATTCCTTGTTCCATGATTCCAAATGAACGCGTTAAAGCTTCGAAATAACGGTTAATACGACTCAATTTTTGGGTCATGGATTCGGCGGTTACCGAATTCTCATCTGCCAACTGACGGAACTCATGCAAGGACAACTTGAAATAGAGTTCTGTAATCTGGTGGTACATGATGAAAATCTCCTCATCCGGAATATCGGTGATGGGAGTTTGTAAGGATAAGAGGGTATCTAAGTGGATATAATCCCAGTAAGTATTGTAATCCTGGTAAAGTAAACCATCGAGGAAATCCAGTAATTCCTGTCCACTAGCCTGATACTTATCGGCCAATAGGTTCAGGCGTTCCTGAATTTCGGGAGTGATCTTTACATCTTGAGGCATGGTCTCGTATTTAGCTCTGTAAAACTATAATAAAAGACCTATTTAAAACGAAGATTATGACGAAGACCTTTATAGCCGGTTAACTCTACCCGTATTGATCCGATAAAAAGGGAAGATTCGATCAGTATAGGCACCTTGTTTTCATCATCACTCACGTAAATGGTCATGCCTTCTTCCTCACTAAACACCCTTCCTTCTTGCAATTTCGGGCGCAAGGCCAAGCAGGAAATATCGCCCCAATCCGTTTCTATATTCTCCCGACCTAATACCACCAATTTGAAGGGAAATTGCTCATGATCTAAAAACATAGTGAAGCTTATTTCATCACCCTTTTTCAGTTTACTGGCATCCCAGGAACGTGCATAGTAAAAGGCACTAATCATATCCTGAGCATATTCTTCATAGCTAAACTCCCCCTTGTGCAGAGCTTTTAAATCGCGCACGGTTTGCTGGTACTGATCAAAAATCAGGTGGCGTTCAATTTCATAACCTCCCTCATTTACATCGCGAATAAATTCCCAGGGCACCATGGCCTCGGTATCGATAAAGCTTTCGTAACGATCGCGGGTTTTAAAGAACCATTCGGTCATGCCGGTAGTTCTGCCGGTTCCAACCACATGGTAGGAAGGTCGGCCCGAACGCTTAACAATTTCCTTTACTTCTAATTTGGCTTTGCCCGCTTCAATGAGACCATAGCGAATGCGGTACTCTAAAACCTCACCTGGCTTAAATGCTCTTTGATTGAGGTTTCGTAATTGTTCTACTCTTTGTTCAGATTGAGGCTTCTCATCCGCCGAAAGGCGAGGCATGGAAGCCAGAGGCACAAGAGTAAGGAGGCTTAAGAAAAAGGCTTTCATGGTTGTTCTTTACAGAGTCTATTACAAACGTAATGCCAGAGGCTATTGGTATTAAAATCCGAAAAGCTCGGATAAAAATCCGCGAATGGCTCCGTACACATCATCCACTGCACTATCGTATCCCGGAATCAGATCTATATGGTAATACTGCTTAATTTCGAGCAAGGCTAATCCAAAAACAATAACCCATACTATCAATCCGGCCGATTTGAATAAATAGGAAAAGGCATCCTGAATGAGGAAGCGCTTTTGCTCCTTTTTATTCTTCTTGCGTGGAACTATACTGGGTTGTCCGGGCTTCATGCCCTGTAAAGGTACAAGATGCCCTCAGATAGCCGCAAGCCTATGGTTTAGAAATCCAATAAAGAAGGCCCATCCGACCGATCGAAAAGAAAAAGCCCCGCATATGAATACGGGGCTTATCCATCTTCTTAGAGAACAATATTTACAATCCGGCCGGGCACCACAATAACCTTACGTGGAGCCTTACCATCGAGGTACTGCTGGGTTTTTTCTTCAGCCATCACCCTCTTTTCAATATCCTCTTTCGACATATCTGCCGGAAGGCTTAGGGTAAACCGCACCTTGCCATTAAAGGACACAGGATAATTCACCGAGCTTTCGACCAAGTACTTTTCCTCATGTTGTGGATAGGGCTCCTCATTAATAGACCCTACATTACCCAAACGACTCCAAAGTTCTTCAGCAATATGCGGTGCATAAGGTGATATCAAAATTGGCAATTGGCTCAAAATCGCCTTCTTATTGCATTTGAGGTCGGTCAATTCATTCACCGCAATCATAAAGGCACTTACCGAGGTATTGAAACTGAAATTGGCGATATCCTCATTTAATTTCTTAATCAAGGTGTGTAAAGCTTTCAACTCCTTTTCATTAGGAGCATCCTCTGTTACATTCCAGTTTCCACCTTGATGGTATAAACGCCAAAGCTTTTTCAGGAAATTGTGCACCCCACTAATGCCAGCGGTATTCCAGGGTTTGCTTTGCTCCAATGGTCCCAGGAACATTTCGTAAAGGCGCAAGGTGTCGGCGCCGTATTGCTCGATAATGTCATCAGGGTTCACCACATTGAACTTAGACTTAGACATTTTCTCTACCTCGCGACTCACCTTAAAGCTTCCTTCAAAGATGAATTCTGCATTCTTCAAATCATCGCGCCAGGTTTTAAACGCCTCAATATCCAATTCGTCCGAGGTATTCACTAAACTTACATCTACATGCACCTTAGAGGTTTTGTGATCCTTAGCCTGATCTGCGGACACATAGGTATTAGTACCATCTATGCGATGTGCAAAGGCCGAAAAACCCAATATCATCCCCTGGTTTATCAATTTCTTGAAAGGCTCTTCTTGATTCAAATAACCTTTATCCACCAGAAATTTATGCCAGAAACGGGTGTATAGTAAGTGCCCGGTGGCGTGTTCGGAACCACCGATATAGAGGTCTACATTCTGCCAGTAATCCAATTTCTCCTTATCGGCGAAAGCCTCGGTATTGCGAGCATCCATATAACGGAGGTCGTACCAGCTACTGCCTGCCCAACCCGGCATGGTGGTAGTTTCCAGTGGATAGCCTTCACCGGCGGGCACCACTCCTTTATCAGGATGGTAGTTCCACATTGAAGCACGCGCCAAAGGTGGCTCACCATCTTCGGTGGGTAAGAATTTATCTACTGCCGGCAATTCCAAAGGAAGGTGCTCTTCCTTCACTCGACGTGGCATATTATCTACATAATAAATCGGAATAGGCTCTCCCCAATAACGCTGGCGACCGAATACCGCATCACGCAAACGGAAATTAACCTGGGCCTTACCCAATTCTCTGTCTTCAATGGCTTCAATAGCCTTGGCAATGGCGGCTTTTACTTCCAAGCCATTCAAGAAATTGCTATTCACCAATTTTCCTTCTTTGGCATCGTAAGAAGCTTCCTGCACATTGCCGCCACTTACCACTTCTTTAATGGGTAAATCAAAGTGCTTGGCAAAAGCCCAATCGCGGCTGTCGTGTGCGGGCACTGCCATTACGGCTCCGGTTCCATAACCAGCAAGCACATAGTCAGCAATCCATACCGGTACTTCCGCTCCACTAAAAGGGTGCTTAACATAAGCGCCGGTAAATACGCCGCTAATGCTCTTTACCTCGGTCATCCGATCGCGTTCGCTCTTACGGGCAGCTTGCTCTTGATAGGCCTTTACTGCCTCAGCTTGTTCGGGGGTAGTAATCTCATCCACTAAATAATGCTCGGGAGCTAATACCATAAAGCTCACGCCAAAAATGGTATCCGGACGAGTGGTAAACACCTCAATATTGGCCTCATGGTCTTTCAATTCGAAGAACACCGATGCTCCTTGCGATTTCCCGATCCAATTACGCTGCGATTCCTTTAAAGATTCTGACCAATCAATACAATCCAACCCAGCTAAAAGCCGATCGGCATAAGCAGTGATACGCATGCTCCACTGCATCATTTTCTTTTGTACTACTGGATGCCCACCTCGCTCGCTTAAGCCATCCTTTACCTCATCATTCGCTAATACGGTACCCAAGGCCGGACACCAGTTCACGGTGCTTTCACTGCGGTAAGCGAGGCGGTAATTTTGCAAGATCTGCTCACGGGTGGCATCATCATAGCCTTCCCATTCTTCGGGCGTAAAATGCAAATCTTCGCCACAAGCGGCATTCAATCCATCGCTGCCATTTTTATGGAAATACCAGATCAATTCTTCGATAGACTTGGCTTGCTCCTCATCGTAATCATACCAGGCATCGAACATCTGCAAGAATATCCACTGGGTCCAACGGTAAAAGGAAGGATCAGAGGTGCGTACTTCTCGCGACCAATCGAAGGCAAAACCAATGCGATCCAATTGCTGGCGATAACGCTTAATATTTTGCTCGGTAGTAACCGCAGGATGTTGCCCGGTTTGAATGGCATATTGCTCAGCTGGCAAGCCAAAGGAATCGTAGCCCATAGGATGCAATACATTGAAACCACGATGACGCTGATAACGGCTTACAATATCCGAAGCGATATAGCCCAGCGGGTGACCCACATGTAGTCCGGCTCCGGATGGATAAGGGAACATATCCAGCACATAGTACTTGGGTTTTTCGCTGTTTTCTTCGGCGGCAAAGCTTTTTTGGTTGGCCCAGAAGGCTTGCCATTTATTTTCGATTTCAGAAAAATTGTAATCCATGAGTTTTCGATGGGATGAGGGCGCGAAAATACAGGCTTTGCCCTACTTGTCATAATAAAAGCGTGCAATCCCGATGAATCGATAGACGCTTGGTCTATTCCCAGGGATAAGGTTCCGCAGTCCGAGTTAAGCTTGCTTGGCCGCAGTGCTTTTAAATCGCTTCTTTAATCGCAGTACTTTCTTTTCATACAATTCGTAAGAAAGAATCGCCACAACAAAAGTTAAGACCACATTATAGGGGAAGTCATGAAGCCAGATTTTAGGGGTTCCATTGGGACCAGTCCGCACAAAGAAACCTTGCCAGATATATACCCCATAAGAGATTACTCCAATATATTTTATGGGGGCCCACTCCAATACCCGAATAATTCCTCGTTCCTGATTATTGAAAACCCAGAGGAGTAAAAATGTGGAGCCTAATCCATGAAATATCTTTACCCATGGCATCAGGAATTCTGGCAAGTATAATGGCGACAGGAAAACCAAAAGGCTAAAATAACCTGGAAGATTACCCTTGAACTTTTCGCGAATCTGTTTATAGTTACTAAAATTAAGCTGAGCAAACAGTGCCCCTAAAAGAATAGGAGCAACTGCCGGTATTACCCAGCGATCCACAAAAAACACCTCTTCCAGAAAATAGTCTTGCCCCTTGATGTGAACCACTATTGAAGGCAGGAAATAAAAAGCTAATACACACAAAAAGAGGATTACGAAGATTAAGATACTTCGCTTATAGCTATTAAAAAATTTAAATATGATCGCCCAGAAAATATAGAACTGCTCTTCTACTGCCAGAGACCAGGTATGACTTAATTCGGGTGACCAGGAAATTTTGGCGCGGGGAACAAAATTGAAGAGGTAGAAGATAGAGGCCAGCAAACCGATGGTGGTTTCGCGAACATAGCCTAATTGCATAAAAATATACAGGGCGATATAGAAGGGAATGATTGGGGGTAAGAGTCGTAAAAACCTGCGGTAGAAGAAGAGCTTTACATTAAAGTTCCCAGTGGTTTTTATTTCGTTTAAAATTAAAGTGGTAATCAAAAAACCACTAATCGCAAAGAAGATATTTACCCCGGCAGGCCCTGAGAAGAAATAGAAAAGATGATCCCGCAGATAAGAGCCTTCTTCGAACTGATGGGCGATACCTAAATGAGTTACAACCACCAAAAGAATGGAGTAACATCTAAGACCATCGAATCCTTTAATGTAGTTCATCTGCTGTTTTAAGCCTTTCATTCACTATCGCCATTAACTTAGGGAATTGTCTATTCCCCATCCCTTCTGGCCCTTGAAAAAAAGAAAGCGCCGAAGGTACTAATTGTACGAAAACCTCCACTTCATTTAATTCAGTTGAAGCAGGCTCTCCCTTTCTTTCTGGCGAGCCTGGACTGGAAAGCAGCTTAAAACTTTACCTTTATCTTTTAAGTAGCCATGTATCCAGCCTTGGGGGAATGAACCGACTCTTTTATTTACTCATTTTGCTAGCCTTGGGTCCGATTCTATTCGGACAGCAAATTGCTGATGCAGAGCAACAATCAAAGCAAGATTTACAGCATGTTTACTACTTATATAAGCTTGGAGCAGACTGTAATGACTCTGCCGAAGCTGCTCGCTACCTCAATGAAGGCCTAAAGCTGGCCCAGGATCTTAGCGATGAAAAAGCCATTATTCAAGGAAAGCTGGAAAGAGCGCACCTGTATTCTCGCCTGCACTCACCACATTTAGCTATTGAAGCCATTTTGGAGTTAGATCCCCAGAGCAATCAGCTTTTTGAATTGGAAGACAGCATCATGATGGTTGATATTCTATCCAGTTCTTTCAGCCAACTAGGTGCCTATGAAATGGCCATTGATTACAAGAAAATTCACTGCTCTCTTATTGGCCGCAGTCATGCTCAAAAAGACTATTACTATTCCAATGAAAACCTGGCTTTTCTCTATGGACAAAGTCAGCAATTTGACTCAGCGGCCTATTATTATAAAAAAGCGAATCGAATCGCAGAAGACCTGGGCGATGCCTCCATACGCATGCATTGTAATAATAATATTGGCTACAATTACCAGCAGCGGGGTAATTATACCGAGGCCCTCAAGCACTATAATCGGGCGACTCAAATTTTTGAAGGAATGAGCCAAACTTTTGGCCCCGACAGCCTTCTCTATGCAATAGTGCGGGGTAATATTGGTCATTGCCACTTAAACCAGGCCAATTTTGTGGCTGCAGCCCGCGAATTAAGCGCCAGCACCCAAGCTTTAAAAAGCCTTAATGCCCATGGAAATACGGATAGCCTCCATTATGGCTTTTACCTAATTAAATATGCCAGGGCAGAAATAGCATTAGGTCAAAGCCCAAAAGCTCTGGAACATTTAGCTCGCGCTCAAAAAAATTTAAGACAGTCGCCGGCAGCACTGCTCGATTATTTTGGCACCTTAAGTTTAGCTTATGAAAAACTGGGGAAAGCTGGTTTAGCCATCGAATCCTTACGTCAGCAGCAATTGCTTAATCAGCAAATTTCAGCCGGTAAATCACGGATTAACAGCCATGTACATGACCTGGTGAATTTGCAACAAAAACGAATTGAAAGAGAGCGTAATCTTTTAGCTCTATTAATAGAAAGTGAAAGGGAGGTTAACTCCTTAAAAGTAATTTTAATTAGTGCAGCGGCAATTCTATTGCTATTGGCCGTGATCATTGCTTTTTACAGCTATCGCCGAAAGCAAACCAAAAAACGCGAACTATTAGAAGTAGAAAGTCGGCTTACCAAATTAAAATTGCAGAATAAATCATTGGAAAGCCGCCAATTAAAAGAAGTCCTAAATCATAAAAACCAGGATCTGGTAGATTTTGCCATTGCCATTACTCGCAAACAAGAGTTTACCAATGAACTTTTGGACAAACTCAATCAAATTAGCAAGGATGGAGAATCGAGTCCTCAGGATATCAAAGACCTAAAAAACTACATCAAATCTCAATTGCAAGTAGACAGTAATTTGAAGGTATTCCAGGAAAACATCTCGAAAATCAACCATGAGTTTATGGCTAAACTCAAAGAGCGCTACCCGGATTTAAGTCCAAGCGAACAGCAGATGTGTGCATTACTGAGATTAAAACTATCCACCAAGGAAATTGCCACGGTAAAGAATATATCACCGGCCTCAGTGAAGGTTATGCGGCATCGTTTACGTAAAAAAATGGACCTAAATTCGGATATAAACCTCAGTGAATTCCTGGACGATTTAATCTGAAGCATTTAATTGTCAGCAAGTTAAATCCCCTGTTAACCTATTGTTTACCCCCTGAAATCCATTAATTCGGGAAAACTTTGATACTATTGTTGGTATCCATTGTTTATGAAAAGAGTGACGAATTTTATTCATCCTCAAAACCCGAAAAATGAAGAACCCTTTGTTTAATTGGAGAATTAAGAGCCTAGGTCTCTTTCTTCTCCTCGGTTTTTCCGGCCAGTCTCAAAACGCCCTCGACTTTGATGGTGTGGACGATCAGGTTACGGTGGCCAGTGCTTCTGGTCAAATTACCGGAGGCACCGGTATCTCCCTGTCCATGTGGGTCTACCCCACTAACTCCAGTTCAGGCTGGCCCGATTTTGATGGCTTCGCCGGTTTTCGAAATAATACCGATGCCGATTTTTATGTAATGCAATTAGGGAGTAACGATGTGGAAGCACGCCTTCGTAATAGTGCCGGTACAGTATATACGATTACCGCCAATGGCATACTAAATCAGAATAGTTGGAACCATTTCGTGCTAACCTTTGATGGAACTACTTTAAGCTTATACCAAGACGGGGCTTTATCCACATCTATTGCAGCTAGTGGAACCATCACTACCACAACTGAGCCCTTGACTTTAGGTTTCTTAACTTTTCCTGGGAACAACTTTATGTTCGATGGTCAATTGGATGATGTAGGTCTTTGGGATCGTGCTTTAAGCAGTGCGGAAGTAAACACCCTTTACAATGCTTGCGGAATGGACCTTAGCGACCCCTCCTTAAAATTGTCCTACGAGTTTAATCAAGGAACAGCCGGAGGTTCCAATAGCGGAATTAGCAGCTTAACCGACAGCAAAGGCAATATCAATGGCAGCTTAGCCAACTTCACTTTATCCGGAAACAGCTCAAACTTTGTAGCTTCTCCTTTACAGGGGATTAACAATATCCTTCTTAACATTAACTCCTGTGGTCCTTACCTGGCACCCAATGGAGTAAACTACACGCAAAGCGGTCACTATATTGACACGATTAGCCCTAGTGGCTCGGGATGCGATACCATTATGGACCTTACCTTAGTTGTAAATAATCTGGACTCCTCTGCCAGCCGAATTGCCAGCAACACCCTGGAGGCTAATGAGAGCGATACTGCAGCGACTTATCAATGGTTAAAGTGCACGGATAATTACAGCAAGATTGTAGGGGCCACCCGTAGACAATTCACCTTTGTACTTAATGGCTCCTATGCAGTGGAAGTAAGCTTAAACGGTTGTGTGGACACCTCAGCCTGTATAGTGATTACTAATGTAGGCCTAGATGAGCTGAGTGCCGATATGCTCCAGGTTTATCCCAATCCTGCCCAAGGCCATATCAATTTGGAATATCCCGCGGGAAGTTTTGAAAAATACGAACTCTTAAGTCTGGATGGAGCGCTGATTCGTCAGGGCAAACTAGACGCATCCGGAAACAGCAAAGTCGAACTGAGTCAAATTTCCGGAGGACTCTTTTTTATTCGCACCATAGGCTCAGCAGGTACGCTGATCCAAAAAATTCAGATCATTCCTTAAGACTTCATTTTATAGGTTAAAACAGAATACATTAGGGACTGAATTCAGAGGCGACTTTAAGGGTCGCCTCTTTTTTTAAACTCATTCCTCCTTGGCGTCGAAGTAATTTTTGAGAATCGAGTCCATCTCCCTCTCACCCTCAACAATCTTATTTATCAGATCCCAGCTTTGTGCGTTCAATACGGGCTTTAAAGGCTGATCCAATTTCAATATGCGAGGGAAAACCTTTTTAATCTTATTATCCCAAACCTTATAATACTTGAGTAAATCATCGGGATAAACGGTTTTACGACGGGTACCTTCATCATAGCCCCGAAAGGGATAAGGTATATTTAAATAGCCATAATCGTCCGTTAGCTGCTCGCCCGGCTGAATGTCGCGAATGGCAATTTCGAAGTCGTATGCTGTGGTTAGGCAGTTGGAATTAAAACTGTGATTAACAAAGCGACCATTATCCCAACATAAGACCAAATTCCCTTGATTATTTCGGAAGGTGTAAGTGTCTAAAATGTTTTGATAAATAGGCTCCAAAGCCTGAAAATCGGCCGGACTAAATTCACGATCCAGCTTATCTAAAACCCAGGTTATGGTTCCGGCTGGAATAAATTGCGTAGCTACTACTCCGTAGCCTACCTCGGCGCTGATAAATTTCAGCTCGGTATGAGGATGTATCATTAAAATGAAGAACAATTAGTCTCACAATCAACATCTTCCAAATCACAATGAGCGAAGTCGTTCAACTTGGAACTAAGGAGATTGCTTACTTAAATGTACAGTGCAGACTAATATGATGTTGCGGCTCCAAGGAATTTGTACTAAGATTTTTCAAATTATTAGCCGGGATCTATGCTCATGATTCATCATGCCGAATTTCCATTTCGTTTCCGCAAGACTTGCACTTTAGTACCGTACGATAGTATATCGGATAAACTCCTAAAAGGAAGGATACAATTATGGATAAAAAACCCTTTCTCCCTTTCATGGATTGATAGGATTCGAAAAAATCCGCTCCACCACATTCACTGCAGAGTAATGGCTCTCCCTTCGAGTTTTCATGAGGAGCATGAATAAAGTCCTCAATGATCTCCTGAGCCAAATCCACATCTTGTGGATGCACTTTTAGTTTAATCCCATCCACCGAAAGGTTAAAAAGTGGATTAAGTCCAACGGTATGCTCATCGAAGAGATAAACCGGTATTCCCTCACTCTCCAGCCGGCTTTTAATCATATGCGCTTCAATGGCTTTTTCGAAGCTCCTTACCGTAATCAATTCCATCCGGACCGCAATTATGCTTGAATTAGGAGTACTTTAATTGGACAAAAGAAACAATGGACTTCACCTTATCTCCCTTAGCGCTTTTAAAGGTATAAATGTCGGAAAAGGCATAGTGCTCGCCATTTTCCATTATCATTTCGCCATATACCGCCCCTTCCTTACCGTGCGTAATGATATTATGAAGGATGAGCTCTCTTACTTTAGTATCGCTATGCTTTTGAAGGGCCGCCGCGAATTGTTCCTTGCCCTTCAAAGACCTTTCGCCCACCAGGGTCCATTGAATATCCTCAGCCATAAAAGCCATTGCAGATTCAATATCATAAGTGGCAAATAAGCGGCTTAAGTTCTTTAACAATTCGCGCTTGGGTGAATTGCCGCAATCTACGGTTTTGGTGAATTTCATAAATCTGGAGCTCTGGAATCAAATATTCTATTCGCTGCAATTTAGGATGCTAAAACTTAGTTCCAAAAGCTATGCTTAAGCAATTAGCGCTTAATTTTGCAAAGCATGATTAAAACATCCTTTAACACTTGCCGAACCTCGGCAGTATAGACAGCTTCTAAACGGTCGATTAGAATGCTAATCTTCCCTCAAGCTGTCGAAAACACACCTAGTCTTTAGGCTAATTTAAGCCTGATGCAGACTCCCTTTTTTTCATTTTTAATACTAAAGTGACCGACTGTAATTGGTCCATTGCTTTCATTCTAGGGAATGGAAGTACACTAATACATTAATCATGTCAACAAACAACATATACATACGCGAAAGTCAAATTGAAGATTTAGCAAACCTTATGCGCGTTGAAGAGCTTGCCTTTGGTCATCCTAAAGAAGCTCAATTATCTGCCGACCTTTTAAAGGACCCTTCGGCCGAGCCTTTACTTTCCCTTTTGGCTTTTGATAAGAATAAGGCTATTGGTCATATTCTCTTCACGCGGGTTTATCTCAATACGAGAGATAACAAGCAGGTTCTCTATCACATCCTGGCCCCCTTAGCCATAATCCCAGAATACCAAAAGCGGGGTATTGGAGGCTTACTAATAGAAGCTGGAATCGCACAATTAAAGGCAATGGGATCAGAGCTGCTTTTTGTACTCGGACATATGGATTATTATCCCAAACATGGATTTATCCCCGATGCCGGTGCCATGGGCTTCCAAGCTCCCTACCCCATTCCGGCCGAATTTGCCAATGCCTGGATGGTTCAGAGTTTAAAAGGCGAATTAACCGAAAAGCCAAAAGGGAAAATCCTATGTTCTCATGAGTTGAATAAAGAAGAACATTGGCGTGAATAGTTAAGAGCCACGCTATTATTTTGGAAGCGGGAAGTCTAATCGACTTCCCGCTTTCTAGCTTTTAGCATTAAACCACTTTAAATGTAACTTCTTTTGTTACATTTAAAAAATAGTATACCTTTGTCCTCGCTATGAACAATACTCGATTTGCAAGTGCCCTTCACATTTTAACCCTCCTGGCGGATAGTCCTGGTGAGTGGTTAAATTCGGAGTGGATTGCCGGTAGCCTTAATGTGAATCCGGTGGTAGTGCGCAAAGAGCTTATTGTGCTGCATGAAGCGGGCTTGGTACAAAGTCGTAAGGGAAAAAACGGTGGCAGTACCCTGGCTAAAGATCCGCAGAAAATTAGCCTGGCCGAAATTTATTTAGCCGTTAAAAACTCGGAGGTTTTAGGTAAACTGCATGCCCAACCCAGCCCCGATTGCCCCATCGGTAAACAAATCAATCAAAAACTGTCTGTTCTCTATCAAGATATTGATCAGATACTTTTAAAGGAATTAGAAGCACATAGTGTAGCCAGCTTCAGAGCAGAGTTTCACTAGCTTTTTTTTAGTCTAAATTGTAACAACTTTTATTACATACAAATCATAAATCCATGAAAATAGGAATCACCGGCGCTAGCGGCCAATTAGGAAACCATGTTATTGAACAATTAAAGAAAAGAACTGATGCCAGTAATCTGGTGGCCCTGGTTCGTAATCCCGCTAAAATTGAAGGGATCGAAGCCCGTGCCTTTGATTATGAAAAACCGGAAGAATTAGCTTCAGCCCTGGAAGGTATCGAAACCTTACTGCTCATTTCCGGCAATGAAATTGGCAGCCGTGCTCGTCAGCATGAAAATGTAATTTCTGCCGCTGAAAAAGCTCAGGTGAAGCGCATTGTATATACTAGCATTTTACGCGCCGATAGCTCCCAAATCAGTTTAGCCGGAGAACATCTCACCACCGAAAATCGCTTAAAGTCTTCCGATCTAGTCTATACCATTCTTCGCAATGGCTGGTACACTGAAAATTACACCGCCTCTATCCCCGGAGCCTTACAAGGTGGTGCCTTTATTGGCAGTGCTGCGGACGGTAAAATCGCTTCTGCCAGTCGCATTGACTATGCCGAGGCCGCCGCGGTAGTACTCACCGAAGAAGGTCATGAAGCGAAAACCTACGAATTAGCCGGCGACCATGCATACACCCTTAGCGAATTTGCCCAGGAAATCTCCAGGCAAAGTGGCAAGGACATCCCTTACCAAAACCTCGCCGAGAAAGACTTTGCTCAGGCCCTAAAAGGATTTGGTATTCCTGATGCATTTGCGGAAGGCTTAGCCAGCTGGGATGTATGTGCCTCCAAAGGAGATCTCTTTGATGATGGTAAAATGCTCTCCAAACTGATTGGTCGTCCTACCACTCCTTATTCTGTAGCCATTAAAGAAGCATTGGCTTAATCATTTTCCTTCCAGCGGGTTGACCTGAAGGCTATCGGGTCAATCCGCCTTTTTAAACTCGGATTGTTTCACTACTCTTAAGCCAAAGAGACCTTCCTCTATGGAATAACTTATTAAATCTGCACCTTCCATAGCCTTGTAATCAAAAAACAAGCGGGGACCCCAATACTGAGCATATTGATCTCCCTCGAGGTAAATAAAGGTGGTTTTTTGCCTCCCATATTGATGATTCTGCTCTCCTTGGATAAAAGCATAGCTTTCTACCACTGGATGAAAACTCAAACTATAGTTTAACAGAAGAAAGGTGTTCAGAATCGCTGGCCCCCATAACCAAGCTCTCAATTTGTAATTCTTTAGTTTCCTTTCCAGACCATAAATTCCGGCAATCAATCCCCCCAGTAAAGCAAAAAGCCCCCAAAGCGGAATAAAGGTTCTAAAGCCAATGCGCACAATTAAAAAGAAATTGAGCAAATAGGCTAAGGAGACCCATAAAACCTTGCTTCCCAGCACTTGAAGAATAGCCTTCCCCAGTTCCAGAAAATCAATTCGCGGTTGATTGTGGACCAAGATCTTTGCCCAAAATGGTGTGCTAATAAACACTAAAATCAAGCCTCCCACCAAGCCATAAACCCCCTTCCATAAATAGCCAATCGAGGGCCCGCCAAATACCAGAAAGAAAGCTGTACTGATATTTAAAAAATCGGCAATCACCCATAGAGATTCGGTAGTCTTGTAAAAACTGCTTTCCACAAAATTCTCGTAGGGCATTTTCGCGAATTGAGCCGCACGGTCTCTAGCTCTCTTGGCCTCCTCCTGCCATTCTTCAGAGTTGACCTTTGTATAAAGAGGGGATGATTGTCCACTGCTCCGAGCTCTCGACCTTTTTATCGCCTTTTGATTCAGAAAAAACTCATACGCTTCATTAAGCAATACAAAGTCCTCCTGAGCACTTGCCCTTTTATTGAGATCAGGGTGAAGATTTTTGGCTTGCTTCCGATAGGCCGCTTTAATTTCAGCAAAGGTGGCCCTGTCATCCAAACCAAGAACCTGGTAATATTTCTGAAGTATCTCCACTTAATCTACTACCCTTTCCCTACCATACAGTTTTATCTCCTTTAATGCATCCTTAATTACCTCGTCCATATCCGCAATGCTCTCATTATAAGTTTCGCCTTCCCTGGCCATTGCATAATCTGTACTCAGCTGCTCCTGATCTTCCAGCACCAAATACATTAATTTCCAAAGTTTTTCATCTTCATTACGGGCTCTAAAAAAGTACACTTCCGCCGGATAGGCTTTAATCTCCAGTTTTTCACTGCGGATAAAGGAAATGGTATCGTATGAAGAATACCGACTGTTTTCCAATATACTTTGAGCAAAGTATTCGCGGCTACGGTATTTCTCATCCAATACCTTCAATTTTTTCGCTTTTCGCAGATAGGGATAAACCTTGTAAAAGGCCTTGGGTTTCTTTGCCAATGCGTTCCAGGTAGAGTCTGGCACCTCCCAATGCGGGTCCATCTCAACAACCAAATCAGCCAGCACCGCTTCATTCCGCACGCTTAGCGTTTTCTGATACTGTTCCTGCACTTCCTTTTTACGGGCAAAAGGTCGAAGAAGCTTTGTATAGGTCAACAAATCCCGATTAACCGTTTTCTTTCGGCTGTAGGTATTCGTAGACTCATCCGATGCATGTTGTTTTTTTAGCTCAACCTTGGCAAATAGAAGCAATGATTTATACTTGGATTTATAATCACTACCCTTCACCAAACCACTGTCTAACAGCTCAGCTAACAGCTCGTAAATCTCAGATCGATAATCTTCGAAATCTGTTAATGGCAGAATATCGGGGTAAATGATAGGCGCCAAATCAATGGTATCCCTAAACTCATCAAATAGGTGGCTATAAGTATAGGTAGTAGCGGTAAAGGGAGGCTCATCCATAATTAGCTTTTTGAAGCTCTTATTTCCTTCCTTACCATTAAAATCTACTAGTGTTTCGAGTATTTTAAATTGATAGGCTGATGAATCCAGCTTATCGTAGTACAGATCTACTAAAAAGGGAATGTGCTTCTCGCTATCCAACCAGGATAATCGGTTTAAGAGTTTTAAGCGTGCGGTCCGATCAAAACCTTCTTGCTCATAATTCAATACATAATCCTTGATTCGCGGCGCATCTGTTTCAACAAAATCCACCTCATATACCGAATTGGAAGCTTCGAATAATCGAACACTATCACGACTATCCAAGGCTTCAAAAAAGAGATCTGCCTTGGCTAAGGTGATAGGTTTACCGATAATGGTATCCTCGGTAGGCTGAAATGAGGCCAAAGCCTTTTCAGCAAAAGCTGATTGATACTCTAAACTATCGGTTACCGTCCACAAGCTATACAATGCTCCGTTTTCTAAAATCCATTTGGTTTTGATCTGTCGATGGGTATTGGTATCGCTAAAAACCAGCAGCTTGGCTTCACTTAGGTAATTGCTGTCTTGCCTGGTGTAGAGCGTGGAGTCACTCAAAAGTTGCAATCCCTCATCATCACTAAAATCACTGATCTTCTCCTGCCAGTACTCTTCCAGGGTGGGAAAGGAAGCATAAATATGTTCCGTTTCCAGGCGAATCTTTATTTGCTCACCCGTTGGTCCATAGCTAAGTACCTTTTCATTTATCTCACCACGATAGCTATGATCTTCATCGGATTGATAGCCCCTGGACTGGCCTAAATTGGCGAGAAAGGACTCGTAATCATTAAGCTTCATCGGACTTTCCAGGCGGACATGGAGCACCGAATCTTGATATTCCTGAAAATCATTTTCATAATGCCAGGCGGTAAAGGCAAAGGAGTTAAAAAAGTCCTCTTGTTTTGCCCGATCTTGTGCAGTGGTCAAGAGCATCACATATTTAGGCCCTTGCAGCTGTACTTGCCCGAAAATCTTTTCTTCTTTCTTATTCTTAAGTACAAATCGACTGAAAGAAGTTCCTTCCGCTTCCTCAATATAGATCGTGTCTACTTCCAGTTTTTTATCGTCTGCAATTTTTTCAATCAGGTATTTGAGTTCAAACTCATCTTCTTCGAGATAGTCGAAATCATGATACTGGCGCAAAGCTGCGGCATAGTATTCTCCTTTATCATAGGACTGCACCCAGAAGGTATAGTAAGGATTTGCAAAGGCCGCTTCGTATTGTTCGGTTCTTAAATTTCCGGGCATTCGCAGTTCAATTCCGTGGAATTGGGGCCGGTATTTCTTTGTATCATCAAAAGAATTGAGCTTCAAGCTCTTGAAAAAAGCTTCCGGTAAGGCGGTTTGCGCAAATTCCTTAGGCCCGCCCACTTTAAAGATGATCACTTCTAAATCGGTAAATACAATTTGATAATGCTGATGGTCGCCCGTACGGGTTTCATTCTTTATATCGAAAGCCGGGAATCCCGATACCAAAATGGTATCCTTGGATAAAATTTTGCCGGGAATATTCTCAAAGAGCATACTATCAATGCGCCCTTGATAAAATGCGCGGTCTTTGCCATAAACCGGCCCGTAGGTAGGAATACGACGAATGCTGTAGAAACCGCCATTGACCATATCGGCAAAAACATACTCCTGGTAGGGCTGACTTAAAAACTTGATCATTTTACCGGGAACCTGGGCTTGAATGAAACCGTCATCCGAAATAAAGTCCTGTTGTTCGGCGCTGAGAATAATCGCATCGATCTCCTCCTTGCGGCTGATACTGGTTGTGGTTACTGCCCGATCTTCCGCTTCAACGGTATAGCCTTTCTCACGTAATAGATTAATCACCCCCATTTTTCCAGGCAAATGTGAGGCGCCCACTCCGGTAAAAAGCGCCCCCGATTGCATGAGTGAATCCATCCCGGCCACCATAATCTGATTGCGATCGTCGAGCATATTCTTGCGGTAATATTTACCGGGATAAAGCACCGAATTAAGGGTATCAATCAGATCAAGATCACCCCGGCGATAGGCATCTTCCATTAAGGTTTGCCAATCGGTAAAATCGCCTAAAAGGTCGCGGGCCTGTCGATCGGTAATGTACACAGCGTCTTCATCCGCACGACTAGCCTTTAATACGCTTTTATACGACTCTTCATAATCTTCGAGGGCATAGATGCTTTTACCTGCCTTACGACCGGCTTGAAATATAAAAAGGTCTAAATAGGTGTTTTCGGCAAAATCCTGATCCTGCTGATCCAGGCGATAGAGCAAATTGTTTAATAAATCCTGATCTCGAGCTAAATAGTACTCCCACTCCTGTTGCTGGGGTTCCTTTGGATTAAAGGAGCTGTATAAAGGCATCATGTACTGATTGTACTGATAGGACATTTTAAACAGATCGCGGTAAAGCTCAGAGCTGGTTAAATCCGAAACCCAGGTCTCTGGATTGGTTTCCAGTGCTACATAATCGGCATTGTCCAGGGCTTCAAAAAAAGTTTCGCTTAAGTGGAAGGCCACCCTATTACTCACGTGCATGGTACCATAGAGGTAGGAAGGTTCTTCCAAACCATTGCCGGAAATCTTCCAAAGTAAACCCTGATACTCTTTATTGATTTGTGCGAAGCTAAAGAGGGGGAGCAAAAGGAAGCTTAAAAGAAAACGATGCATGAAAAATCAGTTAGGATATTAGATGATTAGTACGAGTTTACAAGTATAAAGCAGAAAAAGCTAGCATTTTGGATTTGAAGGTCAAAAGCCCGATTTCTGAGTCCTTTCTTCCCCAATCTTGGGTTCTAGAACCAATAATTTCACCTCTTCTGGCTGTTCCGACCATTTAATCACCAAGCCATATTTCGCTAATTCACGATTGAGGGTTTTACCATCGCCATAGCTCCAATTCAGTTCCATATCGAAAGTATAATCAAGCCTGGCTTTATCCTTAACGGGTAACTGCACCTCATTTTCGAGGTATTTAATCAAATCATAGCTAGTGACCTTTTTACCCAAATAATATGGACCGCGGTATTCAAAATAGCGCTCCTCCTCTATTGAAATCGAAGGCAATTTGGTACTGTCCAATACTTCCAAAACACAAACCGAATCCTGGACTACAGCTTGCCATCTTGCCTCAAATTCCAAATGAGAATTTAGAATGGCTTGGGCATGCTCTAAAAGATCCAAGGGGTACTGCGGATCCTGCTCCAGACTAAAGCAATATTTGCGATGGGCGGCCACATCCTCCTTGCTGTAAATTCGAGCTACGGAAGACAGTTGATAGACATCCGCCAAAAGGCGATACAGGGATACATTGCGAAAATCGAGTGCTTTAGGCCTACCTTCTTCATCGCGTTGTATTTCGTTTTTAAAAGACCAGCCTTTTTGCTCGGAGCTCAGGCGATATTGAAAAGCTTTCTCCTGATAAGTTTTCAATAAATGATGGTCTGACACAGTGGGGTTTTCATCCTCAATTATCCCCAGGTCTTTACCTGTGATTAAATTTTGCAGGAGCTCCTTATTCAATTTCTTAGAACTGCCAATGGCACGAACAACACCCTGTGCATCAATCAATACGCAATGGGGCACATAGCGATAAGGGAAGATTTCGCGATGCGTGGTATCATAGACCACCGGAATGGAGAGCGGGGAACTTTGCAGAAAGCGCGAGAGATTTTCTTTACTGTCGGCAGATACGCTAATAAATTCCATTTGCCCTTCGAATTCCACTTGCCATTTTTCCATTTTATGCAAAGTCGGAATACAAGGCGCACACCAGGTCGCCCAAAAGTCGATAAGCAAAGGTTTGTTCTGCGAGCTTAATGAAATGGGCATTTGATCCCCATTAAGTACCTCTTGAAATGTATAATCAGGCACTGTATCTCCTACTTGCAATGCTTGTCCTCGTACTAATTGAAAACCAAAAAACGATAGAATAGTCAAGAATAAGGGGAATTTCATGCCGCGCGATTTAATTAGAGTTAGCTAATCAACGCTTAGAGTTTTGGCATAATATGTCTGCAAGAATTAATCTTCTGAATCCTGAGCACCCCGTTCCGCAGCCTCCCAAGCCAACATTGCCCTTTTGCGTAAGGGATCCCAACGGTAACCTCCTAATTCTCCTGAAGCCCGAATTACCCGATGACAGGGTATTAGATAAGCAATGGGATTGGAACCAATGGCTGTACCTACTGCTCGCGATGCTTTGGCCTTGCCGATTTGCGCAGCCAAAGTTCCATAAGTAGCGACCTGCGCTGATGGAATTTTCAATAGCGCCTCCCAAACCTGCAATTGAAATTCGGTTCCCTTTAAATGCAGTTTTATTTGCGGCAATTCGGTCCAATCTCTTCTAAAAAAGCGCAAGGCCTGTTCTTGATTTACATCACTCCCTTGATTAAAGGTGGCCTTCGGAAATTCATTTTTCAAGCCCTCTAATGCTTGATCTTCGGATTCCGCGAAAGCCAAATAGCAAAGGCCTTTAAGGGTGGAAGCTGCAATCAGCTGACCAAAAGGACTTTCGGCCAAACTATAATGGATACTCAGATTTTCTCCACCTCTCTTATACTCCGCCGGACTCATACCTTGGATATTAATAAAGAGATCATGTAATCGGCTAGTGCCGGAAAGGCCGGTTTGAAAGGCGGTTTCCGCTAGGGAAGCTTCTTGTTCTGCCAGTAGTTTCTTAGCATGCTTTAAACTGGTGTATTGCAGGAATTTCTTGGGACTGGTTCCGGCCCAATCGCGAAACAAGCGTTGAAAATGAAAGGGACTTAAATGCACCTGAGCGGCCAGGTCTTCTAAGCTGGGTTGCTCCTGATAATGACTTTGTATGTACTCAATCACCTTAGCGATGCGCTGATAATTGAGGCTTTCTTCCTGCTTCATTTAATGTTGCAATTCGCGCAAAGTTGCTTCATCCCTAATGGACCTGCAATCCGAAACTTGCGCTCTTTAATCTTGCTCTACCTCGAGATTCAAAACCTTAATGCCTCTTTTATTCTCCTTAAGCTTGGCAAAACGCAGTTCATTCGGAAAGGCAAAGACCAATTGCTTTACTCTTTTTTCATCCAAACGCTGATCAATCTCGGCAATGCGCTCAAAAGACATAAAGCGATAACCTTTATCCAGGATATGGTTCTTAATAATTAAGAGGTCTGTAAAGTTCTTCTCTTCCTTAGATTGACGGAGCTTCATCCAAAATAATCCGACAAAATAAAGCAGTACAGCCAGGCCCAAACCCCAGTTTTTCCAATCCTGACTAATCTGATTAATCATAGCATTGTAAAGCAAAAGATAGATCGGTAGGACTAAGGCAGTTACAAAAAGCACCTCGGAGGTGGAAGAACTGCGCACCCAGGAATGAATGCTCTTGAGCTGATTAATCTTCATGGCAATGGATTTGGAATGGCTGGCAGAAATTACAAATAAATTACTGTAGATCAAATCCTTGAGCCAAATCCATCTATTCTTCCGATTGCGATTTCTTTCGCTTCCGAGCGGCTAAAATGATGAAAAACAAGATGAACAGGGCGAGATGCTTAATCATGGTTTTAGTTTGGATTCGATAAGAGAGGCCTAACTTCAAACTTATCTATTATTGATACCTTTCTTCGCCTACAACTTCTCCCTTAGCATTATAGGACAGCTTTCGGATAAGCTTATTCTCCTCATTGTACTCAAATACAATGCGGGTTAAACCTTCGTACATCTTTCGATTTGCATCCAAATAGGTGATTTCCTTTTTGTTGCCATGCTCATCGTATTTCAACTGCAAGATTGGAGGCACGGAACCCGGCCCTACAAAAGCACCTTTGGCATCGTAAAAACGTTCCTCGATCAAGTGGCCTTGCTGATCGTAGTCCTGCTCATGTATCGCCACATATTCAAAAAAAGGTGCAATGGCCCCATCTTTATTAAAGCCTACCAAACGAACCAATTGTCCTTTTTCATTGTAAAAGAACTTTTTAATAGAAGCACCATAGAAGTCATTGGCTAATACCACATATTCCAATCTTCCTTCCTCGGAAAAAACAGAATCATTTTGGCCATTCAAATCTTCTGGTTTCCTGCCTTCAAGCAATGCTTTCATGATATTGAAAGTGGCGGTATCAATTTCCACCGATTCAGTAAGCCGCTTATTGTCTTTGCCATGAGTTACCTGAACCTCTTTAGTAGCGGATGTTTCAGCTTGCTTACTGGAACAGGCAGAAATTAGGATTGTACTGATAAATATGGAGAACAGCCTTTTCACGATTCTTAATTTAGGTTGAGATTCCGCGACTGCAAATTAAGGTATGCCTGACTTCCTCCGAAATTCTGTTTAAGAATAAAAGAATCTCATCCCCTATAAAATGGGTACTCAGCCGTACTTAAGCAATGAGTGAAGCGATTAAAGCTAACATTTGTCATATTCCCCCTTTTTCGCTTTCGTACTTTTGCAAAAATTTCTGTCTATGGATCCCAATGCCGGAAAAAAGAATCTGGTAAACCGCTACAGTCGGGAAGAGCTGGAAGCGCGCCTAATGGCCGAAGACTTTAAACGCATTACCGTATCTTTTTATCGATACGTTATTCTCGACGATCCGCAAGCCATGCGTGATCGTTTATATCAAGAGTGGACTGAGCTCAACTGCCTGGGTCGCATTTATATTGCCCGCGAAGGTATCAATGCCCAAATGAATGTACCCGAACAAAATTGGGAGCAATTCGTAAAGGAGCTGCATGCCAAGGAAGAGTTCAAAGACATCCCCTTTAAAATTGCGGTGGAAGACGATGGAAAGTCCTTCCTCAAATTGGTAATTAAAGTGCGGGATCGCATTGTTGCTGATGGTTTAGCGGACGATCATTATGATGTTACCAATGTGGGTACCCACCTCGATGCGGAAGCCTGGAATAAAGCCCTGGAAGAAGGGGCTATCGTAGTAGATATGCGTAATCACTATGAAAGTGAAATCGGGCATTTCGAGAACTCCATCCTCCCTCAGGCGGAAACCTTTAGAGAGGAATTGCCTGAAGTTTTGGAAAAGCTCAAAGGCAAGGAAAGTGATAAGATCCTCTTGTATTGCACCGGTGGTATTCGCTGCGAAAAAACTTCTGCCTTTTTAAAACATCATGGTTTTAGCGATGTAAACCAGTTACATGGCGGCATTATCGATTATGCCCGCCAAATTAAAACCAAGGAATTGCCGAACAAATTTCATGGTAAGAACTTTGTCTTTGATGAGCGCCTGGGCGAAAGCATTTCCCATGAGGTAATTTCGCACTGTCATCAATGTGGAGAACCTTGCGATGTGCATGTAAACTGCGCCAATGTAGCTTGTAATTTGCTCTTTATTCAATGCCCAACTTGCGCGGAGAAGTACGACAAATGTTGTTCTGAAGAATGCATGGAAGTACAGCATTTAAGTGCAGAAGAGCAGAAAGAGCTCCGCAAAGGCAAAAAAAGCCAAAAGCGTTTCCACAGTCATAGACGCTGGGGTGATTTACATCCTGAAACCAAAAGCTGACAAATGTTCTTTTTCGCCTCTTCGACAAAATGAATATTTGAAACCTCTTAAAAAAGATTGCTATGCCATTTTATCAAAAACTAGGAAAGATTCCGCATAAGCGCCATACCACCTTTCGCAAAGAAAATGGAGATCTGCATTATGAGCAGCTCTTTGGCACCGAAGGCTTTAGTGGAATGTCGTCCCTGCTTTACCACCTCCACCGACCGACTATGGTTAAGGATGTGAAGGTAGGTGCCGACCTCAACCCGAAAGCAGCCCTGGATCACAATATTACCAGTCGAATGCTGCAAGGTTTTCAGGTTCCGGCCAAAGAAGATTATCTGGAAAGCCGAATTCCCGTGCTCTTTAATAATGATGTGCACATTTCATTGGCCGCTCCCACCAAGAGCTTAACCGAATACTTCTATAAAAATGCCGATGCGGATGAGATGATCTTCATTCACCGTGGAACCGGCACCCTGCGCACCATGATGGGAAATATTCCTTTCGGCTATGGTGACTATTTGGTGATTCCTCGCGGGATGATTTATCAAATTGAATTTGATGATGCGGATAACCGTCTTTTCATCCTCGATTCCTATCAACCTATTTATACCCCTAAGCGCTACCGCAACTATTTCGGTCAGTTATTAGAGCACAGCCCCTTCTGTGAACGCGATATGCGCGGTCCTGAAAATCTGGAAGTGCATGATGAAATGGGGGACTTTGTGGTTAAGGTGAAGAAAGAAGGCATTTTACATGAAATCACCTATGCCAGTCATCCTTTTGATGTGGTAGGCTGGGATGGATTCAACTACCCTTATGCCTTTAATATTAAGGATTTCGAACCCATCACCGGAAGGGTACACCAACCACCACCCGTACACCAAACATTCGAGAGTGCTCAATATGTAGTTTGCTCTTTTGTTCCGCGTTTGTACGATTACCATCCTGAGGCGATTCCTGCTCCTTACAATCATAGTAATATCGACAGCGATGAGGTATTATACTATGTAGATGGAGACTTTATGAGCCGTAATCATGTGGACAAAGGTTTTATCAGCTTGCACCCAGCCGGTATTCCCCACGGACCTCATCCCGGAGCTTATGAACGCAGTATAGGCCAGAAGGACACTCAGGAATGGGCTGTTATGGTAGATACCTTCCGTCCTTTGAAAGTAACTCAAGCGGCCCTGGATATCGAGCTCGAAAACTATCATCGTTCTTGGCTCGAGGAATAATCGTCTAACTTTGCAAAAAAGCGATTCTATTATGGACACACTTTACGATACAACTTCTCTTAAATTAAAAAAGGAATTCCCAGATGCTGAGGATTTCTTACCCCTGAATGGTACCGACCACGTAGAACTCTATGTGGGTAATGCCAAGCAAGCGGCCCACTTTTATAAAACTGCCTTTGGCTTTCAATCTGTGGCCTATGCTGGATTGGAAACGGGTGTAAAAGACCGCGTTTCTTATGTTTTACAGCAGAACAAAATTCGTTTGGTACTCACCACTCCTTTGGGAGAGGGCGGCCCGATTAACGATCACTTGAACCGTCATGGTGATGGGGTGAAAAACGTAGCTCTGTGGGTTGACGATGCCACCAAAAGCTTCGAAGAAACCACCAAGCGTGGAGCTGAAGCGGCCTTTGAGCCTTATACCATTGAAGACGAAAACGGAAAAGTAACTTTAAGTGGTATTAAAACTTATGGCGACACCGTACACGTTTTTGTAGACCGTTCCGAGTACAATGGCCCCTTTATGCCAGGCTATAAAAGCTGGAAAAGCCATTACAATCCTGAAGGTGCCGGACTAGAATACATCGACCATATGGTTGGTAATGTTGGCTGGGGCGAGATGAACAAATGGGTTGACTTTTACGCTCGCGTGATGGGCTTCGCTCAACTGGTATCTTTTGATGACAAAGACATTTCTACTGAGTACACTGCCTTAATGAGCAAGGTGATGACCAATGGAAATGGTCGCATCAAGTTCCCAATTAATGAGCCTGCTGAAGGCAAGAAGAAATCTCAGATTGAGGAATACATCGACTTTTATAATGGCGCTGGGGTGCAGCATATCGCAGTTGCAACCAATGACATCATTAGCACGGTTGATCACTTAAAAGATCATGGGGTAGAATTCCTTTATGTACCCGATACCTATTATGATGATTTACTGGATCGTGTAGGCGACATCGAAGAAGAGGTTTCCGAATTACGCAAACGTGGAATTTTGGTAGACCGCGATGATGAAGGGTATTTATTACAGCTCTTCACTAAGCCAGTAGCGGATCGTCCGACCTTATTCTTTGAAATCATTCAACGTAAAGGTGCCAAGAGCTTCGGAAAAGGAAACTTTAAAGCCTTATTCGAGTCGATTGAACGCGAACAAGAAAGCCGAGGAACTTTATAAGTTAACCAGGATTTAGATTATAGAACGCCCCAATATTCTCGGGGCGTTTTTTTTATATTCTATCAGGATGCACACTTATTCAGGACTGCTACCTTAGTTCTTAAATCCTGATCCTGAAACTATGAATGAACTTAAAAACATCTGGCATCAATTAATTACCAAATACTCAAGTGAAGAGGAGCTTATTGAAGAATTTTGGCTTGAAATTGAAAAAGCGTATTCCAGCCCAAAGCGACATTATCACAATCTCGAGCACTTGCAGTATATGTCGAAATTAGCGCTTAAATATCAGCACTCCATTCAGGATTTGGATACCCTGCTTTTTTCCATCTTTTACCATGACTTCGTATATCAGGCCACTAAAAGTGATAATGAAGAAAGAAGTGCTGAAGTCGCATCCCAGCGTTTGCAGAAACTACGCTTAGCAAAGTCGAAAATTCAAAATTGCTATAACCAAATTCTTGCGACGAAAAGCCATGAAAATATTGACGACAAAGACTGCAATTTCTTACTGGATTTTGATCTGGCCATTTTAGGCGATGAGCCTGCACTTTACGACGCTTATTGCCAAAAAATCCGCAAGGAGTATTCCGTTTACCCTAATTACCTATATCGCGAAGGCCGGAAAAAAGTTTTGGAACACTTCCTAGCCATGGAATGGATTTTTAAAACCTCGGAGATTCGTGAATCCCATGAAAAACAAGCGCGCCAAAACTTAAAAAGGGAATTAGGACGTTTATAAATTTCCAGATGCATCACTTAGTCCTTTTTCAAATGCTCTTCAAAACTTTAATCAAAATCCCCTACTTGCTAGCTAGCTTGATCACCCTTTCCTTAACTATGAGGGCACAAATCACTGAAGCAAGTCCTTCGCAATTGGACTCTACCTGTCTTTTCACCATCAACGGATCTGATACTCTAAAGGGTCATTTTTCAGAACATATTTCTCGTTTGGATAGCTTTTCCCTGGTGCGAAGGTTCTATTATCACCGATTTGAAAAAAGTCTATTGCAGGGTGAAGCCCGCGCCCAAACTAAGAGAGCGCAATTTTACAGAGATCGAAAAATTCTAAGTGGAAATTATCACAATGGCGAAAGGTCCGGCACCTGGTATTTCTATGGTAATGGTTACGGTTTTCAGGGTATATGCACGAGCATTTACCAACAATACACAGTTCGCTATAAAACAGACAGCATTATTGTAGCGGATATAGACGGATCTCAATTCACAATTTCCAAATCATCCAAATACATTCATGGGCTTCTAAATTTTCAGAAACAAGAAAAACTTGAATTTGAATGTCAAAATGGGGACTGTAGGTTTACAAGAACAGAGAGGAATGAGCTCACAAAAGGTCATTTCGATTTCTTGAAGAACAAACTCTTAGAGCTGGAATGTCTTGGCTTTATCAAACCCTAAGGTGCTTCCCCTCCAGGAAGTTTTCGCTTTCCATTCACAAATCCCAGGCAACTTCGCATACTAATTGCGGTGTCTGTATCTTTAGATGCACACTATGAAGACACTGATACAACTCTGTTTTTTACTTAGCCTCCCCCTTACTCTTATTTCCCAGCATAGCATAGAAGGCCGCGTAGTAGATGAAGACGGCAAGGGCTTACCCTTCGTAAATATTACCATTAACAAAGGGGGCCGCGGGGGAACTACCGATCTGGATGGTTTCTACCAACTGGAAAGCACAGCGCCAATTAATAGCCTTGACTTCAGTTATATTGGTTTTGAGTCCCAAAGTTTAACAGGCCCTAATTTAGAGACCAAAGCTAAGCTGGTCGTTTTAATAGAAACCAAAACCACTTTAGGAGAAGTAACCGTTTTACCTGGCGAAAATCCTGCTCACCGCATGGTTGAAAATGCCGTGCGAAACAAGGAAGCCAATGATCCGGAAGAACTGGATCAATTCAGCTATTATTCTTACAGCAAGTTTATTGTTACCCTCAACCTCGACTCTATCGATCCCGATATTGATACCGTCATGCTTTCTGATCGCATCGACAGCCTCAAAGCAGATCAGCCGGATAGCATTGTAAAGATTGACAGTAGTGGCTTCGAATTGCATCAATACTTTTCCGATAAACACCTCTTCTTTATGGAGACTCTTACCCAGCGGAAATTCAAACGCCCTCGGGATAATGAGGAGGTGATTGCCAACCGAACTTCAGGATTCAAAAATCCCATGTTTTCACTGCTGGTCACCCAATTGCAATCTTTCTCTTTTTACAGTGATTATATCGGAATTAGTGGTGGGGAATATCTAAATCCCATCAGTAAGGGGAGCACCAAACGCTATTATTTTGTTTTGGAAGATAGCCTCTTCACCGAAAGTGGTGATACCATTTTCACTTTAAGTTTTCGTCCCCGACCTAATACCGGTTTTAAAGCTCTGCAAGGAGTAATCAATATCGACTCTCGCGATTGGGCGATTGTGAATGTACGCGCTACCCCGGCCTCAGAAGAAAGCTTACCCATAGAAATCAGTCAAGAATACCGTCGTTTTGGACCCCACACCTGGTTTCCTGTTTCCTTCGAGGCAGATATCAAACTAAGGATGTTTAGCATTAATAAAGCCGTGCCCCGGGCAATTATGCGTAGGCGTTTAATGCGAATCGACCTGGATCCCAAATTGAAATTTTCGGATATCTCCCATGCCGAGTTAACCATTGAAGAAAAAGATCAAGCAGAAGTAGATTCTTTATTGAATGCCTTTCGTGGGGATGTGTTAGACAGCCTGGAGGCCAACACTTATACCTTTGTGGATAGTATTTCTGAGGCAGAAAACTTTGAACGCAGCTTGAATATCTTTCTCACCTTGAGTCGAGGTTATATCCCCATCTACTATGTAAACCTGGACATTGGCAGCGTGCTGAATTACAATGTATACGAAGGATTCCGTCTGGGGGCCGCCTTTGAGACCAATGAACGCTTTCATGATCGCTTAAAATTAGGCGCTTTCTACGCTTATGGATTTAAGGATAAGGCCCATAAATACGGAGGTCATATCAATTATGAGCTCCACAAAAACCTCCGCTGGCAAGTGTACGCCCGCTATAAATCCGACATTTTCGAAACCTCCGGATTTGGTATGCCCGGCATTGATGCGCAATCCATTTTCCAAAATAATTACCGTCGCATTAGTATTGAGCAATGGGATTACAATCAGCAAATTCGCCTAGGCATGCGCATTGATCCACTTCCCAATATTCAATTAGACTTAAGCACCTTGCATGAAAGGCTTAATACCGTCGGCAACTACCAATTCTCGGATTTCACAACTAATCGGGATTGGTTTGAGTTTAGCGAAGTAGCCATTGGATTACGCTATGCTCCGGCAGAAGAGTATGCAGAAACTCCGATCGGGAAAATTAAGCTCCGCCAACGATACCCGGTCTTCTCCTTGCATGTAAGTGAAGGTATGAACGATTATTGGCAAGGGGACTACAATTATACCCGCGCACTTTTTCAAGCTGAGTACAAGCGCTTAAGCCGTGGCTATGGCGAAACCAGTATTCGCTTGCGCGCTGCCGCTGTTTGGGGCGATGTTCCGGCAACAAAACTCTTTACCCCAGCGGCCAATTTCCGTACTATTTCGAATTATTGGGAAGCTACTTTTTATGCCGTTCCCGATCGTCACGCCTTTGAGACCATGCGCTTTAATGAGTTCCTCAATGATCGAATGATTAGTTTGATGTGGCGCCAGGATTTCCGCAGTACCTTTTACAAGCGATCGGGATTTGAGCCTCATTTGGAGATGGTGCACCGGATAGCTTTTGGAACTTTAGCCAAACCTGAACTGCATAAAAATATTGGTGTGAAGGATTTAAAGCATGGCTATTTCGAAAGTGGTTTGGAATTTAACCGCCTCTATGTAAGCAACCTGCTGGGACTGGGAATTGGCGTTTATTACCGCTACGGACCAAATCAATTAGCAGAGCCTTTGCACAACTTTGCCTTTAAGCTAAGTTCCAAGTTCAGTTTTTAAGACGTCATTTCCGTGCTCTGAGCCACACAGTTTTAGTAGTTTTGCCCAAATTCTTTTTGGCTTAGCCACGGATGTTTACATTCATTGCCCGACTTATCCTCAGGAACCGGATAACGGTTCTAAGCAGCTTGCTCTTCCTCAGTTTTTTCATGGCCTGGGAGGGGCAGTACGTACAGGTAAGTTTCAAGTTTTCACGCTTACTTCCCAAGACCGATAGTGCACAAGTGGAATACGATGTATTCCGAGAACGCTTTAATCAAGTTGGCAATACCGTGGTTTTGGCAATTGATAGTTTCGATGTTTTTGACCCTGAGCTTTACCCCCAATGGCAGCGCTTACAAGATGAGCTAAACGCTATTCCGGGAGTGGTTGGCGTTCTTTCGCCAGTTAATGCCTATAACCTTTTACGCAATGATAGTATTCAAAAACTGTACTATCAATCGATGAACCCCGGTTTCCGCAGTGGTAAGCTCGACAGTATGCGTAACCTCTTCAGTCGACTTCCCTTTTACCAGGGCTTACTGCGCAGTGAAGATGGCCAGGTTCCACTAATGTTAGTGCAGATAGATTCAGAGCAGCTTTATGTACGGCAGATTGTAACCATCGTAGAAAGTATTAAGGAAAGCGCCGAAGTGGCGGAAGCTCATATTGGTCGCGATATAAAAATTAGTGGTCTGCCTCATATTCGCATGGCCAATACCAAAAAGGTAAGTAAGGAAATCTTCCTGCTGGTAGGTTTGGCAATGCTGGTAACTGCCTTAATTCTCTTTGCCTTTCTCCGCAGTGCGCGCGCCATGCTTATTTCGCTGGGCGTGGTAGTCTTGGGAGTATTCTGGTCCTTCGGGTTAATATCCGTTTTGGACTATGAGATCTCCATGCTCAGTTCCTTGATTCCTTCGCTGGTCATTGTCATCGGCGTACCCAACTGCATCTTCCTGATCAACAAATACCATTCGGAATTTAAAAACCATGGCAATCGTATAAAGGCCTTACAAAGGGTAATTCGCAAAATTGGTGCGGCTACTTTAATGACTAATGCCACCACTGCCATGGGATTCGCCTCTTTGATTCTCACCGATAGCACTATCTTAAAGGAATTTGGGGTTGTAGCCTCCCTAAATGTGATGATGGTATTCGTAATCTCCATCATTGTAATTCCGGTATACTACAGCTTTGCTCGCCCACCGAAACAAAGACATTATAAACATCTGGAAAAACGCTGGATTAAAGGCTTTATCGACTGGTTGATTCGCGCCTCCATGTACCACCGCCCCTATGTTTACAGCGGATTGGTATTATTGCTGGTAATTGCCGGAATAGGGATCTCCAAGATTTATACCACCGGTAATTTGAGTGAAGAATTTAAAAAGAGTGATCCCGTATTCCAGGATTTGCGCTTTTTAGAAGATCGCTTTGGCGGGGTAGTTCCCTTAGAATTGGTAATCGACACTCGCAACCCAGGTGGGGCCTATAAAAACAGCACCCTCAAAAGAATGGATCGCTTACAGGAGGCTATGCAAGAAGTACCTGGGGTAAGCAAGGCTCTTTCGATTGTAAACGGATTAAAGTTCGTGAAGCAAGCCTATTACCGAGGGGAACCCGACTTTTACGAATTACCGGGATCTCAAGACCGCAGTTTCGTACTCTCCTATATTCCCAATGATAGTGAAGATGGCAACAGCCTGATGCAATCCATGGTAGACAGCACCGGACGCTATGCGCGTATTAGCATGCAGGTAGAAGATATGGGTAAAGAGGAATCAGCCTATTTGCAGGAAGCCCTAATGGCTAATATCGCCGAAATTTTCCCAGCCGATCGTTACGATGTTACGGTAACCGGAGCCTGGATGGTCTTCCAAAAGGGCACTACCTATCTTATTAAAAACCTAATCGTAAGTCTGGGTTTGGCAATTAGTGTTATTGCCTTAGTAATGGCCCTTATCTTTCGCTCCTTTGCCATGGTATTGGTATCACTAGTTCCTAACCTCTTCCCTTTATTGATGACAGCGGGGATCATGGGATTCTTTGGTA
Source organism: Croceimicrobium sp. (assembly GCF_965228705.1). Classification (GTDB taxonomy): domain Bacteria; phylum Bacteroidota; class Bacteroidia; order Flavobacteriales; family Schleiferiaceae; genus Croceimicrobium. The sequence goes on from NZ_OZ245832.1 coordinate 2,328,142, forward strand.
TACCCTTAAAGCCCAGTACTATTTTGGTTTTCAGTGTAGCTTTTGGAATTAGTATTGATGATACCATCCATTTCCTGGCAAAATATCGACAAGAACTAAAGATTACGCGCTATAATATTGGGCAATCTGTATTATTGGCTATTCGCGAAACGGGAGTGAGCATGTTCTACACCTCTGTGGTATTGTTCTTTGGCTTTAGCGTATTTACAGCCTCAAGCTTTGGCGGTATTGTAGCTCTGGGAATACTAGTGAGTATAACCCTTATCATCGCAATGATTGGCAATTTACTGCTCTTGCCAAGCTTATTGCTTAGCTTTGAAAAACTGATCATTAATAAGTCCTTTACTGAGCCTTATATTACCATTTATGAGGAAGACGAAGATGATGATGAGGACGATGATGAACCGGAATTCCCTAATCAGGAGACCCCAAGTCCAAAAAAAGAGCTGTCGATAGAATAAACTCTAAAAACCCCAGCATGAAAGGAATCATATTGGCCGGAGGCTCCGGAACGCGTTTACACCCACTTACCCTGGCAATTAGTAAACAGTTGATGCCCGTTTACGATAAGCCAATGATTTACTATCCATTGAGCACCCTATTGCAAGCTGGAATTCGAGAAATCTTAATCATCTCTACCCCTCACGATTTGCCACTTTTCGAAAAGCTTTTGGGCGATGGTAGCCGCATAGGTTGTGAGTTTCACTACACAGTACAACATGAACCCAATGGCCTGGCCCAGGCTTTTGTACTTGGGGAAGATTTTATTGGTGATGACAGCGTTGCTTTGGTTTTGGGCGACAATATTTTCTATGGTTCCAAGATGGAGGATCTGCTGCAAAACAGCAAGAACCCCGACGGTGGGGTGGTGTTCGCCTATCAGGTTTCGGATCCCGAACGCTATGGAGTGGTAGATTTTGACGAGAATCTTAAGGCGGTTTCTATTGAAGAAAAGCCCGCTAAACCCAAATCCCGCTACGCGGTACCGGGGCTGTACTTTTATGATAATGCAGTGGTAAATATTGCCAAGAACCTTAAACCTTCTGCTCGGGGCGAATACGAGATTACAGATGTAAACAAAGAATACCTCCAGGCAGGAAAGCTACAAGTAGGTATTTTAGACCGGGGTACAGCCTGGCTCGATACCGGAACCTTTCCGAGCTTAATGCAAGCCGGCCAGTTTGTTCAGGTAATTGAAGAACGTCAGGGTCTGAAAGTCGGTTGTATTGAGGAAATTGCCTGGCGACAAGGTTTTATCAATAATGCCCAGCTTGAAGAAATCGCGCAGCCTTTGCTGAAAAGTGGCTACGGTCGCTACTTGATGGATCTGATTAAAGTAGACTAAGCATGCAGAGAATTCCGGACTATGTTAAGCTGGTGGAACGTACACTGGCTCAGCAGAATTTTGATCAAAGTCCAGCTGAACTTTATGCCCCCATGGGCTATATCCTGGCTCTGGGAGGAAAGCGTTTACGTCCGGCACTTAGCCTTGCCGCCTGCGAACTTTTTGGTGCAGCGGCAAGCAAGGCCCTAATGCCTGCTTTAGGAATTGAAGTCTTCCATAATTTCTCCCTCGTACATGATGATATTATGGATGAGGCCAACCTTCGCCGTGGGCAGGCCACAGTGCATAAAAAATGGAACCGCGACATTGCCATCCTTTCGGGAGATGCCATGTTGGTAAAGGCCTATCAATACATTGCCCAGGTAGAAGCGCAAATTTTGCCTGCCGTTCTGGATTGCTTTTCGCAAACGGCGCTTGAGATCTGTGAAGGGCAGCAAAGAGACATGAATTTTGAGAATCGCGAGGAGGTGGCAGAGGCCGAATACCTGCTTATGATTCGCCAAAAAACCGCGGTACTTTTAGGGGCTGCTCTAAAAATTGGAGCCCTGGTAGCCGGTGCTGATAAAATGGCCGCGCAATCGCTCTACAATTTTGGTATCAATGCCGGTTTGGCCTTTCAGATACAAGATGATTTACTGGATGCCTTTGGCGATCCTGAAAAAGTAGGCAAAACAGCCGGTGGTGACATCCTCCAGGATAAAAAGACAATCTTGATGATATATGCCCGCGAGTTGGATCGCGAAGCTTGGTCAGATTTGCGCCTTGACCAGTTGGAAGGCGATGAAAAGGTTAATGCTTATCGCGAATGGATGATCGCCTGTGGAGCCAAGGCTAAGGCCGAAGCCAAACGCGATTCCCTGCTAAAAGAGGCCCTGGAAGCCTTGGAGGCAGCTCATGCTCCTGATGTAGAATTGAAGAATGAATTGGCGCAATTTGCCCAATGGCTTAGTCATCGTGATCGATGAAATTCTGGCACCAGCTTAAGCAAGTTCCGGCTCATCTCAATTTATTGGAGGATCTCCGGGCCCAATTGGCCAAGGACTTAGGTATAGAACTAATGGAGGTACCAAACCAAAACTTGCTGGAATGGCTTAATGAGTGGTTAGAGGCAAATCTCAATAAAATAGATCTGGCTCAGCTGCTGTATCGCATTGACCTTGAAATCCTATCCGCCGAAAGGCCCCAGGAAATAGCCGCGAAAATTCTGGAACGAGAGGCTCAAAAAGTGATCTTCAGAGCCCAATACAGCGGTAAGATTTAAAAGAAAATCTGGAAAATAGGCGCCCAAGAAGTAGAATAAGGCGAATCGCCCCCATCGAGTACATTCAGGCGTAAGCCAATTAACATCTGGCCTTTTCGACCAATATCCTGCTTAAAACCTCCTTGTAAAAACAGAACCGGGGTCCATTTATTCTCGATATCAAAATCCAGAGTATTAAGATTGTAGATATAGACATCGTGATTTAAAAGCTCAAACTGAGATCCCACGAAAAATTTGCTGAAAGAATAATTACTAAAGACATTAGGGCCGTGTACCTGATTCTCAAAATCGACCGGAATAATCTGATTTCCCGAATAAATCTGATTCCACTTTACGTAGTTATACATATATCCTGCACCTAGCACCCAATTATCGTTAACCTTATAGCCCACCTGGGGAGCCAAAAAAATATTGGTGTTATTGCCAAAACTTAAACCGGCACCGCCACCATAGATTAGGCGATCTTTAAGGGGAGTTGCTCCCTTTTTAGCTTGAGATGGAGCTTGAGGCTTAGCTTCTTCCTTCTTCTGTTCCTGGCCAGATTTGGGATTCTTCTTAAATCTATCGCTTTGGGCCGATGAATTGAAGGCCACCAAACTAAGTAGTAAAAGCAGGAAAAGTGACTTTTTCATGAAAACAAAAATAAGCGCAATAGATTAAGGATAGCAAATAGTGATAATAAAGCACATTGAAGACTTAACGCATTATTTTTATCCTAATTTTGTAGCCAATTTCGCGACGCGTAAATCATGGACAGATTTTCCTTTCTTGGAGGAGTACACAGTACCTTTATTGACGATCTATATCAACGTTACCTAAAAAGTCCGGATAACATTGAACCCAGTTGGCGGGCTTTTTTCCAAGGTTACGATTTTGCCCGGGAAGAATACGGAGACGAACAAGCAGCGGGTATCGCTTACAATCATGATGAGATTGTAGCCGAGATTCGCAAAGAGTTTCAGGTATTAGCCCTGATTGACGGATACCGTACCCGAGGCCACCTGTTTACTGCCACCAACCCCGTTCGGAGTCGACGGGAATATGAGCCCAAACTTACTATCGAAAATTTCGGATTACAGCAAAGTGATCTGAACCTTCCTTTTCAGGCGGCCAAGGAAATTGGCTTTACCGAGAGCAAGACCCTGGCGGAAATTATTCAGCGACTGGAGGAAGTATACTGCCGTAGTATTGGTATTGAATATATGTATGTTGGCGATCCCGAGCGTATTCGCTGGATTCAAAGTCAATTGCACATTAATAATAATCACCCGAACTATACGGCGGATGATAAGAAGCTTATCGTTCATAAACTGAATGAAGCCGTTGCTTTTGAGAACTTCATCAACCGTAAGTTCGTAGGCCAAAAGCGTTTCTCTATTGAAGGAGCTGAAAGCTTAATTCCTGCCTTAGAATTCGGTATTCGCCGCGCGGCCAAATTGGGCGTAGAAGAGTTTGTGATGGGCATGGCTCACCGTGGACGCTTGAATGTTCTCTCCAATATCTTTGGAAAAACCCAACGAGATATCTTCTCGGAGTTTGAAGGCAAGGAATTCTTGGATGCCGAATTTGACGGAGATGTAAAATATCACTTAGGCTATACCACCACCAAGGAATTGGACAGTGGCAAAACCATCAAATTAAACCTCTCTCCAAACCCCTCGCATCTAGAGGCGGTAGATGCCGTAGTAACCGGTATTGCCAGGGCCAAGATTAACACGGCCTATGGCAAAGAGAAATCGAAAGTAATGCCCATCTTGATCCATGGTGATGCCGCCGTGGCTGCTCAAGGTATTGTGTATGAAGTACTGCAAATGGAAACCCTCGATGGTTACCATACTGGCGGTACTGTACACATTGTAATTAATAATCAGGTGGGCTTTACCACCAATTATCTGGACGCGCGTTCCAGTATTTACTGTACTGATATTGCCAAGACCGTACAAGCCCCAGTGCTTCACGTAAATGGTGATGATGTAGAAGCTGTTATCCACGCAACCCTGTTTGCGATGGAATACCGCCAGCGCTACAACCGCGATATTTTTATTGATCTCTTATGCTACCGTAAATACGGGCACAATGAGGGGGATGAGCCTCGCTTTACCCAGCCTTTATTGTACAAGGAGATTAACAAACACCCTAATCCCAAAGAGATTTACGCTAAGAAGCTTGAACAGGACGGGGTGATTGACAAGGCTTTTTTAAAGAGTCTGGAAAACGATTTTAAGGAAGTGTTGGAAATGCGCTTCGACGAATCGAAGAAAATTGAGAAAAACAATATTACCCAGTTTATGGCTGATGAGTGGGACGGATTCCGTACTGCCGAGCCCGTAGACTTCTCGGAGTCTATTGACAGTTCATTTGATCTGGATAAACTGAAATCCATTGCCCGTACCATTACCACTTTACCCGAAGGCAAAAAGTTCTTCGTGAAGATCAAGAAATTGATGGAAGATCGCTGGAAAATGGTGGATGAGCGCAATAGCCTGGATTGGGGTATGGCCGAATTATTGGCTTATGGCTCCTTAATCGTGGATGGCTATAATGTGCGGATTAGTGGTGAGGATACCGAACGTGGTACCTTCTCCCATCGCCATGCGGTAATTAAGGTAGAGGATTCTGAAGAGGAGCATATCCTGCTCAATAATATCCCTGGCCGCGAAGGCCGGTTTGCCATTTATAACTCTTTACTCTCCGAGTATGGCGTTATGGGCTTCGACTATGGTTATGCCATGAGCTCACCCGAAACCTTGGTAGTTTGGGAAGCGCAGTTTGGCGACTTCTTTAATGGCGCGCAAATTATTGTTGACCAATTCTTATCCGCCGCGGAAGACAAGTGGAAGGTGCAAAACGGATTGGTATTGTATCTGCCTCATGGCTATGAAGGTCAAGGTGCAGAGCACAGTAGCGCACGTTTAGAGCGTTGGTTACAGCAATGTGCCCAGTACAATATGCAAGTGGTAAATATTACCACTCCGGCGAACTTCTACCATATGATTCGTCGCCAGATGTTGCGGGATTTCCGTAAGCCCTTGGTGGTAATGACGCCAAAGAGCTTATTGCGTCATCCTAAGGTACAGTCTCCCTTAGAAGATTTGGCCACCGGACGTTTCCGTGAATTATTAGATGATCCACGGATTGAAGACCGCTCAAAGGTGAAGAAGTTGTTCTTCCTAAGTGGCAAGCTTTATTATGATCTTGATAAGGTTCGCGATGAGAAGCTGGTAGAAGACCGTGCTTTTATTCGTTTAGAACAATTGTATCCATTAGCTTCGGAGCAGATCAATGATTTGATTGCCAGCTATCCGAATGCCGATGAAATATACTGGGCCCAGGAAGAACCTATGAATATGGGAGCCTCCTGGTATGTGCAAATCAATTTCCCTGTTAAGGTGAACAAGGTATTCGCCACTCCGGCCAGTGCCAGTACTGCTGCGGGATCATCGAAATTGGCTGCCCTCAAGCACAATAATCTAATCCAAGAAATATTCAACACCTAGATTTCAATAATTACCATGAGTGTAGAAGTTAAAGTTCCTTCACCCGGAGAATCGGTTTCCGAAGTAGAGATTGCCAGTTGGTTGGTGGCCGATGGCGATTATGTTGAAAAAGATCAGGAGATCGCCGAGATCGATTCTGACAAAGCTACCCTGGCTTTACCCGCCGAAGAAAGCGGCGTAATCAAGCTAATTGCTGAGGAAGGTGAAGCGGTAGAAGTAGGTCAGGTGATTGCAACCATAGACACCGATGCCGCCGCTCCAGAAGGTGGTAGTAGTGCCCCTAAAGCGGAAAGCAAAGCTGAGGAGAAGAAAGAAGAGGCCCCTGCCCCAAAGGCTGAGGCTAAAGAAGAAAGTAAGCAAAGCTATGCTACGGGTTCTGCCTCTCCTGCAGCGAAAAAGATTATTGACGAAAAAGGATTAGATCCCAGTCAGATTACCGGTACCGGTCGTGATGGCCGTATTACCAAGGACGATGCTATTAAAGCAGAGGCCAGCATGGGAACGCCAAGCAATGCCGCTCGTCCAAGCAGCACTTCTCGTATGAGCAGTCTGCGTCGTAAATTGGCTCAGCGTCTGGTTAGCGTTAAGAATGAAACGGCGATGCTTACCACCTTTAATGAGGTGAATATGCAGCCTATTTTCGATCTGCGTAAACAGTATAAAGAAGACTTCAAAGAAAAGCATGGAGTTGGTCTTGGCTTTATGAGCTTCTTCACCTTGGCGGTAACTCGCGCCTTGAAAGAATTCCCACAGGTAAATAGTATGATCGATGGCGACAATTTAGTGAGCTTCGATTATGCTGATATCAGCATCGCGGTAAGCGGACCTAAAGGTTTAATGGTTCCTGTACTGCGCAATGCCGAATTAATGAGCTTCGCGGGTGTTGAGAAAGACATCAAGCGCTTGGCTACTAAGGTTCGCGATGGTAAGATTACCGTTGATGAGATGACTGGTGGAACCTTTACCATTACCAATGGCGGTGTATTTGGCTCAATGTTGTCTACCCCAATCATTAACCCTCCCCAGAGCGCTATTTTAGGCATGCACAACATCGTGGAGCGTCCGGTAGCAGAAAATGGCCAGGTAGTGATTCGTCCGGTTATGTACGTAGCTCTAAGCTATGATCACCGTATTATTGACGGACGTGAGTCGGTAGGCTTCCTGGTAGCGGTTAAAGAAGCCTTGGAAAACCCAGCCGAATTATTGATGAACAATGATCCTAAAAAAGCCTTAGAGCTTTAATCAGGAAATTAGCATAATGAAAAGCCCGGCCAGATGGTCGGGCTTTTTTGATGGGATACTCCTTAGGCTAAGCTGAGTTCTACCTGCAGTTTAATATCTTTACTAAATGCAAAAAAGCTTTATAGATAAGTTCGCAAGTAAACAGGCTCAAGAAGAGAAGCAAATTTCCTTGACCCCTAATCAACGCTTTGAACAATTCTTGAAGCTTAGTGAAAGCATGGCCCGATTATATAATACTCCCAATAAGGCTAAGGCAGGCAATCTAGTCCTAGTAAGACAAAGCAGAACACCTTGACCTAGGATCAAGAAATAACTTCATTTCTTCAATCCTGCCAGAGCATTGTTTCCCTCCTTAGCATCTTTAATTAGTCCGCTTACAATTCTACCGGTTCCGCCTCAGAGATCTTTTGGGGCCAGGCCATTTTAATCTCTTCCTGGGCCGCATCAGAAAGATCTTTTAAAGGCCTACCAAAACGCTTCTGCGCCATTTCTTCCCTTAGTTCATTATAGGCTGCAGCCAATTCATTTTGCACCGCGATATAGAGTTTATAGCTGGTTCCACGATCATTTTGTAAAGACACCACCGCCTTTTGGGGATTATCTGAAGAGCTAAGACTTTGTTTGGCATTTAAACAATACTCACAAGTTCCATCGCCATTATTATTCAAGAAGTCCCGAGTAGCCTTACGCAGGTCTTCGAGGGCCATCAACTCCCCTTCGACCATCAGTTTATCCTGAGCATTTACCAAAACCGTAAAGATGTTCCTTTGGTGAATAATACTGGAATTCGGCAAGGGTTTATCCTGAATGGGCGGTAGCTTTCGAGTGATACCGGCATCCACATCCATGGTGGTGGTTACCAAAAAGAAAATGAGAAGAAGGAAGGCAATGTCGGCCATAGAACCGGCATTAATCTCAGCAGAAGCGCGTTTCGACATAATCAATTGTTTTTAAGAAAACGGGCAGCCGTCGAACTCTGGTATTGGCAATAGGGCATAAAAAAACATCCGCCCCTCAATCGAGAAGCGGATGTTCCAACAAATACTGTATTCTCAGACTATTTACGTCTGTCTTCGAAAACCTCTCCCTTACGGGTAGAGTAGTTTATTTTCAAGGAATTTGCTTTACGCAATTCCTGTTTGATATCGGTAATGAATCCCATTTTCACGTCTTCATCCGCTTTAATGGAAACCGTCATCAAGGGTCTTTCAGCTTCGTTAATCTCCTCGCGGGCGGCAATAACAAAAGGTTGTATTTCACCAACACGAGCGATCGCATCGTCTAATTGCAGGACGGGCTCTGTTCCCAATTGGGGAGCATAAGCAGCTTTAGGTTTACCTACATAAAGGTAGGTTACCAAAGATTTACGCTCCAACTTCTTAATCTCGGTCGCAAATGGCTTTTCGTTCTTCACCTTTAAGGTTACTTCCCGCATAACGGTAGTTACCATGAAGAAGAACAGTAGCATAAATACGATATCCGGAAGAGAAGCCGTAGAAATCGCGGGAGTACCGCCTCCTGATTTTTTCTTAAACTTTGACATATTAACCTAAACTTACCGGTTCTGCTTCGGAGATCTTTTGGGGATAGGCATCGCTGATTTCTTTCTGAGCAGCCTCATCCAGATCATCATAGGACTTGCCATATCGGCGCTGAGCCAATTCTTCCCGAAGCTCATTATAGGCAGCCGCCAGTTCATTCTGTACAGAGATATACATCTTGTAGGAAGTACCACGGTCGTTTTGCAGAGAAATAATTGCTTTACCAGGATTATCTGAGGAAGAAGGACTTCTTAGACCACCGGTACAGTAATCACATTTTCCGTCGCCATTATTATTAAGGAAGCGCTTTGCTGCCTCACGAAGGTCTTCGAGTTCCATGTATTCATCCTCTACCAATAATTGGTTGCGGGAGTTTACCAGAACGGTGAAGATATTCTTCTTTTTAATGGGGGGAGGGTCTTGCAATTGTTCTTCATCCCATGGCGGAAGCTTACGGTTGATCCCTGAATCCACGTCCATGGTAGTGGTCACGAGGAAGAAGATCAACAGTAAGAAGGCAATGTCTGCCATCGAGCCGGCATTAATTTCGGGTAATGCACGCTTTGCCATAGTGAATTATTTACTGAATAAACGAGATACTTCTGAATACAGAATCGCTACGATTGCTGCAGCAGTTAACACATAGAAGGTTCCTAATCCCATACCAATACGGGAAGAAGTGCCTTCGGTAATATCCAACTTAGCGTAAGTTGTAGTTGCATCCGTGCCGTCGCTCAGTGCGTAAGTCAAACCAAAGATTACGATCAGACCTACGATACCGACAAGGGCACTTTTAGCCCCACCTGGGTTCTTTGCAATATTGAGCACGGAAAATCCTAAGATGCCAATAACGCAAATCCCAATCAGGACATAAGTGATATAAAGTCCAGTATCTACCATCTTAATCGTCTAATTATTTGTTTTCGAAACGAACTAACATGTCCACCAAAGTGATAGAAGCATCTTCCATGGTGTTCACGATAGAGTCAATTTTCGCAATGATATAGTTGTAGAAAATCTGTAAGATAATCGCTACGATCAAACCGAATACAGTGGTCAAAAGGGCCACTTTAATACCCCCTGCTACCAGTGATGGAGAAATATCTCCCGCTGCTTCAATCGCGTCGAAGGCGTCGATCATACCGATTACAGTACCCATAAACCCAAGCATAGGAGCCAAAGCGATGAAAAGAGAGATCCAAGATACGTTACGCTCTAAAAGACCCATTTGTACAGAACCGTAGGAAACGATAGATTTTTCAACCATCTCGATACCTTCGCCACTGCGCTCTAAACCTTGGTAGAAGATGCTGGCCACCGGACCGCGGGTGTTACGACAAACTTCTTTGGCCGCTTCCACACCACCGCTTTGCAGGGCACTTTCGATTTCAGCTAATAATTTCTTGGCGTTTGGAGTAGCCATATTGAGGTAAAGGATACGCTCGATACAGATGGCCAAACCTAAGATCAGGGTAATTAATACGATACCCATGAATTCAGGACCACCTTCGATGAATTTTTCTTTCAATACCTGGTGGAAAGACATATCCTCTTCAACTGCAGTTTCTTCTTCAGTAGTTGCAGGAGCGGCTTCTTCTTGAGCAGGAGCTTCTTCTGCAGCTTCCATTGCTGCGGTGTCGCCCATATCCTGTTGAGTAGTGTCTTCAGTGGCAGTTTCCTCAGCCGCAGCTGCTGTATTGCCTTCCTCTTGGGCCATCAAATTTGTGGTTCCAAACATAATGGCTAGTACAGCCAAAATAGAGAGTGCTCTTTTCATTACAGTAGTTCGTTGATTAAATTTTCGGTGAAAATAAAAAAATGGCTCGAAAGCTTAACGGCCAAAGTCCTTTAATATTGGCATTTGCTTTCGAAGCGTCAAAACTAATACACATTTTGGGCTTAATATAAAATCTGGGTTAATTTATCATAGATATTTTCTAATTTCGCAGGCCCAAGAAGGAGAGGTGCATGAGTGGCTGAAATGGCACGCCTGGAAAGCGTGTATACCGCAAGGTATCGAGGGTTCGAATCCCTCTCTCTCCGCAAGAATCCCGATCAGCGATAGCTGTTTCGGGATTTTTTTTGCCCATGACGTCAAGTAGCAAAGCGAGCTTGAGGGAAATGGGCAAGAAAAAAGACCAGAGCCATGAGCACGGCGAAGGCTCGGGATTCTTGGTTATGGACTCCAATAAGGGATCAAGGACTGGAAGGAGTTAATCTCTTTTTTTAGATGTGAGAACTGAGACCGCTTCGCTGGGAGAGTTGAGACTTGTATCTCCTTTCAAAACTTCTTTTATCGTAATGGACTGATTGCCAGTAATACAAGGAGTGAAAGAAGCCCGACAAGCTGAAGGCTTTGGAATAGATGTGAGAACTGAGACCGCTTCGCTGGGAGATTTAAGACTTGTATCTCCTTTCAAAACTTCTTTTATAGTAAAGGATTGCGTGCTCGAAATACAAGGAATGAAAGAAGCCCGATAAGCCGAAGGCTTTGGGGTAGATGTGAGAATTGAGACCGAGGGGCTGGGAGATTTGAGACTTGTATATCCTTTCAAAACTTCATTTATCACAAAGGACTGCTTGCTCGTAATACAAGGAATGAAAGAAGCCCGACAAGCCGAAGGCTTTGGAATAGATGTGAGAATTGAGACCGCTTCGCTGGGAGAGTTGAGACTTGTATCTCCTTTTAAATCTTCATTTATCGTAAAGGACTGATTGCTAGTAACACAAGGAGTGAGAAAAGCCCGTTAAGTCATAGGATTTGGAGAGATGTGAGAATTGAGACCGCTTCGCTGGGAGAGTTGAGACTTGTATCTCCTTTCAAAACTTCATTTATCGTATAGGACTGCTTGCTAGCAACGCAATGAATGCAGGAAGCCCAACAAGCCGATGGTTTTGGATAGAAATGAGAATTGAGAACGCTACGCTGGGAGAGTAGAGAAAGCACATTTGCACCAATGATTGGTCTCGAATCTATTCACATGCCTCGACTAATAGATAAAATATTCCATCAGAAGAACCATCACATCTTTCAGGTATAAGCCAGGATTGACAAAGCTTAGATTCCGGGTTAAAAACACTGATCAGCGTAAAGCTTAAAGACGCCATTTCAAAATGATTGCACTCACAGTCTACAAATTCAAAAAGATCTCCATACTCCTCAATATTAAGAGCAGCAAACAGCTTTAAGTCATTAACCTTTCTAGAATTCATGCTGGGCTTTGAATAATAGATTACCTCATCCGAGAAACCCAATAAAACACGATATCGCAATCCAAAGTGTTGCACTACAAATCTTAGTTCTCTTTTTTCAAATTGATAAGAATAATCCCAGCCTTTTAAGTCCTGTTCCTTTACTCGAATGTTAGGTTCATTAGCAATCGGTGAGATATTCCTGTAGATAGATGTCAACTGCTTTTGATAAGCATGACAAGTATCCGAATGCGCCTCCATTTTAGATTGCAAAAAAGCTTCCGTTGATTCGGCTATGCCTTGATTAATTTCATTTTCGTCCAATTGCGCAAAAGCTGGCCAATGAAATAAAAGTGTTAGAAATAAGGTGAGAATTGATCTAGCCATAGATGTAGCTTTAAATATACCCCGAAAATCGTGAACCACTTAAGTAGGTTTTAGATTTAATAATTGAATTATCAAGGATCAAATCAAAATTTTGATCCAGTTCTGTTTTGTTTAATTACTGACTCGAATGCAATTCCCTCCCTATTTCAACTAAGGCTCCCTAAGACCTATTTCCGGCTCTTAAAACGAGCTATGGAAGAACATTTTTAATCAGCATTAGACTGATGCCTAAGCCCAGCAAAATTCCCAATAGCCCAAAGTAGCTGTTCTTTCGATCAAAGTATATGGCGAGTATCAATAATACGAAGGCATGGAATAGCGCCGTTCCCGTGGTAAATAGCATTACAAACATATCTCCTCCGGATTCCCTCCAAGCAAGCCCTAAGTAAACCGCAAAATAAGCAAGTACAATTAGGAGGTTTTGTCCAATATTTTTCCAAATATCCCGCATAAGTACGCCCCTTGTTCAGGCTGTTTAGCGTTCATCTTTTTAATGAGTGTTCTATAAAAGCTTCTTAAAAACTAGTCGCCTGTTTTGCAAATCTTCCAAGTTATTAATTTGGCCAATTCTCCAACACATCTTCCAGGCACCATTCTCTTTTAGCTGCTTCAAAATCCAGCTCCCTCCGGTATTGCAATCTTGAGCTCAAGCTTAGTTGACCATGCTGATCACGCACCAGCTCCACTCTCAGAATCTCAAGTAAATCCGACTTCCTTAGGTAGAGGTCCACATGCTTATATAATGGCCCTTCTCTTTGCCCAAACTCCGCTTTTAAAGCAAAGTGAAAGCAATCAAATTCCCTATCCTCTATAATGATTATGGTATCACCAAGATAGTACGAGTACCCAAATTTCCGATCAAGGTCCTGTTCAATTTCATCAATAGACCGGAGGCTATCCTTAAAACTAAATTGACTATAGCGTATTGTATCTCCTCTATCGCCAATAAACTGAAGTGAAATCCCATCTTGAGTTAAGGAATAACAATAGGGATCAAAAATGTAGCAATCCTGTCCTAAATCGCAATAAATTCGAAATTGCCATTCCCCTCGTATCAATGAAAACTGATCTACTGTACCGGAGTAGATTCTGGTACCTTTATTCTTTAATAAGGGTTGATTTAGGGTGTAACGATATTTGCAAACCCTGAGCTCAGTTTGCCCATATGCAGTTGCCGAAGAAAAAAGTAGAAATCCGTTGATTAAAAGTGTTTTACGCAGCATATTTCATGGCATTTTCGGCATGGATTCCCTCTAATGAGCTCTTTTGCATACCCAGCTATCGAAGCTTAATCGATCTCCACTTGCCGAAGCGCAGATCTTGCCCGAATAAACTTAATCCCCCAATAATAGCTTTGTCCGGCATAAACCAACATTCGATAATGAAAACGACCCAATGGAATTTCTCCCGCTTGCACACTTTCATAAAAAAGCAATGCAGAGGTACTCATCTTCAGGGCCTCCCTTTTTAAGCCCGAGCCTTGTTCAAAACTCCAATCGCTTTTTTGAAGCGAGTCCCTTAAACTCTTCATTCGTTGGATTAAGCCTATATTCTCTGTAATAGCAGCCTGTGCCATACTGGTGCTAGTATCTCCCTTAAACCTTAATGAATGGGGATCCAAGCCTCCGCCGTATTCCCCTGAAATCAACATCATTTCCTCCACTACTTGAACCATCTCTTGCATCAAACTATCATAGACATCAGGATTCTTAATCCTTTTATACTCCCTTTGAAAATCGGAGCGAAGATCTCCATAGGTGAAGGATACTAAATGCTGTAAATCGAATACCAGATCGCTGTAAAGGTCTGGCTCAGAAACGGCTTGCTCCCTTGTTGGTTTACAGGCGGCAAGAGCCCCAACTAAAAGAAGCCCTAAAAATGGAATCCTGGCGATGAATAGAAATTTGCGCAGCATAGGTCTGGAAGATAAAGAGCTTTTCCGTAAATATATGACAGAGCGGTATTTGTTGTCATTTAAGCCTAGAAGTCTTTAGCTAAAGCCTAATAGTGACTGACAACAAATTTTCGCACCCCACCAGATTCATTTACATAGCAGACTAAGCTGAATACATTCTCATCATATACACCATGGAAACGATACCAAGTATTGAATTCAAGATTACCGATTGTAGTATCCGTCCTCTCAAACCTGGTCTTCTCCCATAAAAATCCATTGTATTGATTAAAATAAACTTTCTTTTTTTTCCAGCTTTCATCCCATGGCTTAATAAAGGCTAGAAAATCAAAATCGGGGTCCACTTCAAAACTATCTACTGGAAAATAACTGGCTTTAAGGCACTCTGCCATTAATAAATCCTCACCCACCCCTTCCTTTAATCTCAACTTTTGGACACCAAAGGATCTGTTATACTCATTAAACCGGGGATTTATAAAATACTCGCTTGTTACAATTATCGGTTCATTGTTTCCCAGATCTAAAACACTACATCCGGCAAAAAGGAAAAGTGCAAAGAACAGCTTAAGTAAAAAACCCTTATTCATATTGATCGAAGGTAATTGGCTATAAGTCCATTTATAAGCGTCTTCTGCTTTTTACACCTTAAAAAAATTACACGGTGGAGCTAAAACACAGCAAAGAATTGCAGGTATCCTCACTTTTCTCCTGGACATGAACCTATTGAAATAAATGAATAAACAATATGAGTTACTCAAATCAATTAAAAATGTAATCAATATTAGGTCGTTTATGGAGATAGTATCTACCGCTTCGATAAACTACGGAATAACCTATTTCGGAGTATGAATATCCATCCATATCAAAAACACTTAAATTATCCTCACCCCAACCCAATAGATTTGACACCAGTTCGACTTGATTCATATCATGGTAATCAAACCTGACAAGATTTGTGACATCCAAACTCTGATCCTTAATGAACGACATCATTAAGGATTTCACCAATCCATTCTCCAAATTCATTTCTTCCATAAAAACTATCCAAGATGAGCCAATGGCTAATGAATCTTGGTACGCCTTTTTCTTTAATAATTCATGGCTAAAATTATAGACTTCTATTCCATTCACATATAAGAGCAACTTCTTGGTATCAATGTACTCTGATCGTGCATGTGACCCATAATCTAATCTAATTTCATGATTCCCATCACCAAATTTGATACTACTTTCAGCAGTATCATTTGTGGAGTTCCACTTCTTTACTAATTTCTGATTTCTGAAGACGAAAAAACTATCTATATCTAAACCAATACGTATATCTAATTCATCTAAATGAATATCCATTACCCATGTCAGATAATTACTTGAATCAAGAGTTATTAGACTTATCTGACAACTATCTGAAGTAGAAAAGTGCCCAGATACATTTGCTTCACCATAGTCTAAAACAGCAGTACCATGCAACAAGTCTCCTTCAACTTTGAGCCTTGTTACACTATCAAAAATTTCATTTCCTAATTTTAAATCAACATATTTCCATTCCCCTTCTTCCGTATCTTTTAAATGATCAAAGCACCATTCTCGAATATATCCCCTCTCATCTTTTAACCGCGATTGAAATCGACTACTGCTTTGAGCGTTAGAATAAAAAAAGTGAAAACCTATTAGAATTACTAACATTACAATTTTCGCATTCATTCTTAATATTTTGATATTACATCTACTCGCCTTTCAGAAGAATCCACTTCATCTACATCCTCATCGTCCTCTCCAATCACCTCGATCTGATTTAAACTCTCATCAGGATCCTTATCTAAACTTCTTTCAATTAAAGTATACCTCCCCACTCCTATGGCCATTTTAGGTATAAAGCCTCGTTGGCTTTCAAAAAATCTTTCCAATTCGGTTAAACCCAAATCCCCACTAAACATGTCATAATATTTAATAGACTCGATCTCATTATTCACATACCGAACTTGATTAGAGATTCCAGCTAAAGGATACTCAGAAGATGGAATATTAAAGTAGTATTCAAAATCTCCTGTAGCTACACTATTGTCCTCAATATCATCAATGTTTATAACAAAAATAATACTACTAAAACCCTCATATTTAAGCACAAACTTAATCTGATTTATTCCCGGACACGAATGCGCAACAACTACATCACAAATTGGATAACTCATAACTGTATCTGATATGAAATCCGGCAAATAGATTGAGTCAATTAAGCGCCTCTGATTATATGAATAAATCGATTGACTGGAGATTACAATAGAGAAACTAGAATTCAATTTTCCTATTTGATACAATAAATTAAATGAGGTGTCAGTCTTAAGACTATATAAAGTTGATACCACATTACTGTATTTTGCCTTCATAAGTGACACTTCATAACCCTCATACTCCCCCATCACAAAGCCTTCAAAATCACCCTCATTCAACCTGTATCGAATTAAACTATCCTGAAACTCACCGCGGATCATACTAACAGAGTATGCATAGGATCCATCTGCGTAAAACTCTTTTAAATACCCTTCAACTATTCGCTCATAACCCTCTTTTTTCTTAGACAACAGTGCAAGTTCATTTTCACTCTGAGCCCGCAGATTGAATCCAATAAAAGAAATATAAATCAAAATAATTCCTCTAAATAAATTATTCATAAATACTTCTAATTTCAACTCTTCTTGCTTCACCCTCAGATTACTCACTTTCATCCGCATTTTGAGCTCCTTCGTATTCAACAGATATCTTAGATTCATCGTAATCTGGATTAATTTCCCTGATTCTTTCCAATATATAATCCTTTGCATTTGACGCTCTTCGTTTAGAAAGATCCCTATTACCTTCCGAAGTTCCTTAATTTGAAGCAAAAGCACAACCTTTATTCCTTTACTACGACCCATTGCCGCATCTTCTAGGAGGTATTCCAGTCGTCTTTGCCGGGCCTCCGTGACAGTAGTAACATCAAACATGTCCTTATCAAAACTAGATTTATAATACATGTTTACCGAAGTAAAAGGTGTTTCAGAAAACTCTGTTCCATGACTTATTTTTTGGGAAGTTTCAGCAGCTACAAGAAATTGTGCATTGGGGTCCTTTACCCTTCGTAAACCTCCAACATTTCTTTGCCACACTCTAGCTATCTCATCTCCAGCCAAGAACTCAAATGTCTCTCTTGGAGTTTTACCTGAAAATGGATTACCTCGATAAAAGACATCATCCCCTTCTTTTACAATCCTGATAATATGAATGGTTTTTTTTCTTGCCCTCCTGGTTTTCACAAAAACCAATCAAGGTAAATGATGCCATTGGCACTAAAAACAGAAGAAAGCACAATTAGGAAAACTGACTATATATTCGCAGTAGATTTAGCATCTTGGTAAAAATAATTCTCCCAACCTGATTACAGACACTCACATGAAGAAAAACAATGCCTTAGTTCTCTCTTTTGCCGTCCTATTCACTCTCATAATGGCCGCTTCATGCACGAGTCCTAGTCCAGATTGTGAGTGCCTTAAAACGGGACTTTTCCAATCTTTAACAGCAGACAGCTCTTTCATCTACCGCAATCATTCTCATGAATTAAACATTAACCAAAGGGGAGATAGTTTGCATCTGGAAATCGAATGGCCATCGAATTGCAATTATGTTCTTCACTTTGTTTCTAGCACTGATCCGAAATACCAAAACCAGCAAAATCCTGATTTGAGCCTTCAAGTCGATAAAATTGATTTCCAAGACAGCCTCTACTATTATACCGCTAGCATCAACAAGCTTGAGATAAAAGGGAAGGTGCGCATGTTGGAGTTTAATAAAGTAGCTAGGTGAAAAGATAAAATCCAATAAAGGCTGAATATTCAGCCTTTGCACAGAGTACCGGCTTCTAGTTTAGAGACCCCAAATCATTCCTCCTTTTGTCTCCGGAGGAGCTGAAGATTATGTATCAATATGTCGGTTTGAGAAATCATTGATTTTTTCATTCGACAGGAAACAACCCAGGGAGAGTCACTTTCTTCATTAAAAAAATACTGGTATTCATCGTCATAACTTGAATAGGCTACCCGCGGCTTCCCGAATAATTCGACAAGATCAGTATAGGTCAAGTCGAAGCTTCCCGAAAGAAAAAAGCCATCGATAATCTTCTTGGTAGAGTTTATTCCGATTACAGTAAAAAGCGCATTGCCTGATTCATAGTAAACCGTCCCAAAACCATTGCTAGCCTTCATTGAGCCCAGTCTATTTCCTGTTTTCCAGAAACTCAAGCCTCTGTGTTCCGTTAGGAATTTTAGTAATTGCGGAAGGGTATGAATATCTAAGGATTTCAGCTGATTAATCATGAAGCCAACTTATTAGGAACTAGCTCTCTCGCAAAGAACCGGATTCTGAATCAGTCCGAATGAAAGCTGCTTGAAATTGATACTGACATTCGGAACACTTTGCTTTTTTTTCTAATGAACAGATATAGTTCTACCTTCTTACTGCCTCGCTTTTAAGGCCGATCACCAACACATTCGACCAATGGTTAAAGTAAGAATCTTAGCAACCTAAATTTAATTAAACCGCATTATCGAACGCTGTGGGTTTCGCAACCAATACTCAACTGGAAAGTCTGCTCCCTTATCTATTTCCGGATACTTTTCCCTATAACCCTCTTCCATAAACTGAAGCTTCTCATACTTAGTACCCTCAACTCTAATTTCATAAAAAATGGTTGACTCACGAACATTTAAAATTCTCCCTAATACAATGTTCGTCTTTTCTTTTGGAAGGAAAAGTGGTCTATTATAATCGATTCTAAAATTTTCACAATCCTGCTGGTCATAAACTCCGTGGTATTTCTCTCCAATTATGGTAAAAGCATCCTTGCTTCCACCATGTTCTTCCACCTCCTTACCATTGCAATTAAATCTAAAATAAACAGATGTACCACTCCGTATCGATCTGAAGTTAGAAATCGTAAAAACTGAATCTACTGCCGCTCCTTTAAAAGGCTTAGTTCTAAAGGAGATGTATACTAGATACCCCCCAACCAGGAACCCTATAAAACTAATAATTAACCCTTTCTTATCTTCTAATTTCATATAATATTTTTACCAACCACAATCATCAGATTCCTTGACCGCAATTTACCCGACATATCATCAAGCTCACCAATTAAAGATCAAACTAAAGCAAATAAACACCAGATGAAGCCCTATCAAAAGCTTAGCTACCAATAGATCCCCTTTTAAATCAGAAATAATATCGGAATGCTGTAATAGCCAAGCTCTCTCTTCTTCACTTAAACTCTTTAATGAGGAGGACTGGAACTTCATTAACCTGCTTTTTCCTTTATGGAGTCCATATTTTTGAATCTCCAGGCCGATTTTTATCCTTGTGAAAAACAAAAATAGCCATGGTATAAGAATCAGAGCTAAAAGCACATATTCAATAAGCGTCAATGGCAGTACACCTTTCGAAAACAATACGACACAGCCACTAATTGTGACAATACTGTATGCTATCTTAAGCAGGTGCCTACTAAACACTGTCATAAATCATCCAAAAATCCAGCTTAAAGAAATTCCTTATACATGAAATACATCGCCTATAATTCCTCAAGAAGTTAATGGCTATTTACTAATTGTATAGGGATTATAACTTAAAATACTCTCGTAATCCGACATGCTAAAAGACAAGATCTCACTTTTCAAGCGTTTCCGACTTTCAATACTATAGTAGTTCAGGGTCACATGATAAGTAGAATCATTCTGTTCTTTCAAAGCAGATAAGGTAGTAAACTCTGACTCAGAGGAATTAAAATAAAAACTATCAGCAATTGTTCTAATGTATAAATCGCTACAAACACCTTTGTTTAAATCAATGAAATACAAATTCAAACTTCCTGAAAACCCTAATAAACCCAAATAGAAGTGGCGATCATCCACAAAGTAAAGCACACTAGCTCCAAGCTCATCAGATCCTTTCACTTCGACAATCGAGCTAGCCGGAATTGAAAAATCCGACAAGGATGCATTCCGAATCTCCAAGACCTTTTTTAGCCTATCACAAGTTTCGCCGATTGACAGCGCTACAAATTCATCGCCCATAAATTGGCTCAATTGAATGGCTAGATCCCCTTTTTGTATACAGGTTCTCACCGCCTCCCTTTGCTCCGCTGCTGGCCGCCCCAATTCCACCCATTGCAGAATTGCCAATAAAATAAACATGTTATAAATCAAGACTTTTAGCATCACAATTAACCCTTTCTAAGCTCTCACACTGAAGCCCTCCCCTAAAATTCGGACTGGTTAAAACTATTTAAATTTAACCAGTAATTATGAAGAAGTCGAGATTTACCGATAGCCAGATTGTTAATGCGATTAAACAGCATGAGTCAGGCCGAAAGACCGACGAGATTTGCCGGGAGTATGGCATATCTAAGGGCACCTTTTATCAATGGCGCAAGAAGTATGCAGGGATGGACTCCTTGCAACTTAAACGCTTGAAAGAGCTGGAGGAGGAAAATCGCAAGCTTAAACAGATGTTCGCTGATGTGAGCTTGGATAACAAAATGCTCAAGGATGTGCTCTCAAAAAAGTGGTAGGCACTGGTGATCGTCAAAACATGGCTACTTATCTAAAGGAAACCTACATGATAAGTATTACCAGGGCTTGTAAGGTGATTCGTTTGCCTAAGTCCATGTTTTATTACCAATCAGTTAAAGATGATACGGAAGTAATTAATAAGCTGCTTGAGATGGTGGTGCTACGCCCCCGTGAGGGTCAGGATAAGGTTTATCAGCGCTTACGCTTAGAGGGCTATAGTTGGAATAAAAAGCGTGTTCGTAGGATCTACCTAAAGTTGGGGTTAAACCTTCGTAGAAAGACCAAGAAGCGTATTCCTGCCCGTGTGAAAGAACCCCTAGTTCAGATGGTGCGACCTAACCAAACCTGGTCTATGGACTTCATGAGTGACGCCTTGGAAAATGGAAGAAGGTTCCGTGTACTTAATGTAATCGATGACTTTAATCGCAAAGCCGTTACTGTAGAAGCCGAGTTTACCTTTCCTTCTTTTGGGGTAATCCAATGTTTAAAGAGAGCCTTTGAAGAACAAGGAAAGCCGAGTAAGATCCGTGTAGATAATGGCCCTGAGTTCACCTCCTTAGAGTTTAGTGAATGGTGCAGAGTACAAGAAATAGAGCTTCATTACATCCAGCCGGGAAAACCCATGCAAAATGGCTATATCGAACGATTTAACCGCACCTTTAGGCAAGATGTATTGGATGCACATCTATTCTCTGGAATTGATCAGGTGAGACATATTGCCGAACAATGGATGGACGATTATAACTACACCAGACCGCATGAAGCACTTGGGGGAATTACGCCCCACCAGGCAGAAGCGAAATTTTCATCCAAGCAAGCTTGCTTGGATGAAAAAACAAGCTACTCCAAACAAAACAAAGTACATTTAAACTCAGTCTGAAATTAGGGGAGGTTACACACCTTTTTTAAGTCAATAAAAAAATCAAGCCCAAATATGTGAAAATCTTTGTCCTTAATCAATTCACCATAAATCACCACACTATTATCTCCTCCAGTCTCTGAACCTAATTCAATCGACCTGAGTCCCTCAAACAAGAAATCCACATAAGTAAGGTTTCCAAAATTTTGATACATAAAAACTTCCGGAGAATACAAACCACAGACTACTATTTCACCACATTCAGCAAGTACACAGGACTCAAAAAAAGTAAAATTATCCAAGTTATAGGTCTTTATGAATGCAATCTCAACAGACGAAAAGACTGAATATAATTTTTCTCCAATTGCCTTTTTTATTTCAACATCAAAATAAGGCCTCAACAAAGCCAATTCCAGTGGCTGCATGTAATATAATTCTGAACCCATTGAAAAAACATCAGAGTCACAGATTCCTAAAACCTTAGATTCCTCATAGTTATTAAAGGAGAGAAAGACCAAAGCAAAAACAACTAAAACACTCTTCTTCATTATATACTTTTTAATTTGTTAGATCTCTGTTTGGCCATTGAGACTAATAGATTGGCAGCCATAAATCGCTATTGGCAAGGTAAAGGCTTTGGATCAAGTAGAGTTATTGGCAACTATTCATTAATCCCTCCTTCATCAAATACTTGCTGTTTAATAATTTGCTCTTTATTTAATCCCTTAAAACTTTGAATTAAGTCTATTGCCTCAGTTAAGTGCTCTTTCATCTCCACAATTGTTGTCGAATACTTTTTGTAGAAAACACCTCCATCCGTTATTGGCCCTTCTATTACTTCGGTTTTAAAATACGAATCCTCAGTAACCTGAACGGTAGGATGCCATCCTACATCCACAGAAAACTCAAACAGATTATTTATGAAATAATCTATACAGAGAATATCCTCTGTTAAGAACCTCCATTGCTCAAGCAGAGGAAGTTCTTCTTTAAGATGAACTTGTTTCAATGGCTTTCCATCGTAAATTTCAATATCAAAAAAAATCATTGTAATGCTTTTAAGGTAAATAAGAGCTATCACCCTCCATAAATCCGTGAAGGCAAGGCTATATTATTAATAGCTAAAAAATCAATAAATCAAACCTTAACAAGCGGCTAACCCCTAATTCAGTCATGAATACTCTACTTTTTAAGTAATTTTTTTTTAGCAGAAACCTTCTACGAATAATTAATATAAATATCTCTAACCACAATACCGTAACATTAACCGATACGACTAAATACAATTATCTTGATTCTGCTTGGTAATAAATGAGCGACCTCAGATACACCAGAACAAAAAACAGCAATGCAGATACATCAACACTCACATTTAGTGACTTAAAATATTGACCAACTAGCACCATCAAAATACATTAAATCTTTATAAATGACTCCATACAAATAGCCAATAAAGATTCAACAGAATTAAAAATATCTTTTTCATGTTTTAACTGCTTTTGATTTGCCGGTGCCAGGATAGCATCTTCTGGAATATCGCTCATTCTGACTATCACTACAAGTTAAGCCCACTATTGGCTCCAAAAGGCAACACCTGGGCTACTGACAGATGATGCCTCCTCCTTTTCGAATCTATTAAATACTGACACCTCAGTTGGAAGTGAACACTTCCTCCACTTAAGACCTTCCATTAGAAAAGGATTTCAGTATGGTATTATACACATTTTCATGTTTCAACTTCTTGCAGTCATCGCACATTACTTCATATTTCACTTCAACAATAAAATCTTTGTAATCAAAACATGTATAATATATTAAATGATTAAGCTTTGCAGTAGTTGTTGAAGTTGGTATAAATTCTGCAACAATCCTTTTAGCCGGCAAACCCATGACTTCCGTCTCGCTATTTTCAAAAGCATAATCTTCAGAGCTTGCAATACGATTAGCATTATGATCTATTTGATCACGCAATACATTTTTATTTACCCTCACCAATAATGTATATAATCCTAGCCCCTTATATATCTCTGAATCAGATTGTGGAAGAATGGGTGAATCTAGCAAATGACTAATAAATCCCCTACTTATTTCAGAAACCGGAACAGGCCCATCTCCACAAAAATAAGTAGGCTTTTTTAAGCTATCTTTTATTTCTATAAACAAGGAGTCAGGCACCTTAAACCATAGATCCACACAGGGTGCTGAAGGGAAATTCAGATAATCTAGCTTCGAATCCTTATCGTTATTGCAAGAGATAACTACAAAAGCAAAAACAACTAAAACACTCTTCTTCATCGACTATTTTTTGATTTGTTAGATCTCTGGTAAACCCTTGGCACTAATAGATCGGCACCAATTAATTCGCCGATCATAAAGCATAGCTACCGATCTCTATAGGAAGAGTTCTTAAAGAAATGTTTGACGCTAAGTGCAGCTCCTTATGTCACACATTTATAAATACCCCCTTTTGATATCCCGTTTTACAAATTTCAAAAATTCACTTACACAATTAAAGTTTTAGACTCCGATCACCAGCCCACAAGAGTCTACTCAATAGACATAGGCCCCATTACTATCACCGGAAAATTATCTCTAAACTCATAGCTATGACTTATCAGGCTCCCCGTGCTGAAGGTATTAGTCACAGCCATAACAAAAGCACCTTTCACCTTAGACTCTTGCCAGCCTTTAATCCTAGCTAATGGCTCAAAAGACACTGCTGAATCCGCATTAATCGCCTGATTAACCGACAAATTAGCCTCACCATTCTTTAGAATCATATTGAAAGAATAAGCATCATAAAAAAGGGCAACTTTTTGAGTCTTCAGCAATGACTCAAAATCACTTGGATTACTTAATCGGCTTTTACTAAATAAGGCGATGTATTTGTACTTTTCATTATTAGTGTAGCAGTAGCCATCAAGCTCCAGTGTATCTACAGGGTAGGCAATCCGATTAAGATCCAGTATTTGCTCTTCGCTATCAAGCTCAGAAATCATTCTACATGAATAAGTCAAGAATAATTGAAATAGCAGCACTACTATTATGACTAAAGCCTTCCTCATAAATAAACTAAGCTTTCTCTGAACCTGTAAACTCCCTTTTTTAAAGACTCTCTCTAAACCTATATCTAACAAGAGTATCTCTAAAATTGGCTGGAGTCCATTTTAGAGCCTGAAAAGACTTGGATATACTTTCCTCAATATCCTTTTCACAATCTTGACTTATAAACTCTATTTCTTCAACGCTGCCAGAAGTATCAATTGTAACCCAAAAAGAAATCAAATCCTGACTTACCGAATTTCTAATAGAACTAAGTGAGTCTAAAACTTTGAAATAATGGTTTTCACTCATGATTTTTGCTCCTTCTCCTTTTATACTCTTTGCATTTAATAAAGCCCCATAAACTTCATCAAAATACCTTAATCTCTCAATAAGTGGTTTTTGCACCTGCTCTCTTACTTCCGAAACTATGACTCCTATCAGATCTGTACCACCCCCTTCCATTCCATTAAACCTATATCTTTTGCTTTTTCATGTGTCTAGATTAAAAATGACACACTTTATTGAACAAAACCTCATTTGGACCTGTCAAATAAGATTAGATCTAAGTCACGAATCCCTATGATATCAAAATACCGAATACTCCCCGTTTCGATACCATACAATCTTATTCGAAGTTGAGTCCTGATAAATCAAGCCAGTCATCGATACACCGCTGTTATTGGTAAAACTGTAACCATACATCTTTCCCTCTTCATTCTCGATAACCCTTAAGCCTTGGACCCCCTCAAAATACCACTTTAGAGTAATCCACTTTTTTATCTTATTTGGGTCCAATTCCCCATTGAGGATTAAATATGAAACGTCATGCTTAATGAAAGGTCCAGAAATGTAAATAACCGTATTTTTACGATGATCAAAGCCTATTAGGGCAGGTGGCAATGGTTTTGACTCACCTAAGCCTTTAAACAACCACTCCGGATATATTTTCTCAGTTGAATCACTCTTAGTGTATTTTATAGCATAACCTAATTCACTAACCCCATATAACTCAATACCATCATCTCGCAAAACCTGTAAAGAATCATCCAAGATTTGAATTTGGCAAGTATGAATGTAACCAGGTGGCAAGACCATTTTTGGAACTCTAATTCTCTCATATTGCACAGGTTGACTTATGGTCGTCCCTATGTAACATAAAAAATTATTGATCACTTCATCTTTAACCCAATTTGGAAAGTTTTGGCCATTTGACTCAGAGCATATTAGAGTGAAAAGTGTAAAAATCAAGTATTTCTTCATTAACCCCTATCTATTTAATCTGACAAATTAGACATTAAATTTCCAACCTGTCTACTGCCATGACAGTGATCATCTAGATCGACTCGCCCCTATGCAGCACTTTAAACTTAAATGAAGTATTCTAACTTACCGTCCTATTTTTTTTGAGGTGGGAAAAGAACACATCCTTCTCAACTCCATTCGGAAACCCATCTGTTCCTATCAGCTTTAGGACCTTATAAAAGATGGGGAAATCGCCACCTTTCAACAGCCGTTCAAAATTTTCGTTTTCACTTCCCGATAAATAAAAGAGCATTAAAAGCCAAGGCTCGCGGAATAACAAATAATTGATATTTAGATGACAATGAGCGGGCGAACTATAATTTCCTTTCCAATTATATCCCATAAACTGCCATACACCCCATGAATACCATCATTTGCATCAATCACCCTGTTTTCACCACAAGAATAAGGAGAGTTATGGGGATAATCGGCTGTTAAGGGATCGATACTAAAAGGCCTTCCTAAAATTGGTTCATACCTTCTAAAGGTCCATAACCCAATTGCATCACAGGCCTTAGGCCTAATAAAAATAATGACTTTAATTCAGTCAATACGAAACACTTGACTCAGAGGGCCAATTCACTAACTTAGGTTTTAAGAATGGCCCTGTAAAAACTGTTTTTTTACCTTCCTCAGTTCTGATTTCAGAAAAGAAGATGTTACTGTCAACCTTCACATTTTCTAAACACTCCTCAGAGGTGCTTTCTGAACAGAGGTAAAAAGAGTGGGTAGGAATAAAAAACCATCCAGAGGTAAGCTTCCCAGTAATATGTCCCATTCCTAATGTTCTTCCAGAAAGAAACCATAGCGCAATTATAGAACTGACTAAAAGCCAGCTAAGCCAGCTTTTCTTTTTGAAAAACCAAAGTCCAATAAAGGCAGCTATCAAAAGACCAAAAGAAGTGAGTAGATCAGGACCTAGGATAGTGGTAGTAGAAAGCGTACTACCTCCAGTAAATAAATGTAGTCTTAGCTCACTCACTGTCCCTAATAAAGTAAGGGCCAAAAGAATAACCATTATAGTTAATCTAACAAAGCTTCTCTTTTTCATTATTAATTTCTGTTAGGGCTGCCCCACTTGGAATGGAAATATCTTTCTGCTCCTCGGATTGAATAAGAACTTGATTCTATTGAACTGGAGTAGCTGAAGTAGATCCATCAAATGAACGGACAATTATAGCCCAGCAAAACTAAATTGGCACTAATTGAAGTTATAGAAAACCATTCAGGGCTGGTTGCACTGCGCTCATCAAAACCAGAAGCTCTCCTCGCTTCATTTTAACATTAAATTTTTCTTCTCATTTATAGTAGGCATCACAGAATCTTCCAATGTCAATTATAGACCTAATACTTCATGGAAGAACCTCAATTCTTGTATAAACAAGGCTTTGACCATTAGCAGTAGACAATAGGGAAAATTCATCAGAGTTCCATTCATAAAAGAAATAATAGCTTGTGGTATCATATTCAGTTATTTCACTAAAAAAAAACTCATTTGAATCTGCTTTATAAAGTCTACCATATTTCTCTATTTCTTTAGAAATTAATATTTTAGAGCTATCTCTAAAGTACAAGCTATCCTTTGGGTTTTCATAGGAGTTCACCACTGAATCGCCGCTAATTTCTATTTCAACAAAGGAATCCTCAAGCTTCCATTTTCCCTGAATATCTGCTAATATTTTATCGCATATGGAAATTTCAACAGAAGGACCATCAGAACATGAACTAAAAAAACAAACAATACACTAAGGCTAAAAAAGATTCGTCTCATCATTATTTTACTTGTCTTTCCTCTGAATGGCTAGCATAATAATTAATAGTCTTTGTGATTGTTTCTCCATCTTTCCTGCAAACAGCCTTATCTACACACTGGCACCTTTTAACCCTTATTCAGCTAATACCTTAACCCACATCAGATTTCCTTGATGCCCTCCCCTTCTTAAAAAAACCTCTACCTCAATTAATCACTGTATTATCCAAAACTTCACAAGTGTAGTGATCCCCATTTAGATCTGAATCAAACTCTATTTTATCACGACTTACCTCAATACCTGAAGGCTGTAAATGATAAAAATAAATTCGAACCAATTCATCTAGCTCTCCGCCATGGTTTTTCTCCCAATAGTCAAATTTAAAATAGTACAAGTCTGGAACGAAAAAATAGCCCGAAACCAAGTCCACCTGCCCATCACATTTAACTCCAATTACCCCTCTTTCAAAACCTTTAAGCCTTAGTGAGCCCGGAATAATCCACCTACCTCCGGTGGCTGTGTCTTTCTTAGGATAAATCCAGTACTTGTAAAACCTTATGTACTCATCTTCTCCAGTTTGACAAGTCACTTTAATAGAATCAAATGGCCTTGCACTAAATCTGATGGCACTATATTCCCTATTCAAAAATGGCTGTATATAGTGTCTAAATCTATTTACCCAAGAAAAATTTTTGGGATTCACTTCAAAATATTCAAGGGTAGCCCTAACTTCAATGGCACCATAAATCTCATCCTCTATACTCTGACTTACCTGACACCAAACATTTCCATTAACGGAAATAATAATCACTGTAATTAGTAGGAACTTATTCATAAATCAAATCTATTGAATCTAATACAGCACCTCAATAGCACCTAAGTCTTAGTCTCACATTCGGATAAAAGAAGCCCAGCTAAACTCCAAATATTCTCTCCGGATAGCCCATTCCCTCCCGAAACTTACCTTTGCCGCATGCGGCTATTTCAGTCCTTTTTCGGCTATCTCTTTTTAGGGCTTTTGCTTCTGCAAAGCTTTGGAATCTATCCATCCTTTCGCTATTTGCAGCAGCAGATTCGCCAAGAGGTGAAAAGCCGTATTAAAGCCGGTATTCCTGAAGAGGAGCTAATCGCCTTTCGATGGAACAGCATTAAGGAGCAAGCGCAGTGGACCAAAGCCGGGAAAGAATTTCGTTATCGAGGGGAGATGTTCGACATCATTCGTATTGAGGGCTCAGATTCTGACTTGCTATTTTACTGCTTTGCCGATCTTAAGGAAAAAGGTCTATTTGATGGCTTGAATGACTTGGTTCGGGCTTCCGGTTTCGGAGACAAGCAACAACCAGGTCCCTTAAAAAGCTGCTTGCAATGGTTCTTCAAGATTTTCCTTTCAGAGCAGCCCACAGATTTTAAATTATCGATTCAGCAGCAGTCATTCCAAGCTCAGAGCTTTTATCTATCCTTCCTAGGAGAAGCTTTTCTAAAATTGCTAGATCCACCCCCTGAAGCCTAGATCTCTATTTCAAAGCCTCCTTATTCAGGGGCGCTATTTCAGAATCTGATTTGAATTTCGAAAGACCTCCGAGGAGGTCTAAACCTATTTATTTTCATCATGAAAAATCTATATATCAGTGCCCTGGTATTTTTGCTGGGCGCACAGGGCTGTGGTCGTTTTCAAAATGCTGAGAACGAAAGCAAAGCCCCTCAAAACCGCATAGTTTGCCTGTCTAAGCAATATACCGAGCTACTTTATGCCTTAGACCTCGACTCCAATTTGGTGGCGGTAGATCTCTCATCCACCTACCCTCCAGAAACCGCTCAACTCACAACTGTAGGCTATCACCGTGCACTAAGCGCGGAAGCTGTTCTAGCAGTAGAACCTAGCCTAATTCTGCACGATAATAATATCGGTCCAGAGCATGTTCAACAACAACTGGAAAATAGCGGGGTGCCCATTAAAGCTTTTGATACAAAGAGCAGAGATTGGGACGGCACCCTGGAATTAATTCGGGAAATGGGCTCCTACTTTAAGGTAAGCTCAAAAGCCGATTCCCTGATTATAAGCATGCACCGCGCCATGGAACATATTAAAAGGGAGCAAGACAGCAGCTTAACTAAACCCAAGGTTTTGGTAATCCATTTTGGACGAGCCAGCAATGTCTATTTAGTGATGACCGCCAAAAGTACCGGAGCGAAAATGATTGAGCTGGCAGGTGGCACTGTTCCCTTTGAAGGTAAAGGTGGCATGCGCCCGCTTTCACCAGAAGTATTTGCAGAAATGAATCCCGATATTATTCTGATGACCAATTTCGGATACGATCGCCTGGGAGGTCAGGAGGAAATCCTAAATCTTCCCGGAGTTCGCCATACCAAAGCGGCTCAAGAAGGTCGTATTTACCGAATCGAAGAACATGATCTGGTATACTTCGGTCCGCGTAGTCCGCAAAACATCCAGTTGATTCGCAAATTCATTCGCGATGAAGCCTAGGCTCATTTTAGTCATTTTAACCCTATTACTGCCCCTATCTGCGCTGCTTAGTTTGCGCTATGGGGCAGTTGCCATTACTTGGAGCGAAATATTCAATGCCCTAAACCCTGGTTCAGAAAGCAGCCTGCATGAAAATATCTTCATGAATCTGCGCTTACCCCGCATCTTCTTGGGTATTCTCTGTGGATCAGCACTTAGTGTGGGCGGGGTACTCCTGCAGGCCCTTTTTCGCAATCCTATCGTGGAGCCGGGCCTTATTGGGACTAGCTCAGGAGCCGCTTTTGGAGCCGCCCTCTATTTTGTAATGGGCAATAGCCTACCGGCGCTCTTTGGCAGTGCCAGCCTTGCGGTGATCAGCATTCTCGGCAGTTTATTAGCGACGGTTATTTTACTGGCTTTCGACCGACAAGGACGGGGGGCCGAAATTCAAATTCTCTTAGCCGGCGTGGCCATTAATGCCCTTTTTATGAGCGGCGTTGGTTTTATGAGTTATTTAGCCCGTGATCCCCAGGCTCGTTCTATTAACTTTTGGAATTTAGGGACCCTAAGTGGGGCCACCTGGACCAATGTGAGCTTTATTGCGGCTATCATCATCCCGACTCTGATCCTAAGTCTGCGGGCCGATCGCGCCCTCAATGCCCTTAGCTTAGGGATTTCTGAAGCGGCACATTTAGGAATTAAAGTGCGGCGCTTTCGCTGGATGATAATCAGTGCCCAAATAGCCCTGGTGGCGATGGTAACCAGTATTGCCGGGATTATTCCATTTGTGGGCCTCATTGTACCCCATATCCTACGTTTATTGGGCGGCGGGGAGCATCGCTATCTTTTGCGAGGCAGTCTCTTACTTGGCCCTTCTATGGTCCTTTTAACAGATTTAATGGCCCGCACCCTATTGATGCCCGCGGAAATCCCACTTGGGATTCTAACCTCCTTCATCGGGGCACCGCTATTCCTCTTACTGCTCCGTAAATCCATTCGAAGTATTCAGCTATGATTGAAATCAAAAATCTCAATTTCGCATATGACTCCAACCCCATCTTATCAGACATTTCCTGGCAGGCCAAAGCTGGTTCCCTAAGCTTGATTCTGGGAGCCAATGGTGCCGGAAAGAGCACCCTTCTCAATCTCCTGGCTGGAGACTATCCTCCTCAATCGGGAGAAATCCTTTGGGACCATCAAGCTTTAAATCAAATTAAAGATGCCGCCTGTTACCGCGGAGTATTAAGTCAGCAACATGCTTTGCATTTTCCCTTGCGCGTAGATGATGTGGTTGCACTCGGTCGTTATCCCCATGCCCGCAGAAAGCCTGGCCTAAAGGACCAAGAAATTGTAGCCGTTGCACTAAAGCAATTTGAACTAAAAGAACTTGCGGCCCGCAATATTCAAAGCCTTAGCGGGGGCGAACAACAACGAGTGCACTTCGCTCGGGTTTGGGTGCAAATGCAAAATGAAAATCGAGCTCGCAACCCCTTGCTACTCATTGATGAACCTACCACCTTTTTAGACATCCATCATCAATGGAAGTACCTCCAGGCCATTCGTAAAGAGACCCGAAAAAACCAATGGATTAGCATTGGAGTGCTGCACGATCTAAGCATGGCGTATCAACTGGCAGATGAAGTTTTAGTACTGCATGAAAATAGAGTGCTGGCCTTCGGACCGACTCAAAAGGTTCTAATTCCAGAATTAATCAAAAAGGTTTTTGCGGTTGAAAGCAGAATTGTTGAAGGGCAATTACTGATTGATGGGGTTTAAAGATCAAATTGCAAACTTGATCCAGTTCTGTAGTCGAACTATCGAGGAGATCCAATGAACAACTGACTCGAATTTGCAATTCGAGTCAAAGCTATTCGAGTCAGTTCCCTAATTTTAAAACCAAATTCGCGCCCATGAAATGGCTCAAAGGCCTCTTAGCACTAGTGCTGGGCCTGCCCCTGCTCATTCTGTTTATTGCTCTTTTCGCACTGTTCCTTGAGAATAAAAGCACTGCCTATCTGAATATTAAGGATCATCCCGAATGGAAAAATCAATCCTGGTGCATTCGTCATGTAAACATTATCCCCATGAACCAGGATACTGTTTTGCTAGATCAAGACCTCATTGTTGAGGATGGCATCATCACCGCTATCGGTCCCAATTTGGAGGCTAACAACCTGAAGGTGATCCATGGTGGAGGCGCCTATCTCAGTCCGGGCTTAATAGACATGCACATGCATCTTTGGGATCGGCATGAACTGGGTCTCTACCTGGCCAATGGCGTTACCAGTGTTCGCAGCCTCTTGGGAATGCCCTTTCATTTGCAGGTAAAGGAAGAAATTGAATCGGATGAAATTATGGGCCCTGATTTCTATACTTCATCTCCCCAGCTTTCTGGCCCGGAGGACGGCGATCCCCTTAAGAAGCCAGTTAGTAGCCCGGAGGAAACGCGGGCCCTGATTCAAGGTTATCAAAACCAGGGCTACGACTTCATAAAAACTTACAATCTACTCGAAAAAGACTGCTTTGATGCGGCGATCGCCGAATGCGAAAAATTGAAAATCCCCTTAATCGCCCATCCCAGTTTTAAGGTAGATTACAGTTACCATATGCAGCCAGGCATTAGCAGTGTTGAGCATACTGAAGATATCTTTCAGCAAGCTTTGGACTATCAATACGATCGCGAAAAATTAGATCTGGTGATCGCAGATTATGCCCAATCCCAACAGGCGCTTTGCCCTACCCTCACCGTATTTTTCAACCTTTCTGAAATCTATCGGCTCAAAGAAGATTTCTTAAAACGAGAGCAAAATCATTATATCAATCCCTTTATCGAATTTGCTGCCGGCGACTATGAGCGTCATATCGCCCAATTGGAGGCAGATAGCAGCGCCGGGGATCGCATTTGGAAACAGCATCAATTCCATTTAGAGATTGTCAAAAAACTGCATGAAGCTGGTGCTTTTATTATTTGTGGCACCGATGCGGGCATTGTAGGTACGGCAGCCGGCTATTCCATTCACCATGAATTGGAATTCTACCGCCAATGTGGGATGACCAATTACGAAGCCTTACGAACCGCCACCTGGAATCCCAGTAAGGTGCATCCACAATTCAAAGATTGCGGGAGTATAGCCATCGGCATGAAAGCCAATTTCATTTTAAGCAGCCAAAATCCTTTGGAGCAAATCAGCAGACTGGAAAAACCCATTTGGGTAATGCAAAAGGGACGCAAGCTTGAGGCTAAATCCCTTTCTGAATTTGAAGCCAAAGCTCACGACCGCTCTAATTTATTGCCACCGCAGTGCGGGTGCTCAAGTATATGTTTTGGGATAAATAAGAGTGGGGGTGCATTTTAAAAACGAATAAATGACAAGAGAAGAAGCTCAACCAGAATGGGAGAAAATTGTCGACATGGGATTCGCTGACTATGAAAAACTGTCAAGAGAACAACGAGTTTGGTTCAATGTCGAACCTTTAACAACTGACGGACTTTGGGATCACTACATGAATCATGGTGCGGACAAAAACTCAGACACAATTGACGATTTAGAATATTTAAACTTCTCTTCAGTAGCAAATCAATTGCGAGAATTTAATAAAACATACTTTCCAAATGGAGTTCCAGCAGGTCCTGACGCAAGACAAGATGAATTAGATAAATTCCCAGAAGACCAACTCGAAAATGACATAGAAGAAATGGATGACAAATTTTGGAAGGAATCAGAAAACTTAGAAAAGGCTCTTCTCGAACATATTAATCATACAGGAATAGGAAAATAAAAAACGACACCACAACAAAGCATATAGCTTATGGCGGGAGAGCGGCTGCCAGCAAGGTTTTCGCTAAGTAGCCAGCTTTAGTTTCGGTGGACAGGAAAGTGCTTCAAAGCCGCCACAATCCATTTGCAAAACGTTGTATGCCATTGAAATAAAAAACTAACTGCACGTTCAAGCACATTTGCTGCTCCGTTCCTCTGCGACAGAAGAACTTTCTCCTTCAATTCCCTCCTAGGTTATCATTCTTTGTAGTAATTAATTATTTTGTCGCAATTGTTTACTATTTTTGCGACAGAAAGAAACAAATTCGGTCAATGCAAAGTATTGAGGATAAAATAGAAAAAGCGATAAAATCAAAGCAAAGAGGCGTACTACTCTTTACAGACGACTTTATTGCCTACGGTTCTTCAAAGGCAATTCAAAAAGCATTAGAGCGCCTAACAAATAGAGAAGTAATTCGAAGGGTAGCTAGGGGAATTTTTGTAAGACCGATATCGAGCGAATATATAGGTGAAGTGATGCCTACAGCAGAAGAAGTTGCTAGGGGCATTGCTAAACGAGATAAAATCAAAATTGTGCCTACTGGTTCTCATGCTCTGAACAAATTGGGATTAAGCACACAAATACCACTAAAGCTTGTATATCTAACTGATGGTTCTCCACGTGAGATTCAAATAGGAAAGAGAACAATTAAGCTCAAAAAAACAACACCAAAGAACTTAATGGCTAAAGGCAAGATAAGTAGTCTGGCTATTCAGGCATTAAAAGAAGTAGGACAGAAAAAAATAACAGAAGAGTTCGAAGAAAAGATTATCCAGTTACTCAAGAAGGAAAAACAAAAAGAGCTAGAGCATGATATTCCATTAGCTCCAGTTTGGATTAGAAAAATCATGCAAAAAGCACTATGATCAAGTTTTCACAAATACCAGATGATGAAAAGAGAAAGATCTATCAGGATGTTTCTAATGAAATAGGTGTACCACCTCAGGCGGTTGAGAAAGATGTTTGGGTAACACTTATGCTTAGAATGGTGTTCTCATCAGAACTCGCACCTTATCTAATCTTTAAAGGAGGCACATCATTAAGTAAAGCCTTCGACCTGATAAAACGGTTCTCAGAAGACATTGATTTAGGAATTGACAGAAGATACCTTGGGTTTGAAGGAGAATTGAGTAAAGGACAAATTCGAAAACTAAGACGAGCAAGTCACACTTTCGTTTCAGGCGAATTAATGGGGATACTGAAAAAGCAACTAGATGAATATGGAATAGATGACAGTCTGTACGAGTTGGTAGTAGAAAACACACAGATTTCTGACCAGGACCCCGAAACCATTTTAGTGAATTACAAATCGCTCTATGAGGAGAATGAAATTCCATATCTCCAACCGAAAGTTAAGATTGAAGTAAGTGCACGATCATTAATAGAACCATACCAAGAAGTTGAACTCCAATCATGGATAGATGATCAATACCCGGATGCAACATTTACAGATGGTTCATTTCCGGTAAGTGCCACAGATCCACAAAAGACCTTTTTAGAAAAACTGATTCTACTACATGAGGAATTCCAAAAACCAAAGGAGAAAGTCAGACACTTTAGAATGTCGAGGCACTTCTATGACATTGGTCAAATTCTAAAAACAGAACACGGCAAACTAGCATTGGAAAATCAAGAGCTTTTTGAAAGCATCATTGCACACAGAAAAGCATTAACTCCAATGAAAACAACAGACTACGACACACTTAATTTAGAATCAATCAATATAGTTCCTGCAGATGAACACCTGGATAACTTCAAAGCAGATTATAAAGAAATGATCGGCAGCATGATTCAAGGAGAATCAGGTGAGTTTGAAGATTTATTGAATGAGATTTTGAAGAAATTTAAATAAACGAAATGAATAAAATAAAAACGGCATACAACAAAACCTATACGCAATGCCCTTCGGGACACTGCGCATAGCCAAACCGTTGGCAATAATTTGAAAAAAATGAACGAAAAGACACGAAAGGTAGTAGCAAAAGAAGTGCTTCTTGCATTCTCAATCTTTGGAGTTTTACTAATAACCTTTCTTGGAATCTTTATTTTCAATTCTGTTCAGGGAACTAAAGCTGTCAACATCAGAGATAAAGCCTATGCTATAGAAAAACCTTTAGACAGTATCCATGCGGAAATAAGAAAAATCGATGGACTTCCACCCTTGGAGTTACTCAAACGGAAGAAAGAACTTTCAGAAAAGAAGGACTCATTGATGAAGGAACATTATAGTTATCATAACAGTAAATTGGACTTGGACGAGTCAATGGATTTTAGCAAAATTATCGTTTTCATTGCGCTAATCGTTTTGTACCCAGTTCGTGGAATGTACTTATTGCTTAAATGGGCAGTTTTGACATTAAAAAAATAAAAACTATTGCCAACAACGCATATATCTTATGGCGGGTGAACGGCTACCATCAAGGTTTTCGCTTCGTAGCCAGCCTTAGTTTCGTGGGACAGGAAAGTGCTTCGAAACCGCCACAAGCCAAATGCAAACCGTTAATCTCTATTTAGCCCCGCGCCACCACATCCAAATTCCGAAGCCTAATTCGGCCACGGTCATGGGTAGACTTAAACCTAATTCCAAGGCATCTAAACTATGCTGAGAGATTAAGGGAAAGGCCTTTAAGAAATGGATTAAGCTATAGCTGATCCCGGCGATATAGAGCAAAAAGCCCCATACTTTCGGCAAACCGTATTGCCTATAGACCAAGGCTCCTAGCGCAAATAAGTGGGCTCCAAAGAGAATTAAACCGGCCGACCAAATGGCTTCGAAGGATTGAATTTTATGGTAAATGGCTTCCGCCGAAAGGCCTTCATTAAAAATTCCCACTTGTACTAATTGACTTATAGCTCCAGCCAAAACCACTGAATAAGCTAAACGCAAGGCAAAAGTCCAATTGGCAAGGCGCTTTTGGTTCGGGCGAAAAAACTGCCAAATAGACCAGCTTACCACTACATCCAAAAAGAGTATAAATAGCCAAAGCGCGGTTTCCATCTGAAAGAGGCCCAATTTGCTTTTCAGGTTCGCAGCGGTGGCTTGAGCATCACCTTCTGTCCAAATTTGAGGATGGAGATACCCAAAGGCCAAACCAGCAGCCAGGGCCATTAATACAATTGCGATTCCAGTGATTTTTGCCGCCGTACGCGGTGACTGATTTAAGCTAAATACTTGCATTTTGAATGTTTTTAAGGTTCTTATTTCTGAATGCGGATGCCGCGAATGAGCAACCAAAGGCATAAGGAGAGTTCACCAATTACACTGGGGATCACTACCATAATCTCGAAGAAGCCGCTGTAATCATTGTAATTCGCAAGGCTAAAGCTGGCCACGGAATCAATCACATAGACTAATCCAGCCAACTGAATCATCAAGCCAATCCAGGAAGGGAAGCGAGGCGATTTCAAAATCAGATAGCCCATAATCATTAAGTGCAGGCCAAAGAAGATCAAACCTAACAACCAGGTATCATCAAAACTTTGGGTTAAATGATCTACCTGCCGTAGAATGAAAAGCTCATCGCCATTGTAAGGCTTGCCTAGTAAGCGCAGGAAGGAAACCAAATCCATGAGGGCCACCGCAAATACCGCGGCATTCACTAAGCGTAAGGCCGAGGAAATCATAGCCAAGCTTTGGTTTACAGAGCGCAATAAAAGGTAAAAGGGAACCGCTAAAATGGCATCCATCAGCACCATCAGCACGAAGCTTAAGATGGCCAGACTCAACATCCCAGGTGCGGCCTTAAAATTAGCCCAGGTAAGACTGGGATCACCAGGTATTACCATCGCCTCTACCACAAAGCCAGTGGCAAAAAAGGCGGTAATAAAAATCAATAAGTATCCAAGCCCTGTCCAATGGGCCATTCGTTTTAAGTTTTGCATGATTGGTAGTTTTTAGGAATGAGTAATGATGATATTGCCTTTCTTATGACCGGCATCGATATAGGTATGCGCCTCCGCTAATTTTTCGAGGGGAAACTGACGATCGATTACCGTTTTATGCTTGCCTTCCGCGATAACTTCCAAGAGATGGGATAAGAGGGCACGTAATTCTGCTGGCTTGAGCAATCCGGTGGCAGCGAAGAGGGCTTTTTTATCGGCCTTGCGACTCAGCAGCATCTGCCATAGTAAGGGCAAGCTCATTACGGGAGACAAGTATTTACCGCCCTTTTTCAAAGCCCCTTTAGCCTCCGAGAATGAAGACTTGCCAATGGTATCGTAAATCAGATCATAGGCTTCAGTGCGAGTAGTAAAATCCTCCTTGCTGTAGTCGATAACATGATCTGCTCCCAAGGATTTTACCAAACCCACATTGCGGGTACTGCATACTCCGGTCACCTCGGCGCCATAGTATTTCGCCAATTGCACTGCTGAAGTTCCCAAGGCACCGGAGGCCCCATTAATTAAGACCTTCTGCCCGGGCTTAACCTTTCCAACTTCGCGCAAGAAATTTACTGAGGTTACCGCGCCATCCCCTAATGGAGCAGCATCGCTAAAGGAAATAATTTCTGGCAGGTGCATAAGTACATCATCCGCCGAAGTAAGTAGGTACTCAGCATTGGCGCTAAAGCCCAGGGTGGTTTCACCAAAAACACGATCGCCGGCTTTAAAATCCTTTACTCCTTCACCTACGGCTTCCACCACTCCAGCATATCCGGTTCCGGGAATGGGGTTTTTAGGTTTGGAAATGCCCGTAAATAAGCGCGCCACATAAGGTTTACCGCTTCGCATTTGAGTATCAGCGCGAGTAGCAGCCGATACTTCTATCTTGATTAACACCTTACCCGGTTGAACTTCCGGGCGGTCGATTTCTTCCAAACGGAATACTTTAGGACTTCCGTAGCCCTGTGCCACGATGGCTTTCATTTTTAGGTTTTGCTTCGTCATCATCTTCAATGGTTTTAAATTGATTATCCATTTTGACGAGGCAAAGATTCAGCGAAAGCTTAGGGCAGGCGTTCGCCATTCCATGCGGCAGGTTCGGAATTATAAATCGGTACAAAAAGAAATGCAGAACTAAGCTTGATGCTGATTCACAAAGGCTTTGGGCGTTAAGCCCGTTTCCTTTTTAAAGCTGGTATTGAATACGGTTTTAGAATTAAAGCCGCTCTCATAAGCCAAGCCCAATAAGGAAATATGGGAATTGGCAGGATCCAAGGCCAATTGCTTAAAGGTGTTAATCCGATAGGTATTTACGAACTCATTAAAGTTCTTCCCAAAGCTTTCATTCAGTAGCCAGGATAACTGATTGGGATGCAATTGCAATTGACTACTTAAGCTCCGCAGGCTAAGCTGAGGATTTAAATAAGGCTCCTCTTCCGCCATCAGCTTTAAAAGCTCCTCCCGAAACTCTTGCTCCGTGCTTTCATCCATTAAAGCCTGCTTGCTGCTCTTCTGTTTCTCACGGGGCAGCTTGCCATAGATTTTCGAATGATAAAGTCCAAAGCGACTATCCCCACGCAAGGCTTCGGCCAAGGGATCGCTAAAAGACAAAAGCAAAATGGCGCTCTTCATCTCCAATGCCTTCTCCAGCCAATCAAAAGCTTGATCCGCCTCTCCCTTAATCACGTATAAAAGGTAGAGGTAACTATGTTGTTGAAAAGCCATCGAATCCTGAGCTTCAGCTTCCAATTGCTCTTGAATGACTGTCGCTTCCGCCGATTGGGTTTCATACAACCACAAGGCCTTAA
The DNA here is from genome assembly GCF_965228705.1 of Croceimicrobium sp. Taxonomy (GTDB): domain Bacteria; phylum Bacteroidota; class Bacteroidia; order Flavobacteriales; family Schleiferiaceae; genus Croceimicrobium. Next base: position 2,368,048 of record NZ_OZ245832.1, read on the forward strand.
TGCCTAAAAGATCCCCTGGTGTAATCCACTCTGATTGCTGCTCTAAAAGTTGCTGAATCGCAGAATATTTGCGCAGTTTCAACCAAACATAAGCTCGGGTAATAAGGGCGGGTAAATTTTGAGGATTGCGCTCGAGGAGACTGTCTAATATCGATTCTGAACGAGTGTATTCTGCCGTGCGGTAAAAATAATAGGACTGATAAAACAAGGTTTCCTGATTCAGGGGATCCCGATCCAAAGCTCGTTTCAAATAGCGTTCAGCCAATTCAAATTCGCCAAACAACATGTAGAGGAAAGCTAAAAACTGCAAACCTTCGGGATAGCTCGGGTCGCATTCCACCGTTTTTAGAGCATGCTGAAAACTCGCCTGATAATCCGCTTCCGTGAAGAAGGAGATATTTGCTAATTGATAATGGGCTCCGGCGGCATTAGGATCAAGCTTGAGCGCCTCCTGAGTATGTGCTACCGCCTTGCCCCAAGCTTCTTGATAATCCATGGCTTGGGTGGTGGCCAAAAATCCATAGGCATCGGCTAAACCAATATGGGTATTGGGCTGCTGTGCATCCAGCTTTAAAGCTTCCTCCCAATTTTCAATAGCCAAGCGAGCGTCCTGGGCGTTCCACTTATTAAAATGAAAGCGCGCTTTAAGATCATGCTCGTAGGCCGATAAATTAGTAGTGGCCGGAAAAACCAATTGATCACCAAATTCCAGGTGACCAAATTGCTCTCTTAATCGATCCGCAATCAGCAGGCTTATTTCATCCTGAACCTCAAATATATTGGCCAATTTACGATCCCAGCTTTCCGACCAAAATTGATAATCCTCATCCGCTTTAATCAACTGAGCTGACACCCTTAAAGTATCGCCTGCCAAACGAATACTACCCTCTAAAATCACCGCTACCTTTAATTCGCGGGCAATCTCCGAAAGAGGCAAATCCTTATCCTTAAAATAAAAACTGGAGCGACGGGAAGTCACTTTCAAGCCTTCCACCCGAGTTAAAGCATGGATAATCTCCTCACTTAAACCCTCACTGAGGTATTCATTTTCAGCATCCCTACTTAAATTCCGAAAAGGAAGAACGGCAATGGAAGTTTTAGACATGTTTGGCGATTGGCTGAGCAAGTTAGGAAAGGCCGCGGATATTTTCTTAAAACTTCAAATGGCGAATAGTCTCCCCATTATTAATTAGTTGCCTTAGTGACTCAATGCCAATCTTCACATGATTCTGATCAAAGACCTTTGAATTTACAGCGTCTTTTTCCATGGTTTTCACCCCATCCGGAACCATGGGCTGATCCGTTACCAGCAGCAAGGCCCCGGTAGGAATCTTATTGAAAAAGCCCACCGAAAAAAGAGTGGCCGTTTCCATATCAATGGCATAGGCTCTAATCTTGCGCAGGTACTTTTTAAAGTTCTTATCAAATTCCCAAACCCGGCGATTGGTGGTATACACCGTACCGGTCCAGTAGCTGATATCATGATCGCGAATGGTGGTACTAATGGCTTTTTGAAGAGCAAAAGAAGGCATGGCCGGAACCTCGGGCGGGAAATAATCATTGGAGGTTCCTTCACCCCGAATGGCGCCAATTGGTAAAATCATATCCCCAATCTTATTGCGCTTTTTCAGTCCACCACATTTCCCTAAAAAGAGTACGGCTTTAGGGCTTATTGCCGAAAGGAGATCCATAACGGTAGCGGCATTGGGCGAACCCATTCCGAAATTTATCAGAGTGATTTCACCGCTAGTGGCCGAAGGCATACTCTTATCCAAGCCTCTAATTTCAGCGCCCGTTACATCGGCGAAAAGCTGCAAATAATGCTGGAAATTGGTAAGTAAAATATAGGAGCCAAATTCTTCTAAAGGCACACCGGTATAGCGTGGTAGCCAATTATCAACGATTTCAGATTTTGTTTTCATAGGGATCTTTTAGGCCTTTAAGATAATCGCCTTTCGGCGGATGAGAAAATAAAAAATGTCAACTCTACTTGACTTTTGTAAATAAAACTTTACTTTTGTCAAGCAAACTTTACATAAACTAAAACATAAAAATGAACGCACTTCACGAAAAACGACAAGCCCAACGTCAAAATGCCATGCGCAAATTGGGTATGTGGACCACTGCCTGGGTAATCAGTCAAGCCATAGTAGTATTTGGTGGCAGCCTGGCCTGGCCAGAACTTACTAGCTTAAAATTGCTAAGCATAGGCCTAAACATCATTCTGGGCCTGATGATGATTGGCGCTAATCGCAATCTGATGAAAACCATGGATGAGCTAGAGCGCCAACAACAATTGGAATCCATGGGCATTACCTTGGGGCTTACTCTGGTTGTGGGTTTAGCATTCAGCTCCCTCCACATCATTAAGCTGATACCTTTTGATGCCGAAATCTCCTATTTGGTCATGTTTATGGGCATTACCTATTTAGTTAGCCTATTGATCAACAAAAAACGCTTCCAATGAAAAACCGCATTCGCGATCTACGAAGCGCCAAAGGTCTTACTCAAGAGGATCTGGCTAAGGAAATTGGGGTGAGCCGTCAAACCATTAATGCGATTGAAAAAGGGAAATTCGACCCTAGCTTACCCACAGCCTTCCGTTTATCCCTACTCTTCGAAACGCCTATTGAAGGTATTTTCGAATTCGAGGAAGCTTAATCACTCAGCTCCCCGCAGATATTTTCGAGATAGGCCTGTTCAAAGTCTTTGCCATGTAGCCCCTGCGCCAAAAGCACCATCGCCTTGGTTAAGGCCGCTTCAAGCACCATATCCCCGGCACTGATCAGGCCTATTTCCTGGAACTTTCTACCGGCTTCATATTTCGACATCTCCACTTCACCGGCAGAGCACTGACTTACATTAATCACCGGAATCCCTTTTTGGATCACATCGGCCAAAGCCTCTAAAAGCCAGGGATGCCCTGGAGCATTGCCACTTCCAAAGGTGCGTAATATGATTGCCTGATTGTTCGGATTCTGAATGAGAGGCACCGCCAACTCTGCCTGCATACCCGGAAAACAATGTAAAATCGCTACTCGGGGATCCAACTCCTCCAAAATCTGGAAACGACCAATACTAGCCGGCATAATCGAATTGCGATTGTACTTTATCTGCACTCCGGCCTCTGCCAACAAAGGATAATTTGGAGAGCGGAAGGCTTCAAAATCTTGAGAACTCACTTTTTGCAAGCGATTGCCCCGGTATAAATTGTATTCGAAATACACCGCTACTTCCGGCACCATCGGACCGCCCTCTACATTGGTAGCCATGGCAATCTCCAAACTGGTTAAAATATTCTCCCGAGCATCCGAACGCGGAATCCCCACTGGCAGCTGACTTCCGGTTAAAATGACCGGCTTAGCCAAATTTTGCAGCATAAAGCTCAAAGCCGCCGATGTATAGGCCATGGTATCGGAACCATGCAAAATCAAGAAGGCATCGTAATTCAGATAATCAGCCTCAATGCGCTTGGCAATCCGTAACCAATGCGCTGGGGTCATATTCGATGAATCTAAAACCTCATCAAAACTATCTGCCTCCAATTGAGCAGGAAATTCGCGCAATTCTGGAATAAAGGATTGCAAATTCTCAAAGCTAAAGGGATGATAAGCCCCATCGCTTTTCAGAATCATCCCGATCGTACCACCCGTATAAAGAATTAATATGCGCCGACGGTTCGTGCTCATAGCTGAAAAATCTTGCGGGCATTCGCCGTGGTTATGGCATCAACTTCTTCTAAGGGTCGCTCATGCAAGTCGGCAATTTTTTGGGCAATATAACTGAGATAGGCCGGCTCATTACGCTTGCCGCGATAAGGCATGGGCGCTAAATAAGGAGCATCAGTTTCCAGCACCAGGTCCTCTGTTTGCAATTCGGCAACCACCTTGTCCAGGCCACCATTTTTAAAGGTAACTACTCCCCCAATACCCAGTTTCAGGTTTAAGCTTAAAGCCTGATGCGCCTGATCCAGGTTTCCGGTAAAGCAATGAAAGATGCCAAACAGATCATCCCCTCGATGTGATTCCAAAACTTCGAAGGTTTCATCAAAGGCATCCCGACAATGAATCACAATAGGTAAGCCCATTTCCTTAGCCTTGCTGATCTGTAGATCGAAAGCAATTTGCTGCTCTTTAATAAAGGTCTTATCCCAATAAAGATCGATACCAATTTCACCTACCGCATAATAGTGGGTATCCGAAGTCAATTCCTCCCAAACTACGGCCAGTTCTTCCTCATAATCCGCCTTCACATGACTGGGATGCAAACCCATCATTGGGTAAATATGATCATGATCGGCTGCCAGCTTCTTTAAAGCAGCCACACTTTCCTTATCAATATTAGGCAAGAACAATTCTTGAACACCAGCCTCAAATGCGCGCTGCAAAAGGGCTTCCCGGTCTTCGCTAAACTGTTTTAAATAGATATGAGTATGGGTATCAATCATAGGCAGCGAAAGTAAGAAATGCCCATCGTCTGCCGAACCAGGCCCGAAATTAAAAAGCTAGCCAGCATCAAAGTCCGATTGAAGCAATTCCAAACTAAAAAGCTCAATTTCAATTACTTTAAATATCAATGTCGATCTAGCACTATTAAAGTCAACCCCCTTAAACCGGAGCAATTAATTAGTCACCGCCCGCCTTCTCCCTTACTTAGTAGAAAAATTAAAATGCGTTTACAAGATAAAGTAGCCGTAATCACCGGAGGAGGCAGTGGTATTGGCTTAGCTGCCGTAAAGGAATTTTTAAAGCAAGGCGCTAAAGTGGCCATCTGGGACCTTAACTCTGATCAAGTTCAGGACCTCCTTAAAAGTGAAGGAGAAAGTCAACTGCGTTTTTATTCCGTAAACACCGCCGAAAGTGCTTCCGTAAACGAAGCCGCCGAAAAAGTAATCCAAGATTTTGGCAAAGTAGATATCCTCATCAATAATGCCGGCATTACCCGCGATGCCACCCTTTTAAAAATGACCGATGAGCAATGGCAGGCCGTTCTCCAGGTAAACCTTACCGGGGTTTTTAATTGCACCCGTGCATTTGCCCCGCATTTTAAAGCCCAGGAATCAGGTCGTATTATTAGCACTTCCTCGGTGGTAGGACTTTACGGTAACTTCGGACAAAGCAACTATGTAGCTACCAAAGCGGGAGTCATCGGCATGACCAAAACCTTTGCTAAAGAACTAGGCAAATATGGCGTTACCGCCAATGCTGTGGCCCCAGGCTTTATCGCTACCGATATGGTTAAAACCATGCCCGAGAAAGTATTGGACATGATGAAAGACAAGGCCCCATTAAAAAGATTGGGTCAACCCGAAGATATCGCGAAAACCTACGCCTTCCTGGCTTCAGATGATGCGGCCTTTATTACCGGCACCTGCATTAGTGTTGATGGTGGCGTAACCCTTTAGTATTTATGAGAGCAGTTCAGATAAAATCAACGGGAATGGCTGTACCTGAGCGCGTGGTACCCAATTCCTATTTCAATGAAATTTTAGGTGAAGATGTAGATAGCTGGCTGCGCGAAAATGTGGAGATCTACGAAAGACGATGGCTGGATGCCGATCAAGGAGTAGCCTCCCTCTGTTTAGCGGCTGCCCAGCAAGCGATGGATCGCGCTGGTTTAAGTAATATTGAGGTTCAGCTTCTGATTATCGCCACCGATACACCCGAATTTATTTCGCCTTCAACCGCCAGTGTTATTCAGCACCGTTTAGGTTTGGAGAACTGCGCCACCTTTGACGTAAACACCGCCTGCGCGGGATTTGTAAGTGCCCTGGATACGGCCAGCAAATACCTAAAGTCGGATGAGCAATACCGCAATGCCCTGGTAATAGGCTGCTATGGCATGAGTAAATACCTCAATTTGCAGGATAAGAAAACCGTTACCCTTTTTGCCGATGGCGCAGGAGCGGTAATCCTCAGCGCCGAGGAACCAGGTGATTCCGATATGCTTGCCACTTTACAAACCACCCAGGGTCAGTATTACGATTGGATGGGTATTTACAGCGGCGCCACCAAAGAGCCTATTAGTGCGGAGATCGTAGCCAACAATGATCAATACTTGAAATTTGTGAAGCGCTTCCCAAGCGAGCTAAACCCTCAAATGTGGAGTAGCATTGCCCAGGAATTATGCAAAAGAGCTGGCATTTCCGTATCGGAGGTACGCATGTTTTTTATGACCCAGATCAATATCAATTCCATTCGGGGTATGCTCGATATTCTGGAATTACCGCATGATCGGGCGATTACCATTATGCATAAATACGGTTACACCGGATCAGCAGCCATTCCAATGGCTCTAAATATGGCAGTGGAGCAAAACCTAATTAAGCGTGGCGACCCCATCCTCCTGATTGGATCCGGTGGCGGCTTAGCCTTTGCCGGTGCTTTAATGCGCTACTAATATGGAAAGCGGGGGAGCAAATATGAGTGTTTATGCAGGCTTGGCCTTAGGGGCCCTGGCCCTGCTTAGCATCATTCTGGCTATTCGTGGGGCCCGAAAAACAAAGAGCCTCAGCGATTATGCCTTGGGCAGCAAAGGCTTCTCACCCTGGTCGGTGGGCTTGGCTTTAGCCGCCTCCATGACCTCCGCTGCTACCTTTATCATTAACCCGGGCATTATTGGCTATTATGGTGTTAGCGCATTTATAGCCTATGCCATTGTGCTACCTATCGCCGCACTAGGCACCCTTGTTTTAGTAAGCAAAGCCTTTCGGCAGATGGGCGTAAAGCAACAGTCACTGAGCTTATCTCATTGGCTGGAAAATCAATACCAAAGCCCTTTTCTGGGTAAGCTCTTTGCCTTTCTTTCTTTATTAATGCTCACCTTCATCGTATTGATTGTAGTGGGCTTAAGTCAGGTAATCAGCAGCAGCTTAAACATCGAAGCTCAAACCGCTATGCTTATCCTTATTGCGGTGGTTTTTGGCTACATGATGTTTGGCGGCGCCAATTCCATGGTTTACACCAATACCATCCAGGCCCTATTAATGCTAGTAGTTGCTTTCCTTTTATTGGGTTCCGGGCATGAACACTTTAGCGAAGGGGTTTCGGGCTTTTTAAAGAAGTTAGAGAACATTGACCCTAAATTGGCGCAGGTCCCTTATCCGGAAAGCCCCTTATTTCGGGATTATTTTGAAATCATTCTTTGCCAAATCTTAATTGGTATTGCCATCATTTTTCAACCCCATATTATTACGAAGTCCTTATTGCTTAAAGACGACCGCGCTTTATCCAAATACCTAATTACCGCCGTGGTGGTAGAGATCATCTTCTTTATGGTGGTATTAACCGGACTTTACGCCCGCCTCGAATTCCCGGATCTGAATGTAAACGGAAACATCCTTTCCCCCGACCAAATGGTTTCCGTTTATGTGGTCCAGGAATTCCCGGTGTGGTTGGGATTAATTGTTATTCTGGGTTTAATTTCGGCCGGACTCTCCACTTTGGAAGGCTTAATCCAGGCCCTTTCCACTACCATTAACCGTGAGATTGTGCAGAGCTATTTCTTCCCAGAGAACCGAAAGGCGCTCAGTGAAAGTCAAAAGTTAAGACTCAATCGCATCATCATCATTTTCCTGGCGGTAGTGAGTGCGATATGGTCCTGGCAACAAATCGTGAATCCCAATTTAAGTGTGGCCTTGCTGGCTCAAAATGGAGTTTATGCCTTCTTTGCTGCGGCCTTTGTTCCTATTGCCTTTGGATTGTTTATCCGCAATTTTGGGAAGGCACCAGCCACTATTGCTGCCATCCTTGCTATAATCACTCACTTCGGAACTTATTACCTGCGCCTTGGACCCTATATGCAGGAGGAAGTGCGCAATCCGGCGGTAGCCGCCAGCTATGCTATTATTATTGCCAGCCTTAGTGGCTTAATTTTACATTTTACCCAAAAAAGATCGGCGATATGAGCCTCGATTGGTTTCAAAAATGGGCCCTTTACAGCCCCGAAAAAATTGCCATCCAAGAATGGAATACTAAGCGCGCCCTTAGCTACCGCGAGCTCAATCAACAAGCTAGTCTGTGGTCGCAATACCTGCTGAACCGCGGCTTTCAGAAAGGGGATCGCCTGGGAGTATTGAGCGAATTTCGTTTGGAATACTTCATCCTTCTGGGGGTAGCCCAAAAAACGGGCATTATCCTGGTTCCGCTCAACTATCGCCTTAGCGCCCGCGAACTTCAATATATGACTCAGGATTCAGGTTGCAAGCTTTTGCTGATGGAATCCCAATTCACCCCGGATCCTAATTGTCCGGTTCCTATCGAAAGTTTGGAAAGTTTTGCGGAGGAAGCCAGCAAGGTAGAAGTGAATGTATTGTCTTGTCCCAAGCCCGAAGGCCAGGACCCTCTTTTTATCCTCTACACCAGCGGCACTACCGGTTTTCCTAAAGGAGCACTCTATACCCATGAGATGGCCATTTGGAACAGCCTCAATACCGCCTTGCGCCTGGAAGTAAATGCCAAGGATCGCTGTTTGCAAATTATGCCTCCTTTCCACACCGGGGGTTGGAATGTGCTCAGCACTCCTTTACTGCACTTTGGCGCCAGCCTTATTCTCATGCCCAAATTCGAGCCGGAAGAATGCTTAACTGCTTTGGCAGAAGAATCCATTAGCCTATTTATGGCAGTGCCTACCATGGTACGTATGCTTAGTGAGGCTTCCAATTTTGAGTCCGCTGATTTATCGACCTTGCGCTACTTTATCGTGGGCGGCGAAGCCCTGGCCATTCCCTTAATTGAAAAATGGGCCGCTAAGGGGGTTCCTATTCGTCAGGGTTATGGACTCACCGAAGTAGGGCCCAATGTAACTTCCTTAAATGCGGAAGACGCCATTCGCAAGCGAGGCAGTATTGGATTCGTTAATTTCTATTACGACTGGAAGCTCATTACTGATGCAGGCACAGAAGCCAGCACGGGCGAGAAAGGAGAGCTTTGGTTAAAAAGCCCCTGCGTTAGTCCGGGCTATTGGAATAATCCCGATGCTACCGCTTCCAGCCGCGAAGGCGATTGGTTTAAAACCGGTGATGTTTTAATTCGGGATGAGGAAGGTTACCTCTATTTGGTAGACCGCCTGAAGAATATGTACATCTCCGGGGGAGAGAACATTTACCCTTCAGAAATCGAACATTTTCTAAGTCTGCACCCCCATATTTTGGAAACCGCTGTTGTGGGAGTACCTAATGCCAAATGGGGTGAGGTAGGCTGTGCCTTTATCAGCAGCAATGCAGAATTGAATGAAGCGGATTTGCGTGCCTATTGCGAAAAAGGCATGGCTCGTTTTAAAATCCCGAAGCATTTCGTATTCCTGGATGAACTCCCCAAAAACACCGCCGGAAAAATAGACCGACATGCCTTGCATAGTCGCTTCCAGAAGGACTAAGCGAAGGTAAATCTTGCTACCTTAGATGCATGAGAAAACCCTTGGAGCATTTTTACCGCTTCTCCCATGCCCTTTATCCGCATGAACTGTATTTCCTCGAAAAATCTCAGAACTTTCAAATTGAGGAAAACCAGCGGATTATGGAAACCATGCTCTACAATCTGCAGCATCGGCAAAAGCCCAAAGACTTTCCGCTCGATATTGATAAACGCAAGTACAGCAACCTCAAAAAGTGGATGCAAGAACGCCTGGATCAAGCCAATGTTGACTTGCAACTCAAACGCATCAATAGCCTGGAATTAAAGGTTATGTTAGATGAAGTAGATGCTGACACCGAAAAGGAAATCCAGCAATTGATTCGCCATAGCGACCCCCGGCATTATCACTTTCGAAAGATCTACGACCTTATCCAACATTATGAGGATTTCCTACTCATTCGCTTACGCGAGAAAACAGATAAACCGGTAAGCGCCTATTTGCGCAGTCATCAAAAAGCCTACCGACGCTCACGCAGCATTTTCCAAAAAATGCAGGAAGCTACCAGCGATATTATTGGTCAGTATCGCCATCGTGATCAAGATCTTGAAAATTGGGAATTATCCCTGAAAGAATGGGTATACGATGAAAATCTGGACGGCATGAATCGCTATGCTGCCTTTGTACGCCTACTCTTCATTTACCTTAATCGAGGGAATCAGCAAGAACTGGAAAAGCTCTATGATTTTATGGATCAGGCTTTAGCCAAAGGGCAGTTTTACTCCCGTCGTATCCTCAGTAATTTTTACGCCAATAAGGTGCTTTTCTTATCCCGCTACCAAACTTTGGATCAAGCCGAGCAATATGGCTACCTGTCCTTAAAGTTTAAGAATAGTGACTATCTATTTTACCTCACCAATTTAAGTGCGGTTCTGTTACGCCAAGGTAAAACAGAGGCCGCTTTGCAATTACTGCGCGAGTCTTTCCCAGAATTGCGTCAGAACCCCAACCCACATATTAAGCTGGGCTTTATTGCCTTTTACATCAAGTGTATGACGGACGTGGGCCGCAGCAAGGATGCAATCAACTTTGCTGAAAACTATTTAAGCGCTTATAATCGAGAAATCCTCAGTAGCCGCTGGCACCTTTTCTTCATAGCCCATTTCCGTGCCTTAATGATTGAGGAGAAATACAGTCGATTGCTCTACCTCAGCCGCAGATATCAAATAGAAAAAAAGGACCTCGAAAATCGCAAGCGAGCTTCATATTTACCTACCCTTAGCTGGTATATTTCTATGAGTCGATACGTAGAAGAAGGCCTAAGCGCTGAAGAAACGCAAAGCCAAATGATAACGGTATTAAGCGAGTTAATGGTGGATCAACGCAAGGAAAGACGCTTAAAAGAGCTCCTTAAAGAACTACAACCGATTGCCCCAAAAGTGATTGACAACATTAAGTCCACCCTTAATGAAGCCATCATTAAAAACTGATTTACTGTCATTTAAACAATATTAATTCAAAAGAAAGCTTTTAGTCAAGGTTATCCTTATCTTAAGCCAAGGACAAGGAATCTTCCAGAGCCTGTAAATTAGATGCAAATCAAATAAACTAGCGCATCAGCATGAAAGCAATCCGTTTATGGTCCATTCTTTCTCTTGCCTTTGCAGTGAGCTTAAGCTCCTGCTCTGAGGACGAGGACCCACAAGACAACAATCCAACCACGAATAACCCCGTAGGCATCCAAGGTGAATGGTATTCTGCTGGCGACAATGTAGCCCCTCTTTTATCGGCTTTATTTGGAACCGACTCCATTTACATTGAATTTGCCACAGACCTCACCTACACCGTAGAACAGTACGATACCAATGGCGCTAAATTAACTTTAAGCGGAACTTACATTCAAACTGAGAGTAATGTAACGGACATTTGGACTATTGAGGTAAATCAAACTGCACCAGCAGTATTAACCAGCGAAGGTATTTTTAAAGTAGAAGGAAACACTATGCAATACGAGATCGTACAAACCGATCCTGACATTGGTGCCACTCCTCCTACCCCGGCTGCCGGCTTCGGCTCCTCTGCCTCTGGAGGCACCCCTCTGGGAACTTTGAATATCCAGAATTACGTTCGCATACAGTAATCATTAGGAGTTTAAAGGCGGGCAAAAGCTCGCCTTTCTTATTTTTAAGAGCATATGAAGCATCCCTTACTTTGGGGTCTCTTGCTGAGCTTATTTACGCAAGCCTCTTTGCAAGCTCAGGAGACCAATGGCATTCGAGTATTTGATCAGGAAGTTCCGGAAGAAAGCGAGCGTGAGTTTCAATTTCTGGCTTATTGGTTTAGTCAGGCGGTAAGCGCTAACTATTACCCTACCAATGATTTTTTACGCGGCCAGGTATTTGGTCGGCTCTATGGTCAAAACACGACCCGCAGTACCGATACTGCTACCACCTATTACGTGGAACAAAGGCTATTGCCCTTTTTCATTTACCAACCCAAATTATTTAATGGCCGCGCCATTTTACGTGCTTCCTTCGAAATCGACTTCACTTGGGGCGATGCTTCCTATGGTTCGGGCGGAAACTTTGGTGGCGCCGTAGCGGGGGATCAGGTAAACCTGCAAACCCAAAATGTAGAATTGGAATTGATCCCCTATAAAAATTGGAGCATTAATATTGGTTTGCAAAGGATGTACGATAATCCTAATAATCCTTATCGCACGCTCTTTGACAAATTAACAAATACCGGTTACCGCCTGATGTTTTGGGGCACAGATGCCACTGGCATAAGCGTTCGCTACAATGGCGATTATGAGCGCTTAAAATTTGGGGCCTGGCAATTCTACGAAAACCTCATTCAGGCCGATGACGATGTAAACATGTTCGAAGCACTTTACGATCGCGATATCAGCCGCAGCTGGAGCCTGGGTGCCTCACTAAACTATGTACGCGACCGAGCTTCGGGTCAAGGTGGCCCCAGTATTCTAGGGCAAGGTTTGAATAGCACCCTGAGCAATTACAATGGCTCTTACCGCTTCCCCTTAGGGCAAAATCCTTATCAGGCCGATGTTTTCTGGCTGGGTTCCTTCTATACCCATAATCCCGATTATATTGAAGATCGTTGGATGGCCACTGGCTTTTTGAATTACAATTTTGGAACGGTTGACACCCTAACCACGGGCGAAAACTACGGTCAGATTAGCAGCATTGGAGGCTATACCTTCAACAGCAAAACCGGCTACCGTTATGGTAAAACCAGTGGCAGTCGGGTAGAACTGGATGTTCTTTACACCAGTGGTGATGCAAATGGAATTAGCGACAATCGCTACAGTGGCGTACTTACCGGCAATAACTGGGGCAGCCCTGTTTCGGTATGGATTAGCCATGGAGCCTATATTTTGTTCCCCCATGGCAATGTGGTAAACCGCTTTGTATCTGCTGTTAATGATGTTTCCAATTTAGGCTATGGCCTGATGGGCGGCACCTTTAATGTGTACCACGATATTATCGACAATAAACTCAATATTAAAGCAGGAACGGCCGCGGCCTTCAGTAATGTAAATCCCCAAGGAGGTGGCAATCAATTGGGGCTTGAATTAAACGGACGTATCAGCTGGCAACCGCAGGTATACATGCAATTGGAATTGCATGCCGCCAAATTATGGCTAGGTGATTTTTACGATAGCCCAGCGGTAAATGCAAATTCCAGCAGTCGGCCTGATAATCCCTGGACTGTATTCCTGACTTATAAATGGTTAATGTTCTAATCATGAGAAAAGCCATTCTATTTTTAAGCGGCATGCTCCTGCTCTTACAGTGCAGCCCCTACCAAAAACTGAGTCCCATGAAAAGCATGGTTGAGGAACTGCGCTATCCTTTTCCCGTTCAATTTCAGGAATTGAGCTCTGGCCCACGCATGGCCTATATGGAGCATGGTCAAGGCCCCGAAACCATTATTCTCATTCACGGCTTAGGCAGTTATGCTCCGGCCTGGAAAAACAATATTCCGGCCCTGGCTAAAAAATACCGGGTGATTGCCATCGACTTACCTGGATACGGCAAATCCAGCAAAGGCCCCTGGAGCGGCAGCCTGGAGTTTTATGCCGAAAGCTTAATGGAGTTTGCCGATAGCTTGAAGCTGAAGAGCTTTCATTTAGGTGGACATTCCATGGGCGGGCAAATCAGTATGGTAGCGGCTTTAAAATATCCGGAGCGAATTCAAAAACTAATTTTGGTAGCCCCAGCGGGCTTTGAGCCTTTCCATGCCGGGCAAAAAGATTGGTTCCGCAGCGTGGCCACGCCTTCACTTACCTTATTAGCCAAACCACGTCAGATACGCGAGAATTTCGCCATTAACTTTTACGCCATGCCCGAAGATGCCGAGTTTATGGTGGAAGATCGGATTGCCATGCGTAGTGCCGAAGATTTCCCGGGTTATGCCTATATCGTTGCGCAAAGTATTAAAGCCATGGTAGACCGTCCGGTACATGACTATCTGGAGCAAATCCAACAAAAAACGCTTATTGTTTTTGGCACCAACGACATGCTTATCCCCAATCGCTTTTTAACGGGTGGCAGCACTTATGATATTGCAAAGATCGGAGATGAAAAAATCCCTGATAGCCGATTGATCATGCTGGAAAAAGCAGGGCACTTTGTACAATTTGAAGCATTCGAGCGTTTTAATCAATCTGTATTAGAATTTTTAGCCTCTTAAGGCCCAAAGCCAAACCATGATTAAAACAGCTCGAGAATGGGACATCCCTTTGGGAGAGTTCCCCTTATTAAGTAGTGATAAACTTCGCTATGCAGACACAGATCAACAAGGGCATATCAATAATGCCCTTTTTTCGACTTTCCTGGAAACCGGTCGTGTAGAACTATTACAGCACCTGGATTTGATCAAAGATAAATCCCCCTTTAGCTTTGTAATCGCCTCCTTACAATTGGATTTCATACAGCAATTATATTGGCCGGGACAGGTTCATATAGCCACTGGAATCTTAAAGATTGGCACTAGTTCCATCCACCTGCATCAGGCATTGTTTCAGGATCAACATTGTGTAGCCAGAGCCAATACTGTGATTGTACAAATTGAAAACATGAGTGCTAAGGCTGTGCCCTTCGGTGAAGTTCGGAGGCAGCTTTTAAAAAGCTATCAATTTCCTGAAATATAAAAAGGCGGCCTCAATGAGACCGCCTTTCAGGATAGCCAAAAATGCTATGTATTAGAAACTAATGGTAGCTTCGAGAACCGCTCCATTAAAGCTTCCGTTGTTGTAAATACTGGTGGCAGCAAAATCGCTGTAAGTTTGATTTACATACTCCGCTTTCATCATCACATTAGGAGTCATATACCAACCGGCAGCTACTGCAAAACGGCTGATATTGATATCATCAGTGCTGAAAGCCTGAGGACCGGTTACGGTATTGTAACGAGCACCAGCATAGAATTTCTCATCGGCACCAAAGCGGTAAACCAATTCACCGTAAATCTGAGTGTAGGTACGAGTTTCGGTTTCAGCGCTTAATTTACCAGAGGCAGTTTCATAGGCTCCAAAGAGTTCCAATCCTTTGTATTTCACGAAGGGGTTAATCATGATGGAAGTAACCTGATTTACGAAGGTTGGATTCCAACGACCACTACGAGATTGATCGGTAGGGTTAGATCCATCGGGCTCCATTACCAGGTAGTAGCGGCTTCCTGCACGATCACCAAAGTAGAGGTAATTGGTATTACCATCAGCAGTAGTGTAGAAAGATCCGGTTAAACGCAAGCGCAGGTCTTCGTTCATTTGTTTATCCCATCCGGCTTTACCTAAGAACACAGGCGTGTTATTATTATTGGTAGCTACACTTTGATTGAGCTTACCATTAGTAGCACCTACCATAATCAGGAAGTCGCCAGGAGTAAAGTAAATTTCCGCACCAGCTTCGGTATTGAAGGCATCCATAATTAAGTTACCTACGAAGGGATTGTAAATGGCACGGGCATTATCTGTGCGACGGAAGTGATAGTCGCCATAGTTAACCTCCATCATACCAATTTTAATGGTAGTGAAGTCCATTACATTCTCTAAAAGATCCTGAGATAGCCAGTTCAGATTAGAGATTTGGATATACCCCCCTTTTACCCAGCTTTCAGGGTGGTGACGAGAAGAAAGGTACGTACGTAAGTGCATACGCATACCATCTGCTAAGGCCACATCAACATCCAGGTTAGCGGTAGGTAGGTTGAAGTTATTTCCAATGGTTACTAAGGTATCTGAGGTTGGCGCGTTGCTATGACTTAGCGCTTGCATTTGTACGGCAAAGGCTCCACCCAGGCGTACTTTAAAACCATCATAAGCAATATCGTTGCCCAAGGCTTCGAATTGATTGATGCCCCGGAAGTCGCGGTATCGATATTGTTGAATATCGCGATCATCGAACTGAGCAAAGGCAGAAACTGATACCAACACAAAGCTCAGAACTGCACCTAATTTGGTTAGCGATTTCATAATTGTGGATTTTTAAGTTTAATTGTAATTGATTGTAAATTGAATTGTGATCTTGTCTCCGGTAGTTACGGCGCCCATCATAAAGCTGGGAGCCTCCACTTCGAAGCTACTCATGTTAAAAGAGGTTACTCCGCTGATTTCGAGACCATGATCTTTTTGTTTTACATCGATAGGCACATTCAGAATGCGACTTTCCCCGGCAACGGTTAGCTTGCCGCGACTTTGCATTTTAAAATGTCCACTGGTCACTTTTTTCTGTTCAGAAACAGAAATCAGCTCATAGAAAATTTTAGGGTGTTTGTCCTTTTTCAAGGCTTTGTAGGCATTGGCATCCATTGGACCTTTGCCACTTTTTAAGGCTTCCACCGGAACGGTGAGCTTTAGTTCTTTGATGTTGATAGATTCAGACGCCATCTCAGCATCCACGGTACCCTGAAGGTCATCCGCTTTCATCTCCCAATCATGGAGCGTAGAGGTGCCCAAAATCTTCATAGTAGATTGGGCTGAATTGGTCTTGTAAATTCGAATGGCTTCTTTATCGACACTGAATGAAAGAAGCATTATCGGAATTAGAAGCAATAGAGGTTTCATCTTGTTGTGATTTACATCACAAAGGTGCCACCCCATGTTTAGCTACACTATGATTTGCATCAGCTAAAAAGCTGAGAAATATCAGTTATTGAGATCCCCAAAATAAGCCTCGTATACCGGACTTATTTTAGCCTCTAATTCCGCTAAATGCACTAAACCATTGGCTCTGAAGTGCTCGCGACCTTCTACAAAAAACAAAAGGCCGGGAACAGCCAGCATGCGATGTTGGCCCGCTAATTTGCGGTGCTGGCGAGCGTCTAATCGCTGCACTTTAATTTGTGGGAATTTGCTTTGTAAAAGTTGTTCGACCTTGGGCCAAAGCGCATGGCAAATTCCACAATCATCCTGGTAGAAATACCAAAATTCCAAAGTTTCCATCAAGGCAAAATTACGACCTTTGAGGGTGCCCTTAACTAGAGAACATTTCCTCGAAATCCTTCGAGCCCGCCCGCGAAAGGAAGAGCTGCAGAAATACAGCAATAACCCTGACTACCATCAATACTTACGGGAAGTCTGCCTCAGTAATGATCAACAAATCAATTGGCGGGCGGCCTGGCTTTTAGCGGATTTACCGGCTAAAGACTTACAACAAATTTTTCCATCTGCACAAATCTTAATTGAGCTTTTGGCCACTCCTCAAAAAGACGGCTATCTCCGTGAGATTGTAAAAATCATCAACCAATTAGAACTGAATGAAGATGAAGAAGGACTCTTCTACGAAGCGGCACTTAAACTTTGGGAGAATTTAGCCATGGCCTCCGCCACGCGCATTCATGCCATCCGTTCCTTATTTAAAATTGCCGAGGTCTACCCCGAATTAAAGCTGGAATTGGAAGCTTATAATGATGACTACTATTTTCAGGGATTAAGCCCGGGAATTGCCAGGCAAATTCGAAAGCTATTTGCCGGATTAAGCTAAAGCCTTGCGTGCTTTCCAGGCTGTGTACAGCGAACTATAGACTACTACAGTTACCGAAGAAATAGGCATTAAAATCGCCGCAAATACCGGACTTAGATAACCGGCCACCGCTACCGAAACACCAACAATATTGTAGAGTAAAGAAAGGGCAAAAGCACGGTAGACTATGGGCTTATACAATCGGGACAGGGCTAAAAAGCGATGTAGTTTCGGAAAAGAATCCGCCATTAATAAGGCATCGCTGGCCGGGAAAAAGCTAATATCTTTCTCACAAAGGCTAATTCCCACTTCACTTTGCTGCAAGGCACCGGCATCGTTCAATCCATCACCCAGCATTAAAACTTTCTGCCCCCTGTTTTGCAAAGCCTGCAAGTAGGCTAATTTTTGATGCGGGCTGCAATTAAACTGCAGATCCACTTTGGAGCCTAATATTTGGCGGAAGCGCCTTTCTTCAGCCGCATTATCACCACTCAAAAGACTGAGGCTGTAGGTATCACTAAGGTCGGCAGCAATCTGATCCAGGGCCTCACGAGTTTGCTGAAAGAAGCTGAAATAACCTAAAACTTTAGCATCCTTTTCCAGATACACAGCTGTAGTATTCGCCTCATCACTTAATCCTAAAAAAGAAGCCTTACCCAAGCGATAATAGGAAGCTCGTACCCGGGCCCCTACTCCTTCGCCACTGGCTTCTTCAAATTGCAAAACCTGACTGGCATCCGCCTCCTCAATCTGCAAATGTCCCAATAGGACTTTAGCCAAAGGATGTTGAGCATTTAGGGCAATAGTGGCCACCGCCCATTGATCTTCGAACAGAAGTTGATCGCCATGCCACTGC
The DNA here is from genome assembly GCF_965228705.1 of Croceimicrobium sp. Taxonomy (GTDB): domain Bacteria; phylum Bacteroidota; class Bacteroidia; order Flavobacteriales; family Schleiferiaceae; genus Croceimicrobium. The sequence goes on from NZ_OZ245832.1 coordinate 2,386,243, forward strand.
ACCTCTATGCTATCAGTACGGGTTAAGGTTCCAGTTTTATCGAAAACCACCTGATTCAATTCGGGCAGCCTTTGTAGCACGGTATTATTCTTCAGGAAGAAACCAAAGCGACCAAACCAACGCATCATGCTGCCAGCGGTAAAAGGCTCGGCCAAGGCCAAGGCACAGGGACAGGCAACTATCAATACCGAAGTAAAAACCAATACTGCTTTCGCGGAATCGACCTGCCACCAGATCAGGCCCGAAACCAAGGCTATAATAAGAATGGCTGGAGTAAAATATTGACTTACCCGATCACTTAAGGTGCGCGACTTTTTGGTGCTGGCTTCTTCTTTAAAAGCATCTTGCGACCAAAGGGAACTGAGATAAGAGTGATCAACACTGCTTTGCACCTCCAGAACGGTGGATTTCCCCAAAAGGCGAGCACCGGCATATATTTTAGCACCGGCCTCTTTTTGTACCGGTAAACTTTCACCACTTAAATAGCTGTAATCCCAACGTGATTCCTGATCCAAAACCACGCTATCGGCAGGCAGCACCTCACCCTGACGAATCCGAATTCGATCGCCCTCCTCCAATTCATCAATACCCACCGGCTTTTCAGTACCATCTTCCGATAAGCGATTCGCTGCTAAGGGAAGAAATGAACGCAAATCCCGATCGAAACTAAAATTGCGATAAGTTTTCGCCTGATACCATTTACCAATCAATAGGAAAAAAACCAAAGCAGTGAGGCTATCAAAATAACCGGAGCCCACTTGGGCTATCACCTCATAAGCACTGCGGCTAAAAAGCACCACAATTCCTAAAGCAATGGGAAGGTCAATACTCAAAGCTCCGGCACGCAAAGATTTCCAGGCGGTACTGAAATAATCCTTTGCCGAGAATAAAACTACCGGAAGACTAAATGCCATCATCAAATAGCGGAAAAAGCTTTGCAATTCCGGATCGTACTGCAAACTACCATCCAAATATTCCGGCAAAGCCAAAAGCATGGTATTGCCAAAAAAGAAACCGGCAACACCTAATTGCATTAAGAGTTTATTGCGCCCTTTTCGGCTTTCGCCGAGATGCGTCTTAAAGTCTGGCTTATAGCCAATGTGATCTAAGATCGCGGCAATCTCAGAAAGTTGAATCAGGTCCTTTCTAAAGCGGATATCAGCCTCCTTCTTCGAAAAGTGCACCTGTACTGACAGGATTCCCTTTTCGATGGCTGCCAGGTTTTCCAATAAATAGATGCAAGAAGAACAATGAATAGCCGGTAAGTGAATAGCGATTCGGGCCTGTTGTTCATCTTCAAACTTGCAAAGCTTGGCACGGATACTGGCCTCATCCAAATAGCGGTAAGGACCGGAATCTATAGCACTATGATCTATTAGAGAAGCATCGGAATCCATCAGTTCATCTACCACCTTGCAACCATAGCAGCAATAAACTTTAGAAGGGTCACGGCCTTCAATACGCTCTATGAGCGGCTGATGGCAATGACTGCACTCCGTAAGGATTTGGGCTTCTTTGGACATAAGGCAAAGGTGCCCTGCTTCACCTTGTTTGACTATGACATTTATCATATCTTTGATAGACCAAATCTCAAAAACACCCTCACTTGGAAACGCCTAACCACTGTCAATTCTGCGCTCAACATCCCGACAGCGCCTTTCATGGCATGAGTCGAGAAGGGCTAGAGGAAATCAGTCAACTGAAGACTTGTGTAAGCTTCCGTAAAGGACAGGTAATCATGCACGAAGGCGCGCGTCCCCAGGGGGTTTATTGTGTGCACAAAGGCAAGATTAAATTATACACATTGGGTACAGAGGGTAAGGAGCAAATCATTCGATTTGTAACCCGAGGGGATTTGATAGGTTACCGCAGCATTTTAAGTGATGAGCCCATCAGTGCTTCAGCCACTGCCCTCGAAGACACTTTTGCCTGCTACATTCCAAAATCATCTTTCTTTAAGGTGATCGAAGACAATCCTAAGTTTTCTTTAAACCTCCTTAAGCTTTCTTGTCATGAATTGGGAGAGGCCGGAAAAATGATCACCAGCTTGGCTCAGAAAAACGTGAAGGAACGTTTAGCCGAAATCCTCTTGATTTTAAATACCACCTTTGGTGAAGATGAGGAAGGTTATATCGACATTAATCTCACTCGGGAGGAAATTGCCAATATGGTGGGCACCGCTACCGAATCCGTAATTCGACTAATTTCAGAATTACGTAAAGAAGGGTATATCCGTTCCAAAGGCAAGCGCATTGCCGTAGAAGATCGTCCTGCCCTACGCGCCATGGCATCAGTTTTTGAATAACTGACAAAAATCATAGACCCAATTTCTAGCAGGCAGTATTTTCGTCCAGAAGAATACTAGCTGTGGACTTTTTAAATATCCCTGAAAAAATACGCGAGATTTTGCCCTTTGAGGCCTCCCCCTTTATTGTGGAAGAAATTGCCATGCAAAGCAGTTACATTCCCTTTTCAGGTCCGGGAGAAATCTTGTTTAAGAAAGGGGATCCAGCCCTGGGTTTTTATTGGATTTTAAATGGAGAAGCCGAAATTATTATCCCTAATAAAAGGTCTATTATCCTAAGCCCTGGAGCCATGGCCGGTTTAGATTCCTTCATCGAAGAAGACAGCTTACCCTTCGACATTATCAACCGCGGACGAAAGCTGGACTGTATTTTCATAGACCGTCGATGTTATAATAATATGCGCGAGCACCATGAATTCAACCGCTATATGAACCGCATGGTCTTAAATTGCCTACGTAGCTATCGGAATCTGCTTCTTCCTACCGAAAGAATCTACTTGTAATAGTATCTTTAGCCCCCTATTCCCAAGGCTATGCATCAGGTTGATGTGTGCATTGTAGGGGCCGGTCCTGCAGGAAGCACACTTTCCCATTTCCTCCATAAATTAAATATCGATCATCTTCTGATTGATAAAAGTCAATTCCCACGTGATAAAATTTGCGGGGATGGCATTACGGTAGATGTTCTCAATGTTCTTAAACGCATAGACCCTCTACTGCTGGAGAAATTTAGCCAGGAGTCAGAAATGCTTCCTTCCTGGGGCTTTTGTTTTAATGGCCCTAAGGGACAAGAACTGCGCTACGATTTTAAAGAAGCAGGATTTCCAGTAGCCCCCTTTTTCACTTCGCGCCGTATGGATCTCGACGATTTTTTAATTCGAGAATTACCAGAAGGGGGTAGCGGTGAATTTTGGCCCGAAACCGAATTGAAAGGTTTACAAAGAATTGAAGATGGTTTCGAAGCCTTGGTAAATCGCCAGGGAAGAGAAGAAAAAATCCGCTGTAAGATTATCATTGGTGCCGAAGGCGAAAAGCCGGTCGTTACCCGCTATTTGGGCCTGGAGCATTTTCGAGAAAAAGATCATCTTTTGGCCGCCATTCGCATCTATTACAAAGATTTGAAAGGCTTTGACCCGGGCAATCACCTCGAGTTTTTCTTCGACCCACATTTATTACCAGGCTATTTTTGGGCCTTCCCGCTGAGTAATAATGAGGCGAATGTGGGTCTGGGAATGTTAAGCACCAGCATTGCCGCCAAAAAGATAAACCTGAAAAAAAGCTTCGAAGAAATCATTCAAAGAAATCCGCATATCGCCCCCCGTTTTGAAGGTGCAGTGGCTCTGGAAAAAACCAAAGGTTGGGGCCTGCCCATTATGACCCCCAAACGTCAGATTGGTGGAGAAGGTTATGCCCTTATTGGGGATGCCGGTGGAATGATTGAAGCCTTTACCGGCAAAGGAATTGGCCCTGGTATGATGAGTGCCCGCATTGCTTCAGAGCATATCGAAAAGGCTTTCGCCGAAAAGGACTTTAACTTTCAGGCTTATCACGAGCATATGTACCGCTACTATCGCAGTGAAATCAAACACACGTACCGCCTGCAAAAAAGCTTAAAACACACCTGGATTTTAAATCCGGTGATGAGCCTGGCCTCCTGGTCGCCCTTAACTCGCTATGCTGAAGATCGCATGATTCGCGATTTCTTAAAATGGGTCTGAACAATCAGGAGAAGAACTGTTATTTTAATCGAACAATTCTCCTGCCATGCATACCGAAAAAATTCGTTTTAAAAGCTCAGAAGGACATGAACTTGCTGGAGTTCTAGACCGGGCACCAGGCCTTATCCACGGACCTACCGCCCTCTTCGCCCATTGCTTTACTTGTGGAAAAGACCTTAAAGCCATTCGCAACTTATCCCTCGCTTTAGGACAGCATGGCATTAATACCCTGCGTTTCGACTTCACGGGTTTAGGCCAATCAGAAGGTGAATTTGGCAATACTAATTTCAGTTCCAATTTAGAGGATCTCATTGCCGCTGCCGAGTATTTAGAATCGAGAAACTGCGCTCCTGAAATTCTCATTGGTCATTCCCTGGGCGGCGCCGCTGTTTTAATGGCCGCTCAAAGAATCCCCAGCGTAAAAGCGGTGGTTACCATCGGAGCTCCATCAGAAGCCCATCATGTACAACATCTCTTTGAAGAAAAATTAGAAGAAATAAAAGGTAGCGGTGAGGCAAAGGTTTCCATTGGTGGTAGACCTTTTACCATAAAACGACAATTTATTCAGGATTTAGGGGCTTACAGTATTGGCCAAAAGCTAAGCAAGTGGCGGAATCGAGCCCTTTTGGTTCTGCATTCACCCCAAGATCAAATTGTAGGAATCGAAAACGCCCGTGAAATTTATGAGGCTGCCCATCACCCCAAAAGCTTTGTTTCTTTAGATGGGGCTGATCATCTGCTAAGCGATGAAGCAGACTCCCGTTATGTTGGCGAACTAATTGCCTCCTGGTCCGAGCGCTATTTAAGTAGTCAAAAATCTAATCCTCCTCTAAAATCCGACAGTCTGGTTTTAGCGCAAATCGATCGGGAGCCCTATGTCAGTCAAATTAAAGCAGGGGACTTCTTGCTTTTGGCCGATGAACCAGAAGCTTTAGGCGGACAAAATCGCGGCCCTAATCCTTACGAATATCTGGCTTCTGCATTAGCCGCCTGCACGGTAATGACTCTTCGGATGTATGCAGACCGCAAAGCCTGGCCCCTGGAAGAAGCTCGGGTACACATCGACTTTGATGCCGATTATAAACAAGATGCCCTGGAATGCGAAAATCAAAAACCCAAACTGGGGAAATTTATTCGCCACATTGAGTTTATTGGTGATCTGGATGAAAAGCAAGAAGAACGCCTTTTGCAAATTGCCAATCGATGTCCCGTACATCGCAATTTGGAGGCCGGAATGAGCATTGAAACAAAAAAAATGGCCAAGCCTTAACTTCTGCTTAATATCCGCTTAATAAATTTTTAATTTTGTGCTCCGCGAAAATGGAGCATGACTCGACTTACAATCTTTAGCCTGGATACGGTAGTCCGATATTCGGAAACCAATCTGCGAAAGCTTCTCTTTCAATTAATTAGCGAGAGGGAAGAGATCAGTTTGGAAACTGACCCTGCTCCGGAAATCCGCAATTTTCAGGTTCTTCTGAATCACATCTATCAAAAGGAAATTAAGAAAGAGCTGGGGGAAGAGCTTCTTCATACCTATCACAAAGCTTTCAAAAAGGCCGTAAAGAAAAACTATCTGGATGATGAAGATGCCTTCGAAGTAAGACCAGGAGTACAAAGTCTCTTTGGTCAGATGGAAAAGGAGAAAAAATGGAAATTCGGGATCACCAGTGACCTTTGGGAAGATGCCACCCAGTTCCTCTTACAATCCTGTGGAGTATTTAGCAAAGATAAGCTCACCATCTGCGCTGAAACCGCGCCGGATCGCAATGCCCAAATGGAAATTCTGGCCAGTAGAGCACAGAAAAAAGATCAAGGCCTTAAAATTTTTGTGGTCTGCCTTAATGGTGAAAAGCCCGAATTAAGTAAGGAGTTTAAGGTCATCCGCCCCAAGGCATCCGACAAAGAGAGTAATTACTACGTCTACCCCAAGTTTAACGAGCTCTTTAAACTCAAAAAGAAAAATAAGAAGAGTCGCAGCAAGTAGACTTAAACGCTTGAGATTGAATTTGTCTTTGCTACATTTAAGCAATGCTAAAAGCTATGTCTCAAGTCCCCCTCTACCGCTCCGACCTTAGCTCCGACGATCTGCAGAAAATCTTTCAAGATCAGAAGGACTTCTTTCGTATGGGTAAAACCTACGAACTACACTTTCGTCGAACTCAGCTCAAGAAATTAAAATCCCTCTTAAAGGAATACGAAGAAGACCTCCTGGAAGCCCTGGCCCTTGATTTTGGCAAACCGGCTTTTGAGGCTTATGCCTCTGAAATTGGCTTCTTGCATGAAGAAATCAATCACCTTCTTAAGAACCTAAGATCTTGGGCTCGACCAAAACGAATGCCCAGCCCAATCAGTACCTGGCCTTCTCGTTCTTACAGCATCCCACAACCAAAGGGTATTTGTTTGATCATCGGCCCATGGAATTACCCAATAATGCTTCTCTTAGCCCCCATGGCTGCGGCTTTAGCTGCTGGAAACACCGTATTTGTAAAACCGCCTGAGCAATGTCCAAACAGCTCTAACCTTATTTGCCAATTACTCACTGAAAATTTTGACCAAGAACTGGTAAGCGTAGTACAAGGTCCTGGTCATGAAGTAATTCCACCCCTACTGGAACAACATCGTTTTGACCACATCTTCTTTACAGGCAGCACCGTTGTGGGCCGAAAAATCGCTGAATTAGCGGCCCCAAAATTAACACCTTGTACCCTCGAGTTGGGAGGCAAAAGCCCGGTCGTGATTGATCGCAGCGCAAACCTTAAAGTCGCTGCACGACGCATTGCCTTTGGCAAATGGCTTAATGCCGGCCAAACCTGCGTAGCCCCTGATTATGTATTAGTACAGCGTGATGTTAGGGACAATTTCCTTGAGGAAATGAAAAACTGCTTAAAGGAGTTTTACCCACAGGGCGCACTTAATAGCCCGGATTATACGGCTCTCATCCATGAGCAACACTATCAAAAACAAGTAAGTTATTTAGAGCAGGGCGAATTGTATTTCGGAGGAGAGCAGGATGCTAAAAATTTAAAAATAGCTCCAAGCCTAATTCTCGAGCCCCAGCTGGATAGCCCCTTAATGCAGGAAGAGATTTTCGGCCCTATCTTGCCAATATTGGCCTTCGATTTTAAGGAAGAGGCCTTAGAGATTATCGAGCGAAACCCCAACCCATTGGCCTTCTATCTATTTAGTCAAGATCGTGAAATTCAAAAGTATTGGAATCAATTGCCTTTCGGCGGAGGGGCTATAAACAATACCATTGTGCATCTTGCTAATCCTCGTTTGCCTTTCGGCGGAATTGGCCAAAGCGGTTATGGTCACTACCATGGAAAATATGGCTTCGACACTTTTTCCCATCACAAAGCACTGATGAAATCGGGCACCTGGTTCGATCTCAAACAAAAGTACCCGCCCTATAGCAGCTTTGCATTTAAGCTGGTAAAATGGCTGATGTCGTAAATTAAAAAAGGCGATCCAAAAAAATGAATCGCCTATGAAATATTAAATCATGAAATGCGAATTGGGATGATCACTATCGATATTCGCTAAAAACTCGAGCACCGTATCCTGATAAGGATCTTTAAAGTAATACTCCAGATAATAACGTCGATCATCACTTCCCTGCAGGGCTAAAAGGTATTTAGGTACCATTTTCCCATTGGAAGGACTGAGGTAAGAGTCCTTTTCCAGAAATCGATGCACCTTCCAAATTTTCATATGGGCCGGATCATACAAGCGACCATCCGGACCTTTAGCTCTCTGTGGATTTAAGACTTGTAAGGATTCATCAAAACCCTGCTTGGCTAATTGATTTTTACAACGTTGCCAGGAAGAATAGGGATCGGTATTCGCGCTCTTCAATTCCATGCTTTTTTTTTATTGTTCAATAAAACTTCTCCACATCCAGGCGGCCTTTTCATGTACAGTAAGGCGCTCGGTCATGAGGTCTACCGTCACTTCATCACTGTGTTGATCGGCCTTTGACAAGGCTTCGCGCATGTTGCGGATTAAATTTTCGTGAGAGCGCAATAAATCAGCGGCCATTTCCAAAGCCGAAATTCCGCTTTTTGCTTCTTCAATTTTACTAATCTGACTGTAGGTTTTAAAGCTACCGGGTGCATCAAAACCCAGAGCCCGTATGCGTTCGGCGATTTCATCAATTGCGGCAAACAAATCTTCATATTGGGCTTCGGTAAGGTCATGCATACTTTTAAAAAGCGGACCTTTTACATTCCAATGGTAGTTATGGGTTTTGAGCATCAGGAGGTAATGATCAGCCAGAATCTCGTTTAAGTGCTCTACAATTCCCGCTCTCCCATCTTCCGATAGTCCGGTTTCGAGTTTCACATTTCGATGTTCCGTTTTAAGATCTAGCTCTTGTAAGCTCATAATATTATTTATTCATTTTTGATTCTAATATTAGAACCGTAGAATACATAATTTGTTCAGGTAATTTTCAGGTTTTAAATTATTTACCCTTAACCTACTAAACAAAGCATTTAAATGAAAAGCCTAAAAATCAAAGTTAGAGGCACAGTTCAAGGCGTATATTTTCGCAAATACACTCAAGCCAAAGCCGAAGAATTAGGCCTAAAAGGCTGGGTCGCTAATCGAGTGGATGGTTCAGTTGATATTCTGGCAATGGGTAAGGCCGATACTATGCTACAGTTCCAAAAGTGGCTGTGGACGGGCTCACCCGGTTCCATGGTAGGCAGTGTAGCTGTAGAAGAAACGAATCCTCAGGAACTTGAAGGCTTTAGCATTATCGATACCTTCTAGATTCGTAATTTTGCGGCATGGATGCAAGCAGACTGGATAGATTGGAGCGCCAAGTTCAAAAGGACCTGGCTGAAATATTTCGCGAAATCGCACAGAATCAATTTCGCGGGATCGTATTTACTGTAACCCGGGTGCGCATTAGCCCCGACCTTTCCATTGGCCGAGTAAATATCAGCCTCTTTCCAGTTAAGGATAAAGCCCTGGTTTTAGATTGGATCAAAGAACATGGTAGCCTTATCAAAGATCGTTTGGTACGCAAAATGAAAGGCAGCTTACGAAAAGTGCCTGAGTTCTATTTTTACCTTGACGAATCCGTTGACGCCGAAGCGGAAATTGACCGCATTTTAAAGCAAGGCGGCGACAGCCCCATTAAGTAATCTTGAACTTTAGCCGCTACATAGCCTGGCGCTATTTCTTTGCCAAAAGCAGTAGCAATGCCGTGAATATTATAACCGCTATTTCACTTAGCGGGATTTTAGTAGGCAGTGCGGCATTAATCATCGTTTTATCGGCCTTTAACGGATTGGAAAATCTGGTGAGAGGCTTTTATCAGGACTTTGACCCCGATTTAAAAGTGCTTCCCGCGGAGGGCAAATTTTTTGCTGAAGCGGATGTCACCAAGGTATTAAGCAGCCAAGACTTCATTGCTCAGTATTCGCGAGTAATGGAAGAAAAAGCTCTTTTTAATTTTCGGGATAAGGATTATATCGCCAGTCTTAAAGGAGTAGATCATCACTATTCTGAGGTAAATGCCATTGAAGATTATGTTCCCTTTGGCTCCTATCCCCTTAACCAAGACGAATCAGTTCCTACTGGCATAATTGGTGCGGGCGTAGCTTATTATTTAGGCTTTAGCCGATCCGATTTTCAAGAGCCGGTTAACATTTTTATTCCACGCGACATAGGTCAGGTAAGCACCGAGAGCTTTCGCTCGGAGCGCATTTACCCCATGGGCATCTATTCCATTCAGCCAGAGTTTGACGAGCAGTTTATTATTTGTCCCCTCGAGTTTTGCCAAAAGCTATTGGAACGACCCGGCATGCTAAGTGGAGTCGAAGTTGCGCTGAATCCAGATGCAGATCTCTATGCCGCACAAGAAAAATTACAAGCCGAACTTGGCCCCGAGTTTAAAGTACTTACCCGCGATGAACTCCAGGCAGGGTTCTTAAAAGTAATGCGTACAGAAGGACTCTTCACCTTTTTGATCTTTGCGCTAATTCTCACCATCGCCACTTTTACTATTGCCGGGAGCTTAACCATGATCATGTTTGAAAAGCGCGCCAACCTTTTCACCCTATGGTCTATGGGTACCCCTATTAAGAGTTTGCGAAAAGTGATTCTGCAATTGGGTTTGATCATCACCTTTAGCGGTGGCCTTACCGGAATATTCTTAGGTAGCCTAATTGTATTTGGACAGGAGCATTTCCAGTGGATTTCGGTGGGCGAAGGTTATATTGTAGATGCCTATCCTGTAGCCTTAAAGTTTCAGGATGTTCTCCTCGCCACTTTTACAATATTCATTTTAGGATTTTTAAGCTCCTGGCTCAGTGCCCGCCGCTTAAACCTTAAGCTCTTACGCTCCTAGTAAGGATAGGCCATTTCCATATCTGCGAAGCGCTCCAAAATTTCATCGAGGGTATCGAAAATTTCTTCCGGTTCATTGGAGGTCACCAATTTGGTACGGTATTCTTTAAAGTGAGAAATCCCCTTAAAGTAATTGGTATAATGACGGCGAGTTTCATTAATTCCCAATTGAGTGCCTTTCCAATCCAAGGCCATTTCGAAATGCGTACGACAAGCCTGTACTCTCTCCTCTAAAGTTGGAGGGGCCAGCATTTCACCCGTATTTAAATAGTGTTTAATTTCTCTGAAAATCCAAGGATAACCAATAGACGCTCTCCCAATCATTAGGCCGTCAACCCCATAGGTGTTTTTCATTTCCAGGGCTTTCTGAGGGCTATCCACATCGCCATTGCCAAAAACCGGAATCTTCATGCGGGGATTGTTTTTCACATCCGCAATTAGTGACCAATCGGCACTGCCCTTATACATCTGCTTTCGCGTTCGACCGTGAATGGATATTGCCTGAATTCCAACATCCTGTAAACGTTCCGCCACTTCCACAATATACTTGGACTCTTCATCCCAACCCAGACGGGTTTTTACCGTTACCGGCTTATCTACGGCCTTTACAATTTCGGCGGTCATTTCCACCATTTTAGGGATGTCGCGCAGAATTCCTGCTCCGGCTCCCTTTCCCGCTACGTTTTTAACGGGACAGCCATAATTAATGTCTACAATATCCGGATTTGCCGCTGCTGAAATAGCCGCTGCTTCCCGCATAGAACTAATCTCATTTCCGAAAATCTGAATTCCCAAGGGGCGCTCATACTCAAAGAAATCGAGTTTTTGAACGCTTTTTCCGGCATCACGAATCAGTCCTTCGGAGGAAATAAACTCCGTAAACATCACATCCGCTCCGTGCTTTTTACACAAAGCTCTAAAGGGCGGATCACTCACATCTTCCATCGGCGCCAGCAAGAGAGGAAAATCTCCTACTTCAACCGCTCCAATTTTAACCACAAGCGGGATTTTTAGAACTTTGCAAAAGTACAAAAGATGCTGCCACAATGCTGAAAGGCCGATTTGCCCAAGAACCTCTGTATTCGCAACTGCTCCTTTTAGTAGGACTGGTCTTTGTAGGAATGTTATTTTTCACCACCCTGGGGGTTTTTATTGCCAGTGCCACCTTTGGTATCAGTCCAGAAGACGTATTGAGCATCTTCCAAAATCTGGATAAAGGAGCCGGTAGAGAAGTCTTTAAATTGGTGCAAAGCATCAACACGATTGGCAGCTATTTTATCCCTGCCTTAGTGGCTGCCTACCTTTTCGATCTTCAGCCCAAGCGCTTTATAGGTTCCGAAACCTTCCCCACGCCAGCCTGGCTCATTGTTGCTTGTTTGGTTCTCATGGCCTATAGTATGTCCGCCTTAAGCGACTTACTCTATCGCATAAGCAGCGCCTTCCCCTGGCCTGAATCTATTACCGCCAATATGGAAGATATGCAAGAGGTGATGCTGGGCACCTATTCCAATGTTTTAAACATGAAGGGCTTTGGCGATTTCCTTCACGTATTAATGGTAATGGCCGTTTTGCCAGCCATTGCAGAAGAGAGTTTATTCCGCGGGGTTTTACAACCCTTGCTACGTCGCAAATTAAATCCGCATATCGCGATCCTAATCACCAGCTTTGCCTTTTCAGCACTGCATCAGCAATACCTGGCCTTCTTATCCATTTTTGTATTAGGGATGCTATTAGGTTATCTGCGGGAATGGACCAATAGTATTTGGCCTTCTACCATTTTACACTTCTTTAATAATGCCAGTATAGTGGTATTGGTTTACTTCTTTGATTTCGATTACAGAGAAGCTCTATCTGAAAACCAAGTTATTAATTGGGCGGAAACCGGAACCCTACTCGCAGTTCTCATCTTTAGTGTACTGCTCTTTGAGCGCCTCAGCCGAGGCTCCCGCGGTTGGAGTGGTTCTAAATAAGAATTCCAGACTCTGAAATGTCTGCTTTCGGCCAAAGCTGACAAAAATCATTTTATCCACTTAGGTGCCCCAATACTTTTGAAACACAAATTGAAGGGACACCTATGTCGGCAATCTACATTCTCATCTCTATTAGTTTTCTCGTAGCTATTGGCTTTTTAGCGGCTTTCATCTGGAGCATTAAAAACGGCCAGTACGAGGACGACTATTCCCCGAGTGTTCGAATGTTGAAAGACGATCATGCTCCGAACCACAGACCAAAATTGTAGACTATGCAATCAGAAACCTTTTTTTACGACAATAAGATCGTAAGAAACTTCACCATCGCCACTATTATTTGGGGCGTAATCGGCCTCCTAGTAGGTATTTGGGTGGCGTTCTCTCTGGTTTTCCCAGAAACTCTGAACCCCGCTTCATGGCTTTCATTCGGACGTTTAAGAGCATTGCACACCAACGGTGCGATTTTCGCATTTGTGGGGAACGCAATCTTTGCGGGAGTTTATTACTCGCTGCAGCGCCTCTTAAAAGCACGGATGGCTTCGGATCTCCTGAGTAAAATTCACTTTTGGGGCTGGCAGCTGATCATCGTTTCGGCGGTAATCACCATCCCATTAGGGATTAGCTCATCAAAGGAGTATGCCGAATTAGAATGGCCGATCGACATTGGCATTGCCCTGGTATGGGTAATCTTTGGCGTTAACATGTTCTGGACCATCCTTAAAAGGAGAGAGCGTCACTTATATGTAGCGATCTGGTTCTACATTGCCACCTTTGTTACGGTTGCGGTTCTGCATATAGTAAACAACCTTGAAATCCCTGTTTCTTTCACCAAGTCTTATTCCATTTTCGCCGGTGTGCAAGATGCCCTGGTGCAATGGTGGTACGGACATAATGCGGTAGCCTTCTTCCTAACCACTCCGGTACTGGGATTGATGTACTACTTTGTACCCAAGGCCGCTAACCGTCCGGTATATTCCTACCGACTTTCGATTGTACACTTCTGGGCTCTGATCTTTATTTATATCTGGGCCGGACCTCACCACTTACTATATACCGCCTTACCCGAATGGGCTCAAAGTTTAGGTACTGTTTTCTCCATCATGCTAATTTTCCCTTCTTGGGGTGGTATGATTAACGGTTTGCTTACGCTGAGAGGCGCCTGGGATAAAGTGCGGGATTCTGCCGTATTGAAATTCTTCGTGGTGGCGATTACCGCTTATGGTATGAGTACCCTGGAAGGTCCTCTTTTAAGTTTAAAAAGCTTAAACGCGATTGCTCACTATACTGACTGGATTCCTGCTCACGTACACATTGGTACCTTAGGATGGAACGGATTCTTAATCTTTGGTATGATCTACTGGTTAATGCCTAAGATGTATCGCACCAGCCTCTTCTCTGAAAAATTAGCGAATGCTCACTTCTGGATTGGTACCACCGGTATTTTATTCTGGGCACTACCCATGTACGTATCCGGCTTTACCCAAAGTTTAATGTGGAAAGAGTTTAACCCAGATGGAACTTTGGTATATGGTAACTTCTTGGAAACTGTAACTCAGTTAATCCCATTATACGCCACTCGTGCTATCGGGGGTACTCTGTATGTTACTGGTATGTTGATTATGGTTTACAACGTAATCAAAACCGTAAAAAGCGGATCCTTCCTGGCTCAGGAAGAAGCCAGTGCTCCTGCCCTTGCTGAGGACTATACTGCTCCTAAAGGCGATTACTGGCACCGTTGGATTGAGCGCAAACCCGTTCAATTAATGGTTGGCGCTACCATTGTAATCCTGATTGGTGGTATTATCGAAATCGTACCAACCATTATGGTGAAAAGCAATGTGCCAACCATAGAGGATGTAAAACCTTATACTGCTCTTGAACTGGAAGGTCGAGACCTCTATATCCGCGAAGGCTGTAATGCCTGCCACTCCCAAATGATTCGCCCCTTCCGCTCTGAGATTGCTCGCTACGGTGACTATTCCAAGGCCGGGGAATTTGTATACGACCACCCCTTCCTGTGGGGATCTAAACGAACTGGCCCCGACTTACACCGGGTTGGTGGTAAATATCCACACAGCTGGCACTACAAGCATATGGTTGACCCTCGCAGTATGAGCGCCGGCTCTATTATGCCAACCTATGAATGGCTGTCTAGTAACGAATTGGACACAGAGCTTACCAGCAAGAAATTGGAAACCATGCAAACCTTAGGGGTTCCTTATAGCGACGAATACATTGCTAATGCCGATGCGCACTTGATGGCTCAAGCCGAAGAAATTGCAGCCGAATTAAGTAACGATCTGGGACAAGAAATCAGTCCTAAGGAAGAAATGGTAGCTTTAATTGCCTACTTACAACGCCTGGGAATTGATATCAAAGGCGAGCACAGCAAGCATGTTGAAGCTACTACTGCAGGAACCTTAACCGCTGAAAACTAAGGTCATGCTAAAATTCATTAAACACAATATGGAGACTATTGATGGGGTATCGATTTACCCCATCCTCTCCTTTCTTATCTTCTTTAGCATCTTTATTCTGGCTATTATTTACGTGATTCGTAAAGACCGGAAAAGCATTGAAGAAATCAGCCTCTTACCACTTAACGATAATGCCAATCCTCATGAAAAGACTAAATAGAACCATCATCATTTTTGTGGTCTTACTGATGGCTGGAGCAGCTGCAGTAACCACTCTGGACCCCAGCAGTTCATCCGAAATTTTAGCCAACCCCCTATATTGGCTGGTAATCGTTGCCGCCTTCTTCCTGGTAATAGCCTTTATGGCTACTTACGAGGCTTTGGAAGCGATGAAGAAAATGATCAAAGGCCAAAACAGCGAAGTAGCTGAAGAAATGATCGAAGAGGAAGAGAGTTGGGTAGACGACATCTTACATAAGTTAACCGATGCCGCTCCTTTAGATCGTGAAGAAGAAGTAGCTACTGACCATGAGTACGACGGTATTCGCGAATTGGACAATAACCTACCCCCATGGTGGTTGATTGGTTTCTACATTTCGATTGTATTTGCTGTAGTATACATTCTGCGCTATCATGTATTCCAAAGCGCCCCCTTAAGTGAAGGTGAGTTGAAAATTGAATTAGCTGAAGCTGAAGCAGCCAAAGAAGAATACTTGAAAACTGCCGCCAATTTGGTGGATGAAAGTAATGTGGAAGCCCTAACCGATGAAAATCGGATTGCCGCTGGAGCGGACATCTTTGCTAAAAACTGTGCGGTTTGCCATGCGGCCGATGGTGGCGGTGGTGTAGGCCCTAACTTAACTGATGCTTACTGGATCCATGGAAACGACATTAAAGATGTTTTCAAAACCGTTAAATATGGGGTACCAGCCAAGGGTATGATTGCCTGGAAGGATCAATTAGGTGCTTCAGATATTCAAGATGTATCTTCTTATATTTTGACCTTACAAGGAACTACTCCTGCCAATCCAAAGGAACCTCAAGGTGACCTTATGGGGCAAGAAACTCCTGCAGCCTCTGAAACTACGGAAAGTGCCGCAAGCGACAGTACTAAGGCCGAAGTGGAAGTTTCTGAAGGAGAATAAATAGCAGTATATTTTACTGCCTTTTTAAAAACACAGATACGTTTCTGACATGAAACCCAAAGACACGGAAGAAGTACTGAAGGAGACCCTGGAGATGGATCAATCCTTCCGTGACTCAGTAGCGACCATTAATGAAAAGGGATCGAGAAATTTCTTGTTCCCTAAAAAACCGAAAGGTCGTTACACCAATCGTCGCCAAATAATGAGCTATGTGCTCCTGGCGATATTCTTTAGTCTTCCCTTCATCAAGATAGGAGGCCAACCTTTCCTTATGCTCAATGTATTGGAGCGCAAATTTGTAATCTTCGGGCAGATCTTCTGGCCCGAAGATTTTTTCATTTTTGTGATCGCCATGATCATTAGTGTTCTGTTCGTTGCAGTATTCACCGTAGCATTTGGCCGTCTTTTCTGCGGTTGGATTTGTCCACAAACCATTTTTATGGAACACGTTTTCCGTAGAATTGAATACTGGATAGATGGCGACCGCAACCAGCAATTACGCCTAGCTCGCATGCCCTGGAACGGTGAAAAAATTCGCAAACGGGTTATTAAGAACGGGATATTCTACGCCATATCCTTTACCATCGCCAATTTCTTTCTAATGTATATTATTGGAAAGGATGCCTGGTTCGAAATAGTGAGCGACTCGCCTACTGAACATCTGGGAGGTTTGAGTGGTATGCTCATATTCTCTGGTGTATTCTTCTTTGTATTTGCCTGGTTCAGAGAGCAAGCATGTATTATCGTTTGCCCTTATGGTCGTTTGCAAGGGGCCATGCTGGATCGCAATTCTGTGGTAATTGCTTATGATTATTTACGAGGCGAAAAACGAGGTAAATTCCGTAAAAGCGAAGATCGTGAAGCCTTAGGCAAAGGGGATTGTATCGACTGTAACCAATGTGTGGATGTTTGTCCAACCGGAATAGATATCCGTAATGGAACACAGCTAGAGTGCATCAATTGCACGGCCTGTATTGACGCCTGTGACAATATTATGGACAAGACCAATAAACCTCGTGGTCTGATCCGTTACGATTCCGAAAACAACATTGCCTCCGGCACCGGCAAGATTTTTACCGGTCGTGTTAAAGCCTACATCGGTATTCTCTTTGTCCTCTTATCCATCTTCACGTACTTACTATTAAGCCGTGCTGATGTTGAGTCCATCTTCCTGCGGGTACCTGGTCAGCCTTTAAGCAAGGTTGATGAAAACACGTATAGCAATGCCTATAACTTTAAGCTGCTTAACAAAACCGCTGAAGACAAAGTGTATCAGTTTAAAGTAATTGAACCTACCGAGGGCATTAAGCTAAAAAGAGCCGGTGAATCCGAACTTATTGAAGTAAAGGCCTCTGAACTTACCCAAGGTGCCGTGATTTTGTACCTTAACACAGAGCAAATGACCGGTATGACTACCGATATTAAAATCGGTGTATATGAAGGAGATGAATTGGTTGAAACCTTAAAAACCTCCTTTACCGGGCCTTTCATTAAACCCAAAAAATAGCTTGTCATGAAATTTAATTGGGGAACAGGACTCGTAATAGTCCTGGCCATCTTTATTCTGGGTATGGGAACCGCCGTTTACAAAGCAACTCAGGCCCGTCATGATTTAGTAACTTCAGATTACTACCAGGAAGAGTTAGCCTACCAAGGCACCATTGATGGCAAGCGTAATGCTCGAGAGCTGAAAGGTCAATGTCAACTTAAAGTGGAAGATCAAAAATTGATGCTGCACTTCCCGGAAGATCTTAATGACCAAACTGCAAATCTGGAAGTATTAATGTACTTCCCTACCGACGCTAAAAATGACTTTGAACTCAAGGAGGAAAACTGGAAAGTTGGAAACTATGAAATTCCAGGTTCAAAAATTGGGGCCGGAAAGTGGATCGCCAAAATCCGCTTAGAAAGCGGAGATAAAATGTACTACTTCGAGCCCGAAATTGTTCTCTAATGTACGGGGTAGCCTTTACATTCGGGCTGCTTTCTTCACTGCATTGTCTGGCCATGTGTGGCCCTTTGCAGGCAGTAGTTATGGGTCAATGGCTACAGAGTAAACATCAAGCTAATTGGATTAGCTACCATGCCGGACGATTGGGAACTTATATGCTTTTGGCGATTATTGCCTCCTTGTTCGGTTCTGCTTTAGGCATACCGGATATGCAAGGTAGTTTTACCATTATTGCGGGTCTCATTCTTTTACTCGGTTATTTCGGCTTTAAAGCTTTGAAATGGGATCGTAAGACCCTACAGATTATTGGCCCCCTTCTTTCTAAATTACAAAGTAAAGTGCGGGGCAAGAAGCATCCCTTATGGTATCTCATCAGCGGAAGCTTGAACGGACTTTTACCTTGCGGCATGGTATACGCAGCACTGGTTCCCGCCTTGGGCCTAAGCTCATGGACAGAAGCCATTCTTTATATGGGTGCTTTTGGCCTGGGCACCTTGCCACTACTCTTAAGCTTTAACCTCTTTTCCAACGCACTTTTACTTCGCTTTGGTCCCTATCTCAATCGCTTAATCCCTCTGAGCATTGTGCTTATTTCTGCCCTGCTTATTCTAAGAGGCATGGAATTGGACATCCCTTATTTATCTCCTGAGATGCCCGCTCCAGGCGCCTCCACCGAAAACTGCGGCTGATTCTCAATTTACCAGAATTGAAAAAGGCTAAACTCGAATAACAAGCTTAGCCTTTCAAACCAGACACTATTTATAAGTCTTTTAAACCGCTTTACTAAAGGTGGGTTTTTGCAATTCACCGGCACTGAGTTTTCGGTCGAGTACCGAACAAACATTGCGTATAAAGGCCCGACCCTTACGGGTTACTTTCACTTGATAAGGGAAAACTTTAAGCAAGCCATCCTCTTCCAATAATCTAAATCGCGACTTAAGGAAATCATCAAAATAATCGCGTTCATCCAGCCATTCACCTTCGAAATGGCAAATCAAATTGAGAAGCTTAGCACGCGTTTTCAAATCTTCATCACTATGGTAGTGAGTCTTTATCAGGGGAGGGTAATCTTCAGTATTTACCCGATGAAGGTATTCCTTCAGTTTCTTTTCATTCTGGGCAAAAGCCGACCACACATCGCTAATGGAACTGGCACCTAAGGCTAAAGCCAAATGGGTATGATGCGGGGTATAACCCATAAAATTGCGATGTAGTTTATGCGCTCGAGCCGATTTGGCTAAATCATCTTGGGGTAGGGCAAAATGGTCCATACCTATTTCCTGATATCCCATTTTCAAGAAGCCATCTGCTCCTAAGCGATAGAGATTCCATTTTTCCTCTCCTAAAGGCAAGTCACTTTCATCATAAGCCCTTTGACTAGGCGCTACTCCCGGAACATGTGCATAACTGTAAAAGGCAATGCGATCGGGTTTCAAAGCTTCGACCCATTTGAGATTACTGCGGATATTGCCTTCTGTTTGTTGAGGTAAGCCATAAATCAAATCGAAGTTGATGGACTCATAGCCAATTTCCCGAGCCTTGTTTACAATATGCTCCACTTGTTCAGCGGTTTGAAAACGATTTATCAAACTGAGAATCTTGGGATCAAAATCCTGAATGCCCAAGCTGAGGCGATTGAAGCCTAAATTGAATAAGGTTTCCAAATGTTCATCGCTAGTACTAAATGGATGGGCTTCGAAGCTAAATGAGTGAAAATCGGCCACCTCCGCTTCCGCTAAAATCCCTTCAATCAACAGCTTCAGATTTTCCGGACTGAAGAAAGTTGGGGTTCCACCACCAAGGTGAATTTCTCGTAATATGGCCTTATCAGGAAAACGGCTGGTATACATGCGCCACTCCTTTAATACTGCCTTTACATAAGGTAGCTCTACCAAATGATTTTTAGTAATATGCTTATTGCAACCACAATAGGTGCACAAACTTTCGCAATAGGGTAAATGGATATAGAGGCTAATCTCCCGATCCTTTTCAAAGGCCTCCACTACCTGATTCATCCATCGCTCCGGATTCAAATCCGCACTGTCCCATAAGGGAACAGCGGGATAAGAAGTATATCTCGGAACGGCCACATTGTATTTCTCCACCAATCGGTAATCCATAACTTCAAATTGTAAAACAAAACTAGAAGGGTGATCAGAGCTCTGAAATGACAATTATCAGCACGGAGCCGCTATTTTTGTCGAATGAATTGGTACTTCTTATTTAAAGCCCTCCATATTATAGGCTTCGTGAGTTGGTTTGCCGGACTGTTCTACCTGGTGCGCCTCTTTGTATACCACCGCGAAGCCTGGGAAATGGATCCCGATTTGGCCGATGGCCCGATTCTCCGCAAACAGTATCATGTTATGGAAAGTCGGCTTTATCGCATTATTCAAAGTCCGGCTTTGATCTTAACCCTAATTGGAGGGATAGGAATGCTCAGCATCAATCCTGCCTGGCTTAAAATGCCCTGGATGCATCTGAAATTAAGTCTGGTTTTCATGCTGATCATTTACCATTTCTCCTGTGCCCGTCACATTAAAAGTTTAAAAGAAAATGCTAGGGGCTTGAGCAGCTTTGGCTATCGTCTGTACAATGAAGTTCCGACCCTGATTTTGATCGCAGTAGTGATGTTAGCCGTATGGAAAAACCTCTCCGGGCTATGGATCGGATTAGCTACTTTATTACTATTAGGAATTCTATTTTTTATTGCCGCAAGGCTGTACAAAAGGAAGCGCGAAAAAAACTGAAAATTTTCCGATTGAGACTCAGCATGTTAACTGAATGTTAAGCAGTCGAGTGTGGATTTTTGCAATTATGATTTGCAATATTTAATTCCCCTGCTTTATATTTGTCCCAGCGAAGCAGATTAATCAGGTTAAGGTTTTACCCCGATATCCTCACAGGATGTCGGGGTTTTTCTTTTTTAGCTATCGTGGCCAGAATAAATTATTAGCTCTGCACGAAATTTTTTCTCTTAATTTTCAGCACTTTAAAGCTTTAAGCAGTCCAAATAAGAATATTAACCGCATGACCTTCTTGCAGGGAAATAATAAAATGTATATTTGAGTCTGCGAAGCAGATTAATCAGGTTAAGGTTTTACCCCGGTTTCCTCCATGGAAGCCGGGGTTTTTCTTTTTCCAACCCCTACACTCCTGGAAACTATGTGACTTGAGTTGCAATTTTTAATAATTTCACAAAAAACGATATTAAAATTTGCAACAATGTTTGCACATTTAAAAACTTGTTGTACTTTAGCGTCAGCGAAGCAGATTAATCAGGTTAAGGTTTTACCCCGATATCCTCACAGGATGTCGGGGTTTTCCATTTTTTAACCCTAATCATTTGATTTACAACTACTATTCCTTAATTATAGGATAGAATACCGGCCTCGAAGGTGCCGCATCATTATGCAAGGGTGCTAACTGAAGGTTAACAAAGTAAATCCCCTCCATTAATTCATCTGGAAAATGTGCCAATTCGGTTATGGTAGCTTGTTTCCGAATGGCTTTTGGATATTGCCAAAACGCCCGATGCGCCGCTAAAGCCCCCCCATCTTCCTCTCGATCTACTGAAGGTAAATTAGTCAGCAAATGACTTACACCGGCCTCGGCTAAATAGCGACAAAGCTCCGCCTCGAAATAGGGTGGATTCGTATTACTGAAGTTCTTGGGAAATGCTAAACCATCAGCCGCCAGAGCTACGAAAGAAGGCAGACCCTCCTCAGGAATTTTAAGATCTTCCAATTTCAAGAGTAAATCTTCACCCTCTTGCCGCATCGGTAAACGTTGAAAATACAGCCAGCCATGATGCTCTTGCATAAGATCACCTACCTTTTGTTGCTGCTTATCAATATGACCATAACATTCTGTGTGGGTACCATTGCCATGGGGATTAAGCTTTACTTCGAAGAAATTAACGCTACCACCTTCGGCCACCGAGCCGATCCAATCCCCCATGCGCACGGGTTGTATAGAAACCGGATCCACATACCAGGCCGCCGGCTCCCGTTTCGGGTCTCCTAATGTGCTACTGCAATCCACTCCCTTGCCTAGATCTACTGAGTATTTACGCCCTCCGCGCATCAGCTCTATTATCATCTTAATCTTCTTTTAAGTAAAACAAATCCGAAGCAATGCCATCGCTAAAAAAGCGCTGCCCTCCAGGTATAAACAGGCGGTCATCAGATTTCCGCAAACGACCAGCTTTAATGAGTTTATGGGCTTCCGTCCAAAAATGGCTTTGTAAATAATCAGGCCAACCAGCCAATTCCTTAATCAAAATCCCTTCTTTCAAACGCATCCGAATCATCACAAATTCATTGAAGCGATCCTCTAAAGTGAGCAGCTCTTCTTCTGGTTTCCAACCCTCCGAATAAATTCCTTTGAGATACAATTTATTATTGGCCACATTCCAATGCCGAGCCCGGCCATTATAGGAATGCGCACTGGGACCCAAGCCCAAATAAGGGGATCCCTGCCAATAGGAACTATTGTGCACGGCCTGATGTCCTGGCCGACAAAAATTGGAAAGCTCATACTGCTCATAGCCTTCAGCAAGTGCGAAGTCCTGCAGTATTTTAAAATGTCGGGCAGCAGCTGATTCATCCACCTCTACCTTTCCTTGCTTTAACCAATGCGCCAACACTGTCTTTGGCTCCACCGTTAAGGCATAGCTTGAGAAATGCGGAATATCATAAGCCTTTAGTTGCTCTAATTGCCAAAGCCAATCCTCATCACTTTGATTGGGGATTCCGTAAATTAAATCCACGGTAAGATTTGTAAAGCCATACCGCCTGGCTAAATCCAGGCATGCTCGAGATTCCTGAGCCGAATGGGCGCGATTCATTAATCGCAAATCTTCATCCTTGAAACTTTGCAAGCCAATGGAAAGTCGATTCACCTCCGTTTTTGCTAAGACCTCGAGAAATTCTTCACTTAAATCATCCGGATTAGCCTCAAGACATATTTCAGCGGACTCCGTCCATTGAAAGTCCTTCCTCAAAGCATTAAGAATTGCCTGAATTTGTGTCGGCTCCAACAAACTTGGTGTACCCCCGCCAAAATAAATACTCTTAATCTCTTGAGTGCCCATATACTTTCGACGCATATAGGCCTCCTTAATCAAGGCCTCTACCATCGCCTCCTTATCCCCATGCAGCGTGCTAAAATGAAAATCACAATAGACACAGGCTTGTCGACAAAAGGGAATATGCAAATAAATGCCAGCCATTAAGCAGGAACCTTTGGCAATAGAATCCGAAAAGTGGTACCTCCTTCCAGTACTGACTCAGCCACGAATATTTTGCCTTTGTGATAATCCTCAATAATGCGGCGGGCCAAACTTAAGCCCAAACCCCAGCCTCTCTTTTTAGTAGAGTAGCCTGGGCGAAATACCGAATTCACCTTTTGAGGAGGAATACCCTTTCCGGTATCTACCACATCAATCTGCACTTTAGTATCCGTAGAACTTAGATAAACATCGATACGGCCTTCTCCTTCAATGGCATCAATCGCATTGCGAATCAGGTTTTCAATCACCCATTCGAAGAGCGGTAAATTTACCTCTGAGTAAACCGGTTCGTAAGGAACATGACATTCCACCTCAATCTTCTTAGGACTGCGGGTCCGCAAATATTCCACTGCCTGACGAGTACTCAATAACATATCCGTTTTATGCAAAGCGGGCTGTGAGCCAATCTTTGAAAACCGATTGGTAATGGTTTCCAGACGCTTTACATCCTTCTCCATTTCCTTCACCATATTGGGGTCTACCTCCTGAAGCTTCATCAGCTCCAGCCAGCCCATCAAAGAACTTAAGGGGGTACCAATTTGATGCGCCGTTTCCTTTGCCAGGCCATTCCAAACCTGGTCCTGCTCCGCTTTACGCGCTCCACTAAAGGCAAAATAAGCTACCAAAATAAAGAGGCTAATTACGCCTAAAAGCGCAATGGGATAATAACGAAGCTTGGTTAGCAGATTGGAGCTCTCATAGTACACCACAATCTTTTTATTGGGCACATAATAGTCTTCGATAAAGAGACCATTCTCCCGCATTTGGGCCAATCGTTTTTTCAGGTATTCAGGGTCATTGGCGCGAGGCGAATCCAAATTCGCAGAGTGCACAATCGAATCGGTGCCATTGGTAATAATTACGGGAATGGTGGTGTTGGAGTTAATGATCTGCGACACCAGCAACATATCGGCATTTTTCTCTGCCCGCAGGGCCGAACTCATGGCACTGGCCCACTGGTTCACCTTTTTCACCTCTTCATTACGGAGCTCCTTTAAAAAGCTTTCAGTATAGAAAAGGGTTACCAATCCAATAAGAATGGCAAAGACGAAAAGTAAAAACTTCCAAAGGTTCTTGCGTCCGTAAAAATCCATAGGCTAGCAAACAAAAATAAACGAATAATATTGCCGGCCCGGCGCTGCTTAATTCATTTCCAAAAGCTGGTTAAGCTCGCTCAGATTAGGCGTAATGATAATTTCCGTTCTACGGTTTTTCGCCTTGCCTTCGGGGGTATCATTTGAGGCCACCGGAACATATTCGCTTCTTCCGGCTGCCGTAATATTGGCCTTATTCACACCATCATTGGCTACCAGTATTTTCACAATGCTAGTGGCCCGCATTACACTTAAATCCCAATTATCCTTTACTGCCGTGCGACCATTAAAGGCATCGGCATCGGTATGACCTTCTACCATTACTTGTAAATCCGGATTTTCGGCTAATACAACGGCTAGCTCCTCCAGGGCCTTGCGACCTTCAGCTTCCACAGTCCAACTGGCGGACGGGAACAACAAACGGTTTTCCAAAGACACATATACTTTACCATCGCGCTCTTCTACAGTTAAGCCCTTGCCGTCGAAATTACGCAGGGCATCGCGCAAACGCTGACGCACCATTTCCACAGTACTGTCCTTCCGAGCCATGGCCGCCTCTAGTTCACTGATACGCGCTTCACGCACCTGAATTTCTTGCCCGAGCTTCTGCAGGTTAGCATCCAGTTTTTGCAAACGATCGTTCTCCAAACGCAGAGAATCTTCCTTGGCAGACAATTCAGCTTGCAGCTTATTCAGCTTATCAACCAGCTTTTTATTCTCCGCCTGATTAGAGGCCAAAAGCTCATTATTGTTCTCTAACAGATACTCGTAAGAACGATTTAAATCCTGATATCGATTATTAAGATTTTCAAGCTCCTGCTTGGTTTCAGCACTTTTCTTACGCAAAGTTGCCAACTCAGACTCGAGATTCTTGATTCGCGATTGAGCCACTTCTTCTGCTGCCTGTGCTTCATCACGCCCTTTGCGAAGGGTAGAGTTTTCCGCTTCCAGGTCAGCAAATTTGGCTTGTAGATCTTTATAAACCTTGCTACTTACGCAAGATGAGGCCATAAAGGCCAGAATAGCAAATAGGGCAAGCTTCTTCATACAAACATTTGCCTCAAAATTAAGGCTCTGCCTATTGCCCCACAGCCGTACTATCAGATTTTAACAACGGCTCTTTGTTGATAGCTTGCTTAATACGGTAACGCCATTCTAATTCCAATTCCCAATTGGCTCGAATCTCCAATTCCTCTTTATAAACTACCCGTTTTTCAGCTTGCCTTCTCTTATAAAAATCACCAGTGGTATAAGCCCCATTCTCATCCTCATCGATTATTAAGTAGGCCTTTAATTTCCGGGGAAAGGTGTTCTTAAGTACCACAGTAGTCGAATCTCGAAAAGCTCGTTCCAAGAAAATACGATCGCTTTCTTCCAATATTTGTAAGATCATGGCTTTCGCCGAATCTGCCACCACCTTAAAAGTCAAAGTGCCTAAATCCTCGCCTTTCAGAACGTCTACTTTAAAATCCACAGAATCTTCCAAACTAAGCTTCTCGCTGTAAAATGCTCCAGGTTTAAATCTCATGGTAAAGGACCGCGGATGAGGCGGAGGCAAATACCATACAAAAGGATCTGTACTATCTGGCACCAAACTCACATTAACAGTATCCTTTTCACTAATCTTAAAAATCGAATCCTTATTCCACCCTTGCAGCACTAAGCTTGTTCGCAAGGGCAGGCTATCACCGGGCCGCAATTGTTTGATTGCAGTGTTAATCGTCAATTCGGGCGCCTTCATCTCACGCAACCGCATTGTAAAAATCGAATCCACAATTAAGCTGTCGTAATTCAGTTTAAACTGCAAGCTATCTGCGCTGAAGGAAAAGTAATAATTAAGGGTATCCTTGTCTTTGCTCCACAAAAAGAATGAAGAATCTGCTGCTCTTCCCAAAGGCTCTACCTTAAAATCAGAAGCATCTTTATTAAAGGCAAACTGAATCTTACCGGAGTTTTTCTGTTTGGCATTTAGAAAGCGAAAATCGGGTTCCGGTTCAAAAAGCACCAGATCGTAGAGGTACAGGCTATCAGGCCTGAGGCGAATCGTATCGGAATGAAAAGCTAAAGGAGCATCTCGGCGTATCAATTTAAAGGTACCGCCCTTCTCCTCGAAGGCCACCATTAAATAATCACCTTCGCCCAAATAGGACATACCAAAGGAACCCGTTTCATCGGTAAAGGTGTAATAGTCCGGGCGTTCCTTCAATAAAAATGAATCCCGGTCGGCCCCCTTTTTCACATCATAAAGACCTACCAGATAATTGGCCAAAGGCTCATTGGTATAAGCCTTTCGTAAAGTTCCGGAGAGATGAAGACTATCTATATAACTGCCAGTAGAGAATACATATTTAAACTTTGTGTTCTCATTGCCTTCATTAAGATCCGCCAAACTTTTGCCAAAAGAGATGATATAGGTGGTATTGGCCCGCAAACTATCTTTTAGCAGAATCTCCACCTTTTTTCCCCGTGAAATAATTTCCAGATCTTCTTTAAGCAGGGGGTTGATATTAATATTCTGTTGGGGACTTTTTAAATTAAGATACTCATCAAATTCAAGAATGATTTTATCCGACTTAAAGAAGAGGGTCTGATTGGGAGGAAAGGCTGTATCCAGGCGAGGGGCCAGTGTATCTTTCGCACCGCCACTGGGACTCGACTTACTGGCGCAGGAACTGATACTGATTTCGAAAAAAGCAAAAACTGCAATGATTAGCAGTAGAGAAGTTAGAGTTCGAATATTCGAATTGTTTCGCATTACTTAGTATAGAAGTTCCTGACTAATCGGCAATTAATATTTGTACTTTTGAATTTGCACTAACACTAACCCTTTTTTATGGCTCTGCAAAGATTACTCTTTTTGGGCGTTTTACTGACTATGGCCTTTTCTGGAAACGGCCAGTGTCCGCCCCAAAGTTTGCCTTTTACCGAAAATTTTAATTCCAGCCTGGGATGTTTCACCGTTACGGATGGTGGAAGCACCACAGATACCTGGGTCCAGGCGGGGCCTGGCGGCGGTAGTACTGGTGGCGACCTTGATGGAACCGGACTGGTAATTGTTGACAGCGATGATGCTGGCAGCGGCAATACCCTTGATGAAACCTTAAGCTCACCCTATATCGATGCTTCAAATTTGGTAGGTACCCTTTACCTCGAATTTGATCATTTCTTCCGCTCTTTAAACACGAATGACAGTGGCTGGGTAGAAGTTTGGGACAGCACCCAATGGATAAGCGTGTATAGCACCGCTACTACCATTGGTGCTTTTAACAACCCTGATCATCAACAGATCGACATTAGCGCTTACGCACACGACAGTTTACAAGTTCGTTTTCGCTATGTAGATAATGGAAGCTGGGCCTGGTGGTGGGTCATCGACAATTTTAAAGTGGAATCGGTTCTATGTCCGGCGCCCAACATCCAATCGGTGAGTGCACTAAATGACAGCACCTTTACGATCGACCTTTTAAGCTTAGAAGATACTCTCGCTTTCGAATGGGGTCCGGTAGGTTTTAGTCAAGGTACCGGCTGTATTGGCACCAAAGCCACCAACGGAAACCTCAATATTAACCTCAGCAATTCCGATGCCGGTAGCTGTTTCAATCAATTAACCGCTGGTCAATGCTATGATGTATACATTGCAGGATCTTGCCCCGGCGGGGGCTACTCAGGCTATATTGGCCCCTTTACATTCTGTACGCCTTGCGCCACTGTTTCTCTGCCTTTTACGGAAAGCTTCGATCAAGGACTGGGTTGTTTCAATGTTGTAGACGGAGGAACCAGTACCGATACCTGGAGACCTGCTCCTGCCGGTGGCGGCTCTACCGGTGGTGACTTAGACGGAACCCCGCATGTGGAAGTAGATAGTGATGATGCCGGATCAGGGGAAACCCTCGACGAACTTTTGATTAGCCCCATTATAGACGCTAGTGCTATCAGCGGCAGCTTAATCCTGGAGTTTGATCAATACTACAATAATATTGGCTCCGATTCTGCTGCGGTTGAAGTATACGATGGCACTACCTGGCATCTGGTATACAGCGAACACAGTGATAAAGGAGCTTTCGGAAACCCCGATCATCAATACATCGATATCTCAACTTATGCCAATGCCAATTTGCAGGTTCGCTTTGTTTATCGCGACAATGGCTCCTGGGCCTGGTGGTGGATCATTGATAACTTCTCAGTTCGCGATGTACTTTGCACCCCTTCCAGTGGATTCAATGCAGGCTATGTGGGTAGCGACAGTGTAAACCTAAACTGGAATTTAGGAACCTCCCATGGCTACATCATCGAATGGGGTATTAGTGGCTTCAATCCAGGAAGTGGAACTCAAACTTCCAGCACCACTGCTAACAGCATGGGTATACCTAACCTTAGTCTGAACACTACCTACGACTTTTACCTTTTAGACAGCTGCTCTGGAGCCATTACGGATACTTTAGGTCCGATTACTGTTTCAACCGCTTGTGCTACCCAAAGCATTCCTTTTAGTGAAAACTTCGATCTCGGTCAGGGTTGTTTCACTATTATCGATGGAGGATCAACTGCAGACACTTGGGTAGCTGCTCCAGCTGGCGGTTTAACCAGCGGAGGTGACCTTGATGGCACCCCAATGATGGAAGCGGATAGTGATGCAGCCGGTAGCGGTGGCGTTACCATGTTCGAAACCCTTACTTCGCCAATCTTAGATGCCACGTCCTATATGAGTGCCGGTGCCTTAACCCTAAGCTTCGATCAATACTACCGTCACTTAGGTTCAGGCTCAGCCTCCGTAGAGGTATACGATGGCAGCACCTGGAATCAAGTAGCCAACTTCACCTCAACTTTAGGGGCCTTTAGCGCACCAGATTCGCAGAGTATCGACATTACTGCCTATGCCAACCCTAATCTACAAGTACGCTTCATTTATGATGACGGTGGTTCTTGGGCTTGGTACTGGTTGGTAGATAACTTTAAAGTAGAAGGCCAGCCATGTGGTGCGGTTTCCGCTGCCGATTCCATCAGTGTAGGTACCAATAACATTAATTTCAACTGGGTTTCCGCCAATGGCAGCCTTTGGAATATAAACTGGGGACCTGCAGGTTTCCGTCAAGGAACTACCGTAAGTGGCAATTACATCGCTGGAGTAAATACAAACAGCTACAACCTTAATGGATTACAATCCGGTACTTGCTATGATATCTACATTCAAGATACTTGCGCCGGTGTAGGTAGCGGTTCATGGTTTGGCCCCCTAAGCGTTTGCACTGATATCAGTTGTTTCCCGCCCAGCAATATTGCCATTAGCAATATTAATACAAACAGCGCATCTGTTTCTTGGGTTGGATTTGCCGGATCTTACGAATACTCGGTGGTTACGAGCGCAAGTGCAAATCCGGCCAACGGAACTATTGGCAGCACCAGCGGTCTGAATGCCAGTTTAAGCGGACTTAATTCTGCAAGTGCTTATTGTTTATTCGTTCGAGGCATTTGTGCGCCTGGTGATACCAGTGCTTGGGCAGGACCCGTATGTTTCACTACTGCTTGCCAAAGCTTTACGGCTCCTTACCTCGAAGATTTCGAAGGGCCTACCAGTGCATGCTGGAGCAATGTGCAAATAAGTGGTACTAAGAATTGGTCCATCGGATCAGGCTCTAGTGGCGGAAGCATTACCTCAGCCTATGGCGGAATGTTTAATGCCGTATTCACCAGCAGTAGCGGTGGACCCCATGTTACGCAATACCTTTCACCCATTATTGATGCCAGTGCTTTAAGCGCCACCGAACTTAGCTTTTGGTATGGTCAGGAATCCTGGGCCGGAGATCAAAACACACTTACGGTTTATTATCGTACCAGCCCAAGTGGAGCATGGACTCAAGTATGGCAGGATGCAAATAGCGTTTCCAGTTGGACCCAAGCCGTAATAGCCATTCCATCCAACTCCAGCACCCTGCAATTTGCCTTTGAAGGCTCGGATGATTGGGGTCGTGCCAATGTTTTAGATGACATTCGGGTAGATATACCTGGAGGATCTAATATTTGCCCTCAAGTGACTAATGTGAGCAGTGCAAACCCAAGTTGCGGAAGCATCGACTTAAGCTGGACCTCATCTTCAGGCGGTTCGATTATTGAATACGGCCCCACCGGGTTTAGCCCCGGTAATGGATCTTTCACTGGGGTAGTTACCTCGCCTTATACCTTAAATAATCTAAGTGCCAACACTTCTTATGATGTGTATATCGCTGATACTTGCGGGGTACTGGATACCGGTGCCTTTAACGGGCCAACTACTGTTAGCACCAACAATTCGGGCTCAGCCAATGCCAGTTTTGTTTACAATCACAGCACGACAAACATTATGAGCTACAATTTTGACGCTTCAGCTTCAAGCGGAAACATTCAAAATTATGTTTGGGACTTTGGTGACGGCTATGTAGGCAACGGAGTTACCGTAAACCACACCTATACCAGCGCTGGAGTGTATACCGTAGAATTGATATTAGTAAGCTCCTGCGGTAATGATACCCTTACGCAAACCATTGCAGATGTAAGTACATCCGAATGGAAAGCCAGCGATTTGAAGCTGTATCCTAATCCGGCTAAAGATCAAATTAAACTGGAATTACCCAAGAGCGGAAAAGTAGAAGTTGCCTTGCGAGATGCCAGCGGTCGTACCGTTCGCCGCTGGACCCTTGAGGTGGAAGCCCAGGAAGCCCAAGAATTAAACCTTGATGGATTAAGCAAGGGCGTTTACCTAATTGACATTAATCAAAGCGAGCTTCATTACCAAGAGCGTTTGCTCCTTAAATAATCTACAAAAGACCAACCACCATAGCCACCCCCTCGGGGGTGGTTTTTTATTTTAGGCATGCGCTAAGGTTAGAACCGAAAATCGACTTTCGGGAGCTTGAGCCAAGACCTGCAAGCAAGCTTCTAAAGTGGCTCCAGTGGTTATTACATCATCCACCAAAAGAATATGCAAACCCGCCAGTTTTGCGGGATCCTTTAATTGAAAAACGGAGTTCACCTGTTGCCAGCGATTAAAACGCCTTTCCTTGGTTTGAGAATTTCGATAACGCACGCGTCTCAGCTGATCCAAGACCAATGGCTTGCTCAGTTCAGCACTCAAACCTTCGGCAATGGCCTGAGCTTGATTATACCCTCTTTTCCTTTGCTTCCGCGGATGAAGCGGCACCGGAACTATTACATCAGGGGAAGCTAACAAAGGACTGTCCCGCCATTCTCTGGCAAGCTGACCCCCTAAAAAATAAGCGAGCTTCTCCTGATCTCGATACTTAAAGGCATGCATAAGCTTTTGCACCTTACCCGCCTTTTGGAAGTGCAACCAGGCACCAGCATAGCGTAAGGGAAACCTTCCGATAAACCGTCGAAAGACCGGGTTATCCTGATACTTCTCAAAATCCGTGCGCGGTAAGTCGGCTTTGCAGGCCAGACAAATATGTCTTTCGGGGCGAAAGAGCTTTTGCTCACAGGCCAAACAAGAAGGCGGAAAAATTAAATCCACAAAATCCCGGAGATAAACAAATGGCTTCATGTTTTTACCGCCAAATACCAACCTTTAAAATGGAAAGCGGCAGAACAAACATTTAGAAACGTCTAAAGAAATGCCTTTACTTGCAAATTACCGGTATGAATAGCAAAAGCCTCTCGGCTAAAGCGACCTGAATAATTAAGGCTTAGAACGATATTCTTGAGGAAAGTACGCTGTAAGGTAAGGCTTATGGCCAGGTTATCACCGGGCTTAAAAGCTTGCAGCATTTCAAAAGCAGCAGGGCTATTTACATCTCCTTCGAAATTATTACGGATATAAGCCACCTCCCCTTGCATGGCAATTTCACTGGCCAAATTATAATTAAGGTTGAGGCTAAATTCCTGAGCCGCTAAGCTATTTGCATCGGCCCCTGAACTTTCCTCTTCCCTTAATTCATAGGCTCCGGTTAAAGTAAGTTTCTGCCCTTCTTGATAACTTAAGCTTAGGGTATTGGCCAGAGCTTGTAAATCAAAATTTCGACTGGCGAAATTGCCGGACCGATTACGCTTATCCTCTAAATTCCCTTGATATCGGAGCACAAAGGCTTGATCAAATGCATAACGCAAACCCAGTCTATGCGCATTCAAAACGCGCTCCTCAATTCCAAAGCTGAGCAAATTGCGATTGCTACTACGATTAAAATTATAGTCGGCGCCAAAACCTAAAGCACTGCGATTAAAAAAGAGACTTTGACGAAAGGCATTGTTCTCAGAAACCAGCAATGTATCTTCCCTTAACTTACGGAAGGGATTTAGCTCATTTATTCCCTCTTCCAAAAGGGTTTTACGTTCCAATTGATAGGAGCTGATTAAAGAAAACTTGCGCATCCAGGAGCGATAACCTTCTTGAGCCGATTGCCAGGTGCGTGGCGCCTGAATATTAAAGCTCTGTCCAAATTTCACGATACTGGTTCGGAAAAACTCTAAGTTAGGACTGAAGACTCTTACAAAAGTGGCCAGATCCGGACTGGGAGCAATTTCAAATTCGTCCAACTCCCGAATGCCATTGCCATTATAATCTACATGGGTATGGGTTCCGGTACCTGCGGGTACTTCGATATAAGTAAAGCTTCGGCGTGGTTCAGTGCCCGAACCGCTTTCATAAAAGCTTTGACTGCGCAAGGCTCCCTTTAAAAATCCCTGCTGATAGTCGAGGCGACTGGTTAAACTTCGATGTAATGCTTGCTCTTCGGGTTGCAGAATTTGCAGGTTTCGATAATAGGTCGATAGGGAAAGTCGACCATTGCTCGGACTGCGCCAGTGCCCTTTACCGAAAAAGGTATAAGCATAGGTAAAAGGTTGCAAGTCTTTAACCCGCACCGAATCATCAAAACGCTGTAAAAAGCCAAACTCCAAAAAGCTGCGATTGGTATCGCCAAAACCTTGAAATACTTGATACTCTAAAAACGAATATGAGGCAGCACTTAGGCTATCGGTGCTTATTTCCTTTCGGTTCCATTCACCAATGGATTTAATGCCCAGCCACGATTCCTTTAGCCAGTAATAGCGACTGCGAATTTGTTCCCTTAGAAACTGTTCCTTTAGCTGTGGACTTTGGGTTTGAGTAAGGCTTATTTTAAAATCACTAATCCAGGAGGAATCACGATAAGCTCCATCAACACTTTGACGAAAACCTTCTTTCAATGGGCTATTTAAAAATTGAAATTGGGCACCAAAATTCAAGGAATCGCGATAATACCGAAAAGCCAAGGCCCCATTTTGCAAAGCTCCTTGATAGTTCAGGGGAAGGTTCCAATCGCGGGCGAATTCTACCGCATATATGCGCTCTACAGTGCTAAAACCAGGATTATTGAATTGATACGCCGCCTTAAGCTCTGCTTTCCCCTTTTTAAATTTAGGGCGAAAGGCATATTCGAGCTTTCCGGCCAAACCATCATCATTAGAGCGATCGCGATCCGAAAAGAGATTTAAACGATTATTACTGGCTGCCATTTCCAAATTCAAGCTCTGGTTTTTTCCCCTGCCAAATTGCCCCTGACTTTGCCAATTCAAAACTTGCAATCGGTTAGGCGCTACCAGGGTTCGTACGGGAGCATAGGATCCCTGCGACTGACCATTCTGGGGTTCGACCCATTGGAAAACCCTACCATTGGCATTACTGGAAACCAATTTGTAATCTCCCTTTCCAGCGCCTACAAAGGCAAAGCTGGCATTAAACAAAGCTTGACTGCTATCGGTTGAAAAGACTAAAACAGAGTCATAGGCCAGGCTATCAATTAAACGGTATTGCACCAAGCCAGGATCATAAGAAGCGGCCCGAATCGTTGACGCAAAAGCTCTTTCCAAATCATCGCCAACCGCAGCTAAAATGGCTTTTTCTTCATTGCTAAGATCCGTACCCAGCGCCTGATCCTTGCTATCCTGCTCCGTATAATATTGTACACGATTCTGCCAATTTTGAGACTGATAACTGGACTCCCCATAAAGTACCGAACGCAAGTAATTTTGCTCGGTGTATTGGAACTCTACCACAATCCGCTTATCGCGGGTGATGGGTTGCAAAGCAGTAAAGGTGATTTCCCCGGCATTGTAATCGATTACATAATCGTATTGCTGACCGCGCTTAAGCAATATGCCATCAATATAAACTCTTTCCGAGCCCGAAACGATGATGATAAACTGTTCGCCATTAGCCCCTTGTAATTTATAGGGCCCTTGATTGCCTTCCTGACCTTGAAAACGGTTACGGGCAAATCGGCCCCGAGCCAAACCTCCCTCAGCTTGCAATTTGAGGTTCTTTTCAGCACCAGCCGAAATAGCCGTTAATAAGCCTCCACCCGAAACCCGTTTTTCGAAATTTAGATAGGTACTGGGAGCCGGTTTAATATTGTAATCCCCCGCCCGAAGCAGGCCAAAATCCGGGTTTTCCAATTCGAGGTATACCCGATCAAAATCTCGCAATTGCTGAGTATAGCCCTCGGCCTGCACTGGCACCGTATTGTCACTAATACTAGCTCGAATCTGGGTCTGATTTCCCAGGTCGCCACTTAGCTGAAGGTTTAGAGCAGAGTTTAATACCGCATCTTGATTAGAGCCCACCGAGATACTTCTACTCAAGCTACCTTGTGAATTTAAAGCACGAAAAGGACTAAAGTTTTGAGCGCTTGGCAAGACCGAAAGCTCTTCTTCCTTCAACTGAAAACCTGCTCGTTCCGGTGGTAAAATCAAATTGCTATCACGCAGACTAAAATAAAGAGGCAATTGCAGGTCTATTTGCTGATATCGCAAACGCAAGGAATCCCTTAGTGGTGGATCAAAAAGCAAGTATGATGGTTGACCTGCCTTAAAACGATACTTAGGGAAAACAGGCTCTCCGGCCGAATCGTAAAAAGCAAAACTTTCCGACACCAGCACCGCATTCCCCAGAGCCACAGAGTCGCCAGGGCCAATATTCAATTCTTGCCATTGCCCTCGTAGGGCCAGGCCCGAGAACATGCATAGGAAGAAGGGCAGAAATTTGACTAGGGCTCGGATAAAGCGTTTATTTTGCAAGGACTAACGGCAAATTTGCACATTTACGCGTTCATGAAGATTTTTTCTTACAACCTAAACGGCATTCGCGCAGCTATGCGCAAGGGATTAGTAGAATGGCTAAAAGAAGCCAATCCAGATGTATTGCTAATTCAGGAGACCAAGGCTCAGCCCGAGCAAATAGAGCAAGAAGACTTTGAAGCTTTAGGCTACCATTCTTACTGGCATAGTGCTGAGAAAAAAGGTTACAGCGGAGTGGGCATCTTAAGTAAGATTAAACCCGATCATATTGAAGTAGGCTGTGGTATTGATTATATCGACCAAGAAGGACGAGTTTTAAGAGCGGATTTCGGCGACCTCAGCATTATGAGCGTTTATGTACCCAGCGGCAGCAGCGGTGATGCTCGTCAGGATTTGAAAATGAAATTCCTGGGCGATTTTCAGCAATACATTCGAGGACTACTCAAAGAAAGACCGCAGCTTATCATCGGGGGTGATTTCAATATTTGTCATACTGAAATCGATATCCACAATCCCAAAAGCAATAAAGACACCTCTGGCTTCTTACCCGAAGAACGCGCCTGGCTTAGTGAATTTTTGGAAGAAGGCTTAATTGATAGTTTCCGACAGTTTCATGAGGGCGAAATGGATCGTTATTCCTGGTGGTCCTACCGCGCTAATGCACGCGCTAACAACAAAGGATGGCGTATCGATTACCAAATGGCCGGAGAGGCGCTTAAAGAGCGTTTAAGCGGGGCTGAAATTTGGCCTGACGCTATGCATAGTGATCACTGCCCGGTAAGCGTTGAGCTCAATTAAAGAATAGAAAATTGATCGCGATCTTTTAAGAATCCGAATTTGGAACGGATTCTTTGCAATTGGGAGTAGTAGAGTTCTACCACCTCAACCGTTTCTACATGGGCTTGCGTTTCGGAAAGTACGGCTCCTAAGGGATCATGTACCGCCGAATTTCCCGAATGGTAAACGCCATTGCCATCTTCACCAATGCGATTTAGCCCCGCCAGATAGCATTGGTTTTCGATAGCCCGTGCTTTTAATAAAGCTTCCCAGGCTTCAGATCTGCGTTCGGGCCAATTGGCCACAAAAAACTGTAAATCGAAATCTTCTGCATTTCTACACCATACCGGAAAACGAAGGTCGTAACAGATTTGGGGATTGATGCGCCAGCCTTTGTATTCTACGATCAATTTTTTCTGGCCTGGCGTATATACTTTCTCCTCACCTGCCAGGCTAAAAAGATGGCGCTTGTCATAGCTTTGATAACTCCCATCGGGAAACACGAAATAGAGTCGATTAAAGTAATCCCCCTGCTCTTTAATCATCAAAGATCCGCTAATCGCACAATTCTTGGAGCGCGCTTGTTTTTGCATCCAAAGCAAGCTCTCACCAGCGACATCTTCCGCAATATTTTGAGGGTTCATACTAAAGCCCGTACTGAACATTTCTGGGAGAAGAATTAAATCCGGGGCATCTGCCTCTTCAATAAGCACCTCGAAATGAGCACGGTTAGCCGCAGGATCTTCCCAATGTAAACTACTTTGAATTAAGGCCAGTCGGAATAATTCGCTTACTTCCACGTTGTAATTTTAGAGGACTGTGCGCAAAGCTACAGTTTTCGATAAACTGTGCTCTCAATCGATAAGGGGCTTTGGAGAGCCCATTTTTTTGCGTACTTTTGACTGGAAGAGCACACGAAGTTTTTTCATTTTTATGTTTTAGTTTTCGTTGAAAGCCGTTTACCTGTGGTAAACGGCTTTTTTTTGTTAAAAGATTATGAAATGTTAAAAAAAGTTGTAAGTTAGACACAACTTAACAGGGTTCTTCATTTTATAGGGAAATAGGGTTAGTAATCTACAGATTCCAAACACTGTTAAGGTATATGAAGCGGGAGTTGCAGAGTCTCCCGCTTTTTTTGTGCCCATAAGTTTAGTCCTCAAGACTTTAGCCATACCAGCATTTCTAGTGGAGCATTCTTGATCTTAATGCCTCCATGAATTTTCACTCATTTTAACATTTCCAAACAGGCAACCCGAGTTATTAGCGACGTCTAAAATTCAGCAGGACAAAATTTGAGCTATGGAAATCAAAGACCTGCCATTTTTCATCGGGTTTGGCTCCGGTATTGGTTATTACAGATGCTACGATAAACGCCACGCGGCAACTCCACTACCGGAGCGAATCCGATAAAAACCATTCGCTTAGCTTTTTTCCTCCGCCAGCCTAATTCTCCTGATAGCTTTTAGTTAAGCCCAATCCTTTTTCCTAAGAAAAAAACAATCAGCAAAGCCAGATTGAACCTTGCCTAAACTAATGATCAATAGTATTTTCGCCGCGTTATTTAAAATTAGTCTAATTAAGAAAAACAATGCGGCTCTTCTCTTTTCACCTCATTAGCCTTTGCCTGATCAGCCTCTCGCTTAGCGGTCAAAAAGCCCTCCTAAACGGATATCTTAACGACAGCAACAATAAGTTACCCATTAGCAATGCAGCTATCTACTTAGAACCTGGCAATCGCCAAACCATTAGTGATGCCCGCGGAAAATTTGAATTTAAAGATCTGGAACCCGGGGATTACAAACTAAGAATCAAGCATGTTAGCTACCAGGAGCATAGCCAAATAGTATCCTTAGTTTCCGGCAAGTCGGATATATTCATCAATCTAGAGTTCAAGAATGAACTTATGGCCGAAGCGGTAGTAAATGGAAGCAGCCTAACCGGTGGCGAAAAAGGAATTCGTCAATTAAGTGGTTCCGCTCATTACCTGGGTTTAAAAGCTTTGGAAACCTACGAATACAATGATGCCCTTCGTCTTTTGCGTCGCATACCCGGGGTTTACCTGCAAGAAGAAGATGGTTTTGGCCTTCGCCCCAATATCGGAATGCGAGGCACCGGTGTGGAGCGCAGTTCTAAAATCACTTTGATGGAAGACGGTATTCTTGCCGCTCCAGCTCCTTACAGCGCCCCTTCTGCTTACTATTTCCCTACAAGCGGTAGAATGGAAGGAGTAGAAGTGCGCAAAGGAAGTTCTCAAATTGAATATGGCCCCTATACCACCGGGGGAGCTTTGAACTTTATCTCAACCCAAATTCCGGATGAGTTCAGAGCTAAATTAGATGTATTGGCAGGTAGCTTCGGACAACGACGCTTACACGCTTATGCTGGTGAATCTTTTACTCATTTTGGTTTTGTAGTAGAAACTTACCAGGCTTCGGCTGATGGTTTTAAGGAACTGGATTTTGGAGGACCAACTGGCTTTGATCTTGCAGACTACCAGGCAAAATTCCGCATTAACACTGCCAAAGATGCGCGCATCTATCAGGCTTTGGAATTAAAATTGGCCCAAAGCATTAACAACAGCGATGAGACCTATCTAGGATTAAGTCAGGATGATTTCGCCACCACTCCCTACCGTCGCTATGCCGCTTCCGGCCTGGACCGCATGGAGACTGACCAAAAACAATACAAATTAAGCTATACCCTAAAGCCCAATCGCAATATCAATATTGTGACTACCGCTTATCGCAATGAGTTCAGTCGAAACTGGTATAAATTAGATAAGGTATTATCGAATGGTGAAAACGTGAGCATTGCGAATCTCTTAGCGAATCCAGCTGCTTATGCCGATGCTTACCAAACTTTAATTGGCGCAGGTGATGATACCCTTTATTTAAAAAACAACAACCGCTCTTATTACGCACAGGGCTTGCAAAGCAAGGTGATTTACAATTGGAAGAATCAGCAAATTAAGGCCGGCCTACGCTATCACGAGGATGGCATGGATCGCTTTCAGTGGAATAATACCTTTAGTCTGGATCAAGGGAACTTCACCCTTATTAATGCAGGTACTCCAGGTACAGAAAGCAATCGTATTGAAGATGCCCGTGCCTGGGCCGCTTTTGCTGAATACCGATTAACCTGGAACAAATGGACCTTTAATCCGGGTTTGCGCTATGAAAACATCAACCTGGCTCGTCATGATTATGGAAAATCTGATGTAGACCGTACCGGGGTAAATTTGAATGAGCGTGAAAATCAGGTAGAAGTGTTTATTCCTGGCCTGGGGATCCGTTACGACTTGAGTACTAAAAACCAAATCTTTGCGGGTATCCACAAAGGTTTTGCCCCTCCCGGAAGTGTTGCAGGAAGCAAGCCTGAAGCCAGTATAAATACCGAATTAGGCATTCGTTGGGACTTGAATTTTGCCAAGCTCAGTGCCACTGCATTTTACAATGACTACCAAAATCTCCTGGGATCGGATATGGCTGCCACCGGTGGCGTGGGCAATAACCTAATCTACAACGGAGGTGCCGCCAGCGTATATGGACTGGAAGCCGAGCTAAACGGAGAAATTCGTCCGGATGCAAGCAATTGGGCCTTCCCATGGGCATTCGCTTACACTTTCACCCATGCTCAATTCGACAATAGCTTTGAAAGCGATTACGAAGCCTGGGGTACGGTAAACAAAGGCGATGAACTCCCATACCTCGCTGAGCATATACTTAATGCTCAATTAGGTGCCGCCTGGAAACGCCT
This sequence comes from Croceimicrobium sp., assembly GCF_965228705.1. GTDB lineage: Bacteria > Bacteroidota > Bacteroidia > Flavobacteriales > Schleiferiaceae > Croceimicrobium. The sequence goes on from NZ_OZ245832.1 coordinate 2,426,072, forward strand.
GGCTTTAAATTCCAGTATTAGCTATCAAAGTGCGATGCGCACTCAAGCGGGTAGCGGTACCATTGCCACGGATCATGAAATTCCCGCCCAATGGATGATTGATCTATCAGGGACCTACCACCTAAACTATCATTTTAGCCTTTTTGCCAGTGTGCGCAATTTAGGTGACGCCGTAAATCTCGTTGCCATGCGTCCAGCAGGATTAAGGCCCACTATGCCACGCTCTTTCCTTTTTGGAATTAAAGCTCGCTGGTAAGATTTTATATACATGTTTGGATTTAAGCCCGGTTGATTCGTTTCGATCGGGCTTTTTTGCTTTTAAGATTTTAGCCCGCACCGCAGAATTCGCTAATTTTCAAGAATGGAAATTTCCAAGAAAAAACCCAATTACCCCATACATCCTGAATTGCGGAGCTACCTGCGCAAATACCGCCGTGAAGCTCCATTGGCAGCTACATATGAGGCACTCTTGCAATTCAGTAATTCGGTTCCGGTTTTAGATCAGGAAGGCAAAGACACCCTTTGGCAAAGTGTGATTTACGATAATTACCTCCAAACCGAGGTGCAAAAGGCCCTGGTCGAAATTTACGCTGCCCTTAAAACCGATGGCGACCAGAGCTTTGTGGGCCAATTGCGCACCGATCGAATCGACCATTGCCTCTTTGGGAACTCCAATCCCTTTCGCATTCGCATTGTAAACACCATCAACGATAACCACGATTACTACTATATCAAGAAGGCCGATGCCTCCCGGATTTATGGCCTGGAACTAGAACACCTCCTCAGTCCGAATCGCATTGGTTATTTGGTAGATGGCGACACTCTGGTAGAAGAGCATATCGCCGGTATTCCCGGAGATGTGTTTTTAGGGCATTATATGGATCGGCCCACCTTTGCCAAAACCCGAATGGCCAAGGAATTTGTAAAGTTTAACGAACGCTGCTTTGCCATGCTTTTGGGCGATATGCGCTCTTATAACTATGTGGTGGATGTAACGCCCGACTTCGATATGGAACAGTATCGGGTGCGGCCCATCGACTTTGATCAATTGACCTACGAAGGCCGAAAAAATCATTATCTGCCTCAATTCTACAAAGAGAATTTTGAGGTGATTCAATTTTGCATGGATATCTTATCCCCGGAAACGGTAGATCAATACCAAACCGAAGAACGTACCCTTATTCGCAAGCGTTATTTTTTAGCCAAGGAACAGCTGGATGAATTACTGGATTCTATGGCGAAAGTACCTTTATCCAAACCCGAGAAAATCGCCTCCCTTTGTGCCGACCTCAATGAATTTCATCGCACGGAAGCTTTCAGTGGACTCAACAGTATGGGCCATGTATTAAAGCTACATCTCAGTAAAATGATTGAGCGTACGGAACATCGGACCTACCTGGGTCGAACCTCCTTTAAGGCTTAATCTCACAATAAATCAACTAACTAAGAGCCAACTTTAAAGCCTTTTAGCGTCTAAAAGCTAAATTGCTTTCATGCGAATTGTTCTTCTTCTTTTACTTACGCTCCAAATAAGTGCACAGCCTATCAATGCAATTATTGGCGACAGCTCTTGGTATATGCAATATCATCGTTGGCCTCAGCCTGAAGACTCGGAACAAGATCGAATTCATAGCCACTTGATTTATGTCTTAAACCGGCTCAAGGCCGAAGATGATTACCATGGAGACTCGCTGGCCAGAGCTCAAAATCTCACAGCTTTAGAAGCCTATATTCAAATGGGAGAATATCCCAAAAGCTTTAGCTATCCCGCCAAAAGAAGGCCTTGCTTTATTGATGATGCTGGTCGCCTGTGCGCAGTAGGCTACTTAATCGCAGAAAGTGCTGGTTTGGAGTCAGCCGAGCGAATTAACCGATTGTATCGCTTCCACTTTTTACTGGACATGAAAGATTCCGCTCTGATAGACTGGCAGCAGAATTCTGGATTAAGCCTCCGCGAATTGGCGATGATCCAACCTTCCTATGGATGGGAACGACAGAGTGTTTATGCTCTGTTTCAAGACCCTAAAACGCATCTCTTCGGTTTAAAACGGAATAGCAATGGCAAGGTGGTTATTAAGTCACGTTATGAGCGATTAATGCACGACCCCAGCCTTCCCTTTGTTTATGGCCTACGCAAAGAAAAGTGGTATCTCTTTAAACCCGATGGCAAAGAAATAAGCTCCAAAGGCTACCAAAAATTACAGTTCCTGAGACGTAATTTCTCATACCGAATGTTGGCACAGGATGAAGACGGCATCGAAGTTTATAATCCTCAAGGCCAACTGCTTTGGTCCAGGGAAGACCTCCGATTTCGACTCTATATCGAAGACCAATTCCAGGTTATTGGAGCGCAAGGCCAGGGAGTACTAAACTGGAATGGCAAGGAAATTCTCAGTCCAAAGTATGATAGCATTTTTCCGGTAAAGAATGTCGACTATCAGCTCTTCGCCTGGAAGGCCCTATTGAACAGCCCGGCCATCGAAGATGCAGAAAAGACCTGGCCAGCTGGTAGGTATTGGGGCTTGGCCGACACCAGCGGCAAAGTACTCCTGCCCTTCCTTTTTGATAGAATTGAATACAAACGTGGACTTCTTCAAAGCTGGGACAGAGATGGTATTACTCAGGTTTACGATAGCCATGGCAATTTGGTATTTGGCGAAGGATTAGAACGAATAGAACCCGGAGCCTGCCGCTACTGCTCCATTATAGTCACAAAGCAAGGTTCAGGACTCTTTAACGGCTACAGCCGATCCTGGGATGAAGACCCTCTCCACGATAGCATTAGCATCCTCGCACCTTTCTATTATCAGATGATCAATAATGGCAAAAAGGGGATTCTCAATAGTTTTGGCGACACTACCCTGAAGCCTGCCTACGAGTCTATTTTCTACCAGGCCCACCGCTTCTTTTATCAAGAAAATGGCAAATGGGCCCTGGCCGATGAAAATGGTAAAGAACTGATTCCCCCTATATATGACAGCCTTGGCGTTCTGGTTTTTGATGGCATTTCTAAAGATTCTTGCCTGCTATTTAGTCAAGAGGGAAAGCGATTTGAAATCCGTGACCGACAAGGGAATATCGCCTCCGTAGAACAAGGCTGGCAGGGGTTCACCCCCTTGCATTCCTCAGCAGTTCTACTGCATCGCGGCTTAGAAAAAATACTGGTCGAATACCATCAACTCCAGTTTAGAAGCTATCCGAACATTAAGATGGATTATGCCCGCCCACTCGAAGGTTGGTATATGGCTTACGGTAAAGATGGTAAGGAAGGTTTGTGGATGCTATCCTATTACAATCCCATAAGCCCGGAGAATATCCGTCCAGCTATTTTCGACAGTATTGTTTTCCTAAAGGGAGATCCTAATCTCCAACTCCTAGTGCAGCAAAATAATAAGTGGGGAGTTTACTCCATTCGTGGTGATTCCCTAATAATCCCTTGTGAACAAGATGTTTTCTTGAAACGTGAGCTTAATACTTGGGTCTACTTCCGAAAAGATGGAGTTTGGAAAGGCTATTTCTACACTTCACCATCCTTAAAAGGACTTAATCCGATGGGTGAAAAGAAAGTTGAGGAAATGTGGCGGGCGAAAAAAGAAAAAGGGTCGAATTAGAAATTCGACCCCAACTATTTTTCAGTATTTAAACTACGCTTCAGAAAGGTTCTTCAACTTCTTCAATCCTTTGCTAAAATCTGCGCTCATAGCATCTTCCGCACTCATGAAAAGATTCATAATATTCATCGGATAGGCCATTTCACTCTTCATCCCCCAAATCACCTTTGTACCACCAGCAGATTCACTAAGCTTTACATAAGCATCGCCATGCGAATCGAAAGGGCGCGTAAAATGCAAATGGGTTTCCAGGGTATAAGGTGCTGCAACCTTGGTTATAGTTTGACAGCCAGCACCTACATTTTCATTCTCACTATCCCAGCAGTTTTCAGAACCCACTGTACCGCTAGCTCCCTTATACTCTTGTTTCATATCCGGATCTATACTGGCCCAGGGACTCCAATCATTCATACTTTCCAAACTGTTGGTATGATTCCAAACTTGAAGTACGGGAGCATCAATATGTACACTTTGTTCGTAGGAGAAGTCTTTAGACACAAAAAGAGCGGCTAATAATAGGGCTCCAATTAAAACCACCACTCCAATAATTACCGATTTTAAAGCTTTCATTTTCTTTTAGTTTTATTTGATCCTTAGCAATTTAAGAAAATGTAGCTCATTTAATTGGCTTTGAAAAAATAATTAACCACCAAACTTATCCTACTCAATAACTTAATGAGGGGTCCAGATTCCGAGGGCAGCTTGCTCCGCGGCAAACTGACGGAAGTCTTTCGGAGAACGACCCAATACCTTTCGAATATCTGTGCTTAGAATTGCATTTTTAGGCTCCAGAAGAACCTCGGTAAAGAGGTATTGAATTAACCAAATGAAGTCTTTCTCTACTCGTAAATCCTCCAGCATACTGATATAAGCTGGTAATGAAATAGGTGTAAAGCTGATGCTTCGGCCGCTGGCTACCGCAATTTCTTCCATAACCTGTTGGAAAGTAAGTAAGCGTGGACCGGTTAACTCATAGATTTGACCATTATGTTTTGTATCCATTAAAACCTTAGCCACCACTGCCGCAATATCATCAGTATCTACATAAGGCACCTTGGCCTGAGCCATGGGTAAAGCCACATCACCGGATAGAATGGCTGGTAAAAAGAAGCTCTCACTAAAGTTTTGGTTAAACCAGGATGCCCGCACAATGGTGTAGTCTATGCCACTATTAATAATCACTTGCTCACAGAGCTCCGCTTCTTTTTCTCCTTTACCAGAAAGGAGCACCAGTTTTTGCAAGCCTTCGATCCTGGCCACTTCCACTAGTTTTTCGATGGCCTCTAAAGCACCGGGAACAGCCAAATCGGGTTGATAGGTGATGTACATGCGTTCAGCACCTCGCAAAACCTCCGACCATTGTTCCGGTTGATGCCAGTCGAAGGGAGGGGAAGCCTGACGGCTCCCCCGAACCACATTCTCCCCCCTTGACTCCAAAATATCGGCCACCTTTCGACCGGTTTTGCCATTGGCACCTAGCACTACAATTTTTCTTTTTTCCATTTTCAGTTAGTCTTAGTTTTCAATTGTTTACGTTTTGCTTTGAATATGATATTCTTAATCGCCCCAATAAACCAGGGCACTTTATAGCCTTTGCGGCTGAGATGCTTACCCCCCATTTGATAGATGGCCCCATTGCCTTTTACCCCGTGACCATCAAGAAGACGATTATAAAAATTAAAGAGACTGGTAATCAGCACCACCAAATGCAGATCTTCTTCGGTCCAGCCCATTTCATACACCACCTCGGCATCTTTCCTGCTCATTTTCGACGGACTCAAGGTGAGTTTTTGAACATAGCGCAGGAGCACTCGATAGTTCTCTGTAATCGCAGCTTGATCCAGATTGTCCACCAATTCTTCTAATAGATGTGACTCTACTCCAAATTCCGCTGCCACCGCTTCATGCGAACCATAGCAAAAAGAACAAGCATTTAAACCCGATACATAGGCCGCAATCATTTCGCGGTCGGCAAAAGAAAGGCGACCCGGCCCACGCATAATACGATGCGAAGCTTTATCTAAAGGTCCTAATCGGGGGCGATCTCTAAAGGTGATATCTGTAATATCCGACCACTCATCCAGGTAGCTAAAAAAAGGACGATTCATTATTTAAGATTTAGAGTTTCAGAGCCATATCGATAAAGGGCTCCCAGAATTAAGAAGAAGGACAGCAGGGCAAAGGCAGTCCTAATGAGGTGCCGAAGATTCCAGCTTTTCTCGAAAATATCTCGCACATGGGAAAGACCTCGGGCATCTAAGCGACCCAATTGCACTTGATCGAGGTATTCATTTAAAGGTACATTGCCGGCAATGGTTACTCCCAATACACCAAAAACATAGATTAGCGTGGCGGCTAAAATCCAGCGGAAAACCTCTGTCTGATTAAAATTGAAATAAGCCGCGGCCACCAGGGTCAATAGAGTCCCGAAAAAGATGAGGATAAAGGCTGGATTCAGAATCGCCCGATTAATGTTTTGCATGCTCTCCAGAAAGGAAGAATCACTGATCAATTTGGTTCCGGGAATGACCGAAACTTGCCAGGCATAGTAAAATCCGGCTGACAGCCCACCAAGAAAGACTGCGGAATAGAGACTGATAGCTTTCATGAGGATTTGTGTTTGGCATTAGCTTTAATCCAACGGCGAAGCTTTTCAGCATCTTCCTCCTCCAGTTTATTCCAAAAGCCCAGCGGCATCCGCTTCTTCACAAAAACTTGCTCATTAATCAATGGAGCAAATTCTTCCATATTCTCTTCGGTAAAGAACTTGGTTGGATTCATCCGCTTGTGGCAGGTATTGCAATTATTTTTAAGAACTACCAGGGCCTCGTCTTTCAATAAAGAATAAGGGCCCTCTTCGGGCAGGCTTTGCGCCTGACTGGCTTTGGCTAGTAGCAGAAATACTAAGAGCCATTTAAAAGCTTGGAAATTTGTGCTCATGCGTTTAAAGTTTGATGAGACAAAAGTCCGCCCTCCTAAGTCGGGGCCTTAGTTCGAAAAGAATTCAAATTGGTTCGAAAAGAATCAGGCGCGAATTTCGCTAGGTCGATAGCCGAATTTTTGCGCAAAAGCCTTGGAAAAGGAGCTTAAACTATCGTAGCCCACCTGCCAGGCTGCTTCTTGAACAGTAGCACCACCGCTGCGAATAAGCTCATGTGCTTTCTCCAGTCTTTGATTCTGGAGGTAACGAAATACGGGTAGACCAAAATGGGCTTTGAAACTTTGTTTAAGCTTATTGGTATTCATGCCGATTTCTGCCGCCAATTCCGATAAACCCGGAGGCTCTTCCATATTAGCGAGGAGAATTTCCCGAGCCTTATCCAACCTTATCAAGGTATCATGAGCCAGGCTTTGACCTGCACTTCCAGAAAGTTCTCCGAAATAATGCGCCAATAAAGCGGTCATCTGAGAACGGAAAAACATCATCTTGGCCTTGCCTTCCAACTGATTGCGTAAGGCCTGATCTACCGTTTGCTGCATGGCGGCACTCATATAAAACTGAGGCCCCGCCACAAAATGACTCTTTGGATGCAAAAGCGGATCCAATAATTCCTTAAAAAGTGCCACCTCTTGCTCGGGTAAAGAATCGATATGCCTCAAAGAAGTGGCGATCACCAGGCACTCCAGTGGGCGATCCGCAGAAACATGATGCTTAAACTTAACTTCCGCATCGGCATAAAAGGATAAAGCCAAACCCTGGGTATAATCAAAAGCCTGCTGCTCACCGGCATAATCTACCTCCAGGTGCACATTTCCCGATCCATAAAAGGCCACCGCAATGACAGGCTCATCAAAATAACAGGTATCTACCAAAGCTTCTTTTGCCTCGGCCAATTCCACCAAAATGGTGAAGTCTTTTATATTGATGAATTCGCGGTTCAAAATTTATTTCAGTAATTGACCATTAAGGATTTAAGCTCGTTAGTAGATAATGCTGTATCACGGTGTAACATACGATGGCAGTTAGCACAAACTAAAGCTAAATCTTCCAATCTTATTTCCCGTTCTTGATCTATCTCAGATAAGGGAACACGATGATGACACTCAATAAAGCCCTTTCCTAGGTCTCCATATTTAGCTGCAAAATCAAATTCACAGACTTCACATTCCAATTTACCTCTTGTATTGAATACCCTATCCTTTTTACGCTTAACCAATTTTGGGTCCCTTTCTCGATATCGATGATATTTAAAGAGCAGCTTACCTTCTTTGGCTGAATAGTCTTCATACTCAACATCCGGCATTTTAAGAATTACCTCCTCATTCTCTAGCAATCCTTTGATCTTGGAAGCAATCCTTTTCAAATCATCTGGTCTACCTACATACTCATCAAACACTTCCTTATCTAGCTTTGCTCCTCTTTGCATGCCTTTACCTGGGTAGGTATCATCGATTGCCAAGAAATTGCTGAGCTTTAACCCTACTCCATTTGGGTTTCTAAAATCTTTGAAATTCCCTTTACCTGAATGGATGGGAAGCTTATTCAATAATTCTGACAAAGCTATAACCCTTGGGTTTCTTGCATGAATTTGACCAGGTTCCAATTGCAGATATAAATCCATAGCTAAAATCAGCTCATCTCGATGCCAAGGGGGACTTCTCATTAAAGGGGGGTAATGAAGGTCCAAAATAATTATTATTAGTGCTTTATGAGCTTTCTTCCTAAACAAAAAAAAACCGCCCTGAAATAATCCAGAGCGGCTAAACAGCACAACTAGCAAAGCTGCATTTAGAATTTGAGGTTTACTCCTAAGCTCAAATGTTGTTGGGCAGAAAACAATTCCGGGCTTACCGGCATGGCTTGCATTTCGGCCTGGTAGCGCAGGTAAATGTCAAACTGCTCATTAAATTCATAAGCGGCCACCAAACTCAAATCGGCCGCAAAGTATTGGTGCCAGGTTCCCCATTCGGAGCCCTTAAAGATTTGCTCAAAGAGGTCCTCATTTAAATTGGTATCACCCTTAGTTCCACGATTTACAGTGGTGGCCATTGGAAATAAAGCCTGTCCCTCGAAACGCCACTTATCCATGTGATACTGAGCGCCAATTTGTAGGCTTAATCCCTGGCGACTGAAATGCTGCACCAAATCTTTATTTTGGTTCTCATCCAAAACATTGGAGATCAAACGGCTTTGAGCACGATATTGTAAGCCCAGGTCAAAGCGCGAATCTTCATTTTGAATCAGAGTAAAGGTGTAGGCAGTACGAAATTGGAAACGCACAAAGCCCTGATCTAAATCGCGCATACCTTCTGGAAACATCGGCCCACTCTGCAAAGCCAGACCAATACTCCAATTCTGCCGCTGATGGAAATTGAGATGATAATCTGCCTGCCACAATTGACTAAGCGTTTGCATCGTCGAATCAGAAGTTTGATGATCTTCCCAAATCCCACTACCTACACCACCACTTAGGCGTAGTTGATGATTAAATTCAGAATCGCTCTCCTGAGCAAAGCTGTTGAAGGACATTGCCAACAAGAGCACAACGAGTTTAAAATTCACTTTCATGTTTTAGTTTTTAATTGATTGTTTTAGTTTTCCTTGTCGCCTTTCGGCGGATAGGTCCCCATCGAAATTTGACGAGGCAAAAGTGCAGCCACCTCCCACATCAAGCGACCGGATATACAAATCAGAACTTATTTGAATACAATGGTAATTCCGTCCCACAGCGGAGAGATCAAGTGATATGAAAGCCATACACAGCAGGCTTTAGGCGCCAATTAAACGGAATGCAAGCTTACCCTGTGAAGCGATTGAGTTCGGAATCTCAATTCCGTCCTTCCCTTTTAAAAAGGGATAGCAGTTTTGCCCCAGAAAAGAAGAAAAATGAAATTATCAAGCATCAAGAAATACGGTCTGGCCCTGCTTATCTTCGGACTTATAGCCTATCAACATGGATCACAGCTCCATCATATTGTCCACCATAAACTGCAAGAAACCGCCTATCTATTCCTGAGCTATCTAGAAGTACATTGCAATTAGCAGTGATTAAAGGACAGGATTACTTTGTCGATCCGAGCGAAATAAAACCCCATGGTTTTCATCCTGTTCCAAAGAATCTTGAATCACAGCTTTGGCCACTAAGAGCAAATTCTCCAATGCCAAATCTGCTAGAGAGCTTTGCTCCCTTTCCACCCCTTGTCGTAAAATAAAATCTACTTCAGACTGAGCGGCCCTCAATCCTTCTTCATCGCGAATTACACCTACCTTTTCGAACATCAGTTGCTGTAAATAGCTAAGCTTGGTATCAACCATTGGGAAATGCCGAGGGGCTTCCGGGTTTACCAATTCTTCCTGATTGGGATCTACTTGCATATCATCCTTCAGAGAAAGGGCTGCCTTATGAGCCATAACCAAAGCTTCCAACAAGGAATTAGATGCTAATCGATTTGCCCCGTGCAAGCCGGTATAAGCAACTTCTCCAGCAACCAAAAGACCCTCCAAAGCCGTACGACCCTGTACATCAGATGGTATTCCTCCGCAGAAATAATGAGCCGCCGGAGCTACGGGAACCATTTGCAATTCAGGATTAAGACCCTGTTTTTTTAATTCCTTCACAATAGTGGGGAATCGATGAGCCAAAACCTCCTGATCCAAATGCCTGAGGTCCAAGTACACCTTTCGATTAGGAGTAGAGGCCAATTCCGCATAAATACCGCGTGACACAATATCGCGGGTAGCCAATGAACCGGAAGGATGGTATTTAAACATAAAGTCCTCCTCCGCATCATTACGCAGGATAGCACCAAAGCCCCTTAATGCTTCAGATAGAAGAAAATCACGACCTCCATTGTTAATCATCACCGTAGGATGAAACTGGATGTAGGCCATTTTCTTCAGTTCTAAACCCGCTTTTAGCGCTAAAGCTAAACCATCGCCAGTAGCCACTTCGGGATTAGAAGTATAACGGTACAATTGACCCGCCCCGCCGGTAGCTAGTAAGGTCCAGCTAGCTTTTAAGTTTTGATAGCCATTGCTACTTCGCAAACGAAGGCCCAAACAACGACCCGATTTACCTATTAAAAGTCGGTCGGCCTGCTGATGGTAGCGCAAGCTTATGTTTGGATGCTGTTCAATACGATGCAATAAAACGCTCACAATGCTCCTTCCACTATGGTCTTTTACATGCAAAACCCGATGGGCGCTATGCCCCCCTTCACGAGCCAGATCCAAGCCTTTGGCATTGGCATCAAAATCCAAACCCCAATACATTAATTGACGCATTTGCGAAGGGCCCTCTTCCACAATCTCACGCACTACAGCCTCATCGCAAAGTCCATCGCCGGCCTGCAAAGTATCCTTAATATGATCTTCAAAAGAGTCATGATTTGAATCCATTACCGCAGCCACTCCCCCTTGAGCATAAAAGCTATTCGAATCCTCTGCCGATCCTTTACTCAAAACCACAATTTTGGCTTGAGGATAAAAGTCTGCACAATGCAAGGCAAAGCTTAAACCAGCCACGCCTGCACCAGCCACTAGAATATCACAGCTTTCTTCTTTAGTTGACGCTTCCATTAGCTCAATTCAAACATTCGGTTTAAAGGCTGTAAGGCCTCTTTCATGATCGAATCCGGCAATAGAATTTCCGGTTGTTCATCGCGTAAGCAATTGCGTAATTTCTCCAGGGTATTCACCTTCATAAAGGCGCATTCACTACAAGCGCAGGTATTATCTTCTAAGGCGGGAGCCGGAATAAAAGTCTTCTCCGGCATGAGTTCTTGCATCTTATGCAAAATGCCATGCTCGGTAGCCACAATAAAACTTTGGGCCTCATCCTCCTGAGCATAGCGCAATAAAGCGGCGGTAGATCCAATGAAATTCGCCACTTTAAGAATAGGGGTTTCCGACTCTGGATGAGCAATAATTTTCGCCTCAGGATGCTCGGCCTTCAAATTGAGAATCTTCTCCAAATCAAAGGCTTCATGTACAATACAAGCACCATCCCAAAGTAGCATTTCCCGACCGGTTTCCTTATTCAGATAGCGACCCATATTTACATCTGGAGCAAAAATGAGCTTCTGATCCTTTGGAAAGGAGTTAATAATCTGCAAGGCATTGGAACTGGTGCAAATTACATCGCTGAGGGTTTTTACCTCCGCCGAACAATTAATATAACTTACCACGATATGATCGGGATGAGCTTCGCGGAAGCTTTTAAAATCGGCCGGTGGGCAAGAATCCGCTAAAGAACAACCCGCCGCTAAGTCTGGTAAAACTACCTTCTTGCCAGGATTGAGGATTTTAGCCGTTTCGGCCATAAAATGAACTCCAGCAAAAACGATGAGTTCTGCATCTGTTTCTGCTGCCTTACGCGATAAAGCGAGGCTATCACCCACAAAATCAGCAATATCCTGAATTTCTGGAACCTGATAATAATGGGCTAAAATCAAAGCATTTTTAGCGGCCTTAAGGCGATTAATCTCCTGCACCAATTCGCTTTGGTTGGACGAGTAGTTCATTATCTCCATGGATTTGGGCACAAAGCTATTTAGGAATCAGCTACCGGATTATGATATTAATCAGCCTATAAAGCTTCCCCCCTATTATCACTTTGCCTTTCCCTCTTCAGAGACCAAAGACTTTCGGTACTCACTGGGCGTTTGCCCAACTAACTTCTTAAATAGGGTATTAAAAGAGGATTTGGAATTAAAGCCAGAGCCAAACATCGCCTCTGCAATGGTGAAACCGGGATCCTCATTTTCCGACAGCAGAGTTTTGGCTTTCTGAATGCGGTATTCATTAATAAAGCTCATGAAGTTCTTCTGCTCGTATTGATTGATAAGACCAGACAAATAGCGCGGACTCATTGCCAATTGATCCGCTAATTGAGCCAGAGTAAGATCAGGCTCTAAAAATGGTTCCTGCCTGCTGATCCAGTCTTTAATTCGCTGCAAGTCCTGCTCCTCTGTTTCATTGGGCGCCATCTCTAAATCCGTTTCTACCTTCTGAATTTCCGCATGCATATGACGTTCCATAGCATCGGTACCACGAAATAACTCCGGGGCCCACAGGGCTTTTAAAAAGAAATAATTCACCAAAATCAAAATGCTGATCGCGGTGAGACTAATGCCCATTGTAAGATTAACATTGATAAAGAGAATGTCCAGAAAATCAATGAGCACTACCAGCGTAAAGAGTAAAATTGGCCATAACAACCAGGCAACATTAGCACCCTGAGCTAAGGAACGTGTTTCCAACACAATGCGATGATAGGATCGCAAAGCCCAAAAGCTGAGAAGATTGTAAGAAGCCAGACTGACATAAAGCAGTATTCCCCAATCCCGGCAAAAACTCCAATGCAATAATGGACTTACAAAAATCAAAACCGCCGGAATAAAGTGCAACAAATCCTGCCCTTGAAAACCACGATCGCGCTCCAGGCTATTCTTCACAAAAAGGTAAAGTAGAGGACCAAAGAGAAAACCGAAGAAACAGAAATTATCCCACCAAAATGCTGGGAGTTGAATCTGCTTGCGCAAAATCAGGATTAGAGCCTGAGCACTTAAACTGAGAAAAAACAAAGCCAAAAAACGGTTCTGATATTTTACCGCCGGCCTTTTTGCCAAGAGTAAAAATAGCGCGAATAGCAAGCCCTGAAAGCAAACTATAAAAGGAATAATCTCTGCCGCACTAAAAGTCATAAGCCTATTGCAATATGCCGGGTAAATGTACTGCGCCCATTTCGGATGCTTTTAGGGAGCCTTGCGGTGAAGTCTTAATTGTCTAAAAAGCTTGGTTCGGATTTCTGAATTCGAACCAATTTACGGTTTGAAAACTCCTTTACATAGCTTCCGATCGCTTAATTCGCCAAAGTGATGATAGCCTAGCCCTTCTGCGAATCCCCTCCGAAATGCAGTTTATTACGATCTCTGGCCGAGCTTGCTTAAAGAAGGTCCTACTTCTATTTTGTATTTGGTCCTACTCCATCCTTGCGCAATCCGAAACGGATGCCATTGAAAGGCTTCGCGCAAATATTTACTCGCAACCGGCCCACAGTTATGTATTAGCCGATAGTCTCTTAAAGCACAGCAAGCCAGGCCCGGAATTAGAGGTAGAACTATGGAACTTAAAAGCGGGGGCTGCCTGGCTGGAAGGCCGATTAAGCCAGAGCAGTAAGGATTATGTTATTGGCATTCAACTAGCGGATAAACTAGGATTTCCCGAAGCCAAAATACGGATGGAAGGAAACCTGGCCAATGTCTTTAATGATCTCGGTGCCTATCGCCTGGCCAAGAACTATTATAAAAAAGGTTTCAACACCTTAATACATGCTAATTCTTTACTGAACATTGCCACGGTTTATCTCCGTGAAAAGCAATTAGACTCAGCCCAGTACTTTCTCGACAAAGCCTTAAATGAATACCAAAGCCAAGCATCAGTTGAGGGCCAGGCCTTATGTCATTCCAATTATGCCAGGCTTTATTTAGCCCGCTCTATGTGGTCTAAGGCTCGCTATCACCTCCATAAATCCGACTCCCTTTTTGAAGGTGGACCCAATATTAAAATGCAGCTCACCAATGAGATTATTGCCTGGAACCTTAAGTTAAAGGACAAACCTGCCAGCTTTAATGCCACCGGCCTTCGGAATTCCTTAGCTAAATGCCAAAGCTCCTCCTTTAGAGAGCTTGCAAGGGATGCCCATGCCTTGCTCTATGAATGGTTTAGGGGGCAAAACAGTGACTCGGCCTTAAGCCACCTTCGAGCCAAGCTACATCTTGACTCCAGCCTAACCGGCAATCAGGATCGAAATATTACTATGTTGGTAGAAAACTTTTATCAGGCCCAGCTAAAACTCGAAAATCTCCGCAATGAGAAAGAGGAGCTTCGCATGCATGAACTTTTAATGGAAGAAACCTATGCACGCCAAAAGCTAATTCTCAGCTTGATGTTCCTCGTAATGATTGGTCTGGGTCTAGGCCTTTATATCCAACAGAAAACGAAAAATCTCCGCTTAAGTCAGCGCATGAGGCAAGTTGAAAATGAAAAGCTGAATCAAGAAGTACAGCATCAAAGGAAAATGCATGAAGAGCAAGCCAAACTCATTCATTTTAAAGAAAAAGAATTACTCTCCTACAGTTTAAAAGAAGCGCAATTAAGGCAAGAGTTCCAGGACTTACGCACTAAAATCCAGGAAGGTCATTCCAGTAATGACCTATTGCGAATTGTGAAAGGTGCCCAACGCAAATGGGATAGCTGGGAGAATTTTAACCGCCATTTCCAATCGGTTCATCAAGACTTTTTCAAGGCCTTAAGCAAAGAACATGCACTTAGCAGCAAAGAACTTCGCATTAGTGCTTTAAGCGTTTTAGGGCTAAGCGCGAAGGAAATGAGTGAAATATTGGGCATAAAACCGAGCTCCGTAGATATTGCCCGTCATCGATTAAAGAAAAAGCTCGATTTGGAGCCTGACCTTTCCCTCACCGAATACCTGCGAAAGTTTATCAAATAGGCACGTCTACGAAACGAAACGGAGTTGTAAAGAAGATGTAAACCTGGCTTTCTCGCCAGGCTCCATCGGGCTCCCTAAGCTTGCATTGTAATTAATTCAAGCGATCATGAAAACGAATATCTATTCCTCAGTATTAAGCCTTTGCCTCCTGCTTTCTTATTCTATGAAGGGTCAATATCAACTTCTGGCAACCGACCCCTCTAATGATGGGGTCAACTCCCAATTAGCCGATGGCACCCACTTCGCTTATTATTACGATGCACAAAGCGACAGCATCTTTTTCCGGATTGAATTAAACAGCCTCAGTCCAAGCATGGCTAGCGGCTTTGGCTGCAATGTGATGGTAAACCTCTTTAGTACTGATCCCACCTTTAATTTCTGGGGCCAGGATAATCAGCTTCCTTACCACTATCTGCTTACGGCTTGGGTTACGGGCAGTCCTCCCTCAAATTATACCGGCACCATTGGTATCGCTGATGCTAATGGAGTAAACACTCAGAACTACACCAACCTATATCAGAATAACATTCAAATAGTTATTGAGCCCAATCTCACGCGGGTCACCTTTGGTATAAAACGAGAAGACATCATGCCAGCACGCTACCAGGCGCCCGCCACAGGAATACTGGCTGCATCGGTGGCTGCTGCGGTAGGATCCAATCAATCCTGGAACGATGATCTCTTTGACCCCGACAGTCGCATTCTAATTGACATGAATGGCATTGGCTTAGAAGAAGTGGAGGAAAGCTCCTTTGAAGTGTATCCAAATCCCTGCACAGGACTTCTTTACCTCGATCTAGAGAAAGATCAATTGATCCAAATCAGTGACCTGCAGGGCAGAGTATTAAAAAGCATGAACTACCGAAAAGACGAGGCGCTGGATCTCAGCTTCCTCAAAGCCGGTCTTTATCAAATTCGCACTGCCTCTGGTCAATATCAATCTTTCATCCGCCAATAAGCGGGCCTAGCAATTAAATACTCCCGCTCATGAACAAGTTTGTTTTTTGGTTCTTTTCCTGTTTTCTATTCAGTTCTGTGGCGTTCGGGCAAGTTTGTCCGACGCCCCAGAGTCTGGAGTCCTTAGCTATTGATGAGCAACAAGCTCTTTTGGACTGGCAAAGTAGCAGCAGCCATTGGCAATTGCGCTATGGCCAGGGAAACAGCCAAATCATCAGTCCTATTTTAATTAACAGCAAGCCTTATAGTCTCAGTGCTTTAAATCCAGCCAGTAACTATTGGGTACAGGTGCGAGACTCTTGTGGACTGGATTCTTTAGGCCCCTGGAGTGATACCCTATTTCTACGCACTCGATGCTCAGCAATAAGCAGCCCCTGGCTTGAAGATTTCGAAGGGCAACAATGGTCTCGTAACAATAATGGCAATAATCTGCTTCATGTGGATAGTTGTTATCGCTTTAGTGCGGATAGCCTGGCGCAATACTGGACCATCCAAACCCAAAGTGCTATTGCCAATTCCGGTCCCAGCCAGGACCATAGTGCTAATGGTCAGCAATTTCTATATCAGGTGCGCAATTTCGGAATCACGCAACATGACTCGGTCTTTTTCGAAAGCCCCACTATTAACTTAAGTGGACTGAACAACCCTGAACTAAGCTATTGGTATCATTTCTATGGGGATGATATTGAAGACTTCCGCATTTGGATTAGCGCTAATTCTGGCTTGAGCTTTCAATTACTGGATGCCCTAAATGGGCCTCAGCAAAACAGTAGTAACAGTCCCTGGCTGGAACGCAGAAACTCATTGGCCGCCTACTCTGGGCAAAGCATTATCCTGCGCTTTGTGGCAAAGTCTGCTCAAGGCGGGTTTGCAGTTGGCATGGCTCTCGACGACATCAAAATTGATGAACAAGCCGCCTGTCCTTCACCCCTGCTTCCTGCCACGCTTCTCAGCAGAAGTTCACAAAGCCTGGTCTTGAATCTTCCACCAAGTTCCAGCAATAGCTGGCAAATCGAATACGGTCCCCTGGGATTTAACCCCGGTTCTGGAACCACCCAAAATGCCAGTCAAAACCCTTATACCCTTAACAACCTAAGTCCGGGTACCGAATATGACATCTATGTGCGAGAACTATGCCCGGGCAGCCTCACTTCAAACCCAAGCCCAAAATTAAAGGCTCGTACCGCCTGCAATGCCCAAATGGCTCCCTACCAAGAAGACTTTGAGGGAAGTAATTTCAGCACCGCTGCCATTGGAAGCCTACATGGAAATATTGATCCTTGCTGGATATCATCACCCGACCACACCTTCTTTTGGACGGTAGGTCCCCCGGTTTCCCAGCCAGTAAACACCGGGCCTCTGGGAGATCACAGCACCGGTTCTGGTCAATATCTTTTCTCAGAAACAGAAAGCTTCTCCGCCTTAGCGACAGAAAGCAGTTTATCCAGTCCGGCGATTGACCTCAGCGCCCTTAGTCAACCCCAATTACGGTTTTACTACCATCTCTTTGGTGCCGATATAGCCGGACTCAATATCCTGGTGGTCGCCAATGGGAATATAAACTTGATCGATAGTTTAAACGGACCTCAACAAATCAGCCGAGCCGAGGTCTGGAAAGAAAAAATCATCGACCTCAGCGCTTATACAAATCAAGAAGTTCAGATCGTATTTACCGCTAAAAAATCCAGTAATGGCTTTGCCAACCACATTGCCATTGATGATTTCTACTTAGAGGAGACCCCTACCTGCCCCAAACCTATCAACCTGCAAGCCAGCGCTCTGGGCACCCAGGTGCAGCTCAGTTGGACATCCTCCGCTTCCAACTGGATTATCGAATACGGCCCTAAAGGCTTTAGCCCTGGCAATGGGTTCAGCTTCAAGCCTAATTCAAATCCCTTCACGATTAATGGCTTATCCCCCAATACCGAATACGACTTCTATATTCAGGATAGCTGTGGAGCCAATCTACTCAGCAGCCAGGAATTCTTTGGCACAGTAAAAACCGATTGCAGTGCTCAGTCCTCCCCTTTTTTGGAAACTTTCGACGGTAGCAGTTTTAATGGTGGGAGTTCCATACATCAAGCAGGTACGATCGATCCTTGTTGGCGAAGGAATGAAACCCAAAGCTTTTTTTGGAAGGCTCGTGGGACCGGTGCCGTTAGTACCCAAACCGGTCCCTCAGCCGACCACACTTCTGGAAGCGGCAAATCTATGCAAACGGTTATTTCCAATTTTGTAAATGCCACACAGGAAATTGACCTCAGTAGCCCTCCCATCGAGCTCAGTTCTCTACAGAGTCCACAGCTACGATTTTTCCATCACCTTTTTGGGGCTGATATCGAAAGTCTAAAAGTTCTAATTAAAAATAAGGACTCGGTTTCCACGGTACTTCAATTAAACGGAGCCCAGGTAAATAGCAATAGTGCTCCCTGGACAGAAGAACTCATTGACCTTTCAGCCTGGCAAGGCGACACTATCGTGCTGATCTTTAGAGGGCGTCGTAAGAACAACTACTTCTATCGAGGTAGCATTGCCATCGACGATGTGGAAATTCGAGAAACGCCCAGTTGTCCTGCTCCGACTAATCTTATGGTATTGCAACAAAATGGAAGTTCAGTAGTACTGGATTGGACCAGCGGAGGAGCAAATCAATGGCAAATAGAATATGGAACCCCGGGCTTTAGTCCGGGAAATGGCACCCTGGTTAATGTTAGCTCTAAGCCTTTCACGCTAAGCAATTTAAATCCTAAATCCAATTACGATGTATTTGTGCGTGATAGCTGTGGCAGTAGTAGTTTGAGTTTGTGGAGCGGCCGGGTTAGTGTTTTTACTGGTTGTTTAGTAATGGCCGCTCCCTTTCTTGAAGATTTCAATGGACCGAGTTTCCAAAGAGCCCTTGCAGCGGCGGATCAGGGAATTTTCGACACTTGTTGGTCGGCCGAAGATCATCCAAACTTCTTTTGGAAGATACATCAAGGTCAGGTATTCACCTTTAACACCGGACCAAATGCAGGCAATGGAGGCACTGGTAAATATCTGTTCAGCACAAAGAGTGGCTTTGGAAATACTCCTCTCAGTACCGCTGTTTACACACCCTGGATTGATCTAAGTAACCTAATCCTTCCTGAGCTTCGGTTCTTTAGTCATGCCTATGGTGCGGATATCGACAAATTGGTAATCGAAGTGAATGATGGCCAAAATTGGCAAATGCTCAGCACCTTTAATGGCTCTCCTCAAACCTCTGGAGCAGCGGCCTGGCAAGAAAACCTGGTCAGTTTGCAAGCCTATTTAAACGACACCATTCAACTGCGATTTGTATCCCATCGCAAAAACACTTTTAGCGCCTTAACCGCCCTGGCCTTGGATGATATTGAAATCCGTGAAACTCCTACCTGCGCTTTCCCTACTGCCTTACAGCAGGATAGTGCCAGCAGCAATAGCATTCACCTAAGTTGGCAAAGTGGGGGCGCTAACCAATGGCAAATAGGCTACCGTCCAGCAGGCAGCAGTCAGGCCTATCAAATTATTAATGTAGGTACTAATCCCTATGAGCTCCGGGGACTTAGCCCTTCAAGTTCCTACGAGATTATTGTACGGGATAGTTGCGGACTTGGAGACCTAAGCTTTTGGTCTGGTCTTCTGATTGGTTCCACAAATTGCGGGGTCCGAATTTTACCCTACCGTGAAAATTTTGACGGGGGACAATGGGTAAGTGGTACCGGGCAAAGTAATGCGGGGTCTGTGCTCGACCCCTGCTGGTCTACCCCCTCCAGTGCCGGGCCACATTTCGGACCGCGAACCGGCATAACCTTTAGTAATACTACCGGGCCTTCTACCGATGTTTCCGGGACGGGGAATTACCTCTATACCGAGGCCACAAATGGAGTTGGAACCGGTGAAATTACCGGACCACATATTTTCATACCTCAAAATCAAGGTGTGATATGGCTAAAATGGGCCTACCATATGTATGGACTAGATATTGGCGACTTTGAAATTGAAATACGGATCAATGGTGGTCCTTTCCAAAACCTATATAGCCTTAATGGCATGCAACAGACCTCTAGTGCAGATGCTTGGCAAGAAGATTCCCTCTCGCTACAAGCCTATGTAAACGATACCATTCAGCTTCGCTTTAAGGGTTCGAATAGCGGCTATCGAGGAGATATTGCCCTGGACGACATTCGAATCGAAGGCAATCAGACCCTCTGCCAGACCCCGGATAGCTTGCAAATACTAACTGTGGGAACTGATAGTATCCAAATTAAATGGAACTCCTATAATGGCACTAGCAGCCGTATTAAGCTCAGTACCCTTGAGCCCTCAGGAGCAGCTCCACAATGGTTCTATGGAGTGCAAAGTCCCTTTACTTTAAGCAATTTGCAAGAAGGTGTGCTTTATCGCATCGAGGTCTCCGATAGTTGCAGTGCCAGTGCCCAAAGCTATACAGACAGCCTGGTAATTCGTACCCAATGCCTCCCCTTGCAAGCCGGGGCTCAGGTGCAAAAACTTGGACTGGATCTCTATGCCCATAATCGCAGTATTGCCAGTGATTCTGTAGCCTGGTATATCGGTAATCAACTGATTGGAACCAGTGATAGCGTACATCATCAATTTAACTCCCCCGGAAATTATACCCTCAAATTAGTAGCCCTAAATAGTTGTGGTGAGAAAGATAGCCTCTTCCAAATGTTAACTATTTGCGATAGCATGAGTCCTGCCTATCAGTGGACCTATAATCTTGACAGCCTCTATTTAGAAGCCGATACTGCCAGCGGTGCTCAAACTGTTTACTGGTATCTCAATTCGCAATATGCCGGCATGGGCTGGCAAAACCAAAGTGCTCTAGACACCAGTGGCATTCTTCCAATAGCAATTCATTTTGTAGATGCTTGTGGCGATACCCTCAAATTACAAGACACCCTGCGCTATTGCCCACCAGTTTGGGCAGCCTGGACCGACAGCATAGTCAACCTGCAAGGCCAAGGTGGAGGAATGCGCGTTTACTTTAATGCTAAACCTTCTCGAAATGCTCAATTCTACCAATGGTCTTTTGGCGATGGAAGCAGCGGCAGTGGTAAGCAAGTAGTTCACACTTATTCCAGTTATAGCCTTAATTACAATGTTCGCCTCATAGTTCGTAATGCATGCGGAGCAAGTGATACCACAGAAAGAAAACTTGGAGATATCGGATTAGCCGAATATGCAATTCCCCGCATCTCTGCCTACCCCAATCCTTTCAGGGATGAGGTTTATATAGATTGGGAAGGAAACACTGAACTCGATATCGAGCTACTGGATTCTCAAGGCAGGGTACTGGGCCAGGTTCGTAAAAACCCGCGTAACAGAGCAGAGTCGTGGACACTCGATCAACTGGCTCCCGGCGTCTATTATCTCCGTGTGCGACAAGGGCCCCACAGGGTGTCCTTGAGATTACTTCACCTTTAGCAGCATCAAGCTGAAGTGGAGTATCGAAAGGGAAGGATTATGCTCCTTCCCTTTTTTTTCGGGCAGAAGCGTTCTGTTTTCTGCAATTAACTAAAGTCGAACCAAATCCGGCAAGCAAGAACAGGCCTACAATTGAAGCTAAGCCTACTTTGCAATTCTAAAACATAATTTATGAAAAAGCAGTTTACATTCTTACTGGCCTGGCTCAGTTTCAGCCTGCTCAATGCCCAGCATATAGGCACCTATAATCCCAACCCAAATCGCGTAATCAGCGATGCAATGATCTTTGCCTCGGATCATGAAATCCTGGCCTCAGATTACGATAATGGACGGGTATCGCTAATTAATATCCAAAGCGGCCAAAGTCGCTATCTGGTAACGGGATTGGGCAAGGCCAATGGCTTGTATCTTTCCCCTATCACCGGGCATTTGTACATCGCCAATCCGGTGGCGGATAAGATTTATGTGATAGATACTTCCGATCAAAGCCTGGTGCAAACTTTCAATATGCAAAGCCCTTCCGATATCATTGCCAGCCCAAATCATGACACCTTATATGTGAGCAGCTGGCAGGATAATAGGATCAGTCAAATTGAAGTAGCTACCGGAACTCAATTTACCTGGCAATGGGGAGCACCTTTAAACGCACCGGTTGGACTGTGCTACGACCCTCAAAGTAATGACTACTATGTAGGCAATTTTAACGATCGGAAAATCTATCGAATGAACGATTTAGGCATTTACTATGTCGCTACTGTTCCGGCTCCGAACACCACTGGAAATGCCTATTTAGGTTTTATAAAATTTGCCAATAATAAGATTTACGCTAGCTCCTTAAATGCTCATCAAATTTATGAGATTGACCCCGCCTATACTGATAGTGTAAAGCTTTTAGCCGGTCAAGCCGGGATTAGCGGAAATCAGGATGGCAGCCCTGCCGTAGCCAGCTTTAGTCAGCCCAATGGTATATTACCCAATGCTACCGGTGATACTATTTGGATTAGCGAATATGGAAGTGGAAACCTACGCTATTACACGACCAGTAGCGGTTTGGGAACATTATACCTTCCGGCAGATAGCCAACCAATACGCGTATATCCTCAACCTGCGAAAGACCGTCTTCATATTCAAATTGCTGAAGGTTTTGAAGATCTTCAGAAGCAAGAGTTTCAATTAATTAATGCCCAGGGGCAAATACTGAGAAACGGATTGAGATTTGAAGACTATCAAGAGCAAAGTGTAGACTTATCCGACTTGAGAGCGGGTAGCTACTTCATTCAATACCAATATCAAGGTACAGGTTATAGCCAACCGATTCAAGTCTATTAATTGCAATTACACAGTTCCTCGAGGATTTCGGATTGGTAGTTCCGAATAAGGGAAAAGTGCCCTTCATCTTTTAAAAAGAGCCTCGAATACCTCAAGACCGAATGGTAATAAAAACCGCGCTGCTGTGGTGCCATTCGGTCTTGTTTTCCGTACCAAAGGCTTATTGGAATTGTGACTTCTTCGGGCTCAAAGCCCCAGTCTCGAACATAAAGCTGCCATTCCTGAACTACCCCTTCAATTCCCTGACGATAGGCTTCCAAAGAAGCCGCTAAAAAATCACGGCCATAATGAGGCTGACTCAGCATTAATTGCCGATCTGCAGGTGGCAAATGACGCTGCATCTGGCTCAAGCGTTTCTCTGGTTTATCACGCAAGGTTTCATAATCCCTGCGAATAATGGATTCTATAAAACGGTTGTTCTTTAAAGCTGCAGCCCAATGTATTAATCGCAGAGGAAACCACATTCCCTTTTTACTCCCCTTATAATTTACCGGACTAGCCCCAGCCACAATACTTGCCCCCTTTATACGCTCTGGAAAGTGCAAGCTGCAAGCCAATAGATGAGGCGCTCCTCCGGATAAGGCCAGCAAATACACCGAATCCAAACTCAATTGATGGCAAAGCTCCTCCATATCATAGGCATAATGGGCAAAGCATCGCTCGGGATGCGGATCAGAATAACCAATTCCCGGTCGATCCGGAGCAATAATACGCAAAGACATTTCGCAAGCGATGGTGTCTAAAAATGCGGCAGACAGGCGACTTTCCTGACCACCATGAAAATAAAGCACTGGCTTCCCCTTGGGATCTCCATATTCCACATAAGCCAAAAGCCTTTGATCGGATAATTGAATCCCGTATACGCCCTCAGCTATCACAAAAGGAACTTGTGCCGAGACAGAAAAGAAACTAAATATTGCAAGCAGACAGCCCCGCCTAATAATAAGCATAGCATGATTAAATTCTATGCTCATATTGAATCAACAAGAGGGGAATCTCATTCTGGTCAGACTGTTTTGAATCCAGAGACCAGGGGGAAGGTCCATAACAAGAAGCGCCCAGCTCCGAACAATGCAATTGAATGGGCAATGCGGGAGTTTCGGCCTTTTGATGAAGTAGCAAAAAAGAAAGGAAGCAGATTAAAAGGCTTAGAATTACTAGGATGAAATAGGATTTGTTAGTCATAGTCTACAGATCAATAGCTCGAAGATGTGAAAAGCATCTTAAGCCAAGGTTCTGATTCCTGTTTCAGAACCAAATATCACTGAGATTATTTCTATGGAAAGTCTGCGACCCGTTTAGGGTACTGCCTACTAAAGACCAGCCTGTGGAGCCATGGACTCCATAGCTGGTGCAAGTTTATTTTCTGGTATTTTGCGGTACAAAGCATAGCGCACCTCGCGGCTATTCCCTTCCAATTCTTGCTTGCGTAAAAGTAGCCCTCGTTCTTCTAATTGCTTTGGGAAATGATCCAGCCAATCATTGGCGATAATCAGGAAATATTCTGCTTCCAAGGCTTCTTCCATCATCCGGCCATCACGCATGTGATCACCCTCACGAGTTATAGCCAAAACATTAGGGGAAAGTGCATCCAGTAAGTGAGTATTCCAATAGGAACCAATTACCGTGAAGTGATCAATCTGTGCTTCGGCTAAGACTTTAGCAATCAGATTTTCGGCTCCCGAGCGTCGGATTCGGCCATGGGCTCCTGTCTCAAATTCGTGATTAAAGCGAAGCGAGGCATTCAATATGGGCATAGCGATTAAGGCCACCATAAAAAACTGCTCCCAACCATTTCCAAACTGGTCTTTAGCCCCCAATATCAAAGCCGAAACCATGAAGAAATAAGGCATTGTATGGTAGCGCAAAGGCATACCCATAGCCGCATTCCAATTAGAGAGATGGATAAGAACAAAGGAAAGAACCGCAGTTAAGAAAAAGATGACTGTAATGGAACTAAAGGACTGCCCGCTCCGAAATCTTCGGATTATGCTCAGTAGCAGAACTAAAAACAAGGCATAAAGCAAATAGCTATTAAAGGGCTTATTACCCTCAAAAAGAAATAAATCCCAAAGACTTTGAATCTGCTGACTAAAGGATTCCCAGACCTTCGGCCAGGGGGCCAAAAAGGTTTGATAGTCCTTAATCTTAACCGCCTGGTTTTTTGCCGCTAATAGTAAAACCAAGCCCAAGCCAGAGCCCAATAGTAAAAAGTGCCATCTCTTTAAAAAGAGCTTCCAAAAGACCTTATGTTCCACCAGAACAAAAGCCACAAAAAAGGCCAAGGACATTTCGGAAGACCAAATCGCTAGAAAAGCCACAAAAGGCACTAAAAATGCTTTCCAGGAATCAGAGATTCTTGGAGCATTGAAAAGGCTTAAACTCGCCAATAGAAAGAAAAACTGGGCCAGATAAGGGTGTCCCAAAGAGTCCTGCATCCAAAAAGGATAAATGGGAAAAAGCAGAACCGCACTTAAGCCTAAAGACCAATAACTAAAATTACTGAGTCGCCAGAGCATAAATGCACTTAAGCCTAATAGAAGCACTTGCACCAAACCCAGGGCAGTAAAGGAGTCTACCCCTATTGCAATGAGTATTGAGCCCAGCATTGGAATAAAACTACCCAGCCGATTTTGCCCCCAATAATACCAATCCTTAGCCCAGTCGAATCGTTCCGCCATCAGGATATGGATAGCATGATCGGAATTTAATTCCTCGAAATACCACAAGCTATAGTGAATGAAAAACAGGACAAAAAAGAGAATGCCGGTTAAGACTAAAAAAAAGGTTTGAATGCGTGGTTTCAAAGATGTTTGGCTATGCTTAAAGGCTCAAAGATAAGTTTGTCATGTAAGCAGGAGATAGCCATCCTAATATTTAGGTAAGATTTGAACTTTTAATCCCCTATGCTATCGATGAATAACGAAACTATTAAAATCAAATTACTAGATGAATCCTAAGTATGAATTTGGATTTGTTTAGTAAGCTTAACCTTTAATACTCACTTAGCCCCTTGGCCAATGCTCTCAATTTTTCTCAAATCCACTAGTCAATAACAGAAAAATTGACAGTTTTCTAAACCAATTCTTTGACCAAGTCAAGATTGGAGCCCCCCATTAACCGAAACCGACAAAAAATCCTTAAGCCTTGGTAAACAAGGCCTTTAAACCATACCAGCTTATGCAAAAAGGATCATTTCTTTTAATACAAGCCTTATTCGATCCAAGCCTAAATTCCATCCTCTCAAAAAATTAACATCTTTTCCCTTGATTTACTGCTCTATTTTTTTCTAGGTTTGACCACCATTAACAAACCTGAATTATGAGCTTTCGCAATCTCTTGATTGGTGCAATAGGTCTATTGTCCATTAGTAACCTTATTGCCCAAAATGGCCCCGGCTTAATTAGCGGTAAACAATCTTGGCTCACTGGTAATGACAGCACTACCATCATAGCCAATCGCTGGACAATCGATCTCCTCGACTCCAATTTTGTTCTTGAACCTCGGCTAGCGAAACTTAATAGTGAGTACACCATTTTTATTGTAGCCCATCCTGATAGCTTAGGTACAGACCCTAATGTATTTGCTCAACTGGGAAGCTTTCAACTCAGAAACGACGGTGTTATGCTTAGCGGTCGCCTTAGACCTATTGATTTTTCGGATGGATTGAGCAAAGTTATAGCAGTATCAGCCTATAAGCGCAGTCAAATTTTTCAAGCTCCTTTTAAGGGGGCCTATAAACTGAATAATGACAAAATGTTTGACCTTGCTGAGCTGATTGTTTACGATCGAGTTTTAGACTCTAGTGAGATCAGATTAGTATCCAGCTATTTAGCATTCAAACACTCCGTACCTCTGGCTAGAGGAAACCAGCAGTTTTCGTACTTCTTAAAAGGCTATGGTGGAAAGTATTGGAATGAAAGTGTAAGTCGGATTTACAACCACGATTTCCTGGCTGTTGGGCACTCCATGGATGAATTGCTCTATCAAAGCCAAAGCAGCACTCAAAATGACAGCTTAACTATCGGTTTAGACAGCATACTTCAGGCTGGGCAACTCCCAAATGTGGGAATTTCAGACCAAGCTTTTATTGTCTTTAGCCAGGCAAAAAAACAATATCGCAAGTACATCAAATGTCAAGGATCCCAAACTCCGGACAATCCCATTTACTATTGGAAATTTGAACTTCAAGAGTGGCATTCGAATGCTCAATATTTGAAAGTGAAGGTAAAAGGGCCATTCTTTCAGAATGATACCATCTCTCTTCTTTCCACTGGCTTTCAACTCAATCTCCCTTCCCTATTAACAGCTGATTCGTCAAGATTGTATTCCATCCCCATCTACGATCTACCAAATAACCAACACTTCTTTTTTAAGCCTATCCAAAAAGATACTTGCCCAGAATTAATCGATATTCAAAATCTGGACAGCTTAGGTACCCTCAGCTTAAATGCTGACCCAGACTCTATCGACCAATTTGAGATCATAAACTTGGATAATGGTTCTATCATCGCAATGGAAAATCTCAATCTCAATGAGATTCAGCTTCTGGATGGCAATTACCTATTAGTGGGGAGTCGCAATAATGAAGTGGTTTATTCAGAGCCCCTCCAATCGCAATCGAATCAAGATCCAAATACAAGTTCTAGCCTCTCAATCTCCCAAGTTGACATTTATCCCAAACCGGCTTTAAAAAACAGCACTATTACTCTTGAAGCTCAAAACCTAAGTCAATCCACGGCTATAATTAGCATGACGGACATGAATGGCCGCGAGCTCTATCGACAAAGCTTTGATGTAACAGACCAGTACCTTAAAGTTCAAATACCTAGCCCTGCAGTATCCGGTATTTTCAAAATAAGCCTGCAACAAGACTCCAAGACTTTTTCCAGCCTGGTACCTGTAAATAATTAAGACCTTAACCTTTCTTCCTATGATTACTAGAATAGCCTCTTTATTCCTGGCCTTTCTTTTCTTAAGCCTGGAATGTAATGCCACCATTAGTTATTTCATTCTAAACAAAGCATTCATTGCTGAAACCCCCGTTCCTCATAGCAAGGCATTTATTGGACCCATGCCTTTAAATGAGGAAGTAGCCAATACTCCTGAAGAGGACAAGGCTCTTGAAGCACCTAAGCCAGGGCGCAATGCTATGGAGTTGAATGATGCTCCTGCCTTTAGTTTACCTGAAAATCAAAAGGTTGTTCGCGGCTTGAATACCCTTGACCCCATCAATGCTCCTTACAACGACTTTCTGCAATTTGACATTAATACGGATAAGCTAGATGCAGAATATATCCAGATCACATTTGAAGCAAAGGCCATTGATGAATCAAGCACGCTCAGCTTGAATTTAAACCTAAGTCAGCTACTTGAAGTTCAGGCCACTAAAACTAAAGCTGGTTATAGTTTTAGCCTTCCCACAAGTCTTTTAAGAAATGGAAGAAATAAGTTGCTAATTAATGATTTAAGCAAAGAACATTTCATTGCCAGCAACTTCTCAATCAAAGCGACAAATGAGCAAAGTTCAGGTTTAATTCAAAATAGCCCCCTGAAAGACCATGGCTTAGTCTTTAGCTCATCAGAAAACCAAAATAGAAGTCTGGGTGCATTGGTGAGAAGTGGTGAATACCCAAGCATCCCTCAAGGGTTTAAGAACTTTATGTCAGGGGAATCAGCAGTGTACCTGGACAGCATCGAACTTTCTGATAAAGTTCATTTTGTTCTTCCCGAAGCAAAAATGACAGATGCCAAAAACCTAAACTTATTCTATTTCGATGAAGAAGCTTTAGCATGGCAAGCCTTTCCCGCCGACAGCATTTATACTGCCGAAGAAGGGCTCATAATGTCAGCCCCCTTGAGTGTTGGAGGTATGTATTTTGCTGGAGCCAAAGCTCAACCGGCCTCATCCGAAGGAAGTATGAATTTACCCACCTCACTTCCTGGAGTGGGAAGTCTAAACCCATTTGAAGGAATAAGCAGTATAGCTCCACCTTCAATAAATCAAAAGGGATCCGCCACAACCGCCTTCCCCATTAAAATGCCTCCAGGCCGTGCTGGCTTGGCGCCAAGTATTGCACTTAATTACAATAGTGATTCTAAAACCGGAATTTTAGGGGTCGGTTGGAATGTTCCCATTTCAAGTATCGAATTAGATACGCGCTGGGGAACCCCAAGGTTCGATGCCAATCTCGAAACTGAAGTTTATTCATTAGACGGAGAAAGCCTTAGCATGGAAGGTGGTTTTAAAGGAAACCGCCGCGATGCCAATGGCGATTTTGCCAATCGTTCTACAGGGACAGTTGAATTCTTCCCTAAAACTCGTTCTTCTTGGCAATCCATTAAGCGATTTGGCACAGCTACAGATGAATATTTCTGGGTAGTAACCACAGCCGATCAAACCAAAATGTACTACGGATCCAAAGATGGCAGTACCCTAGATGCCAACACCTCTATTACCGATGGCTCAGGAAACCTTATCAGTTGGAAGATTGCGCGTATTGAAGATAAATGGGGAAACTACATCGACTTTGAATATGAGAATTTTGTGGCCTCTGGCTCCAATGACGTATTAAACGGTGCTGAAGAATTATTAATTAAGCAAATTCGATATACTGGTTTTGAAGGCAGTACTAATATTGACCCTCCTTACCTTATTGAATTCAATTACAAATCAGGAGTTAGAGCCGATGCAAGAGTTTCCTATCGCACTACTAAGAAATTAGGAACTTTTAAAATTCTGGAATCCATTAGCGTCGCTTTTGACCCCGATATTAATACCAGTGGTGACGAAGAAGAAATTCGTAATTACACTTTTGGACAAACCAGCGGAGACTTCGGTAAAATCCTTTTAAGTTCTATCACGGAGAATGTAGCTGAAACTGAATTCTACACGTATGATTTGGAGTATTTTCAGAATGATTTAGAATACTCCTCAAGCGTACAAAAGGTAACATCAATGCCGATTGATAAATCTGATGACAATGCCTCCTCCGACGATGACAAAGTCCCGTACGCAGACGACCTAAGGAGCGGTTTTGAATACTCACCTCTAGGCGCAAGTTATAGCGGCGGCTTTAGCTTGGGAGGATTGGCAGGGGTTGGTCTTCCCGACAATGGGACTCTTTCTAACTCAATCTACGGAACAACAGGCTTCGGTAGAGACTATTCTTATGGAAGAGTTTCACATCAGGATATTAATGGAGATGGACTTCCTGACTTAATAATTCAAAAGGCTGGAGCAACGGCCTTAGCCTATTATCCTGGTAGAATAACCATAAATGGAACACCCTATTTTGGAGGTAAAAAAGTAACAATCAACTCTAGTACGGATTCCGACCTTAATCGTTTCCAATATACACTTTCAAAAACAAGTTCAGTAGGAGTAGGTGCAGTAGTTGATGGTGGAGGTACCAGTGGTTTTCTTCAATATGATTGGAACTGGGTTAATGCTGAAACCTCAACCTATACAAACGATGTAAATGGTGATGGAATCTTGGATATTATTGAAAATGGTAAAGTATCATTTGGTACTATAAATCCCGAGGATCATAATATCACCTATGAAACCGGTAGCTCCACTACCCCAAACCCCATTTTCGAGAATGCCATTATTTCACGACCTAGTTACAATGATGACGAAGTGGTAGAAACTGAAGTGGTTCGGTCTTGGAGAGCCTTGAAAGACGGAACTATTAGTATTAGCAATTCCATTTCTCTAGACTCTGAATCAAATGATGGGATTAAAGTAAGCATTGAACACCAAACCTCAACCGGTGAAAGTCGCATTGAAGGAGTCCATTCTATCTCACCCGGTTCCACAGCGAATTACCCGGTAAATAATATCTCAGTCGCTAAGGGTGACTTAATTCTATTTAGGGCCACAGGCAACAGCAACACAAAGTTTGATTTAATTAGCTGGAATCCTGACATCAATTATACTACCGGCTCGATATTGAATGCAGATCAAGTGGATTGGACCAGCATTAGTGCTGAGCAAGGCTTTCTGCTAAGTGATTTGAGTTTTAGCCCACTCGTACCGAACACTGAAGCTTTTTTAACCTTTCCCAATTGCAGCATCAGCACCGCGCATAGTGATACACTTACTTTTAGCATCCGTTTCAAGGGCGTGCTATCAGGAAATTCCTTTGATGATGTATTTGAATATACCGTCTTGCCGGGGACTACAGATGTTATTACTCCGGCAAACTTCTCCTTAGGGCAGTACAATGCTATTAAAAGTGCGAGCGGCTTTGACTTTAGTTCCTATGATGAAGCCTATGTTTCTTTTACAGTGAGTTCACCTTCTAATGTAGATTGGAAAGCCATCAATTGGAGACCTGTTCTTCTTGATGACCCTGCCGGCACTGGTGACTCTAAGGTTTATCCGACTGTAAAGTATGAGCCCTTTGAAAGGACTGCCCTTTTAAACGCTAAAGTTGATATTTCCAATTATCTGGGTTCAAGTTCAACTGATATTAAACTTGAACCCAGTGCTAACCTAAGCTTAGCCTCTAGCTATTACTCGCAAGTTAGCCATACTGATCCTGTTAGCTTCAAAATAAAAATCAAGACGATTCATGATTTAATTAAAACCTACAAGGTTGAACTAAGCACTAGCCCTTATACTATAACATTCTATGATTTAAACTTAGCCAGTGGCAGCAATACAGCTATTAGCTCCTGTGATGCAGATTACAGTATCTCCCGCTCACTATTCGATAATGACGAAATGTATATTTCAGCCATTACCGATGATCCAGTCCTCGCTCCTTTAATAGCACAATATCTTAAGATTAGTCTCTTTGATTTTATTAGCACTTATAATGAGGAAGAAGATCTGTATACTTATGATTGCGACCCTGTTTCAATGTCCAGCTATTTAAGTGTCTTCTATAAGGATAACGGCACTCATTATGGACCTGAGTACCTGGGCTGGGGACAGTTTGGATGGAAGGCTGACATCAATACCTTGATCGATCCGGATCAGATGAATATGGGCTTAAATGCTAATGGAGATCCCATAACGAATGCTGAGCTTCAATCCATCAACACCACTAATTTGGAAAGCACCATAAACGCCTTTAAGATCAATCCAGATTTAGATCAAAACCCCTATAAACCCTTAAAGGCCTATCGTGGAGAATTAGAAGAAGACACTTATTTCTCGGATTTTGGCACTCTGGAAAGCAGCAGTCAAGATGCTTGGGTACATCCTTTTAACCCAATTGCCAGAATATTAAAAGCCAATACCAGTCTTGGCTCCATTGGTGAAATTCCCACGGAAACCGAAACCAGCATTTCCAATCAAGCTAGCAGTAGCACTGACAAACCCGCACCTAGCTTAAGATTAAAAGCCTACAACACTTCCATAAGTTTTGGAGGCTCTGTAGGCCCAGAAAATGTCAGCGTAGGAAGCTCAATGACAATGTCTACTGATGAATGGGATAATGATAAAGGTAATAGAGCATTATCTGCTTATTTCGATATCAATGGCGACTCCTACCCTGATGAAATCTTTTTAAACGAAACACTTGAGCGGCTAGAAGTCATACGTACCGATGCAATGGGGGGCAGAAGACCCTTAACTAATTATGGAGAAGGTGTAACCATTCTGAGAAGAAAGTTTGGCACTACCGGTATTTCAAATTCTGCGGGTACCACCGGAGAGGCCATCGTAGGCAGTACTTATAGTTCTAGAATCCAATTGATCTCAGGAACAGGTGTGGGAGGCTCAATAAATGTCTTAACCGGAGAATCCATATTTGAAGAAGGCCTCTTGGATTTAAATGGGGATGGCTTAACAGATTGGGTCGATCAAACTAAATTAAATGATGGCTCTGGAACCACACGCTTCACTTTTAATACCGGTTCCGCACTAAACAAAGCAACACTAATCAATTGGCCTTCAATAGATAATATTGAAGACGTCGATGGTTTATCAATAGGAGGTAATTTAAGCGCAGGCATAGGCGGTCAAATAGGGAGTGTTAACGTACCAGTGCAAGGCGGAATATCGCTAGGTATACTTACCCAAAATCAAATGACCGAAAGCACGCTAATTGATATGAATGCAGATGGCTTGCCGGATCGAGTAAGCTATGATGAGTCTGGAAATGCCTATTTGATTTATTTAAATATGGGCACCTACATATCCAGCACTCCAATTCAATATAGCACTCCTGGTAATAAACAAATACAAAATCAGCTGCTATCCTATCAAGCTGCTCTTAATGTGGTGGTAGGAATTTCCGGAACCCTTGCTAAGATTGTTG
This sequence comes from Croceimicrobium sp., assembly GCF_965228705.1. Taxonomy (GTDB): domain Bacteria; phylum Bacteroidota; class Bacteroidia; order Flavobacteriales; family Schleiferiaceae; genus Croceimicrobium. The sequence goes on from NZ_OZ245832.1 coordinate 2,459,144, forward strand.
TTGGCACAAATGCTGTCGGATACTTAGCTAGAAATAATCAAGAATTCACATTTAAGGATGTAAACGGAGATGGATTTCCTGACTTTCTTTCACTTGATGAAAACGACTGGCATACCCAAGACGAAATGGACGTCTATCTCTGTACAGTTAAAAAATCAAACCTTCTCAAAAAGATTAAAAGTCCTACCGGCTCTGAAATTAGCTTAAACTACCAAAGAGTGGGTAATAAATATGGCTATTTCGACCGCTACATCAATGATTACCAAACTTATCCCACTACTGAAGAAGACAAGGTATATTGGGACATGCCCTTCTCTCAATGGACACTCTTCCAGGTAAATATTTATGATGGCTTCGTAGAATACAGCGAGTCTTCTGGTAGCCCGATATCAGATGGGGCGGACAATATTAGCTTTTACTACCTCTACGATGGTGGGGTCTACGATCGCCGGGACCGAGAGTTTCTGGGTTTCAGCCGGATTGGAGTATTAAGCAATCAATACCTTCCCAACACCGATTTCAGTCATCTAGCGACTAACAGTCAAGGCAACATTGCTCCAGCCGTTTCTGCCGATACGAAGCAACAATTCCTGAGCATTCAGCAGTACCCTGAACCAACCTCCAATACTCCCAATGCTCGGAATCAGTTTAAGTATCAGGCAAACTTGGTCTTAGAAACAATAGATCTGGTTCTACTTAAAGAGGTACCTGAAACTTTACCCTCCCCTCATTACGGTCAGGTAGATCCTAATAATCCGAATGCTATTACCCGAGCACATCTAATTAAAAAGCAAAACTTCGACTATGATTTCCATGCCTGGAATCAGACCCATATAGATGATGACCATGGTCTTAATGAGATCTATCTGGATAATTCAGAATTCTTTATGAATACCGTTTCCGAAACGGCCTGTCTATTCCCAAGATTGAACTCAGTGGAAACCTTCACCTATGTGGAACCCGCAGATATTGGAGAAACTGCAAAATTTCAGTCTCGCAAAGTAGAATTCACCTATAATAAATATGGGGATGTGCGAACCGCGGTGATTAATGGTATGGATGGCCCCGGTCTGGAAAACTGGAACTTAAGCTCTACTGGAGAAAATGGAAATATCTATGATCGCAGTTTTGTACCCGATTATAAAGTGGACCTCATTGCTAAGTTTGACTATTATGCGCATTCTCAAGCAGCCAATCGTGTGGGTCAATTACTGCGCTATCGCTTGTTTACTAATGACACTGTATCTAGCTCCTCATTACTACGTAGAACTATTGTACCGGAACTAAGCTCAAATCATTTAGCACCAAAAAAAGTAGGTATCGATAATGATGGCGGAGTCTACAGTTATAGCGAAACCTATTATAACGCGCAAGGTCTTACCAATAAAATCATTTTACCTGATAATCATCAAGGAGATAGCAAGGAAATTCACATCAGCTACGATAGTCAGTTTAGCCAATATCCTGAAACACGAATTGATCGATTTATTCCCACTACAGGGAGTTCATGGGATGAAACATCTAAAATGTTGATTGAAACGGAAACCGGGCTTTTGCGAATGCTGATCGATCCAAATGGCCAAAAATCAGAAATCTACTATGATGACTTTTATCGACCATTACGAATTTTTGGCCCCCGTGAATTAGCCGATCCCAATGCTCCTTACACCATTGCCTTTGAATATTGGTCGGTGGACCCCAGTACCGAAAAACCCTGGGCTATAGCTAAACAATATTTAGGAACAGCCGCCAATGCCTCGGAGTTTGGTGCTCAGAACACCAATAGCTATCCCAGCTTGCAACTTACTGCAGCCTCGCGTTTAAGTTTAAATGGGCCTGCTTGGAATTCCAGTTCTATTGTTCGTACCGCGCTTATGACGGATGGTTTAGGTCGTTCTATGCAGAGTCAACAAGAGGTGAGCATTTACAATCCGAGTACCCAGGAGAATGTGAAAGGGCGACGTATAAGTGGTCCGATTGGTTTTGATAATTTCGGAAATCTTGCCTTTAGCTATTTAAGTGAGGCAACAAATACTAACCCAAGTGAAACCACACTTCGAACTATCGAGGTAAGTGATTTTGCTAGTGTATTGCCAGCAAGCATTAATTATACCGATGAATTTGGTCGAAATGCACTTTCCTATTCTGTTTCCGATTATATCGTAAGCGCTACTCGCTACTACACAAAATCTCAACAGAAATTCTTCTGGGATGATCTAGTAGCCAATCCTGTGGAATCAGAAGATTTTATAACGATTGAGTCTACAACTTATGGACACACGGAATTAATTGAGCGTATCTCCTTGGATTATTTCGGTCAGGTTCAAGAATTAGTTCGGGGCGATATTTTGGATGAAAATGTCACCCAATACTCCCACGATCCTATTGGCCAATTACTTTCCCGCACCAACCCGGCCGGCATTAGCACCAGCTATAGCTATGACCGAATGGGCCGTGTGAAAGAAGAATTACATGCGGATAAAGGAAAGACCTCAGTGAGTTTTGATTTGGCTGGCAATATGACTCAAACCACTTTTCAAGAAATTGATGAAAATGGAGTTTTGGGAAATTCCCTCACCATCAATTACGAATACGAGTACAATCGATTGTCTAAAAAACTCTATCCCGAAAGTGATGCTTTAAATGACCTGGAGATCACCTATGGAAAACCGGGCAATACCGTAAATGCCATTGGCCGAATCTTAAATGTAAAACAGGGCCATTCTGGTAATTACCTACTCCAAGAACAATTCCGATACAATGAAAATGGCCAAATTATCCGGGAGAAAAGAACTATTGCCGTTCCCCAATTAGGTGTAGAAAGTCTCACTACGGATTATGTTTATGATTCTTGGGGGCGGATTCGACACATGCGCTATCCAGATGGCGAAAAACTGGTTTACCACTACGCTGCTGGTGGGGATTTGGAAAAGCTTGAAACCAATCATCATTTCATTACGGATTCAGAATCCTATTATTTAGAGTTCCAGGCTTTTGATGGATTTGGACAACCCTTAGAAAAAGACTTCGGAAATGGAGTTGAATCCAATTTCACTTACGACGCTCAAACCGGTTCCTTAAAAGTTTATACTTTAAATAGTTCCGCCAATAACAGCAATTTTAGTCCCATAGGCTTATTGGATAAGAGCTTCGACTATGATGCTACCGGAAATATTTCAAGTATAGAAAATATCAGCCCCGCGCTTAATCTGCCTTATAACAGCTTAGGAGGAGCTTATAATTTCAATTACAATTATGATGATCTAAATCAATTAAGCACAGTTGAAGGACTCTGGGAAGGGGCAGCTGGAGCGGAATGGAATTACAATCTTAGTTTGAGCTATGACCTGAACGGCAGAATCACCTCTAAAACTCAAACCCTAAGAGATGAAAACAGCGATCCGCATCCAAGCGCAGATTATAATTTGAACTACGGTTATTCAAATAATCTTAAAAATGGGGTGACCAGCATCGTTGATGTTTCTAAAAATCCCGTTGAATACCGAGATTTTGAATACAATGGCTATGGGAGTTTGACAAAAATCAAACTAAATGAACAGGAAGAGCTAAGCCATCTTTATGATGAAGAGCAGCGACTGAGAGGTTCCGATGCCAAAACAGGGATTCAACATAATGTATATGACCCTTATGGCATTCGCATCATGAAAGCGGAATTGGCTTTGGAGACAGTCTATGTTAATAATGAACCGGTTGGCACCGAATACCAATTAGACCCTTATATCGTTCATGCCGGGCCTCATTACCTCTTCCAAGCCTATGATAATGTGGTAAAAGTATCCAAACATTATTATGGTATTGGTGGAAACCGTGTAAGTTCTCGAGTATTAAACGAACCCAGGTTACCAGAAGGCTATGAACCTCCTACCCCAGGTGAAGGGGGTGGTTCTGGCCCGGTTTATGGAAAACACTTTAACGATTTTGACCCGGACAACCCTAACGATTTAGTCCCCTACAATGGACTGGTAAGTAATAATATTGCGATCAGTGCCGGCTTAGAGCCTTTGTTCACTGATTTCGGTAAAAGCTCCTTCTTCACCGCTATGGACCTGAGCAGCTTACCCGAATACTATCTAGGTAGTTTTGATCGCGATGCCTGTTCTTGGGGAACAGAAGGAGGTGAATACTCCGAACCACCTTATAATGCCTCAGCTAGTGATTTTCAGAACGAATTCTGTTTGTGTATCGCCTTTCCAGAGGAGGCGGGAGAATATGACTGTGATCTATTCCCGGAAATCTATTGGTACCACGGCGATGGCTTAGGCAATGTAGAATACCTCACCGACCTGTCCGGTACTCCTTTTGAATATTTCTGGTACAGCCCCAGCGGTGAACCCATTGTTCATCAACATCAAGGAAATGCCGCTTACAGCAGCCCCTATCAGTTTACAGCACAAACTTATGATGGCATTCCTTCATTGGTTTATATGGGAGCTCGTTACTATAGTCCGAAATATTCGATATTCACTTCTGTCGATCCAATGGCGGCATACCGTTCTTGGATCAGTCCTTACAACTATGTTCAGAACAATCCGATTATGCGACATGATCCTACGGGTATGTTGGATCATGGACCAGGTAAAGAACCAAAAGTAATTTTAGGCTCTGAAGGAGATAATAATCCCGTGGATGTTTATTCACTCAAAACAACTTATGATGGCTCCTATATCCTGTTTAAAGACTACTCCATGTGTTATGCCGGTGATGCAACCAAAGAACGGATTACCATTATTAACGTCTATCAACAAGGTGAAAACAGAATAATTAGACAGTTTATTGGCCCCACAGCATTTAAAGACGCTAAAGAAGCCGGATATACCTGGGAAGAGAGGAAAAGAAGTAGGTTTAGTACATTTATCAGTGTCAATAATAATTTTTGGGAGAACAATGATCGACATGCTCAGGGTGTCAAAGAGGTTGCCTATGAGCTTTCGTCAATAGTAGCTATGGAACTGATAGGGTTTGCAGTACTCGCTTATGCAACAAGGGTAACAAGGGTTACTAAAGTCTCTAAAGGGGGAACTAGAAGTGCTACTAAAGGGGGAGCTGGTCGAGCTGCTCAATATTCAAGTGAGTGGGGTAATGCAAGTTTAAAGAAAACAATTAACCGATTTGCTCCAGGTTCCAAAGGCGTAAAAACATCTACAGGTAAGACTGTTTATAAGAATAGTGAAACAGGAATTCAGGTCGTTGTTGATGATGCAGGGAATTATTTTAGAATTGAAAACACTAATCTAACTGGTAAACGAAAATACTTAGATTTAGACGGCAATATTCCTAATAATAAGGTTGTGAATGGTAAGACTTCAGGAAGGACTCAAGGTGAGTACAATCAAGCGACACATTTTAATATTATCGATTAGGAATGAGACAAAGAATAATTATAGTGCCAAAGGATAAAACAGCTGAAAAGGCATTAGATTTTGACGAAGCAACTAAAGAGCAATTAATTGAATTGTCAATAACAGAAGAAGAGTTTCTTTTTATGTACCAAAATGGAATAATTGAATTAATAAATAAAGAAGGGAAGACGAACATTGATGATTACGAAGATGATTCTGTGACAGGAAAAGAAAATCTTAGTGAGGTAATAAAAGCCCTTAATTCAAGAGTGGACTTGGATGCCAATAATGAATTAATACAAAATGTTTCAAACCTTTTTAATGAGGCAATTGATAGGGGTACAGGAGTTTACTTTTACTTTTAACGATATTAAAGCCATCCTTCGGGGTGGCTTTTTTATTAGCTATAAGCCTCCTTTTCTTAATGTTTTCGGATAATTAAATCCATATAAATGAAGGATGCAGACGGAGTCGAAGTTATAGCCACTTTATATCTGGATAAAGATGGAAGTTTATTTGAACTTGATCTTTGGAAAACCAATTTCGAGCCCCTCCTTATACTACCTGAAAAACATGGATAGCATTCCCTTAGCGCAATAAGCCTTTCCCTTCCAAATCCTCCCGCATCTTCCTATGATTCGCCCAAAAGCGATCCTTAATCTGCTGGAAGACTCGGGTGAATTCAGCTTTCTCTTTCATGGGCTTCACCAAGGGCTCATACTCCAATAAAAGGAACCAATACTGAATATGGTCTTCTTGTGCGAATTGCTCCAAATACTCCAATGACTTTTCCCAATCCTGAGCATAGGCATAACGGATCGCTTGATGTGCATTCTGATACTTCGAATCATTGGCCTCACAATAGGCTACATAATCCGCGAATAAGCTATCAGCCTTAGCCCTATAGCCCAAGGCGCGATACACATAGGCGATCTTTGCATTTTCATAGGCATAGAGTTCCAAATTATTCGCTTCGCGATGCCGCACCAATTTGGAGAAATAGAAATAGGCACTATCATTATCCTCCAGCACATAATGCAGTTTAGCCAGATCTTGCAGCACATCCATGGCATTGGTGTCGCGTCGGTATAAGCGGCTAAGGGCATTGGCGGCCTTTTGCCAATCCTTATCCTGCACCAAATCCACAAAAACCCTTAAATGCGGAACAAATGGATTGGCCGGGTATAAACTTTGCGACTGATCCAAATAAGCATCCGCCTCCCTAAAAAATCCCGCCTGCACCAAGGCATTGGCCAATTGCAAATAGCGATAACTCTTGGCGGTAGAATCCTGAGCCTGCCCATCCAACTGAATCCCCTTTAAGGCATACTCCACGTATTTAGCGCTATTGGGAATATAATAAGCGTAAAAATCCGAGAGCATTTGAATGGCCGCCGCCGAATTAGGATTGTAATCCAAAGCCTTTTCCAAATGCGGTAAGGCCAGGCGATAATCCTGCACTTGCAAATAATAGCAAGCCTTGGCAATCAGGCTTACATCCAATTTTGAATCGTACAATAGTGCCTGATCCGAATATTGATTAATCAAATCGGTGTACTGCTTTTCCCGCTGAAAGAGATCCAGGAAATAATAAGACAAGGCCAAATCCGCATAAGCCAAAGCAAATTCTTCGTCCTCGGCAATGGCCTTCTCAAAAAAGCCAATCGCCCGCTGCAAACTCTCATGGGTCCGCGCATAAAAGGGATCCAAAGCCTGTAAATAATAATCGTAGGCCGCTAAACTCTGAGTGGGCCGCTTGGCAATGCGCGCACGCTCTTCCTCCGAAACATAAACCTGAATCGCATCCGCAATTTCGGCCGCCACCTCCCGCTGCAAATCGAATATATCCTGGAGCTCCCGATGGTATTCGGCGGCCCATAAAGGCTCATCGCGAGCGGCATCAATCAGCTGAATATGCAGCAAAACCTTATCCCCCACCTTTTGACCACTGCCTTCCACCAAATACCGCACTTGCAGCTCATCTGCAATCTCGGGAATCGATAAAGCGGTACTGCGAAACTTCTCGGCCGAGGTACGACTGATCACCCGCAAATCTTCAATCTTCTGCAAATTGTTGAGGGTCGACTCCATCAAGCCATTCACGAAATACAAATTGCTCGAATCGCTGCTTTCATTTTTAAAAGGCAAAACCACGATCGACTTTTCCGACTCCAAAGCTGGTTCTTGGTCCGCATCAGGATAAAGGAAGAAAAAGGCAATCAGGATTAGAGCTACCGCAGCCAAGGCATAATAGAGTCCATTGGATTTTGGTCTTTTTTCGGCTTTCGCCGCATCTGTCTTTAGCTCCTCTTGCGACTCCGAAATTTTATTCTGCTCCCATTTCCCGGGAGGATACCCATAGTGTTCTCGAAAACATTTAACGAAATAGCTCACACTCCCAAAGCCCACCTCATAGGCTACTTCGGAAACAGAGGAAGCTCCCCCTTCCAATTTGAGCAAGGCCTGCTTTAAGCGATAAGCGCGAATAAACTGACTGGCCGAAAGCTCCGTATCCTTTTTAATCTTTCGCAAAAGATTGGAGCGACTCATGTGCATGACCTCCGCTAATTCCGAAACCCCAAAAGTCTCCGAACTTAAATTCTCTAAAAGAATTTCCTCGGCCTGTTTAATGAAATCACTGGGACTATTTTGGCGGTCTTCCATGCTCCTTTTTCGCCTTTCGAAAGTAGAAAAAATTAGGCCCGCATTTCTGCTTAAAAATTAGGACTCAAAAGAGCTTTTGCGTCATAATTTATAGAGATGCGTCATTCTTTTCAAAGCCGCGGCAAAGTTTACACAAAGCGAAGCATAGGCTATAGCCCAAGCCTGGCAAGGGCCACACCTTTGAAGCATCAAATTCACAAAACAAAATTTAGAGATGAACGCACTTAACTTCTTCCAAAGAAAAAACCTTTTAAAAAGCCTTAGTCTGATGCTTATTTTCAGCCTTAGCATCGCTTGTCAAAATCAAAATTCGGAATCCAGCGAAGTAAAAATTGAGGCCCCCGAAATGGATATTGCCACTGCCGTTATTAGTGGAAATTTGGTCGCCGTAAAGCAACATATTGCCGCTGGCACCGACCTCAATCAAAAGGATGCTTTTACCGGATCTACTCCATTAATTACAGCCGCTACTTTCGACAAGCGCGAAATCGCCCAGGCCCTGATTGATGGTGGCTCAGACCTCAGCCTTCAAAACAATGATGGATCGAGTGCATTGCATAGCGCTGCCTTTTTCGGTCGGGTAGAAATCGTTCAAATGCTAATCGATGCTAAGGCCGACAAAAACCTGCGCAATACCTACGGCGCAACTCCCCGCGAAATTGTTTTGGCCGATTTCGAAGCCATGAAACCTGTTTACCAAATGATGCAGGAACAATTAAGCCCCATGGGTTTACAATTAGATATGGTGGCCCTCGAAAAAGCGCGCCCCGTAATCGCCCTGATGTTAGAATAATCTCGAAAACTTAAACAGATAAAAAATGGAAACTGCAAGAAGGCACGATATCGACTGGCTACGGGTAATTGCCATCGGACTTTTATTGATCTATCATATTGCCATTGTCTTTCAACCCTGGGCGCTCTTCATTGGTTTTATCCGCAGCGATGAACTTTTAGAAGGACTTTGGAAACCGATGTCTCTGATTAATGTTTGGCGCATTCCCTTCCTCTTTTTTGTATCGGGAATGGGTGTTTACTTCGCCATGCAAAAACGGAACATCAAGCAATTGCTGCTGGATCGATCCAAGCGCATTCTGGTCCCTTACCTCTTTGGCATTGTTGCTATCGTGCCCTTGCACTTCTTGCTCTTTCAAAACTATTACAATCAGCCCCTGCACTATTTTGCCCATCCTGCCCACCTGTGGTTTTTAGGCAATATTGTAATCTATATTTCCATCCTCTTTCCCTTCTTCTTCCAGCTGATTAAAAAGCCGGAGGGTAAATTCCGCCGCAGCCTGGAGAAAATGATGCGCAACCCCTTGGGACCCTTGGCCATCCTTCCCTTTTTCATCTTGGAAGTACTCCTTGTTCAGCCGGATGTTTTTGCCCTCTATGCCCAAACATTACATGGATACGCTATTGGATTCCTGGCCTTCTTCTTTGGTTTTTTAATGGTTTATGTTGGCAAAAGCTTTTGGCAAGTCCTATTAAAATGGCATGGGCTCTATTTAGCTTTAGCCTTAGGCATGGGCCTATTACGCATCAGCATTTTGGAAGCGCACTTCACTAATGCCCTTATGGCGGTGGAATCCAATTTATGGATCTTAGGAATCTTTGGCCTGGGCTACAAATACCTCAATCGCCCCAGCAAAAGCCTGAGCTACCTAAGTGAAAGTGCCTATCCTATTTACATCATTCACATGTTTGTGCTCTATGCTGTAGCTTCATGGGTACTTAAATTAAGCTTGGACCCCCATTTAAAATTCGCACTTAGCGTACTTTTAACCTTAGCGGGATGCTTGTTGATTTTCGAATTAATCATTAAGCGGATTCCATTGTTACGCCCCCTCTTTGGCATGAAGTACCAGCGGGCGCAAAAAGCCAAATAAATATGAGTCCAAAGAAAATAATCGGCCTAAGCCTTATCCTCCTCTCCATGATCGGAACTTATTTATTCGCTCCCTGGCTATTGATTAAACTCTGGCTCAGCCCTTTGCCAGACAGCCCTCAAGCCCAAATAGAAGACATTTTAGACTATAAGGTAGATGGTGTTATTCTCTATATTGATCAGGCCGGGAAAGCTCCCGAAGCTTATGCTGCAGGCTGGAATAATCGCACCAATGAGGTGGCGGCCAATCCTCAAAGCTTATTTAAGGTGGCTAGCATTAGCAAGCTCTTTATTGCCACCGCCGCTACCAAATTGATTCAAGCGGAAAAACTGGATCTCGACGCCCCCCTAAGCAGCCTGCTCCCTTTTACCAAAGGCCATATTTCCAATGCCGATGCCATCACTTTAAAAATGCTGATCCAACATCGCAGTGGTATCCCCAATTTCCTGGATCAACCGGATTATCCCTGGACCGATCTTTTCACCGAAAATCTACCAGCCCTGGAATTGGTTTATGACCTCCCAGCTGATTTTGAACCGGATGAAAAATACCAATACAGCAATACCAATTACCTACTGCTAGGCGCCATCCTCGATAGTACTTTGGGCTACAGTCACCACCAATACATCAAGGAAGAAATTCTGGACCCCTTAGGTTTAAAACACACCTATAGCCTGCTAAACGAGGTAAATCAAGACTCTTTGATGAGCGGCTATCATATCGGTTACGAACCCGACATCAAAAGCAGCAATTATGTACACCCCGGAGGGTCCATGATCTCCACAGCCCGCGATATTGCGGTCTTCTTACGCGCCCTCAATGAAGGCAGTTTCCTAAACCCGGAAGAACAAGCCCTTTATGAATCACTCTATCGCTTGGAACATACGGGCCTCTTACCCGGCTATTCCAGCATTGCGCGCTACGGTGCCGATTTAGACGCCGTGATCGTCCTCTTTATCAATACCAGCGGCGGTTTATCTTGGAGTATTACGGAGGCTACTTATCGGAGGGTGGTGAAGATTTTGAGGAAGGGGTAAGGAGCAAAATAAGCTTTATAGTGAAAGGCTAAAGATTGACATTCCGCTAAACAGGGTCTATATTTGAGACATTCATTCGCTCGCTAATTAACTTTAACCACTGTCCTAAGGTAAATCACCAGGACTTTATCCCTTTTCTATGTTAAGAATCCTAGCCCTTTCTTTAAGCTTACTATGCCTTATTAGTCATTTAGATGCCCAGACTTTTAAAACAGGCCCCAGGATTAAAAGTCCCTTTAAGGACTATGACCCTCAATTCGTCCAGGAAGACGCCACGAACCTTTATGGATTAATGGTTAATGATGATGAGTTGGTCTTAAGCATCGTTAATAAACAAAGACCCAATCAAACAGAGTTTCATTATCTGGAATTACCCGAAAGCGCCTCCAATTACTATTCATTTTTCAGCATTGGAGAATTTGGAAATCGCCTGGTCTATATCAATGAATATGCTGAAGATGATCATTTCAAACTGGTAGCGCATTTCATTGATATTGAAACTAAGACCTTCGGACCAGAAATAGTGCTTCATGACAAGGAATATGAAAAGGAAAGGACTCGTGGTTACTATGATCTTTACTGGACTGAAGACGGTCAACATTTAATAGTAAGTAGCTTCACCTACTACAAGAAGAGGAAGAAAAGTGATCATGCCCTATTACTTTTCGACCGCGATTTCACCAAAGTATCTGAGAGAACATTAAGAGGAGGAAATAGGTACAGTCGATTAGGGTCCATACTGGAAGTTGATAATGATGGAAACCTCTATGCTTATCTCCCGGCACAAGACAGCTTGGTTATTTTCCATGCGGATCAAAACTACCAAGACACCTATATCAAACTCTCCGGCGATCCCAGAGATAAAAACGGTGTCTTCTCCAATTCAAAAATCTCAATTGTAAATCCGAATAAAATCCTAATCAGCAGTCAATTTCATAGTGAGGATCCGGATAGTCCATCGAAAAAAACGGGATTCAGAGTACATTCTGATATGCCCATTACAGGCCTGAGAATTGCAAGTGTTAATCCAAAGTCAAATAGTATCCTTAAGGAAACTAAAATTCATTTGTACGATGAACCATTGATCGAAGGATTCCAAAAGGCAATGAATCACTATTGGGATTTAGGACAATACATGGGCAGCGAGGTACCCTCTCAAGACCAATCAGTTTTTAGCACCCGTAATTATCACGATAGCCTGGGAAACACCTATTTACTAATCCAGCAAAAAATTCACATTCGGGTACCTCCTGCAACCACTGGTGTGCATGAGCAATATGGCTTCTATGACCTAAATATCATTGCCCTCAATAATCAAGAAGAAATTCTTTGGACGCAACTAATTAAAAGAAAGCGTGAATACATCCCCAATAAGGATGATGCCTACGGACAGCGCTCTTTCCCACAAACCACCGCTTTACGAAATATCCTAAATCAAGATTCTGAGTCCTTCGATTGCTATGCTTTTTTAAATAATGATCAATTGGTGCTTATTTACAATGATCTCCCAGAAAACATGGCCAACATGAATCCTGAAAACAGGATTAAGAAAGTGGATGGTCATAAAAATCATGTTCCTGTGGTTCAAAAAATCAATTTAGAAAACGGTGAAAGAGTGGGTAGCATCGAGAAACGCATGACCTTACCCAAAATGATCCTTAAGCCCTTTCAGATATATTACAGTGAAATGGACAATCGCTATTACTACGCCTCAGGTAATGGCAAGCAAATCCAGATAAGCACTTTTAGCATGCCCTAAACTTGCATAATCATATTGAATTGAAAATCCCCGGTTCTTGGAATTGGGGATTTTTTATGAGTAGTCAAGCTTTAGAAATACGATTAAACAAAAAAGGCGAGAAAACAATACGCTTTCTCGCCTCAAGTGGGCCCAGCAGGGCTTGAACCTGCGACCAAGTGATTATGAGTCACCTACTCTAACCAGCTGAGCTATGGGCCCGAAAAGGAGGGCAAATTTAGTATTTATCATTGAATTGAAGCCCATAGAATACACTCAGATATAGAAGCTGTAAAACAAGTAGTGATCCTCTGTGTTCTCCCCGCCTCCGTGCCTCCGTGTTGAAGCAATCCCAAACAAATTTTCTTGACCATCAAACCCTCTAAGAGCGCAGCGATCTATCGTCTAAAATCTAAAAGCGCAGCGGTCTATACGCTAACAGCACAGCGGTCTATTCTTTTCGTTTAACGGTCAATAATCTTCGATAAACGGTAAACGAAAACAATTAATTGCTAATTTTCAACTACTTACAAAACTCGATTTCCGGTCATCGAAACCGATAATCGACCTTTTATCGGTAAACGATAGGTTCTTAAGTCTGCTAAGGCCACTATTTACTTGGCTATATTTCCCAAAAGCGGGAAATTTTTAAGCCTTATTTCCTTCTTTTGTGCTCAAATACCACGCAATGCCTAAACACCTGCTTTTCGATTTCGGAGCGGTTCTTATTCCCATCGACACCAAGCTTACTTACAAGGCCTTCGAAGCCCTGGGTGCCGAAGAAAAGCTAGCAGAGCAAGATGAGCTCTTTCATCAATTTGAACGCGGGGAACTTAGCACCGACGATTTCCTAAGCCAATTGCAAGGCTTCTTCTTTCGGAAATCCATTTTCAAAAAGGATTTAGCTGCAGCCTGGAATGCCCTCTGCTATGAGGCGATTCCGGATGAGAATATTCGTCTGCTTAAAAGCTTAAAAAACAAAGGACATAAGCTCTACCTCCTGAGCAATACCAATCCCTTGCATATCGAAAAGATCAAGGCCCTTTGCGGACCCTTTAAATACAAGCAGTTTATCAGTCAATTTGATGCGGTATACTTCAGCCACGAAACGGGGCATCGTAAACCCGAAGCTGATTTCTACAAGAAAGTATTGAAGGAGCAAAAACTAAAAGCCGCCGACTGTTTCTTTATCGACGATCGGGAAGACAATATTGAAGCCGCCACCAAGCTCAAGCTGGAATGCTGGCACTTCGACCCGAAAAAAGATAAAATTGAAACGATCAAGAAACGCCTCTAATCTAACAGTGTAGCGATCTAAACTCTAATAGCGTAGCGGTCTAAATTCTAACATCTAATAGCGCAGCGATCTTAACTCTATATTTCTTTATCAACGATCGGAAAGCCATTATTTATTCCGCCACCAATCTCAAGCTGGAATGCCGGCACCTCGACCCGAAAAAAGATAAAATTGAAATTTTTAAGTAACCCTGGTAATCTAAGAGCGTAGCGATCTAAAATCTAATAGCGCAGCGGTCTATCTTCTAAAGTATATTCGCTCCGCGATTATACTTTCCCCATCACCACCATCTGATCCAGCGTTGGGCTTTCACTACCGCCCAATGGCTCCAGAGTTATGGCAAATGCATCAGCCTCTGCCAGGCCGCTCATATTCTGCAATTGCAGCTCATTGGAGTTTAAGGCTAGGAGCCCGATGCTTACCGGCTTGCCTTTCACGATAGCCCATAATTGATATTGGCTATTTTCCGCTTCGGCGGGTAATTGATCGCGATAGAAAAGAGTTTGTTCCTTCTCAGGATTCCAGTACACCGTGGCGGTGGCCGGTTTATCCTCCTGAACCGTATTGAGGGTAATCTTCTGGGTTCCGGGTTCTGAAACCGCCGCCCATAAGCTTTGATATTGTTCTTTGTCGCCCTGCAAGTCTTGCAACTGACTGCCTAGATTTTCCAACTCCTGATCCTGAGCAGCAATCTCTTGCTCCATGGCCTGCATAAACTGCAAGCTATCTTGCCATTGATAAGCCAGGAAGAATGACAAAATAAGGGCTGCCGCAGCTGCTATCCAGCCAATAGGCTGCGAAGACTTCGACCTTGTAGCCGCTGGATTGATACTGGATTTAACCGAAGGCTCATGGCTTGAGGCCACTACTTTTAAAGCGGGCATGGCCACCGGGCCTTTCTCTTGCTCGCCCAAATTGGCCATAATCTTATCCTTCATTCCGGCTGGGGGCTCCTCTGCATTGGCAGCTGCCCAGGTGGACATGATATCCTCAGCCTGTCGAAGTGCTTCATTAATTTCCGGATAGATCTTACTCAGGCATTGCACCTCCTGGCGCTCCTGCTCTGAGACAAAACCCATCAGGTAGTCTTCAATAATTCCGCTTTCTATGTACTTCTTAGGATCCAATGTCTCTGGCTAAAAACCGCTTTAATTCACTAATCGCCTTACGTGCACGGGTTTTCACCGTACCCAATGGCACATTTAACTTTTTCGCAATCTCTCCCTGTGTGAAACCCTGGAAGTACGCTAACTCGAGTACTCTTCGGTCCTCCGGACGCAATTTCTCCAATTCTTTCTCCAGCCCGATATGATCAACCGGTAGATTCGAATGGTGAGCCGCATCAACCTTATATACGTGCGTCTCTACATCTTGGATTTGGGGACGGCGATCATTTTTGCGAATTTGATCAATACAGGCATTACGCGTAATATTCATCATCCAGGTATATAACCTTGCTTTATCCGCATCATACGATTGGGCATAACGCCAAATCTTAATCATCGCCTCTTGAAAAACCTCTTCCGCATCTTCCCGCGAAGGCATCATCCGAACACATAATCCAAATAGCACCGCCCCGTAATTGTCATAAATTAATGACATCGCCTCCTGCTTGCCATCTTGCAGCAGATCAACGATTTTAACTTCAATGGGAGGGCGCTTGCTCAAAAAAATGAGGTTTTCAAAAATCCAGTTATCAGGAATCCGCGTAGATAGTATTGAATCCAAAAAAGAAACAATCATGATCTACTCAAACAGTTCAAAGCTATTAAATTTTGCCTTAGGCGCAGCACTGATTTTCGGAGCTACCGCTTGCAGCGAAGATGACGATAGTACGGACATGCCCACCGAGCCCAAAGTGGCTACCCTTGATGTAAGCACCCAGGTGATCTCTCAGAATAGGGTAGAGGTTACTATGGCGGAGGTTCCCAGCGACGGCTGGATCGTTATTCATGCCGATAATGGCAGCAATGGTCCGGTGGTGCCCGATATTATCTCAGAACCCAAATGGATCGAAGCAGGCTCTAATATGAGTGTGATGGTACAAATTGATGCCAATGCCACCATTAATGATGGCGATCAAATTTGGGTAATGCTGCATGAAGATACCGGTACCGAAATGCAGTACGAATTTGATGGCAACAATAATCTGGACCCTCCCTTCGTGGTGGATGGTGCTCCTGTAATGTCTGCCGTAAATATCATGTCTGCAAAAATTAACTCTCCCGATATGGACGTTACCAATAATACAGTGGTAATTCCTGAGGTGGTAGCGGCTGCCGATGGTTGGTTGGTTATCCACAACGACAACGGCATGGGCGGCATTGTTTTGCCCGATATTATCGGTAAAGTTCAGGTGAGCAAAGGGGTAAACACTAATGTGACTATTCAGTTAGACGCCAGTGTAAACCTAAGCAGCGGTCAAATGCTGTTCCCAATGCTGCACTTAGACAACGGACAAATTGGAGTTTACGAGTTCGATGGCAACAGCGCCTTCGACGGACCGGAGATCTTTGGCAACCTGGCCTTCCCCGGAAACGTAATCTTCACCAGTTTCACTGTACTTAACGTGAACTAAGAAAACAATCCCTCCCCCAGAAGCCTCGGCAGTAGTCATGCATTGCCGGGGCTTTTTTTTTGCCTTTCGGCAGATATGCCATTAACTAATCTTGGCGTTCCTGGCAGAGTTCTACCAATACACCATGACTGCTTTTCGGATGTAAAAAAGCCACCAGCTTATTATCCGCTCCAAACTTGGGCTGTTCATTTAATAGAATGAACCCTTCGCCCTTCAGACGCTCGATTTCGGCTTCAATATCCTCCACATCAAAAGCAAGGTGATGAATGCCTTCACCGCGCTTGGCAATGAATTTCGAAATTGGACTATCAGGATTAGTTCCCTCCAGTAATTCGATCTTATTGGGTCCTACCTGAAAGAAAGAAGTAATCACCCCTTCACTTTCTACGCCTTCCTGCTTATAAGCCTCGGCCCCAAATAAAGAAGCATAGGTTTTATTGGCTTCCTCCAGATTTTTTACGGCAATACCGATATGCTCAATCTTACGCATGGCTATGTATTTAAGGTTGTTCTATGCGAAACTCTGCATCTCTACCAACTTGTGGTAAATACCTTGCTTATCCAGCAATTCCTGATGACTACCGCGCTCCGAAATCTTGCCTTCATTAATCACCACAATCTCATCTGCGTGTTGGATGGTACTCAAGCGGTGGGCAATCACCAATGAAGTACGATTCTCCATCAGACGATATAAGGCATCCTGCACCAATTTCTCCGATTCGGTATCCAAGGCCGATGTCGCCTCATCCAAAATCAGAATAGGTGGGTTCTTCAAAACCGCACGGGCAATACTTAAACGTTGCTTCTGCCCTCCGCTCAGTTTACCGCCGGCATCCCCAATATTGGTTAAATAGCCATTGGGTAATTTCTCGATAAAGTCATGGGCATTAGCAATCTTGGCGGCAGCAATAATTTCTTCCTTAGTCGCATCGGGCTTGCCCAAAGCAATATTATATGCCACGGTCTCATTAAAGAGTAAGGTCTCCTGAGTAACAATTCCCAAATGGGATCGCAGGTCCTTTAACTTGATGCTGTCAATAGGCAAACCATCAATCTTGAGGCTACCACTATTGATATCGTAAAAACGAGGCACCAAATTAGTCAAGGTGGTTTTACCGCCCCCACTCTGCCCTACCAAAGCATAGGTCTTACCTTTTTCGATGCTCAAATCAATATGACTTAAAACCTGCTTATCCTGATAGGAGAAACAAACATCCTTAAATTCAATCGACTGTTTAAACTCCTTCAGGTCTTGGGCATCGGGCTTATCCTGAATTGGGTTTTCCGCATCCAATAAATCCAATACTCGCTCCGAAGAGGCATTCCCCCGCTGTATTTTGTAGCTAGCCTGCGATAAGCTCTTGCTGGGCGGAATAATTTGGTAGAAGAATAAAACGTAGGCGATAAACTTCTCCGCCGTAAAATCATTGGGTTCCATCACCAGACTACCCCCGTACCAAATGATAATCGCCATCACTAAAGAGCCCATAAATTCGGAGATAGGTGAGGCCAAATCATTCCGGCGAATCACCTTATTCATCAAACTAAAGTAGTTATTGGCAGCCCGTGCAAAAAGACTGGCCTTTTGCTCTTCTGCCGTAAAGGCCTTAATTACTTTTAGGCCACTTACCGTTTCTTCAGTTAGGGATAAAATATCCCCCATCGACTCCTGAGCACGGGTACTGGCGCGCTTCAGGCTCTTACCAATACGGGTAATCAAGAGCGATACCACCGGCAAAAGCAGCAACACAAAAATGGTAAGCTGCGGACTCATCCACACCAAAACCGCCAGCGAGCTGAGAATGATAAAAGGTTCTCTAAAGAACATCTCAATCGTGGCTAAAACACCATTCTCAATTTCTTTAAGATCAGCGGTCATCCGAGAGATGATATCACCTTTGCGCTGTTCGGTAAAATAGCCCACCGGCAAAGCCAGCAGTTTATGATGCAAGTCCAAACGAATATCGCGGGTTATCCCATTTCGCATGGGCGCCAAGAGATAGAGCGCTAAATAGCGAAAAACATTTTTGAGGAAAAAGGCCGAAACCACCCAAAAACAAACATAAAGTAAGGCCTCTTGCTGCCCAATGGCTTCCATACGGGTACCGATTTCATAAGAGAGGAAATCTTCGGCATAAGCCATAATATCCCCATCAAATACCGGAGCCTGTTCCGGAGCCTTAGTATTGTCGAATATGATCTGTAAAACGGGAACCACCAAACCAATACTGGCCAAGGCAAAAACGGTGGCAAACAGATTCGCTAAAACGCTTAAAATCACCGTCCCCTTATAAGGGTAGGCATAGCGTACGATGCGCCAAAATGCTTTCATTGGGGCAAAGGTAGTGCATCTCTGGCAGCCATATAAATAAACTTATCATAAGCTTTGATGGACAAACATCGACCACTTTAATTGGTTTACTTTGCATTCTCATTATAAGCTTGCTTCATGAAAAGAAGACAATGGGCCATACTAGCTGGCATTGCCATACTGGCCTTAGCGGTGTTTTTCAAGAACTACCTCGCCGCTTCCGCCGAAGGGAAAAGCCCCATAAGCCGGGACCAACGCAAACTCATTACATACCAAGACCTTAAAGCCGGATCTGTAGCGCTTCGCATCCCTATTGACGGCCCGGTAGAGGCCCTGAATAAAATTGAAATTTATTCGGAGGTAACGGGAATCGTGAGTAGACAATCCCAAAAATTTAAAGAAGGCAAAAGCTATCAAGCCGGAGAAGTGATGCTCCACCTCGAAAACAGCGAGGCCCAGAGTAATTACCAAAGTACCCGCAGCAATTACCTTAGCTTGTTAAGTCAGGTTTTACCCGACATTAAACTCGACTACCCCGAGCGTTTTGATAGCTATTATCAATATCTGCGTAAGCTGAATAATGGCAATGACCTGCAGGCCCCTCCCACAGAAAGCAATGAAAAATTACGCTTGTTTTTAAGTGGGCGCAATGTCTACAGCGCCTATCAGAATGCGGAAGCCCTCCGTGTACGCTTAGGAAAATACAATATCGAAGCGCCCTTTGATGGTACCGTAACCGACGCTAGAGTAGAAAGCGGTCAATTGGTACGCGCCGGACAAATCTTAGGCGAGTTTATCGGTAAGGGTCAATTCGAAATGATTAGTAGCTTGAGTCCCGATGAGGCCAGACGTGTGAATATTGGCGATAGTGTTGAACTGAGCAGTACGGATGGTCGTCGTCATTTTCAAGGTGAGGTGTTCCGCAAAAACGAAAAGGTAGATCCCAGCAATCAAAGAATCAGTATTTACATCCGCATTAAGGCTGATAAGCTCAATGATGGTGAATACCTCAAAGGTTCCCTGGCGGGTCAGGAGATTGAAAAGGCCATGAAGATCGATCGCAAATTGTTGATCGATGAGAATAGCTTGTTCTGCATTCAGGATAGCAGCCTTGTATTGCAAAAGGTAAAGGTGCTGCATCGCGAGCCACAAAGCATCATAATTGAAGCTCCGGATTCTAGCCTTCGATTACCTGTGGCCAAAGTTACCGGCGCATTTCCCGGCATGAAAATCCGCCTCACTAAAAAGCAAGCCGAGTGAAACGTTTCCTGGGATTTTTCATCAAATATCCGGTAACGGTAAATGTGCTGATGATCGCCTCGCTGATCTTTGGCGCCGTGGCCTGGAACAGCCTGAACTCGACTTTCTTTCCGCTAGTTCCCGAGCGCTTCATTGTTATCAATGCCCTATATCCTGGTGCCTCCCCTGAGGAAATTGAAGAAGGGGTAGTGAACAAAATCGAAGAAAACCTGAAAGGGATTTCCGGCATTGATCGCTTTATTTCCAGCAGTAGTGAAAACCTGGCAACCATTACTGTAGAGGTACTGCGCAATGCCAATAGTAAAGAGGTTTTGGATGATGTAGAAAATGCGGTAAATCAAATTCCCTCCTTCCCTGCCGGATTGGAACCGGTAACCGTATTCCTACGCGAGAATGTAACCCTTAGCATCACCTTTGCCCTGCAGGGGGAGGGGCTCAGCTTAAGTGCCCTTAAATCTACTGCCCGCGAAATTGAGGATGAACTGCGTAAAATGGAGGGCATCTCCAAGGTTGAGCTGATTGGTTTGCCGGATGAAGAAATAGAGATTGCTGTTAACCAAAAGCACATGCGGGCCTATGACCTTAGCTTCGAGCAAATTGGTCAGGCAGTTGCCGCTAACAATTTGGATATAACCGGTGGTAAAATTGAAACGGATGAAGAAGAACTGCTTATTCGTGCGCGCTACAAATCTTATGAAGCCGAAGATCTCCTCAATATCGTTGTAAAAGCCAGTCCCCAGGGAGCCGTAGTTCGCCTGGCTGATGTAGCTGAAGTTCGCAAACAATTTAGCGATGCTCCCGCCACCGTGGAGCTCAATGGCGAAACTGCCGTAAAGGTATTAATCAATAATACCGACAGTGAAGACATCCTCACAACTGCCGAAGACATTCAAGCTTATGTAGCGGAATTTAATGCAGGTCAGGACGTTTTAAAAGCCACAGTAGTAAATAATCGCGCCGACCTTCTTTCGCAACGTAAAGCCTTGCTTATCGAAAACGGATTGATTGGGGTGGTGCTGGTATTAGTGCTGTTGAGTTTATTCCTCAATTTCCGAGTAGCATTTTGGGTAGCCGCCGGTTTACCTATTTCCTTCTTTGGTATGTTTATTCTGGCTACCTATTTCGGTGTAACCATTAATGTGATTTCCCTTTTCGGGATGATTGTAGTAGTAGGTATTCTGGTGGATGATGGTATTGTGGTAAGTGAAAACATCTACCATCATTACGAAAAAGGAAAAAGTCGCATTCAGGCGGCCATTGATGGCACCATGGAAGTATTACCAGCGGTAATCTCAGCGGTATTAACCACCATGATTGCCTTTTCGACCTTCTTCTATATTGATGGAAGAGCTGGCGATTTCTTTTCTGAAATGTCCTTCATCGTCATCGCTACTTTGGGGGTATCGCTAATTGAAGCACTTCTAATATTACCCTCCCATATTGGGCATTCCAAAGCCTTGAGCTTATCCTACAAAAAGAATGTTCTGGAGCGTAAATTGGAGCATGGCTTAAAGAAGATGCGCGAAGGTTTCTACCGTCCTATTCTCAATTTCGCGCTCCGTTATAAATTCCTCACCTTCAGTATTGCGGTAGCTTCCTTCCTCATTACACTCGGAGCTTTGCAGGGCAAGCTGGTTCGGGTAAGCTATTTCCCCTTTATCGATCGCGATAATTTTGAGGTAAGCCTTAAAATGCCAGCTGGTACCCGGGAAGAGGTAACCATCTCCTATCTTGACAAGATTCGCGAAGCGGCCCTGGCGGTAAACGACAGTTTAAGGGATCAAGTTCCGGGTGGACAGGATGTAATTCGCATGGTGGAGCTCAGCACCGGCCCCACTACTAATGAGGGGAAATTGGATGTAATTCTCCTCAATAGCGAAGAGCGAATCATCAGCAGTACCCTGGTAGTAAACGCCCTGCGAGAACAAACCGGTCCCATTTATGAAGCCGAAAACCTAAGCTTTGGAACAGTAGGAGCCTTCGGCAAACCCGTATCTGTATCGCTACTAAGCAAGGACTACAGCGAATTGGAAGCGGTTAAACATCGGCTCAAAGCCCAGATGAATACGGTGGCCGATTTACGCGACATTGTAGATACGGATCTGGAAGGAGTGCGGGAAATCCGACTCAAACTGAAGGAGAAAGCCTACCTCCTCGGACTCAATCCTGCCAGCTTAATGCAGCAGGTACGACAAGGCTTCTTCGGTTACGAAGTGCAACGTTTGCAGGTGCGGGAAGATGAAGTAAAAGTATGGGTGCGCTATGATGATCAAACACGTGGCTCCATCTACAACCTCGAAGAAATGTACATCCGCTCGCCTCAAGGTGGCAAATTTCCCTTGCGAGAACTGGCAGACTACAGCATTGAAAGAGGCCCACTCACCATTAATCACCTCGATAGCGAAAGAGAAATTAAAGTAGAAGCCGATTTGGCGGATCCCAATGGCTCTGCCCCGGATATGATCGCCTATGTGCGCGACACTATTTTACCACCCATTTTAGCAGATTACCCTGGAGTATCGGTTTTATTTGAAGGTCAAAATCGCGAAGCACAAAAAACGATTATTTCGGCCCAAAAAACCTTCCCTTTAATTCTGGTTCTAATCATTCTGGTCATCACCTTTACCTTCCGGAGTTTCTATCAAGCAGTGGTGATCTTCACCTTGATTCCGCTGAGTTTGGTAGGGGTGGCCTGGGGCCATTATTTACATGGAATTCCATTAAGTATTTTCTCCTTCCTGGGGATTATCGCTCTGATAGGGGTAATCGTGAACGACAGCCTGGTATTGGTAAGTAAGATGAATAATTACCTCAAGGAAGGCTTGGAATTTAAGGAAGCGGTATTTCAGGCAGGTCTGTCTCGCTTTAGGGCGATCCTTCTTACCAGTGCCACCACCATTGCCGGTTTAGCGCCTTTAATTTTAGAGAAAAGTGTACAGGCCCAATTCCTGATTCCGATGGCCATTTCCCTCGCCTATGGTATTCTGATGGCTACCTTCTTAACTCTGATCTTATTGCCGGTATTGCTTAGTTATTTAAATCATGCTAAGGTGTATGGACTTTGGTTTTGGAGAGGCAGCAAGCCCAGTCATGAAGAGGTTGAACCCGCTATAATCGAAATGCAAGATGAAGAAGAATAGCCTCCTTATAATCTTAGCGCTTTTCGCGGCACAGGCTCAGGCCCAGAGCGACACTTTGGCCTTAAGCAAAGCGGTGCGCATTGCTCTGGAGCAAAACCTCGATATCCGCGTGGCTCAGCAAAGTCAACGTATTGCCGACAAGCAAGAGAATTGGGGCCAGGCGGGTTTCTTACCCAATGTTAGTGCCAATGCTGCCTACAGCTATTCGCAAACCGATGTGCAACAGCAATTGGCCGTGGGCAGTGATACCAGTGGCGCACCCGCTCCCATCCGGGAGTTTAACGATGCAGTAGCCGAAAATTACAGCGCTGGAATTAATGCCAGCTATGTACTCTTTGATGGTTTAGGTCGGATTAATAACCTGCATAAGCTGCAATTGCAAAAAGAGCAGAGTGAGGTACAATTACGCTTTACCATCGAAAACACCCTCTTGCAGGTATTCAGTGCCTATTTCAATTTGGCACAGCAAAGTGAGCAGGTAGATATTGCTCGGGAGTCGGTTAAGCTTTCGCTGAAGCGCTACCAAAGAGCAGAAACCGCCCTGGAACTTGGTTCACAAAGTCGTCTCGAAGCCTTAAGCGCTCAAGTCGACTTACGCCGTGACAGTGTAGCTCTACTCAATGTTCAAAACAGCCTGGAGAAAGGCCTGCGCGAATTGAATAGACTGCTCAATTTCCCCATTGATACCAGCTATGCTTTTGAGACCCAATTGGACTATCGCAGTGATTTGATTTTTGGCAGCCTACTTACGGAGGCCATGCAAAACAATGCTGCCTTAATTCAAGCTCAAATTGCCCGCGACATTAACCGTAAAAACCTCAACATTGCCTGGAGCGATCGCCTGCCGGAAATTGCTGCTAATGCTGGGTACTCCTACAGCCGACAGGATAATGAGGGCGGCTTTTTACGCTTTACCCAAAATACCGGCTGGAATTATGGCCTCAGTGCCCAATGGAATATCTTCAGTTCCTATCGCTCTCAAACTGCGGTGGAAGTGGCTCGCATTGCCATCTTCCAATCAGAATTAAGTCAGGAAAAAGCCAAACAACAAGTGCAAACCGACTTAGCCAATGCCTGGCTCGACTATACCAATGCCCGCAAAGTTTTAGATCTGGAGCGACGTAATCTAAAAGTAGCGCTGATCAATTTTGAGCGTAGCGAAGAAGCTTATGCCTTAGGCAATATCACCAATGTGCAATTACGTGAAGCGCAGCTCAATTACATCAGCACCAAAGCCTCCTTAAACAGCCTGCGCTATCAGCTTAAATTAGCGGAAATCGAATTGCAAAGGGTTGCAGGAGTATTGATGCAAAATACCCCATAAAAAAACCTCGTCTTTGCAGACGAGGTTCAAATTCTAGTGTTTGATTAGATCCCTATTCACAACTTAGTTCAGCTATGATATCGTAACTAGTACGTGAGCCAGCACCAGTAAACACACGGCGCATCACGTAAATGGTCATCTTGGTAACAGTCTTGCCTTCCGCAACGCTAAAGAACTTGCGAGGCACCATATAAGTTTTGAAAACTCCGTCTCCGTAAGAAGTCATCTGCAATTGCGGATAGTTCCCAACGGTGAAAGCGTTATTGGCAATCTTTACAGTACTGCTGTCACTTAAAGTCGCTTCGGCGAAGAACCAAACATCGTCAGTTGCGAGGTTCTGCATTCCCTCTACCTCTTCCAGTTTATTATCATAATACAACATCACCAGATCATCATCCTTAAATGATCCAGGGAAAAGGAAAGCCGGATTACGAGTAGTAACGGGTGGGTCCACCAATATGGTTAAGTCTTCCGATTTAATATCGGGATCACCATAACCACCACCATCTTTAGGCTTTACCAAGAACTGAATATCATTAGCAAAAACCGTTTGGGCGTCTACCTCATAAAATTCGGTAGGCGTCATGGTATAGGAGTAAATATTCTCCGCTTCCTTAGTCATGCGAAGGGTATCATTACTCTCCTTCCAAGGAGCCGTTCCCACACCGTTTACCAGGGGGTGACCAGCAGGGTGTTCGGCCGGATTCCAGGTCCAGATGTACATATCTTCTCCCGCCGCAGCGGCATCCAACAAGTTTTGGGTATGATCTAAACTGGCATCCAGTTTACTGAGGTCTACAATAATTTTTAATTCTGTAGTAGGGTCTTGATACTCGGGCGGATCCGTGCTAACCTGAGCTGAAAGCGCAGGCCCAATAAGCAGGGCAGCCAGAGAAAATATCGTGTTAAACTTCAAATTCTTCATAACTAGTTACTGCGTTTAAAGGTGTAGATGTAGCGGGCATATTCCGCATCGCACTTGTTTTTCAGCTCTTCGAAAATCATGTTAGGATCAATGGCGCGAACCATATTTCCCATGCCTACCGTGCTGGTATCACCATCGGTGCTAATCAAATACAGATTCTCGGGGTATTCTTCATCATCAAATGCATAAGTACCATTCATAGAGCTGAAGGGTAGTCCATCTAAGGAATTTGCACTGATGGCGTAGCTATTATCCGCAGAATTGAAGTTAATCGATACTGGGTTATCCAGGAAAAAGTCGGTGAATTCCAAAGTTTCCCACTGTGGAAAAGAACGGTCTTCTACCTCAACCATTTCCAAATCCCAGTTTCCGTTAATCCCGGTAATTACCGAGTAAGGAGAGCCAATTTCTTTGAAGGGCTCCGGGCGACAAGCGCTTATGGCAAGGGCCAAAAGGCCAAAGGTGAATAATTTCTTCATAGTAGTATAGATTAACATCCGCCGGTAGGGTTCAGTTCAAATTTCGTGGTTTGCTCAGATATAGGGAATTGAATCACCATACCATTGCAATCCCATGGATGGGTACGTACCTCTGTAGCTTCACCTTCCAGGGCACCGCGACGCTTAATTTGCTGGATACGGTCTCCCTCTCCAAACATTTCGATACGACGCTCATAACGGGCCGCTTCAATAATTTGACTGGCAGAACTTCCTGCAGGTAAATTATTCAAATTAGAACCATAAGCTCTTTCGCGAACATCATTAATATCTTGAATCGCAACGCTTAAATCTCCTCCGCTTTCGGCCAAAGCTTCGGCACGCAGAAGTTTCAAATCGGTTAAATGTAGGATGGTAACATTAAACCACTCTTGATTAAATTTCTTAACCAATACGCGAGGGGCATCCCCACTCTCATCCAATTCGAAGAAATTCTTCAAACGACGGTCTGAGGTGTCGGCCGCGTAAATATCATAGAATTCACGACTGGCGAAAAACTCAGGTGGAGAAGCCAAATCCGAACGGTAGTTTCCAAAACCTGAAGAGCGGAAATCACCAAATTCAGGACGGCTGGTATTACTGAAAATCGCTTCGGTAACATCCACAGTATCATTTTCAAAACGATCGATGCTGCTTCCTAAGCTATAACGTCCGCTACCAATTACGGCATTCGCATAAACCGCTGCCTGAGCATAATCTCCCATTTGGAAGTGAATCTTTGCTAGGAAACCATTGGCCGCATCTTGAGAGGCGTAATAGTCTGAGCTGGGTCTTAGATTGGGCAGAGCCGATTCCAAATCAGCAATAATCTCATTGTAGTTCACTCCTACCGGAGAACGCGCTACAATTTGCTCTTCGGTGCGGGTCTTATAGATAATTCCATCGTGACCGTTGTTTGGCGTAAAGCCATAAGGTTGAGCAAAAAGACGCAGGATTTCCCACTGTGAAATGGCACGTAAAAACTTGGCTTCGGCTACAATCTCATTGCGTTCAGCAGTAGTAAAATCGAAATTGTCTACAATCTCGAGGATACGGTTACAACGGAAAGCAGTGATGTAAGGGTCAGCATAAATACCTCCAATTGTGCTATTGAAGAAAAGGGTATTGTGATTAAACACCTCGGTTAAATCCTCATTAGATCGAGGCTTAGCCAGGTTATCACTTAAGAGCTCTCCCAAGTATTGAATACGACCATTGTAAACATTGGCCGTAACATCATAGCAACTTTGCAGTACGTTTAAAACGTCTTGCTTAGTCTGCAGAGCCTCTTCCTCCGTAAGGTCGGTTCCCTGAAGGGGAGTGTCTAAAAGTTTCTCGCAGCCTGTATTCAAAAGCAGGCCACCGGCTAGTAATATTGCGCTAAATGACTTTTTCATGATCTGAGGCTTAGAAGTTAACATTTACACGAACAGAGTAAGTACGCTCCTGTGGAGGAGTGAGGTAAGTAATGTTTACACTCATATTACGATCTGTTGCATTTTCAAAATCACGAGCAATCTCTGGATCCAATCCAGGGTATTTGGTGAAGGTGAGTAAATTGGTTCCGATGAAGGAAATCTGAGCACCTTTTAATCCTAATTTCTCTAATTGATTGCGGTTCAAGCGATAGCTTAAGGTTACATTACGTAAACGCAGGAAGCTACCATCGTGGATCCACTGATCCGTGTTAATCCAAGGGGTATTAGATCCGTGATTAGCCGCATCTAAAGTTAAAAGAGGGTATAATGCCTCATCACCCGGAGCTCTCCAACGATCGAAAATCTGTGGCGTTTTGTTCCAGTCGTCCATACGCCCTAACTGACGCTTGGAAGAAGAGTCATAAATATCCGATCCAATGGTGAATACAAACAGAACGCTCAAATCCCATTGTTTGTAACCAAAATTATTGGTGATACCACCAACCGCGTCTGGTAATACATTACCTACGGGAACACGGTTTGCAGGATCCCAAACAAAGGTTGGATTGCCATCGATATCCAAATAAACCGGACGACCGGTAGTAGGATCGACATGACTAAAACGCACCAGGAAGTTAGTACCTACGGGTTCCCCAACAATGGTACGGGTATCATTGGTACCACCACCCACTGCATCCGGAGAATAGCCTCCTAAGCTTACAATTTCGTTGTGGTTATAAGCAATGTTAAAGTCTGTAGTCCAACGGAAGTCGCCTACCAGATTTCGGGTTTTAATTTGGAACTCAAATCCCTCATTTAACAAACCACCCACATTATCATAGAAATTGCCAAATCCAGAAACTCTGGGTAAGGTCACATTCAATAAAACATCGGTAGTATTCTTACGATAATAGGCTAATTCACCCGTAATGCGATCTTCAAACAAACCATATTCTAAACCTAGGTCGATTACCTGAGTGGTTTCCCAGCGCAAATCAGGATTAGGGTTATTCAAAGGATATAAGATATCGCGACCATCATAAGCCTGTGCCGAATAGTTATAACGCGCTACAAACTCGGTATTGGTAAGGTTGGCATTTCCAATCCAACCAATACTGGATTTTAATTTCAAATAGTTGATGATACGGTTCTCCTTCATCCATTTCTCTTCGGAGATAATCCATCCGGCCGAAACCGAAGGAAAATATCCAAAACGGTTATTGGGTCCAAAACGAGAACTACCATCCGAACGAAGTACCAATTGAGCTAAGTACTTGCCTTTGTACTGATAGTTTACCCTACCAAAGAAGGACATAAAGCGGCTAATAAATGAAGTGGTTACCGAATCGAAGTCGTAGTTATTGCGAAGGTCTGCACTTTCATAAAAAGCTGAAGGTGCATCAAATACATCATTACGAATTCCATTCGCAACGCCATTGGTATCGTAAGTAGTAATGTAATAGCTACGGGTAAAGTTTTCCTGATATTCGGTTCCGAGCATAAAGGCAAACTTATTATTGTCGTTTAACTGCCAATCGTAAGTACCAGTTAAGAAACCATTGTAGTTATAGGATCTTCTGGGATAGCGTTGAGCAGTACCTTGACCACGAGTGGCCACGTCAGTTTGATAGGTATTGCGACCCGCTGGTTCCCAAATGTCTTCCATCGATTGGAAATAATCCAATGAACCGGAAGCCAAAATGGTAAAGTTTTTAAAGGGCGAATACGTCACCTTTGCATTATTGATCGAACGTAAATCCGTGATTCGCCAATCTTTCAATTCACGCTGAGCTACCGGGTTGGTGCCTTGTAAGAACCAATCACCTGGGCGGGCAACCGTATCACCGGCACTCACATAATAACGATCCCATTTGATAGGGTAGTAAGGCAAGGCAGTACTCATGGCCGCACCTAAACCTCCAGACCAGGCATTATCAACCCGATTGTAGATACTTTGGGTTAAACCGGTACTGGCGCTCAAGGTCAACTTATCATTGATACGATAATCACCATTAAAACGTGCACTCATCCTATTGTACTCATCACCAATAATATAGGACTGGTTTTGATCGTAAGATAACCCTGCATAGAAGTTATAACGATCCGTTCCTTTAGACACATTAAAATCGTAGAAGGCTTTGTAGCCTGTACGTACCACCTGATCTACCCAATCGGTATTATTTCTTTGGGCTTCCTCCCAGGTTAAAGCGGGATTGGTTAAAACCGGAGTTCCGGTATTGCCATCATTAATCCAGGCTTCGCGGTATAATTGAAGGTACTCTTGCGAGTTCAACATCTGAGGGCGCTTAGTAGGCTCTGAAATACCCTGTGTAGTTGAAAAGTTAAACTGCAATCCACCTTTACTACCACGCTTGGTGGTAATTAAGATTACGCCATTGGCGCCACGAGAACCATAAATGGCTGTAGCGGCCGCATCTTTTAGAATTTCAACAGATTCAATATCATCCGGGTTTAAGAAGGCCAAAGGGTTTTGGTTCATACCCCCGCTATTACCCCGGCTGAAATAATCTTGATTTAACTGAACACCATCCACGATATAAAGCGGATCACCACCCGCTCCGATACTGGAAATACCCCGTACCCGAACTACTGATGCCGATCCAGCCAAACCACTACCGGTTACAATTTGTACCCCGGCAGCCTTACCCTGCATCGCCGTTTCGAAGCTGGGCGCTGGCATATCGTTTAATTTTTTGGCGTCTAGTTTCACTACGTTACCGGTCATATTCCGGCGACGTTGTACACCGTAACCCACTACCACAATCTCGTCTAATTGCGAGCTGCTTTCGGCCAGAGCCATATTTAGGGTTTTGGTTTCACCCTCGGCGAGTGTTACTTCCACTCTTTTGGTTTCAAAACCAATAAAGGCAAACTCCAAGGTGAGCTTCCCGGCTTTTAAGCCGCTAAGGCTATAGTTTCCATCAAAGTCGGCCGCGGTTCCGGTTCCAGACTGGCCAACAACTAACACCGATGCACCCGGTAAGGGCTCACCAGACTTGTCGGTAATCGTCCCCTTAACCACCTGAGCCTCCAGACTCCACACAGCCATGGAAAAAAGCAGTGCAAAGAGAGACTGTAAAGTTCTTTTCATAGAGATTACATTAAGATTGGTTCCTCAAAAGTAGAAAAAAAGCATTAAGTGTAAAAAGTACACTAAAATATTTCTAATTTGCTAACTCTGCGTTCAGATATAATGGCTTGGTTTTATTTCGCTTTTCGACCTATTTTAGAAAGCGAAACCTAAAGTAGATGAAGCGCAAAGCATTAACTATGATTAATATCAGTATACCAAGATCTAAGCTAGGCATCTTTGCGGCCATATGGCTTATTTCCAACTCCTTTGCCTGCGCTCAATTAGTGGGTGAATTAAGGACCATCTCAAAATTCCAAAGCCTCGAAATTGAAGATCGACGGATAGATATCTGGAAGCCGGCAAATGTTTCAGAAGGCCCCTATCAATTACTGATTATGCACGATGGCCAAATGCTTTTTCAAGCCGACTCTACCTGGAATGGTCAGGAATGGGGTGTGGATGAGTGTCTGGATTCGCTCTACCAACAAAGTCTTATTGGCCCTACACTAGTCGTAGGTATCTGGAATATCCCCGAACGTAGACATCAAAATTACTTTCCTCAAAAACCTTTTGAGAGTTTACCGGAAGCCTTTAAGGATTCTGTTTTGCAATTAGAAAGACCCGGTGAAGAACGCAAGCTTCTTTACGGCAGTCCTAATTCGGATGCCTATTTGCGATTCATCTTTAAGGAGCTTGTGCCCTGGATTAAATCCGAATACCCCATTCAAACTAATGGAGTTTATATGGTGGGTTCCAGTATGGGTGGTTTGATTAGCATGTACGCTGCCCTCGAATACCCCAATGAGTTAACGGGGGCTGGATGTATGTCGACCCACTGGCCTGGCTTCTTTCAGAATGAAAATAATCCGGTGCCTGATGCATTCATTAATTACATCGCCTCTCACGAAGAGGCCGCCACTAAGAGTCGCTGGTATTTTGATCGTGGAGACGCTTCGCTGGATGCGCTTTACCCTCCCCATCAAGATCGGGTGGATTCCCTCTTCCAATCCTGGCCTATGGTAAGCGCTAGGGACTATAAAAGTTTGGTGGCCCCAGGGGATCCACATTGGGAAACCGCCTGGCGCAGTCGATTGCCTTTTGCCCTAATCTACCTCATGGGAAGAAGTAGAGAATAAGTTTAAATATTCTCGTGATTGAGAGTATAAAGGATAGCCGGTTTATGCAATACTCCGGTTTGCTTTTGATTAGTAGCCGATACTAATTTCTCCTTGAGGATTTTTTTGCGGAAGTTTCGCTTATCCAATTCCTTACCCAGAATGATCTCGTAGAGCTTTTGAATCTGCCCCAAGGTGAACATTTCGGGTAGTAATTCGAAGCCCGTACGGTGATTCACAAAATCATCGCGCAAGCGATCCAAAGCTTCACTTAAAATTTGATTGTGGTCGAAAGCCAGGGAAGGCAAACTGTCTAACTCCTGCCAAAACACGCGCTCCGCGAAGGATGATGCTTCCGGCTGGAAATCG
The DNA here is from genome assembly GCF_965228705.1 of Croceimicrobium sp. Lineage (GTDB taxonomy): Bacteria > Bacteroidota > Bacteroidia > Flavobacteriales > Schleiferiaceae > Croceimicrobium. The sequence continues at coordinate 2,491,136 of NZ_OZ245832.1, forward strand.
TCCATCTTAACCAAAGAAAGGTAAGCCACAGTAATTACTCGCGCTTGTGGATTTTGACGATAATTCTTCAACCAATCCAAATCCTTGATATCACTAACCCGATTGGGATCACCAAAGGCCTTAAACTGTCGTAAGAACACTCCAGAAATTCCGGTGATTTCACTTAAAACCCGATTGGCGGCATCGTCCAGGCCTTCATCATCTACGATCAAATCACCTGGTAAGGCGAACTGCACCTTTTCTTTATTGGCCATTTTTTGCTCGATAAGAAGAATGTTTAACTTCTCATTATCGAAACCAAATACTACGCAATCTACCGATACGTTCGGATTAACATTCTTGAGAGTTTCGCTCACGGTCTAAGTATTGTGGTTGAACCTTGTTTAGGGTCAACAAAATAAGAAAAAATTCCCCAAGTGTAAAAAATACACTAAGTTTGTCTGGTCAGTTTTAAAGGAATGGCAAAGGAAATAAATTCTATTGGAGTTCTGACTTCCGGAGGCGATGCCCCGGGCATGAATGCCGCTATCCGTGCGGTAGTTAGAGCTGGTAATCATTACGGAAAGCGAGTTTTTGGGATTTACGAGGGATATCAAGGTTTGATTGAAAATCAAATTTTGGAATTGAATGCCCGCTCGGTGAAAGGAATCTTAAACCGCGGAGGCACTATTTTAAAGTCCTCTCGTTCCGAAGAATTCAAAACCAAAGAAGGTCGCAAACGTGCCTACGATAACCTACAGGCCCATGGTATTGACGCCCTGGTGCTTATTGGTGGTAACGGAACCTTTACCGGAGGCATGTACTTCAGTGAAGAGTTCGACTTCCCCTTAATGGGTTTACCGGGTACCATCGATAATGATTTGGCAGGCACCGATTTTACCATCGGCTTCGATACCGCCTGTAATGTAGTTATCGAATGTGTAGACCGTATTCGTGATACGGCCGAATCTCATAACCGTCTCTTTTTAGTGGAAGTAATGGGTCGCGATTCTGGCTTTATCGGCCTGCGAGCCGGTGTTGCCTCAGGAGCAGTAGACGTGATTTTCCCCGAAGAGGAGAATCCCATGATCGACCTATTCGCCGAATTAGAGCGAGGCGCTTCCAACAATAAAACCAACCGGATTATTCTGGTTTCGGAGGGCAATAAAATGGGGAGCATTCAAGAAATCGCTGCCGCAGTTAAGGATCGCTACCCGCAATGGGAATCTAAAATCACCATTCTGGGGCATTTACAAAGAGGGGGCTCCCCCACCTGTACCGATCGGGTTTTAGCCAGCCGCCTGGGTGTGGCCGCCATCGAAAGTTTATTGGATGGTCGCAGAGGCGAAGCCATCGGTATCGTAAACAATCAACTGGCCTATTTGCCTTTTGAAGAAGCCATTCGCAGCAAAGCAAAACTCGACATGGAGTTGAATCGCATTCTTAAAATATTAGCATCTTAAAAAAATCAAGCAATGAAAAAAATCGCCATTAATGGATTCGGTCGTATCGGCCGTTTGAGCTTCCGCAATCTTATCGCCAAAGACGATGTTGAAGTTGTTGCCATTAACGATCTTACGGATCCCGCAACCCTGGCGCATTTATTAAAGTACGACTCTATTCACGGTCGTTTTCCTCAGGCGGTAAGCCTGGAAGGTGACACCCTGGTGGTTGGTGATCACAGCATTAAGCTTTTTGCAGAGCGCGACCCGGCCAAATTACCTTGGGGCGATTTAGGTGTAGATCTGGTTTTAGAGTGTACCGGAATTTTCCGATCCGCCGAGCAAATGGAATTACACCGTCAGGCGGGCGCCAAAAAAGTATTATTGAGCGCTCCTGCTAAAGGAGGAGTGAAAACCGTGGTATTAGGTGTAAATGATGAGGACTTACAAGCTTCTGACGTGATTGCCAGTAATGCCTCTTGTACCACCAACTGCTTAGCCCCTATGGCTAAGGTTCTGCAGGAAAAGTTTGGCATTGTAAAAGGTTTTATGACCACTACCCATGCCTATACTGCTGACCAGCGTTTACAAGACGCCCCTCACAGCGATTTACGTCGAAGCCGTGCAGCTGCCTTAAGCATTATCCCTACTACAACTGGTGCCGCTAAGGCCGTAGGACTGGTGCTCCCCGAATTGAAAGGTAAGCTGGATGGTTTCGCATTGCGCGTGCCTACCCCAACCGGTTCGGTAACCGACTTAACCGTGGAGTTGGCTAAGGAAGCCAGCAAAGAAGAAATTAATGCGGCCATCAAAGAAGCAGCCGACAGCTATTTGAAAGGTATTCTCGAATACACCGAAGATCCAATCGTATCCGCTGATATCGTGGGCAGTAGCTATAGTTGTATTTTTGACGCCGATTTAACCAACGTAAACGGCAATATGGCCAAAGTTGTAGGTTGGTATGACAATGAAGCCGGATACTCTGCCCGACTTGCTGATATGGCCTTAAAAATGGCTTCTCTGTAAGATCAGATTAGCCTCAATCAAACACTGGTTCTATGATATACCTCGCAGAAAGCGGTAGCACCAAATGCGATGCCGTATTCCTGACTAACGAGGGGGAAGAAATTAAGCGTATCCGCACCATTGGTTTTAACCCCTATTTCCACGATGAACAATTCGTGGCGAAGGAAATCATTAAGGTACCTGAGATTGCCGAGCTCGGCAGCCAGGTGGATCAAGTTTATTTTTACGGAGCAGGTTGCTCCACTCCCGAATTAAATGCAATCATTGCCCGTGGGCTTAAAGCCGGATTTCCCAATGCGGAAATTCAGGTGGACCACGATTTGAGAGCCTCGGCTTATGCCACCTGGAATGGCCTCCCTCAAATTACCTGTATCCTAGGTACGGGCAGCAATGTAGTGTACTACGATGGTCAAAGATTACAACCCGGTCGATCTGGCTACGGCTTTATTATTGGTGATGAAGGATCTGCAAGTTATATCGGTAAACGACTAGTACGCGCCTATCTCTATCGTCAGATGAGTGATGCCCTTTGCCGCGAATTTGAAGAGACCTTTGGGGTGGATGAAGTTATTATTCGGGAGAAAGTATATGCTCCTCAGGGAGCCAATGTATTCCTCGGCAGCTTTGCCCCTTTTGCGCATAAACATCTCCAGCATCCCTTTTTCTACCAATTGGTATTCAACGGTTTCCGCGAGTTTATCGAAACCCAGGTATTGCCCTTTTCTCAATCCCAAAAAGTTCCCATTAGCTTTGTAGGGTCTATCGCCTATCATTTTGCTCCGGTTTTGAAGGATGTTCTCGATTTCTTTGATTTACAGGAAGGAAAGATCATTCGTCGCCCGGTAGATGGGCTGATCGACTATTACCGCCGCTATAAAATGAACTTACATAAGATTGACCATGGCAACCATTAAAGGCTTTATCTTCGATCTCGACGGAGTAATTGTAGATACGGCAAAATTTCACTTTAAGGCCTGGCACCGTCTGGCCCAGGATTTAGGTATCGATTTCTCGGAAGAGGAAAACGAACAACTCAAAGGCGTAAGTCGTCGTGAGTCCCTCCAAAAAATATTGGACTGGGGTCAAATTAAATTAAGCGAGTCGGAGTTCGAAAAGCGCATGGCGCAAAAGAACGATTGGTATCTTGACTTTGTACGCGAAATGGGACAGGAAGAAGCCCTGCCCGGAGCCAAGGAGTTTTTACGTGAATCGGCCCAATTGGATATAGCAATTGGACTGGGTTCGGCTAGTAAAAATGCCCGCCTTATTCTCGATCTGCTCGAAATTACCCCCCTCTTCCAAACCATTATTGACGGCACAGTTGTAAGCCAATCCAAACCCGATCCGGAGGTTTTCCTCAAAGGAGCCGAGGCCCTGCAAATGGAGCCCGAATCCTTAGTGGTTTTCGAAGATTCTCTGGCCGGAATTGAAGCCGCTCGGAGAGGTGGTTTTCGAACCGTAGGCATTGGCAGCAAAGCAATTCTTAAAGATGCCGAAATTGTGGTTTCCGGTCTGGATCAAATTAGTCCGGTGGAAGTGATTAACCAACTGAATTTCTAAAATACACATGCATAATAAGTACCTGGTAACCGACGAATGGAAGATCATCGAGGATCGATGGGATCCCAGCTTACACCAAGGTTCCGAGTCGCTGTTTAGTATTGGCAACGGCTTTATGGGCCAAAGAGCTAATTTCGAAGAAAGCTATAGCGGACAAAGTCTGCAGGGTAGCTACTTAGGCGGGGTTTACTATCCCGATAAAACGCGAGTAGGCTGGTGGAAAAACGGTTATCCGGAATACTTTGCCAAGGTGCTGAACTCCGTAAATTGGATTGGCATTCGCTTTCGCGTGGATGGGGTAGAACTGGATTTAGCCCAATTGAAAGTGCTGGATTTTAACCGCGAGCTCAATATGAAGGAGGGCTTGCTCCTACGTCGTTTCAAAGTGGAAATCCGCGATGGCCTTACATTCGAAGCCGAGGTTTGTCGCTTTATCAGCATGAAGCGCAAAGAAATTGGAGCCATCAGCTACCAGTTTAAAATTGAAGGCGGCGATGTACCGGTGGAAATTATCCCTTACCTAGATTTTGATGTAGAGAACCACGATTCGAATTACGACGAGAAATTCTGGGAAGGCCTCGAAGAAAATGTAGCTACCCAAAAAGCGGTGATTAAAGCCCGCACTAAGAAGCTCGATTTTCAGGTAGCCGCCGCCATGCGCTATGAGCTCTACCATAATGAAAGTGAGCCCTTACCGCTCTATCCCGAAGAAAGTACCCGCGACAAATACGCGGAAAACGCTTTTACCCTTCAGGCGAAAGCCAGCGAAAAATACAGCTTGTTCAAATACGCCGCCATCTGTTCCTCTTTCCACTACCCTAAAGATTCTTTGGTAGCTAGGGCAGATGAAATAGCTTCTCAAGCCCGTCGCGATGGCTTTAAAACCTTATTGGAAGAACAAAAAGCCGATTGGCTGCAGCGCTGGGAGCAAAGCGATATTAGCATTGAAGGCGATGCCGAAGCCCAACAGGGAATTCGCTTCAATATCTTCCACCTTACCCAAACTTATACTGGTGAAGATGCTCGATTGAACATCGGACCGAAAGGCTTTACCGGCGAAAAATACGGTGGCTCTACTTACTGGGATACCGAGGCCTACTGCCTGCCCTTCTATATGGCTTCGGCCGGAAAAGAGGTAGCGCGCAATCTTTTAGTATACCGTTACAATCATTTGGAAAAGGCCATCGAAAATGCCGCCAAGCTCGGCTTTACCAATGGTGCCGCTCTTTACCCCATGGTAACCATGAATGGGGAAGAATGCCATAATGAATGGGAAATCACCTTCGAGGAAATTCACCGTAATGGTGCCATTGCCTTTGGGATTTACAATTATGTGCGCTATTTCGACGATGAGGCCTACCTAGCAGAATATGGGCTGGAGGTACTGATGGCCATTGCTCGTTTCTGGGCCCAGCGCTTTAATTGGAGCGAAAGCAAGAAGCAATATGTAATGCTCGGGGTTACCGGTCCTAACGAGTACGAAAACAACGTAAACAATAACTGGTACACCAATTACTTAGCTAAATGGTGTATTGAATATGCGGCCGAAGTTTATGCCCGTGTAGCCGAAATAGACCCCGCCGCCATGCAAAGAATTGTGGCCAAAACCGGCTTTAATGCCGAAGGCGAACTGAAGCAATGGCAAGAGATTAGCAGCAATGTGTACTTCCCCATTAATGAGGAACTGGGGATTGTTTTGCAACAAGAAGGCTATCTGGACAAAGAACAACGCATGGCCGATGAATTGGAGCTGAGCGAACGTCCGATAAACCAACACTGGAGCTGGGATCGTATTCTGCGTTCATGCTTTATAAAGCAAGCTGATGTTTTACAAGGATTCTACTTCTTTGAAGATCATTTTAGCAAAGATGAATTAGAACGCAATTTCGATTTCTACGAACCACGTACCGTTCACGAAAGTTCGCTTTCGCCCTGTGTGCATGTGGTACAAGCGGCCTATTTAGGCAAAATGGACAAGGCTTACGAAATGTACCTACGTACCTCGCGCCTGGATCTTGATGATTACAATCGCGAAGTTCATGAAGGTCTGCACATCACTTCGATGGCAGGCACCTGGATGAGTGTGGTAGAAGGATTTGGTGGCATGCGAGTACGCAATGGTCAGTTGCATTTTAATCCTCGTTTACCCGAGCATTGGAAATCTCTGGCCTTTAAAATCAACTTCCGTAATGCGGTATTGAAGATTCGCCTCAACACCAAAGATCACGCTATCGAAAAGCTTAGTGGTGATTCGGTTGAAGTGGTAGTGCATGGCGAAACCATCAGCCTGTAAAATAACGCTGAAAAAGCTTGAAAACAGCCCTGAGATTTCAGGGCTGTTTTTGTTTTCTTTGGTATCCCAATGAACAAGTCTGCCCTCCAAAATCTGCTCGATACTTTAATGCTACCTATACCCGCTGGTAGCATTGTCCTGCGTGATGATCGTATCCAGAAAAAATGGGAGGTAGAAATCAATGCATTTCGCTTAGCTAAAACCGCTGTTAGTCAGGAGCTCTATCAGGCTATTCTGGGGGAAAACCCAGCACAATTTGTCGATCTCCAAAGGCCAGTAGAAAATGTAAGCTGGTGGGAGGCCATTCTATTCTGTAATGCGCTATCTACGCAAATGGAACTCTCCCCTTGCTATATCATAGACGAAAACAAAATGGTGACTTATCAGGCGAAAGCCAAAGGATACCGCTTAGCCTCGGAAGCCGAATGGCAATATGCCTGCCAGGCCGGAAGCACAGAATTACGCTATGGCCCCATCGATGATATCGCCTGGTATAAGGAAAATTCCCAAGGACAAAGTCAGCCGCTAGGCCTAAAAGAACCCAATGCCTGGGGCCTCTATGATATGCTTGGTAATGTTTGGGAATGGTGCAGCGATTTGTACGATGAGGAAGTGTATGGTAGCTATCGCATTATTAGAGGTGGCGGTTGGTGTGACCCGGAACGCGGGATTTTAGCTACGAATCGTAGGCGTAGCCATCCCCATAGTTTTAAGATTGACGATTTAGGCTTCCGCATTGCTCAAAGTCTTTAAAATCGCTTAGCATTCTAAATTAGCATCAAGGCTCGAAAAGAAGGCTTTTGCTTTGCCAGCATTGGAATTAATCCCCTTACCTTTCTGGAGTCTTATTTTATAAGTGTACATTTTACACAGTTGTTTATATTTGTTCTCAAGGACCTACTATGAGAAGATCGTTTATTCTAGTTTTTGCCCTGCTGATTGGCTTGTCCAGTCAGGCCCAGGTGGCATTAGGCGGGCTCTATACCCCCATCTATCTACAGCCAGATACGACTCGAATTATTCTTCGAGATTATTTGGCGGACCTAAAAGCCGAAAAAATTGTTTTACCCGAAGGTTTAGCGAATATCAGTACCGATGCTGATCAATTGCTCCTGGTGGGTAATCCGCATCAAAAAATCAGCACAGTTGAGATCAGTCACCGTAAGGGAACTGAGCATTTGGTTTTAATAAAATCCGCGGCCAAGGAAATCAGTTTTACCTACGATCGCAATGACATTGGTAAAGACAAGGAAGTGCACCTCATAGGCACTTTTAATAATTGGAACCGGGCTTCGGAGCCGATGGATTACCATCGTGGGGTTTATTCCAAAAGCTTGCAATTGGAACCCGGTCGCTATGAGTACAAGCTTTATATGGATGGCACCGAAGTTCTTGACCCCTTGGTAGAACAAACCGTAAGTAATGGCTTGGGGAGTTTCAATAATATCTTGATTGTAGAAGGAGACTCTATCCAGCCGGCTGAATTTCAAATCAAGGAAAACGGGGATGTTCTGGAAGTGCAGCACCAAAATCCTGCCGGTCATTTAGTAGCCCTTTGGAACAACCGTCGCTTGGAAGTGATTTGCAAGAAGAATTTACCTCCCACCTGCATAATTCGCATTCCTGAAGAAGCAAAAAGGCAAAAACGCTCTTACCTCCGCATCTATCATTTCCTGGGGGAGAACCGCGGCAAAGATCAATTGATTCCACTGGAATATGGTAAGGTGGTGCGATATGCCTCCCAGCTGGATCGCCACGATTGGCATAGCGCCAGCATGTACTTTATTATGGTAGACCGTTTTGCCAATGGCGACACAACCAACGATGAGCCAGTGCAAGACACCAGCATTCAGCCCCAAGCCAATTATTATGGTGGTGATCTTAGCGGTATCCAAAAGCAAATTGACGCTCAGTATTTCGATCGCTTAGGTATAAACAGTATTTGGATTTCACCCATCATGCAAAACCCTAGCGATGCTTGGGGTTATTGGAATAAGGGTAAGGTAAAGAGCAAGTTTTCCGGCTATCACGGCTATTGGCCGATCAGCAATATTCGCATTGATTATCGTTTTGGCAATGCTCAGGAATTCACCTCTCTCATTTCGGATGCGCATTCCCATAATTTCAATGTGATCCTGGATTACGTTGCCAATCATGTGCATATCAATCACCCCATTTATCAGCAGCATAAAGATTGGGCCACCCCGCTTTATCTGCCGGATGGCACCAAGAATACCGAAAAATGGGATGAGCAAAGGTTAACCACCTGGTTTGATGATCATCTGCCCACCTTAGACTTACGCCGCTATGAGGTAGTAGACCCCTTGGTAGATTCGGCCCTCTTTTGGTTAAAGAATTATGAATTAGACGGCTTCCGCCATGATGCGACCAAACACATCGACGAGCTATATTGGCGTACCCTCACCTATCGCATTCGCAAATTGCGCTCAGAACCTGTGTATCAAATTGGCGAAACCTATGGCAGTCCGGGATTGATAAACAGCTATATCTCTACCGGGATGTTGGATGCCCAGTTCGATTTTAATCTCTACGATGCCGCCGTAAATACCTTTGCCCTCAGTGAAAACCTGGCCAACTTAAAATCGGTACTCGAAGCCGGTTTAAGCACCTACGGCTACCATCATTTAATGGGGAATATTTCTGGAAATCAAGATCGGGCGCGCTTTATTTCCTATGCCAATGGCGATGTGCGTTTTGATGAAGATGCCAAGCTGGCTGGCTGGGATCGCGATATTCCGGAAGCCGGCCCTAAAGCCTACAAACGACTGGCCATGCTGCATGCCTTTAATTACAGCGTACCTGGTATTCCCTGTATTTATTATGGTGATGAAATTGGACTGCCCGGCGCCAATGATCCCGATAACCGTCGCATGATGGTTTTTGAGGATTGGAATAAAAATGAAAGTCTGCTATTTGCCCAGGTGGCAGAGCTGAACAAACTACGTAGCGAGGAAATGCCCTTGCTTTACGGTCAAACTACCTGCTATGTAGAAGGACCTTTACTAATTATCCGTCGCGATTATTTTGAGCAAAGCATCGCCTTCATATTTAACCTCTCTGAAGAACAACAAGCCTTGGAGCTCCCGTTTGAAATGGAGGTGAAACGCAGCTTAAATACCGTTCGAAACGGACTGGTAGAAGACAATTTAGAACGAGCCGGCTTGGCTCCAATCAAGGGATTATCCTATCAAATTTTAGCCAACTATTAAACCTACTATGAAGAAGATTACCAGCCTATTATTAGCCGCCATCTTTTTGGCTTCTTGTCAAAATACTCCGGCCCCTAGCGAGGAGAGTACTACTGCCAACACCGAAACCGCCAAAAGCGAAGGCAAGACGACCCCAGCCTGGGCTGAACATGCCAGCATTTACGAGGTAAACATCCGCCAGTATACTCCCGAGGGCACCCTTAATGCTTTTAGTGAGCATCTCGATCGCTTAAAAGAATTGGGGATTAAAGTGCTTTGGATTATGCCGGTGCAGCCCATCGGGAAAGAAAATCGCAAAGGTGGTTTAGGAAGCTACTATTCGATCTCAGATTATACCGCGGTAAATCCCAATTTCGGTACTCTAGAAGATTTCAAGGCTTTGGTAAATGAAGCGCATGCCCGGGATATGAAAGTTATTCTGGACTGGGTAGCGAATCATACCGCCTTCGATCATCCCTGGACGCAATCGCATCCCGAATGGTACACTCACGACTCTACCGGAGCCATTATTCCGCCCGTTGCCGATTGGAGTGATGTGGCCGATTTAAATTATGATGAAAAGGGCTTATGGACCGCCATGAAAGAATCCATGCAGTTTTGGGTAAAAGAAGCGGATGTAGATGGCTTCCGTTGCGACGTTGCCATGATGGTACCGATGGAATTTTGGAATGAGACTAGCCGGGCTTTGGATTCACTTAAGCCGGTATTTATGTTGGCTGAAGCCGAAGGGCCAGAGTTCCACAGCGCTTTCGACATGACCTATGGTTGGGAGATGCATCACATTATGAATGAGATTGCCAAAGGCGAAATGGACTTTAGCCATTTGAACAATTACCTCAGTAAAGAAGATAGCCTTTATGCTGCTGCAGACCTCCGTATGAATTTCGTGACCAATCACGATGAAAATAGCTGGAATGGTACTGCCTACGAGCGCATGGGTGCTAATGTGCATAATTACTTCGTGCTTTGTGCGGGTATGAAACGTTCCATGCCCTTAGTTTACAGCGGACAGGAAGCAGGCTTAAACAAGCGTTTGGCCTTCTTTGAAAAAGACACTATTAATTGGAGCGACGAAAGTCAGTATCCCTTCTACCAAAAAGTTTTGGCCTTAAAAGCCAGTCATCCTGCCTTAATCAATGGCGCGGAGCAAGGTGAGCTAGAGATCATTGAAACGGGTAATCCCAATGTATATGCCTATAGCCGAAGCAAAGGTGATGCGCAAGTTATCTTCTACATGAACTTTGGTGAAGAGGCGGCTGAAATCAAATTAGCTTCTGATGCCGGCAATTTGAAAAACTACATGAATGACGAAAGTGTGGATGCCTCAAAGGCGCATAGTCTGAACGGCCACGACTTCCTGATTCTTGTAAATAATTAAGCTCCCATCTCATGCGTGTAGCAAGTCAAAATACCTCGACTGGAGGAGCTGAAAAGCCCAAATTAGGCCTGGGGTCCATCATAAACCTCAGCATGGGTTTTATGGGAATCCAGATGGGCTTTGGTTTACAAAATGGTAATGCCAGTCGGATTCTGGCTAATTATGGTGCGGATGTTCACCATTTAAGTTGGTTTTGGATTGTAGCCCCCTTAACGGGATTAATTGTTCAGCCTATTATTGGGCATATGGGCGATAATACCTGGGGCAAATTAGGTCGACGTAAACCTTATTTCCTCATCGGGGCCCTACTTGCTTCACTAGGATTAATCTTTTTACCCAATTCGAATATCATTGCCGGCGAAGGCATGTCGGCCGTAGACTTTCTGGGTATCTCAGCCATCCTGTGGATTGGCATTGGCTTTTTGGCCTTAATGGATGTCTCCTTTAATATTTCCATGGAACCCTTTAGGGCCCTGGTTGGGGATATGCTCCCCAAAAGTCAGGGTACCCTGGGCTTTAGCGTACAAACGATATTGATTGGATTGGGTGCTATTTTAGGTTCCTTCTTACCCTATATCCTCAGCAATTGGTTTGGGATCTCCAACACGCCCGAGGGCGGAGATGTTGCGATGAACGTAGTTTGGTCCTTCTACATAGGAGCGATCATTTTAATGGGCACCATACTGTACACCATTATCACCACCAAGGAATATCCTCCTGAAGACTTTGCGCGCTTTCAAGGGATAGAGGATAGCGATGGTCTGGAGAAATCACCGATGAGTGATATTTTCAAAGATGCCTGGAAAATGCCCAAGCGCATGCGCAGACTGGGCTTGGTGCAATTCTTCTCCTGGTTTGCACTCTTCACCATGTGGGTATTTACTACTGTCGCCATCTCCCAAAACGCCTATGATGTAGAAGTAGATGAGGAGGCCTATCAATTAGCGCTTAACAAACTGGAATCTCTGCCTATTCCTGCCGATGAAAAGGAGGCCGAGGATCAAGCTAAATTGATTGAGAATTTTAAAAACATTGAAGCACAAGAGGGTAATTACTTTGTGAATTCTAGTCAGGCGGGGCTTTTCGCCAATGGTTTTTTTGCTTCCGATCAAGAACTTGAGGAAAGTGTTGCAGAAGCACTAAACAGCAAACCCGGCAAATTTGCCAGTCAAATTGAAGAGAGTACTCCATCCGAACTAATGCGTGATTCGGATATTCTCAGCTATTTATTGGACGAAAATGAATTCAGCTTTAATCAAGATTTAAAAACCAGCCTTGTTTATAAGCGAGTTAAGGTGCAACATGAATTGGGGGGTGACTGGACCGGAGTTCTTTTTGGAACTTACAATGCCATCGCAACCCTCTTTGCCTTTTTAATCACCTTTATCGCTATTCGAACCAGTCGAAAATTTGTGCATATCATATCCTTATTGGCCGGTGGTTTGGGCTTGATTTCCATGCTCTTTATTCACGATCCCACTTATTTACTGCTCCCCATGATCGGAATTGGATTTGCCTGGGCCAGTATTTTAACCATGCCTTATGCCCTGCTCATCGACAGTTTACCTCCCGCCAAAATGGGAGTATATATGGGCATATTCAACTTCTTTATTGTGATTCCTCAGATTGTAAATGCCTTGGTTGGCGGGCCTATTGTACACGCCTTCTTCAACAATTACGCGATTTACTATCTGGCCTTTGGTGGAGTACTATTTGTAATTGCAGCTCTGCTTACTCTGCGCATAAAGGAGCCCTTATTCGGAGAAGCGGAAATCATTAAACTCAGGGAAGAAGACGCCCTAAAGAAAAGTACCAACTAAACAGGAGTTGTCGCATTGGTACAGAGAAGCGAAGGAATTCCCTTCTCTGTGCTTTTGCGATTTTTTAAGGCTTACGACTGAAAATCCGGATTGACATTGCCGGCATTTCTAAGCTATCAATCGGGGCTATTTCCCCACTTAATACATCCTTGGCTTCACCCACTACCGGCCACACCTCTCGAAATCGATTGAGGTCTACCGATCTGCTATCTTTAGCATTACTGTTTACCACCACCATTACAGTTTCACCTTCCACCATTCGGAAGTAAACATAAACGTCGTTCTCAGGCACAAAATGCAGGAAGGAACCCTGGGTAATTGCTGAGCTCTGCGCCCGCCATTTTAGTAATTGTCGCAAATATTGATTGAAATCGGCTTCTCTGCCTTGCAGGTTTTGAGCTTCGAATTTATTAATGGCATCACCGGCAAAACCACCGGGAAAATCTTCGCGAATCACTCCGTGATTTTTGGTTTCCTTCATCAAGATTTCGGTGCCGTAATAAGTACAAGGAATTCCACGCATGGTGTATAAAATCCCCAGGGCTACTTTCATCTTGGCCGTATCTTCATGCAGCTCGCCAAAGATGCGCGGCTCATCATGATTATCCATAAAGGTGATCAAGTTCGAAGGATTCTTGTACATATGATCAGCGGCCAAGCGATAATACAGCTTGGCAATACCACCAGTCCAACTTTGATGATTATCAACACTTTCCTTTAAGGCATAGCGAAATTGAAAATCAGTAACTGCATCTAATTGCGAATTGTATTTGTTGAAAGGATTACCACCTGCGAAGTAGGATTGCACTTCCGGGAAATGCACCCAAATTTCGCCGAAGATGAAAAAGCTAGGACGCTCTAACTTAATTCTTCGAGCCAGCTCCGCCATAAAATCCTGATCGGGATAGGCATAGGTATCAATACGGAATGCATCCAAACCATATTCTAATATCCACCAGAGGGAATTCTGAATAAGGTAATTGGCAAACTCGGGCTGCTGCTGATTTATATCCGGCATATGATCGTCAAACCAACCTTCGCCAAATTTCTTGAGATCGGCCTTAGATACGTGGGGATCCATCCGGTTAACGGCCCGGAAATTACTGCGCGTCTTGCGCATATCGTAATGGAAGAAAGCCGAATCCGGGGGATCGAGATTTAAGAAATGCTGCGAACCACTGTGATTGTACACCACATCTAAAATCACCTTCATACCCCGTTTATGGGATTCATCTACATAGGCACGAAAGGTCTGGGCATCCCCTAAACGAGGGTCCACCTCATAATGGTCGGTAATAGCATAACCGTGATAGCTCTCCTTGAACTCATCATTGGTCATAACCGGCGAGGTCCAGGTGGCCGTAAAACCCAAATCCTGAATGTAATCCAGATGATCAATCACTCCTTGTAAATCACCTCCATGGCGACCAAATTCGTGTTCCCGACCGTACTTCTTTTCATTCATGTCCTTGGGATGGTCATTACCCGGATCTCCATTAGCGAAACGATCGGCGGTAATCAGATAAATGGCATCCGCAGGATTTAAGGGCTGGGGCTGATGACTTGAGGCCTCCTTAATTTGATATTGGTACTTCTTGCCATTGATTCGGATATCGAAGGCATTGCCTTGAAAAGTAGCTAAATCCAAATCGATAAACAGGTAATGGGCGCTTCCAACCGCTCCCTCCAATTGATGCCAGGTCGCCTGCAGGCCTGATGGGAGCTCAACTTTAGGCGAATCTCCAAAACCCTTGGGATTGTAAACCATGATTTCGAGCTGCGTTTCTTGCAATCCACTAAACCAATGCGGAGGGTAAAAGTGGCTTTGCCCGAAGAGGCTAAATGACAAAATTGTCGATAAGAAAATCCAAAAACTATGATTTTGAGCAGTTTTCATGCAGAAAAGTGATTTTAACTTGCCCACAATATTAGCGCAAACAAGATATTTTTTCGTTTATTTGTCTAATAAATGTAATTCTTACACTTACTAAATCGGAACTTTAAATTAATTGTTATGAAGAAAATTTACACGCTAGCGTTGGCCATGATGATGGCAGGTGCAGCCTGGGCCCAGCGAAGTGTTACTTTTCAAGTAGACATGTCTGGGCAAACTGTGAGCGCCAATGGTGTTCATATTGCCGGTGATTTTCAAATGGCTGCCGGTGCTGCCGGTAACTGGGATCCCGCAGCAACCGCTCTTTCACAGGTTGGTGCTACTAACATTTACGCAGTAACTGTGAACATTCCTGACGGATTATACCAATACAAATTCATTAACGGAAATGCCTGGGGTGATGACGAGGCCGTTCCTGCAGCCGCTCAAGTAAGTGCCGGTTTAGGATTTGATGGTGGTAACAGCAATCGTTGGGTACAAGTTGCAGAAGACGACACCTTAGCAGCTGTGATGTTTGCTGGTGCTGCTCCTTCTGGTATGTCGGCCGTATCTATGGTATTAGATATGGGCTTAGAAGCCAGCATTTCTGATACGGTAAGTGTGGCCGGAGATTTCCAAGGCTGGAGCCCTGGTGTTACCGTATTGCATGATATCCTTAACGATTCTATGTATCGTTATATCTCTTACATCCCTACAACAGACACCATGAACTTTAAGTTCTTAAATGGTGCTGCTTGGGGAACTGACGAAAGTGTTCCTTCTGCATGTGCGGTGAATAACAACCGTCAGTTGATTATTGCAAATGACACCGTATTCGGTCCGCTTTGCTATGCTCAATGTGGCCCTTGCTTTATTCCTGACACTTTCGATTTAACCCTTCAAGTGGATATGAGTGGTGCGCTTTGTGATTTCGATCCTGCTACCGACTCTGTAGATATCGCTGGCCCATTCAATGGCTGGAGCGGTGGTGATTTCATGGAAGATCCAGATAATGATTTGGTTTACGAAATCACTGTTCGCGCTGTAGCACCTGAATTCCAATACAAAGCCCGTATCATTAGCGGTGGTAACGCCAGCTGGGAGCCCGGTAACAATAATGTGATCAACTTCAATAGCGACACAACCATTGCCCCTCGTTGTTTCGGTCAGGCTAGCGGAGCTTGTTCTCCACTTCCTCCTCCCGCCGATGTAACCTTCCAGGTAGATATGACCAATGGTCCATCCAGCTTTGTTAAGGTATTCTTGATTGGTAACTTCACCAATCCTCAGTGGCAAGGTGGTGCTATCGAGCTTACCGCTTCTACTACCCAGCCTGGAGTATTCGAAACTACCGTTACTCAATTATGCCCCGGTCGTATCGCCTTCAAATACATGATTGAAGACGGTAGCGGCAATCAACAAGAGGAAAGCTTCGTCAATGCAAGCGACACTACTTGTTTAGAGCCAAGTGGTACTGGCGACTTTAACCGCTTCTTAGTTCGTACCAACAGCAATGCCATTGTAAACAGTGCTCCTTGGGAAGACTGTGCTACAGTAAGCATCCGCGAGAACGAAGTAGAGAGCCTTAAAGTTTATCCTAACCCATTCTCCGGAAGCACTACCATCGAACTACCAGCCGGTAACTTCGAAGTTAAAGTGTACAACTTAACCGGAAGCCTTGTAGAGCACATGAGCAATGTAGAAGGCAAAGTTGAGTGGAATGCCGCTCAATTGAAGGCCGGAGTTTACATCGTAAATGTGAGCAATGATGAAGGATTTACTGCTACTCAAAAAGTAGTATTGAAATAATCCAAGCAAAAGCTTAATTAAGACCCTCTCTGAATAAAAGCAGAGAGGGTTTTTTTATGCCCTGAACTTTGGGGAATTTCTAACTTGCCGCCAAATTTCAAGCTATGTCCGACTCCCAAACCTGTCCCGAATGTAATTCTCCCTATGGCTATTCCACCGGAGATGTCCTTTTTGCCTGTCCTGAATGTGGACATGAATGGGACCCCGAAGCCTTAGCGCGTGAGAATGAACTTACCGTTATCGACTCCAATGGTCAGCCATTACAGGATGGTGATGATGTAGTGGTAATCAAAAACCTGCCGGTAAAAGGATCCCCCAAACCCATTAAAGCGGGTACCAAAGTGAAAAACATTCGTCTGGTAGAAGGCGACCATAATATCGATTGCAAAATCACCGGTTTTGGAGCTATGGCCCTGAAGTCTGAATTTGTGAAAAAGGCCTAAAGCATGTCCGACGATTACATTGATATTAACCGCCAGGCCTGGAATCGAAAACTGGAAAGTCACCTGGAGTCTGAATTCTATAATCTTAAAGACTTTATGGCCGGTGCTAGTTCCTTAAATGCTATCGAGCTAGACCTTTTCGGTGATATTAATGCTAAGAGTCTGCTTCACTTGCAGTGCCATTTTGGACAAGATACCCTTAGTTTGGCTCGTATGGGCGCTAAAACTACCGGGGTAGATCTTTCGGATGCTGCCATTGCTGCCGCGCAAAACTTAAATGAAGAACTGGGTCTAAACAGCCAATTTATTGCCTGCGACCTGTACAGCCTGGAGGAACATTTAGATGAACAATTCGATCGTGTTTTTTCTTCTTATGGCACCATTGGCTGGTTACCTGATTTAGATCGTTGGGCCCAATTAATAGCCCGCTACCTTAAACCCGGAGGGGAATTCATTTTTGCAGAATTCCATCCCGTGCTATGGATGTACGACAGTCAGTTTCAGAAAATTGAATATTCCTATTTCAATCGGGAACGCATTGAAGAAATAGAAAGCGGCACCTATGCCAATAAGGAAGCCAATATCGAGTACAAAACCATTAGCTGGAACCACGACTTAGCTGAGGTAATCAGTGCCTTACTAAAAGCCGGATTGAAACTGGAGCTCTTCCAGGAGTTCGATTATTCGCCTTATGCCTGCTTTGCCAATTTGGTGGAAGTAGAAAAAGGGAAGTTCCAAATAAAAGGCCTGGAAGGAAAGATGCCCATGGTTTACGCACTTAAAATGAGCAAGGCTTAAAATAAAAGCGGCGCTCTTCGATCGAAGAACACCGCTTTTGGGAACAACCAATCTAAAGAATAGATTAATCAGGGTTTATTTGTTTGAGCGGGCGATATTGAATCCTAACATGATTCCCACTACATGGGAGTCGAAGGTAGGCACCTGCGAATAGTAAATATTAACGGGGAAGTTGATATGACCAGAGCGGAAGGTTTTACCTACTGCCACAATTAATCCGGTGGTTAAATCCAGATCACCGCGACGATCGATATTAAGTTCTCTTTCGAAATCAGTACCAACAGGCACTTCACCAATATTCCATTTTCCTTCATAATCGTAATAGCCATAAGCGGTACGACTAAAACGGAAAACCGGACCAAAGCCTATTTC
The DNA here is from genome assembly GCF_965228705.1 of Croceimicrobium sp. Taxonomy (GTDB): domain Bacteria; phylum Bacteroidota; class Bacteroidia; order Flavobacteriales; family Schleiferiaceae; genus Croceimicrobium. The sequence goes on from NZ_OZ245832.1 coordinate 2,509,159, forward strand.
AAAGCCCCTATAACGGAAGCCATTTAAGAGGGTTAAACTGGGACTGGCATACTTGGTTTCGATGGCATTAATCGATCCAATGATTTCGAGCAGAGCTTGAAAGTGTCCGGAGCTTACATACTGTACCTCATGTTGGTAAGCGAAAACGGTGGAGTAGTTTACAGAGGAGTAACCCCCTTCTGATTCTGGGTCCATCAAACGTTGCCCTACTTTACCACCAATCACCTGCATACCAAATCGTGGACCATTAAGTCTAAGAGTTTGCCCATCGGTAATCACCGGTTTCTCCACATTGGTAAGTTTGGCTTTTAATTCCGGGTCCCCAGGCAGATCCAGAAGACTGGCGATAGACACCTTGGCCATCATTTGGAGGTAATCTTCGTCGTACACGTATTCATTGACATCCGAGCGAGAGATCCGCTCCTTCTGTACATCGATCATCCTTAAAATGAAAATGATCTTGGAGCCGTAGCGTTGAACGGAACCGCTCAACATAAAATCAGCCCCAATCTGTTTTCCAATATCAATCAGGGCCGATTTACCAAAAGCCTCATTGGGGTTTATTTTGTTTTCTTTCATTTTGGCTTCTACATCGTACTTATCCAGTACTTCAAATTTTTGGGCCTTTTCAAGCTCAAATCGAATCAAGTTTGCCATTGCAATATTGTCAAGAGCAATACCACTGGCATCTACACTAATTATAGCTACACTTCTGTAATTTTCTGTGTTGGGTTGTGCTTGGAGGCTTGCGCCGAATAGTCCGAAAATTGTGATCAGACCTAAAACCATCTTTTTCATAATCGAATTGTTTTATTGATTACAAGATCAAAGCTATGCACGCATAACTTTTAGATAAAACGGTGAAACGCTGCTTTAACTAAGTAATCTGGCACTTTTCGCAAGCCTTGCATGAGAAACCAAATATTTTCGTTAACATCTTGCGGCAAATCGTAATGAGGCACTAGTCACTTGCAAAAAGTGCAAATAGTTGCATACAATATTGCGATATATGCGTATTTTAGAACTATGACAAAAACTCAAACCTTACAGATGCTCTTTGTTGACCGCTTGCAGGAGCTGATTCCTCCCGGTCAATCTCTGGCTCCAGTGCTTTCCGAAGCCTTAGACATCAGTATGGATTCTGCCTATCGTCGTATCAATGGAAAAACCACCTTTAGCTTAGAAGAAGCCCTGATTCTGGCCCGTCAGTATAACCTGAGCCTCGATGGCCTTACCGACCCCACCCAGCAGAATGCCCATTTCAGCTTTCAGGATTTACAGCCCAGCTTTAGCAGCTTTTCCGAGTACCTGGATCTGCTCCTTAATAATCTGAATCGTTTAGCAGCGGCTCCCGATGCCCGACTTTACTATTCCTGTTTAGACATTCCCATCTTTTTCAATTTGGGTTCTCCACAAATTGCGGCCTTTAAAATGTTCTATTGGATGCATTCCATTTTAGAGGTGGAAGAGCTGCAAACCAAAATCTTCGAACCAGAACTCATTCCCGACTACTTTATAGAAAAAGGAAAACTCATTTACGATACCTATTGTAAAATTCCATCCATAGAATTGTGGACCACCAATACCCTAAACAGTACCCTACGGCAAATTGAGTATTACAATAATGCCGGGCATATCCGCTCACCCGAAGTAAACGAAGCCCTCTTTGCGGATTTGCAAATTATGTTGGACCGTCTCAACACCATGGCCGAAAAAGGAACCAAGGTGATTGATCGCGTACCCACAGATAAGGAAAGAGACAATTACAAGCTCTACGAAAGTGATATCGAATTAACTGGTAATGGTGCCTTAGCAATGGTAGGTGAGCATCGTCTCAGCTTTATCGGTCACCTTACTTTTCACACCCTAACCTCCGATCACCCGGCCCTGAATCAAAAAACCCTGCTTTGGTATGAGCGTTTAGTGCGTAAAGCCAACCTCATTAGTAGTGTTTCGGCTAAATATCGTTATCAGTTTATCAGTCACCTTCAGGCCGACCTGGAAGCTACCAAAGCACGCATACTCGGATAATGGAACGTTTGCCTCGTCTTATTGCCTTGCTCACTATGCTGCAAAGTCGAAAAGTGCTTACTGCCGCACAAATGGCCGAGCGCTTTGATGTAAGTGTACGTACCATTTACCGTGACCTCCGCGTGCTGGAAGAGGCGGGCATCCCTATTGGGGCCGAAGCCGGCGAAGGCTATTTCCTGGCCGATGGTTATCGCCTGCCCCCCTTACAAGTGAGTGAAATGGAGGCCTTCGCTATTTTAATTGCCAATACGCTTTTGCAAAGGCATGGCGACCAAAGCGTAAAAGAAGCCTTTCATAGTCTAAGCGATAAAGTGAGTAATCTACTGCCCTCCGATCAAAAAGAAAGGCTGGGTCAACTGGATTTAAAAATGGGCACTTCCCTGCCCTCCCGCAATAAGAAAGAAGCCCAATTACTGAAAATTCAAAAAGCCATCGTAGAATATCAAGTACTGCATTTAAAGTACCTCGACTCCGCAGGTAAATGGAGCGAGCGCGATGTAGAACCCCTGGGCCTCTATTTTACGGTAGAAAGCTGGGTCATGGTAGCCCATTGTCGTTTACGTAAAGAAGAGCGCGAATTTCGAGTGGATCGAATCCAGGAAATCCAAGCTAAAGAAGAGTCTTTCAGTTTACGACCCTTCGCCCTGCAACGCTATTTTCAAAAAAAGCAGGAATCCCATTAATTGCTACTGACATACAGCTGTCATGGTCGCCCTCGAATTTTGTTGACCTAAAAACACAGATCATATGTCAACAAAAAAACTTTGTTTAGAATTGGTAAGTTGTCGCTTTCGCGATGAAGTAAAAGCCGACCAAGCGCAACAAGCCTTAGCCCAATTAAATGATTTTCTGAAGGAGCAAAAAGGCTATCGCAATCGCACTTACACCGAAATGGAACATCCGGTATACCTCGACCTGGTTTGGTGGGATAGCCTTGATGATGCTAAAGAAGCTTCGGAACAAGCCATGCAATCGGAGCTTTGTAAGGGGGCTTTCGCCTTGATGGACCTCCCCAATGTTGCCATGGAACACTACGAACTGGTATCCGATACCCACTAATTTCCAATTTTAAGATTTTGCTAAGTACCTGTCCTTGATTGGTTTTCCATCTTTGGTGAAATTTAATCCATGCGACAGGTACTATTCTATTTCCTCCTCAGCCCAATTTTCCTTTCGGCCCAAAGTCTAACTGAAGCCGAAGCCCAAATTTCCTTTGCAAAGGAAAGTCGCAGCCACGACTACTATGTAAAGCAAGCCGCTCTTTGGTGGCAAGAAATCGAAAAAAGCCCCTATGATGAAATGGCCTGGTGGAATTACTACCGTGCTTGTCGCAATGCCGAGGGCAGCGCAGGATGGAACCCCGACTTCGTAAATCATGGTCCGCATTTAAGAGTAGGCAGCGATATTGTAGACCTTATGGAGGATGCCATTCCTGGCACCTTCATTTACCACTATGTTAAAGGCTCTACCGGAGGCGTCGATCCTCAGGCGGGAGAGCACCTGCTTAAAGCCTATGAGATGAATCCCGATTTCCCCGGATTACTAGCTCCATTGGTTACCTATAGCATCAGCACCCACAATGAAACTTTGCGAAAGGAAGCCAATATGCGTTGGTATCGCAGTGGGGACTATTCGGTAGCCTGGCTCGACTTTGCTTACAACCTATTACAGTCTGTAGAGCCCAATGGAATCCTTTTAACTCAAGGCGATAATGACAGCTACCCCCTTTGGATGCTGCAAGATGCTTTGGGTATCCGCACCGATGTGCAAGTCATTAATATCGACTTTCTACTTTTTGCTGAGTTCCAGGAACCCACCTTCGCCAAATTGGGTTTAAAGCCTTTCAAATTTGAGAAGATTGAAATTGGCGAATTCGCCAAAAACTGGCAAAATGTAAGCAGCTATTTCCTGGATCAATATTCGGGAGAGCGACCGCTTCACATCTCTTTTACCGTGAACAAAGCCAATTACCAGGATTTCAAAGATCAGCTCTATGTGCGAGGTTTCACTTATCGAATTTCTAAAGAGGGGGAGGCTAAAAACCGCAATTTGAAACTGTTTAGAGAAGTCTTTCGCTGGGATAGCGTCTTTCAAGAAATGGAGCTTAATCCATCCGCCGCAAGGCTCAAAGAAATGCAGCGGCATTATGCCTTGTTCCTGGAAAGTTTAAAGTCGTTCAGTTCAGAATTAGCGCCTTGGGAGATGCAGAAAATAGAGGCCCTCGAAAAAATCACAAGAAAATAAACAAAGATGCTTGCGGCACTTTAGAGCTTAACTTAACTTGTAGGGGTTCAAGCTTTTCAATTCTAGTTCTGCAATTCATGACTTTTCGCCACCTTTCCCTACTCTTGCTCAGTCTCTTTATTCTGAGCTGTAACAACCAGCCTGAAATCCCCGAAAATGACCCGGCTTTTGCCGATTACATCCTCGCCCATACCTCCGGGGTTATTTCGGCCTATTCCGAAATTGAGATGCATTTGGCCCAAGATCTCAATCCCGGAGTGGAACCAGGAACCCCTATTGAAGCGAAAATCTTTGATTTCAGTCCCGATATAAAAGGACAAACAGTTTGGGAAAGCAGTAGCGAAATACGTTTTATCCCCGAAGAACCCCTGGAACCTGGTCAACATTACAGCGCTGAATTCGAATTAGGCAGCCTGGCCACGGTTGAATCCAAATTAAAAACCTTTGAGTTTGCCTTTCAAGCCATTGAGCAAAGTTATGTCTTGCTCCAGTTCCACATTGAGCCCTATGAAACAAAGAATCCTGCTTTAAATGTTTTAAAAGGCGAAATCAATACCGCAGATTTAAGTCATGCTGAAGAGCTGAGTGAAGCCTTGAAATTTGAAGGTATAGAAAGTAGTAGCATTCATTGGAACCCGGGCAGCGACGAACATCGTTGGTTGTTTAGTATTGATTCCATTGAACGTAAAGAAAAAGCCTATGAAGTACCCATTCTGCACCAAGGCAAAGAAATGGGAAGCCTTAAAGTGCCTAGCCTCTCCGATTTTGAAGTAATAGGTGTTTATGTCCAGCAATTACCGGTACAGAAAATCAGTATCTCCTTTTCAGATCCTCTCAGCGAAAAGCAAAGTACCAATGGCATGTTTCAGGTGGATGGCGAAGATGTGGCCTCACTGGAAATTGAAGGCTCCGTTGTGCATCTCTATCCTAAGAGCCGCAAAACCGGTACCGTACAACTTAAAATCTACCCTGGGCTTAAAAATATTCTGGGCTACAAATTCCCCAAGGAATACATTAGCCAGGTAAGCTTCCAGGCGCGTAAGCCCGAAATTCGTTTTGTAAACAGTGGGACCATTATCCCCACCAAAGGCTCAGTTAATATTCCCTTTCAGGCGGTAAGCCTTCGAGCAGTAGACCTCAAGGTATATCAGATTTACGCTAATAAGGTGCATCAGTTTTTACAAATTAATAAGCTGAGTGGAAAGCGCGAATTACGTCGGGTAGCACGACCTATCCATCGCGAGCGAATTGAATTGGATGGTGATGGTCTGAACCTCCAAGAATGGAACAATTTTGCCATTGATCTGGACCGTATCATTGAAAGACAGCCCGGAGCGATCTACCGCATTGAAATCGACTATCAGAAAGCCTATTCCCTCTACCCCTGTGAAGGAGACGACAATAGTGAATTGCAAAGTCTGGAACCCGAAAACTGGGATGAACCAGAAGAAGTTTTTGAAGAAGACTACTACGAATACTACTATTTCAGGGGCTATGATTATAAGGAACGGGATAATCCTTGCCATATCTCCTATTACAATCGTTCGCGGAAAATTGAGCGTAATGTCTTGGCCTCCGATATTGGCTTGGTGGTAAAAGGGACCGATAAGGAATGGTATGCCTATGCTCAACGCATTTCAAGCACCAGCTCCCTGAATGGGGTTAAAATCAAATACTACAATTATCAGGGCCAGCTCATTAAAGAAGGGGTTACTGATGGAGATGGCTATCTGCGTATGGATTTAGACACCCGGCCATTTTTAGTGGTGGCGGAAAGTGGCTCCGAACGCGCTTATCTAAGTCTCGAAAACAGCAGCAGTCTTTCTGTTTCCAGCTTTGCCGTTGGAGGACGCGATGTAAGCACCGGTATTGAAGGGATGATCTACACCGAGCGCGGAATCTGGCGCCCTGGAGATACGCTCTTCCTCGATTTTATTTTAAACGATGCCAAGAGTCCTATACCGGCCAGTCACCCCATCGTGCTCACCTTAAAAGACCCTCGCGGTCAAGAGGTTTATCGCACGGTTCAATCTCGGAAGACGGCTCAAATATTTAGTTTCCCGATTACTACCAGCAAGGAGGCCATTACTGGTAATTACAGCGCCCAAATCAAAGTGGGGGGTAAGAGCTTCTACAAATCTTTGCCCATTGAAACCATCCAGCCCAACCGCCTGGACATCACCCTGAGTGCACCGGAGGAAATTATTGATGGCAGTAAAAAAGGCGAAACCGAAATCAAACTCGAGGCCGAATGGCTCACCGGAGCATCGGCTTCTGATTTGCAAGCCGAAGTGCGGGCCAGTATTTCGGGGAATCCCAGGGCTTTCGCCGATAAGCACCCACTTTTTGATTTCTACGATGAATCGCGATCTGTGCCTTCTATGTCGGGCAACGAAATCTTCAATGATAAATTAGATGCCACCGGAAAGGCCAATATCAACGCCGATCTGGGCTACCTGAAAAATAGCCCGGGAATGTTGCGCCTCAATATGGGCACCAAGGTATTTGAGCCCGGCGGTCGTTTTAGCATCAATAGCACCAGCCTCGAATTAGCCCCTTTCAAGAATTTCGTGGGTATTCAAATGCCGGAAACCAATAAGTATGGCTACCTCGAAACCGAAAAAGATCATCCGGTAGGTTTGATCCGGGTAAACCAAAAAGGCGAGCCAATTAGCGGAAAAGTTAAAGTGAGTGTTTACAAGGTGAGTTGGTCTTGGTGGTGGTCGGCCCAAAGAGGCAATGCCACTTACTTGAATAACAGCTCCAATAATCGCATTGCCAGTGAAGAGGTAAATCTCGTCAATGGCCGTGGCCGATACTCTTTAAACATTCCTGATGATCATTGGGGTCGACTCTATATAGTGGTTGAAGATCCTGAAAGTGGTCACCGTAGCTCCAGCCTGGCATATGTAGACTGGGGTTGGGGTCGCGATCGCAGTGGCAGAGCCGGTGGCGAATCAGTAAGTGTATTAAATGTGCAAACCGATAAGGACAATTATCAGGTAGGTGAAACCGCTAAAATTAGTGTGCCCAGTGCTGCGGGGGGTCGCTTAATCCTCAGCTATGAAAACGCTACCGGTCAGATCATCCAAAAGGTATTGGCCACCAATGCCGGATCAACGGTGCATGAGCTTAAGATCACCCCAGAGATGGCACCCAACTGCTATGCCCATGCCATGATTTTACAGCCTCATAGCAGTAAAGGCAATGATTTACCCCTAAGGCTCTATGGTATCATCCCCATTATGGTGGAAGACCCGGCCACGCATTTACATCCGCAGATTGAAGCACCCGAAAAAATCCGACCCAATTCGGATTACAACATTAAGGTGAGCGAAAAAAATGGCAAAGCCATGGAATACACTCTGGCAATTGTTGATGAAGGCCTCTTAGGACTCAACAATTTCCAAAGCCCCGATCCCTGGCCCTATTTCTATTCTAAGATTGCCTTGGGTTTACGCACCTGGGATTTATACGATGAAGTAATAGGCGGCTTTAGTGGTGAAATCGCCAAAATGCTGGCCATTGGTGGTGATGGCGCCTTGCTGGAAAGCAATGAGGAAGATGCCGATCGCTTTGTACCAGTGGTACGCCACTTAGGACCCTTCAAGCTCAAAGCGGGCGAAAAGGCCAATCACAAATTGCAAATGCCTAATTACATAGGTAATGTGCGAGTAATGGTAGTGGCTGCCAACGATAAGGAAGCCTATGGTGCTGCTGACACCAATATTCGAGTGAAACAACCTTTAATGGTTCAAATGACCGTGCCTCGGGTATTAGGCCCTGAAGAGGAATTACTGGTTCCGGTAACCGTATTTGCCATGGAAGAGGGCATAAAGGATGTGAATCTGGAACTGAGTTCTACCGGCAAAATTGAGCTGATCGAACGCAGTAAAAAGATAAGCTTCTCGAAAACCGGGCAACAAACCGTCTACTTCAAGGCTAAGGTAAAACGAGCATTAGGAAAAGGAAGCCTGAAAATCACTGCGCAATCCGGAGTCGAAAAAAGCTTTGAAGAAACCGAAATTGCGGTGCGCAGCCCTTTACGTCGCCAAAAACAATTCCACGATGCAATTTTGGAAGACAGCAATCCGGTAAGCTATAAAGCGGAGCCCTTTGGAATTGCCGGAAGTAATAAGCTTACGGTAGAAGTTAGCAGCCTGCCGAAGATGAACCTTAGTGAGCGTTTGGAATACCTTATTGGCTATCCGCACGGTTGTTTGGAGCAGACCACCTCCAAGTGCTTTGCTCAACTTAATCTGGATAAATGGATAAAACTGGATAGCGATCAAAAAGCGGAAATCCAAAGTAATATTCGAGCGGGTTTATCTAAGCTTAGAACCTTACAATTAGGGGAAGGGGGCTTCCGCTACTGGCCCGGACAGAACTATGCCAATGCCTGGGCTTCAACTTATGTAGGGCACTTTATGCTTTCGGCTGAAAAAGCAGGTTACAATCTTCCGGTAGGAATGAAGGATTCCTATTTACGCTTTGCGCGCAAAGCTGCCAGGGAGTGGAATAACAGCAATCACTATTCTTATAATAATGATTTCAATCAGGCTTACCGACTCTATGTATTGGCTTTAGCTGGCAAGCCTGAATTGGGTGCCATGACGCGCTTAAAAAACCGCAATGACCTTACCCAGTCTGCCGCCTTCCGCTTAGCAGCGGCTTATGCCTTAGTAGGCGAAAAAGATGCGGCACGAGCCTTATTAAAAGCCAATGACTACACCGAGGCAGAAGATCGTTATTACTACTATTGTTACGGGAGTTCTACCCGTCGACTGGCCATGCAAATGGAAACTTTCTACGCCATGGGCGACAAGGAAGAAGCCCTGCGTTTAGCCAAAGAAATTGCCGAAAAGCTAAGTGATGGCTGGCATAGCACCCAAACTATTGCCTATACCCTTCAGGCTATGAGCCAGGTATTTGGCGGTGGCACCGAAAAAATGGATTTCGAATTGGTGGTGAATGGCAAAACACGCCGTATTAGCAGCGACCTCAGCGTATTCCAATATGAAGATGCCGCATTTGAGAAGGCTCAGGATATCAGAGTTAAGAGCTTAAATGGCCAATCGCTCTACCTTACGGTGATGCGTGAGGGCCTACCCGTTTACGGAAGCGAAACGGCCAATAGCAGTCGTATTGATATGACGGTGCAATACCTCGATCAAAGTGGAAATAAACTAGATCCTTCCGCCTTAAAAATTGGTACTCCGATTATCGCTAAGGTAACGCTGCAGCGATTGAGCCTATCCAAGGATTATGAGAACCTGGCGGTAAGTCAGTTCTTCCCCAGTGGCTGGGAGATTACTAATAATCGGGTATTGGCTGGTGGAGAAGAAACTGAAATCCATTATGATTATCAAGACATTCGCGATGATCGGGTACTAACCTATTACAATGGCTATCGCACAGCGCAAATGACCATCCAAATAGAGCTTACTGCCACCTATCCCGGAAAATGGTATTTACCTCCCACCTGGGCAGAAGCGATGTATGAAGGAAGCATTAACGCCAATAATGTAGGCCAATGGGTAGAAGTCCTCGTCGACTAATACTGCGCCGTATTGCCCTCATTGCGGGACTGATCTTCTTAATTTGGTGGTGGAATTGCCTGCCCGAGCCTCTTTTTGACCCGCCTTACAGCACGGTTACTGAGGCAGAGAACGGACAATTGTTGGGCGCTCGCATTGCGGCAGATGAACAATGGCGTTTCCCACCGGCAGATTCGGTGCCGATGCGATTCCGGCAGGCCATTGTGCAGTATGAGGATGAGCACTTCTATTCGCATCCCGGCTTTAACCCCATTGCCATTGTTAGGGCACTCTATCAAAACTGGAAGGCGGGTGAAGTTGTTTCTGGCGGCTCCACCATCAGCATGCAATGCATACGCCTGGCTCGTGGCAATCCTTCGCGCACCTACTGGGAAAAATTTACTGAGATCCTGCGGGCTATGCGGCTGGAGCTTAGCTACTCCAAGGAAGAAATATTGGAGCTTTATGCCAGCCAGGCTCCCTTTGGTGGTAATGTAGTTGGTCTGGAAGCAGCCGCCTGGCGCTATTTTGCTTTGGCTCCGCATCGATTATCCTGGTCTGAATGCGCGGCCTTAGCAGTATTGCCCAATGCACCAGGCATTATTCACCCTGGAAGGAACCGCCAGACTTTTGAGCAAAAACGCAATCGCCTGCTTCAAAAACTACTGGCTGAGGAAGTAATCGACTCCCTCACCTATCGCCTATCCTTATTGGAAGAACTCCCTTCCGAACCTCAGGCTTTACCGGACTTAGCCCATCACCTGAGCCAATATCAAGTCAAAGAAATGCCGGAAAGCCGCTTGCACAGTAGCTTAAACGCCAACTGGCAAAGGCATGTTCAGGAATTGGTAAACCTGCATGTATTGCAATGGCGGGGGAATTCCGTACACAATTCTGCCGCTCTGGTTATGGATCTTCAGGACGGGAGTATCAAAGCTTATGTTGGCAATACCACCAATGAGCTGGCCGATGGCAAGGAGATAAATATGCTGAATAAACCGCGCAGCACGGGCAGCATTTTAAAACCTATGCTCTATGCTGATGCCATGGCTTTGGGGCAATTATCTTCTCGGGCCCTGGTACCTGATATCCCTACCCGTTTTGGTGATTTTACTCCCAAGAACTTCGATCTTAAATACCGAGGCGCCACCCCGGTTTACAAAGCTCTGCAGCAATCTTTAAATGTGCCTGCCGCCCGAGTGTTACGAGATATGGGTGTTCCCGTATTCTTGCACCGCCTACGTGCCTATGGCTTGCATGATTTAGATCGCGATGCCGGATATTATGGTTTGTCTTTAATCTTAGGTGGATCTGAAGTGCCAGCCCTGCAAATCGCTCATATGTATCGCCGCTGGATTTGGGCCATGCAAGGCAAAGAAGAAAAGAGTATTTATGATATACTGGGACGGGTACAAGACTGGGGTCCTATTCCAAATTCAGATCCGGCCGCGATCTACAGCAGCTTGCAAATGATGGAGGGCCTCAATCGGCCAAGCAACTGGCAACAATGGGGCTCTAACCGACGAATAGCCTGGAAAACCGGAACTTCCTATGGCTTTAGAGATGCCTGGGCGGTAGGTACCGATGGACGATGGTTAGTAGTTTGCTGGACCGGCAATGCTAATTATGAAGGCCGGCCCGGGGTAATTGGAGTGGAAACCTCAGCGCCCTTGCTCTTTAGTATTATGGATTATTTACCAGCCTCTCCATTTTTTGAGCCACCCTACGACTGGCAGCATGCCCAAGTGATTTGCCGTGAAAGTGGATTTCTGGCGCAGGAGCACTGTCGCTATCGTGATACCATTTACGGCTCTAAAGCGAGTCTTAAGAACTGCCCTTATTGTGAGCCCATTTTCCTGAACACTAAAGGATTAAGGGTACATCACGAATGTAGCTCGGAGGAACCCAAAGATTCCAGTTGGATGATTTTAAGTCCGGCCATGACCTGGTATGCCCAACGTTCAGAATTGAATTATAAGGCGCCTCCGGATTGGGATCCTCAATGCCTGGCGCCAATAGATGAAGTTCTGGAATTTATATATCCGGAAAAATTTGAGGTAGTACGTCGTTCCCGTGATTTTGAAGGCACCCTGGGAAAAGTAATTCTCGAGGCAGGCCATCGACAAGGGGAGGTAACCATCTTTTGGTATGTGGATGATGAATACATCGGCTCCAGCCGGATCAATCACCGCATGGAAGTAGCTCTGGAGCTGGGAACCCACCGCCTTTTAATTATGGATGAAAAAGGAAACTCAGCCCAGTCATTTATAAAAGTGGTGGATTAATCAAGCGAATTTGTTTTTAAATTCACCTCGTGAAAGCCTTAGTCCGCAGGAATTACGGAGGACCGGAGCGCATCTTGCTCCAGGATGTACCTCAACCCGAAGCTGCTAAAAACGAAGTACTGGTTAAAGTGCATTGCAACACGATTAGCCGTACCGATTGTGGCATCTTAGGAGGCAAGCCCTTTATATTTCGATTCTTTGTAGGATGGCCCAAACCCCGTAATCCCATACTGGGTAGCGATTTCGCTGGCGAGGTAGTAGAGGTGGGTCCTGAAGTCAAAGGTTTTAAACCCGGTGATCATGTCTTTGGCTTTAATGATGAAGGCCTGGGCAGTCAAGCTCAATTTGTGAAAATCAAAGAAAGCGCTGCCATCAGTCATATACCGGGTCAAAAGTCCTATGTTGATGCCCTTTGCTGCGCCGAAGGAGCCCATTATGCCCTCACTTTTTTACGACCCCTTAATTTGGTAAAAGGCTCCAAAGTTTTGGTGATTGGAGCGACCGGAGCAATAGGATCCGCCGCCATTCAAATTCTTCGTGCCCGTGGAATCCGCATTGATGCAGTGGGGCCAGCCAGTCATCGCGATTATTGGCAAGAAAAAGGCGTGGAAAGCTACTGGGATTACAAGACGGAAGACTTTCGCAAAAGCTCCAAAAAATACGCCCATGTGCTGGATGCAGTAGGCAAGAGCAGCTATTTCCAATGCAGGCATCTGCTCAACCATGGTGGCGCCTATGTTTCTTCCGAATTAGGACCTTATGCCTCCAATGTATGGCTGGCTTTATTGCGGCCCTTTATGCAAAAGTCCAAGGTGTACTTCCCTATTCCCAAGGATATACCCGGCAGCCTGAAGGAGATGCATAAATTATTGGCAGCGGGTAAATTCAAGGGCCTGGTGGATCCGCTAAAGATCAGGCCGGAAAAAGCAGAAGATGCTTATCACTATGCCTGTTCCGGTCAAAAAATAGGCAATCTTATTATGCACTGGGATCAAGAATAAGTTGCTCCTAAGCAAAGCATTTTTCATTTGTCCTACCTTCGCGGCATGCCCCTGCAAGACCTCATTTATGTCCTCGACTTATTAGGCACCCTGGTATTCGCTATTTCGGGAGTAGTGGCGGCGGTAGAACGAAAATTCGATTTAGTAGGTGCCTTTATTATTGGCTTTGTAACGGCCTTGGGAGGCGGCACCACCCGCGATGTTTTAATGGGGGCCACACCCGTAAGTTGGATGTTGAACCTTGAATACCTGGGCATTGTCGCTTTGGCCATGATCCTCTGCTATCTGTTCTATCCCCGCTTAAGTCATATCCGCCGCAGCCTCTTCATTTTCGACTCCATTGGTTTGGGGCTCTTCACTATTCTGGGATTTCAAAAAGCAATGATTGCGGAACTTAGCATTCCCATTGCCTTAATGCTCGGTATTGTATCGGCCGTTTTTGGGGGCGTAATTCGCGATGTGCTTACCAATCAAGTGCCGCTGATTTTCCGAAAAGAAATTTATGCCCTGGCCTCTCTGGCCGGTGGATTGCTCTATTGGTTGGGTAGCCTATTGGAAGTAAACACCGCTCTTAATGCCTTGATCTCTATTTGCGTGGTGGTGCTTATTCGCAGTCTGGCGGTAGCCTATGGCTGGGAGAGTCCCTTTTTACCTTTGGGGCGCAAGGAGCACTAAGTTTTGAGCTCCGGCCATTGTCGACTCATCTTCTGCCCCTACCTTAGGGCTATGGCTCCTGAAGCATTGCAAAATGTACATCTCCGCCGTATTTGGTGGGCACTTAGCACCCCATCATTTTTGGATTTACCCGATTCTGCCCACTATTTTCACGATGATCAACATCGAGCATTAATTGCCGAGCTTTTAGCGAAGCAGGATCAAGAAGGCGCTAAAGTCAATGCGCATTTTGAAGCTCAGGTTCCCCAGGTAATGGGGCGCTATTTTGAGCAATTGATTTTATACGTTCTGGAACTCGACCCCCACTATGAGGTATTGGCCGCCAATGTGCAGATTATCGAAGCTAAAATCACTCGCGGTGAATTAGACCTCATCCTTTACGATAAACAAAAGGATCAAAAGCGGCATTGGGAGGTAGCCTTGAAATATTATTTGCAGGTAGGTGAAGATGGCAATCACCATAATTTTTTAGGTCCCAGCCGCCGTGATTTTCTGGGTCGGAAGATGGAGAAGCTCCGCAAATTGCAATTACCCCTTTCAGATCATCCCCAAATTAAAGCCGCTTACGGAGACCTCAAATCTGAACTTTTTCTGAAAGGCGAGCTTTATTATCCCTGGGCCAAAAATCCGATTTTGCCAGATCAGGCTCAAGCCGAAGCGACCCCATACTATTTCCTCAGCCTTAATCAGCTTAAAGAACTTTATTCGGAAAGCCAAGGCCGATTCTGCATTCTCAAAAAACCGGATTGGATCGGCTCCTATTTCACCAAAAACTCTTCAGAATGCCTTTCCTTTTCAGAATTGGAAGAAGAATTAGAAACGGAATTCCAGCGGATCTATAGGCCTCAACTCATTGCTAAAATGATGGAAAACCCAAACTCTTTAAAGGAGGAAAAGCGCTATTTTATCATTCCTGAAGGCTGGCCCAATTCCAAAACCGCAAATAATTAACTTAGCCAAAAGGCCACTTTGTACCCCTTAAGATCTATCCTCGTATTACTGCTCTTTTTCTTCGCCCTAAATGTGGTGGGCGAATTGGTGACTGGCCCTTTGATGGGTGATGTGGTTCCCACTTGGAAAATTGCCGCGGTAAGCCTGATTTCGGCCTTAGGAGCAACCTACCAATTAAGCCGCCGAGGCCTAAAACCCGGCGATGTGTTTAAGTATTTCCGCCGAACCTATTTGGTTCCCGGATTAGAATTGGAGCGCCTCTATCCCGCCCTCTTGGAAAAATTTCCCCCGCGAGAATTTAAAGTGGACTTGAGTTCGGATCATCAAGAAATTCGCATCCGCCGTAAGGCCAATTGGCGCAGCTTTGGTGAAGTACTCAGCCTTAAAATTAGAGATGCCCATTTGCAGCTTTGGATACGACCTAAGTATTATATCGATGTATTTGATCAGGGTCAGGCCTATGAGAGTCTGTTGCAACTAGAGCAAGTATTAAATACCGAAAGCTATGAAGCCTAATATTCGAATATGGATCGGCATTTTATGCAGCCTGCAACTTTCGGCCCAGAAGCTCATGGTATTGGGTCGTGCCCAAGATGCCGGGAAGCCTCAACTAGGCTGCGAAAAAGAATGTTGCCAGCCCGGAGTCACTAAAGGCAATGTGGTTTCCTTAGCCTGGCTGGAGCCAGATTCGGCACAATGGACCTTAATTGAAGCCAGCCCAGATATTAGCGAGCAATTTCAGTTAATCCCCCAGGGTTATGCCCGCTTACCCAAGGCAGTTTATGTTAGTCATGCCCATATTGGTCATTATACGGGTTTGATGTATTTCGGTCGGGAAGCCTGCAACACTCATCTATTGCCCTTATTTTGCGGAGAGCGAATGGCCGAATTCCTGACTCAAAATGGGCCCTGGTCGCAATTATTCGAATTGCAAAATTTGAAGCTCCATCCCCAGAAAGCCAGCTTAAAAGCGGCAGACCTTATTACCCAGCTAGATAGTGCCGGCATTTATGTTTTTAAAGTACCCCATCGGGATGAATTCTCCGAGACTCTAGCTTATATCATTAAAGGGAAATCCAAAACCGCCCTCTTTATTCCAGATATCGATAAATGGCAGCTTTGGGATGAAGATATTGTGGAATTGGTGCAAGCGGTAGACTATGCTCTTTTGGACGCGACCTTTTACAATGCCGAGGAATTACCCGGCCGCGATATGAGTGAAATTCCCCATCCCTTTGTAGTAGAAAGCATGGCCCTCTTCGATCCCTTAGATGCGGAGGAAAAAGCCAAGATTCACTTCATCCATCTCAATCATAGCAATCCCCTTTGGAATCCACAATCAGAAGCTTTTAAGGAAGTGGAGGCCAAGGGCTATCGCTTAGCCTGGAAGGGACAAATTTTTAATCTATGAGTAAAGCAGGGCGAAAACTGTGGCGGCGTTTTATTCTCCTGGCCCTGGCCTTTGGCCTGGTCATTTTTTCGGCCCTTTTCCTTTGGGCTAAAGTAAAATACCCTTCCTATGCCAAGGACTTATACATCAGTCATAAGTGGGGCGAGCGCGATCAAGCAGTGCTGCTTAAAACCCAAATTGCGGATTACAGTCAATATGAATTAAAGCCCGCTTTTGCGCATCGCTATGTACAGCTCAACCAGAGTGAAGACTGGCAAATTCCAACAGCCCTAATTGAGGACCTTCCGGCCCAAGCCTCTTTTATTATTGATCTGGAATGTTGGGGAAGTAAATACTGGCCAGTATACCGCAGTGCACCCCTCACTGCTGTTTCGGAGGGCGTTTACGATCAAAAGATTATCCAATTAGCGGAAATGCTCGCTACGCTGAAACAAGAGGTCTACCTCAATTTCAATCCTCAAATGGAAGTGCCCGGGCGCTTTTATCCCTGGCAAGAATATCCTTCCGTTTATATCGATGCCTTTCGCCATGTGCAGGCTTTAGTGAAATCCAAGGCCCCGCAGGTAAAAATGCTTTGGTCGCCGGCAGGTTATCCCGGTTTGGAAGAGTATTATCCCGGATCCGATTATGTAGATGCTCTGAGCATCACCCTCATCGCTCATTCGGAAATCCCTTTAGAGGTTTATCCCAAAATGAAATTAGAAGATGAAGTGTACCGCCGCTTACATCGCCTGCGTTTCTTTAATCATGAATGCCTGGTATTAGCCGGTCAATATGATGATCTAAGCCCAGAACTCTGGCAATCGCAAATATCCTTTCAGAAAGCGAATCCCCATCTCTACAATCGCCAATATTTTGAGCACCCGGAAACCAAGGTCGCTGAGGACAGCCTCTTCCATTTAGGAGTTTATGATCCCGATCGAAAATTAGATGGCCTGGCCGGAATTAATGCCGAGCATCTCTTCATCAATCTAGCGACCTATAAAAAGGAGGGCTTTTTTGAGGAATTGGAGAAAGTAAAGCGCAATGGACGCGAGCTAATTCTCACCCTGGAGACCATAGAAGATCGCAATTTTGAGCGCGATGATCAATGTTTGGAAAAGCTCTTGGCGGGTGAATACGATTCGGAATTAGAAGAGCTTTTGGATAGCCTGCAACATTTCCCACGGCAGATATACCTCCGCTTTTCCCAAGAAATGGAAATCCCCATTGAGCGCTATCCCTGGCAAAGTAAAGATCCCAAATTGTACATCGATGCCTATCGTTATTTGATGTTGAGAGCTGAAAAAGAAATTCCGGGCATCCTAAAAGTATGGGGACCGGCTGGCGATCGCGGTTCTTTGGAATGGTACCCCGGAAGCGATCAAGTAGACTATATCAGCATCGCCATTTATGGCCTACCAGATAAGAATATTACCGACCCCACCCAGCAGGAGCAATTCGCCCAAATTTACCGACGCAAGTCCTGGCGAATGCGGCAAGCCCCCGAGCCCATCTTCATCACCGAATTTGGTGTAAAGGGCCCCGAAGATTTTCAGGAACAGTGGCTTTTGAAGGCGGCCGAAACGATAAAATCAGCCGAAGAAATTGCGGGGATCAACTACTTCAATATGCATGATGTGCCTAAAGCCTGGGGAGATATTGCTCCACCCGATTGGAGTGTAGAAGCCCAAACTTATCGCAACTTTATAAAGGCTCTCGATCGACCTTAGTGAACCAATAGGGGACTAAAATGCTAATTCAAGAATTGCGTGTACCTTCCACGCCCTTATATTTTTCAGCGCTATGAATGTACGATTGAGAATGGTCGGCCTCCTTTTTGTGATGAGCTTTGGCCTCTATGCCCAGCAGGTAAACAGCACTGGACTTGAAGAATTGGAAACAGCCGGTTGGTATCGATATACCGGCGATCAAAGCTTAAGTGCCGAGGCCTTTATTGAGCAGTACCGTCAACAATTGGGATTGGGGGAAAAAGATCGCCTGGAGCTGCAAAGGGTGAGCTATGGCAAGGATGGTTCCGAGCATCGCCATTATCAGCAAATGCATCAAGGAATCCCTGTCGAAGCGGGAGAGCTGATTATTCACCTACGTAATAATGCTGTATATCTGGCCAATGGGGAAATTGTAACAGGCTTAAACATTAATCCGATACCGGCGATAAGTGAAAAGCAGGCATCGCAAAGGGCCTTGAATTATTTCCCTGCCCAATGGTATTCCTGGGAAGCCGACTATGCCCTCAGGCCCTTGGGTAGTTTGGTTATTATCGACAAAGATTTTAGTAAGAAAGGCGACCGATATCAACTGACCTGGAAGGAGGATGTCTACAGCTATGAGCCTTATGATCGCAACTGGGTTTATATCAATGCCCAAAACGGTAACTTAATTCATAGTATCAGTCGTATTCATAGTCAGGATACCGGAACTGCACGCACCAAGTACTCAGGCACCCGCACTATTTACACCCTTTACAATAGTGATTCGGCGAAATATGTCTTACAAGATACGCTTAGTGGTGGAGGTATTTTCACCTATAATATGGAAAAGCGCACCAATAAAGCCTTCGCTATCGACTTTTACGACGATGACAATTACTGGAATAATTTCAATGCCAATTTTGATGAGGCGGCCACCGATGCGCATTGGGGTGCAGAGCGTGTTTACAGCTACTTTAAACAACATTACAATCGCTTCAGCTACGACGATCAAAACTCACCATTGATCTCCTATGTACACTACGATTCCAATTATGTAAATGCCTTTTGGAATGGTCAGGAAATGACCTATGGTGATGGCAATGGCGTTGCTTCCACCCCATTAATTTCCCTGGATGTAGTAGCGCATGAAATCACACATGGTATTACCGAATACACGGCCAATTTGATCTATCAAGGTGAGTCCGGAGCGCTCAATGAGTCCTTCAGCGATATTTTCGGAGTAGCGATTGAATTTGCCTACGATTCGGCCGGTGGCGACTGGAAAATGGGTGAAGACTTTTTAAATACCGGCAATGGCTTACGGAATTTGCGAAATCCCGCTCAATTTAGTCATCCCCATACCTACAAAGGCAATAACTGGGGCCAGGGTCTCTTTTTCGATAATGGCTATGTACACAGCAATTCCGGGGTTCAGAACTTTTGGTACTACCTGCTTACTGAGGGTGATTCTGGCGTGAACGACAATAATGACCGTTACGATATTGAAGGCCTCGGTTATCAAACGGCCGCAGATATCGCTTACCATAATCTCGACAATTACCTCACTCGTTTTTCCGACCATTGGGATGCGCGCATGGGAGCGATGCAATCGGCTATCGACCTCTATGGCGCTTGCTCTAATGAGTATATCCAAACCACCAATGCCTGGTATGCAGTGGGAGTAGGAGAGCCTACCGGCGATTATGATCTTAGTCTTGATGCCTTGGTGCTTCCCGAACGTGATTGCAGTTTGGGTGCTGCGGAAGATGTGATTTTTGTGATTCGCAATAATAGCTGTGCCCAAAGCATTACAGCAGGAACGGCAATTAACCTCAGCTACAGCATTAATGGCGGGCTCCTGCAAACCATGAGTACCGTAATTAGCAATACTCTTTTACCGGATTCTGTAGCCTATATCGTACACAGTCAAACTGCTGATCTAAGCCTGACGGGTAATTACGATTTCTTCGCCTCGATATCCACATCCAGCGATAGCCTCACTTACAATAATACCTACGAGCAAAGGGTCCGTCAGGAGGGCTATCAGAATGCAGAATGGAAATTGCTGGAGGTGCTCAATCCTATTTCGGGCTGTGAGTTAAATGATAGCACGAACATTAGCGTATCGGCCGTATTCCTGGGCTGCGATAGCCTGGCTGTAGGCACTAATATTTCCTTGGATTACAGCTTATCTGGTGCAGCCAGTCAAAATATCGGCACCAGCTTAAGCAGAACCGTACATTATGGCGACACCCTAAATCTCGACTTCTCCACCTATTTGAATATGGATGCTCGCGGTGCCTATACCCTCACTTTAAACTTGGTCTACAGCGGCGATCCCACTTTGAATAACAACCGCATTGTGAACTTTCGGGTTTTAAAACCCTATGAATTGCTGGGTGGAAAAATCGGCTTTGAGGATTTCGCCTATGCCGATTCCCTGCTTATACGTCATGGCAATAATAGCAGCAGTCGACGCAATACCGTGGCCAGCACCGGTAATCGCGGTCTGGAAATAGTGGGTGGCCCTCTGGTTAATTATCCGGATCCTTTTGAGGTTCCTCGGAATGACACTGCGGTTTGGCAAGTAAACCCCAGTTTCCGCTCCACTTATTGCACCTGTGTAGATGCCCGTCAGGAAGGAGCCTTACAACTGAACTTCGATTTGCAGCAGGCTTATACTCGCCTAATCCGACGTTTACGTTCGGAGCCCAGTAATAGCGCTTATACCAGCAGCTTGCGGGTTTTAGCCAATGGACAGCCAGTAAGCGGAACCTTTATTGCCAGCAATCCCGATGGCGATGGTTTCCAAAGTCAAATTGTGAATTTGGATGATTTTGCTGGGCAGTATTTCGAGCTCTGTTTTGAGACCCATCTATTGGTGGATAAGCGTACCAATTCGGTCACCAATGATGGCGATATTATCAACCTCGATAATATTTACTTAGGCAGCAGCGGCATTGGTCTAAAAGAACCTAAGGTAGCCAGCTTTAGCTTTGCGCTCTATCCTAATCCTCATAATGGTGATTTCAATATTCGCTTAGAAAAAGCTTCCGCCGGTACCTATGAATTGGAAGTACAGGATTTCCAAGGTCGAGTGATCAACAAGCGCAGTATTCAAACCCAAGCCGGGGATCAAAATTGGAACTTTAGCACGGATCTGGCCGCAGGTACCTATTTCGTGCTATTACGCAGTCCGGAGGGAAAACAGTATTCCCAGCGCATGATTATTCAATCGTGAGTTGGTACAAACTGTGGTAAAGTCGATCATGGGCACTGGCCGCAGTATCTTCCAAACCCCAGCTAAAGCTTAAGGTGTCCTGGGGACTTTCGAGCCAAATGCTTCTTTGGATGTGCTGACCAGAGCTTTGAAACGGCGCTAATTTGCGGATGGCCTGGGCTTTCGCCTGAAGCGACTTTAATTGGGATTCGCTAAGCTGCTTTAATTCTGCTCCCTTATTGAGGACCCGTCCATCGGCTTCCAAGCTATACATACCACTTCCGCCAGTAAAGCCTCCCACTTCCTCAAAGCGTATACGAATAAAGTCAGGATCCCTTGCCCCATTTTGCACTTGACTGCTTTTGCATGCACTAAAAATCAGCAGAACTAAAAAAGCCCATTTATACATGCATTAAAGATAGGGCTCAACTAATTTGCGCCAAGCAAATAGAGGCGAAAAGCCCAATAT
Organism: Croceimicrobium sp.; assembly: GCF_965228705.1. Classification (GTDB taxonomy): domain Bacteria; phylum Bacteroidota; class Bacteroidia; order Flavobacteriales; family Schleiferiaceae; genus Croceimicrobium. Next base: position 2,530,677 of record NZ_OZ245832.1, read on the forward strand.
TTAGAGCCACTCCGGGCGGCTTAATTCGTAACTTAGGCTTTTCTCCAAGCCTTATCATACATGTATACTCGTGAAGAGCTGTGTAAAGTAAAACAGCGTAAGGATTTAGTTCAGATTGCCGAGCAAAATGAAACTGATCTCAGTAAAATCATTCGCAATCAACGTTATGAAGAAGAACTGCGCCTGCTGCAAACCGAATTGGTGAATTTGCAGCGTTGGGTAGCCAAGAAAAAGCTGCGAGTAGCGGTGCTCTTCGAAGGTCGGGATGCTGCCGGCAAAGGTGGTTCGATTAAACGCTTTGTAGAACATCTCAATCCGCGTTCCATGCGGGTAGTAGCCCTTTCTAAACCCACCGAGGTAGAGAGCGGGCAATGGTATTTCAGGCGTTATATTAAGGAGCTCCCCAATCCGGGTGAGATCGTATTCTTTGACCGTTCCTGGTACAACCGAGCGGTGGTAGAACCCGTAATGGGCTTTTGCAATACCGAGCAGTACGATCGTTTTATGGTGCAAGTACCCGGCTTTGAGCACATGCTCTATGAAGATGGGGTAATCCTGATTAAATTTTGGTTTTCCATTTCCAAAGTGGAACAAAAGAAGCGCTTTAAATCGCGGATGAAAAACCCTTTGAAGCAATGGAAATTTTCACCGGTGGACATGAAGGGGCAGGAATTATGGGATCGCTATACCCATTATAAGGAGCAGATGTTTTCCAAGACCCACACCACTTTTAGTCCCTGGATTATTGTAAAAACCAATAATAAGCGGGAAGCGCGTTTGGAAAGCATTCGCTATGTACTCTCGAAATTTCCCTATCAGGATCGAAGGACCAAAAGCCTTACTACCATATTACCAGATCCCAATGTAGTTGCCCGCTATTACCGACATATTGAACAAATTGACATCTGATGAGCCCAAAAGAAAAAGAAATCATGGCCTTGAGTGATGCCGACCTCGAATTGCTCAATTCTCCTCTGGGATTAAAATACCTTTTTGCGGATAAGAAAACGGATGTATTGAAAGCCCTGCGTTTGGCTCATTATGAGCAGCGTTTGCGGGAATTGCAGGCCGAATTAATTAAGCTGCAAGAGTGGGTAATTGGTCAACAAAAAAAGGTAGTCATCCTTTTTGAAGGTCGGGATGCAGCTGGCAAAGGTGGCGCTATTCGCCGTATTGCCGCCCATATCAATCCTCGGCATTATCGCATTATCGCCTTACCGAAACCTACAGAAGAAGAGGCCGGTCAATGGTATTTCCAGCGTTATGTGAACCAATTACCCAAACCCGGGGAAATGGTATTCTTCGATCGATCCTGGTATAACCGAGCGGTGGTGGAACCAGTAAATGATTTTTGTACAAAAGAGCAATATGAAACCTTTATGGGCCAGGTAAATGACTTTGAAAGGATGCTGCAAAGCTCAGACACCTACCTCATCAAATTTTACTTCTCCATCACCAAAGAGGAGCAAGCCCGTCGATTTGCCGATATTAAAAGCAGCCCCCTAAAACGTTGGAAGATGACAGTTGTTGATGAAGCGGCACAAGGTCTCTGGGATGAATACACCCGATATAAGGAACGGATGTTTAAGGAAACACATACCGAGAATGCCCCCTGGATCATTATTCAAGCTGATCAAAAAACCAAAGCCCGACTGGAAGCTTTGGAGCATGTTTTGAAATCCTTACCTTACCAAGCAACAGGGAACTAGAGGACGCAAATTTTAAAAATCTTAGCCATGATTAAAGCTCGCATCTTTCTCCTCTGCCTCAGTTTAGGTCTCTTATCCTGTAAAAAAGAGGAAGAAACTTCTTATTTAGAAAAATACACGGGTACCTATATCGGTGGTGGTTTAGTAGGTGGTGGTAATGTTATTACTGGAAGCAGTTATAAATATTCGGATGCTATTGTAAAAATTAGCAAGGGCTCTGGAGACTCTAGCCTTAACTTTAGAATTGACTACGATTCTCGAGATGTTTATATCCTTAAGGATATTAAAATCCATAGTTCAGGAGAGGGCCTCTACGATTGGGATGGCGGTAGCCTGTATGGTTATTTAGAGTATCACTTTGATGGAGATTCTCTGCATTTTACCCATAATCAAAATGCAGGTCAGGGCGCCTGGAACCGACGTTATTTTGATGGTAGGCGATAGTTGAAAATGGAAACTGGCTCACCAAAAATTTATTTAATCAGTGGCTTGGGAGCCGATGAAAGGGTGTTCAAGCTCTTAAAGCTGGATTATCCTTCGATTCCTATTCCCTGGATTCCTCCCAAAAAGAAAGAAAGCCTTGGTGCTTATGCTAAACGCCTGTCGGAGGCTATTGATCCCCATGAGCCCTTCATTTTAATCGGCCTAAGCCTCGGGGGCATGATTGCCGTTGAGATGAACTATTATCTTAATCCCCTTGCTACCATTTCCATTTCATCCATCGTTTGCAGTGAAGATTTGCCAGGCTATATTCGAAAGTTACTCCGTTCGGGCCTGGTACCCTATTTACCCGATTGGGGTTTTCAGCATTTTCCTTCGTCTATCATGGCCTTCATTTTTGGGAGTTCGGAGCGGAAACTCTTGAAAGCGATCATACGAGAGGGGGATCCAAGCTTTATTAAATGGGCTCTGGAAGCACTTGGTAAATGGGAAAACCAAATGGTTCCGAAAAGGCTCGTTCAAATTCACGGAAAGCAAGATCGGGTGCTGGCCTTTAAGCAAAGAAGCCAAGCACCCAAACTGCTTAATGGTGGTCATTTAATTGTGTACGACCAGGCGAATGCGGTAAGTGATTGTATAAGACAATCGCTAGCTGAATTGTTAACCTTAAAAAGGGTCTAAGCCTGTTCTATCAATTCCCAAACTTTGGCATTATACTGCTCTGCCGAAATCCCTAATAAGCGCTCCAGCTTTTGATAAAATTTGGCATTGCCTTTTTCTCTTGGGCCGATATTCAAAAACTCCCAAACGCCTTCAAAGCCATGTTTAGCTTCAATTTCCCGAACCAGCAGTGCACACACTATATAGTCGGCTGAATTGCGATGCTCACCCGTTTGAAAGTACTGTGGTTTTTCTTTAAGCTCTCGCCAGTCCATACTTGGATCAGAAGCAATCTGTGCTTTAAAGGCCTTTAGGATTTCATCCCATGTATATCCCCAACTACCTCCATAGAGGTAGGCACAGCCTTCATCAACGGAATGATCTACCGCCCGACGGGAGATCACCATACTCAGGCGTGCATGCCATAAATCATGGGGATCAAAATTCTCGAAGCTGGCATTATCATTAGCCAGGGCCATAATTTTAATACCCGCTTCATTAACAGCCCAAACACTAGAATTATAGCCATTATAATCAATCTTATAAGTGAGGCCCAGCAATCGCTCCATGGAAATTAAATTCTCACAGCAGTAAACAATATTCGCCTTGTTCTCGGATTTCAAGTTGCCATCAAAGCGAGTGCTTAATTGATCGTATTGAATGGCGTGGGCTTCATTGAGGCTATCTTGATAAAAGAACTGGCTTTTGCCGACCTTAAACTCCTTCCAATGTCGGGTATTGCGTTTTAGAGGCGAGGCAAATTTGAATTGATCTTTATCCGGATGGGCTATGAGATCAAAGCTGGCGCGCAGGATGGAAGTATCTCCCTTTTGGCCGAAATAGGAAATTTGCAACCAATACTGCCCCTCCTCTAGGGGAGCAACATTGCAAAGCTGGGGCTGATAGAAATGTTCATCATTAAAAGAAGAACTGGCTTCTATGCCTTTAAACTCATCCAGTAATAAATAGGTTTCTAATTTCTCCGCTGGTAAAACATAGGTATTGGCCGAATTCTCCGATTGACTAGCTTCTAAAAACCCTTCTAAAGACTGAATCAAATGACTGGCCTCAAGGCTGTCTTTGGGTAAGCGAATTCCGGGGTTTATCTGAAGATCACGGGCCTGCGCTCCTAAAACCAGGAGGGTAAAAAGTAGGGGATAAAATCGCATCATAGATTAATTTTTTGTTCACCGCATAGCAGCGAAAAAGGTGCCAGTCAAGGACTTAGACCCAGCCATTATGTTGAAGAGAATGAAGACTGAGGGAAAGAGGAGAATTTGACATTATTCGAAATAGAGTAAAAAAAGCGCCCAAGATCCAGTTGAAATTAAGCGACTCAAGGAAGCTCAAAATTTGATCCTAATAGCAGAGCCAATGCAAGTTTCAGCCATGAAACCCTTGATCTGGTTTAGGGCTTGGGAGGCCGAGTTTTTTGCGTAGTGTTAATTTATTATTAACTTGAGGTTAATTCAGTATTAACAAATCCAGGATTATGGCCAATAAGGTGTTTAAAGAAAAGCAGCAATACTTATCAATTAAGTCCAAATGGATAGTTAGCAGCATCCTGCTCTTACTATGCATTGTGCTGCTTCGCCTTTACCTCAGTCCATCTATTAAATTTCAAGCTATGGACTTGCTCCCAGGGGCGATTGCCGTAGTACTTTGCCTGGCCCTAATTTGGTTCCTTAGCCATTTACGCTTAAAAACCTCCATTAGCAAAAAGGGAATAGAATATAAAATGATGCCCTTTCACCATAGTAAACGAATCATCCACTGGGACGAGATTAGCTTTATCCGGATTGTTTCCTTTCCTCGTTTAAGTAGCTGGCAAAAATCCTATAACCATTACTTACTCCAAAAGAAGTTCACCTTTTCGGGGCGCAATGGAATGAGTGTAGAAACCAGCTGGGGTGAAAGGATATTTATTGGTTCTGGCAAAGTTGACGAATTGCGAAAGGCCATTAAAAAGGCCGTAAAACATTATAAACTGCTGGAAGAGAATAAAACGGATCTCCATTAAAACCTTACCGAAATGAGGGTTTTAAGTATCCCTCAAGGGGCCAGTTGTCTTCGGATTAGAAGTATCAAAAGCCAAGCTCCAAAAAACAAAGCCAAAAGGTTTGGCAGGTCATTTAGCCAAAAGCCTGTAGTTGCCATTTCAGCATCCGGTCTTTTGTTTAGTAAATCCCAAAAAGCCAGCCAGCTAAAATGCAGGTAGAAGTAAGAAGCAGCAAACAAGGTCAACATACCTTCGGACTTACCCAATTTCTTTAAGCGAGGCCCCCAAAGTTGAAAAAGAAACAGGCCCACCAGGAATAGCATCATTATTGGAATCAATAGCCCAAAACCCATGTTTTGTAGGCCATCCGCCAAAACAAATATGAAGTAGACTTTGGAGAGAATGGCGTATAGTCCAAGGATTGTAAGTAAAAGTTTTAGCGATCGATACATTGGGAGCACATTAAGTTAAATCCCTGGCCACAAAACTCTTCCGATATACTTAAAGCCGTCGATGATGAAGATCACCTCATATCCCGAGCTTATGCTATTTAGCTTTAAATACAACCTTTCCCGATCTAATGATCGATATATTCCTACCATTTGAAACTTAGCGCCAAAAGAATCACGCAATAAGGGATCATATAAGTCGGAATAAGCGGCCTTAGGAATAGCAATTTTGCGATTATGTATTACACAAGTCAAGTCTACCAACTTAGTCGCTGGTGTATCAATATCATAGCTACCATAGTAAACCAAACTATCAATCTTGTACAGTACCCTAACATCAGATTTCAAGGTTTCGTATTCGAGCAAATGTTCCTCAGGCTTAAAAGCTCTATCCGCTAAGACAATAGATAAACCTTCTGCACTTAAGCTGATCACCGAATCATTTACCATTAAGTCCAGTTTCGGTGATTCCAAGCCAATGGAATCACAATCCACAGATACCTTATAAAATATAGAATGGGTTTCGATGCAGCTTAGCTCCTCTTCGTAGCTTGGCCATAGGGAAGGATCAAAGTCGATTTTCCGGCTTTGTGCCTTCAACAAATTGGTCTGAAAAAGGACACAAAGGATACAGAACAGCCCTGTTCTAATGGGGTAAACAAATCGTGCATTTGATTTCATCATTGGGAGCATCAAGATAAAGCCTTAAAACAGTATCATTCTTAAAGTTCGGCTGAAATTCTAATCCCGCAAATGAGCGGCAAATTCCCTCAAAGCTAAAACCTGCTTCTTCAAGGCTTCGTTTTGAATACATTTTGCGCTGGCACTAAAAAAGTCCTCAAAGCTTTGTGGACTTTCTAAATAGTATTCAGACACCTTATCCCCTTCCATTATGAAAACCAAAATAAATACGTCCGAAGCTGATCCGTAAATCTCCTTCATACTAGGCTCAGGTATTTCCTGCTCCACTAGTTTTCGCTTTATTGAATCGAATTCTGATCTGGAAATCGAATAAAAATATCGATTCTGTCCCGCATAAGTCTGCGTGGTTTCAATCAAGCTATCTCCGACAATTAGCTCGATCATAAAGCTTCTATCCTGAATCTTCGAATGTGGTCGTATTTCAATTTTCTGGCTATTAGCGGAAAAGCCCATAAAAGTGACAGAGACCAGGAGCAAGCAGAACTTAGTATGAAAGTTATTCAGGGACACAGTTACCTATTTTATCTTACAAATGCGCTCTCAAAATACAATGAAATCAGGGCTTCTCAGATGGTTTAAATTGATAGTTCTTGAACAAACTCCAGTCTTCCCAGTACAGTTTATCCCAACCTTCAAAATAGAGTGAATCGAGATAAACATCTACCTCGTTTAAATTACATTTTTGCTCATTTAGGAGCACAGGACTTTTAGGGTCAAAAACTTCATATGCACTAATCTTGAAGATAGGAAATTCATCAAACAGCAATAGCATTGTATCTGCATCTTTTGCGATAGCGAATGGATAGAAGTCTTCATTCCTTACATTAAAACACAAGCTTTCCTCATTCAAGTAGTTACAGGTCCTACACAAAAGGTTGGTATCCATAAAGACGGTCCAGCCCATAAAAGAGTAATGAGTCATACGCATATATTCATATGACTTCAATTCAGTTTTTTGAAGCATTTTAAAAATCAATATGTCACTATCTTCCTCCGAATAATGCTGCAAAACAATAAAGGCAGATTCAGAACCGATGCTTTCACATATCTCTAAGCTGACAAAATCCTTTAGTAAGGAATCTACCTCTATCGCTTTAGAAGCCCCAAAAGCATCTGGAGTCAGGCCTAGTAAAAACAGTACTAAAAGGAAGCTCACAGCCTTATCCCGTTTCATTCTTAATGATCAAATTCAAGTAATCTAAAGCCATCTAGCACATTATAGCTAAGGCTCAAGGGGTTCTAAAAGGTATATTTTTTCAAGCTTTTCAGGAAGCAGACGATTGATCTGTTCAAATAAGCGGTTGGTGGATGGCAATCCGACATTATTTAGATAAACAAAGTTCAAAGTGTTTTGGTCGCGCAATACCACCTTCCAAACAAATCCATCGATCATATTAGCATCATAATACATCTTTAAACCCTTCAATGCATCACGATGTTTTTCTAGCTCTCCCCATTCATCCTCAGTAATATTGGAGCTATAGATCATGCCCTCATCAGTCCACTCTTCAATGCGTCTGGATCTGATTATGTAGGTCAGTCCCAGATCCTTTCCCGCTAGATTGATTTGCTTAATACTAATTTCCAGGGCCTCTCGTGAAGTTTTACTTTGGTGAAATGATCCACAGCTGGTGAATATCATACTAAGTAGCAGAGAAAAATTTACTATGATGTGCTTGGCCTTATTCATATTCCAATATTAGGCAAAGCCTTTATGGCCTATGAGATTTAAGCTGAAATTAATCCACATAAACCTTCTGCGTCTCCCCATTTAGGAGCAATTCCTTGGTCCCAAATAAATCAATCAAAAAGGCAAGCTCCTCGGCATCTGGAGCTTTTTCATATTGAAGAATTAGGTAATCGGCACTCAATTTACCTCCGTAAAAAAGCATTTCAAATATTCTGCAATCTTTCTCTATCTCAATCTCCTTTAAATACAATCTCTCAATCTTAACATCAGACACAAAGGCCGAATAGGCCCAAAGATCAGCAAGGCTGGCCTCGGTTAAATATAGATTTTGAATGCTGTGATTAAAGAATAGAAGCTCAGGTAAAAAACTAATCATTTCGCCATTTAACTCCAAGGTTTCCAGCTGATCCATTTTCTCAAATAATGATCCCAGTTGTTTTAAGTTCTTTGATGGTTTCAAAAACCTTAAGCACTTTAACCCCTCTGGAATAAGGGAATAATCAAAATTTGCAGGAAGCCTGAAGTCAATTGCCAGGATGCGGATATTGCTATCCGCGAAGCTTTCCAGCTCTGAAAGACTCTTAAGGCATATTGAATCCCCTTGAGCCAGGGTCGGAATTCTCAGCACTAAGCTAATTAATACTATTGCTAAGCCCGCTTTTCTTCTTATTGATTGCATTGACGATTTTAGTTTACCGTCTTGATTGGAGCCCTAATTTAAAGGATTAGATCTATTCCCTCCCTTTCCCTAGCAATTGGGAATAAACGAATCTCTGGGCCTAAGACGCGAAGTATCTATGTCCCCAATAAATACCCTTTTTTGCGCCACTTTTCCTTGAGCTTAATGGGCTCATAGTCCGGGCGTTCTTCGATAGGGACATAGTCCACCTTTAATTGCTTGCAATATTCTTCAATTGCGGGAAGGCCTAATGCCTTTCTTCTTTGATTGAGATTCGCCTCATCGGCAATGGGGTATAAACTAAGCTTCTGCTGTGAGAGAGCTTCTCCTGAATTAGCCGATCGCCCCGCCTGAGTACCAAAGATTTGCACACCCTCTTTATTTACTAAGAAGCGATCTACCATAAGTGCGGCCTTGGCTTTATCCGCTTCACCAGCCATGGCGACCTCAATAAAAAGTGGCAAGCACTTCTTTAAAATCTTGGGAGGACTGTGTTGGATTAAAAAGAAACAGGCCTCTCCAGCCTTTTCGCCTACCTCTGAATTTCGCGGCCATCCGATTTCCTCGATGATCTCCAACAAGGCATCCCGGCGCTCCTCCCTCTGTTCGCGGATCAGTTCCATTTGGGAAGGAGTAGGCGGATGTTCCATGGACCTTAGCGGCTTAATTTCCTGCTCTTCATCCAAATACCATGACCATATTTTATAACCCATCTCCGCTTTAACCGCTTCGGGGTATTGCCCTTGATATTGCTCCTGAAGCAAACGATCCAGCTCTGGACCGTATTTATCCTTAAGCGCTTTAAAGGCGGCATCATAATACACCACATCCCGACCCGCTCCCTTCTCAATTGCTAATTCCAATTGTTGAAAGGCTTGCTCCAAAGCATCCTGATGGGCATAAGAACGTGCAGAACTTAAATAAGCTGAATATGCGAGGCTATCTTGTCCTGGCTCTGATAGACCGGAGCTAGCAGACTTCGCTAAACCAGACTCCTGAGCCTTGAGACCAAGACCTATTCCTATAAGCAAGCACAGCAAGGCCAAGGACCTCAATGCCTCATTTTTCTTCGTTCTCTTCATCTTTCTTGAGAGGTTTGCGTTCAAAGATCTTTTTAAGATTGTGGAAGAAGCGCTCTATTAATCTCAGATCATTTGTTTTGATTTCCAGCAAGCCATTCATTTCCGGTCTAAGCTCCAAAGCCTGGGTATCTTTTGCATTAGGGTAATTAAGTATTTCAACTACCACTCGATAGCCTTCTTCGGTTGGCAATTCACTTATCGTGGTCACCTTTCCTTTAAGCGCCCCAAATTCCTGCCAATTGTAATTATCTAATTTGAGGTTTGCTTCCTGTCCTATTTCTACCTTACCATAGTTTGAAGGAGGAATAATAGCGGAAACATAATATTGCTGATCTTCTGGAATAATCGCTAAAAGCGGCTCCCCCGCGAGCACTGTGCGCCCTTCAAATAAATCAACCAAAAAATTAATAGTCCCATGCGTATTTCCCAGGATAATATTGGATTGCTCCCAATTGGTCATTTCACTTTTTAAAGTGGCTACCGCCTGATTTAACTCAATCATGAGTTCGCGACGCTCCTTTTGCAGCTCGTATTCCAGTTCCGACAATTGCCGTTTATAATCGGCGGTAGTAACCTTATACTGACCTTTTGTTTGTTTCGCATTTTCCAGGGCCGAAAGCTTGCTTCGATAGGCGCTTTCCATGTCCATGAAATCTACTTTCGAGTAAACCCCTTGCTTAAACAGCTTTTTATCTGCCTCATGTTTTTGTTCGGCATTTCGTAATTCGCTCCTGGCAATTCTAACCTGACTTTCGGCGATGGACACCAGGTTTTCGTAATTGCTGATCTGCTCCTTTAAATTTAACAATCGCATGCTGTCTATGCTACGACTATTTAATTCCTGGATGGCTAAATAAGCAGAGCTAAGTCGATTGAAGCTGGCTTGCAAAAGACCAAAATTCCGATTGGTATCAATTTCCAATTGCAAGTCTTTCGGAAGATCTGTTCGGGCGGAAACCGAATCGAATTGGGTCAGAAAAATTTGCAGGTAGCTATATTCTTCGGCCGACATCGGATTTTCAAAAGACAGCAAGGCCTCGCCTTTTTGCACCTTCTGCCCATCCTGCACAAATAGCTTGTTTAAGCGACCGTTTACCAGGCTGGATTTCAGAACCACCGGATTCTCTGCCTTAACTGTGGCCTTGCCGGAAATAATATCCGGATAACGAACAAACCAGGAGGCCAGTAAAACCAGAATCAAAACAACAAAAACGGAAGTTACCCCCCAGCTTAACAACCAATGGGGCGGCTTATTTATAATATCATTTACCACAAAAGAGCGCAGGGCTTGCTCCTCTAGCGAGCTTTTTTTCTCCTTCTGGATTTGATCTCTTACTTCTTCCACAGTTTAATGTTTGGGTCTATACCCCTAATTCAAGTTGGTTCTTCACCAATTCATAATAATGTCCACGTTTGGCACTGAGCTCTTCATGAGTACCAGCTTCTACAATACGTCCTTCATCCAAGACTAAAATCTGATCCGCATTTTTAACGGTACTCAATCTATGGGCAATAATTACCGCCGTCCTTCCTTCAAGGAAATGATTCAAATTCTCAATGATCACCTTTTCATTATTGGCATCTAAGGAAGAGGTCGCCTCATCAAAAAAGAGGTAATCCGGATTTTTATAAACCGCTCTAGCAATTAAAATTCGCTGTTTTTGCCCGGTGCTTAAGCCCAAACCTTCGGCACCAATCACGGTGTTTAAGCCACTGGGAAGCTGCTCTATCAGCGCTTCGATATTGGCAACTTTAATCGAATGCAGTAGTCTGGAGGTATCAGGATAATCCACTCCCACCGCGATATTCCCGGCAATGGTATCCGAAAAGATAAAGCCCTCTTGCATTACTGACCCCACCTTATCCCGCCAATGCGAAGGTTCTATAGTTGAAAGAGGTAAAGCTCCGACTCTGATTTTCCCATTTTCGGGCTCATAGAATTTAAGCAGCAGCTTCATCAGAGTAGTTTTTCCGCTCCCACTGGTTCCCACAATAGCCGTTGTTTTCTTCGCCGGAATAGTGACTGAAATATCCTTAAGCACCAAAGCATTTCCCGCTCCGGTATAGCGAAAGGAAACCTGCTCTAGTTTTAAATCATCGATGCTACCATTGAGGTGCACGGCCATATCCTTAAGCTCATGTCCCTCATCTTCCTTGGCATGTATTTCACTGAGGCGATCGAGAGAAATACGCGCATCTTGTAATTGCTGAATAAACAACACCAATTGGTTTAGCGGCGCATTTAGCTGACCAATGATATAGCTTATGGCCAGCATCATCCCTAAGCTGATTTCCCCGCGAATTACCAGCATGGCCGACAAAAAGGTCATTACGATGTTCTTCAACTCATTGATCAGCGCCGAACCACTACTTTGCGTTTGTTGAAGAGACAGGTTTTTAATGCTAATCTTATACAAAGAAGCCTGCAAATTCTCCCATTTCCATCTTTTCTGGCGCTCAGCATTATGCAGTTTAATTTCCTGCATGCCATTAATCAGTTCCATGATTACACTCTGGTTTTCGCTAAGCTTGCCGAACTGTTGAAAATCAAGGTCTCTTCTTCTTTTAAGAAAGAGTAAAATCCAGCCCGCGTATAAGGCGCTACCCAATAAAAAAACTCCGGCAATCCACCAATTATACCAGGCCAAAACCCCGCTAAAGATGATAAAGGTGAAAATGGAAAATAAAGTATTGAGGGAGGTCCCGGTAAGGAATTGTTCTATGCGTTTATGATCGCCTATTCGCTGCATTAAATCACCCGTCATCTTCACATCGAAGTAGTTAATGGGCAGCTTCATGAGTTTGATGAAAAAGTCGGAGATCAGAGCGATATTGATGCGTTGACTGATATGCAATAGAATCCAACCCCTTATTAATTCCACTGAGGTACGGCCCAGGAAAAGCATTAACTGGGCAATCAGAATTAGGTAGATGAATTGGATATTCTGATTTTGAACCCCAACGTCAACAATACTTTGGGTGAGGAAGGGGAAGAAAAGCTGCAATAAGGAAACGGTTAAGAGGCTCAGGAAGAGCTGGAACACCAATTTCCGGTAGGGTCGCAGATAGCGAAACAAGAAAGCAAAGCCTTGCTTATCGGTTTCCAAATTATCGGGATCGGTTTGATCCTGATAAAATTCGGCTTTGGGCTCTACTAAAAGCGCTATCCCCTCTGGCTCAGTAGTACTGCCCGATTGCTGCCAGGCGGAAGTGAAATCCTCACGATTGAGTTTAATTAATCCATGTGCCGGATCCGCAAGATGAAAGACCAGGTCCTCATTCTTCCCACTAATTTTATACAGAACCACGAAGTGATTTCGATTCCAGTGCAATATGGCCGGAAAGGGAGCTTCTTCCTGCAGTTTCTGCAAGGTAATTTTCACTCCTAATGAACCTAAGCCCATTTTTTCGGCCGCTTCACTTAAACCCAATAAGGAAGAACCCATTCGGGTAGTCTTACAAAGTTTAATCAACTTTTGTAGAGGTACTGCTTTGCCGTAGTACTCACTAATCATGGCCAGGCAAGCCGGACCACAATCCTTTTCATCCCTTTGCCTGATTGGATTTAGGCGTTTTGCCATATACGCTGATTTAGGGATGTAATTTTGTCTTCGTCTATACTAAAACCCTGCTCATTTGAGATCACGCCACATTCCTCCAAAGACAAGAAGCCGGGTTCATCATTCCATTTGCTGATATATGGATTGTAGTTGCATGGGCTGCTATGATACCATTGCTCATTCCCACGATTTTTAGGCACTCGATTGTCAACACACATATATCTGAACTCACAATCTTTGCAAATGTCCACTTTCGACTTTGCTACCTGATCCAGGGAACCCATCCCCGGTAAATTCAAAATTTCCTTAGGCCTATTAATTTCATGTAGATTCCCGAATACCTCTGCACATTCAGGCGCATTTCTTAGTTCTCCTTTGCTATTGATGTATAGCTTCTTATTGAAATAGCTATGATGAGATTGAGCCTCAATAAATAATTCCATATCCACTTTAAAGCTGTAGCGATTAACCAGACAGCGATTGGGATCATAAAATAAGGGGCTTCGTGATCGGATGTAAAAATGCGCTTTTCGTTCATCCAGATAATCCACTCCATCGGTATCGGCCCCGTGAGCGATAAACATGGAAACACGAGGGTTTTCATACAGTAAGTCCCTCAAAAATTCGGTATCAAAGGCTTCAGAAAAGGGAAAGGCTACTTCCAATGCTTTCACTGTAGAACCTTCAAATGCTTTTAAGGTCTTGCTTAAGCTTGATTTTAGATCCTTTCCCGAGAAACGAAGGTGCATGGCTTTGATATTCAGCTCCTGAACACAATTTAAAATCACTGGCAGAAGCTCCTCTTCTACATCCCAGATAATATTGCTGAAATAGCTGGGCGATTGCCATTCTAAGTTTAAAGGCGGAAAGAAATCCGGAGTTTCCGTCCAAAACCCAAATTCCTTCTCCATCATAAACTGAAAGTATTCCAATGGATATATCCCTTTGGGCTGCAGTGATTCTTCAATTTCCGCTTGGCTTTTACCCTCGCAAAACTCCAGGAAACCAATAAAGCTATTGGGGATCATAAAATGTGCCTTGCGACCTAAATCATATAAAACGCCGCGATTATGGCCTTTTACCGGAAAAATGTCCGCAAATCGTTTAAAACGGGCTAAACTCATCGATTGAGAATAATCGGTTTGTAAAAGGATTTCAACTGATAGGACTCGGTTTGGTGCAGGTCTGAGGAGGCCCATTTACCATAGGCACTATAGCTGGGCTCCTGTAGATTTCGATAGGCAGGGCTAATTAAGGCTTCACTAATTTTTAAATCTTTCACTAGTATAGATTATTCGCTGCGATAAATTCGGCGAGTTCTTTTTCCAAATGATAATTGCAGGGATTCGATACCATTCCAAATTGCCCTTGAGGGTTCACTTCAAAAAAGATGAAGTCATTATTGGCATCTACGGCAAAATCCAATGATCCCCAATTGAGGTCGCAAGCTTTCATAAAGCTTCGAATTCGGTTCTCCATTTCTCGAGGGAGTTGGAAGGGAATCGATCGATTGCGATTTTTCAGATTGTAATTTCGAAAATCCACTTTCGTTTGTTCCGAAGACTGACTAAATATGGCCATTGACCAGCATGTACCATTGAGGTAAAAGGTTCTGATTTCGTATTGCTTCTCTACCAATTTCTGGAAGAGGCTAAAGTGAAACACTTTCGGCAAGCCCTCTACTTCCTCAAGGCTAATTGTACGCGTGTAGGACAGTTTGGGTTTTTGTATTCCTTCGGGATCATAAAAAGTATAGGGATGAGCCAAAGGCTTGGTAATCACCGTACCCTGCTGTTCGATGAATTTGCGTAAATCTTCACGGTTATTACTGATTAGGGTTTCCGGGATCTGGAGACCATGTTGTAGAGCATAATTTAACTGCCGTGGCTTTTCCACCGATCTGTAAATGCTGCCCAATTGACCCTGATAGGCTTCCAGGTCGAAAACGGCCAATAGATCGGCCTCCATATTTTTCTCCAGGCCCGGTAAAACGGGATTGGGTTCAAAACGAAGCTTGCTCCAGTTTCGCAACCAATAGGTATCCTTTCTCTCTCCGGCTCTACTGTGGCCCTGAATACCGTAAGACCTGGGTATTGCTCCCTCACCGGACTCCGTAAAACTTTCCGGAAAAATTCTTTTGAAGGGAACATCTGCAAAGTGCAACCAGTCCAGAACCCGGTCTACACTTCCTTCATCTTTCCTTGAATATATTGTTACCATCTCCCCCTATTCCATTAATAAGACCTTCGCATAAACTATGGGATTTGCCACTAAATAATCTTTGCGTTCTTTCAATCTACGCCATCCTTCAAAATCGCCAGGCCTTTGATACCAGCCTAAATAATCTTCGAACTTGCAATGGTGTTCTGCCAGGCAAAAATGATTGATCGGCTCCAAGCGACGCCGTCCGAGGTTGGAAAAGGACTCCAACTCCGGTGTCTCCTCGGGTAACCATTCAATTACAGCATAAAGGCCTTTCGAACTAAATGGAATTCGCAGGGAGTCTAGATCAAAATAGAGCCAGCCTCCTTCATCCTGGCTAAGAGCCCTAATTTCTGAACCGGCTATGATCTTACCTGGCCTTTGATCTGCTGCCTCAGAAACCTCGCAAAAGAAAATTCGGAAAGGATGCTCTCCTTTGGAATGCTCACTTATTAATAAGCCAAAGCGCCAAAGGATGCCTTGCTTTACCTCATCCTCGGGTTCTAATAAAATCGCCGATCGATTACCTGCTCTTCGACAGATGTACAAATCCTCCGACTTGCGATAAGTTCCGGTCTCAAAAAACTCCCCTTCCTCGGGGTCTATCGGAACTACCGTTACTTCGTTCAAATACATGGGATCCGGAGCCAAACGAATGGTATCCACCTGATCCTTAAAATGCAGGGGAAAATCTTGACTGCTGTAACCCATGCAGCTAATGCTGATTTGCGACCCTCGCGGGAAGCCCGACCTAATGATAAAACGCCCCTGAACATCAGTGGCACTGAAATAAAAAGTGCTGTCGCCCAAATAAACCCTAACATTCACATAGGGCAAACTCTCATTGGTACTCTTATCCAATACTAATGCATGATAGGAATGGGACTGTGAAGACAGTTCCAAAGGAATTCCTAAGAGCAGAAGTTGCGAAAGGATAAGATGAAGGAATTTGCGCATAGAATTTTGAAAAAAGAAAATGAGACTATCTAAAAAAAAGATAGCCTCATCTTAATGACTAACTGTACTAACTAGTCTTGTTCCGCTCTGGTATCAGTAGTAGCGTGTAAGCCCCACCAATTATAGCGTTGATAGTAGGTATAGCCATAAGGGTCTTCTACACCTTCAATCACTTTCCACTTACTCCAGGCACCTCCTTGAAGGGCCATCATTTCTTCAGAGGATAATGAATTGAATTTGTTACTGTTTAAAGATTCCATATTGTTATTTTTTACAAATGATTAAAAAGAAATTAAAAACAGCTTGATCCTAGGTATGATCTACTTCTTGTTTGTAATCATCACCAAACAAACGTCTAAAACCAGAGTCTTGGTAATACATTACTGCGGTATTTCCATCCGCATCAGAAACGTGCCATTGGTAAACCCATTTTCCTCCATTTAGAGACTCCATAGCCTCTGGGCTAAGCGCCTCAAATTTCTTAGAATTTAATGCTTCCATTTAAAACTAAAATTATTAATTCCGCCTACTCTATACTGCTTTTCGGCAAACGCCTTACAAATAAAAGGAGGCAGAGGGACACTATTTGTCCGCCTAAAATAGACATAATTTATTCATTTGAAATCAGGCAATAGCTTTTACGTTTTCGACACCATTTAATATTATAACCTGACTCCCGTAAATGTCCAATCATCCGGTTAATGGTTTTAGTGGAACATTCATACTTTTCTGACATGATTTTAGGAGTCACAATCGACTCTTTTTCAAGTAGTTCTATAATATATGTAAGCCTACTTTGATAGGTCATATAATTCATAAAAATAGGGGCTATAATTGATTAAACTTGGGTTTACAGAAAACATCTTGCATTGTACAAACACCTATAAACCAGAATAAAGTACATTATTATTCGTTTAAAGTTTTGTGTTTCTCAAACGATAAATTTGAACTATAATTCTCTAACTGAAAACAAAATAGAGGCAATAACTATGAATTTACACTCATTGAAATTGAAAATTTATTGCCTTTTAAGCTTATCAGATCTTTATTATTAGAGCTGATCCCTATACTATGAAATGAGAGGAGGGGGAGAAACACCCCAATAAAGCTTGGCTACAATATTGAAATTGTTGCATGGACCAGGAATGAATTTATTCCTGAGTAGATAAAAAGATATTGAAGATGCCCAAAGTTTAGGGCTAGCAGAATGAGAGAATAGAGTACGGCTGTGTTTCATCGCACATTAAATATTAACTCTTTCTTCCCTTGGAAATAAAACTATAAAAATAATTTAACCCGGGCTTTGCATCGAGCAAGAATATTTAATTCTACTTCAATATTTCACCTTATACAGACAATAAGGGGCAAGCATCAGATCATTTTCATTAAGACTTTGCTGTGGTTGACTGGACTGGCACATGTAGAATTAAGTGGCATTTAGAAAAGCCCATTTTCATGCATTATATTGCTCTAGTGTTCCTGTAGAGCAAGGTAGCGTCACACCCTGGATAATTCTCCACTTGTAGCCTTACTGAGGAAAAACCTTGGATGGCGGCGATCTACTCCTTCACAAACTTCAAGTTTTGACCATCCACATTAAGCAAATAAAAGCCTGGAGAGAAGTTATCGATCGGTATCTCCGCTATATCCGCCTCCAGCCTTCCTTCCGCGACCATTTGCCCACTGAAACTGTGTAATTGCCAGAATGAGCCTTTAGGCGCAGATATAATCAAGTGATCACTGGCAGGATTAGGGTAAAGAGCAATGGGTTGGAAGTCTTCCTCTGACAAACTAATATCACTTTCGAATTTAAAGCCAATAGCAGGTCTTAAATTGGTAGCTGCGGTATCTGTACCAGTAATCTTCCTGAAGTCTGAAAAGCGCAGTCCATTATGTTCGAAGCTGGCACCTGTTCCTTCTAGTAAAGAGAGTTCAATGTATTGAGGTACCGTTATACTAATATCTACTTCCATAGTGGTATCCAAAGCATAGTATATTGGATAGTCGATATAGCTCTCATCCTTGACATTAAAGGTTCGAGTAAAATACAAACCGCTTGCAAACTGCAGCTCCACCATAACCTGTTGTGATGAAGCAATCGAGTTTAAACCAATAAAATAAACATTCTGAAGCTGTCTGTTTTTTGTGATTTTCAATTTCTGAGTATACTTGAGATTATTAGGTTCACCCAATACCCTCTGACCGAAACGACTTTCAGGATGACCCGCCCAAGAGTTCCCTCCCCATCGTTCATTGTAGGGAATTGTAAGAGTATCGGTTATATTCGGGCAGGAGTCCAAATGCATATAAGACCAAACATTATAAGTACCTGCTCCAATAATTGGATTCTCATCTTCCAATACGCCATGAAAAGGAATCACATTATTTAACCACCATTGCTGATAAACAGAATGATCGCTCTCGGTGAATTCCATTTCCATTCCATTGGTTGTCATTTGTAAGGGAATGCGGTTGGGCAAATCACCCAATTTGAGGTAAATCGAATCCAGATCTCCTAAACGAGGATGAGTAATATAGAGGTAACCAGATTCAAAGGGATTAAAGTTAATATTTGACTGTGTTGAATCTCCTAATCCAGCTCTAGGCCGCCAGAACAATGAATCTCCCCAAAAATAAGCGTTCAAATCCAAGTTTTGAGCATAGCATGTATAAATGGTATCCTGAGTTTTGTAGATAAATGGTTCTTGTAAAAGTTCCACATTTACATTGATGTATTGCGACAAACTGCCGCAGGTATATAGCCTATAATACAGTCGAAAGTTATAATGCCCCGGACGGTATCGGAAATCATCTAAGGTTGGCTCCCAAAAAAGTCTCTTCCTTATTGTATCCTGAGCTCCTATTGCAGCTCCAACACTTAAGACCGCCGGTTGCTGGAAGCGGCCCTGAAACTGGCCATAAAAGCCCGTGGTATCTGTGACACCCCCTAACCATCCATAAAGAATTTTAGATCCTGATATTGAATAAGCCTCTAAATCAAGACTTAGGCTATCTCCGTAAACCAAAGTTCGAAAAAGAGTATCTCCATGCTGTAAAACCTGAACATTGCTTCCATCTTTATGATTGAAGACCAGGCTGGAGTTTAGAGTAGAATCACCATATTCTAAATAAACCAAGCCCAAAGCATTCATGCTTACCACTTTCCCAGAGTCTACATACACATCATAATCAGTACTTAATAAATAAAAGCCTGTATCTGAACTTTGTCCACGTGCCCTAAAGCTCAAAGTGCCCAATTCTGAATCAAATATGTTTTGAGCATTTAAGGGGTCTTCGGTTTGATCTGGAAGAGGATTAAGACCTGTAAAGCCAGATTCATAAACCGAGTAACTATTTGTGCTGCTTATCTGGGCTAAGTGATAGCGAATTGAATCCACATTCGAAGGTATAAGCGGAACTGAAAAGTCAAGGACCGAAAACTGATCTGTCCGAGCAGAATGCAACATTCTCACTCGCATATTTAAGGTATTAACCGACACCATTTTATACTGATTGCCATTATTGCTTGGGACGGTTGGAATACTAATTCGTGTTCTGATATTTACTCCAGCAGAATCATTTAAATTCTTCATTTCACCCAACAAACAACAAGGTACAATGGCTTCCAAGACCACATCATTTGCATTCAATACATTACCTAGAAATGCATTGCCATGATAAATGTACTCAGTAATCGTCCCATCCGGACAAAGACTGTCGCCCACTGGATGGATAATTGATGTCCCTCGAACTAAATTAAATGACAGAGGACCTGTAATGGTAAAACTGGAATTGTATTGGGCGCTATTTGCACCATTATAGCGGAAAAGATGAAGTTCAAGTTCAATGCTTTTTCCATCATTATAGGTACGGCAATTCAGATAAGCCCCTGCGCCATGGGAGGCTTGTAAACTAGTAGACAAAAAGGCAAAAAGGGCAAAACGAATGAACGCTTTTATGAGCATAGGGTTAAGGTCTTAATATTGAAAAATGGGGCAAAGCGCTCAAAAGTACTAAATCACATTTACCCTTTAAGCTCGAATATTTTCAACTTAGGAACAGTGCTAAGACTTACTCAACAGATTCTTGCCTAAGCCTCGCTAGGACCCGCTTTGTCATTTGGTGGTCTTTTCCTTTTGTATTCGGCTCATCACTGCCATAGCAACTCCAATTGCGGCACCAACCGGAGCTAAATCATCCCTGCCTAAAAAGTGCCCAATAATCGCCAAGGGTATGGCAATAAGCAGCCCCACTAAAATGGCATACTTCAAATAAGCCCAATTATTTCCTTTGACCTTGTTCTTTACAGATTGATTTCTTTGTCGAAAGTCAAAGTTTGGATCCTTTATAAAGCTTCGGAAATTCTCGACAAAAGCATCCCAGGACTCCTCTTCAGTTTTGGTTGGCACTTGACCTATGAGACTAATAGTAAAATCGCAGTGCAAAGAATTTTCTAAGACCTCAATATTTACTTCGGTCTTCCATCTTAAAGGATTAAAAGTAAAAAAGTTTAAAAGCACCGAACCCCTCTTGAACCGCAAATGATTTGGCCTATCTCTAATCAGTTTAAAACCATAGTCCGTAAAGTATTGGACACACAAAGCTTTTACATTCCCCTGGTCCTTTAATTCTATATCTAAGTGCTTTCTCATTCAGAAGTCTTTTTTTGGTTTCTCTTAAACCTCGTGATGAAGCAAGTTTGCATGTCCTTTCATTGACAAACATGGACATGCGATCTTGTTGGAAAAAGCCTTGGTTGCATATTCTAATGGGGAGTTTTTTTCACTTAAATATTTTCGAAATGATCATTTTAAAAATTCCACCAAAAAAAGGACATAACATCCTGTAACCTCCCCTAATTTCAGACTGAGTTTAAATGTACTTTGTTTTGTTTGGAGTAGCTTGTTTTTTCATCCAAGCAAGCTTGCTTGGATGAAAATTTCGCTTCTGCCTGGTGGGGCGTAATTCCCCCAAGTGCTTCATGCGGTCTGGTGTAGTTATAATCGTCCATCCATTGTTCGGCAATATGTCTCACCTGATCAATTCCAGAGAATAGATGTGCATCCAATACATCTTGCCTAAAGGTGCGGTTAAATCGTTCGATATAGCCATTTTGCATGGGTTTTCCCGGCTGGATGTAATGAAGCTCTATTTCTTGTACTCTGCACCATTCACTAAACTCTAAGGAGGTGAACTCAGGGCCATTATCTACACGGATCTTACTCGGCTTTCCTTGTTCTTCAAAGGCTCTCTTTAAACATTGGATTACCCCAAAAGAAGGAAAGGTAAACTCGGCTTCTACAGTAACGGCTTTGCGATTAAAGTCATCAATTACATTAAGTACACGGAACCTTCTTCCATTTTCCAAGGCGTCACTCATGAAGTCCATAGACCAGGTTTGGTTAGGTCGCACCATCTGAACTAGGGGTTCTTTCACACGGGCAGGAATACGCTTCTTGGTCTTTCTACGAAGGTTTAACCCCAACTTTAGGTAGATCCTACGAACACGCTTTTTATTCCAACTATAGCCCTCTAAGCGTAAGCGCTGATAAACCTTATCCTGACCCTCACGGGGGCGTAGCACCACCATCTCAAGCAGCTTATTAATTACTTCCGTATCATCTTTAACTGATTGGTAATAAAACATGGACTTAGGCAAACGAATCACCTTACAAGCCCTGGTAATACTTATCATGTAGGTTTCCTTTAGATAAGTAGCCATGTTTTGACGATCACCAGTGCCTACCACTTTTTTGAGAGCACATCCTTGAGCATTTTGTTATCCAAGCTCACATCAGCGAACATCTGTTTAAGCTTGCGATTTTCCTCCTCCAGCTCTTTCAAGCGTTTAAGTTGCAAGGAGTCCATCCCTGCATACTTCTTGCGCCATTGATAAAAGGTGCCCTTAGATATGCCATACTCCCGGCAAATCTCGTCGGTCTTTCGGCCTGACTCATGCTGTTTAATCGCATTAACAATCTGGCTATCGGTAAATCTCGACTTCTTCATAATTACTGGTTAAATTTAAATAGTTTTAACCAGTCCGAATTTTAGGGGAGGTTACAAAGTAAACTCTCATAAACTGCACTCACTCTTTCTTCCATTATATCGACCTCCTCTAGATAAGCCTCGTTAATCTTGTAGTAAAAACCCTTATCAAAGTGAACATTCCCCACAGCATGTACACAGGAAGCATCCATGGCCGAGGATCGCGTTTTTTGCCCATGCATGATTAGAACCAAAAGCAATTGGAAGCTTAAAACTATCTGCAACTTTCTAATTGCCACTACATTGTGTCTTTTGGGTATCCGACTGTTTTCATCACCAAGTTAACACGACCTCTTGTAAGAGAAACGCTAAGTTTTGTCCAATTGTGATCCCGTTGGATCATCACAATAACTAGGGGCATTAAAGTATAAGAGCGCCCTGCAGGTATAAATCACGATAAAATTTGAAGCCCTACTTAGTGAATGGCAAAAGGGAAGTTCGTTTGTCACTTTAAATCAGCAATGATTTAACAATTGTATTTAAAGGAACTAAGCACACACAAGAACTCCCTTGAAATCAATCGAGATTATTAATTAAGAACTCTATCATTTCATTTTGATCAGATAAAAAACCTTCAAATTGGGAATGAGTTATTTCAATATCAATAAATGGTTTTTGAGCGTCCTCCGGAGAAAACTGTAAAACAAAATTGTGCCTCTCCCAGTGATAATCCCACACATGCATCAAATTAACCGAATCGTTCACAACTATAATATCGTATTCTCCGCTACCTACACAAGGCCCAAGGGTTATAGCTATTATAGAATCAGGAGCTACACGAAACTCTTTAACACCTCTCCAAGCTTCGATTTCAGCAAATTCACCTGGCAGTTGCCAAAAGCCCATTTCTTCTCTCAACTGGTTAAATTCCTTTGATGATACTATTTCTTTAGTATAGTCTATACACTCTTTTCGATCTCTTCTATTTAAATACCAGACAAAAAGTAAAAGTAAAAGGACTACCAAGCGTTTAGTACTCATTTTGAATCTTCCCATTTCTTAGCTTTTAATTCAATATACCCTTATTCTACTTTAAAATCTTCAGGACCTTAGATCCCTGCTTAAATTGCTCTAGGAACGAAACATGCTCCGATTCCCATCCCCGCGGCTATAACCCTGCAATTGGACAGTTCGTATTAAATCCTAAAATTTTTATAGTAGATAATACTTTGGAGAAATATCTTCCGAAACATTATCTCTAAGCACCACTCTATCTTCAAGCTTTTCAAGGATTTTAAATGTTTTCGTCTATTTCACTGAGCCCCATCTTCTGAAGCAAGACACTAGCTTAGCGAGGCCCTAAGGATATTTACGGAGATCAACTCCTTCTGTGTCCTTCCTTCTCTCGCACTTTGTACAGTATGATATTAAGCACAGCTGCTCTTACC
The DNA here is from genome assembly GCF_965228705.1 of Croceimicrobium sp. Lineage (GTDB taxonomy): Bacteria > Bacteroidota > Bacteroidia > Flavobacteriales > Schleiferiaceae > Croceimicrobium. The sequence goes on from NZ_OZ245832.1 coordinate 2,554,243, forward strand.
GAAATATCCTCATAGTCACTCTCTTCAAAAGAATTAATATATGCCATCATAAGCGCCTTATCTTCATAGCCTTTCGAGCTTAATTCATTAAGAATTTTCGTCCTATTACTAAACACCTGTTTCATATGAACATCATTGCTGTCAAGTGCCTCGTAGGGACAATTAAACAACACATCCATCATCACTAAGCCTGAAACTATGGAGTAGTTCTCCACCTTCTCTTTTTCATCGAAGAAACTCAATCTGAGCTTTTCACTGTAAGGCCAAAATTCCTCAACCAGTGCTATATACGCTTGCTGAGTTCGAGCACTTAACAAGTGTTTGCTAATCAAATCCGATTCAAATGAACCCAGCATTGAAATGTATGATGGTTGATCGGTGTACTCAAGGGTAAGTTCGTCTGCCTTTTTTGATATACACAGTGCATTTGCCTTGTTTACATCCGAATTTTGACAACTCAATAATAACAGCATCAATGAAGCTAGTGACAACTTTAATTTCATCGTTTAAAATTAGTTTAAATAGATGAATATAGGCTAGCCGCGGTGGTATCATCCTCTATAGTCAATGCAGAGCTGCCAGAATTATAGCGATGGCTTAAGAGAGGATAATCGCCCCAATTATTACGCTAAACTGTCAAGCCCTCAGAATCAAGCAAATAATCGATAGAAAAGCCACATTATCCCTAACACTATAAACAACCCTATAAATCCATCTACTAAAGATTGATCCACCAAATACTTTTTTAAAGTCTTTTTTCTGAAAACCAAGTATTTAAATAAAGAGCCAATTGGGGCGAAAATCTTTAATATAATAGCTTCAATTAATCCATCCATTATCCCTCATTTTTCTAGTATATCATCACTTGCAGCAGGGGCTTGATTACTAATTACTTGACCTCATATCTACTATCAAAATACTGGCTAATCTAAGCATCATTGTAAGGGGCTCCATAATAGAAATTCCCATTGCCACACAACAGCCTGGCTCCTTCGCTAAAATAAGCTAAGGTTTTATTTAAGGCTCGGCCCTGCTATTCCTTAGGGATGAAGTGTAAGCAAGAGCCATACTAATTACAGATTATCTATCCGAACAGAGTCACCCCAAATCACTTCTTGATCTTCAAGCTTTCGATTAAAAATTGAGTATCTCATTGTATCAACAAAGAGACTATTAGATTCAACTTTATACAGATCGAAACCTAGCTTAATCACTACATTTTTCTCCACTTCCCGCAGATAGCACACAAAACTCAATGGTATACCTGGGGATAATTCCTGAACATAGGTGTCACTATTGCGACAACGAATCATTTCATAAAGCTCAAAATTCTGCTCATTATACCTTAGAGAATACCTATACCCATTGCATGTGGTAGTTAGAAAATAAATTGTATCCGAAGTATTATTTAAAAGAGAACATTCAACTTTAAGCAATCTCTGTGATTTATCCGCTACCCTTGTTGACTGGTAGTTAAAATCAATATCATTTGCCTGACCAGGCCGGTTCATTGATAAAACAGATAGAGCACCAAGGAAAAAATACGAAATCGCAATTACCTTTTTTAAGACAGTTTTCATTTAATTATCAATCAGTTTTATTTAAGGAAAACAGGTATTGGTGTCATCTTCTCCTTGCTCATTTTTCTTAGCTCTGGCCCCTTTATTCTCACCACCGATACACAAAACATTGCCAAATCCTTAAACATGCCAAATTAAGTTCGTGACCTTTATCGCCTCTGGTGAATTATCCTCAATCACATCCAGGAGATTGTCCCTTACTCTCAGTTCTTTTCTCTTAAATGAGAGGAAAATTCCTTTAAGCCTATTAACTGCCGCTTTAGATTTACATTCTGTATTAAATCCGAAAACTCACCAAAAAAAGCTTTAAAACTTTCTGGACTCTCTAAATAAAACTCGTTTACCCTATCACCTTCCACAATAATAATTAAGATAGAAATATCTGCGCCTAAGGAATAAATCTGACTCATATTAGGCTCGGGAATATTCAAGGAATTAATTATTCCCTTTATTGAACCAAATTCAGTCTTTGATATCGAGTAAAAATATCTTTCCCACCCCGCATATGGCATAGATGCTTCAATAAGACTATCAGCTACAATTAACTCTATCATGAAGCTTCTATTCTGAGTCTTACTTCTTGGCCGAATCTCCACCTTTTGTGCAAGCCCATTAATAGAAATAGCTAACAACACAGCTAATAACAAAAATAATCTCACCGATACTTTAATTTAAAATTTATGTGCAAGCCTTTCCTTGTGTGGCAATACTGAAAGTCTTTAAAGCTGTTAAGCTATAAAACAAATTCACCAGGTTCATTCTTTAAGTGAATTGATATCTCATTCTCAGCCCTAGCCCTATTGTTTTACCACTACGGTATTCAAACTTTTAGAGAAATAACCATGAGAGCGGCCCCTGGTATCTAAGTTCCAAACCAAAACCTGTTGAGTTCCTATTGAATCCAGTTTTAGATGAAGGCTAGATGTATCCCTGCCTTCAATCTCATAGACGCTTAATTGGTTTTGCATCAGCTGTAAACTACAATTCTCGCAGTTTAAATAAAAAACCTTTAGGCTTGATAAAGGATTCCCGCCTTTTACCTCAATTCTATCATTTCCAAACTCAATACAAATGGATTCCAAAACATTGGAATTACCAGAGTTACACCATTTCCCATTCGCCCAATTTGGCAACATGCTATTCCCCAGACTAGAGGATGAGAAAACATAGGCCACTAACAATATGCTATAATGAACTAAACTCTTCATAATCGCCACTCTTTTTTAACTAGTAATGATTGACCTTTAGAAATACCGTTCTTCAAATTAGGGTTCGTGGTGAACAAATCTTCAAGCCTGCTTTACATACCAATTACCGTCAATTTTAACCCAGCCTTGCGTCGTGTAATAATTAGCCCTTTTAAAAATTTTAGCCAGGTATGGCTCTCCAGTATCTTTAATATTAATAAATGAATTTCCTACGGAATCAATGCGCAGCTGCATTATTCTTAATTCAACAAACTTAAGGGCCAATTTCTCCAGTTCACTTGGGTTAAATTTGTCACCTTCAACAATATATTTGTCATTTCTTTCCACTATCTCACCACCTAATGGATCAATAGTTACAACATAAAAACCCGATGAAGTATCCGAATATATATTGGGAGTCAGTAAAACTATTGGATTCCGATTTACATCAAACCCCCTTATAATTACTGATACAGAATTATATTCTGTGAGATCTAAACTATAATGCTTTCGAACAAATTGTCGTTTAGTTTGAAACATGGAACAACTTGTGAATGTAAGCTTCCCCTGATCCGAACCATTAGTTAATTGACTTTTCCAAAGATAGTATTGTTTTCAACCACCCCGAGGGTACCCTCGGGGTGGTTGCGTTTGGCGTATACCCTAGGCGGTATATTTCCTAATGAATCATGAGGTTTAAAGTTGTTATAGTCATGCATCCACTTTTCTGTTTGCTCCCTTACCTGATGGATATCTTCAAAAATATATTTGTCCAGCACTCCTCGGCGGTAGCTTCCATTAAATCGCTCTATAAAAGCGTTCTGTGTGGGTTTGCCGGGTTGGATATATCTAAATTCTATTTCATGAATGACGCTCCATGATTTAGTGAGCTCAGCAATGAACTCGGGCCCATTGTCCATTCGGATCACATCGGGTTTACCCCTGCGATTGATTAAATGATTAAGCACATATACTACTCTGTTTGATGGAAGTGAGAAATCTACTTCGATATGTAGTGCTTCTCGATTGTAGTCATCAATTACCGTGAATGCACGAAACTTGCGCTTGTTTTCTAGTACATCATGTACAAAGTCCATACTCCAGGTCTGATTCGGCCTATCAGGCACCACTAACGGTTCTTTTACCCGAGCGGGTAATCGCTTCTTAACCTTTCGTCTTAAAGGTAGTTTTAAAGCCACATAAACACGATGTAGTCGTTTGTGGTTCCAAGTCTTGCCTTCATTACGTAAGCGGTGATAGGCGTTCCAAAAGCCTTCCTCAGAATGTTCTTTTGCTTTCGTCAGTAATGCTTCTTCCAGCTCACGATCATCCTTTGCTTGGGCTTGATAGTAATACACGCTTTTACTGAGGTTTAATACACGGCATGCCCTGCTAATACCGTAGCGTCTAGATATTTCCTGACCAATCTCTCTCTTACGGCAGGGCTTTAAAGCTTTTTTTCAATAATCTCTTTAGCTAGTTGATGATCTAGGGCCAGGTTCGCGTACATCTGCTTAAGCTTCCTGTTTTCCTCTTCAAGATCCTTTATACGCTTTAACTCCTTTCCACTCATGCCAGCATAACGCTCTCGCCATTTGTAAAACGTTGCGGTACTAACCCCGTACTCTCGGCTCAATTCCTGTGCACTTCTACCTTGATCAAACTCTTTCAAGACCCTGGCAATCTTCTCTGGCGAAAACTTACTCTTTCTCATAATCGACTGTTTAAAATTAATCCTATTCCTCTACTTTTAAACAGTTCGGTTTTAAGGGAAGCTTACATGAAAACCAAGCTACAAAGCAGTAAAAAAACAAATCTTCTCGATAAGTTCACGAAACTTTTTCCTTTCAGCATATCTAAAACCTTTCGAATTGAAAATTGACTGTTAGCTCCACCAAAACTCAGACTGCTTAAAACTATTTAAATTAAACCAGTAATTAGGAAGAAGTCGAGATTTACAGAACCTATAAGATGTCCAGTCTGGAGCCTCGCTTGCCACGGATCCACACTCAATCAAACACTATTCTTAGGATCATGGTAAAGGACCCCATAACAGAAGCTTCAACCACCCTATTCATAAAAGAATCATCGCTAATTCAAAGTTCTTTATAAAGGCTCCACCCTCACTCTAAAAAACTTATCCACTCTTAAGTTTACATCCCCAAACTCACCTTCTTCAATCAATTTAGGATTATCCCTAATAGTATCACAGATGTGATCAACATAGCTTTGCATTAGTGAATCACATTGAATCTCTTTTGAAACTAAATTATCAAAACAAAATACATTCAATCCCTTGTAAATCTTATAGGCCAGCACCTCGATATTCTGCACTTTCAGATCACCTCCAATTGTATCTAAATCTAATCTTAGAATCACCCTGATATCCAAGGTATCGTCAGAATACTCTTGAATTTCAAATGAATATTTTGAGGACAATAGATCTTCTTGAATCTGCGCAGAACTAGCTGTGCAGAAAAAAAATATCAAACCAATTACTATTAGATTTATCCTTTTCATTTGGCCTCTATTTACGAGCGGATAGCAGTTTTTTTTAGGGCTGCTTTCCCCCTCGCTAAACCGGAACCCAACCATCTTAGTAATACCTAAGATATTTTGTTTATCTCGAAATTTATAAACATTGATATTGTTGGATGAGAACTACCTGATAGAGCACAGTAATGAAAAAATACTCTCCAGTTTTTGGAACCTACCAAATAATATAACTATCAGTTAATGAATTTATTCGGAATTACTTTTTGTTTTTCCATGAAGGTATTGCTTATTACTAAAAGCTATATACGTCTTATTTCTTTGAGCCCACAAAACAATTTCATTGGTATGAGATGATGAGGAAAAGTTATTAGACCTTGTCATATAACTTGACAAAAACAATAATAAAGAGGGGTGATTTTGAAATTCTTTACTGAGTAAAACACCGTGACCATTCCTTTCCATCGCCTCAAAATGACATCTTAACAAGACATGCATTGCTATCGAATCGAAAGAGTTTTGGCAATTGACCATCATTTCAATCAAACCTGGTAATAAACCACCGAGCTCAATATCATAAAGTAGACTGTCAATTTCGCCGCTACTATAAATAAGTTCTTTTATCGCATCCCTTCCTCCACAATACTTCTTATCATCGATATCCTTTGCGGCCTGCGCAGGAAATGACTCATTTTCAACACAACTCACCACTAAGATATACAATCCCACTAGTATTAACCTCAAGCTCCTATGCACAGTTTAAGTCTTTATGCCTCATAAATTACACTATAAAAAAGGGCATACCAACCCCTAAAATCCAAAATAAAATGGAAAACAAAACGTCCTGTATAGCCTTATTTTGAAAGACCCCAAAGGTGTTTTCAGGCTCTCGCTTATACTTTAAAATAAAAATATAAAACATCACTTTAAACACCATCAAGGATATTAAAGGCATTTTTAAAGCATTTATCATTTTTAAGTTATCATAAGCACTATTTAGCATGAAATAGGGGAAACAAAACAGCATGATGCAATACAAAAGCAAAGTCCAAAAAACAATCCCTACTTTGCAAAGCCATTCAATTTTAAACATAAAAAGCCACGCAACACTTAAACCTAACAATATGAAAACAAAGCCCATTACCTATTAAAGGATTTACAAATACATTAAAATGCGCTACAATCATTAATCGCACCTAAAACTATTGAAATATCTCCAAACTCCTCCCCTGTTTTTATACTGTTCCAATCTAATTGCTCGACCATTATATTTAGATCCTTGCAAGTGCCATTTGTTAGGTCCTAATGCTTTTGTCCCTCTCGCATCATGTGAGTTTGCAATGAAAGGTCTTCTGGCCCCATTCCAGTTGGATCAATAAACTTCAGAGGATTATTTTCCACAAAGTTATATGGTGAAATATATGGATAATTGGACGCCAGCGGATCCACACTCAACCACACGCTAATCTTTGGATCATAATACCTGGCTACATAATAGAAGTTGCCGGTTTGCTCGCAAGCTACCGCTTTCAAAGGTGCTCGCGAGCTCCCTCCGGTCGGTTCCTCATCCCATTCCATACCGTTAAAACGGAAGGTAGAATCGCTATATGCATTTTCAGTGTGTATTTTCAAGATCAAACTTTGTATTCGAAACACAAACAGAGGATAACTCATCTGAATTACCCCCTGTGCTATCATTTATAATGGTGAGAATTTTTGACTCTCAACTGGTTACGGTTCTAATCTATCACCACCTCCTAAAGTAGCACATAACCCACACAAATACGGTTAAATAAAAAAAACACTGAAAAGAATATAAATGCTACTTCGCCTCATAATAAGGTAATTTAATATTTAAGGGTTACCGTTTAACATAAACAAACTAGCGTATATTCGCTTCAAACCACCATAAAACCAAAACACCTATTATTAGTGGAGAAAATGTATCAATGTTATTTATCACAGCACCCTCAAAATCACTGAAGGTAAGTACTAGAGTTAAAATCAAATTTAAAATCAAAATTATCACCCTAATAACCCTTTTCATCTGAGCACCCCTGCAAATTTCATCTACCTTAACATGGATAAAAATTAATATATAAAAGTAAATCAACAATAAAAAAGTACTTAGATGATTAATATGATTTAAAAAATCCGAGTTAAAGCTTTTTTTAGTGAAATAGCAAAAAAACAAAGTGTAACTTATAAAGAATAAAAAAACACTTTTATATTTATTTTTTCCATTTGCATGATCAAACATTTTTCCATGAGTTTTCATAGCTTCACACATATTATAGTGATCCATGTTCGACCATAGCACGTCCCGTCAAACTAAATCCATTAATTCTAAAATTTACCATCATTAACTCAGAAACAACCCCACATTTCTTCTGGTATTACAAGATCTTACCTAAGTGGTCTTATGCCTATACTCCTGTAAAATTTATCCAATACGAATCCAATGGTGCGGTTTTTAGTTCCATAATATACTTATCTACCCGGTAAGACATCCCAACGTTTATCGTTCAATAAAGATTTTGAGAATAAGCCGAGGGTACTTATAAAAAGACTAGGACTACTATCAGTTAAGCTGATAAAATGAATCCTGATAGATATGGAATCATTCTTCAAAGAGTTTGATTCTAGCTCAAGATAAGCTGATACGGCAAACAAGTTCGGAGAGCCTCCTTGCTCATAGGAGCGCGAATCCTCTACTGATGGCACCATTTCAATCGAGAAAGAGGACAAATTTTGGCTCTGCACAATAAAAGCAGCGAAGACTTGTCCTTTCTATAATTTCCAAATCCTAGCCCCAGACTTAATCCAATTTCAAAATACTTAGCCTTGGAAGCACCTTTTCAGGAAAGTAATCTACTCCTTCACAAACTTCAAGTTTTGACCTTGCACAGTTAAGATATACAGGCCTGGAGCGAAGTCCTTGACAAGTATCTCCACACTTTCATCCTTCAACCTTCCTTTAGCCATAAACCGTCCATTAACACTGTATATCAACCAAGGAGAACCAATAGACCCCGATATTACTATGCGATCACCAGCTGGATTGGGATAAAGCGCAGCAGGTTTAAAGTTGGGCTCTTTTAGACTTAGATCACTTTCAAATTTAAAGCCAATGGCTGCTCTTAAATTAGTGGCTACTGTATCCGTACCTGTAATTTTCCGGAAGTCTGAAAAATGCAGTCCATTATACTCGAAGCCAGCACCCGTACCCTTAATTAAATAAAGCTCTATACCACGAGGTATCGTAAAGCTAATATCAATTTCTCTGGTGGAATCTAATGGATAATAAATGGGGTAGTCGATATAGCCCTCCTCTCTTATGTTGAATGTTCGGCTAAAAAACAATCCACTTGCAAATTGTAATTCCACAACTACGGGTGCCGGGTAATTTTGGGGATTACCATTGACATTTCGAAACCCGGTTATATAGACATGCTCCAACTGTCTGGATCCTTTGGAAAGCCTAAATTTCTGAGTATACTTTCGATAATTAGCATCATTCAAGGCTATTTGACTTGCTTGACTTTCCGGGTGTCCCGCCCAAGAATTACCGCCCCAACGCTCATTGTGCGGAATAGTGAGCGTATCCGTTAAGTTCGGGCAAGAATCGGCATGCACATAAGACCATACATTATAGCTACCTGCGCCAATGATTGGGTTCTCATCTTCCACTATTCCAGGAAATGGAATTACATTATTTAACCACCATTTCTGATATAGGGAACTATCATTCTCCGTAAACTCCATTTCCATACCACCAGCAGTCAACTGTAATGGAATCCGATTCGGCATGTTGTCCAGTTTGAGATAAAGCGAATCCACATTCCCCAACCTTGGGTGACTGAGATAGACATAACCCGACTTCCGTGCACTAATATTAATGGTGGAAAGGGTAGTATCTGATTCTAAAACTTCAGTATCTAATGTCCAAAACATAGAGTCCTCCCAAAGGGAAGCCGATATGCTTAGATTTTGAGCAAAGCAAGCATATATGGTATCTTGTATCTTATTGATAAATGGTTCTGGAATTAATTCTACCTCAAATACCACTTTTTGGGCTAAGCTTCCACAGGTATCTAATCTATAATAGAATCCAAAGTGATAGGTGCCCGATCGGTAATCGAAGTCATTGAAGCCGGGCTTCCAAAACAGATTTTTATAAATAGTATCCTGAGCTCCCGAAGAGCCTAAGTTATTAATCATTGGCTGCTGAAATTGCGCTTGAAATCGCTGGTAGAACCCCGTGGTATCAGGTATTCCCCTAGATCCGCCATCTAACAATTTGAACCCCAAACTTGAATAAGCCTTAAAGTCAATAGTAAGGCTATCGCCATAAAAAATACTTCGAGAAATAGTGTCCCCATTTTGCAATGCCAGAACATTAGACCCTTCTTGAGCCCTTACACCCAAGGATGGATTTAAAGTAGAGTCTCCCCTTTGCAAATACAACATCCCCAAGCCGGTCATCCTAATCATTTTGGCTGAGTTTGTATACATATCAAAGTCCATGTTTATCGCATAAAACCCAGTGTCTGAACTTTGTCCACGTGCCCTAAAACTCAAAGTACCTCGTTTGGAATCAAAAATGTTTTGAGCATTTAAGGAGTCTTCAGTAGGATCAGGCAGTGGATTAAGCCAGGTATATCCAGGTTTATAAACCGAACCACTTCCTTGACCACCAACCGGCGATAAGTGATATTGCAGCGAATCAATTCCTATGGGCATTGAATGCACTGAATAATCCAATACGGTATTTTGATCAGTATTTGCTGATTGCTGCAAACTAACCTTCATATTTAAGGTGTTTACGGAAACCATCCTATAATTGTTGCTCCCAGGGCTCCCATAATGAACTGTGGGTATACTTATGCTGGTCCGCAATATTGGATTGCTATTATCATTTAAGTTAATCACGCTATCTACAAAACAACAAGGTGTTACAACCTCAAATACCGCATCATTAGCATCTAACCATACTCCGGCTGAACCACGATAAATGTATTCTCTCAAGCTTCCAGCAGGACACAAACTATCACCAAGTGGATGAATCAAAGTATCCACGATGTACAAATTGAATGATGATAGTGCTGATACCTGGAAAGCACTGGGAAACTGAGCCACTGATCCATCATTAAGTTGAAAAACATGGAGCTCTAGTTCAATATCTTTCCCATTATTAAAGGTGCGAGCATTCAGATAGGCTCCTGCACCGTGTGAAGCTTGTAAAGAAAAAGATATTAAAAAGAAAAAAGCAATTCGGATAAGCTCTTTTAAGCACATGGGGTTAAGGATCTTTAATTCAATAAATGGGGCAAAGCGCTCAAAAATAGCAATTCGCGTGCATTAGCATCCTATTTATTGAAGAATAGAAATTAGCTCCCCCTAACCACCTTCATGACCACCTGAGCATTCCTCAGGAATATCAAAACAAGAACTACACGTTAACCCTATTCGATGTATCCGGGAATATATTTACAAGGAGCACGCCTTAAGTGAACGAGTAAACCTTTCCACCCTTACTTCTGGTACGTACTTTGTGCATATAAGAGATAGGGCTGATGAGCCTATTTTGGTACAGAGAGTCATTAAAAAATGACCACAATTCAATAAAAAATCCCCCATTTTTACCTGAGGGATTTTTCTTTTATGAGGTTAATACTGGTGTCCTATCGTTAGCGGTCGACTCGAAGCAAGAATGCATGTCATTCCATTGACTTTACACGACATGCGATCTTGTCGGGGAAAGCCCCGAACCCCTATTCTATTGAAGAGTATCACCAAGTATATAATCCTTTAATATCAATTCTGAAAACCTAGAATCATTCAGCTTAGTACCTGAAGTCAATAAATACTCCAAGTCTGACCGGACCTCTTTCGAATCATTATTCTCTGCCACATATACAGCGTAGAACAGAAACTCATTTCTATTGTCGGATAACAAATAAATATCTCTTAGTTCAGCGTAGGCCTTCATATCTCCATCCAATATTCTTTGCTTCAAAGAATCTATCAGGTGAACATTATGATACAGTCCTAAAAATTTGGAATAGGATGTCTCAATCATATTCTCATTTTCAACAAGGTCCTTTTGCTTCTCATTATTTTCAGTGCAGCCATAGATTAATACAGAGGCGACTATAAGCATTATCTGTTTCATTTTCTGCAATGTAAATCAACCACTATTCAATAGCGAAAATTGTTTCTTGAAAAGCTTTGTGACTTCTTTATAATCTACTATTAATTACACTCTTGAACTCTCTCAAATATACAGGAGGCTACAAGTGCTTGCACCGATAGCTTTGTTCACCTCAATAAACTCCATGTTTGACACTTGAATGTTGGAACTATGGGCAAGTCTTCGTTTACCCACAATCTGATAACCCTTATCTGATTATTCCTCACTTATTGTTATTCAAAACACTTAAAAAAACAAAAGTGGACCCGTAGATCCACTTTTGAATATCATCTTCCCATTCCAATTGTTGGATTTGAAATAGTCCAGTAGATGGTTTCCTAAATCCATAAATCTGACACACTATCCAATATTTCTACAGCGTCATAATACTAGGCATTGAATAATCTTCGCAATTTAACAGCCTCCTTGATCCGTATGTCACAAAACTAGGTAACAACACTTGCTCACTATCAATTTTATCCTCTAAAAACTCTAACGCTTCATCACAATCATAGAATATCAACTTCGCAGTCTTTGGCACAATCCGATTCCTCATCATTTCGCAACTATACGACATACAGCAAATATCATTAAACCCGATAGCACTTAATCCTTTAATAGGACTGGTATTACCGAGATGGTAGAAAACCTTTAATCCAGATTCTAGCCCGAACACTGAATCAAGTTTATTGTAACTAACATCCAGTTTAAGTTCCTTTGCACTTCTTTTTTTACCAAAAACCCTAATATTATTATGAGACAAATCTAGAAACTCAATAGATGGATTATTCAAAACAAAAACACCGTTAAACTTATTATACCTAAGTGAAGCATACTTCAAATTAGAAAGTTCCGTAATAAAATCAGGCGACTTCAATTTACAATCAACAAACGTCACACTGGTTAGTGACTCCATTTTACTTAAGGATTCTATTGATTTTAACTTACAATTATAAACATTTAACTCTCTCATTTTACCCTGAGTGTTAAAATTATAATTCACCAAGTCACTCAACTTACAATCAATCAATGTAAGCACCTCAATATTAGGCGAAATTAGTTCTACGTCTAAATCCCTTAAATCAACTTGTTTAAGATAAACACTATTAATGCTCTTCTTTTTAAGGATATCAAAAAGATCATCTTTGGACCATTTTCTTCCGGTTAACCCAACATGATAGAGTTCAATATTACCCGCAACTAATATTTGAGAGTTCAACAATCTTCTAGGCCGAAAAGAGATGTTGAACACTTTCAATCCATCAGGTAAATCTTTAAAATCAAATACATCAATATGGCCAGAGTAAATTGTTAGTTCATTAATATTTGGAAATAATGCTAACACCTTAGTTGAATGAAGCTCTAAGTTATACAGTCTAAGACCAAATACTCTATTCCTATACTTATCTGCAATACTATCCAAATTTGGTGTATACCCAATAAATTCTAGGTACAAGGTATCTGACAAACTAGACGCCTTATCCAAATCTCCTTCATTTTCAATAGACCAAAAATCCTGAGCTCCCACATGTAATATGGCAAGAATAAAGGCTATTGTTAGCCATAATCTGTTTTTCATTGTCTTCCTTATTCTTGTTGTTGTTGTATAGTAATTCTTTCATATCGCCTTGGAAGCACCTCGCTATTAATTCCACCGGTGCGTCGTACAGTATTTGGCCATTTTCCACTCCTCATCAATCCATGTGTTCCTTCATGAACAAAAATTCTATTTCTAAATTCCGCACCACTTTCATTATTAACAGGTCTCGGGGATGTAGGATCGAAAGTGAAAAGCAAGTTTACATTATTAAAATTCACATTCAAATTAGGTCCATTAGGATTATTCCATGAAACAGCTTCAACTTCCCCACTCGCTACAGCGTCATTTAAACCAGCATTTTTCTGACCCCAGGATAAATCTTGAAAATTGTTCATCTGAAACATTTCTTCTGCATGCTTCTTAGCTTTATGTGTTCCTTCAAAAGTGACAATTGCAAACCTATTCCTACCATCTCTTGCTTGGCCAGTGGCATATGTCATACCTTCTACCACGCTCCAATTACCCTGTTGATCCTGCGCGACCCCCATTTTATTACTGTAATAAAATGCATATAATGCTTGAGTATCCTCCTTTAGTTCCTTCCACTTAGTTCTTCCCTGTTGGGTTAGTCGACTAGAAAAATAAGCTCTTAAAGCACCAACAAAATTTGCACCCCAATCAATCTCCATTCCGTTAGGATCAACATACATTAATGGGTTATTGGCAACAAAAACAAATGGAGAAGAAGCTGGATACTTAGAAGATTTAGGATCCACACTCAACCAAACGCTAATCTGAGGAACGTAATACCTAGCTCCATAATAGAAGTTCCCCGTCTCATCATCCCATTCCTTGCCGTTAAATCTAAAGGTACTTCCCCTACGTGCTTTTTCAATTCTCCCCAAATTCCTTTCGGGCAATGTTAGGCTAGCTCCGCTTCTATCAATATGGTCAATATTTATGCGCATGTAATTTAATGCCCTTATCTGAAATGATTTGCTATGAATTCCTGCGCTGTAGAAGTGTCTTATCTTTTCCTCAGTATTTTACTACATATGCTTTCCATATTTCCTACCGCTTTATCTACAGATTGCCTAAACTCATCATTTTCGTCATAGCCAGCCCAAAACACAGCTTCATATTTATGCATTTCATTCAAATGCTTTTCTAATTGCTCCTCGGAAAACTTCTTGTACCCTTGATCCTGCCAATGCCTCCTCCCTAATCTGTAACTGGCGTAGAATAATTCATTTACCAATCGATTTATTTCATCAAATGGCTCAACAGACTCCTTTCCAAAAAGAACCATAAACCTATGCTTCAAAGATTTTAATTTAATGAATGGTGCCTTTTCTTTCTCATACCTCTCAATGATGATGTAGGCATAGTCTAAAACTTCAGATTCCTCTTGTGTTTCCCGTTCTCCCCTTTTACGAGTTTCCCCCTCTCCTTTATATCCAGCAGGATGCCTGATAACCTTGAACCTATCTGATATATCATAGAAGCAAGTAAGAACCTCTTCCGCTAGCTCATACTTCCTTTTCCACTTTGCTTCTCTTCGCCAAGACGATATTCCATAAACCGCAACACCAGAAGCAACAGCTACCGAAATTGCTTGAATCACACCTAGCACAGTCTTAAGTTCCATTTACTAATTGTCAGAATTAGAACAAAAAACCCCGACAATATTGCCGGGGCATACTTTAACCTGATTAAATTGCTTCGCACTGTAAATATACAGAAATCAATAAATTTATATCGTCACTAATTGAATTAGCCACAAACAATTAGGAAGTGCTCTTAATTAGATATAGAGAATCTCATCAACAGTGGATCAAGCTCAATTATTATCATTTACAAACTTCTCAGAAACTCGTCCTCAGACAAAATCTCTAATCCTGCTCCACTTTCGATTAACTTAATTGCCTTTTCTTGTTTAGAGCTCATTCCATCTTCCCCAACTACACGGTAATCTTGCTGTCCGACCACCAAAATATCCGTTTTTTTCGTTACCCCTTTTGCGTTTACCCCACCAACATCTGCCACCAGTTGCTGAGCATCCTTCCTAGCCATAGACATTAATGTTCCTGTAAAAACGACGGTCTTTCCGTATACTGGGCTATCAGGATTGTGCTTTGTAGGATCTCCAACAATTTCCTCGGTTTTCGTTAACGGATATTCTCTTTTTGTCCGAGACGCACTGTATCCCCCATCAAACAACCTTCCTATAGTTGTCTTAAGCTTCAATGGAAAGTCTTCTTTCACTTGTACTTCCGCCTCCTGGAATGCTTTCAACGAAAGTAGAGCAGTAGCCTCACTGTCATTTGCCGCTCGATGATGTTTTAAAGGGATACT
Source organism: Croceimicrobium sp. (assembly GCF_965228705.1). Taxonomy (GTDB): domain Bacteria; phylum Bacteroidota; class Bacteroidia; order Flavobacteriales; family Schleiferiaceae; genus Croceimicrobium. The sequence goes on from NZ_OZ245832.1 coordinate 2,569,591, forward strand.
ATGATAATGGCAAAGAGATTTTAGATCATAGGAAGGAAGGCCTGCCCATACTTTTTTTGAAAAAATATAGCTGCAAGAATATTCAAGTTCAGGGAAAGGTATCTGATAAAGCTCAAGGGTTCGCCTTAAAACACTCATATCAAAACCTGCATTGTGAGCTATTAAAAACTGACCTTCTAACATTGACTTAATCTCCGACCATACTTCAGGAAATTCCGGTGAATCTTCAACATCTTTTGGAGTTATCCCGTGTATTGAAATATTGAAAGGATCAAAATCCGGATAATACGCCGGCTTAATTAGCCAAGACTTGACTGCTTTTACTTCGTCTTGCTCAACAAATGCCAAGCCTATTTCACAAGGGCTATTCCTCTCCGGTGTAGCTGTTTCAAAGTCAATTGTAATAAAGTCCATGATTTGATTTTTATAATGCCTAATCAATGGTTAATGGTGCTCTTTTCAACTTATACGCCATAAGTTCAGTTTACGCGCCATTTATACGCCATACACCCATTTTACGCGCCATTTATACGACTTTTTTCTATTCGCTATGAATCTTAGTATGTGTCCTAAGAGAAACTTCCACCGACCCCAATAACGACTATTTATATTCCTGTTTCTTTTCAGGATCATCCTTGCATGGGAACACCGATGAAATGGTAATCAAATCCTCATGAACTTGATAAATGACTACGTAAGGAAACTTCTTTAAAATGCCTTCCCTGTAATCTTTGTATTTAACTTGAAAGTGATAGGGGTATTGAGTAATATACTCAATCATTTCTTCGATCTCAGAGACAAAACGTGAACCTAAGCCTTGGCTTTTTTCCTCGTACCACAAATAACCAGCGATTGTTCCTGTGCGTACTTTCTCTCTAATCTCAAGCCTGTAAGCCATGCTTGTCTACAAGTTCCTGCTTAATATCTTGCCATGTGTATAGTTTACCTTGACCAGCTGCATATTCCGCTTCTTGGATATCAAGCTCCTTCTTTTGGCCTTTGGTTAAAACGGACTCAACAGCATCTTTGTGACCTCTTTCAAGCATTTGCTCAATTTTTGCCAACAAGCTTGCATCTGCGGTTTTAAGTAGGACTTGTATTTTGTTTATTCTCTGTGAAATAGTCATAATCAATTTCCCTAATTACAAAGTTACATATTCTAAGGTTCCTTTGATTCCCTGTAATATACCACATTCTTTAAACGCTTCCAAGAGGCTAGCTCACCGCTCTAAAATATGCGTATAAATCTGGGTAGATTTCAATGAGCTATGCCCCAAGAACTTGGCGATACTTTCCACACTCATTCCATTTTCAAGCAGATGGGTTGCAATGCTATGTCTGAGCACATGAAACCCTAGTCGCTTGCCTTGGATTGCCTTATCATTTGTTCGCTTTTGTAGCTCTACTAGCATCCGATTAAAATAGCTTTCACTATAAATCAAAAGTCGACTGTGTGGCCTTGTGAGGTGATGATAGTCCGAAAAGCTCTTCCTGAAGTTGTAGATATAGTCCTGCAACACTCCTTTAATATTTGCATTAAAAGGGACAATTCGATCCTTGTAATTCTTGCCCTGTCGAATAAAGAGGGCTTGTCGTTCGAAGTCAATGTCCTCGGCCTTTAAATTTAATGCTTCCGCCTTACGCAATCCACATCCATAGCACAGAGCAAAAATCAATCGCAATTGATACTGCTTGCTTTCCCGTATTACAAATGACTGCTCCGGGTATAAAGCATCGATGGCATCCTGAAGCTTCTTTATTTCATCTCTCGAAAAAGGCACTATTTTCCTTAAACGTTCTTGCTCATCCGGCTTTATTCGAAGTCGTGGTGGAATGGGAACATTGGACATCCCCGATTGAGTTAAAAACTCTAAAAGCTTATCCACCGCATCAAAGTTTTTATTGAGATAGGACACACTCAATCCCCCTTGAAATTTCCAATTCCTACGAGATTGCACATACTCAAGATATTGCTCCACCGTCCTTTGATTGAGGCGTCGAATGGTATCAACTCCCCTTTCCTCCAGGTATCTAAAAAAGTACTCAGAGGCTAAGCGATATCCCCTATTTACACTGGCACTATATCCTAAGGTATCTATCCACTTTAAGAATTCAGCTTGTAAATAGCGGTAATGAGAGTTCATGCTTAGAAGGGATTAAATCGTTCAATATCCTGACTCAGTTGCTCCATGTCCCCTGCCAAATATTCCTCAGTGCTTACAATCGACTTATGACCCGCTAAGTATTGGGTTCTTCTCAAACCCTCTGTGCTTAACCACGCCACAATTCTTGAGGCCCGTAACTGTCTGAGGTTTTGAAAATCCGGGCGGATCTTCTTTAGTTGGGTGGCAAGATGACGACTGGCCTCCCCTAAATTCTGAGATTCTGATTTCTGCTTTCCTGAGGGTGGTAAGGCTAAAAACACCCGATCCGAGTCCTGGTTATAGTTTAAGAACTGAGGCCGTACTTCCATTAGATACCGCATAAGTGCTCCCACTTGAGTCGCCTCAAGTAAGAGGCGGCGATCCGTAGCACGGGTTCGACCGTGAATTTTCACTTTGGCCTTAGCTATATCAATATCTTCAATTCGCAAGCGGTTAAACTCTCGAGGTACGAGGCCTTGATAGATGAGCAAACCTAACATGATGTAATTACGCTCTCTACTTAAGCGGCTGAACTCTCTTTGATTTTTGGGGATATGGTTATCATCATAGCCTTGAACGTAGTGGTAGTAGTATTGATCATAGATTTGCTCCAACTCCCATTCAGTATAGACCCGAGGAATCTTCCGAGTCTTTACCCCTCGCAGATGAATTCCCCTAGTGGGTAGGCCTGCTACCACCCCTTCTTGAAATAAAAAATCAAAGAAATGGCACAGTGCATATAGATGCCATTGTCGAGAAGCATTAGACTGCTTCTTTTCTTTAAGAAAGCCTAGGTATTCCATAATGTCCCTTTTCTGGCAAGACGCTAGATCAGCCTTATACCAGCTTAGAAATTTCCCCACGCTGTAGCTGTAGGCTTTCTGACTTGATGAAGACAAACCTTTAGATTGCAGATAAGCTCTAAACCGCTCGTGGTATTCGAAATCAGCCTTCATCCGTCTTTGCTTTTAGCTTTTCTCGCTTTTGGACTGTCCCACTGACCTTCTTAGGCCCAGTGCGGGCTTGAGGCTTGGACAGGGCCTTTTGTCCCACTGTCCCTCTGCCTTTACTGACAGTGCCTTCCTCCGCTTCTTTGAGGTTTTTGTTCTTTCTCGATTTCTGAAAGTCCTGGACTCTTTGCATCAAGGCTTTAATATGAGCCTCAGTCTCCGCACCTGGGTGACTAGCGGATTGAAAATCGCTTAATCGATAGCGATAGCCTCCTTTGTACTTATTCCCCCCTACTATGGATAGGTAATTGAAGTAGCACAGTTCCTTGAGGTAGCGGTTTAATGTTCTTGGATGCACCATTTTCTCCTTTCGGATATCAATGGCCGTAAAACCTTTTTCACCCGAGTTTCCTTCCCATGTTTGTATCCATTCTAGTAGTTTACGGGCGGGAGTGCTTATGCCCTCTCTTGCCTTAAAGAGACTGTTACTTAGTAGCTCAATGGCCAAGGCAATATCCTCTGGCTCTGTCTCCAAATAGACTTCTCCTGTTTCCGGATCAACTTTTTGCTCACGTTGATGCTGAAAGAAAAAGGTCACCACCTCGATAAAATCCAAAAAGATCAATAAGGCTCGATGATTATCTTCTAGCTCTTTCGGAAGCTCTAGCAAAGGAGCATAGGGGTTACGGATACTTTGATTAGGTAGACACTGTAATAATGCCCGAAGGTTCTGATAAGCCTCTTGGGAGCTTTGATGATTAATCGTGCCTGCTCGACTTTGCCGTTCATAATGCAGTAGCTCCTTTTCTTGGGCCGGACTCAATCCTAAGTTCAGCTTTAAAAATGGAAGCTCAGAAAGTGGAGCCTTGGAAGACTCTTCGCTATAGGCGATTAAGCAAAGCTTAGTTCTAAAATCAAAGGTGGTGGCATACAGTAATCCATCTTTATTCTTGGAGGCTTGAGTTTTAATAAGTCTACCGGTATTTTGAAGCGCCATTAGCGGCTTTAACATTTTAGTAGTCCAATCTAAGTCCTCTACCACAAGCACCTTCCCTTCCACCTGATGTTGCTCAAAGTAGTACAGGGCATTTTCACTCATATGGGTATGAATGCTCTTTTGAGACTCAGGAAGGCATGCCATCAGCTTTTGAATCAAAGGATAATGATAGCTCCCTGTACCAGTACACAAGACTGATAAGGGCCGGTTTAGATTGCGAGAAGCCATGGCCAGAAACAAGATCAAAGCATTCTCATCGTCCTTTGGAATGCCAATGCTCTGGAAGTCCTGCTGAATATTTAGGAGTAATTGCTTACTCGAAAGACAGGCTAAAGCTTTTGCCTTTTGATCTTCGGAAAGTATGGGCTCTTCCAAGCCTTGTTGATTAGGATACCGTAGGCATTCAAATCGGTAGGACTCCAATTGCAGAACCATACCATGAATGCTTTTTGCACAATCGGAAAATCGAAGCTCCCACTTATCGCACAGATCCCTTATTAATCCATCGCTTTGCGAATCATTGTATAAATCCAGAGTCGTACGAAAAGGAGGATAATCCGCATAGCTAATTCTTAAGGTACAGATCATCCTTTCCACCGAAGTAGTATCCACCCCTCCTAAAACATCAATGGTAAATTGAGTATCCTGGTAGGTGATAAACCGTGGGTTATGGATTTGTAGATTCTTCATATGCTTTAGGGTCTAAGCCCCTTATTTTTCAATGATTTATAGCCAAAGGCCTCCCTTGCCGGAAACCCAGCTAAAAGCCTTAAATGACTGATTATCAAGTCTAAACACGCTCTTTAAGTCCGAACACGCAAGTCTATCGCCAGATAGTTTTAAATCGAAGCAAAGGGCTCAAATCCCGCTCAATTCCCGGGCTTTAATGCTCGTGGTCTTGCCCTTTGGAATACTCCCGTTCCCTATCATATCTTTCTTTGTTTAACCTATCATACCTTTCTTTGGTTAACCTATGATACCGAGCCATGGCAATGCTACTTCTGATCTCGGGTACCAAGTGAGAGATTCGGGGTTGGTTTGCTAAGAGACGATATTCTCTGGCTTTAAGCCTCATCTTTTGATTCATCTGATCCATCCGGTTCACGGCATCTTGATTAAGAAAGCACCAATCATCTATGCCCTCTCCTTTCAGATAACCCGAAAAGCATTCCTTTTCCTTGCAATACTCCGTGATATAGAATGACATCTTCTTTGAGGGAGACTCAATTATAGCGATGACTTTAGGGTCATCAGCTAAGTCCTGTTCGCCGATTTCTAGTAAGCGTTCTCGTAGTTGCTTTGAAAAACTCATGGTTACACTGCTTAAAGATTTCTATCTCTTTCCTGCTCTTTACCAGACCGTAGTTGTTCCAATCTCTCTAACCGCTGATTAAAACGGTTGAGCTGTTCTCGATGCTCAAGTGCGATAAAATCTGCCGGAGTAATACCCAAGCTTTTCCAGCTGTACCGCCTTCCATTCGTATCCTCAATTCCGGTAGGAAGGCCTTGTCGAGTAGTAATGGTAAAGCCATTTTCAATCAACAATTGGTAAAAGTGCTGGCGACTTTTAGCTTTATAACTCAGTAAATGGTCTTTGATAAACTTCATACGGTGCGGTCTTTAAGGTTTCTGGAAAATGAAATCCCCCGAATCGACTGGAGTTTCTTCGCACGATTCGTACATGCTAGCTCTGGAATCAAAGTCTGGATGGGCTGTGGCTCGCGGTGTACATAGGTGCTTATCTCCCTAAGCTCCTCTATCTTAAGCTTGGAAAAACCAAAGTGTTGATAGCCATCGCATTCACTACCCCGTATATAGCCGAAGAATGTTTGGCTATTTGGGTCATAATCCGTTGCATAGTAATAAGCCCCTTCTCGATTAATAGCAAAGGTGACGACCACCAAGGGGTTATCCTTTTCCTTTTGAGGACCTATAGCATTGAATTGATCTAGTGTCTTGGAATCTAAATGCATCATTCATTTATTTTTCAAGGGTTTTAGAGTCCTTTAAGCGGATAGACTGCATTCGATTAAGCAGTTCCTGTTCCCTAGCTCGTTCATGATCTTTCTCCAAGGTCTTAATCTTCTCGGGCTCTAAGCCCAGAGTCTTAAACCGAAACTTTCGACCTGATTCAGAGATTAACCCTGTCGGTTGCCCATCAGAATTTCGCTCATAATACAGATAGCCGTATTCTTGAAGGATTTCTAAAAACTGCTGTTTGGAACTCGTGGTGTGATAGGCTTTTTGAACAAGTTGCTTAAGCTTTTCACGTTCACTTTTCTCCCCTCGTTTTCCAAGCTGATATTCAGGCTCGGATGTGTACTCTCTCCCCTTTCCATGCACTACCAATGAATGCTCTAGTTCTGGATAATGCTCCTTGACAAAGTCCTCTAATTCCAATTTTAAACCCTGAAGCTTCGCCTTGCGTAATCCTGTTGCCTTATCCTCACGGTAGTATGTTCCAGATTCTAATACATGCCAATGAGGTGTATTCGTATCGTAATGAGCTACTGCATAAGCCAAAATATCGCCCCGTAATTCAAAATATTTGCGGATCAATGCCTCCATAACTTCTGGAGTCGCAGCCTTCTGGTCTAAATCTGAAACCGACAGAATACTATGGTAGCAATACACCCGGTTACTGCTTACTTTTCGATAGGCTTCATTGGCAAGAAACTCGTCTACCAAAGCCTTCGAATTCCTGGCACTACTGCGTAAGTTATGGAGCACCGGCTCTCCCTTTTGTTTTTGGCTTTGATTGATGTAGCTCAGCGTTTGAGAAAAAGCCGACAGCGAATGTCGACCGAGCATCTTAAGTATGGGCATGGCTATAGTTTTTAAGGTAACTCAGTAGCGTTGCCTCTGCCGAAAGAAGCTTCCGCAAAGTGATTTCAGTGTTTCCTCCCGCTTGGATACGGTTAATTACCAAGCCTATTTCTTTAGCAACCTTTAGAAGCTCTTCTTTATTTGCCAGAAAGGGCTGTGACTGACTTTGGCTAAGGACTAAGTCTCGGGCCAATGCCGTAGGGGTGATTGCATGCTTTTGACAGTAACTTTTAAAGATTTGATACTCTTCATTTTTCAATGAAAAGCGGATCTCACGCCTTTTCTTTCGTTGTTGCCTAGCCCAATTATTCTGGTACTTTCGACGATACTCTCGCTTGAGTCGCTGGCGAGTTCTTGGATTATCCAGTGCCTGATGCTGTTGTAAATAGCGATACAGCTTTTCCGATCGTTTCATAGACTGGTTTCTTGATTACGTTTTTGGAGATACTCTGAGATATTTAAAAGTGAAGGCAATGACTGACTCCCCCCTTGAATGGAACTTTCCTCAATCGCAGCTAAGGCCGCCCGCTCTGTCCATTCTGGTATTTTATAAAAAGGCTTTAGCCTGGCTAGTATCGGGCCTTGTCCTGACACGGTAATAATGCCTCGGTCTTGAGGTAAGGCCATAATTTCGTCAGCCGTAAGCAAGGCTCGCTCCCTTTTATGCTTGGTTTTAGAATCTTCATACTCATAGCTCCCTAATTCTTTAGATAAGGATTGAGCCAAATGAAGTGAGGCACTTAAATAGATTTTGGTCTTTAGGTTCGATAGTATACTCTGAGCTCGCTCCCGACCATAAATGGCCGTGAGCTGGGCTTCTGAGTCCTGGCATATCACCATAAGACTTCCGCGATACTTGCGAACATTGGCCGCCAGCACATCCAGCTCTATGCTTAATAGCGGGGCTTCATCTAGGATAAAGTCCACATCATAGTCATCTTTTTCCGGTAGCGATTCAAACAACACCTCGAAATATTGCTGTAAGAATAAACTAGACAGCTTCGAATAGTACCGCATATTAACGGTGCTGGAATGTAGGTACACAACCGTTTTCTGCTTTCTCCATTGGCGAAAGTCACCTAAGGTATCAGAGGAGGTAATTTGGATGATATTCTCATTTAGGGCCATCATTGATACCGCCGTGCTTGCCGAAGCCAAAATCCCACTTAAGGTATTTTCTGAATTTGAGATTAATGAAGCATACTTCTCAAATAACCCTGTATCCTGCTCGGCCAAGCTAGCCACGAGTTGATCTACCTCCCCTTGCCCTGTTTTAGACTGTAATAAGTCAATTATATGGGCTACTTCTGCAAGTGTTTGATGGTCTTGAGGCAGAAGCTTAACAATGCGGATTACACAAACTAAAAGCTGAATAGCCATCGCATCCCAAAAGGAGTCCTTCTTATCAGAACTGGCACCCACCAGTTGAGTGGCCAACTTGCTGTAATCTGACAATCTATGGGCTCGAGCCAGTGGGTTGTAGCATTCGCTTTTCTTGGCTGAGGCCCAATCTATCCTGATTATAGTATAGCCTTGACTTTTTAAAAATCCACTAGACTGGAGGTATAACTCCCCACTAGGGTCATGGATAATTTTTGAGTTATGGGTGGTCAGGCAATTAGGTAAGGCCACTACCGTAGACTTGCCACTTCCGGAGCCCCCATTAACCAGAACCCCCATGTAAGAGAGTTCTGGTGAAATGGCTTTTGTTCCGGTAAGCACAAAGCCTTTGTGATTTGAGGATAGTATGGTGGATTCCTTAGCAAACTTTGCACTTAGAGAATGATCCTTTTCTGCTAAAGCATCAAATGCCCAATCTAGCCCTTGCTCTACAAGCTCCATTAACAGCTGGATTGCTCTTAACAGCGAGTTTCCAAGATTTCGAAAAATGCTACTCCTTCTTGTTTCCATGGCTTATCTTTTCGATTCAATACTTTGATTAATAGAGGCATTAATCAATTTCAAAATCTCCTCGGCCGCCTTCGTACAGAAGAATAAAGCCAATAGAAATACTCGCCAGAGAAGTTTGATGAGCTTTAGGATATGCTTCATGGCTCAATGCTTTGGGTAAAAACAAGCTTACTGGCCGTGTAGACTTTAGCTCCTTTCGCTTCCAGCATATTGGTATAGAGCTTACTCATCGCTTCAAAAACTTCCTGGGTCTCGGGTCTAGCCAAATGCACGAAATACACCTTCACCCCAGTTAAGTCGCCCAGAGGGACGGTTTTTTCAAACCTACGAGCGACCGAATCGGGACAATGCAACAGCAATTTTCTATCTTCACTCCTATATACACTAAACCAGTCTGTATTCTCATGAAGATCTGACGAGATGACTGCTATTCGATTAGTGGCTTTTTTTGTTGAAAGATTTACGAGCTCTTCCGCTATCCCTACATACAAATGAGAAGCATTTCTCTGGTTTCCACTAGGAGTAGCATCAGTCATCATCCTTTGTACATTCCCTAAGAACTCCCGGAACTGGCTCTTTCGTCGAAGTTCGGTAACCTGATTACTATTGGCTTCGGGAAGCACACTTTGCTCAACAACACCATGAGGAATATCGGACAACCCTCTGGTTTTAACACTTACCTCATACCACAACAACCGAGGATCATCGTAGATAAGTAATTTCCGTAAGTCCGAATAAGTCACTTGACTCATCGTTTCTGTTTGGTCATGCAGAATCGCTAGATTCAATAAGGGGTCTTTGTTTTTGTGGCATGAAGAAATCAATACCAGCATTAGTAAACCAACAGTTAGCCTTAGGTTTTTCATGATGTTTTGCTTTTTGTAGTTGAAGAGCGGTAGAAATAAGTTTTTAAACGAGGCTCGAATTGCTTGTCAAAACACTCGGGATGAACCTTATCTCGTCTATGACGCAGGTTGCTTTGTAAATACTCCTCCCAGGCATTTTCTGCCATCGTGATACACTCTTCCTCAATTCGAATTGCATACTGCTGCTTGGAATAAGCGTATTGTCTTAATTCATCCATCTGATCTTCTGCATCCGATATTCGATATAAATGGCCATCAAGCTTTTTCTGACATTTTCGGATTTCACTCATTTTAGATTTTGCTCTAAAAAGCGTCAGCCATTGTGCTTTTGTTGGAGATAACTTGGCAAGCAAACATGCTGGAAGGAAAATAGCTAGCGAGAAGAACATAAAGAGTATAACTTCAGTTGAATCCACACTGCAAAGGATTCCGCCACACCCGGTTTGATCAACTGTTAAATACTGAACAGCGTGGTAAGATGCCCGGAGCACTCCCATTACCGAAAAGAAACAGAGGACCCCAATTGTAATCCCCGTTCTGATTAAGACTTTCTGAAATTTGTTTCTTCCTAAAAACCACCATCGAGTCAATTGATGTGATAAAATTGTAAGAAGAATCCCTAAGAATACGGAAGTAAACGAAGCTGCAAAAAAGTGAGGGATAACCATTCTCACAGCAGGTAAACTTAAAGCTCCCTCTGCCAATCCCGCCACCACTGTAAGGCTTGTGAATATGTACGCAAGTGCTTTAGGGAAGTTTCCTTCCATTTGCTTATACTCTTGCTGAAGGCTATTAAGTTGATTCCTGGAATCATCCCTTGCTATACGCTCCTCATGTAAAATTCTTTCCTGCTTAGCCAGCGCATTTTCCACATGTTCATCGGCTCTATGGTGTCCACGAATAGTGTTAATAAGCTCTTGTGTGGTTGTTCGGATAAAGTTCACCTGAGCTATCCCATGCTTCTTGGGTGTCCCAACCTCCGCATCTTGTCGGCCTCGTTCCTCTGCCTTTTTTAAGAGTTCACGGTTTACTAGTCGCTTGACTTGGTCTACATCGGAATTAACGTAGGTTTTGTACTCCAACCATTGGTTGTCTTTCGTCTCTTTCATATCTGATTATTTATTTGTTAAATGAAAACTTGAATGCTCCTTAGTAGCCCACCACTCTTTAAGCAGGTTATTATGGAAATTATCGGAAGCTTAGCGCGTAAGCTGGTGAAATATCATCCGAGCTTCGGAAGCATTGGGATAGTAGGTGAATGACTTTCCGTTGTAGATGCAGAAGAAACCGAGTTCCACGTCTTTTAGTAATTCGAACTTACCTGATTGGGCGTATAGTTTAAAATCAACTTCTCTTTGGAAAGTCTTTTTTGGGGTGAGAAAGTGCTTTTTTTTCATAATCAAAATGTTGAGCTTAATGGAGGATTATTTAAATAATGCTCTACAAGATTATGAAAATCATCAAGGCTATAAAAATATAAGCTCCTGATTTACAGGTGTTTAAGTAAGATTACCTATAAGCTTGGAAATAAGCTTATACAAAAAGCCCTCAAAGGAAATTGGACTATAAGAGTGGCTTTCAACTGAACCGAAGGTCTACTAAAACCAAAAAAAGGGTACTATTCAGTAATTCAAGACAAAGTCTCTAGGAGACCATTTCGATTAAGTACATATCGAAGATGATTTCATCGATAAAGGTCCTAAACCTGTTTTCTTTATAAGGGAATTTCACACCATTAGCATTTCTATACTTTATCCTCTTTCTTGAATGCTCAACGGTTGGTTTAAGTAGCTTTGGGTTTTTCAAAATATACTGGCGTACCTTTAAACTATTATTGGTGACAATACCATTTTTGTCTTTGTCCTGAAAGAACATTACATAGGAAGTATTAGTTGAATACTTAGCTCCAGAACTTTCAACTCTAGCTTTCAGCACATCTGCTAATTCTGTACTTATAGTTCCATCAAAAGACTTATCCTTTTCCAGATAGGCCATACAACACGTCAAGTTATCCCTATTTGAAATAAGTGAGACATATGCTGAGTTGCATAAAACAAAAGATATGAGGCTGTTCTGATTTAAAAGACGCTTTATAACTAACTGCCCTTCATCAATTGTTTCTGTAGTCAAATGACGTTGAATTAGGGAAGTATTAAAATCTTCCGCTATTCTTTCCAATCTTGCCTCTACTGATTTTAACTCTCGCTTAGTTTGCACAGATGGCAAGTCAAATATTTTTTCGAGAACTGCTTCAAAGTTCTTTTGGCCAAAGTCATTCTTCCAAACAAAGTAGTCATATCCACAGGTTGTAAGTGCTTCTATAGCTTTTTGCAATTCTTTGAGGCCCGTAAGCATTACTAACGGAATAGATTGAAATCCTGGCAATTTGCTAACCGTTTTCCCAAATTCAAGGCCGGAGAACCCACCTGTCATTTTTTCATCTACTAAAACTAGGTCAACGTTCTCATGATTTTGAACAATATAACCTATCGCCTCCTCGGCACGATTCTCATCATTAAAAAATTTAACGTTATGCCCTTTTCTGCGCATTAGTTCAATTCTTGACTCTACGGTGCTGAAATCATCATCAATGACGATTATTTCAAGGTTTTTCATAGCTAAAGTTTAATGAAATAGAGTAGAGGTTTCCTGAGACATTAGAATGCTCAGGATTCAAATTGCAGTAAGCAAGATTTTGAAGGATCTCTTTAAGGATTACTAGTCCACCAGATATTTTCACGGGTTTGCTATCATAAAGTAGATATTCAATGGCCATTTTAGCTTCCTCAAAATACCCAGCTTTAATGTTGTTACTTATAGTCAGCTGTAAGTGATTTTTGCATCTCTTTAAACTCACAGTAAAAGAGGAATCTTTTGAAGTGTTTTTAGCAGCGTTGTTCCAAATGTTCCAGATAAGAAGAAATACCTCAACCATATCTTCTTTTATTGTAATCAGTTCACCAGCTTCTTCATCTATGTTAACCACTGGTAATACTTGATTATAAATATGATGTTTCTCTAAGAAGGATATGTAGTAAGAAAGTGTTTTCCCATATAACTCGTGTTCTCTATCAAGATACTGATATGTAGCCATGTTACTGAAATCCAATATTTGAAAACTAGAATTAATTCGATTAAGATATTGGGGTAAATGGTCATATTTCCGTGCATTTACATCATCAATTGAGAGATCTAAAAAAGTCCTCAGACTCGGAGTATGATTGAAAATGGTATGTTTGTTAGCAATCGCATTGTTTTTAAACTTATCCAATTCATCCGTGTAAACCATATATGTCCCCAGTCTCTTAATAGAATCATATAAACCAAAACTGAAGATGTACTTATGCAGTTCCTGTAAAACTGCGTGACATTTTTTTGTGGTAAGTTCAATATCCAGAATTAAAAAGCATGAGAGATTAATTTCAACATCTTGAATTTTCAAATTCTTATTAACCCAAAATGAAGTCTTTCCAAAATCCCTTTGTTCTAAGTGAAAATTCCACTTATTGAAGCGGATAGTATCTTGTTCTGATTCTTTACTAGATTTCCTAAACAAATTAACACTGGACTCTTCCAGTGTAATCGAAGCGAGGTTCTTAAGCTCATTGTTTAAAAGCTTATATTGACTTGTACTGGTATCAGTTGTGAGCAGCGAACCTTCGGCAAGTAAAAATTCACTTAATACTATAAAATACTCCTGAATAGCATAACTAGAATTTTGACCTGTATCAATTTTTAATGCAGTGCTTTTAAAATAATGAGCAAAATCCAAGGCCAGAATATTTTGTCCTGGACTGCCAATAATCTCTTCAATCCGACCAATAACTTGAGAAGGAATATTATTTCCCACTAAATCATCATTGGCAATAAAAGAAGAACTATGATAAGACTTCTCTAGGAAAATTGGTAAATCCTTAAAGAAATGAGCGTCATTTGTAACATCAATACGCCCTTTCCAGAACTCATGGAGGAATATATCTTCTAGACTTAAACTATATTCCCCTGGAAAATATTGAACTGCTTGCAAAGCATGTAAAATTTCATGCAACGTCCCATTTGACCCTGGGAGACCCACTAGATAATCCGAATGCTCAATTATTGCTTCAACGCGATCACCTAAATTTGAGGCGTATTCTACTTTATCTAAATACCTATTTGGTTTTTCTTGAAAAGTGCCTAAAATGCCGTAAACTTCTAAGTAAACATTAGGAAACTCCTTTCCCACAAGAACTTTAGCTGTTTTAGAGATAGATTTCATGAAGCCGTGATAACCCCCAGTAACAATTTTCACTTTTTCGTAGCGGGAGAATACATCTCTAAGCAGCTTATCAACCAATTCAGTGTACTGATCGGCAATACCATCTGCACTGCTTCCTATAAAACCAAGCCTGATCATATTTTAGATATTATTCCTTTCTGAAAAGCATATATTGATATGAGGGCATCATTTCTTTTTTAACATTCTCTGTTGGGATACTCATACAATTTTCCAATATAAAATTGTTCTTTTTAGCTAGTCTAAAATAGTCCTCAAAATCATATAAAATTCGATGGTAATTTTCCTTTGAGCTATACTTCCCAATTCTTATCAGCTTAGATATCGTAACAAGCTTGTTCTTTTTGGTTAGCCTCCAAATGGACTTAGCTCTAACGTCATTCTCTCCAATTGCTCTCAATACTTCAATAGCTGGGTCAAGCCCAATGATTAAAAGTGCTGCTCCTTTTTTAGCTGTACGTGTAATATTCTTGAAGGCTATATTCAAAAATGGCATTTCAATTAAACTCAGGCAACAAACAACTATATCTGACTGCAGTTCTTCCGAGTATTCTTCCAAATCACCTTCCATGTCTATGTACAAAAACCGGCTATTTTCAGAGTCCGCCTGGTGTTCAACAAATTTCAAACAATTATCGAGACCTATGTAAGAGCTGTTTGATGGAATTATATCCTTCAACCAACCAGTTCCACAACCAACATCGAGTATCTGACTTTTATGCTCAAGGGCCTTTGCCAATATGGAAAGTTCCTTTTGTAATAAGTTTCTTATTTCTGTCCTTGGAAAATTATGTTCTATTAAGAAATCAGCATTGCAATTCCACGCACGATTGTTCTCCTTTTTAAAATTCTCTTTATTATTTAATATGTTAATCATTTCTGTTTCTCGGAATAATACTTATCTACAAATTGAAGATTAATACAATTCCCTAAATCTGCTTCTTTTAAGACTCCTAATTTCACTAATGTCTCTGACATTTCCTTCCATTCTTTCAACTCAGCATACAGAACTTTACCCTGTTGTCCTTTGAAATAATCTAATCCTTTTTGAAAAGCTGCCAACTCCCGATTAGCATCTATTTCAGGATCATACTCTTTCAGATACGCTATAGCCTTTTGTGGATCACTTAAAGCTTTTTCCCACCCTTCTATCATAGATTTAACAAATGCCTCAACTACCTCTGGTTTCTCTTTCAAAATTTTACGTGTAGTAAAGTATACTGTACCCAAAAAATGGATATCATAATCTTTTGGCTCTATTATTCTATAAGAGATGCCATTAAAATCTAACGATACTGTTTCATCATAAATAAAGGCTGGTCTTACATCGTAAGCACCTGAGATAAATGTTCCTAAATCAAATGAGATTTCCACCTCAGTAATAAGGTTGCTATTAAGCGATAATTTATTCTTTAGTGCCTTGTAGACATACTCTGTATTTGTTCCTGTTAAAACACCTACTCGTTTACCTTCAAAATCTTCGGGTTCTAATATATTATCCTCTTTTTTGGATATAAAGCAAGTGGGGGAGGCATGATTTATTACGCCTATTACCACTAGGTCAGCACCTTTCTCATTAGCCGTTAAAATTCGATCCGCGCTTACAACACCAAAGTCATTAGAGCCTCCTAGTACAAGTTTTATTGGGTCTAAGTTGTCCGAGCCTGCTTCAAGTTTTATATCTAAACCGTACTTTTCATCAGTTTCGTTGACCGCTATCAATTCTCCTGCGTAGCCTGCATAGGGGAACCATTCCTGCCTGAGGCTTACCTCCCATTCTTTGCTTGAATTATCTTCAGAATTATTGTAATAGATAGACGTGATCACGATCAAACCTATTGCAAGGACAAGGCCAATTGCCCTATTTCTGTTTAGTTTAGATACCATTTTCCTATTCTTTTTTCGATTACAACTATACCTCCATACAAAAAAATTCCCAACAGCGTTGACACAAACAGGCTCGACATCATAAGGTCAGGCTCTAACCTCTTGGCGGCTAGAAATAGGTTTTTCCCTAATCCATTTTCCGCTCCATTAAATTCGCCTACTATTGCGCCTATAACAGACAGAGTAGTTGCGATCTTTAAACCTGACATTATCCCTGGTAAGGACAACGGAAAGTATAAATATCTAATTCTATGAATCGTTTTGGCGTTGTAGATAAACATAAGCTCATGCATACTTCTATCTATTAATCGAAAGGAATTGGAAAAATTTATAAAAATGGGGAAGTAACATAGCAAAGAAGCCATCATTACCTTAGACTTAATGCCAATACCAAAAAGGATTATAAAGAAAGGAGCCAGGGTAATTAATGGTATTACTTGGCTGAATATCATTATTGGCAGGATATAGGACATCAATTTTTCATTGTAAAAGCATAATATCATAGTTACGAAGCTGAATACAGTACCTATAAATAAGCCCAAGACTGATTCTATAAAAGTGAGCTTAGCAGCGACAAGTAAGTGATCGAAATTATCCATAGTATAAGTCACCATTATACTTGGGGAACTAATGAGCAATCTGGTAGTGTTACTACCTCTAGAAAAAACTTCCCAGACTATAACCAATAGGGCAAAAAGAACTATGTAGGTAAATATTTTTCTCCTGACCATCAATCACTCAGTATTTGGTTTTTTATTTCTCGATACTCTTTTTCTAGATCAAATAGAATATTATTCTCATAGACCCTTGGTAAACCTAAATCAATTTGAAGGTTTTTGATTATTTGTCCTCTTTTTCCCAATACTATGATGTTGTTCGAGTGTAAAAGTGCCTCTTGGATATCATGGGTAACAAGAACTATTCTAGCATCAAACTCAGCTCTTAACCCTTCAAGTTCTTTATAAAGTTTTGTTTTCCATTTTATATCTAAACTGCTAAAGGGTTCATCTAAGAACAAAACCTTGGGTCTGGTCACAAAGGTTCTAGCTAATGAAACTCTTGCCCTCATGCCTACCGAAAGCATTGATGGCAGGTAGTCCTTGTATTCATACAGACCTACCATTTCAATTAATTTGTCTACAAGTGGAGGACTCCCAACCGTTGCTAATTTTAAAGGTAAAGACACATTATCTCTCACACTTAGGTTTGGAAAAAGAGGAGCTTCTTGGTGCATAAAACCTATCAAACCACTTTTTACGGCTTCTATAGGAGATTGACCTAACACTTTTATCTCTCCTGTATAATTATTCTGTTTATTGGCTTTAATAATGCCTGATGCCAGTCTCAATATAGTTGACTTCCCACATCCCGAAGCCCCAACAATAGCAACGCTGTCTCTATCGTCAATTGAAAAAGTTAAGTTATCTATTACAACGTGACTTTTCTCATACCCAAATGAAACTTGATTAAACTCCATCGTTTGCTTCCTAATTCTTCAAACAAACTTATCAATATGATTAATGATTGGGGCTTTTTTTAATAAACCAGCAACATCTTTATATAAGCTTACACGTGCTACCCCCTGACTTAAAAGCACTTACATGCATTCAACCAGACTTAGCACTACTTCGATTCTATTAAAAAAGCATGATAAATCACCTAAAAGCACCACTTAATAGTCTTACGACTACCCATTATAAAAAAAGTGATACTGTCGACTATCTGTCCTACTATGATATGTGGAAAATAGCAAAGCCTGATTACTGTTTTAAAATAAACCATATGTGAGTTCAGTAGAAGCAAATCACAGCGAAACATTGCTCTGTCATGAAACTGTAAGCTTCCCCTGATCCGAACCATTAGTTAATTGACTTTTCCAAAGATAGTATTGTTTTCAACCACCCCGAGGGTACCCTCGGGGTGGTTGCGTTTGGCGTATACCCTAGGCGGTATATTTCCTAATGAATCATGAGGTTTAAAGTTGTTATAGTCATGCATCCACTTTTCTGTTTGCTCCCTTACCTGATGGATATCTTCAAAAATATATTTGTCCAGCACTCCTCGGCGGTAGCTTCCATTAAATCGCTCTATAAAAGCGTTCTGTGTGGGTTTGCCGGGTTGGATATATCTAAATTCTATTTCATGAATGACGCTCCATGATTTAGTGAGCTCAGCAATGAACTCGGGCCCATTGTCCATTCGGATCACATCGGGTTTACCCCTGCGATTGATTAAATGATTAAGCACATATACTACTCTGTTTGATGGAAGTGAGAAATCTACTTCGATATGTAGTGCTTCTCGATTGTAGTCATCAATTACCGTGAATGCACGAAACTTGCGCTTGTTTTCTAGTACATCATGTACAAAGTCCATACTCCAGGTCTGATTCGGCCTATCAGGCACCACTAACGGTTCTTTTACCCGAGCGGGTAATCGCTTCTTAACCTTTCGTCTTAAAGGTAGTTTTAAAGCCACATAAACACGATGTAGTCGTTTGTGGTTCCAAGTCTTGCCTTCATTACGTAAGCGGTGATAGGCGTTCCAAAAGCCTTCCTCAGAATGTTCTTTTGCTTTCGTCAGTAATGCTTCTTCCAGCTCACGATCATCCTTTGCTTGGGCTTGATAGTAATACACGCTTTTACTGAGGTTTAATACACGGCATGCCCTGCTAATACCGTAGCGTCTAGATATTTCCTGACCAATCTCTCTCTTACGGCAGGGCTTTAAAGCTTTTTTTCAATAATCTCTTTAGCTAGTTGATGATCTAGGGCCAGGTTCGCGTACATCTGCTTAAGCTTCCTGTTTTCCTCTTCAAGATCCTTTATACGCTTTAACTCCTTTCCACTCATGCCAGCATAACGCTCTCGCCATTTGTAAAACGTTGCGGTACTAACCCCGTACTCTCGGCTCAATTCCTGTGCACTTCTACCTTGATCAAACTCTTTCAAGACCCTGGCAATCTTCTCTGGCGAAAACTTACTCTTTCTCATAATCGACTGTTTAAAATTAATCCTATTCCTCTACTTTTAAACAGTTCGGTTTTAAGGGAAGCTTACAAAACCTTCCCTAAAAAAGGTAAAAGTCTTAGTTGTCATAACTTGAATGGAAAGAGGTTTAAACATGCGTTGACAATATGAACATGATAATCAACCATTGAAGTCGCCCTGATATTCAACATTTTTGACAGAAAATCTACCTACTAGAAAATGGCTCATTTCAATTCCCTGATAAACTGAGTTTTATCGCCCTATGAACTCACTTTGTTTACTTGATCTAAAAAGTAGAAAAACCCTTTTTTACTTAAGATTTCTCCTATGTAAATTACAGGGAAAACCCTCTCTAGCTAATTGATCATTTTAAATATCCCCAGCTACCTTAGCACAGGTCTCTAGATACTTATAGAGCAATTAATCGTCACAAATGTCTCTAGGTGACGAGAACTTTAATATAAAAACATCTCTAAACCAGCTTCAATGAAGGAAGACAAGATTGCCGTTTTAATTGATGCAGATAATGTTCCTTACGCAAACATTAAGGAGATGCTGGATGAAGTCACCAAATACGGAAATCCAACAATCAAGCGGATTTATGCAGACTGGACAAAACCTACAGTTTCAGGATGGAAAGGTGTTCTGCTGGAAAATGCAATTACCCCAATCCAACAATACAGTTATACTTCCGGGAAAAACTCTAGTGACAGTGCACTAATTATTGACGCAATGGATCTCCTATATTCAAACAAAGTAAATGGATTCTGCATAATTTCTAGCGATAGCGATTTCACCAGATTAGCTACTCGATTAAGGGAAGCTGGTATGCTCGTCATTGGAATGGGAGAGAGAAAGACTCCGCAGCCATTTATTACAGCTTGTGACAAGTTTGTCTACATTGAAATATTGAAAAGCGGTAGCAACTACATACGTCACAACAAAAGGATTAAAGAGACAGATCAAAAAGGCGATTCTTCGGCTTCAGACTTGAATGATAAATCCTCCATAATTAAAGTTATCAAAGCCAGTATTGATGAAATATCAGATGACGACGGGTGGGCATATTTAGGAGAACTCGGCAATTTCATTTTAAAAAAACAAACTGATTTCGACCCAAGAAATTACGGTTACCAAAAACTTTACCCTTTACTTCAAAGCATTAGCTCATTAGAGTTTGAAGAAAGACACGCCGCAGACAACAAGGTTAAAAGCGTTTATGTCAGAAATGAATCTTAGACAATCCACTCAATTATTAAGAATTAAAATACCATCATGACAAAAACTATTATAGCACTTTGGGGAACAGCAAACGTTGGCAAATCAATGACCTTAGCCAGACTTGGAAGACAACTACAACGAAGTGGTGCAATAACGCAAGCTGATGTTAAAAGAGAGGAATACCGTGCTATTTTTAATTACCAAAGTCATATTATAGGTCTTCAAACCTATGGAGACTTTGTCCACGTTGTAGACAAAGGCTTAAATGAATTCCTTAAAGAGAATTGCGATATTATCGTTATTGCTTCAAAGTCTTATGGAGCAACGGTAGATGCCTTAGGTGCATTTGCTGGTAGTCATGGTTATCGCCTTATTTGGGCAAGTCCCTATCAAGTCAGAGATCGCTCGATTGCTACTGATAGAATAAATGAGTATTGCGCAAGACATCTTTTTAATATAATCAATGACACTATTGCCAATATCCTGTAATAACTGTTTTAACACTCTTCTTTTTATTAACCTACATGGGGCAGCTACCTAATATTGTCAATTAGCTAAATAGTTCTTTAAGCATACTCAATAACAGGTGGCAGCATTAGTTAGATACTCAAACCGATGCTGGTGGTTTTAGCCTGGCCAAAGATCACATATAGGATGCTGGGCAAATAAGGATGACTAATTTGGATGTGTGAATAATTTTTCAACTGCTACGCTGACAATTACTCACATGTCAACAGTTTATTAACATCATAAGTATGAGATAAGAAGTAACAAAAAAGTAATATTTGTATCGAAACTAACGGAGACTATCCCTTTTCATAGGACTCTTTGTTGTGTTTTAGCACCCCCAAGGTGACCTCAAGGGCGACAACCCCATCCATCGCGGTGGTCAGTCTGTTTTTAAGTCGAGGTAGAGGACAAAGAAATCTTGATTAACTTTCACTTTTATTTCTTTTTAAGAAAGCCATGCGGTGGGAGTTTAGCTCTTTTATTGCCCAAAAAACGAAGACGGCAATGTGCTTTAGGTAATGGCTTCATGACGAAAGAAACTATCTTTGGAATCCGGTGTTATGGAAAAACAAGTTGACTTAGTTATTTTTCGAAGAATTACGGCTGATGAATTTCACACAATTAATCAACCAGGTAGTGCATATCCAGGAGGTGGCGGTCAATCATATATAGATATTCCCACAGGTTATGTCCCTTTGGCGGATTGGAATGCAATTGTTGGCCCTCCAACTGGAACAAGAGCTCAAAACCGCCCATATTGGGACTTTTATATCGAGAGTTTCGGTCAGAATAATAAAATACTTCTTACTGTAGCGCAAAGGCGAAATGCATCTGTAATGATAACCTCACAAAAGAAAGAAGGAAGAGGTGGCAACCGTGTTCCTGCATGGCATCCAGATCATTCAACCTTTCCGGATCATCCTTTACCTGCTGGTCAACGGAATCCATTGGTGTATATTGTTAAAACCACAGACGGCAAATTTTGGGCCGGATGGACTGACCGAAAAGCAGCAGAGCCCAACTGGCATACAAATGCTGAGTTGGATCAACTATTTACATCTGATGAGGCTGGTAAGATTGTTTGTGACGGTTCAGTGTTTGTAGAAACAAATAATCCAGAATGGCCCTTCTTTCATAGAGACAATACGCCAAAACATCATACTCGATCTGAAGAAGCTGCAATAGACATTGAGTTTGAACAAGATGTATTGGAAAATATCGATACTCTGCCACCCGAAGAGAAGGAAAGAGTAATTAAAATTAGGGCCCGAAACACGAAGATCGTTCGTAACCTAAAAAAACTTTACGGTGGTAGATGCCAAATATCAGGGGAAGAATTAACCTTTCAAAAGAAGGATGGTGAATTGTATTCGGAGGCTCACCACTTGGTTCCGTTAGGTGACGGAGGGTCGGACGACTATCGAAACATCATTATTGTAAGTCCATTGATACACCGGATGCTGCACTATGCCCAAGTTTCTGAAATAGACCTTGCATTGATTGAAAATAATCAACTCAATATTCAATTAAATGGTAAAGATTACACCATTACATGGCATCCTGAGCATGCTCGAACTGTTGAGCAGAGCATTGGGCTTTAACAGTTGCCTTTTCCAAGTGAATAAGATACTCAGTTAGGTATTCATCCAATTTTGAATTATTACTTTTAAAACGCTTGTACCTTATCTCTTTGGTTTCCACATTGCCAAATTCCGCAAACAGCTCGGTCAATTCGTCAATTTTAAGTAGTCCATCTTCACTGTAACTTATTAAAAAATGTGGACAGTTCATACTAGAGAAGATTTGGCGGAATGAATCCCGAATATGAACTTTTGAACAAAAGTTGGAGTATTGATCTCGCCAAGGACGTAACCCACTTACACCTGCAGCTTCCGGTTTATCTCCCCTTGCAATAGTCTCCAAAACGTGGTAATTGGCTGCATATTGACGTTTCATATATGGAGGGTCAATATAGCAAAGGTCTGCCTGTATTGATTTGCTGATTTCTTCTGCATAGCCTTGTAGTACATTATGCCCCGTGATGTTCTCGTTGGATGAGAAAACGGAAGGCTTTAATGTCAATGGGTCCTTGGCTCTTACAATTACTTTTGATAGATAATGGCCATACGTACCGGCAATATTCGCAATGTCATTGGCTGCCATAATCAGATCATGAATAAGTAGGGAGTTTTCTAATTCTGAAATTTTACCTGACTGTCTCCATTGCTCAATTTGTTCTCGAATTGCATCAATCTTACCAGCATTACGGGAGATAAAATACTTTCTGGGTTGCTCTCCATTTGCCGGATTGCCATCGGGACTGAATTCCTTCCAGAAATAACCTCTCACAGGTTCGAGGTTATTCAAGAAACTCAGAATTGCCTCATAACCTGATACCCCAAATAAGTTTTTTGGATTCTCTTTATGTTTTTGAATTTCTTGCTGTTTCAACAAGCCTCTAAATTCCGGTGGTTTGTTAATGCATAGTTGAACAGCTGCATGGTGCAGTGAATAAGTCATTAGATCCACAGCCGTTACCCGGTAACCGTCTTCCCTTAAAGCCAAAGAAACCTGACCCGTACCACACATTAGGTCAACAATATGCGCCTCTGGTGCAACTAATTCACTCACCTTAGTCAGGATATGGTCACTTAACTTATTTTTTGCTCCTATATATCTGTATCCCATTTAACTAAATATGTCCTTTATATCAATATCCAGTAGTCGCTTAATCGGTATCAGTGGTTCAGCTGATTCAAGTTGAGCATAGATCAATGAATAATCGGACTTGTTGACCGAAAATAATTTTGCCACTTCCTTCTCTATTGCTGCATCAATCTGCCTGTTCAATTCCTTCTTATTTGATTTCATTCCCGTTAAAACCAATGAAGTGATTTTATCCACTGATGCTTGGAACGCTTTGGTTGGACGTACAGTTGGAAATGGCAGGCCAATCAAAATTCCTTGCGTCAAATAAGGATGAGACTTCCATTCAATTTCACCGTGCTTTTTGAGCAAGTAATACGTCATGATTCGGGAATTCAAAACAGCAAGCACAAACTCAAGGGTAAGATGTTTCTGCCATTTGTCTTTAAGCTTTAAAATGTATACTACTTGATTGGTTACTGATCCTTCATTGTCAAGACTTGCCGTAATCCCAATTCCTGTTTTTCTCACCAAAATCTTTTGCCCTTTGTACAAACTATAATCCTTATAGTTGATACCTTCTTTGGTAATATCTATCCATCGTTTGTTAGTAGAGAAGTAGCGTGACAGATCTTCACCAACTTTCATTTTTTTGGTACCATTACCATTGTGACTGAAAATAATTCGTTTTTGTTCAAGGGACCCAAGTTGTAAATTGGATTTACAATGAGGGCACTTTGGCTCTTTAGCCTTAGGATATGGTAAATGCAAATGACAATGATTGCATTGAATTACCACCCCCTTTTTAGAAATCTCAGCCCCTCTTGAATTCTCTACAATATCTGAGAATTGATAGCTTGTGACTTGCAACTTTTCAATCAAGTCGGTTTCCGAATCTCGGCAGTCAATATCAAATAAGTATTTTGAGTTCGATAGGAATCGTTTTTGAGGAATTTTGTGTGATAGCTCCTTTTCAATCGTGCACAAACTTTTAGTCGTGTTCAACACTTCACTTCGGTTGAATGGGGTTAATCGAAAGCTATCTACCAAGTTATTTGGGTCTGGTGAGCCATTCTTACCCACTAAAACTGTGCATGCACGGTTGACGTTATCAAAGATTTTCTCTCCAAGCCGTGCTATAAGCTTCAATTCGGTTGTTTCAAGGAGTAGTTTTCTAAACTTCCATTGCTCCTGATTAAATACGGAATCAGGCAGAATAAAAGCGTAATATCCGTTTGGCTTTAATTGCCTTAGAATTACTTCTGCAAACAGATTGTAAATATCAAACTGACCCGTCGCTAGTGAAAAATCATTAAAGAGTGCTTTCCTGCTGTAACCGTTCAATTCTGCACCCCATGGCGGATTGCTAATTGCCAAATCGAATCCATCTTCGATTTGTAGCTCCTTTAAAATACTTGCCCAACCGACTGAGTTTGAAAATGAAAATGGTTGAATTGAATCAGCCGTTAGCAGTCTATATTGGCTTCTTCGCACTGCTGTGCTAAGGTTTTGATCACACTCGTCAATTGAATGAGGGTCTTTATCTACTCCATATAAGCTGATCGATCCACAACTAATATCATTTGCGATTTTCGAAATGGATTTGAGTAAGATACCATCACCACAAGCTGGATCAAGGGTAATAATTGATCGTTTTTGTACGGTTCCACTTTTGAAATAATATAGAAGTTTGCTCGCTACATAATCCGCAAGGAACTGAGGTGTGTAGAATACACCGTTTTCCTTTTTGTGTTCTATACTTAGGCTTGCGTAGTGGCTCATTGATGTGCCTTTAAGTATTTAATCTTCTTTTCAGCAACTTTTAATACTTCTAAACTATCCGGTTCAGGGTACAATTCAGATGTAATCTTATCGCTGAGAAACTTTACTCTTGTTTCTTTGTAATCAAGATTAAGCGCCTTGGATAATGGTTCAAGTAAATCCGCTGTTAACTGCCTCTCATTCCTTTCAATCTTGCTTAACGTAGATTGATCAATGTCAAGCGCAGCAGCCAATTTTCTTAGAGGAAGTCCGGCTGATTCACGAATGCGCCTTATGTACTCACCAAATGTTTCTAATCCCATTTAGAAGAAAAGTTCTTGACAAATTTGTCAATTGTTTATTAATCTTCCAAAGAGAGTTCAAAGAAATTACTAACACCTATATGTGCGCAGGTAAAAACAAGTGTTTTGCAATATACTCTTCATACATACCTAAAATTATGAAGTATTGTGCCAAAAAATTTCCATACGCTTTCTGCTAAGCACTATCAGGACTACCCAAATAATTTAACCTCACCACTTATCCCGTCTGCACTGCATCCGCTCCTCATCTCGCTCTATCAGCTCCCTTTGTAGATATTCCGGTAATTCCTGCTGACTACTATTTTGTAAAATTTCTTTTGTAGTCCGCAAGGTTTGCGGACGGTCAAAGTGATTTTTTGCGGGGGTGTCTGCAAGTTTTGCCTTGGTTTCAACAGCTAATCCATAGTACACCTGTGGACGTTGCTGGCGGTCTTTAGGGTTCTTTAGCGAGTTCCCTTCTCTATCAGTTGCCTCAATGAGATCTTTCTCTATCAACCCCTGGATTGCTGATGTCACACTTCGGTCACTAATCCCAGCCTTTTGCACAAACTGACTGTGAGCAATCCAGTCGCGATTCTTTCGCTTTCCAGTTAGTTTATCTCTCCACCCCAGGGTACTTCGAACAACCAAGAGCAAAGCCTTTAATTCCGTTCCGGTGAGCGTTTTCATATGCTCAAAAATCCCGTTGGGAACGGGAGTAGTGTTTTTGAGCTCCATATTAGTTGATAACCGGGAGTTCCTCCTCAGTATTAGGGAAAATGCGGAAAGTGGTTTCTGGTTGCTGGTACAGTTGTAAAAACCAACCTCCGTTGTCGGTAACCTTCACCACCCCGACTTTCTGAAAGGTACTCTTAGCTTCTAATGTATCTGCCTGAACGCGTTCAGAGCAAACCGTATAATATTTAGACATAGTAGAATTTTGTTTTAAAGATTAAAGCAATTCCCTCTAAATCATCTCTAGATAAAGCCTGTCGCAAAACTTAAAGTGTTCTACGACAACCCGTCCCTTACTATATCTTTTACGACATAGTCCATCTTTTTGAAAGACCCTGTACAAAGGCCTTTCAAATAGGAGTGGTCAGGACTTCGTCCCCGATAAACAAAACGAATAATGTTTATCTAGTAGATGAATTCTGAAAGAATCAAGCTAGAGTGTATCTGCTTTCATTGGTTCTGGCAAGTGAACTTCCAATTCCAACGACTTCCGCTAATCTTTGATCTAAAAACTTACTGGTTGTTCGGAGATACTGCTTTTCATTCAACTGCATATAATTCAAGCTGGAGTTTAGGTTTCGGTGCCGGAGTACCGCCTGTACATCTACTGCACTAGCCCCATGATCCAGCATATAATGAGCTTTTCCATGCCTAAAGCTATGTGGAGTTATTTGCTTATCAAGCATCGCCTGTTTAGCCAGTTGCTTTACCCATCTTTGGACCGTCCGAGTACAAATCCCTTCTTCATGGTTACTTTTCTTATGGGTTGGCACAAAAAGCCAGTCGCCAGGATGATTTACCTCTAGTCGCCAAGCGAGATATTTTAGAAGAAGCTCATCAGTACTGGCTCCCCAAACCACTAAATTATACCGCATCGTTTTTCGTGTCTTGACTTTAGCGGCCCTGAGTCCATTACTCCCCTTTGGCTGAATATCCGAAAGCTTTAGTTCCAGCAATTCGCTGATTCGCATCCCTGTATCCCAAAGTAGGTGCAACACCAACTTCTTCTGTAGTTCATCGATATAGTGATCATCTAGTAAGGCGACCATATCCTCAAAATCCTCTTTTTCTACTATGTCTTTATCTGCATTGATAAAACGGATGGGAATAATCTCCTTAGGGTTTAAGTTTACTTGCCCTCTTCCCTGCCAAAAAGTGAAGTAATTTCGAAGAATTCGGGCGGAGTACGCAACCGTTGCCGGCGACAAAACTTCTAGCAATTGATTATGGAAAGTAGTTATGTCGTCTCCGGTGATATCTTTCAGGTGTGATTTCTCTGCTTTAAAATAGTCAGCAAATTGCTCAAGTCTTACCCGATAAGCTTCGGGGGCCTTAGTGGTGTGAGTCTTCTTCCAGTTTAGATAAATGTTGATTGATTCGTGTAGCGTTATTGATTCGTTATTAAAGTGCATAAAAACATAAAATACCCGCCAAGGAAAACGGCGGGTATTTTATGCAGGCATTTAAACGTAAATCCCTGAGAAATACACCTCGCAGTTTCCTTAATTACTGAACTAAAAAATTCAGAATGTGCCGTGACGGCCAACGAGTGTTAGTCTTTGTTTATCGGTTCGTTTAATAGTGTATACCATATAGATATTTATGGCAAGAGTTCACTGCACCCTAATCAAAAAAGCAAGGTTAACCCTTGCTCTAATCCCCTGCCCGCCTTTACATTTAGGCACTGCCATTGTATAGTATTCTATGTATTTGACAAGCTTTGAAATTCACTTGTTGTAAATCTTAGCCATGCTATAATAACCCTAAGCAAAAAAAACTCCAACGCTCCACTTCAACATAGTAAACCCATACGATCTCCTCATCGTCCACTTGTTCCTTACAATTCCATAGTCTACTTACTTCTTCACTTCCCTATTCCTTATGAGCTCACCTTCTTTTGAGGTCAGCTATTTCGGTAAAACCAATTTTCGAAACTTCAATATTCGCTTTGGAATCAAACAGGCCGACCGCTTGTTTCATTTTTATGCCCTCGGGAAAACGGGTTCCGGTAAGACTTCCCTGCTCAAATACTTAATGCAACAAGACCTGGTCGCTTCTCGAGGCTTTACTTTTCTCGATGTACATGGTGATGCCTGTTCGGAGCTCTTTTCGAAGCTTTCAGATTCCACTAAGGAAAAGGTCATCTACCTGGATGTCACTAACCCCGATCTTCAATGGGGCTATAATCCCTTTCGTAAGGTAAAACCCTCTCAACGATCTTTGGTTGCTTCTAACATCCTTGAGATTCTAAAACGAAATTGGAAGAGTGCCTGGGGAATGAAAATGGAGCATATCCTGCGTTATTGTCTGCTTACTCTTTTAGAGCAACCCAAAGCCAATTTTGCTGACCTTTCTCGAATCCTACAAGATCCGTCCTTCCGGCGGGGCTGTTTAAACCATGTAAGCAATAAGGATATCCGTGCCTTTTGGGAACTTGAATTCCCAAAGTACAGACCTGGGGACTTACTTCCTATTCTTAATAAGACCGGTGCCTTTCTGGCTCACCCTATGGTGCGAAAAGTACTGGTGGAGAATTCCCGGCAGCTTTCCCTTCGTTCCATCATGGACAAGGAGCAGGTACTTCTTATTAACCTAGCCAAAGGACAAGTAGGTACTGATGTTGCTCATATCCTGGGCTCATTACTCTTAACCTCACTGGCCTCTTCTGCTTTCTCGCGTATTGACACGCCGTATCACTTAAGAAAACCCTTCTTCATTTACCTCGATGAGTTTCAAACGCTCTCGAATACGGATCTGCTTGCTGAGATGCTTTCCGAACTACGTAAGTTCAAAGTAGGGCTAATTTTAGCCAATCAGTTTCTTAGCCAATTGGAACCCGAAGTACGTGCTTCCCTACTTGGAAACGTAGGCACTATTGTCTCCTTTCGTTGTTCGATTGCCGATGCTTCCCTTTTGGTTAAAGAGTTTATCCCTCTTGGTATTCCTAAATACGAAATAGCTGACTTTACTTCTCTCGCCAATTTTGAGGTTTACTTAAAACTCATGATTAATGGAAAGCCCTCTCGTGCTTTTTCGGCCGAGACTTTCCGACCGCATTAATCGCTTTACTCGCCTTAAGCTCTCTTTTCTTCCTTTATGAAAACTCCAGTCTCGTACTATGGAGGTAAACAGAATATGCTCCGGCATATCCTTCCCTTAATCCCTAAACATCAGGTATACCTAGAGCCCTTCTTTGGAGGGGGTGCGGTGTTCTTTGCTAAAGAGCCCTCCCCTTCAGAGGTGATCAATGACAATAACCACATGGTGGTGAATTTCTATCAGGTCGCTAAAACGCATTTTGAAGACCTGAAAAAGAAAGTAGAAGCCACCTTATTCTCAAGAGCTAGCTATTCAGTTGCCTGGAGCATTTACCGCGTCCCTCATCTATTCTCTGCCTTGCAACAAGCGTGGGCCTTCTATGTGGGAACCAATATGGGCTTTGCCTGTCAAATTGGTTCCTGGGGCTATGATAAATACGGAAAACGAACCAAGTCCTTTCTCAACAAAAAGCTTGCTTTTGACTCCTCGGTAGTGGATCGTTTAGCGACTACAACGGTAGAGTGCAGTGATGCTTGCTCAGTAATCCAACGCTTTGACACCGAAGATACCTTTATCTATGTTGACCCTCCCTATGTAGGCACCGCTTTAGGTCATTATGGAGGCTACACCGAAGCGGATTACGAAAGGCTTCTACAAACCCTATCCTCTATCAAAGGAAAGTTTCTGCTTTCATCCTTCCCTTCCGAACTCCTATCGAAGTACCAGAAACAACATGGCTGGCACACTAAGACTTTCAATAAATCACTGGCGGCACATAAATCTGAAAATGGGGCTTCAAAGCCTCGGAAAACAGAAATGCTGACTGCCAACTACCCTTTTGTTTAATTCTAAAATCCAATAATTATGGAACAGCCACCTAAGGCTCTGTTGAGACATTTCTCATCATTGTTTAGACGCAAGGCCGCCGGAGAACCCGGAGCCACCCTTCACCCAGATGTTGTCTTAAAGCACCTTTCACGGAAGGCCTTAATTGACATCATCAAATCCAAAGAGGACAAGAACTTGCCAGAAGGCATGGAACTAGCTGAAATGGAAAGCAAAGAGCTCCTAGAGCTGGTAGGAAATGAGTTTTTGATCATTTCACATATTACCGGTCAATGGGGTAAAACAATCCCAGAGCCTCAAAAAGCTCCGGTTAAAACACCTGCCGATACTTCCAAGGACACGAAGGAAACGCCTAAGAAAAAGTCATGAGTGCATCCCAAGCTTTCCTTAGCAAACAAAAGGCCCTAGATCAGGCTGTTTGGTTAAACTTTGAAAATCGGCTCCGGAACAACCGTTTTGGAGCCATTCAAGGAGTGGCCGGACAATACCTGGTCATGCCCACCGATCACCCATCCTTTGAAGGTGAAGCCTTTGAAACGCTCCCAGATTCTTATGAGTCCATGGACTATGAGCAGATTCAAGGAATTGCTATGGACCCAGAGCCTCTATCGTTCTGGGAGTCTATTCTTGGGATGTTCTCCACAATCGATGGTGAAGTCCTTCGCTTTATCCTCCGCTATCAAGTTCCACTGAGCACGTTCATTCGATTTGAACTCGCCGCTCGGGGCTATGATATGGACAACCGTTTTTGCGGCTTTGAACAAGCTCGCAAGATTTGGTTTGAATAATTATATATCAAAAACGCTAGCCTAATAGGCTAGCGTTTTATTATTGAATAAAAAAGATAATTAGTTAATACAAGGACATTGCGAACAACTTAGGGGCACAGCAACCGAACATGAATAACCATTGCCAATCCCACAACACTCTACATACACGCTTGCTCCAGGGTGATCATAAAAGAAATCATGGACTGATTGAAGGGATGGTATATTGCTAATTGCATTAACAACACCTTCCCAATTCACTGAAGTGCCATTAGTGTTGGCCTCTACCGCTTGAGCAAAGGCACCATATCCATCATCTGATGTTTTTAAGACCAGTTGTGGGTTGTCTTGATTTCCGAAAAGAAAATCACCTGGGTCAGCCTGTGTTGTTGTGGTAACAAAGCAGGTTAACGCCAACATGAATAAAACAGTTTTAATCTTCATATTATGGTTTTATAATTAAACTTTGAGGCTTAAAACACCTCTTACATTAATCTTAAAAATATTAATCCAATTGCTGAAAATAACACACAAACTATTTAACGGCTAGCCAAAAACTTAACATGTCTATAAATTAACGATTCACACAAATTGTTTAGCTAAATCCTTATTGTCTTGCCCATAAGGATATTAGATTAATGTAAATTATTAATTATTTCAAATAAACTAGTAACAATTACTTAAGCACCAATTTAGTTTGTGGTTAATTTCTTTGTGGATTTACAGGTTGTGCTTTTGTTTATGAATGTGAAGCCCTTACTTTCTGGCAAGCCATTTTTGGAATGTTGTCTATCACCGATGGTAAGACCCCGTACTTTGACCTCGGTATTATTTTCATTTGATTAGAAATCTACGCTCAGAACGTTGATCTGAACAACATTTTTATAGCTTTAAATACGATCAGAAGACTTAAGGTAATTAACTACACCCAAGAACGCAAGGCTTTAGGAGTTAGTCATTCCCAAAAGCATAGCCACTAATTAGGGAGTTAATTGTAAGTCCAACATCAACCCCTTCAAGAGCTTTTAATAAGGACTTTAGCTCTCGCAAGGGAGGCTTCGATATGATCAATAATATTCTCATTTTCTAGAAGAGAATGAATATCCGCTTTTTCTAGCTCTAATACTATCTCCCGACTTACTCCTGATAGAATAACCTGGACTTCTTGGCTACGAAATTCTCGGATCACCTCCTTTAATCTATGAATACCAGTAGCATCAATAAATGGCACATGCCTCATCCTCAAGATTAATACTTCCGGACGTTGTTGCATTCTATTTAATGCATCCTGAAAAGTTTGTGCTGCACCAAAAAACAAGGCTCCATTAACTTCGTAGAGTACTACCCCTGAAGGAAGTTCCGGTATTTCTT
Source organism: Croceimicrobium sp. (assembly GCF_965228705.1). Classification (GTDB taxonomy): domain Bacteria; phylum Bacteroidota; class Bacteroidia; order Flavobacteriales; family Schleiferiaceae; genus Croceimicrobium. The sequence goes on from NZ_OZ245832.1 coordinate 2,601,636, forward strand.
CTTCAAATAGCAATTCATCATCTGTTTCAGCTTGCTTTGAAAAGACTTTAATGCTTACAGACTCACTCAATCGCTTCATCACAGTAAAACTTGAAAGAACAACTCCTACTTCAATTGCGATCACCAAATCAAAAATTACGGTAAGAAAGAACGTAACAAGTAAAATCAAAATATCCAATCGGTTTCCCTTTAATAGAAACACAAAATGGCGCCATTCACTCATATGATAGGAAACTACAATAAGAATACCTGCAAGACAAGCCATTGGAATCAATTTGGCAAAAGGAGCAAGTAGCATCATAATCAATAGCAGAACAATGGCATGGGTAATTCCTGCAATAGGTGTCCTTCCTCCATTCTTCACATTTGTAGCAGTGCGGGCAATAGCACCTGTAGCTGGAATCCCCCCAAACATGGCTGAAAAACAATTGGCCACTCCTTGGGCTATAAGCTCCATATTTGACCGGTGTCGTCCTCCAATCATACCGTCGGCCACCACTGCTGATAATAAGGACTCGATCCCTCCAAGTAAGGCAATGGCCAAGGCTGGCTGAATTAAGGCCTTAACTGTACTAAAATTCACATCGGGAACCATCGGAACCGGTATACGACTAGGGATATCACCAAAAGATGACTCAATAGTTGTTACCGGGACATTGAACAAATGCACCACCACAGTACCGGCAATGATAGCCACCAAGGAGCCAGGTACTTTTGTGGATATACGATGAAAGTTTAAACTCAATAAAATGGTAGCAATAGCAATGATAACGGCATACCAGTTAATTTGGCTAAGATGCTGACCATAGGCCAGCCATTTCCCCAGGAAATCTGCGGGTAAATTCTGAATAGACAAACCAAAGAAATCATTAATCTGCGAAGAAAAAATAATAACCGCAATACCACTTGTAAAGCCAACAATGAGTGGGTAAGGAATATATTTCAGCAGACTCCCTAAACGCGCTAGCCCCATTAGTACTAAAATGAGGCCAGCCATAAATGTTGCGATAGTTAAGCCACCTATACCGTGCTCTTGAACTATAGCATATACAATTACTATAAAAGCCCCAGTAGGGCCTCCAATTTGAACCCTACTACCCCCAAGAGCTGAAATTATAATTCCAGCTATGATTGCGGTCACAAGACCTTTGTCGGGAGACACGCCAGATGCAATAGCAAATGCAATTGCAAGAGGAAGGGCAACAATCCCAACTATTAGTCCCGCAGAGAGATCTTTAAGAAGTTGTTCTCTTTTAAGCCCACCCTTGAGTATTGAGATCAATTTTGGAGTAAAGTCAGATTGCTTCATACAGTATTTACACCAAAAAGCATTTACTTAATTCTGCTCAGCAAAAGCTTGGCCGGCAAAGTTAATCAATCCACTAACCCTGCTAGATCACGCCTCCATATTGCTTGCATTATTTTTAACCAAGCACCATAGAATGACTATATATTAAATGAACAATGCTGATAGAATGCAAAAAAGTCCTATAATAGATTGGCTTGAAGGAGATTTTAAAATAGCTCCACAGCAAGCCCAACCAACAATAAACCTCATTGCAAATGGACATTATTCAAGGACGGGTATTTCGCGTAATCGACGGAGACACCTTTGACATTGACGTCACCAATATTGGAAAGAAAAATAAATTCAACTACCACGCTGAAGAGCGTATACGATTCAGTAGTATTAATGCCCCAGAAATAGACACCGGGCAAGGTCAACTTGATAAGATATTGCTGGAAGAGATTTTACTAGACAAAATGGTGGAAATTTCAATACAAGCAAGAGACACTTATAACCGAATCGTAGGCGAAGTCAAATTAATCTAATAGATAACCCCAGATCATCACGATCTTGGGGTTTTCTATTTGTTGTTACAAAAATTCATCAAAAAACTCCGAAAGGCTCATTCCATGAGCATCCAAAATCTTGAGAAAGCTGGCAAAGGTGAAATTCGTGCCTTTCTCCATTCGCCAGTATTGCATTCTTGATATGCCATGTTCTATAGCAAAATTCTCATAGGAGGTATACCCCTTCTCTACCCTTATTTTCTCCAGCTTTTTGGCAATTGCCAATATTCGCGGATCTAGCTTCTTAGACTGCCTGTCTTCACCTGTACTCACCTTCTTTCAATTGTTTCAAGGCAAAGATGCAGGTGGTGTTTTCTTCGTGTTACCTCTTTTGTGTTACACCATATATAAACATTATTTCCTTATGTTTGCCCCATAACTAATAACCTATTTGCAATGAGACTATTACTATTGTTAAGCTGTGTGCTCTTTTCCAGCCTTAGCCTTAAAGGGCAAAGCCAGCCTAATGACTCTATCCTCCCCGTTAGCCTTCGGCAACTTACCCTCGATGATAAGTCTTGGATCACATCCAATGGATTTCCGCTCACTGAGTATGACTACTCCAATGATAACATCAACATGGAGCTTTCATTTGCTCTTAAAGAAAGGAATCAGGGTGAGGTAATGTCAACTATCAGTTACATAGCCATTGGGGCCGGTGGAGCCCTCTTATTGGCTCCATTGGTTATAGAGAGTTTAAGTGGCACCCGTACCATTTCGACAATATTCATGTTAGGTGGAATAACCCTAAACCTAGCTGGTATGTATAACCGGCTAGGAGCTAAAAAACGCGTTGAGAATGCGAGTTACCTCTTCCAAGAAAGCAGGTGATAAAAAGGCTCCTCAGAATAAACCTGAGGAGCCTTTCCTATAATGGGTGGTTAACAAGTATGACCATTAGCCGGGTCATACACTCCACATCGCTCTAATTCTCCGTAGCCATTTGCACAGAGGCAATACACTCCAGCTTGAGTTGAGCTTTGAAGGTCAAGCACTCGAATGTCTCCATTCACCTGGAATTGAGCGAGGTCAGGAGGGCCATCTGGACCGGTAAAGGCAGTGTAGCCAACATTGAAAATGCCATTTGGGGTTTCAACTAAATCATCATCCTGTTCTGCATTTCCTCTAAAACTAGCGTCCTCATTAATAACGGCATCGGCGAAAATGGAATCTCCATATACTCGGAAGTACGTGGAACTATCAAGGCTAGACTTATATCCAGGATTTGAGGGTGTAGGCGATAATTGAAACTTGTTCACATCAACATCTCTACCCTTCACCAAACCTCCTGGCACTGGGCCACTGGCAATGGCTACTGATTGTACCGCGATGAAGAGCACCGTAAGGAGTATGATTGAAACGACACTCACTTTGATATTCTGAAATCCTTCTTTGTTCATGAACACCAGTATATCAAAGTCTTAGAATCAAGGAAATCTGGTATGTGGATAAGAAGCTTTGACCTAGTCTAGTGCGGGGATAACTAATTGCCAATTAGTGTTTTACGGGTTATAATGTTGGCAAACAGAACGACTGTTTGTGAAAAAAACTCTTTTAAAAATTAATACCTATCTCATGAAAAATCTAGTATTTGGTTGGGTGTTAGTTCTTCTAACATTCAGCGTTCAAGCTCAATGGCCCGTCCATGCTGATTCATTAAAATCAATGGTCTTTGTTGACCCAGAAGAATTTCCTGATGCCCTTATTTCTCCAACTGCGGAGGCCTTTGTGGTTCGTGAAGACAATGCGACCCATTCTGACCTCTATCTAAATGGAGTTCGACATGATGCACTAATTCTCAACAGTGACCCTTCAACATTATGGTCAAGATGTATGGGAATCGGGAAAGCTGAAAATGAAGACAGCACTTTCTTCACTTACGGCTTTTATATCAACTCTCCATTGGACACATTGGTAGGAATGCGCTTAAGGGTCTTTCATTTAAGTGATCCCGATTCAACCATTCTAGCCATCAATTTCCTCGGAGTAATACCTTATCTAACGATTAAAAAGGCCTTTGTTTCTGATAGTAGTGTTTACATCCTAACCGATGCCATTATGCAGAATACCTCAGTTTCCATTGTCCAGAATAATGGACCCGCTCAAAGCGGAGGAACCCTTACTGGAGTTGGTGCAGGATTTTTAAAGTTTGATCGCTTTACCGGTTCCTTACTCAAGCAGGTTTACTTTCATCATAATGACAATGATGGAGGCTTAAACCTGACCTTTTGGAACACTTCTATGATTGCCGTGAATGATGATTTTTACTTTTCAAGTGTCAGTAGCCTGGGAGAAAACTTTACCCTGCATGGCTACAATCGTAACTTGGATTCAGTGTCTACCTATGCTATTGCAACGGATACCAGTCAATCAAAGCCTAACCCTTATTTTGGTAAACGAGAAATGGCTTATGGAAGCTACAAAGGAGAAGACTACTTAGGGGTAATTGCGGAAACCGTTCCGGTGATTATTAATCTAAGCACTGGAGTAGTGAATTACATTGAGGACATTTCCAAACTTATGGTTGATCATCCCTATGGATCTACCGGAGCCTTTTTTGTGGATAGTTCCTTTATCTTTTTCCATGGATTTGTAAAAAGGGTGGAGCTCTCTACCATGAAGTCTTCAATTATCCGTCATGATTGGATTACAGATGATCCAAACTTACATGGCTACGGAACTTCAAGTATCCAAAAAGAAGCAAGAGTCGGAGGACTAGGGTTTATGGCTGGTACATTGCTAAATGGTGAAATCCAGTATTACAGCAGAAAAATCATTCAGACAACTCATCCCGGACTCTATCTTGACGGTAATCCGATATTGAATTATCCCGTGCATGATAGTGATCATGTAATTAGTCGAGGAAGTATTGACCTATCTATCGATGATCGTCCTGGCACTGAAACTCAGTTCCTATGTGCCGAATGTGATTCCGTGCAACGAATCGGACACCTAGTGAGATATGTAGTTTCTGATAGCTCCAAGCTTTCAAGCCTACATATTACCCGAATTAAGGGTGTCGAGAATTCTGTTGTTGGTCCTGAAGTTAGCAGTATAATTGACTTTTCTACAGATACTACCATTATCTCGTTTACGCTAGATTATCTAAAATTTAGTGACTTAACGACCATGCGTCAGTATGTGGAGAAAGCCATTGTTATTTCACCGGACACAAACGATACCTCGGGAATTTCCATTCCTGAGGAGAAATTAGAACTTAGTTTGTATCCAAACCCCTTTCATGACCACCTGAGTATTCCTCAGGAATATCAAAACAATAACTATACGTTTACCCTATTCGATGTATCCGGAAAAGTTATTTCCCAGGAGCACGACATAGGTGAACGAGTAACCCTTTCCGCCCTAACCTCAGGTATGTACTTTGTGCATATAAGAGATAGGGCTGATGAGCCTGTTTTGGTACAAAGAGTCATTAAAAAATGACGACAATTCAACGCTAATTGAAGCCACCTCGACCATGAGGTGGCTTTTATTATTTTGTGCTTCAAATATTTGTAATAGCCAGGCTGGTATTAAATCCATTTACACTAGTCCCACCACAAGTAAACAATTTTCTTGTCCTTGTATTCATCTCTAAGCACTCTTATTTCGTTTTCAGGATCATATTCAACTTCATCAGGCTTTAACGATTTGGTGGCCTTAATTATGTCTTCCCTACTCAGATCACCAATGAAATAAATCATGTCCGTATAAAGCCATGCGTCATCCATCAGCTGTCCATCAGTATTAACCAACACATCCTTTATTTTAACGTATGCGGCCGTAGTCTTAGGATTATCCGCGATAATCTTTAGCGTTCGGAAATACTCTTTAATTGCTGGCTTGGTATCGAGATTAGGTGCTATGGATGCTACATCATTATTCCCGTCAAAGAACTCATCAATTGTTAATAGTATCGGTTGTTGGATGTTTGGAAAATTAAGTAAGTCATACCTCTCAATCAATTGATCCCGTTTCTCCCGATCTATCTTGGGTTCTACAGCTCCGAATGAACATGAAGATATGCTGATGAAGCCTACTAGGGTCAGAGAAAGTGTCGAAAAAAAATGAAGCAAAGATTTCCTCATAATTGATGCTCGTTGATTGAAAGAATTTGGCACCTCTATGATTAAGCAGCATTATTATTAGGATGAAGGAATCCCAATTTACCACCTTTTAACAAAGAGACATGCCCAATGAGACAATCAAAAAGCATACCTAGAACTACCCTTTTATTGATGGAAGAGCAAGATAGCATGTCATTCCGTTGACTCTACACGACATGCGATCTTGTCGGGGAAAGCCCCGAACCCCTGTTTAAGTGCACTTACAACAGAATGCTAATTACCGATACAAGCATCGCACGACTTATCCTTAATAAGTTTCTGAATACTTTCGTATAAACTCCTAAAGTCTTCGCCCGGTGACCTTAGCCATGCTACTTCTTTCACAAACTCTCCATTAGTAATGGTGACAACACACCCGGTCGCATTGGTTTGGATCTCCCTTAGACTATCGACTTCAGTCCTCTTCCTCAGTGTATGTTGAAGTTCAAAAACATCGCTTGAAATAGTTTCAAACTGATTTTCAGTTAAAACACCAAAGGAATACCTCAAATGTGCGGAAACGGCTGAATCTATAAGAACCGTTGGTAAATATGCCATTTCCCCCGGTTTGGTATAATACACCCGGTATAATATATCTGATTCATATTTATTTAAAATCAAGACCATGCTCGTATCAAAAGGTTGAGGAAGAAAAACGGCTAAGAACTCTTTCGATGACACACTATTCTCATCACATGGAATACCATATCCAGTTAATAGGTTACAACTGAATTGACCATTTTCATCTTTAACATCATTATCATCTACCACACAGTGTAAGCTTCCTGTAAGCTTCCCCTGATCCGAACCATTAGTTAATTGACTTTTCCAAAGATAGTATTGTTTTCAACCACCCCGAGGGTACCCTCGGGGTGGTTGCGTTTGGCGTATACCCTAGGCGGTATATTTCCTAATGAATCATGAGGTTTAAAGTTGTTATAGTCATGCATCCACTTTTCTGTTTGCTCCCTTACCTGATGGATATCTTCAAAAATATATTTGTCCAGCACTCCTCGGCGGTAGCTTCCATTAAATCGCTCTATAAAAGCGTTCTGTGTGGGTTTGCCGGGTTGGATATATCTAAATTCTATTTCATGAATGACGCTCCATGATTTAGTGAGCTCAGCAATGAACTCGGGCCCATTGTCCATTCGGATCACATCGGGTTTACCCCTGCGATTGATTAAATGATTAAGCACATATACTACTCTGTTTGATGGAAGTGAGAAATCTACTTCGATATGTAGTGCTTCTCGATTGTAGTCATCAATTACCGTGAATGCACGAAACTTGCGCTTGTTTTCTAGTACATCATGTACAAAGTCCATACTCCAGGTCTGATTCGGCCTATCAGGCACCACTAACGGTTCTTTTACCCGAGCGGGTAATCGCTTCTTAACCTTTCGTCTTAAAGGTAGTTTTAAAGCCACATAAACACGATGTAGTCGTTTGTGGTTCCAAGTCTTGCCTTCATTACGTAAGCGGTGATAGGCGTTCCAAAAGCCTTCCTCAGAATGTTCTTTTGCTTTCGTCAGTAATGCTTCTTCCAGCTCACGATCATCCTTTGCTTGGGCTTGATAGTAATACACGCTTTTACTGAGGTTTAATACACGGCATGCCCTGCTAATACCGTAGCGTCTAGATATTTCCTGACCAATCTCTCTCTTACGGCAGGGCTTTAAAGCTTTTTTTCAATAATCTCTTTAGCTAGTTGATGATCTAGGGCCAGGTTCGCGTACATCTGCTTAAGCTTCCTGTTTTCCTCTTCAAGATCCTTTATACGCTTTAACTCCTTTCCACTCATGCCAGCATAACGCTCTCGCCATTTGTAAAACGTTGCGGTACTAACCCCGTACTCTCGGCTCAATTCCTGTGCACTTCTACCTTGATCAAACTCTTTCAAGACCCTGGCAATCTTCTCTGGCGAAAACTTACTCTTTCTCATAATCGACTGTTTAAAATTAATCCTATTCCTCTACTTTTAAACAGTTCGGTTTTAAGGGAAGCTTACAGTGCGAACTAACGGAAAGAAGGTTCAAACAAAAAAGACTTCATAAAAAACACCTAGATGAAATATCAAGTAACACAAGCATTATAGAAGGATCCAAAGAATTGATTAACAAATTGTTAAGCAAAGGCGTAGATCTATACGTATGTTCAGGATCAATAGATTATATAATTAATCGTGTCCTTGGTAAAATGAAAAAGTCCTTTTTAGAAATCAAGTCAAATCGCTTTTTATTTGATTCGGAAGGATACTTGAGTGAAATAAGAGGAACTAAATATGATTTCGAAGGTAAGGCAAATTACATAAATCAAATAGCTCATGAAAACTCCTACGAACCGTATGAAATACTTTTTGTTGGGAATTCATTAAATGATGAATGGGCATTCGAATCAGGTGCAACCACCCTATGCATCAACCCAAGTATGACTAACTTCACCCACTCCTATCAATGGAGCTATTCCTTGAGAAATGTTAAAAATTTAAATGAAATAATGGAATATATTCATGTTTAAATGAAGTTCAAGCATAAGTCCCTCTATAAAAACAAGTTAGACATAAAAATGTTAGTAATAGTGGTATGTTTTCATTCACACACAAATCTGACCACTACCTACTCAAATTCAATCCTCTGAACAACTCTTACAACTCCGTTCCTCCTAACGCGTTCCTTTTTTTGCTTTACACTAGGGAGTATTTTCATATTCAAATAGCTCAACAGAACGATCACCAATATATTCAAGCCTAACGTAATAAGACTCAATATATTAATTGATTCACCACTTTTGAACAGCATAATTAATATAAAACCAAAAACATAGAAAAAGCACAAACCTGAAACCCAAAGGTAATATTTATACCAGCGTTTTAACACCACAGTTAATGCAAGTCCAGACCAAACTAAAATAGGAATCATTCCGGTTGATAAAAAGACAATAGCAAGTGTAGATAACAATAACATTACAACAATCCAATTAATAAAATCGTATTTATTAACTGCCTTATTTGAGGGCATGTATCTAATTATCTCTACCAACTTTGATTTGGGAAAATCCTTAGACAATAACTGAAAAACATCTTGATGACCTTTTCCTTCTTTCAATAATCCTTTTGCTGCTTGCCTTACTTCACTCTCTGTCATTACTGCTTTATTTTTCAAATTCCACTATGAATTGAAAACACCAGAACTAATCCTTGTGCCAACGCCAAGCCCATGATTGCAAAGTCCCAGCTAGTAAATTTTCTTATCTCCTTTTCAGATATTAACGACTCAAATGGCTTTGTTGGAAAATAATGAAATTGTGCTGGTCTATTGTATTCCTGCTGTGATTTAAGATGAATTATATAAGCTAATGGGTATGTAACCAAGCCGAAAAAGAAAGCCTTAAAAATGAAAAGCCCCATTACCAAAGAAGCTATTAAACAAATATATAACTCTCTCTTTTCTATCACAAGAATTAAAAGAAAGTTGGATAGCAAAAAGGTCAAGACAGCCAAAGTTTTTTCCTCTAACACTATTCCAAACGCAAATGTTAAAAAATGGAGTAGGCCCATTAAAACTATGATGCCAATTACAGAAAGTAGTCTAATCATTTCAATTAGAATAGTTATCCTTAATTTCCGAGCCAGTCTGATAAATTGCCGTACCTGCTTCATATGCATCCAATGAATTTGGCACAACATCTAAAAGCGCTTTCACTTCAGGCTCGGCTAAGCTTGTGGCTGGCGCCAATAAGGTCACACCAGGAGCAATATAACGATCAAATATACCCGATTTCTCAATTCCAAAAATATCTTCCCCGTTACTCATAGTGTACGCAGCATTTGACATGGACAAAGGAGGAATGCCAATTGCACCAAGATTACCAGCTAACTTTGCCATAGGTTTAGCAACGTTCCTATCCAATGATTCAGCCGTTGACCCAACCGTACTGGTCCCCGAAAAGTTTCTTTTCAACCAATTACCAAACTGTCTATCAACAGTATGTAACCAAGTTTTATCAGTTCTCTCCTTGTTTCCGCCCTTTTTAAACTCTTCAAAATAGATATGATTCATTTGATTTTGTGCACCACCAATAAACCGGACTGTCTCTGTAGTCATCCAAGACACTCGATAGGAACCATCTTTTTGTTTTTCCATTGTTGCACCCTCATGCTCAGCTGCTAATTGTTTTGCTAGTACATATTGATCAGAATGAATGAGGTTATCCCAAAACCCTGCACCTTCAACCCACATTCCATTAGGATCTTTCAAATTGATAGGATTATTCATGGTGAAATTATACGGACTCCAGCTTGAATACTTTTCCGCCAGCGGATCCACACTCAACCATACACTAATCTTAGGATCGTAGTAACGGGCCCCATAATAGAAATTCCCGGTCTCATCATCCCATTCCTTACCGTTAAAGCGGAAGCGACTGGAGAAAGAGCGATAATTGAATGCCATCTGATTTTGCAAATTTTCTCCCCAAATAGTATTATGGAAAAACTGATATGCATCACCGCGCATATCGGTAATAAACTCCACAGAACCTAAATAATCAGGATGGTACCAATACATCACTGCTATTTCTGAGCAGTCAATATTTCCTGCCTCTTGAGCTACAAATGTACTTTGCTCGCATGCACAAATAGTTGGATCTAAATCGTCTTCACAATAAACCGCTAAAGTAACCCCATCCGTTAAACTAGGTTGTGCTAACATGGCCTCCCAGTCCAACTCCACCGACACATCATATAAACAGTCCATAGTTGCCTGCATATCCTCTATTACAGCGTCAGTAGCAAGGCTCATATTCCCTCCTTCGTAGCCAAGACCAGGCACAAAGCCAGCCGAGTCCACTAAATGACTTAGAGCAGAGGAAATACGTTGATCGCCCATATAATAGTGCTTACTAATTAATACCGCTTCCTCATAATGAGAGGCAATAAAATAAGGATTCACATATACAGTTGGGCTTTCCAGGCTTAAAACCGTCTGACCCTGACTATTCGTATTTACCAGGCTACCGGTAATGATCGTTTTTAGCACTCGCTCACCTGCATCATCGTAAACATAATGAGCCAAATCTGAATGGTCATTATCTCCTTTTTTAACCCCTCTCAAAGTTTGATGCTCATTCCAACAAAAAACTTCGATCTGATTTGTCCCGGATCCACCAATCTCCTTACGCTGAATAATACTTCCAACATCATTATAATCCAGCTGATACCCTTTACCAAGGCTATTAGCCACTTGGGTAATTTGATGATCTTTTCCATTGGGAGTATCATAGCTATAGGTAAAATTATAATTCGATATTCCTCCAGAATTATCGGTCAAGATTTTTGTAGCTAATCGACCAACGGAATTATAAGACATTGTTTGAGTAATATCATGAACAACCGTGGTGGTGCCTCCTGATTGAACTTGATAATTCTGATCTACACCAGTAATCTGATTTAAACCGTCATACTCAATATTATCAAAGCTATATGCCCCTCCTAAGGAATTGCCATTAACCGTGACATTATTGGCTGTATTTTCAATATTGGCTGCATTACCTCTAATATCATAGGCAAAGCTTTTATTCAGCAATTGACCACTGTTGGATTCCAATTGGACATTGCTCAAACGTCGAGTATTATCGATTTGAAGCTGAGTACTGGTCCCATTGCCATAAACGATATACTCTCGGTTACCTAAACCATCGTATAAAATGGTATCCAGGATAGAGTATGAACTGGTCATTCCGGGTAAGGTCCCATCCATTGCCGTTAAATTAGCACAGAGATCATAGCTATAAGACACCTCTTCTCCATCCGGATAGGTCATATCCAAAATTCGACCCCAGCTATCATAAGAAAAATGGGTGGTGAATTTGCGGTCGCCTGCGGTTGGGACCTGAATTAACTTTCGCTCATAAACTACATTACCCAATAGGTCATACTTAAATTGATCCTCTTTAAAGCCATTGCCTTGTTCGATCTTGACAATTCTTCCCGCACCGTTTTTCCCATCTCCTTTGGCACCATAAGTATAGGTAACATCATTTAAGTTACCAGTTTGAGGATATTCTACAGTTAAAAGTCGATTTTTAAAATAGGTTCGGGTTATACCAGTAGTTCCAGTAGCCGGTGTTTCTGTTTTTAAGAGATTTCCTGCCAAATCATAAGTGAATTTGGAAAGTCCCCGATCTGGATGATTCTCCTGAGTTAGTCTTCCAAAATTATCATAGGTATATGTGGTGGATAAACCTGTTGCATTTGTGGAAGATTCCAATTCGCCCAAATTATTGTAGTCAAAAACGGTAATCTCCGGGCTTGAATAACCAGCACCTTTAAAACCTACTTGCATCACTTGAAAGCCCCGTCCATCAGTAAACATCTGTTTATACATATCAGGAATACTAGCGACACCTATTAGCTTAGATTCGGCTACCATTAAATCAGTCCCTTCACCAAATGCATCCGTGGACTGGTAATAATTAAACTCAGTTTGGATGTTCTTCCCTCCTGAACCTGGAAACACATTTGTATATTGAACTCTACCCAAGAGATCATACTTGATTTCTTGATTCTTTGCAGGATCACCAGTATGTACTTTATTACCGGACAATTCCACCAAATTAAGTTCTTTAAAGTCAGGCAATATTGAAGCTTCTTCCAGGAAGCTCCATCTGCTTAATCTGGTCCACCCCATCTCATTGATATTACTGAAACCGGAAACCTCTCTTTCAATCTGGAAATTCCCTGTTCCAGAGTTCCCGGAACGCTCATTTCTGGATTGAACAACCTGCCCAAATCCATCCACAAAAATTGCCGTGCGCATGGGATTACTTAAAGCAGAGCTACTGAGGCTTGGCACTGCGCTGGCTGGATTAACCGCCGGATTTGTTAATCCAGCATAATTTGATGCCGGAGCATTAACATTTCTCGAAGTTATGGCCACCGGAACCTTTTTTAGTGGATCATTGGACGCTGGATTATAGCCATCCAAATCATACTCAAAAGTTAGGGTCGCATAGGAAGCTGAATTCTCCAGATGTGCATAATACTCTCTTGGTGCCCAAACCTCAGTTAATCTGAATAATCCATCGTACACATAATGGAGTGGATAACCATTCAGGTCAATGGAACGCAGCAGATTTCCGCTCTTCAAATCATAATCATAATAAGCCTTATCATTAAACTGATTTTCGACCTCGACTACATAGGTCTCCACATCTGAATCGTAGCTTAAATTAATATCTGCTCTTTGTGAATTGGCATCTAATGGACCCAGGAACTGAGTTACATTTCCATATATATCGAAAGTTAAATTAGTCACAGCCTCTGCCCCGCCAGCTAATTTTTGCTTCAACTCCGAAGGCACACCCTTGCCTGAAACCAAAGCACTTACTTCACTATATCTTGACACTGGATTTGAAGTAGCTCCTTCATAAATTTCGTGCTTCTTCAAAACATTAACGGCATCACTGGTATTGATGCCCGTTTGGGGGTCAAAATACTGCATCAAGGCAATCAAATCTGCACTATAGGTTACATTATAGTTATCCTCCTCAATAAAGATCATATCATGAACCGGCTTTTTAAAGTCAATAGTGACCGAAGGTTCACGACCTTCACCAGTAAACATAGGACCTCCACAATCGGGTACAGCTGGATCCCAATAAGATTCAATAATAATTGTGTCTACCAAATAGGCCGGATCAGCCGTATAGCTTACTTCAAAGACCATTGCATTGGGAATATCCAAGCCCGTAAGCGTTACAGTTTGAAACTCGGTGGTACTATTATCAATTAGATCCTCAATTAATACATCAAAAGACTTTGTTTCATAATAGTAGTGGTGGATAGTATCCATTACCGAGGTGCTAACAGAAGTGCTTGTGCTGGCCTCTCCTTTTTCGTATCGCGTAATGTTGAAATAGTTGTCGTACTCCGCGCTAAATTGCGAGCTCTGGTGAAAATAAGTGCTTGGAGCTGATGCGCTTGTAAACACATCTACTGAGTCTACTATAGGCCTAACCACTGTTTGCTCATTTACAATCGCAGGAAACAGTGTATTGGTCTCTCCAATCTCGCCCCAAACTACCGGACTGCTGGTTTCCGTTTCGTTAAAGTCCAAAACTTGATCTACTAGATAATACTCTATCGTATTATGTTTATGACTGATCATTTTTTGATACTCATCTGTTTCGATATAGGTATCAGCGCTATTTAAAAGGTTTTCTAACTTATAGCTAATATCAAAATTCAATAAGTGTATTTCATCCTTTAACACCTTGTGCTTATACTCATATCTCTTACGACCTTCAAAATCCGGATCTGCAAATGGCTCATAGAGCAAGACTTGAGAGTAAAAACGCTGTTCAATATACTCTAAATCATTATTAGCATCAATAGAAACACGCTTATAGCCTTGAGGTATACTAGCATTCTCATAGGCTCCATCAGGAAGACCGAACTCAAACCTGGGCTGGATCACTTCCAATCTTGAAAAGCCTAAAAAATCGCGTTCCCTTCTGCTTTTAAAGCCTCCATCATATAAATATTCATAGACGCGGACATCGACACCATCGACATCTACTGCATCTACCACAGCGTGCAATCCATCATCTACGGTGACGGTTTTCATAACCCACTTACTCATGGGCATATCCCAAAACACCAGTTGATTGTCTGAGCTGCGATGTGTTTTCACCTTAGGTTCGTGATATCCAACCTTATTCCCAACCAGCTCATAGTCAATGGTAAAGGTCCCACCTAAATCATTGGTCACTGTTTTAAGTCGGTTACCCTCTCCTATTTTATTATAATATACGGCCAATTCATCACTTCCATTATTAACCACAAAGTCTGGTGCGCCATCCCCATTCATATCCATAAAGGCCGCTTGACTGGAGTTGAAGGACACATTTGGACTGGCTTCAACATTGACATTGAGTTTAATCGAGGTTGCCGGGATGGTAAAGGAAATAGTAGGGGCTGCGAAGCTGGCTGAAATACCGGTGGATACCGATTCATTCATTGGCTCGTCCAAAGTAGGGCTGGGACTAATTGAATAAACTGAAAAGCCCGAACCGGTATTTAACTCAAAGCCAATAATATTTCCTGATGCCGAATAAATCAACTTATCAGGCAAGCCATCCTTGGTAACATCCAGGTATTCGATCTTGCCATAATTCAGTATTCGGTTCACATTTATCCCAAACTTGAAACTCTCATTCTGGCTTCCGCCAGACTTGTCTATCAATTGAAGTCCACTGCTCAGATTAACCGACATTTGTTGTTGTTGATCCTTTACCAGAGATGGCATGGGAGCATAAGACGCCATGGAATAGCCCAAGTTCAGGCTTACTTTCTGATTGGCCGCACCATAATCCTTAACCTTATCTACCAGGCCATCCCCATTGATATCCTTCCAACTAATTTTAGTTTCTGAACTCGTAGTATTAAATCCTCCACCTAAGGAAAGTGTGGACGTAGCGGATTCATCTTCCGTCTTCACAAATCGCATATCCTGATTTAGGAAAGATCCGGAAGAAACAGAAACCGATCCGGAAGAACTTACGCTCTGTCCTTTATAGCCTCCAGTATAGGTTATTGCCGAAGTTTGCAAACCTCCCAAAGGATTGGTAACTCTTGCCTCTAGACTAGCATCGCCACCCCAAAGGTCCGGATATCCATCCCCATTTAAATCCATTAATTGTCGAGTCGGTTCGCCATAATACTGGCTCCCGGAAGCTAGTCGACTATTTGTATAAGATGTCCCCAAATTGGTCCAATCCAGTGGGACTCCTAGTCCACCTCCAAAATTTATTCCTTTTGTATAAGACTCACTTCTTTGTTTAATACCATAAGCGATATCGGTTCCACTAGGAGGGCTCTGACTTGGCCCTAAGTCTAAGTCGGGTTCCAAATATTTTCCTGGTGCTTGAACACCATCTTTTCCAAAAAAGCCCAAATGCGATTCAAGTACAGAATATCGATCTAAGGAATACGGAGTATTTGGGCTATAATCTCGTGTATAATCTCTGAGGCCAGCGCCATACTCACCGCGATAAGGTGAAACAGGCACAAATAACAATTCATCAAAATCTGGGAACAAACTTGAGAGTTCACTAACGTCTTCTACCTTCCTAGGCTGTGTATCACTCAGGTAATTAACACTTGTAGCCAATTCCATTGTGGGCATTTTTATATCTGCCTTGTGTATAAATTTGGTTAAATCTGGTTCACTCCAGCCAAAATATCCCCAATGTTGCATCTGATCTGCTAAAAGACTGCGATTTTGGGCATAAATACTTGGGTAGAGATCGTCCAGTTTAGAAAATGATTTTTTGCTAAGGTTTACTAACTCGTAGGAAGGCACTAAGGTGGACCAATATTCAGCCAAACTTTGGTCCGTTGAGTAAACTTCCAGATATACATCTTTTCCATCCACGACATAACCTGGGAACTGATAGGCCCCGGTACTTGGATAAGCTAATCGACTGGCAATAGTTCCCAATAAAGCTCCATCATCATCTAGAGCATATACTGCATAGCTTTGATCGACATTAAAACGGATAGCGCATTTCGCTACCAAGGTCCCATCAATTTTCTGCACCAAATACACCGTTTTGTAATTATCCACGCCATAATTCGTATATGCGGAAAACTCTTCTGTGGAATAAAATTGCGAATAATTAACAGTTCCGATTGCTGGCCAAATTCGATAGGTTGATCCAGAGTTTACAGAAAACGCCGCAGGAGGATTATGCTCTACAAGCCTGTTATACACCCCAAAATCTACCACCGGATATCGAACTGGGTTTCCCGGAGGGCCATTTAAACAAGATTCCATATCGATTTCCACTTTGGGTCTCCAATCAATGCTTTGCCAATTAACCGTAGAAGTACTTTTTACTTTAAAACTTAAAAAAGCTTCATAGTCATCCGTAGAAATGCCGGAAAGCATATCTTCTGCGCTACCATATGTATTAAAGAAACTAGCATTGGGATATGAGGCATTAGCCTTTGTAAACATACTTTCAGTAATGGTATTAGTGGTACCTGCTTCTAAGACATACTGATAAGTCCACTCATATTCATATTCACCATCGGCCCTGTTCATTAATGCTATGCCCACTTCAAATACAACATCATCCGATAAACCTGTAGCAACAGATATACTTGGCCAGGTAAGTTTAAAATCAAGTTCAGAAGGAATCTCAACTGGTTGTTGGCCGCTTAAGAGAAAGGAACCGGCAGCGCTCGTCTCGGTAAAGTCTGTTCCGGCACCATCACGTTTGGTGGAACTATGGTTGGTGTAAGTAATTCCTGGATCCCATACCAGCAAATCATTGTAGCCATTATCTCCACTTGAAGTTCTAAAGAATATTGTATCTCCTTCTTGTACAGATACGCTGCTAAAACTCATATTCACAGGACTGCCAGCAGTCACTGTTTGAAAGCCTGATCCCATGAAAGCTTTATTGTATTCAATAGCCACTTTTACGGGTCCCGTATTACTTCCTCTTAATGCTGCACTTCCATCGATGTCAATGGTACCAGTAAATGGGGCAATCCAAGGTCTTACTAATTGAAGATCTTTAATCGGTTCTTGATCGGGATCTGCAGGAGGGGTCGCACCGGTTACAATTGGGTTCAAAGTTGCATCCGAATGCTCGGTATATTGCAAGTTCCCCATATCATCCAAAGTCCCAAAGTAGATGTAGTCATTGTCCCCAACAGGGCGCACCAAATCTGGAAGACCATCCGCATTATAATCCGTTAGATATTGATAGGTTGTTGACCAGCTTCTGTTCCAATTTTGACCATAGTTCACATTGATACTAATAATTCCTGGAATACTTAATTCACCAACAAAGTCAAAACCATAATCGAAAGATGTACTATAGGATTTATTAAATACTTCCTGATCTATTTTTAGTTGAGTTCCTTTTACAAGATTCCCCTCTTCATTAATTGTAATAGGGTAATAATAATCGCCGCTTAAGGTATGTTCATATAAATCAGGAATACCATCGCCGTTCATATCTCTTAAACCCTGTCTTTGATAAGATTTACTAATACCACCACCGATATTAGCACTAAAGGCCATATTCTTACCTGGCTTCTGCTCTTGGGGTAGGGGAGCATATCCAGTACCTAAAGAAAGTTTTGAGTTTATACCAAAGCTGGTGCTTTTGGAAATTGGCAGTTCAGGTGAGTTAAATACCAGCGTTTTTTCAACGCCACGTAACTCATCAGAAATCTGAGGGAAAAGAGCCTGTATTTCTACATTGTGTTTAACGTATTCCGGTGTTTCCTCAAAACCAATTCCGGGGTCATAATATTCGAAATCATGACCGTGAAAAAGTGTTCCGCTGCGGTATTCTTTTATGCCACTTAAACGGTTTTTATACAGAGTAGTTTCATTACTCAGATAAGCAAAATCATAGGACTTAATCAGTTGAGCACCATAATAAACTTTGATATCATCTAATTGAAAATCGTCATAAACCAAAAAGCCATAATTAGCCATTAAACTAGCATCTGGTCTATTATTGCTAGAATTGAACTCCACTTTGTATTTAGCCGTTGGGCTACCAGAAGTGTGCCCTGTATAATCAATATAATCCAGGACGATTTGTTGAGCGCCGTCTTCCATGCTCCCTGCATTACTTACATCAGTTCTTGCATAATGGTATTCAACATAGTTGCCCCAAACATCAATGATCTTGCACAACTTCCACTCTGCAATGTCACTTGCCGCATTCTTTTGCTTCCTTAATACCGCATTTGCAGCTACGGTAGACCCGTCATAAGTGCCATAGAAAAACCTTGTTCCTGAAGCATCTTGCTCAATCCAAACATAATCGTCCGGGCCTGTTCCCTTCCGGATTAAATCTTTGTACCCTGTCCGGGTTCGTTCGAAAAACCTAACATCTCCAGAAGAGCGATTATACACTTCACGGTTAGCCCTTCTACCCCCTTGAGAACTTGCCTGCTCATTGTATTCATTCTCTTCGAACAAAGGCTCCCCATTCATTACATAGGACTCCGTTTGAATTTGGCTATCATACTCAGGAACTCCCCATTTTGTGTCTACAGAAATACTAGGCACACCTATGTTCCAGCCATAACCAGCCCATGAACTACCGCCTTCTGAATTGTAAGACAATGCCAACTGTGGTTGCATACCCTTTCTTCCCGCAGGAATCTCTAAGGGATAAGAAAGGCTCGCCTCGCCAGTTTGACTGATACTTGGAGGTTGCATTAAATTCATTCCCGAAGCCGGATTAGCAGGCTTAATATCCTGAATCATCGTAGGTGCAAAGGCACTGGCCTCAGGCATTTCAGGGGATTTGATTAAGGCCCCAAAATACTGGGTTTGACCCTTATTGGGCACAAAGGCAATTTCCCCATTGGTATCGATAGAGTCAATCGCTACTCCCTGCCAGGATTTTGTACTGTAATCGAAATAATAAACTTGTAACTCACTTAATTTCTGCTGGGAATTCAACTGGGCAATGTTCAGCTTAAAGCCAATTTGCTCCGCTTGGGCTGCTACTTGTGGTGAGGGCTGATAGGCCTTGGCACCCGAAGTAATATTGATAATCCCTTGGGGTAAAACCGGCATTTCTACCTCGCGTAGGCGATAGGCTTGAACGGTTTCCATCGCTGGTATGGACTGGAAATAAGTAGGGTCTTCTACCACCACTCTTTCCAATCGAGGGCTTTGCATAGCTCCGTCTGCCTGACGTTGGAATTCAAGTTTTGGACTCTTTATCTGAGCGGAGATTCCCAAACCACTGGGAACGGTAAATCGCAAGTAGTTTAAGCCTTCCTTTAAATCAGAAGCCGCGATTTTCTCGCGTACCTGATGCCAGCGATCATCCTTAACCAAGCTTCTTTCTCCAAAAGTTTCATTAGAGTTAAAACTCTTGGCCAAACTGCGACCGTCTTCTACGCCATTTACTTCGTAGGTAAGGTAAACCGAAGACCAATCGGCAGACTTAAAGTTTTTAGGTAATTGAAAATTGAATATATCATCCTGGGGATCGTTCAAAGGCATATTGAGCTCCATACCAATTAAAGCCTCATCTTCCATAGCAGGTACTGCAAAGCTTTGTACCTCACTCAGATCAAGCAGCTCATTCTCCTGAACAGGCTGGGCTTGATGGATTGGAGTATTCCTTCGAGTGCCACTATTAGCCTTGCTTAGGCTTCGGGATTCTTTGGTTATATGACCCGATTTATTTAATGTTGGGCTTATGGGCTGCACTTCTCCCCAATGACTCAGGGCGCGGGCACTGGCATGCAGATCATTGAATAAAAAGAAAAATACGAGTAGACAGGAGGCTACTTGGCTTATACGATCAGTTTTCATAAGGTCTTAGAAGCGTTTCTTAACGGTCAGTTTTTGGCTATAGGCTTGATCCTGGCTATGGAAAATAAAGGTGTAGGCACCAGGGATTCCTACGCGGAAGGTCCATTCTTGCAAATCAGATTGAATGCTTATTTCCTCCTGATGCATCAACCTTCCTTGAGGATCATATACCTCAATACGCAGACTTTCATCAATTGGGAATTCATGAAATTCGAAGTGGGCCTTTTCACCGGTAAAGCCGGGATTGGGATAAACTACAATACGTTGACCTTCCTCATAGCTAATGGAAGAAGCCTGGTTGCTGGCCACAAAACGGATTCCGCCTTGAGCACTATCCGGACCCGCCACCAAAAAGTCTCCTTTGGCATCACCTTCCTGGCTTTTCACCCAAAGATCATATTGCCCGCTACCCACCTCAATCAGTAAAGGCGTTTCGTACATGGTGGTATCATACTGAGCTTCACCTTGCAAGGCGTTTAATTGCACTTCTACCGGCAATTGACTTGGATCTACATTTAGTGCCATTAGGCCTGGACCTTGTGGCATAATGCCTACGCTGGCGGTATCATCGCAGCTATTGCCCTTCACGCGAAAGCGGTAAATACGATTGGCTTTGAGATCGGCTAATGCCAGGGCCATTGCTAAATCCGATCCAAATTGAACCGACTTCACTGAAATGGTATCCATACCATCGGTCAAGATGATGGTATCATTAAAAGTTGAATTCTGATGCTGAGGATAATACAATCTCAAACTATCCGCAGAGGATTGAAAATTTTGAGTGCGTAGGCGCCAAGCGGTTATAGGGTATTGCTGATTGAGGTATAGCTCACAATCAAAAGTCTCACTTTGGTCGATGCGTTTGGAAAGCACCATGAAAGAACCCTCTTGCATAAAAAGTTGAGGCATGGTCCCAAAGGGCACGATGGTATCCAATGCCACAATTAAAGAATCCTCATGATAAGCAACGGTTTGGCTTTGCTGTAATCCGGAAAAAGGAAAGTTACCCAAAGCAATTACTTCACGGTCATAAACCTTATCTCTTTGCGGTGTCCAATAAAAACTCGAAGCGCTGTCTCCTGGATAACTGCGTAAGCTTTTATCCTCATTTTTAGTAGTAGGAATGGAATACTTTAAAGAAAGGTAAGCTTCCATTAAGCGCATTTCCTGCTTGGAAAAAAAGCGATTGTAAGCGATAACTTCAGCTACCTCAAACATATTGGTGTCGATCTGAGGCGCCACTGCCACACCACCGCGCATACGATAAGCAGGGAAAGAAGCCGATAATATTAAGGGGCGAGTTTGATCAGGCACAAATTCTCTACCTGCGCCACGGTATAAAATTTCAGTATCTGTAATCTCCAATCCTTTACAGCGCAAATAGCTCTTTCCGGATGGCTGATTATACAGAGGACGTACCACTAAAAAAATGCTATGCCCTCGTTCCGGTAGTCGAGCAAATTTTTTCAAAGCGCTGCTCACCGAGTCATTGGATAATATCGGATGATTGCCAATTAATGGGCCAGGGAATTGGCTCTGGTACGAATTAAATGGCTGCGCGGGTTGTGCATACCAAATATCCGGTTGACCTAATTCAGTTTGAGCTTGCTGAATTTGCGGAAAGAGGAAAATAAGGCCTGCTGTAAGCAGACCTTTCCCCAGACGGTTAAACTGAGTACGAAGCATAGATTAATTATAAGGTCTAAACCTTTGACTCAAATCAAAAAACAGGTTGTCTAAAAAGAATTAGGAAACTCCCACACCCCCATAATTCAACCTTAAGACAAAGGCTAAAAAATACTTTCTGTGGCGAATGTAAAAGAATGATTTGAAAATGAAGGCGCCTATATTTACCACTATATCGGAATTATAATCCGCATTAAACTATTTGCAAGCTATACAAGGGATACGCGCCATTCGTCAATAATTAACGACAGCACATTTCCAACTTTAGCCACAAAAATTAATAGTCCGGAAATATTCGGATGAACCTAATTTTATCCGTTGAACTGGTTCATGGTAATTTGAGGTCCTGCTAATGCAAAGCTCTCAATCGCCTGAGCGGCTTTATCGATGCGTGGGTTTACAATATCCCATTGAGAAGGGGTCCAGCGACCTAAGACATAGTCGACCTGGCGACCGCGCGGAAAGTCGCTACCGATACCAAATCGAAGGCGAGCATAGTCTTGTCTGCCCAATACCTGATTGATGTTTTTAAGGCCATTCTGACCGCCATCAC
Organism: Croceimicrobium sp.; assembly: GCF_965228705.1. Lineage (GTDB taxonomy): Bacteria > Bacteroidota > Bacteroidia > Flavobacteriales > Schleiferiaceae > Croceimicrobium. The sequence continues at coordinate 2,624,204 of NZ_OZ245832.1, forward strand.
TTCCCTTAAGCTTTAAGCGCAAGGTTCCTGGGTCCAAGGCCAAATCATCAACCACTACCAATAACTGGTGTAAGGGAATTTTTTCTTGTTGTAGCCAGTAATTTACCGCCTTACCACTGAGATTCATGTAAGTGGTAGGCTTTATAAGAATGAGCTTCTTGTTCTTCACTTTCAGCTCCGCGCGACTGGCATAGCGCTCGGTAGAAAAAGAAGTGCCGGAGCCAGCAATAAGCCGGTCCAGCACATCAAATCCTATATTATGACGGGTTCCCTCATACTCAGGCCCAATATTTCCTAATCCGGCTATGAGGTAAGTGGACACCCGAAAAAAGCTTAGGCTTCTGCAGACTCTTCAGTCGCCGCTTCAGCACCTTCACCTTCACCTTCGCCTTCTTCTTCATCGGTATCATCCACCGCATTACGAGAAGTACGAACAGCTACTACAGTACGTCCACCATCACCCAGAATTTCGAATCCTTCCGTTTTAACGTCTTTCACACGTAAAGACTGACCAATACGAAGGTTTTCGATATTGAGATCAATTACTCCGGGAAGATTTTCTTCAGTACCCAATACTTTAACACGACGCAAGGTAAACTTCAATTTACCACCATTACGTACACCACGCGCATTACCTACCAGGTTAATGGGCACAGTTGCTTCAAATGGCTTACCATCGGTGATCTGGAAGAAATCCACATGCTCCACTTCGCTGCTTACAGGGTGGAATTGTGAATCGCGAACCACGCATTTATATTCGGTACCGTCTACATTGATAACCACCATTAAGGCTTCGGCAGTGTAGAGTAATTCCTGGAAGTTACGGCTGTCGGTGTAAAAATGAATGTTCTGACCGGCTCCGTAGATCACGCAAGGAACCATACCCTCACGACGCAACAACTTGGCGCTCTTCGTGCCGAGCTCCTCTCTTGATTTACCCTCGATGCTAATTGATCTCATTGTATCTGGGAATTTTAATTTTCTAAAAAGTGTGAACTGATTGATTCATGATGATGCACCTTATGCATCACACCCGCAAATAACTCGGCGATCGAAAGCACTTCGATCTTATCCGATTTGTGTTCTTGAGGGATGGTATCGGTTATTACCAAACGGCTAAGCTTGGATTTTTCGATTCTTTCAATGGCCTTTCCAGAAAGCACGCCGTGTGTACAATAAGCTTGTACACTCTTCGCTCCTTTAGCCAATAACATGTCGGCAGCCTTGGTTAAAGTTCCAGCAGTATCAACCATATCGTCAATCAATACCACATTGCGACCTTCTACCTCACCAATAACAGTCATCTTATCGATCACATTGGCTTTCTTACGCTGCTTATAGCAAATTACCACTTCGCTTTCTAACCACTTCGCATAGTTATTAGCTCGTTTCGAACCTCCCATATCAGGAGAAGCGATGGTTAAATCTTCAAGGTTTTGTCCTTTAATATGGGGTACGAAAATGCTAGAAGCAAAAACGTGATCCACCGGAACTTCGAAGAACCCTTGAATTTGATCTGCGTGTAAGTCCATAGTCATGATGCGAGTAGCACCAGCGGCCATCAACAAATTAGCCACCATTTTAGCCCCGATGGGCACACGTGACTTGTCTTTGCGATCCTGACGCGCCCAACCAAAATAAGGCATCACAACCGTAATGTGCTTCGCCGAGGCACGCTTGGCCGCATCACACATTAAAAGCAACTCCATTAAATTATCACTGGGTTGCATAGTTGAGCCTACCAAGAATACTCGACCCCCGCGAACGGTTTCTTCAAAAGAAGGTTGAAACTCCCCGTCGCTGAATTCATTGATCTCTACCTTTCCTAATGGCAAGCCGTAAGCATCAGCCATTTTTTGGGCGATCTCCATTGAACTCCTTGTCGCAAAAATTTTCGCTTGTGGTGTCAAGTGTCTAAAACTTTGGAATTGACTATTTTATACTTCCTTAAAAAAGGGCTGCAAATGTAACTAATTCTATCTTAAGTTATCAACAAGATTCAGGAATAATCTGTCGACAATTTTTTATCCTGCGCTCCCGCCCGAAAATTTTAAATTTGGCCCATGCTGAAAATTGATATGCACACCCATATTCTCCCCGAGACCCTACCCAACTTCGCGGAGAAATTCGGATACGGAGACTTTATTTACTTAATGCACAACCAGGATGGTTCGGCGAATATGATGCAGGGCGATAAGTTCTTCCGTCGTATTCAACCCAATTGTTGGGATCCAGATATCCGTATTAAGGACTACGAAAAGTTCGACACCCAGGTGCAGGTAGTTTGCACCATTCCGGTGATGTTCTCTTATTGGGCTAAAGGCAAAGATGCCAAAGCGCTCAGCGAGTTCCTAAATGATGATATTGCCCAGCTGTCGGAAAACTACCCTCAAAATTATTTGGGCCTGGGTACCATCCCCATGCAGGATGCCGACCTGGCTATTAAAGAATTGGAGCGCTGTAAGGAGATCGGATTATTAGGAGTGCAAATTGGTTCCAATATCAATGATAAAAACCTCAGCGAACCTGAGTTCTTCCCCATCTTCGAAGCCGCTCAGGAATTAGACATGGCCATTATGATCCACCCCTGGAATATGATGGGCATGGAATCTATGCGGAAATATTGGCTGCCCTGGCTAGTAGGCATGCCAGCCGAAACCTCACGGGCTGCATGTTCCCTCATCTTTGGAGGTGTATTGGAACGCCTTCCCGGATTAAGAGTATGTTTCTCCCATGCCGGTGGTTCCTTCTTACCCACCTTAGGCCGAATTGAACATGGTTTTAATTGCCGTCCTGATTTGGTAGCCATCCATAATAATGTAAATCCCCGCCAGTATGTGGGCGATTTCTGGGTAGACAGCATTACCCATGATGCTAAATTATTGGACTATATCCTCAGCATGCAAGGCTCTAAACGCGTTATGCTGGGCAGCGACTATCCTTTCCCTCTAGGTGATCTCGAAATTGGTGCCTTTATCAATGATATGGGATTAGAGCAAAATGTGGTAGAAGACATCTTCGCAAATGCTGCTCTGGAGTGGTTAAATATCGATAAAAGTAGATTTGAGATAGGCGGGACTAATAAAGGTAGTTTCGCGCTCTCTGAAAAGGGCTAAATTTGCAGCTCTTTTAAAGCCCCGTCATGAGCGATGCAATTACTCACGAATGCGGCATTGCGCTGGTTCGATTAAAGAAACCCATTTCCTACTACCACGAAAAGTACGGATCTGCACTCTATGGTGTAAACAAGATGTATGTGCTGATGGAAAAGCAGCACAACCGCGGACAAGATGGCGCCGGAATGGCGAACATCAAACTGGATATGCCTCCCGGAAAACGTTACATCAGCCGCTACCGTTCTATCGATAAAACCCCCATTCAAGACCTATTTGAGCGCGTAAATCAGCGGATTTACAAAGGCCTCGAAGGTCAGGACGACCGAATCCATGATGCCGAATGGCTCAAGCAGAACGTTCCCTTTATTGGCGAACTCTACCTCGGTCACCTGCGCTATGGTACCTATGGCGGGCAAAGCATCGAGAACATCCACCCTTTCCTGCGTCAGAATAACTGGTTAACTCGTAATCTGATATTGGCCGGAAACTTCAATATGACCAATGTGGATGAGCTCTTCGATAATCTGGTACAATTAGGGCAGCATCCCAAGGAAAAAGCGGATACCGTTACCATTCTGGAAAAAATCGGTCACTTTTTGGATGAGCAAAATGAAAAGCTCTACCGTAAATTCAAGAAGCAAGGCCTAAGCAAATCGGATATCAGTCCTAAAATTGCAGAAGAAATTGACATCCCTAAGATCCTTCGTAAAAGTGCGAAGCGCTGGGATGGTGGCTATGCTATGGCTGGTTTATTTGGTCATGGCGATGCCTTTGTTTTGCGCGACCCCAATGGCATTCGCCCGGCTTTCTATTACGATGACGATGAAGTTTGCGTAGTAGCCAGCGAAAGACCGGTAATTCAAACCGCCTTTAATGTACCCTTTGCGGAGATTAAAGAAATTGAGCCCGGACATGCCCTGGTGATTAAGAAATCTGGGGAAACCCAAATGCAGGAAATCCGCACGCCGGGTGAACGTACCGCCTGCTCTTTCGAACGTATTTATTTCAGTCGCGGTAATGATGCCGATATCTACCGCGAACGTATAGAACTGGGCCGCAGAGTTTGCCCAGCCATCCTCAATGAGGTGGATCACGATCTTAAACACACCGTATTCTCCTTTATTCCCAATACCGCCGAAATTAGTTTTTACGGCATGGTAAAAGGAATGGAAGACTACCTCAACCGCAGTAAGCGGGATAAGATTTTAAAATTCGAAGGAGATCTCGATAGCGAAAAACTGGAAGCCTTGCTTTCGATTCGTCCTCGAGTAGAAAAATCACTGTGGAAGGATGTGAAAATGCGCACCTTCATTACCCAGGATAATAGCCGGGATGAATTGGTAAGCCATGTTTATGATGTTACCTACGAAACGGTTCAGCCGGATGACAATCTAGTGGTGATAGACGACAGTATCGTACGCGGCACTACCCTCAAACAAAGCATCCTTAGTATCCTCGATCGCCTGGGTCCGAAGAAAATTATCGTGGTAAGCTCAGCCCCTCAAATTCGCTACCCAGACTGCTACGGTATTAATATGTCGCTTCTGGAAGATTTTGCTGCTTTTAGAGCCGCCATTGAATTGCTGAAGGAAAGAGGCATGGAATCCATTATTGACGATACTTACCAAAAATGCTTGGCTCAAAAGGATTTGCCTGATAGCGAGGTAAAGAATTTTGTGAAGAATATTTACGCACCTTTCGAGCCTCAGGAGATTTCCGATAAAATGGCGGAAATGCTTACCCCCGAGGGCATGAAAGCCGAGGTGAAGATCATCTTCCAAAGAATTGACGACTTGCATGCCTCTGCCCCCAACAATACGGGCGACTGGTACTTTACTGGTAATTTCCCCACCCCTGGTGGAATGCGCGTAGTAAATAAAGCTTTCCTTAATTTTTATGAGGGCAAGCGGGAGAGAGCGTATTAAGCATTTATAATCACCTCATAATTAGGTGCATCATCTTTCAGTTTATTGAAATTTTTATTTTGGTTGGATAAAAACCAATCAACATGAAAATCTCAATAACCAACTTATTTAATCGTCCGAAGATTTACATATCCCAGATTGATCTTAAGGACTGGATTAGAAAAGGGCTACTGCATTTATTAATTGCCTACCTGTTAGTGATTTTGGGGTGGTTTATCCATTATTATCTATTGGTTAAACCCCTGATAGTCATTAATCAAGGGGAAACGCACACAGCTCCTATACCCTCAGAAAATCAGGATTTCCATATATCCTTTTCTGCCTCACTTGCAGAAGACATTATCTTTTTCGGAATTGTTGGTATCATAATATTCATACTTACGAAGAGAGATGGCTCTGAATTAAATCTTAAGGATAGAATTCACAGAATACTACTTACCAATAAAAACAACAATCGTAGTGCAAAGGAATACCTGTTCGATCAAATCTCGCCCATTCTAGCTTATAATGAAAGCTCTGAAATTTCAATTGTGCTAACCCAACTGAACCCCAATGAAAATCTAATTAAAGTATATGCCGATGTAAACCATCGCATCTTAAATATGTGTTCCAATGATTCTTTTACAATCCCAGAAAATGCAATAGGGATTGAGGCCTCCTATTTAGTTGGCCTGGACTATGGAACCATTTATCATGCAAGTATTAAAAATGAAAATCCATCCGTTGATGCTAGTGAAGATCAAATTGTAATCGACTCGAGTCCTGGCATCCCATTAAAAGAACAGGTTTATGAGCATATAATCCCTCCTTTCACAATCAGTAAAAACGGAGCCGCCATTGCACGGATGTCATGGTCAATTTGGGAAAAGCTTAATGGAAGCAAAGACGATGATGGATTCTACATTTCCAATAAGCGATTTACCAATAAAATAGACCTCGCTGTAAGTAATAAAACCCCTCAAGACCTAAACATCACCCTGGAACTTCGACATGCAAAATCTGGAAATCGAACGACTAAAACCATTGAACTGGCTTCAGAAAGAGAAAATGTACCCTTTCCGATTCATAAAAGGTTAATGCCTGAAGATGAAATCTGGTTAAAGTTCCAAACGGCATAAAGTGCCTATTAACAAACAATTGAATATAAATTTCCACAAATTGCGTTTCACTTTAAAAGGCTTTTCCTTTCTTGCAACAGAATAAATCTCGAATTATGCTTAACAAAGGCGGCGGCGGAATCTAATTCCTCAATACTTATTTCCGAGTACAACCGGCACAATATCCGGATGACAGTTTACACTCTACCAAATTTTGGCAGTAAGACTGCTTATCCACGATGCAAAAGCTAAGCACTAAACCAAAGTCGTTTTTTCAGACCTTAGAAAGATGAAAAAACGCTTAATCTTCTATCTTCTAGTTTTGAGTGCTTGTCAGCAAAATTCAGCGTCAGAGGATGTTAATTTGGTCGGCAAACAAGATAGCCTGAATACTATAAATTCTAAAAGTGACAGTCTACCTGAACTAGACACACTTAAGGGATTCCAGGGTCATGCAGATTTAAAAGACAGTCTGGGAAGTACCTACCTTGATTTTGGCTCCTTTGCCTTGATACTCCAAGCTCGTTTTGAACAGCAAAAAAATGGGGATAGCATTCACCTATATGAAGTGCCAGGACGCTATCTCTACCAAAAGAAATTTCGCTCCGAAATCCTTGATTCTGATTTAAGTTTAAAGCTTTTTGTAAGCAAACTCGAGAAAGTTTCGCAGCTATATCCTCATGCTCAAAATGATCCTACCGGCAACTATTCCCACTGGTTGAAGAGTCGCCAAAACTGGCAAGAATGGAGCCCTTATCAATATTTAGATATTGATGAAAAGTCTTTTCGATTGCCGCAAATTAATGCGGGGAGCTACGAAGATCCATCGGCAAGGCTCTTCGAAAAGCTTGCACTCCAAGATACCTTAATTGAATACGCCGGCGAAATGGGGGGCACCAGAGCAGAATTCCTATACCTTAATAAGCCTGCCAATTATTCTATTCCCAAGGCACGGATTAAAATAGAGGTTTTCCATAAAGGTAAATGGCTGCACACTTATTTCCTCATCCTCCATTTCAGCTATGGCTGTTAAGCGCATATCCATATTCGCAGTACTCTTCCTGGCCGCCTGTTCCTGGGAATACCACCGCAGTCATTTAAAAGTTCCAACCCTCAATCCGCAGCCCGGGGAATACCGGCAAGCAACAGATCAAGTTTTCATTGAAGACTCTATTGCCTGCCTTCGCAGTCAATTTTACATTCTGAAAGGAAACTGGCGCTATACTTCCTCTTGTACCTGCGAAAACGATTGGCAAATAGATTCTGCTTTTCGCCGCAATGGCCAGCTCTTTTCGCTCTCAAAGCATCATTCTTTTCCCAGTTCTCATTACCTGTACGATAGCGCTATTACGATACTATTCGATAAAGATGAACGCCCCGTCCAACGTAGCATTTATATCAATCAACCGGATACCAATTACCAATACTGGCAGTATTATGATAAATTCGGCCAGCCAGAAAAAGCCAAACATCCGGTAATCTATCAGCTATTAAATGAATAATCAAGCTCTGGGAGACCCAAAAGTCCTAATTGATATTGTACGTACCGAAATGCCCTTTGGTAAATATCAAGGACGAAAGCTCTGTGATGTACCCACTTATTATTTGGAGTGGTTTTATGCCCAAGGTTGGCCTAAAGGTCGAATTGGAGTTTTGCTGGAGACCCTTTTTGTAATCCGCACGGAGGGACTGCATGAAATTCTGGATGAATTAAAAAGGCGCTACGGTCAAGATCATTAAGTTCTATGATCCGATTGCAGTTTTGAGGCCTTTCTCATTTAGTTTTTACGGACTTTTGCGCTCAAGAAAATGCGCGATCTCGATAAAATAAAAGCACATCTCGCCTTGGTGGGAGTTGCATTGATTTATGGGCTCAATTATTCCATCGCCAAAGATGTGATGCCCGACTTCCTGCAACCCCGTGCCTTCATTTTATTGCGCATTAGTGGAGCCGTCCTGCTATTTTTTGCTTTTGGAATTGGGGCTACCAAGGAAAAAATTGATCGCAAAGATTGGTTGCGCATTATGGGAGCTGGTCTCTTTGGGGTTGCCAGCAATCAATTACTCTTTTTTGAAGGTCTCAATATTACCAGCCCTATTAGTGCGGCGGTAATTATGACCACCAATCCGATCATGGTTTTACTACTGGCAGCCCTCTTTCTTAAGGCGCCCTTAACCTGGCCGCGAATTCTGGGGATTGCTCTGGGCCTAAGTGGAGCACTTTATCTTATTAGTCAGGGTCAATCCCTGAACAATCTCTTCCAAAAAGGGGAGTCCCTGGGAAATATTTTGGTGATGCTCAATGCTCTTTCCTATGCTGCCTATCTGGTGGTGGTTAAACCTTTAATGCAGAAATACCGTCCACTAACCGTTATTAAATGGGTCTTTCTAGCCGGTTGGTTTTTTGCCTTTCCCTTTGGGATTGGTCAGGTTCCTGCGATCGATTGGCTAAGCATTCCGAGCAAGATTTATTGGGAAATAGCCTTTGTAATTATCGGCACCACTTTTCTGGCTTATTTGCTGAATATTTATGCCCTTAAAACCGTAAGTTCCACTACGGTAAGCTTCTATATCTATTTGCAACCCCTCATTGCTACCGCCGCTGCGGTACTGGTGGGTAGCGATCATCCGGAGACCCATATGCTCATTGCTGCCCTCCTGATTTTCAGCGGTGTATATCTCGTATCCTTTTACAATCGCAAGCGGACACAATAACTTACCTTTGCCGCCTATGACGCCTTTGTACAGTATGACCGGCTTTGGCAAAAAGGTTTTGCAATTACCGGGAAAGAAGATTAGCATCGAAATGAAGAGCCTGAACAGCAAACAGGCTGATATCAATTTGCGTTTGCCCTCCCTTTATCGAAGCAAGGAAGGAGATATTCGTCAATTGATCTCTGAATCCTTAATTCGGGGGAAAATCGATTGCAATATAAATGTAGAAATTACCGGTATCGAAAGTGCGCCTCGCATTAATATGGAACTGGCCGAAGGCTATTTAAAACAGCTCAAGCAATTGAGTGACAGCACTGGCACCAGCGGCGATATCTTAGGATCGGTAATGCGCCTGCCAGATGTTTTACAAAGTGCTCAGGATGAATTAGGCGATGAAGAATGGAAGCTTTTAGAACAAGGTCTCCTAGGCACTCTGGAAGCCCTCAAAGAATTTAGAGCCAGTGAAGGGAGCCGCCTGGCTGAAGATCTCCAATTACGCTTACAAAATATTGAAGAGGCCCAAGCTAAAATCGTTCCCTTAGAGGAAGAAAGACGTCAGCGCGTAAAAGACAAACTGATGCGTAGTCTTGAGCAATTAAAAAGCGATGTAGATCAGGAGCGTTTTGAACAAGAGCTGATTTACTACCTGGAGAAATACGATATCACCGAAGAGAAAGTTCGCTTGAGCTCCCATATTCAATACTTCCGTGAATTGATGGAAGAAGGTAATATGGTAGGTAAAAAGCTCGGATTTGTGAGTCAGGAAATTGGCCGCGAGATCAACACCTTAGGCAGCAAGGCAAATCATGCCGAAATGCAACGCCTGGTAGTAGAAATGAAAGACGAACTGGAAAAAATTAAGGAGCAAGCCCTCAATATCCTCTAAAAAGGAAAAGCATGTCCCGAAAGAATAAAATGATCATCTTCTCCGCTCCCTCCGGGGCCGGAAAAACCACCTTGGTTCGCCATCTGCTCCAACAAGAAGAATTAGAATTGGCATTTAGCATCTCCGCTACCAGTCGGGCGGCACGAGGTCAGGAACAGCATGGTAAAGACTATTATTTCCTGTCCAATGAAGAGTTTAATAAAAAGGTAGAAGACGGTGCTTTCCTGGAATGGGAAGAAGTCTATTCCGGCACCAAATATGGCACCTTACGTTCTGAAATTGATCGCCTTTGGAAAGAGGGCAAAAATGTGATCTTCGACATTGATGTAGTTGGAGGTTTAAACCTGAAAAGCCTTTATGGTGATCAGGCCCTGGCGATTTTTGTAATGCCCCCCAATGAAGAAGAACTCGAGCGTCGACTGAGAAGTCGCGATACGGATAGCGATGATAAAATACGTCAACGCATGGCTAAGGCCCGTAAAGAAATTGGTCGCTCTGACCGTTTCGACCATATCTTATTAAATAAGGACCTCGATACCGCAAAAACCGAAGCTTACCAATTGGTAAAACTCTTTTTAGGAAAATGAAGAAAAAAGTAGGACTATACTTCGGCACCTTCAATCCTATTCATGTGGGCCATTGCATTATTGCTCAATACATGCTGGAGTTTACCGACTTAGAAGAAGTTTGGTTTGTGGTTACTCCCCACAATCCTCATAAGAAGAAAAGCAGTTTACTTGATGACCGTCAGCGTCTGCACATGGTAAACCTGGCCATAGGGGATCATTATAAATTAAGAGTAAGCGACGTTGAATTCGGATTACCTCAACCCTCCTACACCGCCAATACCTTGGTACATTTAGAGGAAAATCATCCCGAATTCAGCTTTCACTTAATTATGGGAGAGGACAATTTGGAAAGTTTCCCCCGTTGGCGCAATTACGAAACTATACTTGAACAACACGAGCTTTATGTTTACCCACGTATTGCCAGTGATGGTGGGAAATTAGCCAATCATCCAAAAGTTCATATTACCAAATCACCGATTATTGAAATTGCTTCTACTGAAATTCGAGATGCCATTAAAGAAGGAAAAGACGTGAGTTATATGCTTCCTCCGGCGGTTTGGAATTATATCGATCAGGAGCTTTTTTACCGAGACTAAAAAAATTTCCCGACCATTGTCCGAAACAATAGCCGGGAAAAATTTTGTGATGGGCCGGGTCCCTAGTGTTAATACGCCCTAACCATCAACTATCCTATTTCAATCCAAAAGTAGGGCGATGGTTTAGGCTTGCCTTGTCAGGCCTTGCGCAATTTTGCCAGATAGCGTTCTTTAACAATTCTTTGATGATGCTTATCGTGGCCAACTATAATATAAGCAATGGCCAATAATGAAACTTTTCCCGCTTCTATTTCACCTTTTGACTGCCATTGAGTAGAATTTAGCGACTCAAAGAAATCATAAGTTGATTGTTTTAGATGCTGGTATTCATGCAATAAACCCGCCCATGATCGATCATTTGCACCGCTGTTTTCTACATATGCATCATGATCAAAACCTGCTAATACTTTAGTTTCACCACGAGCTATAGACATGGCTCTATAAACAAAAACCCGCTCTACATCAATTATGTGTTGCACTAATTCCTTAATCGTCCATTTAGAGGTTTCATAGCTAAACTCCGATTCGCTTTCGCTGATGCCATGCCAAAACTCCAATCCATCTTGAATAGCATATTGATACGATTCAAGCAAATCTTGATTTTCAGAGGCCCAGGAAAAATAGCGCTGGTAATAATCTGGATAATCACCAACTTGAGGACGGTAATTAGGTACTATGGAATCCATTTAATGTCTTTGAAATCAGGCTTACGTTTTTCCAAAAAGGCATTCCGACCTTCCTTGGCCTCATCGGTCATATAGGCTAATCGAGTAGCTTCTCCCGCAAATACCTGTTGACCTACCATTCCATCATCGGTTAGGTTAAAGGCGAACTTCAGCATTTTAATGGAGGTGGGCGACTTCTCCAGTATTTCTTGTGCCCACTGGTAGGCAGTATCTTCTAATTCAGCATGCGGAATGGAGGCATTTACCATACCCATGTCTACGGCATCATCTGCACTGTAATTACGACCCAGGAAGAAGATCTCACGGGCTTTCTTTTGCCCTACCATTTTCGCTAAATAAGCAGATCCATAACCACCATCGAAGCTGGTAACATCGGCATCTGTTTGTTTAAAGATAGCATGCTCCTTACTGGCTAAGGTTAGATCGCATACCACATGCAAACTATGACCTCCACCAACAGCCCATCCAGGAACCACGGCGATTACCACTTTGGGCATGAAACGAATTAAACGCTGTACTTCGAGAATATTTAAGCGCGGCATACCATCATCATCCACATAACCTTGATGGCCACGTGCATTTTGGTCTCCACCGCTGCAGAAAGAATATACACCATCCTTTGGGGAAGGGCCCTCTGCGCTAAAAAGTACCACTCCGATAGAAGTGTCTTCACGAGCATCTAAAAATGCCTCGTACAATTCAGCTACGGTTCTTGGGCGAAAAGCATTTCGTACTTCGGGGCGATTAAAGGCGATGCGTGCCACTCCATCTCCCGACTTCTTATAGGTGATATCCTGGTATTCTTTTACGGTAGTCCAGTTTGCCGACATAAATCAAATTTTGAGCAAAGATACATCCTCCTAATGGTTATGCTCCGACCTAAAAAGCCCTTCAGGAAAATCCCAAAGGGCCTCAACATGCCTGCTTCAAAAGCTACTCCGGTTTAGCGCCCAGGAAATTCATGCTATTGGCAATAATCTCCGTGATATAGCGCTTTTCACCTTCCTTGGCTGAATACGCTCGATTCACAATTTTGCCCTCCACGATCAAGAAACTTCCTTTCTTTACATGCTTCTCGATCACCCCGGCCAATCCATTCCAGGCCACCACATTATGCCATTGGGTTTCGGTTACTTTTTCCCCTTTCGCATTTTGGTAGGTCTCATTTGTGGCAATAGAAAATTTAGCCAGCTTGCCTTTAGAGTCGAAGCTTTTCACTTCAGGATCAGCACCTACATGCCCTATCAAGGACACACGATTTCTTAAATCACTCATGATTTTGGTTTTATTATTGAGCTACAAAGGTGCGTTCCCATCCACATTTAATGTCTGAATAAACGTTTAGCAAACGAGTAATCAAACGTTTAGCACCCTCTTCACCCGAGCTTGCATGCCCTGAACTTTAGAGGTGAAAAGGTTAAATTCCTCCTTCCACATACGATTTTCATCACAAGTTCTTTCTTATTAAAGACTAAAGGCAATTGATTAGCTTAGTTTTGCATGAGAATGAAAAGCTTTTTACTTTCCATACTGCTAATTTGCATCGCTTCAGGAAGCTTGGAAGCCCAGGCTTATAGCCCTCTTGAGGTAGAAGGTAATTTTTGGTCCCAGAATTATCTGCAAGACACGGTTGAATACAAACTTTCGGAACTCATTGATTTATTCGAGGGAAATGCCAAGGCTAATCATTTAATTCGAAAGGCGAATAATCAGCATGATCTAGCCCGATTTCTGCAAGTATCAGGAACCTTTTTAGCTATTTACCCCCTCTTCAATGCGGCTATTGGTCGCGAGCCTAATTACAATATGAGCCTAATTGGCTTGGGTTTTTGGGGCATTTCCGTACCCCTGGAAATTAGCTCCCAGCACAAGGCTCAAAAAGCTGTTACTCTTTATAATCAACGGATGCGCGAAGGCTTGAAAGCGCATTTGCTGATCCAAAACAAAGGAATTGGCTTAAGTTTACGCTTTTAATTCCCACCTTGACAAAAGTCGCTTTAATCGAATTTGGCACTTCTCACGATGAAGTCCTTTATCCACAGTTTCGCTTTCTGGAAGAAAGCGCCAAACATGAGGTCTTTCTCTTTGTATCCGAAGCTCTTAAAGATCGACTCTTTGACTATCCTTCGCATCAGCTTTTTTTTATTCCAGCCCAGGCCAAACGTGCGGACTTCCTTGACCTGCACCGGCGCCTAACCCAAATGGGAATACAAAAAGTGGTGATTAATACCGCCAGTGGAAAAATGGTTCGCAACTTCCTTTGGTTGCGCCCTAAAAGATCCTGGAAACTGTACGGAGTTTTGCATCATCTGCGCAAGCTCGAAAACAGTAGCACCCAGAAACTCATTAGTTTTTTCCTCAAAGACTATTTCTTCCTGGCCGAATACCTTCAGGCGAAAGCCCAAAGCCTAAAGCCCAAACTGCATTACGGTCAATTCTACGCCGGCTTTCTACCCGACTTCCCTATTGCAGATTCTTTTCGAAAACCCAGCGATGAAACCTGGATTGTGATTCCCGGCCAATTGGAATATAAGCGTCGAGATTATCTGGCTCTATTGGATAGCTTAAATGCTAATTCCCTTAATCCCAAACTGCGCTTTATTCTTCTTGGCAAATCCAAACACAGCCATGGTAATGGTAGCGAATTTGAAAGGGAACTGAAAGAGCGTCAATTGGATGCCTTTTTTAAAACCTGGGATCATTTCGTTCCCAACGAAGCTTTTTATGCCTATTTGGCTCAAGCCGATTTCGTACTTCCTTTAATTCATAAGGACCAAGCCAGTGGCGAACTCTATCAAAAACAAATTTCCGGTTCCTGGAATATGGCATTGGCTTTTAAAATCCCAATGTTGATCGAAGCTAGTAGTCCAGGGGCGGAAGAGTTTAAAGACGGGGCCTATTTGTACCAGAAGGATGAATTGCCAAAGCTTTGGTCCAGGCTGCATGAACTCAAAGAAAGGACTTACTATCAAGCTTCAAAATGGCAGTTTGATAGTCAGGCTAGGGCTTATCTCGACTTTCTGGAAAGGAACTAAAAAAAAGCCGCCCTATCAAAAAGACAAGACGGCTTAAATTCTCGAGATAAAGTCTATTTCTGGATTGTCAGCTTTACGGTTTTAGATTCTTCGGATCCATTCTGAAGTTTTAAGAGATACGTTCCACTCGCTAAATGATCGAGGTTGAGCTCATATTGTTCATGGGCGTTAATCGCCAATTTAGCTTCATATACTTTTTCTCCCGCTAAGGAGTATAGGGCTAAATTATACTGGCCCGGCTCAGTAAACTCAATGAGGCCCTTGCCGGTAGTAGGGTTTGGGTAAACCTGAAAATCAACTAATTCGTTTTCCACCAAATTAATATTGGTTGGATTCGCCATGTTTAAACGATAGTGAGGGGCCTCATAGGTTGTACTATTGCTAAAGCCACTGAACCAGCTACCATTTTGATTTTGGAATACCGAAGCATAAGAAGGTTGCCCCCAATTAGCGCTATTGGCAAAACGAATTACTCCATCGGGAGCATTGGGGAATAAGCTCGCCACGAAATAATAAGTATCAGCCGGAATTTCTAAAGGTTTGCCATTGGCATCCTCAAAGGAAAAGTTTACCAAATTACAAGGTACCGTGCCATCGAAGGAGAACACCTTTCTAAAAATGGGGTTTGTTCCCGCGGGGAAGCCTGCATTAAAGGCAAAGCCGGTAGTATCGTAAATGGCTATTTCCATATCTGCAGTGGAATCGGTTAAACAGCTCATTTGCATTTCCATTCCCTGGATATATACGCTATTACCATCACCATAAGGATGTTGATCCGGATCTTCTAAATTGAAGAGTACCCCAATCGCGATCATTCCATTGGTCCCGGTATTGGTTCCAAAGTAATTATCTGCCACCTTATCATCTAATGAATAAGCATCCCCATACGAGAAGTTAAAGGTATCAGCAGCAGTAGTATTGGCTAAAGTGATACTATCGGAAATGGCCTTATAAACTAATTTAAAGTTACCAGTAAATGGTGGTGTCCAAGCACTAGTCGTAAGTGTAGTATAATAGGCCGTATCATAAGGAGCCAAAGTGGCTACAGTTGGTGAAAACACGGTTCCAGCTACGGCATTGTTAGAATCTAGAATTTCTACAGCCAGGGCTACATTGGTTTGGGTGTTGGTTCCGTAATTGTAGATATTACTGTCGAAAGTGATAGGTACTGGCTGCTTATCCGACAAATGCATGTACTTTGGATAACTGCTATTATTATCGAAAATAATGTCATGTTCCGGCGCTTCACCACTGGCACCAGGAGCGGTTGCACGGGTGAAAACCAGTGAATTTTCGGGAGGGGTCAATAATTCGATATCATCGATCATCCAATAGTAGCGGCCAGATCCATTGCTATTACTAACTGTACCATCAAAAACAAATTCCAGTACCACCTCGCTTTGGTTTGCCACAAAGCTGGAAAGATTGGCGCGGTAATAAGCATTTTGATCTGTGGAGGCGTTCACTGCAACTTCGCTGGCTGGAAATGCTTCTACCGTATCGGGAAAAGTAACTCCACCATCGGTACTGACGGCTACATACCAGGCGGATTGAAAACGACGGGCATACATATAAAAGCCAATTTCGGCCCCTGAATGGGCACTAAGGTCTATGGTATCCGTGCGCAATCGCCCCACATGTGGTGCAGGAACCGGCCCCGAACCATTCGTAGCGCGGTCGCCATTGGAATGCAAGAAATCCGAATCGAAAATCATAAAACCATTGGATCGAGTGGGGGAGTTAATAGGGTCTCCCAAATTCCCTGAATTATTGGGGCCTGCCCAACATCCTCGAGAACCTACGGTATCAGGTGGGGCTGTATTCGGACCGCGGTATTCCCATAAGGCCAAGGCCGGAGTTCCATTTTGGGACCAGCCGGCAGGAATGCCATTAGCAAAGTCTTCGGACCAAATTACGGTTTGAGTTGAGGATTCTGCTCGATGATGAAAAGCACTATTGCGAGGCTTCATTTCTTGATAGTCTTCCGAGGCTTCCGCACGTGGAAGTTGTTGAGCATTTAAGGCCATGGTTAAGCCACCCATAAATGTAATTAGTAGGGATTTTTTCATATGCTTTAATTTATTGATGCCTCAAAGTAGCTATTTTTTAGACTTTTACGACATGGACTTTGGATTTTAACAAGACAGGCTTTTCCCAAGATTTAATACCTTCCTTGTCTCATTCACAGAGACCCTAAATTCTTAAGCATGCAAATCATAAAAATTATAGTTCAAGTTCTATTGGCCCTTATTTTTCTAATGGTAGGTACAATGAAGCTTTTCACCCCCTATTCGGAAATGGTGCTCACCGAAGGTATGACCTGGGCCGAAGAATTTTCAGCGGCTTTTATTAAAACTATTGGCGCCCTGGAGGCCTTGGGAGGATTAGCAATAATCCTAAGCTTAGTACTTAAATCTCTAAAAGTCTTAGTTCCCTTAGCCAGTCTTGGCTTTATGATATTGATGGTTGGAGCAGCCTATACGCATTGGAGTAGAGATGAGCCCATCGCCACCAATTTGATTTTATTTTTTGTTTCTGGCCTGGTTTTTTACCAAAATCGAAGCAGCCTCAGTCGCAAATAGGCATAAAAAAAGGCCGGTGGTTATGAGGCACCGGCCCGATCCATTGTTTAAAAAAAGAGCGCTATTTGAATTGGCTCATGATGATTCTGTCAAAGAATCGATCACTAAAGTAACGACGAATAAAGATCATTGGTTTGGCCAATCTTCCTCCAGCATAACGAGTTTTTGGCTTCGGACTGGCTATAGCTTTGTTTACCAGCCGGGTAATTACGGATGCCGGGGACCCTTTACCATCAAGATATACTTCCTTGGTTGCCTTAGCCACCGTATTGGTCATTTCCTCATAAGCGGTGTCTTTCGCTCGAGCCACCATCGGATCAAGCATAACATCTCCAAACTCAGTGAGAATTACTCCTGGTTCAATTAAAACCACATCAATATTAAATGGCGCTAACTCCAGTCGTAAACAGTCCGACCAACCTTCCAGCGCATGTTTGGTAGCATGATACCAGGCTCCTAAAGGGGTATAGACCTTACCACCAACCGAAGAGATATTGATAATCTTGCCTCTTTTAGCCTCTCGCATAAAGGGCAATACCTTTTGTGTGATGCTAGCCAAACCAAAAATGTTTACTTCAAACTGTCTGCGGGCATCTTCCACCGATACAGTTTCTACTGCTCCATATACAGCATAACCTGCATTATTCACCAATACGTCTATATGCCCTTGTGCTTCAATAATGGTTTTCACTACGGATTCCACTTCGGATTCTTTGCTAATATCCATGGCCAGAGCATGACCCCCCGCTTTTTGAATATCCTCCATTTTATCGATCCGGCGCGCCGCACCATAAACTATATGACCCTGCTTGATGAGGTCCAGGGCAAAATCTTTACCCATTCCTGAGGAAGCTCCTGTTACTAAAATGACTTGCTTTTTCATAATCTAATTGTAAGTGATTAATTACTTATTTCTTGGGGTAAATTTTTTTACAGTAAATATCTTCGGTGCAATAAGCTTTGCACCTGATTTAATTCTTTGGGTTTACGCAGTAATATGGCCGTTACCAAGCCATCGAGAAGTATCATAATTAATTCGGCTTCGGCTTCAGCGTCTTGATAGTGCATTTCCTCGAAAATACTCTTCAGCATGGCTTTCAAAGGTGCTGCGGTACTATCATCATAAGCATCAGTTTGCCATTTCAGGGCATAAATCAAGCGCCAAAAATCATGGTCCTCCGGTGCAACGGTAAAAGCAAAGTCTAATATGCTTTGCAAGCGCTTCCGCGGATTCTCTTCCTGACTAAACTGAGCATACAGCTGATTTACCTTCTCATGACCTTGTTCTAAAACCGCTTGTAAGAGTCCTTCTTTGTTTTTAAAATGCCGAAAAATCAAGCCCTCAGACACCCCTGCTTCCTTGGCCACCTTTGCAGTTGAAGTGCCATCATAGCCCTTTTCTGCGAATAACTGTAGAGCTGTTTTGAGTATCTGTTCTTGTTTTTCTGTCATGGTGAGTAATCACTCACAAAACTACGTTCATTTTTGATATGCACAAATAATTCAATTGTATTTTTTTGAATTTAGTTTCCTTTGTCGCCGAAACCTCAGAACGTGTCCGCACAAATAATAGAATCCTGGATCGATCAATACAGCGATGAGCTCCTGCACTGGGCCGAATACCGTACGGGTGATTCTGCCCTGGCACAGGATATGGTTCAGGAAACTTTTATCGCGGCCTACGAAAATTACCATCAATTTAAAGGCGACAGCAATCCCAAAACCTGGCTGTCTCGAATTTTGCGCAATAAGATTGTGGACTATTTCCGTTCTGCATATTACCGTAAAAATATTTTTGAAGGTCAAGCTTCTGATGATGATGGCCCGGAGCGATCTCATTTTGATACCGAAGAGCATTGGCGAGCTGAAATCTTCCAAAGTGGTTGGGAAGATGATGAGTCTTTGATGGATCGCGAAGATTTTCGAGCCCTGTTTGAGCAATGTCTTATGAACCTTCCGCAAGCTTGGCGCGATATTATAGCCGCTAAATATTTCGCTCAGGAGAAAGGAAAAGACATTAGTCAGGAGTTTAATATTAGTACGTCCAACTATTGGCAAATTATTCATCGGGCCAAGCTGGCTTTGAAGAAATGCCTAGAAGTGTATTGGAAATCATGAAGCTCTTACAAACTCTCATATTAAGCTGTAAAGATGCCAGCTCTCTCATCCAAAAAAAGGAAGAGGGAAAGCTCGGCCTTATTCAGGGTCTGCAGCTACGCGTGCATCTAAGTGTTTGTGTATTCTGTCGCCATTACGAAAAGCAAAGCGGTCGTATCAATGAATTTATCGACCAGTACTTTAAAGACCGTAAGCCCCAAGCGCAAGAAAAATTTAAGGAAGAGCTTAAAAGCAAAAT
Source organism: Croceimicrobium sp. (assembly GCF_965228705.1). GTDB lineage: Bacteria > Bacteroidota > Bacteroidia > Flavobacteriales > Schleiferiaceae > Croceimicrobium. Next base: position 2,643,767 of record NZ_OZ245832.1, read on the forward strand.
TCGAGAAAAGGATTCTGCTTAAGTGTAAGGCTTCAGCGCTCCCTTCGTCCTAAAAGCAATAAAAATTATCCCTTTTATGAAAAGTTTATTGCTAAGCCTTAGCCTTGTTTTTGGCCTATCAACCTATCAGCAAAATGCCCCAAGTCCAGTAAGTGCCGAACTTTCGGAAGCACTGATTGTAGTAGTTAATACTGCAGATTGGTGTCCGCTTTGTCAGAAGCATGGCGAAAGAGTAGAAAAAGATATTCTTTCTAAGTTTCAGGCAAACGCCTCCTACCAAATTATCGTTAATGATTTGAGCACCGAGGAAAGCAAAGCGGCCAGTCAGGAAATTCTGATGAAAGCCGGATTGCATAACTTTAGCGCCGAGAATAATGGTACCGGCCGGATTTACTTCGTACATCCCACTTCCAAGCAGGTACTCGATAAAATAAGTGTTTCAAAAAGCACTGAAAAGATTAGCAAGGCTTTTACCGAAGCCCTTGAAAATATTTAAAGAAGAGCGGGCCGGGACTTTTTCTTGGTTCTTCTGACTCGGCCCGTTCTTTATTCTTCCTTAATTCCATTTGAATATGTTACGATATCTTTTTAGCGCTTTATTCTCTTTAGTTCTATTTTCGGCTTGTAGTCAGGATTTAGACAGTGTTCAAGGTCTACCAGTTGGTGCCAAAGCCCCTTTGCCAAGTTTGCAAAATGAAGAAGGTCAAAAAATCTCCTTAAGTCAGGCGCTCGAAAAAGGCCCCATCGTTTTAATCTTTTATCGTGGTCAGTGGTGCCCCTATTGCAATCGACATTTATCCGCTTTAGAAGCAGTTCGTGATTCGCTGGAAGCTGAAGGGGCTCAACTTTTTGCCATATCCCCAGAGAAACCAGAATATCTACAAGAAATGCAAGCGAAAACGGAAGCAGGCTTTACCCTACTTTACGATTCTGCCTATCAAACGATTCTGGCCTATGATCTGGCCTTCTTACCATCAGCCGGAACGCGTTTTAAATACAATACCCTCCTTGGCGCCGATCTCAGCGAAGCCCATGGCGACGAGCGAGAGTTACTACCCGTACCAGCAAGCTTCCTGATCGATCAAAAGGGGATCATTCGTTGGCGTCATTTCGATCCTGACTATACCCAAAGGTCTGAGCCCTCCGAAATCCTTAAAGCCTTGAAAGCACTCTAGGATTTTGATTGCGACCTAGCGCCTTTTTCCCGTTCTTCGTAGAAAAGACCTCCACATTGAGCTCATTTCTCGATCAAGTTGCGCAATTCCTGCTCAACCAACCTCTTCCCCTCCATCGGCAAACGGTGGTATTACCCAGCCGTAGGGCAGGAATTTTCTTGCAAAGAGCGCTGGAGTCTCAGTTGGAAAAAGCCCGTTTAGCGCCGCGCCTTTTGAGTATCGAAGAGTTCATTTTTGAGCTAACGGCTTTAGAGCCCGTATCGCGACCCGAACTCTACTTTAGGCTCTTTGAATGCTTGCGTAATTCGGTGCGCCCGGATCTGAAATTTGAAGAATTCAATCGCTGGGGCCGAGCCCTACTGCAAGACTTCAATGAGATTGATCGCTACCTAATTGAACCTGATCAAATCTTTTCCTATCTGGGTGATCTGAAACGCATTGAGCAGTGGAATCTTGAGCCCGGCGAACATACTCGCATGCTCGATGATTACCTTAAGTTCTGGCCCGCTTTAGCGGATGTTTATAAAGAGCTTAAACAAAGTTTGCTGGCCGAAAGCAAGGCCTGGCAAGGTTTGGCCTACCGAGTATTTGCAGAGAAAATTGAATTCGAAACCGCGGCTATAGCCAAGGAATATGAGCAGTTCTATTTTATTGGCTTTAACGCCTTAAATAATGCCGAGGAAAAAGCTTTGATGCATCTTTATGAAGCTGGTTTAGCCCAGTTTTTCTGGGATGTCGACCGCTATTATTTCGATGATTCGGAACAAGAAGCCGGGCATTTTTTAAGGAATTCGCCTTTGGTGAAGCGTTTGCAAAAACACGATTCCTTTTATGGTTTGCATGATGCATTAGCCCATGGTACCCGAAAAGTGGAGAGCATCGCCATTGCCGGATCCAATCTTCAATCCATTGTGGCCAGCAACCTCCTCAGTGAACAAAGTGAAGAAGATCTCGCCCACACGGCCATGGTTTTAAGTGATGAGGCCCTCTTACCTGCTTTTCTAAATAACATTCACCCTCAGTTTCCCAGCCTCAACCTCAGCATGGGACTAGGGCTTCAACATTCGCCTTTAGCCGGTTTTTTTGAAATTTTGCTCGACTTTCCCCTGGAGGCAGAACGCAACGGCAAAAAGAATGGTAAGGGCTGGGCCCGCTTTCATTTTAAACGCTGGGAAGCCTTGCTTAACCATCCGATCACCCATAAAATCGCTGGTTCATCAGCCTATCAACTTCAAGAGATTAGGGCCGAAATGCATCGAAAGAATGCGCTCTACGCTAGCCTCCCGGACCTAGAACTTGAAAAATTACTCGCCCCCTTATCTGCTGATTTTTTCAAAGCTGATCAAAGTCAAGCCGCTCAATACCAGAGATTGGCTGAATTCTGTGAGACGAGTTTAAACTTATTGGTAGATCAATCCAGCTTACAGGAAGGCCTTTTTGCCTTTTACCAACTCTTTAAACAAACGGCAGACACCCTCAACCGCTTTCCCTATCTCGAGAATTTCGAACAAAGCTTACAATTTTACCGAGAGCTTTTACCCGATTTAGGCATCGACCTGCGTGGGGAACCACTCCAAGGCATGCAGGTAATGGGTTGGCTGGAAACTCGCTGTCTAGATTTTAAACAAATTGTGGTATTGAGCTTAAATGAGGGCGTTTTACCCAAAGGGCGTTCCGAAAGTAGCCTACTCCCCTTTGATGTTAAGCGCAAATTTGGTTTGCCTACTTACCTCGAAAAAGATGCGGTTTTTGCCTATCACTTCTACCGTCTTATGCAAAGGGCCCAAAAGATTTATCTATTGCACAGCACCTCGACTAGTGGAATTGGAGTAGTAGAACCTTCCCGATTTGTACGTCAATTGGAATTGGAATGGCCTCAAAAAAACGCTCGGCTCCAATTCATAAACCAAATCGCTACAGCTCGAAGTCAGGAGGGCAAAGCAAAGGAGCAGGTCCTAAAAAGCCCGGCCTTAATGCAAAGATTAGATGAAATGGCCGAACGTGGGTTTTCACCCAGTAGCCTGTATCTCTATTTAAAGGACCCCCTTCAATTTTACTATGAAAAGGTTTTGGGGCTTAAGCCGGATGAGAGCTTAATGGAGGAACTCGACCTACCCGCACAGGGAAATGTGCTACATGAATTTCTGGAATTTGGATTCAGTCAGCCTAAGCCCGAAGATCCCGATACCCGAATTCCATATACTCCTGATCCCGATGGGCCCTTTTTTAAGGCAGACCTAAATCAGCTAAAATCAGAATTGCGAAACTTGATGCTGAAACATGTTCCCGGCTTACCTTTGGATCAAGGACCCAATTTATTGCACCTGGAAAGCATGAGTTTTATGCTGCGTAACTTTCTGAAATTCGAAAGTGCACGCCTTAAAAAACTGGGGACGACTTGGCAGGTATTAGCCACCGAAAAAGGCCTGGAAGGTCAAATAAAACTTGCCTCCGGTCGCCAGATTAATTTGATTGGTAATGCCGACCGTATTGATCAAGAAGGCAATCGAATTCATATTATCGACTACAAATCCGGAGCTAAATCCAAATACGATTACAGCATTTCCACCCTGGAGTTCGAGGCCTTTGTAAAAAAGCCCCAGGCGATTCAGTTACCCATGTATGCTTTGATGTACTGGCAACAAAATCCCGAACTGAAAATTCAGGCCTCGGTACTCTCTTTGCGTAAATTGAGTGATAATCCTTTCACCATGAAAATGGAAAAGAGCGCTTTCCTTGATGCCGAAAATCAGGAGGCTATTGTCTCCGTACTGCAAGCTATTTTTGAAGAAATGTTTAATCCGGACATCCCCTTTCAATCGCGTGCCTAATGAAGGATAATTTTAGCTTAGAAGAACTTGTTGAAGCTCAACGATTAATCAGCCCCCATATCCACCGCACGCCTGTTTTAAGCAGCAAAGCTCTCAATAGCATTAGTGGCGCTACTTTGTTTTTCAAATGCGAGAACTTCCAGAAAACAGGTTCTTTCAAAGCTCGAGGAGCCACACATGCTATTCTGCGGCTTTCGGAAGATGAAAAAAGACGCGGAGTAGCTACCCATAGTTCTGGAAACCATGGCCAGGCTCTGGCTTGGGCTGCCCAAAAACTGGGCATCGCTTGTCATGTGGTAATGCCTGAAAACGCGCCTGAAGTTAAAATCGCAGCGGTACAAAATTATGGTGCAGAGGTACATTTATGTGCGCCGAATCTGGCTGCTCGAGAAGCTGGATTAAAAGCCGTTCAAGATAAATTCGGAGCGGTCTTCATTCCGCCCTATAATCACCCGCATATCATTGCTGGCCAAAGCACCGCTGCCACCGAATTATTGGAAGATTATCCCGATTTAGACCTTATTATAAGCCCAGTGGGAGGGGGAGGTCTTTTAGCTGGAACCGCTTTAAGCAACTATTATTTTTCGAAGCGCTGCCAGGTGATTGCCGGTGAACCGGAAGGAGCCAATGATGCTTTTCAATCCTTTTACAGTGGCAATTTGGTAAAAGAGCACCAGACTAAAACCATCGCCGATGGCTTACTCACCACTCTGGGCGAGATCAATTTCCCGATTATTCAGGAATTGGTTTTGGAGATCATCACGGTAAGTGAAACGGAAATAGTTGAAGCCTTAAAGCTAATCTACCAGCGACTCAAAATAGTAGTAGAGCCAAGCAGTGCTGTAGCTCTGGCAGCCATTTTGCAACAAGCTGAGCGCTACGAAAACCGCCGCATCGGAATCATCCTCAGCGGCGGCAATGTGGATTTGGCTAAACTGCCTTTTTAAAGATCATAGCGCACTCCCAGCAGTAAATAACGGGGTAATACATTGTAGGCCGTAGTGCTAATCAAGTTGGCACTTAAGGCATCTTCACGAATGAAAGTAGTATTAAGCAGGTTCAATGCTTGAAGGCTAAACAACCACTTACTATCCTGTTTTTGATATTCTAAACTGGCATTTAAGAAGTCGTAAACCGTGCGGGAAGAACCTGGGTTTCCATAATTATTGTAGCTATAATCTGCTCTTAAAACAAAGTCGCTGGCAATAACCGCAGTTACCTCTACGCTGGGCGAATGATTGGTATACACGCTATTGCTGCGGGCTCCACTGTAATCGTTTTGTGAATAACGGTACTGCAATTCAATATTTGGCCACTTCTTAAAGTTGGTTCCAATTTCGCCGCTATAGTTCTGCGAGAAAGTATTGTTCACATTCGTTCTACCGTTCACCTCATTATTTACAGTGGAATAATTAAGGTTTACCCGACTTTCCAATCGGATGTATTTAAACTTCTTAGACCAGGAACCAAATCCGCTCAAGTTCTCATTATAGCCATTGGCATTAATCGGACTAAAAACCTGTTGTAAACCAATGTACTGTACTGCATTGTTGATGGGGTCCAAACTCCGGGAATAATTAATCCCCGCAAAAAGAGTAGTAAAATTGAAGAGGTTGAAATCGCGGTAGAATAAACTCACATTGTGCACTCGCGCAAAATCCAAACTGTCGTTACCGGTAAACAAACTGTTATAAGAACGAAGGATTACCCCATCCATAATTTGATTCACATCATTAAACTGTGCTGACATGGAGTAACGCAAATCCAAGCCCTTGCTGGTGCTAAACTCATAACGCAATAATGCATCGGGCAATAACACTTGATAATCGCGTAAATCCTCAGTACCCGCTTGAAAATCCCTTACTTGATAATAATGGAAATTTGCCCCGGGCCGGAAGGTTAATTTGCCCAATTTGGTTTTATAATGCAAACCTCCAAAACCATCCAGCAGACTGAAGTCGACCGTATTTTGCAACAAAGGATTTGCGAATTCTACAGCATCCGACACCTCACCCTCTGCCAGGCGGTTGTTATAATCCTGAGTATTGTATACGGTTCCCAGGTTAAATTCGAAGTGGTTGCTGCCATTCAAGACCCAATAATAACTAGCTCTACCTTCCATGCTTTCGCTTAGTACTTCCCTAGTCTGCACTAAGCGATACCTATTAGTATCCAGAAATACGAAAGGCTGACCAAAAGGCAGTTGCTGTGATTGCATAGCAAAGGTTGGGTCCTGATACTTGCGCGTGTGTTGCAATTCCACGGCAAAAACATTTTCCCCTTGGTTGCGGAAGAACTCTAAATTTTGTTGGATTGACCAAGGGCGCTTGGCCTCTTGAGTGCCTAGATTATTGCTAAAGTTAAAATCGCTGAAGCTGGAGTACAAGCGAGAGGTATTTAATTGATCTGATACCTTGAGAAATACATCGTAATTCAAATAGGTTTCTTTGCTAGGCTCATAGGTTACCGAGAACTTCGCCAGGGCCGCAGTAGAATGCTGGTAGTTTTCCGTAGTTAGTTCTTCAACCCCTCCGCCAATACTATCCAAACCAATGTAAGTCCGACTGGTCGTATAGGGGCTGCTCACCACATTATCACTACCAATCACAAAACCCGAAAGGGTAAGATTTTTCTTGGGCGAATAGCTAAAATTAGCCGCTCCAAAACGGCCGATTACCTCATCCGCACGATTGTTTAAACCCAGGGGAATTCCCAAATCGTCTTGTGCAAAATTGAAATTGAAGCCGGAGCGAGAGCTCAAATTCCGAAAGCCACCACTAAAGCGAAAATAGTCACGAGCTGTAAAGGCTGCCTCACCAATATTATTGATATCACCAATAAAATTAAAGCTGGCTTTAGGGGAATAGTAAAAAGCATTTCCATGTGCGTAATAGCGCTCGGGATCACCCACTTTTGCTTCGGCATCTCCAAACCAAAGGTTCTTTTTCCCTTCTTTCAGCTTGATGTTTAGGGCAATTCGATCATCAGAACTTAGGCCCTGCAAGGGCGAAATCTCCTCATAATTGCGCAGCACCTGTACCTTATCGATGGCATCTGCCGGAATGTTCTTGGTGGCTACCTTGGTATCTCCATCAAAGAATTCCTTGCCTTCCACCAGTACCTTTTCAACCGTTTTACCTTCCACTTTTACCTGACCATCATCATCAATCTCAAAACCCGGAAGTTTCTCAATAACATCTTCCAACTTCTTTTCTTCACCAGTGGTAAAGGCATCTGCTTTATAGCTAATGGTATCACCACTTACCACAATGGGCATTTCTTCAACTACCTCTACTTGCTGTAGTAATTCGGAATCTTCTTCTAATGGTATCTTACCTAAATCACGGTCCTCAGAATTAAGAACCACCAATAATTCTTTGGGCTTATAACCCAGATAGCTGAATTTGAATAAATACTGTTTATTGCCTTCCAACTGAAAGCGAAATTGGCCCTCGCTATTGCTAAAGCCATAAGTTACCATGGAGCTGTCATCAGGGTTTAAAACCAATATATTGGCCATTTCTAAACCCGCCTGATCACTACCAACCAAGGCTCCTCGAACATTTACCTTTTGAGCAATAGCGCCCAGGCTCATCAAAAGACCTAAAATTAAGAGCCCGATCTTCGAATTATTCATAACTGCCTATCTACCAATAGTAACCTGAAAAGAGCCACGGTGGCCACCACCCCGACCGCCAGGACCATTGCCAAAGTTCTGTTGCATTTCCTCTAGTTTGCGAGCAGTCATTTCCTGGAACTCCTGTGCGTTTACTTCCTCGCCATCGGAGGGTTCCTTAATTTCTATGGGCTCTTTGGTATTCAAGCTTACCTTGGTACAGAGAATGGTGGTATTACCATCATTCACCTCCAGAATTAAACCTGGTAAACCATAAAAACGACCCGGACCGTGAGAAATGGGAATCTGCATGGTAAACCAAGCTACAATATTAATGGTGTCAATTACGGTACTGTCTCTAAGTCCATTTTTAGGGTCGCCGGTTAATTGTGTCGCCTCGCGGATCCGCATGGCAGTTGCTTTTTGACAGATATAGTTTCCTATGGATTTCGTTTCCTTTCCGATAGTCCACTCCAGATTATCGAGACTATCCTGAATTAAAAACACCTTTCCTAAAAACTCGGTTTGCTCGGTATAACGTTGCTCCTGTAAATTCTTATAATAGGTTCCAGAACCGCCGGTAAACATAGCGAGCATGCGCATTCCTCTATGTTGTCCTTCTTTCTCCAGCTCTACTACTTCCTCATAAATAGATTCATTGCGATTAAAGTCCAACTCATATTCTTTTTGAGTGGCTTTGGCGATGTTGGCTTCCATCATTTTTTTCTGCTCAGGGCTCAATTGATCCCCTTCGATTTTTAAATCGAGTGATGTTGCCGTTTTATAGGTAGCAGTGCCCCCAATGTTCTGTGATTGCCCATATACCGTTATAAGGCATAAAGCAAAAAGGTAAGTGATTCTGGTCATGGTACTTATTCAAATTGAAGCCAAATATCTTTTATCAGCCTAAAGTTCAATGTTAGAGGCCTGTTAAAAAGAATGGTTTAATCAAAGATTTGAAAAAGTAAAGGATTAAAAAACAGGCTTAATCCTAATTTTTTAAGAAGTATGACGACCAATAATTTCTTGAAGTGCTCCTAAATCAATGGGTTTGGTGAGGTAGTCGGCCATGCCTGCTTCAATAAACCTTTCGCGATCACCATCCATCGCATGGGCAGTAAGAGCAATAATCGGAGGGGCAGACTCGCCCATTTCATCTTGAATTCTACGGGTAGCTTCCAGACCTCCCATGATGGGCATTTCTATATCCATAAAAATGAGATCATAGGCACCGCTTAATGCGGATTCTAATGCGGCCTCTCCATTAACGGCAAAATCGAGATTAAAACCCTGGCGCTTGAAAAGTAAATCGGCCAATTTGCGATTAATCTCATTGTCTTCGGCCATTAAGAGTTTCAGGTCTCCCCCCATAAAATCTTTTTAAAGCGCTCAAAGCTAACTAATAATTCTTTGATTATTCAGGACTTCAGTCTATAGCGCGGACCAGGCACTGTTTCCAGCAGACCCTTTAATTCCAGACTCATTAAAATGCGCAAGCACTGAGCCCCGGTTATTCCACATTTACCTAGCAACCAGTCTAAACTTTTAGACTCCTTTTCAGGGACCAAAGCATCGATTAATAATCGTTCATCAGGACTTAAATTCTCAAATAATTCCAGCTGTTTCTTTTGCGCCATTGGACTGATGGCCTCCCAACGCATGATATAGGATAAATCTCTGGCTCCTTCCAGTAAATAGGCTCTATGACTTTTAATCAGAAGATTACAGCCTTCACTATGCGGATCATGAATTCGACCCGGCAATGCAAAAACATCGCGATTGTACTGATTGGCAAATTCTGCAGTTATTAGGGCCCCACCCTTGCGGGCTGCTTCAACCACTATTACCGCATCACTCATGGCTGCAATAATGCGATTGCGCTTGGGAAAATTTTCCCGATCTGGATTGGTCCCGGTAGGAAACTCGCTTAGCCATGAACCTCCAGCCTCTACTATTTCCGTAGCCAATTTGCGATGCAGTGCAGGATATATACGATCAAGGCCATGCGCCAAGACTGCACAATTAACTATACCATTGTCCAAGGCTTTGCGATGTGCACAGGCATCCACACCATAAGCCAGGCCACTAAATATTAAGAGATTAAGACTTTGAGCCTCTTCTAAAAACTGATGCAAAAAATCACGACCATAATCCGTCATATTACGGGTTCCTACAATCGAAATGCAGCGTTTTGCATTAAGTGGAGTGTGGCCCTTTTGAAACAAAACCACGGGTGCATCCTCGCAGTGCCGCATCCGCCTGGGATAAGCCTTATCTTCAAAATAGTGAACGGCCCAGCCTTTATTATCTGCCTCAGATAATTGCTTTTCGGCTTCCACTAACTTTCGGGAGCGGCGAATCTCTTGAACCAAGAAACTGCCAATTCCCGGAATCCGCTCTAAACTTTGTTTTGATTCCTTGAAAACCGCTTCAGGGCTACCGCAATGGGCAATCAGTTTACGTGCTCGAACGGGCCCAATGCCGTCCATCAGGCTCAATGCCAAAGCCGCAGCTTTAGCTTCATTAGAAAATTTCATAGAACAGGTTAAGGTTGACAGAAAGGTACAAATAATCGAAAAAATGAGGCCCCACGCCAGCTAAGCCTGGATGAACAAGACATTTTTACTACTTTTGAATTTACGGAATTAAGAAAATCCTCAAATGGTAAAGCATACAATCGACCACTACATCAGCAATTTGTTGTATTTCAACGAGTGCGTGGTAGTACCGGGGTTTGGCGCCTTTCTTACGCGCTATTTCTCGGCTGAGGTCAATTCGGCTACCCATATGTTCCGTCCCCCTTCCAAACGAGTAGCATTCAATGCCCGCATTCAGGAGAATGATGGATTACTGGCTAAGCACATTTCTAAAACCGAAGGAGTGAGCTATGAAAAGGCCATGGAAAGCATTGAAATTTCTGTACGAAGCTGGAAAAAAGTTTTACGTGCAGGACGAAAAGTAAACCTAACCGGAATTGGTCGTCTTTACATGAGCGACACCGGCAAATTGCAGTTTAACCCGGCCCATGATATCAATTATGATATTCAATCCTACGGCTTAAACATCTTTAGAGCCAACGCTATGGAAAGAGAGCAGGAAATTAAGCGCAGTGTTAATAAGGCTATCGAAAAGCATCAAGGTAAAAAGGTGAAATCGAAAGAAGCACCTAAAGAGGATACCAAAGTGCGCCAAGTCAATTTCCGTCGCTGGGCAGCTGTTTTAGGTCCGGTTGCTGCAGCCATGCTGGTAGGCGCTTACCTCTATGTTACTCCCGGAAGCTTCAACACGGTTAAAGAACAAGTGAGTGGCATCTTTATCAACAATTCGCAGGATACACTTGATAATCCCACTTATTCTAATATTGCCTCCAATGAATCCGGTTTAGGATTCCAGGAAAATGAAGGCCCTCGTCTTAATGGCGACTATGGCCCCGAAGATGATGTTCTCAACGAAGATCTTGAGTCCAATACAGAAGAGGAAAACCCTGCTGTTGAAAGCGAATCTACATCCGCAACAGAGGATGCCACTAACCTAGAAGCTAATTCGGAAGAAAAGACAGAAAATCCCGATTTGGTGGAGCTTCCTCAAGAAGCTAAAGATCTAGCGGCGAGTGAATCCCCGAAGGACGAAAACAGCGAGAGCCTGGTAAAAGAAAATTCCAAAAAAGTTCGCTATAATTTCTCCGCCAAAGGAAAGCCACTTTACAATGTAAAAAAGCGTCCGGAGGACATGGAGAAAAGCACTAGTAATTCTAGTACTCCCAAATACAACTCTAAAAGTTCTGAGCAAGAAAGCTCATGGACCGCTCAACCAGCCATTGCTGCCGAGTCGAACAGGGCTCCTGCTCAACCTATTGTTAAAGAAGCTAAGACTCCTACCAGTAGCGATAAGGTTGAGAAAAAAGTAATTAGTGAGAATTCATCTTCTAATTTGGCTACAGCCGGAGAATTCCAGGTTATTGTTGGTGCATTCTCCTCCTCTTCCAATGCTCAAAATTATGTGGAGCAATTAAAAGGACAGGGCTGGAGTGCTTACAGTTATCGTGCTGGTAACCTGAATCGGGTAGCGATCGGAAAGCTTAAAAATCGCAATCAAGCCAATAGCTTATTGAATCAAGTTAAGCAGCAAGTTAACAGTCGCGCCTGGGTGAACCAATTGTAATAGCTTACTTTTGCCGAAAATTCCGGCATGAAAGCGAAAACCCCTTCGGAGTCATTAACGGTAATGACCGAAATCGTACTCCCGAACGACACCAACAATCTTAAGAATCTATTTGGAGGCCAGCTTTTAAGCTGGATGGATCGTTGTGCAGCCATCGCCGCTCATCGTCACTGCCGCCGGATTGTAGTTACTGCATCTGTAAATAATGTTTCCTTTAATCAGGCCATTCCACAAGGAGCTATTGTAACCCTGGAAGCTAAGGTTTCCCGTGCCTTCAGTTCCAGTATGGAAGTTTTTGTGGATGTATATATCGAAGATCAAACCATTTCCGGTAAAAAAACCAAGGCCAATGAAGCTATCTACACTTTTGTGGCGGTAGATCAACTTGGCAATCCCATCAATATTCCGGCTATTCAGCCTGAAAGCGACAAAGAAAAAGCCCGCTACGAAGGTGCATTACGTCGTCGTCAATTATCCTTAATCTTAAGTGGTAAAATGGAACCTTCTGAAGCTACTGAGCTCAAGGCGCTGTTCTTAGGAGGGGAGGAAGAAAAAGCTTAGATAAGCTAAAAAAGGCAGGAGTAAGATCCCATCTCGCAGCCAACGATTTTCGATGGTTTGAATGGCAAGCGCTCCCAGGCTGGCACTCGGAAAAATAATGAGGCAAAGCCAAAAATTACTATTGGCAAAAAGTAAAAATCCGGCTACACCTACCAAAGCGTAGTAAAGCCAGAAATTAAGCTGTTGCCTTTGTTCATTATTGTATTGATTTCCTTGGGCCAGGTTGACTAATACCGAAAAACCCAGAAATAAAGCCATGATTACCAGTGGAATTAAGCGCTGATAATCCAGCTGGAAGCGAAAGAATTCCAAAGATTGCATTTCGATGGTCCAGGCTTGTAATAAATGCCAGTCCAGGAAATAATCCAAACTAAAAGCGAAATACAAAACTGCGCCATATCCCAGCAGTAAAGCCAGCATGCTACGTCCGTTTAATCGACGCAAGGCCACACTGAGACCCAGTGGGATTAAGAGTAAAAAAATACTTTCACCATGAATAAAGCCGGCTATAGCAATCCAAAATCCGGCACCAAAATTCAAGGGAGCGGCATTAGCTTTGGGAACCAAGACGGGCATCATCTGGAAAATCAAAAGGCTAAAAAGCAGGATACTCCAAAGTTCTAGACCCGCATTTAAGGGATAAAGCCAAATCCAAAATTGCATAGCAGCCAATAAGAAGCCTAAATATTGACCCGGGAAAAGGTGCTTTCGGTTTAAACTTTCAGCATAAAACAAGGAAGCACCTATGGTTACTAGGATGAAAACTAAAAAGGTAAACCAGGGCGACATTAATGGTAAATCCCATTCCGCCACCGGAAACCAAATTCCTTTGTGTACCGGATAGAGCCAATAAGTAGAAGCCAAAGCCAATATCAATACCAGGGCATTGAGCAAATTTCTGGGGCTGATATTGTTGAACAGTCTTGCAAACATCTGGGCTTTTTAGCTACTTTTGGGGCCACAAATTAATTAGGCCATGCAATTTAAAGATGTTGTTTTTGGATTAGGTGATTTTTTCACCTGGACCTTCGGAATTCTGACCCAATTAGAAAACCTTCCTAACATTCTCTTCTCAGGAATTATTTTCTTCCTTTTCCTCTACTGGATGCGCGAGATGGCGGGCCACGCCAAAGCAGGCGAAAAATAGACGCTCTTAAAGGTCAAAGCCAATATCCTTGCGGTATTGGATGCCTTCAAAACATATAGTTTTTGCAGCCGCATAGCTTTTTGCTAGTGCGGCTTCTTTATTTGGACCCATTGCACTTAAGGCTATTACACGACCTCCGGAAGTGAGTACTTTATCTTCTTCCAATTTAGTTCCGGCATGAAAAGGGATACAGTCGTTTACATTCTCCAAACCGGTAATTTCCTTGCCTTTGGCATAAGAGCCGGGATAACCTTCCGATACCGCCATTACAGTAGTACAGAACTCAGGGTGGATTTCAATTTTCTCCTCTGCTAATCTTCCTTCTGCTGCAGCATTAAGGTGTTTTAACAAATCACTTTTCAGGCGTGGCATTACCACTTCCGTTTCCGGGTCGCCCATTCGCACATTGTACTCAATTACTTTAGGCTCTCCTTTTACTTCAATCAATCCAAAGAAAACGAAGCCCACATAATCAAAGCTTTCGCTTGAAAGGCCCTTAATGGTTGGCTCTACTACCTGCTCAACTGTCTTCTGCCACAAGGCATCATCTACAAAGCTTACGGGAGATACCGCTCCCATTCCTCCGGTATTAGGCCCGGTATCACCTTCGCCTATCCGTTTATAATCCTTTGCAACCGGAAGTATAATATGATCCTTAGCATCGGTTAAGGCAAATACCGAATATTCACGGCCATCCAGAAACTCTTCAATTACCAGAGTTTTACTTGCAGCACCAAACTTTCCTTCGAGCATTGCTTTTGCTTCCGCCTTGGCTTCTTGTAAGTCCTCTAAGATCAGTACGCCTTTACCGGCCGCTAATCCATCAGCTTTAAGTACATATGGTGCCGCTAAGCTTTCTAAAAAAGTTTCCGCTTCCGCCACTTCACCAGCACTAAAGCTGCGGTAGGCGGCAGTAGGAATTTGATACTTGGCCATAAACTCCTTGGCGAACTTCTTACTTCCTTCCAACTCGGCCGCCGCTTGTGCCGGACCAATAATCTTCACGTTTTTCAGTTCATCATCCTGACGGAAAAAATCTACTACACCGGCCACTAAAGGAGCCTCAGGACCCACCAATACCAGGTCGATGCTATTCTGAATACAGAACAATTTGAGGGCGGGAAAGTCTTCTGGCGAAAGGGCAATATTCTTGGCAAAAGCAGCGGTACCGGCATTTCCGGGTGCCAAATACAAATGATCGCAATCAGCACTTTGTGCAATTTTCCAGGCTAAAGCATGTTCGCGGCCCCCGCCGCCCAAAATCAAAATATTCATGATGGAAGATTAAGCGGCAAAAGTAGCATATAAATGCCGGTAACAAGGGCTCTAATACTGGGCTCTACACAATTTAAAGCGAGGATATATCCCATGCTTTTGGAATGATAAAAAAACTACTTTTGCCTAAGAATTAATGCATAATCTATGTCTGCAAATTACACCTCTCAGATCAACGCTTTCATGGATAAGGTAGCGGCTAAAAACGGCCACGAACCTGAGTTTTTGCAAGCGGTGCACGAAGTGGCTGAGGCCATTATTCCCTTTGTGGAAGAGCACCCTAAGTACAAAAACAGTAATATCCTGGAGCGTATTGTAGAACCCGAACGCGTAATTATGTTCCGCGTGCCGTGGATCGATGATCAAGGAAATGCCCAAGTTAACCGCGGTTACCGGGTAGAGTTTAACTCGGCAATCGGACCTTACAAAGGTGGATTGCGTTTTCACCCTTCGGTAAACCTTTCTATCCTTAAGTTCCTGGGCTTTGAGCAGGTCTTTAAAAACTCCCTCACCACCTTGCCTATTGGTGGCGGTAAAGGAGGTTCGGATTTCGACCCAAAAGGAAAGTCCGATAACGAAGTAATGAAGTTCTGCCAGTCTTTTATGACTGAATTACAACGTCATATTGGTCCTGATACCGATGTTCCTGCGGGAGATATCGGAGTAGGTGGTCGTGAAATCGGTTACCTATTCGGACAGTACAAACGCTTACGTAATGAGTTTACCGGTGTATTAACCGGTAAAGGCATCAATTGGGGCGGTTCTTTAATCCGTCCTGAAGCTACCGGTTACGGTGCGGTGTACTTCACCAAGGAAATGCTAAAAACGCAAGGTCAAGACCTAAGTGCTAAAAAAGTAGCCATCTCTGGTTCCGGTAACGTAGCTCAGTTTGCTTGTCAAAAAGTACAGCAAATGGGTGGTACCGTAATCAGTATGTCTGACTCTTCCGGATACATCCATGCTCCAGAAGGAATTACCGAAGAAATATTAAACTATGTAATGGAAGTGAAGAACGTTCGTCGTGGACGTATCCATGAAGTAGCTGATAAATTCGACGGAGTAAGCTTCCATGCTGGTGAACGTCCATGGGGATTAAAATGTGATATCGCTATTCCTTGCGCTACGCAAAACGAATTGAATGGCGAAGAAGCAAAAACTTTAATCGCTAACGGTACCATCGCGGTATCTGAAGGAGCCAACATGCCTTGTACTCCTGAAGCAGTAGAAGCTTTCCACGCTGCAAAAATCTTATTTGCTCCTGGTAAAGCTGCTAATGCTGGTGGTGTGGCTACCTCTGCATTAGAGATGGCACAAAACAGTATGCGTATGAGCTGGACTGCTGAAGAAGTAGATCAGAAGTTACATAGCATCATGATTAATATTCATGAAAACGCTGAGAAATACGGAAAAGGTGAAGATGGTTATGTTGACTACGTAAAAGGAGCCAATATTGCTGGCTTTGTAAAAGTAGCCGACGCCATGTTAGACCAGGGTGTAGTATAAACTAGACTCTCCTTAAAATACAAAAGCCAGCTGTTTTGCAACAGCTGGCTTTTTTTTATGATTGGTGTTTCAAGTTTATAAAAGCTGAACTTTGTATCCCACCGTCATATTCATGTTGAAAGGATCAGCAAAGGGGTAGATAGAAGTTAAACTTCCAAAATTAAAACGGGCGTAGAAATCTCTAATATTGAAGCCCGCATGCATTGTACCGTTTAAAATATAACTCTCCCAAACTCCTAAATCCGTTTGGTATAAATGGTTTAGAAATCCTAATCCAAAATTAAAACCATAGGTCCCATAATCGAAAACTAGCTCCGAATAGAAGTGGGTACTCATAAAATTAGAAGCGGCCGGTGTGGCCCTTAATTCATTGTCAAAAGGATCAAGGAAATAGGTATAGCTGGAATCAATCGCAATCTGTCGATAGTCTCCATAAGTGCCGGATTCAGCCGCAAAAGTGTGTTGCACATTAAATACCCGCCAGCATAAATTGCTCTTACGGCTCATTTCATAATTGAGATCAATCGAAAGGTTAATGCGACCGCCATAACCCGAATAGGTCTGTCGGCGTTTCATTCCAAACTGCTCCGCTTCTTCAGGACCGATAGATCGACCGGAATAACTAAACATACTAAGACCACCACTAAAGGCGGTACCCGATTTTTTAGATAATGATTTAGAAAAACTTATTCCGGCTTCGCCAAAGTAAGATTGAAGATTCACATCATTGAGCATGGTCGCATCCTCCGCAAAAGGTGGATCAATGTCATAAAAGGCCAGCCCTCCAGAAATCGGAATCATCAATTTCAATTCTTCATCTTCGGGAGCAACAGGTTTTTCCATAGCATTTGCTGCCAGGGGATGAGCCGAATGCGGCAGATTAACACAGGCTGTGCTCAGCATAGCCAGGGTGCAAATCATTAAGAGTGATTTTTTCATAGTTAAGTTTTTAGACCGCTAAAGATAGAATCTTCTTCCTATCTTTTAATACCACCCTTAATAGAGACCTTGAGCCAAGCCAGTACTGGACCAATAAAAACTTAAATTAGCCTTGCCCCATAGCTATTACATGAACCGCAATTCTATCTTTAGTATCCTTTTGCTATTCGGTCTTTTGGCTTGTGGGCCGAAGCGTCACCATCGAGAGTATATGCCACACAGTGTGCATTTTGCCCATCGTGATTGGTGGATAAAATCCAGCCCGGAGATTCAAGGGCCAGGTTCCAATGTCTTTAGCTACCGCAATGTATGGGTCGATTGGCAAGGGCATTTACACCTAAAAGTGAAAGAAAAGGACAATCGCTGGACCTGTGCTGAAGTGTATACCAAAGATAGCTTGGGTTACGGTCGATACGAAATGGAAGTAGATGGTCAGTTAGGAGACCTGGACCCCTATTTGGTATTCGGATTCTTTACCTGGGACCCTCATACTTTTGAAGATCAAGCAAACAGCGAGATTGACATTGAATTTTCGCGCTGGGGATTTCCCCTTGCTCCACGGGTTTTGCATTACTCTGTGCATCCGGTTTCATTGCAGAAGTTATTTCTGGAACGTTTTCAATCCTCCAATTCCAATCCGCAGAATTGGAATGGTCGCAGCCGTCATATTATGGAATGGCGCGATACTTCCATCACCTTTTATTCCTACCGCATAAGCCGTGCTGGAGAAGACTTACTTGAAAGTTTCCATTATAGCTTTAAAAACCCTCCTCGCAAAAAAGGGGTCGAAGGTCAATTCAGTGAGGCCATTACGGTCCCAAAGCCCGGTGAGAGCAATCAAGCTCGCTTTAATTTGTGGATATTCGGAGCCAAAGAGGCCCCCTTAAATGAAAGGGAAACGGAAATTGTTATACGCGATTTCCACTATGAAGCCTATTAGTCTTCTTCGCGTTTCAGAACCTTAGGAACGCGGAAATAATCACTGTCTTTATCCGGAGCATTCTTCAAGGCTTCATCCTTGGTTAAGACCGTTTCAGAAACATCTTCGCGCAGCACATTGCGCTCTTCACTGAGATATACCAAAGGCTCCACACCTTCCAGATCCAGTTCATTGATCTTTTCTACAAAGCCCAAAATTTTATCCATATCCCCTTGCATAGACTGCATTTCTTCCTCGCTGAATTCTAAACGAGCCAGATGGGCTAAGTGACGGATTTCGTCTAAACTGATCTTCATGTCTTGAGCTACTTTTGCGCTTGCAAAGATTGGAAAATATCGTCGTAACACTGCTGCTTTAAACGACTTACTTCTTCTGGACTATTCTCCTGAGGTTGTAAAAATGGCATCACATCGACCTTCAGTACACCGGGTCGACCGCGAAAATTATCATAGGGCAATAAACGCTTACAATCGTGAAAGGCCGCAGGAATAATGGTAACCCCCTTAGTGGCCGCTAAGCGAAAGGCACCATTTTTAAAAGGCGCTAAGGTAATTTCTTCTCGTGGTGCCATACCTTCAGGGTAGATACACATGCCTAAACCTTCATCGATTTTCTCCGCTGCTAAGTCATAAGTCATTTTACGACTGCTTAAACTGGAGCGATCTACCAGAATATTAGTACGCTTATAGAAATAACCGAAAAGAGGCAGCTTGGTGAGTTCTTTCTTTCCAATAAATAGATAGGGCGTTGGAAAAACCGCCAGGGTTAACATTATATCCAGCATGCTGGTATGGTTGGCACAAATAATATACTGGCCATTAGGTTCTGGCTTCTCAGCCCAATTCACCTTCCAGCGAAAGCCACAAAGCACCAAGACTATTTTGGCCCAAAGGCGCTCAAAATAAAAGAATTGGAGGTAGGTCTTCGGACTTAAAGAAGTGAAGAAAATAAAGGGAAACAAAAGTATGATCGCGATAAAATTCGCGAGGTAAAACCATACTCTAAATAATGGGGCCAGGATATAACGCATCACACAATGGCGGCAAAAGTAAAATATTGCCCGGTACGCCCGATCTTGCTTCTTACATTTGTGGCCTTAAAGCAAGAAACACAATGGCACGGATCCTCACTGGTATTCAGAGCAGCGGAATTCCCCACTTAGGAAATGCCCTGGGCGCAATTGAGCCAGGAATAGAATTGTCGCAAAAAGCCGGCAATGAATCTTTTTTCTTTATTGCTGATTTACACTCTCTTACTTCGGTAAAAGATGCGGAGAAACGCAAGGAAAGTGTATACGCCGTGGCTGCTGCCTGGCTGGCTCTGGGTTTTGATGTAGAGAATAACTACTTCTACCGTCAGAGTGATATCCCTGAAGTAACTGAGCTTACCTGGTACCTCTCTTGCTTTACGCCCTATCCGATGCTGGCCAATGCCCATAGCTTTAAGGATAAAAGTGATCGTTTAGCCGATGTAAATGCCGGTTTATTCACCTATCCGGTATTAATGGCCTCGGATATTCTACTTTATGATGCCGATGAAGTTCCCGTGGGAAAGGATCAAAAGCAACATCTGGAAATGACCCGCGATATGGCCAGTACCCTAAATCATAGAGTGGGACAGGAGGTATTAAAATTACCTGAAGCCGTAATTCGTGAATCCGTAAAAACCGTTCCGGGTACCGATGGCCAAAAGATGAGTAAGAGCTATGGCAATACCATAGACATTTTTGCTTCGGCGAAAGCCTTAAAAAAGCAGGTAATGGGCATTGTTACCGATAGTACTCCTTTAGAAGAGCCCAAAGATCCGGATACATGTAATGTTTTTGCTCTTTATCAACTATTGGCTACCGAGGCACAAATCGAAGCAATGCGGGCCAATTATTTAGGCGGTAATTACGGTTACGGACATGCTAAAAAGGCACTTTTGGAATTGATCATGGAGCGCTATGGTGAGGCTCGTGAGAAATACCAAAACTTGATTGAAAACCCACAGCAAATTGAAGACTACCTTTTGGCGGGTGCCGAAAAAGTACGTCCGATTGCTCGTGAGGTTCTAAACCGGGTTAGAGGAAGTTTAGGCTTCTAATCGTTTAGCTTTAATACGGCTAAGAACGCCTGTTGGGGAATTTCTACGTTCCCTACCTGGCGCATACGCTTTTTACCGGCCTTTTGCTTTTCGAGCAGTTTACGCTTACGCGAGATATCACCTCCATAACATTTGGCAGTTACATCTTTACGCAGAGCACTCAAGGTTTCACGGGCAATAATCTTAGCTCCAATGGCAGCCTGAATGGCGATCATAAACTGCTGGCGAGGAATCAATTCCTTCAGCTTTTCACATATCTTCTTACCAATATCATAGGCATTACTACGGTGAATTAAGGCTGATAAGGCATCCACCGGTTCGCCATTTAACATCACATCTACTTTCACCATATCGCTTTCGCGGTAGCCGGTAGGATGATAGTCGAAAGATGCATAACCCCGAGAAATAGACTTTAGGCGATCGTAAAAATCAAACACGATTTCTGCCAAAGGCATATCAAAACTCAGCTCCACCCGCTCTGCGGTTAGGTAAACCTGATTGGTTAGGATACCCCGTTTCTCAATGGCCAAATTCATTACCGCACCTACATAATCGGCTTTAGTAATAATCTGAGCTTTGATATAGGGCTCCTCGATATGATCCATCTTAGTTGGATCCGGGAACTCGGTAGGGTTATTTACAATTACACAGCGCTCCGGATCCTTCTTCATAAAAGAATGGTAGCTCACGTTAGGAACGGTGGTAATAACGGTCATATTAAACTCACGCTCTAAACGCTCCTGGATAATCTCCATGTGGAGCATGCCCAAGAAACCACAACGGAAACCGAAACCTAATGCCGCTGAAGACTCAGGTTCAAAAGTTAAGCTGGCATCGTTTAATTGCAGCTTCTCTAAAGAAGTACGGAGCTCTTCAAATTCATCGGTGTCTACCGGATAAATTCCGGCGAATACCATGGGCTTCACGTTTTCAAATCCTGCAATTGGCTTATCTGCAGGGCGCTCTACCGTAGTGATGGTATCCCCAACTTTAACTTCTTTCGCTTCCTTAATCCCGGAAATAATATAGCCTACGTTTCCAGTACCAATTTCTTTCTGGGGCTCTTGCCGAAGACGCAAAACCCCAATTTCGTCGGCATCATACTTACTCCCGGTATTCATGAACTTAACTGCCGATCCAGCCTTCATGGATCCGTTTACCACCTTAAAAAAGGCTTCAATACCGCGGTAAGGATTAAATACGGAATCAAAGATCAGGGCTTGTAATGGAGCATCAGGATCTCCTTCCGGAGCGGGAATACGATGTACAACGGCCTCTAAAATATCTGCAATACCAATACCGGTTTTGGCAGAAGCCATGATGATATCTTCATCTTCACAGCCAATCAAATCAATAATTTGATCCTTTACTTCTTCCGGGTTGGCACTGGGAAGATCTACTTTATTGAGCACGGGAATAATTTCCAAATCATGCTCAAGAGCTAAATACAGGTTGGAAATAGTTTGCGCTTGAATACCCTGAGCTGCATCTACAACCAAAAGGGCCCCTTCACAAGCAGCAATGGCTCGCGATACCTCATAGGAGAAATCCACGTGTCCGGGGGTATCAATAAGGTTAAGGGTATAGGTTGTGCCTTCATGAAGATAATTCATTTGGATAGCGTGACTCTTAATGGTAATACCACGTTCACGCTCCAGATCCATATCATCGAGCAGCTGGTTTTTCGCCTCACGCTCCGTAACCGTCTGCGTATGCTCTAACAAACGATCTGCCAGGGTACTTTTACCATGGTCGATATGAGCAATAATGCAGAAATTTCGGATCTTATTCATCTTCATAGGGCGCAATTTCATTTAAACTGCGAAAGTACGTAAAAGGACGACCCAAATTTCGCTTCCTCCAGCGAGGGCATTTTTAAGTTGATCATCTGCAGATTTGAAGCTGAGAATCAAGGGTATTCTTGGGATACTTGACGCTATCTCTTACATTTACGGTTTATAATGAACTGTGGCATGAAATTATTCAAACAAATTGGCGCTTTGGCCTTTGTATTTCTATTCTTCGGAAATCCAAAAGCTGAAGCCTCTCACTTCTCCAGTGGCGAGATCTATTATCGCTGGGCACCCACTGCAAATGATTCCAGTCGATACGAAGTTTTTGTAAACTGGTATCGGAATAATGGTGGTATTGCCATTACCCAAACCACTCAGGTTGTGTGCATTACCAGTAGTTGCTTTTCAAATGTAAACGTAACTCTAAACCGAATTATGCCCCCTCCCGGTCAGGCTTCACCCAATGATAATAATGGCGGTTGGATTGTTCCCGGTTTGGATGAATGTGCCAATGCTACCGATCCTTCTTACAAAGATTTATCCGTTCACAAATTTTCTGGTTTTGTGAGCCTCCCCGGAACCTGTGGTGACTTTAAATTTACGGCTAATGCGATTTGTTGTCGTGATGTGTCCACCAACCTGTCCACTTCACCCAACATGTACCTCGAAGCCAAATTGAACAATACATTGGGAGAAAGCTCTTCTCCTGAAATTCAGGCTCCTGCCGGTAAAGCTTTCTGCTTAACTCAACCCGGCGCCAAGCCCTTCCAGTTTATTCAAGCTGCCATTGATGCGGATAATGACAGTATCCTATACCGTTTTGGACAGCCCCAATCGGGTGTAGTTTGTGGACCCGGAACCAATATTGCTTTCTCTGCCGGTTATACCGTAAACGCCCCTTTCCCTAGTTCTACTGGGATTGTGATCGATCAGAGTACGGGTATCTTCACCTTTAGCCCTAACCAACAAGGTTCTTATGTGGTTAAAATTGTTGTGGAAGACTGGCGTTTTGACCCTATTACCTTACAATGGTTAAATATTGGGGAATCAGTTCGAGAGATTCAGATTCCGGTTACCGCTAATTGTAACCCTGCTTCTGCCGATGGACCACGACTCTCTTTAACTTCTTCAACCAATAATGCTGCTATTCAGAACTTTACGCAGGCTGATGTCGATAGCCTAAAAAACCTCTATAATATTCGCGAATTCCGAGGCGAAGACAGCATTAGCAATGGTACTGCTACCGTGCACCAAATTCCGGTATTCCAAGGTTATCAGTGCTTCGACTCTATCGTTTCTATTGAGTTTAACAACAATATTCGCTGTTCTTCAGTTGACCCTACCGACTTCCGTCTGATTGGTCCTGATGGAGTAGCGCGTCCGGTAGTGGATGTAGAAACCAACTGTCAATTCCTGGTTTCACGTAACCTTGATTTGAAGTTAAATCAACCTCTGGATATTGATGGTACCTATGTACTGCAGATCCGTCGGGGTAATGATGGTAACACCCTCACCAATGAGTGCGGTATTGAACTTTCGGAGTTCTATACCTTCCTGATTCCGGTAAGTGGATGTCCTGCTCCTACCTATGAACTTGATGGGCTCACCGTTGAAGGTGACGTTAACGTTCGTTTAGACTGGTCCGGAAATGCCGCCTTACAAGATCCTTCTATCGTGGCAACCTTCAACTCTTGGAATATCTACCGTGCCGATGCTGGAAGACGTCCTTTCTCTTTATTAAAAGTGGTTGACGATGCCAATGCTCGTTTCTTCGTAGACAGCTTTGCGCCCAATGGTTATTATGTAGACAACTTCATTTACGATTATCAGGTACAATTAGTGTACAATGGCAAAGGACGTATCCCCAGCCGTTTCTGCTCTAATATCAATCTGCGCATCGACAGTGCTCAGCGTTCCGATAACAATCTTCCCTTATATTGGAATCACTTCAAGTGTATTGATCCATCGGTACGAAACTACGATGTATTTAATGGTAAGCGGGACACTACCGTTCCTGCTCCTGGTATTAGCTGGACCTTGCAATCGCAAACTACCGATACGACCGCCAATATTGCCATCCCCCCTGGAGACAGTACCACGCAAGGAACTTACGCTGCTCGGGTAGTAGCCCGAAATGTAAATGGCAACAGCCGCACCGACTCCTCCGAGTCGAACTGGGTGTACTATTACATTGTGTATTATCCACCCGTAATTCCGCCGCCTCCAGCAACAGTAGGTGAGGTGATTATCCCGAACATCATTACTCCCAATGGTGATGGCTTCAACGATCGCTTCTACATTAAAGCACCACTCGATGGAGGGGCTCAGTATGAAAACATCTCGGTGAGTATTTTCAACCGCCATGGTGAGCGCGTGTACAAGAATGATGATTTTGCCAGTATTAATGACGAGAATCAAGGCTGGATGGGCGTGAACAACTCCGGGCAAAAACTAGCCTCGGGGGTATACTTCTACATCATCCAAATGGATAATCCCGCCTCCAATGAATCTCAAACCCTGCAAGGAAATATTACTATCAATACCGGTGGTTTATAATCCACTTCCGTAGACTCATTTTTAGAAAGCCGATTTCAATGAAATCGGCTTTTTTACTAGTTGGAATCACCTTTTACTCATTTATACAAGTCAAAGAGTATTTTACTGTCTTAGTACTACGTACATTGTTATACATTAGCGTTCCAAAATTTTCGAGGTATGAAATTTTTAAAATTACTAGGCTTAGTTCTTTTATTCTCTTTGAGCCTTAGCCCCTTAGAGGCGTCCCACTATTCCAGTGGTGATTTATATTATAAATGGTCTCCCACGGCCAACGATTCCAGTCGTTACGAGGTTTTCGTAAACTTTTATCGGAATAACGGTGGAGCAACTATTCCCGGTGGTACTTTCCAAATTTGTATTACCAGTAGCTGTTACCCAAATATCAACGTAACACTAAACAAGCTTTTACCACCTGCTGGCCAGGCATCACCCAATGATAATAATGGCGGTTGGATTGTTCCAGGCTTGGATGAATGTGCCAATGCTACTGATCCTTCTTACAAAGATTTATCCGTTCACAAATGGAGTGGATTTGTAAGCTTACCCGGAACTTGCGGTGACTTTAAATTTACGGCAGCTCCTCCTTGTTGTCGTGACGTATCCACCAACTTGGCGACTTCACCCAACATGTACCTCGAAGCCAAATTGAACAACACATTGGGAGAAAGCTCTTCTCCTGAAATTCAGGCTCCTGCCGGTAAAGCTTTCTGCTTAACTCAACCCGGCGCCAAGCCCTTCCAGTTTATTCAAGCTGCCATTGATGCGGATAATGACAGTATCCTATACCGTTTTGGACAACCTCAGTCTGGTAACAACTGTGGTCCTGGTACCAATATTGCTTTCTCTGCCGGTTATACCGTAAACGCCCCTTTCCCTAGTTCTACTGGGATTGTGATCGATCAGAGTACGGGCATCTTCACCTTTAGCCCTAACCAACAAGGTTCTTATGTAGTTAAGATTATTGTAGAAGACTGGCGTTTTGACCCTATTACCTTACAATGGTTAAATATCGGGGAAACGGTTCGAGAGATTCAGATTCCGGTTACCGCTAACTGTAACCCTGCTTCTGCCGATGGACCGCGACTCTCTTTAACTTCTTCAACCAATAATGCTGCTATTCAGAACTTTACGCAGGCTGATGTCGATAGCCTAAAAAACCTCTATAATATTCGCGAATTCCGAGGCGAAGACAGCATTAGCAATGGTACTGCTACCGTGCACCAAATTCCGGTATTCCAAGGTTATCAGTGCTTCGACTCTATCGTTTCTATTGAGTTTAACAACAATATTCGCTGTTCTTCAGTTGACCCTACCGACTTCCGTCTGATTGGTCCTGATGGAGTAGCGCGTCCGGTAGTGGATGTAGAAACCAACTGTCAATTCCTGGTTTCACGTAACCTTGATTTGAAGTTAAATCAACCTCTGGATATTGATGGTACCTATGTACTGCAGATCCGTCGGGGTAATGATGGTAACACCCTCACCAATGAGTGCGGTATTGAACTTTCGGAGTTCTATACCTTCCTGATTCCGGTGAGTGGATGTCCTGCTCCTACCTATGAACTTGATGGGCTCACCGTTGAAGGTGACGTTAACGTTCGTTTAGACTGGTCCGGAAATGCCGCCTTACAAGATCCTTCTATCGTGGCAACCTTCAACTCTTGGAATATCTACCGTGCCGATGCTGGAAGACGTCCTTTCTCTTTATTAAAAGTGGTTGACGATGCCAATGCTCGTTTCTTCGTAGACAGCTTTGCGCCCAATGGTTATTATGTAGACAACTTCATTTACGATTATCAGGTACAATTAGTGTACAATGGCAAAGGACGTATCCCCAGCCGTTTCTGCTCTAATATCAATCTGCGCATCGACAGTGCTCAGCGTTCCGATAACAATCTTCCCTTATACTGGAATCACTTCAAGTGTATTGATCCATCGGTACGAAACTACGATGTATTTAATGGTAAGCGGGACACTACCGTTCCTGCTCCTGGTATTAGCTGGACCTTGCAATCACAAACTACCGATACCACCGCCAATATTGCCATCCCCCCTGGAGACAGTACCACGCAAGGAACTTACGCTGCTCGGGTAGTAGCCCGAAATGTAAATGGCAACAGCCGCACCGACTCCTCCGAGTCGAACTGGGTGTACTATTACATTGTGTATTATCCACCCGTAATTCCAGATCCTCCTGCAACTGTGGGTGAGGTGATTATCCCGAACATCATCACTCCCAATGGTGATGGTTTCAATGATCGCTTCTACATTAAAGCACCACTTGATGGAGGGGCTCAATATGAAAACATCTCGGTGAGTATTTTCAACCGCCATGGTGAGCGCGTGTACAAGAACGATGATTTTGCCAGTATTAATGACGAGAATCAAGGCTGGATGGGCGTGAACAACTCCGGGCAAAAATTAGCCTCGGGGGTATACTTCTACATCATCCAAATGGATAATCCCGCCTCCAATGAATCTCAAACCCTGCAGGGGAATATTACTATCAACACTGTTGGTTTGTAGTAACTCATAAAACTGATCGATAACTCAAGGCCGTCCAAATTAGGACGGCCTTTTTTTATTCGAAAAGTGCTAATCCTCAGTCATAAATCCCCACAAATTAGTCTGTCTTTACATGGTTGCCATATGCTGCTAGCTTGCTTAAAAATTAGCAACCATGAAAATATTAACTTCGGTCTTCCTTCGGTTTCTTTCCGTTCTATTGCTTCTCACCTTAAGCTTTAGCCTAAAGGCCTCGCATTATTCCAGCGGTGAAATATTCTATCGCTGGTCCCCAACTCCTACCGATTCTTTGCGCTATGAAATCTGTGTGTATTTCTATCGCTATACCGGTTCCCCTGCCACCATTCCCAATCAACCGATCAACATCTGTATTTCCAGCAGTTGCTATCCAGATGTTAGCGTAGCTCTAAACAAAAACTTGCCGCCTCCCGGTCAAGCCTCGCCCAATGATAATAATGGCGGTTGGATTGTTAATGGTTTGGACGAATGTGCCGATGTAAATGATCCAGATTATAAGGACCTTGCTGCCCATATCTGGTGTGGTTATGCCACCCTTCCCGGTATCTGTGGTGATTTTGAGTTTACCGCCGGACCACCCTGTTGCCGTGATGAAGCCGATAATCTGGTAGCCTCTAATGGTCGCAGCATGGTAATTACTGCCAAATTGAACAATACGCTCGGTCATAATTCATCTGCCGAAATTCAGGCCCCAGCCGGAAAGGCCTTTTGTTTATCACAACCTGGATCTAAACCTTTTGAATTTTTACAAGCTGCCTTTGATGCAGACGGCGATAGTTTGGTTTATCGCCTAGGTCATCCTGAAGAGGCCACCGGTTTTCCTGATGCCTTTAACAATGCTTATTGCGGCGGTAAAGCGAACATCCCTTTTGCAACTGGTTACACAGTAAACAATCCCTTCCCGAGCTCCACTGGCTTTGTTATTGACCAAAAAACCGGAATCTTCCGATTTAGCCCTAGTCAACAAGGTTCTTATGTGATTAAAATCGTGGTTGAAGACTGGCGCTTTGATCCCGTTCATTTACTCTGGGTAAAAATTGGTGAAATGGTCCGTGAAATTCAAATTCCGGTAACGGCTAATTGCAATCCCACCTCTCAAGCCGGCCCGCGTTTATCCCTTACCTCCTCCAGCAATAATGCAGTTATCCAAAACTTCAGTCAGGCTCAAATCGACAGCATGAAACTGGCTTACAATATGCAAGTCTTTTTTGGTGATGACAGCATTAGTAATGGTACAGCTACTGTTCATCAAATTCCGATATTCCAGGGCTATCAGTGCTTTGACTCTATTGTTTCTATTGAATTCAACAATAATGTACGTTGCTCTTCTGTAGACCCCACCGACTTTCGTCTGATTGGTCCGGATGGCGTAGCGCGGCCAGTGGTAGAAGTTGAAACCAATTGCCAATTTTTGGTTACCCGGAATCTTGATTTAAAGTTAAACCAACCTTTGGATGTGGATGGGACCTATGTACTGCAGATTCGTCGGGGTAATGATGGTAACACCCTCACCAATGAATGTGGTATTGAGCTTTCAGAATTCTATACCTTCCTGATTCCGGTGAGTGGCTGCCCAAGCCCCCGCTACGAATTGGACGGCCTAACGGTGGAGGGCGATATGAACATTCGTTTAGATTGGTCTGGCAATGCTGATCTTCAAGACCCTGCGGTTGTGGCTTCTTTTGATGCCTGGAATATCTATCGTGCTGATGCAGGCGTACGTCCTTTTTCTCTTCTCGAGGTCATTAAGGATCCAAATGCCCGATTTAGGCTTGATACATTTGCGCCCAATGGATATTATGTAGACAATTTCGTTTACGACTATCAGATTCAGTTAGTTTACAATGGCAAAGGCCGAATCCCCAGTCGTTTCTGCTCCAATATCAATTTGCGAATTGATAATGATTTACGTACCGAAAGTAAACTTCCCGTCTATTGGAATCATTATAAATGTATAGATCCCGTGGTGCGTAATTACGATGTATTTAAAGGAAAACGAGACACCAATTTAGCTGCACCGGGAATCATTTGGAATCTCCATTCACAAACTACGGATACTACTGCCATCATCGACATACCGGCAGCAGATAGCTCAAATCAGGGTACCTATGCAATACGGGTTGTTGCGCGCAATGTAAATGGTTCTAGTAGAACAGATTCATCAGAATCCAATTGGGTGTATTACTATATCGTTCATTATCCCGGAGAACCAGAACCTACGGTTGGGGAAGTTCTAATTCCCAATATCATCACGCCTAATGGGGATGGATTAAATGATCGCTTTTACATCCAAAGTCCGGCGAACGGTGTTCAATATGAACATATTTCCTTGAGTATCTTCAATCGTCATGGCGAGAGGGTGTATCAGAACCCCAATTTCGATGCGGTAAATGATGCTGCACAGGGTTGGGAGGGCGTTAATCAGTCTGGACAAAGACTCAGTTCTGGTGTCTACTTCTATATCATTGAAATGAGTAACCCTTCCAGCGGTGAAGCACAAAGTCTGGAAGGCACCCTAACCGTAAATGCAAACGGTTTCTAAGCTAAGATCGCTTTAACTCAATGCCGCCTCTAAACCGGGCGGCATTTTTCATTAGGTACATACCCAGGCTCAATTGAAAACTTGCTTTACAAAGTGAGGATTGCCAATGCCTGAACAGCTTTCTACTTTTAATCAAAATCCAACCATGAAATGTTTTTATTCACGAAAAGGCCTTGCAGCAGTTCTGCTTCCACTATCATTCTGCTCGCTTGGCCCTCTTTTTTATTCCACAATTTCATATCTCATTTAGGGATCCACTTATGCCATTCAAAAGCGTTTTAGCTTAGAAAATAAATTACTAACAAACAGGGCTGTGTAAACATTTGCTCTTAAGGAACAAATTTCCTTTTTCTGTTTCGATCAAAAGAGGTGAGCCTTAACTAAGTCTCGCCTTTTTTATTTGCCCTCAGCTTCAAGGAGTTCTATTTTTACCAAAATTTTAATCTATGCTTTCTTCTTCGCGCTTCTGGCCTGGACTCTGCACAGGCTTTCTGCTACTATCTTTTATAGGGAACTTAAATGCCTCTCATTATTCCAGTGGGGAAGTGTATTACCAATACTCGCCAACACCAACAGACACCGCTCGTTATGAAATTTTTGTGACTTGGTATCGGAATACTAGCGGTGCCGATTTAAGTTTCAATACTCAGAATGTATGCTTAACCAGCAGTTGTTATCCTAATATTACTGTAACGATAAACAAGGTTTTCCCACCTCCTGGAATGGCCTCTCCAAATGATAGCTATGGAGGTTGGATAGTACCCGGTACCTCTGACTGTGCTGACGATCAAGACTCGGCATACAAAGACTTAGCCGCACATAAATTTTCAGGATTTGTTAGCCTACCTGGTCAATGCCATGACTTCAAATTTAAAGTTAGCGCGCCTTGCTGTAGAGATGTCTCCGACAACATGGCCACTTCACCCAATATGTTCATGGAGGTTTATTTAAATAACACTCTAGGACCCTCCTCATCCCCACAGTTCACTGGCGATCCTGGAATTGGATTTTGTGTACAACCCATAGGAGTTCCTCCTGTAAACTTTTCACAAAAAGCAATTGACCCAGATGGTGACAGTGTTATTTACCGTTTTGCTCAACCATTAACTGGAAATCATTGTGATTCCGCTGGAAGCATTATTCCATTTGCGCCTGGTTTTACCGTTAATAATCCTATCCCAAGTAACACGGGTATTCAAATTAATCAACAAAATGGTGTCTTCAGCTTTAGTCCAAATCAGCAAGGCTCCTACGTAGTGAAATTTGAAGTAGAAAGCTTTCGATTTGATACAGTCTCTCTTTTCTGGGTTCCGGTAGGTTCAGCAGTTAGGGAATTACAGATTCCGGTTACAGCTTCATGTAATTCCCCTTCCAGTCAAAGCTTTGGCTTACAGTTAAAAAACGGGACTTACACCAGTAGCCTCTATTTAAATAACGCCATGGATAGTATTCAATCGGCTTATCAACTTCCAAGCTTAGCCAGAAACAGTAATGGCCCAACAGAAATATTTGAACTGTTGCCAGTCGGTTGTTTTTCAACAAACCTTACATTAGAATTTGAATTACCTCTTCAAAAATCCTCGATTTCACCGACTGATTTCAGACTCTTTGCGCCAGATGGCTCCTTGGTTCCCATAATTGCTGTTCATGACTCCGGTGCAGGTCTATTTGTTGATTCAATTAGCCTGGAACTACTAAATCCAATGGTACAAAGTGGCAATTATTTGCTCCAGTTCAGGGTGGGAAATGATGGTAATACTTTGCTTAGCAAATGTGGATATCCCGTAGATGAGTTTGTCGGCCTTTTTGTTTCTATAGGTAGTTGTCCCTCGCCAGTCTTCGAACTCGAGCAGGTAAGCGTCCTGGAGGATGAAAAAATCACTCTCCAATGGTCCGCAAACTCCGCTTTGCAAAACAGTAATGTTCAAAAATTCTTTGGCGGTTGGGATATTTTTGCCAGCGAAAACCAAGGTCCCTGGAACCTTATCCATAGTTTGCAAAGCCCGGCGGCTAGAAGTCATACAATCGACTTTAATGGCAGTAATTATCCTGTTGATCACAATAACTACGAGTTCTTTATTGATCTCCGCTATGCCGGCGAAAATTGGGGCACCTCCCGTACTTGCGAAAGCATTCTTTTGGAAGCCAATTCCAGTAAAGACACGGGGAGTAATTATGATCTTGATTTGACTTGGAACGATTATGATTGCCTGGACCCGAACCAAAGAGGTTACCTAATAGAATATGGACATTTCTTTAGAGTAGATTCTGTAATATGGTTAACTAGTATCAGTACTAACTTAAATCAACATGTGCTTAGCATTCCTAAATCTCATGGGACAGGACTTTATGCGATTCGAGTTATTGCAAAAGATCCCCAAAATCAAGCACTGCCATCTCAGTCCAACTGGGTGATTTTTGATACCCAGAATCCTATAAGTATAGAAGAAAACGCTATCAGCTGGCAGATCCCTAATATCCTAAACCCCAATGGAAACGGGCAGAACGAAAGCTTTTATATCCAAAGAACCAGCGCTTCGCAACAAGAACCCTCCTTTAGTCTGAAGGTCTTTAATCAAACCGGACAGTTGGTTTTTAGTGATGCCCAGTATCAGCTTCGAAATACGCCTGCTACGGCATGGAAAGGAGGCAACTTAGGTACTGGCATCTATTTTTACGAAATCACCTTTACAGGGTCCGCAAATAAGGCACAAGCACCCATTCAAGGAAAACTTTTACTGGTAAAATAATTAGCGTTGCTTTAAAGCATAAAAAAGGCGGGCCTTTCGGACCCGCCTTTTTTGGTATTATTTAGAACCTAAGCATTTTTATACTTAAAGGTCTCCATAAACTTAGTAGTATAATTCCCTGCGATATAATCAGGGTCATCCATTAAAGCACGGTGAAAAGGAATGGTGGTTTTAATACCCTCAATCACGAATTCGTCCAATGCTCTGCGCATCTTATCGATCGCCTCCTCACGGGTTTGGGCCGTGGTAATCAATTTAGCAATCATGGAGTCATAGAATGGCGGTATGCTATAGCCAGCATATACATGCGTATCTAAACGCACACCATGACCACCCGGTGCATGGAAGGTAGTGATGGTTCCAGGCGATGGACGGAAGTCATTCGCTGGGTCCTCCGCATTAATCCGACATTCAATTGAATGCAATTTAGGCTCGTAGTTCTTGCCTGAAATCTTAATTCCAGCTGCTACTTTTATTTGCTCCCGGATCAGATCATAGTCAATTACCTGCTCCGTGATCGGATGTTCTACCTGAATACGAGTATTCATCTCCATAAAGTAGAAATTACGGTGCTTATCCACCAAAAACTCGATGGTTCCCGCGCCTTCATACTTTATATATTCACAGGCTTTTACCGCCGCTTCGCCCATAGATTTCCGCAACTTGGCGGTCATAAATGGTGAAGGTGTTTCTTCCGTAAGTTTTTGATGACGACGTTGAATAGAACAGTCGCGCTCCGAAAGGTGACAGGCTTTACCGGTTTGATCACCTACCACCTGAATCTCAATGTGGCGTGGTTCCTCAATCAGTTTTTCCATGTACATACCGTCGTTTCCGAAGGCCGCGCCTGCTTCTTGACGAGCCGACTCCCATGCTTTAAGGAGTTCTTCTTCCTTCCAAACGGCACGCATTCCCTTACCTCCACCACCAGCGGTGGCTTTGAGCATAACCGGAAAACCGATTTCCTTAGCAATTTTGAGTGCTTCCTCATAAGATTCGAGCAAACCTTCTGAACCAGGAATAGTAGGTACACCTGCCGCTTTCATGGTTTCTTTGGCGGTAGCCTTATCACCCATGCGCTCGATCATCTCGGGGCTGGGGCCGATGAATTTAATCCCGTTCTCCGAACAAATGCGAGAGAAACGAGCATTCTCTGATAAGAAACCATACCCCGGGTGAATAGCGTCTGCGTTGGTAATCTCAGCGGCCGCTATAATAT
The DNA here is from genome assembly GCF_965228705.1 of Croceimicrobium sp. Classification (GTDB taxonomy): domain Bacteria; phylum Bacteroidota; class Bacteroidia; order Flavobacteriales; family Schleiferiaceae; genus Croceimicrobium. The sequence goes on from NZ_OZ245832.1 coordinate 2,677,407, forward strand.
TAGGGATATTCAAATAGGATTCGCTACTCGCGGAAGGACCAATACAAACTGCTTCATCCGCAAAACGAACGTGTAAACTGTCTTTATCGGCTTTGGAGTAAACCGCCACGGTAGAAATGCCCATTTCCCTACAAGTACGCAGGACACGCAAGGCAATCTCTCCGCGATTCGCGATGAGTACTTTTTTAAACATAGACCGAATTTTAAGATGGATCTACCAGGAAGAGCGGCTGATCGTACTCTACCGGAGACTGATCATCAACCAAGATCTTAACGATCTTTCCGCTTACTTCACTTTCAATTTCATTGAAAAGCTTCATCGCTTCAATGATACATACCACAGTACCCTCAGATACCTCGTCACCCACACTTACGAACAAATCCTTATCCGGACTTGGACGACGGTAGAAAGTACCGATCATTGGAGATTTAATGGTAATGTATTTAGAATCGTCTTCCGCAGCAGCAGGGGCAGCCGGAGCGGCTGGAGCTTCAGCCACAGGAGCAGCAGGGGCAGCTGGCGCGTGATGAGCCGGAGCAGGTGCCGCCATTGCCTGAGGCATGCTGATTACCTGAGTCTTATTCTCATTAAGTACCGCAGATTCGGTTTTGATGTTAATCTTGAAATCTTCAGTTTCGAGGTTTACCTCAGCGGCACCGGAGCGGGCCACAAACTTTATAAGATTCTGAATTTCTTTTAAGTCCATGGAAGGGTGGTGTTTAAATTTTCAGGGTGCAAAACAAAGCTAAAAAAATTTACTTGGCGTCGATGGCCCACTTGAGGTAGATTGCACCCCAGGTGAATCCTCCGCCAAAAGCAGCAAATACCAGGTTGTCACCTTTCTTCAACTGCTTCTCATAGTCCCATAAACAAAGGGGAAGAGTTCCATTGGTCGTGTTGCCATATCGATCGATATTCAGCATCACTTTATCTGAGCCTAAGCCCATTCTTTTGGCTGTGGCATCAATAATTCTTTTATTGGCTTGATGCGGAACTAACCAAGCCACATCATCCGAACTAAGGTTATTTCGCTCCATAATACGAGCGCTCACATCCGCCATATTGGTCACCGCAAATTTGAAAACCTGCTGACCTTCTTGATGTACGAAATGGTGTCCCAATTCTACCGTTTCCTTGCTAGGAGGATACATGGAGCCTCCTGCTTTGATATGCAGATACTGGCGACCAATACCATCACTACGTAAAATACTGTCTTGTACACCTAAGCCTTCTTCATTCGGCTCGAGAAGTACAGCACCGCATCCATCGCCAAAAATTACGCAAGTGGTACGATCGCTATAATCGATGATGGAAGACATTTTATCGCCGGAAACGACTAATACCTTTTCATAACGACCCGATTCGATGTACTGGGAAGCGGCGTTCAATCCAAATAAAAACCCGGAACAGGCAGCTTGCAAATCATAACCAAAAGCCTTGTTCATGCCCATCTCCGAAATTACAAAGGAGGCAGAGTTGGCTACCGGCATATCCGGGGTTACAGTACAAAAGATTACGAGGTCAATTTCGTCGGGCTTTACATTCGCCTTTGCCAAACATTCTTCGGCGGCTTTAATGCCCATATAGGAAACGCCTTTGCCCTTCTCACGAAGAATGCGACGTTCTTTAATTCCTGTTCGAGTGGTGATCCATTCGTCAGAGGTATCTACCATGGTTTCCAGAACAGAGTTGCTTAGCCGATACTCTGGAAGGTAGCCTCCAACGGCAGTGATTGCTGCGGTTTTTGCCATATTAAATGGTGCTAGATGCGGAAAATTGCTCAGCAAAATTAGCAAGAGCAAACGATTCGGCGCCTAATATCATGCTTTTTATCGCCTCAGGGCCTGAAGCCCCATGTGCTAAAAGGACTTTTCCTTTAATCCCTAATATGGGGGAAGCCCCGTATTTCTCATAATTCAGAAGCTCCAGGAAACTATGTTCCAGGTCCAATTGCCGACTCAATGCATAAAAAGATTCGGTTTGTTTAAGGAGCATATTTCCTGTAAATCCATCACATACTAATACCTCTGCCTCGAGATTAAAGAGCTCTCGAGCTTCGGCATTACCAATAAAAGAAGGTTCTTCTTCCTTTAAAATCTGATAGGCCTTCTGGTAGACTAAGTTTCCCTTGCTTTCTTCAGAACCGGTATTGAGCAGGGCTACTCTTGGTTCTTTGCAAGCTAATACAGATTGAGCATAGGCTTTTCCCAAACGAGCAAACTCTAAAAACTGCTCAGGCTTAGCATCCACATTGATACCCACATCGAGTACCACGGTTTGGCCGCCTTTTAATTTGGGAAATAAAGAAACCACCGCCGGGCGGCTAATACCCTCATGCAAACCCAAAGCTTGCATAGAAGCTACCATTAAAGCTCCGGAATGTCCGGCGCTGGCAAAGCTGTCGATCTTGCCCTGAGCCAAGTCACTAATGCCTTGCATTAAGGTAGAGTCGGATTTCTGCTGTAAGGCACGAACCGGATGTTCATCCATGGCAATGGCGCTGCCACAAATCCGGGCTTCACATTGAGGGGGAACTTCCTGCAGGTCATCTTCCAGACCATAAAGAACCACTTGGGTATCACCCTTTATTTCGGTCAATGCCAGCTTTAATCCGTCCAACACCACTTGAGGTGCACGGTCTCCGCCCCTTATATCAATTCCTATCCTGCTCATAACGAAAAAAGGCAGACTCATGGACTGCCTTCTTGATTTGTCTTCTTAGAGAAGCGCCATTAAGCGGCCGCTTCTTCTTTCTCCATTACCACTTTACCTTTGTAGTAAAGTTTTCCTTCATGCCAGTAAGCACGGTGGTAAAGGTGAGCTTCGCCGGTTACGGAACAAACCGCAATAGTAGGCGCTTCAGCCTTGTAATGAGTTCTTCTCTTATCGCGGCGAGTAGTACTTTGTCTGCGTTTAGGATGCGCCATCTTCTCTAATTTAGTTCAATAAGTCCTTTAATTTATCCCAACGAGGATCTACCTCCTCGCTTTGCTCTTCATTGCTGTGTTCTTCGGGGCTCAGAGCTTCCAGTCTTTCCAGAATTTCCTGACCCATTTTGCCAGCTTCAACATCGGGATGCACAACTTTTAAAGGCTTTGCCAATACCGCCATTTCGTAGAAGTATTGAGCCACATTAAAACGATGCTCTCCATGTGGAAGGATTAGCAAATCTTCTTCGCTATCATCAAAATCATCCCCGAATTTCACCATCACTTCCGCTTCAGCCGACAAAGGCAGCCAAAACATCTCATTGGTTAAATCACAGGGTACCCAAACCTTTCCTTCGAGCTCTAAGTGCAATGCCATCTGCGTTTCACGCTTTAGCAATTTCATCTTCGCCTGAAGGTCGGCTTTTTCGAAATCCTGATAATCGAAGGCTTCAAAGAACGTCGCATCAATTTGAAAATCAAACTGATGCTCTCCTAGTTTCAAACCAGAGAACGCAATTTCGAAGTCTTTCAAACGTTTCTCCATGCCTGATTTTTTAGGGAGCGCAAATGTATAAATTATTCAACAATCTCAAAGGCTAATTACTTTTTTTTGCCTTTGATTTTTAAGGGGTTGGCCGTCATTTCTGCGGTACCCGATCGAGATCGGTATAAATCGATGGCCGCAAAGACCGCTGATCTAAAAGAACCCGGATCGGCTTTTCCCTCTCCCGCTATGTCGAAAGCCGTACCATGATCGGGGCTGGTTCTAACAATCGGCAAACCTGCCGAGTAGTTTACTCCTTCACCAAAGGTAATGCTTTTAAAACCTACCAATCCTTGATCATGATACATCGCAAGCACCATATCAAAATCCTGATAGGCCGAAGATCCAAAGAAACTATCTGCTGGATAGGGCCCCATCGCTAAAGCTCCTTTTTCCTTGGCCTTTTCGATAGCTGGTAAAACGATCTCCTGATCCTCCTTGCCAATTACTCCTTTATCCCCAGCGTGGGGATTTAAAGCTAAAACGGCAATGCGACCTTTCGGCAGATGAAAATCATCTTTCAAACTTTGATGCAAGGCCATAATCTTTTGCTCCACTAGTTCGGGCGTAATTAATTCGGTAACCCGAGCTAAAGGCACATGCACCGTGGCCAAAGCTAAACGCAGCTCAGGTGCCAGGAACATCATGGTCGCCTTACTATTAAAGCGACTCTCCAAATAATCCGTATGACCGGAAAAACGAAAATCATTGCTCTGAATACTCTCCTTATTAATAGGAGCCGTTACCAAGGCATCAATCGTTCCGGCTTCCAAAGCATCGCAAGCCGCTTCCAAACTTTTTACGGCATAGGCCCCTACCTCGGGATCTACCTTGCCAAAATCCATTTTCACTTCTTCCTTCCAGCAGTTTACCAAATTGGCTTTGCCATCCAAGGCATCTTCTGCTTGATTAATGATATGGAAATTAAAGTCGCGTCGGTCTATGGCATTGCGATGGTAGGATACCACTTTGGTAGAGCCGAAAACAATCGGGGTACAAAGTTCCAGCATCTCGGCATCGCCAAATGTTTTGATGATGAGCTCCATACCCACCCCATTTAAATCGCCGATGCTAATTCCTATCCGTGGTAAAGCCTCTTCACTCATACCTTCGATTTTAAGAAGTTATACATCAGGCGAACGCCTACTCCGGTACCACCCTGACTGCGATAGTGATGGGCAGCATTTAAAAAGGCCGGTCCGGCAATGTCGATGTGAATCCAGGGATAATCGGTGAACTTTTGCAAGAACTTACCGGCTGTAATAGCCCCACCTTCGCGGCCACCAATATTCTTTTGATCGGCAATAGTAGACTTCAAGAGTTCATCGTACTCTTCCCAGAAAGGAAAACGAGCAGTGCGCTCATAGGCCATATCTCCAGCTGCGCTTAAGGCATTAAACTCCTCGTCCGAAGCAGTACCCATTACCACCACACCGTATTTACCAACCGCCACCGCGGCTGCACCGGTTAAAGTGGCTAAATCTACCACCAGGGCAGGCTTATAGTTTTTAGCATAGGCCAGGGCATCGGCTAAAAGCATACGTCCTTCGGCATCGGTATTTAAAACCTCAACGGTTGATCCGTCATACATTTTAATTACATCGCCGGGAACATAAGCATTCAAGCCCGGGCGATTATCAGTAGCCGGCACCAAACCAATCACATGAATAGGTAATTTATTGGCAGCAGCAGCGGAGATGGCTCCAATTACAGCCGCGGCACCACCCATATCACTCTTCATGGAGTCCATGGAGCCGGGAGTGGGTTTTAAGCTTAAACCACCGGTATCATAAACCACGCCTTTACCTACCAAAACAATCGGTTGGCCACTGGCACCTTCCCCTTTGTACTCTAATATGCTAAAGCTGGGGGGATCCTGACTTCCGCGATTTACGGCTAAGAGTCCGCCCATTTTTAGGGATTCGATTTTCTTTTTATTGAAAACCTCCACTTTAAAACCAAAGTTCTCACCGGCCTTTTGGGCTTCTTTCGCCAATTGTTTCGCGGTGAGATACGATAAAGGCTCATTAACCAAATCTCTAGCCAGGTAAGTAGCAGATACCACGGCATTCAATTCCTGCAATTGCGCTTCACTGAAGGAGGCATCCAAATGAATGGTTTCTAAAAGATCTTCCTTTTTACTGAAGTACTTCTGAAATTTATACGCGGCTAAGGCTAATCCCTCGGCGAAAGCCATAGCCTTATCTGAGGCATCGCTGTGAATTGCGATATGTTTGGCCTTGCAGGATTTTTGAACCTTAGTAGCCAGGATTCGGGCCTTTTCAAATGCCTGGGAGCCGTCACCTTCCGGCAAGCAGGCAACGCTAAGCTCCGGCAGGCGACTAAAATGAACAAAGCTATCTACCTTGAGTTGATCTGCCAGATAAGCTTTCTCGGCCTTTGTTAAATCGAGCTTAGAATTATCATCAGGTCGATTGAGTAAATATATTTGGTGATCCAGGTCATGCTTGACCTTGCTTTCACTTAAAAACAACATAAGAATATTTAAATTTGAGCAAAGTTACCAATTCAAAAGCCTCGAAGATAAGAGCTATTGACCAACACAAAACCTGCTTTTGAACGTTTAGGTATTGATCGTGGATTTTCCCCAATTATGAGAAAAAGCCTACTGCTTATTTTCCTTTTCGCCGGAATGGCCTTGAATGCCACCCATAACCGGGCAGGTGAAATTACCTATCGCTGGATAACTGGCCTTACTTACGAGGTTACTATCACTACTTATACCCGTGCTTGTCAGCTCTGTGCCGACCGTTGTGAGCTGGCCATTGACTGGGGTGACAATTCGGGCGACACCCTGGCTCGTTCTAATGGACCCCGCATTGTATGTCTACAAGCTCAGGACGGTGAAATTATTGACCCCATCAATCAGATTCGTAAGAACATTTACATCGGTACACATACCTATGATGCTCCAGGAATTTATACCATCAAAATGGAGGATCGGAACCGAAATGCCGGGATTAGCAATATTCTCAATTCGGATCAGGTGCCCTTTTATATTGAAACCGAATTATACATCAGCCCCAGCTTAGGCGCCAATAGTTCCCCAATCTTAACCAATCCGCCGGTAGAACGTGGCTGTGTAGGTAAAAGGTTTGAGCATAACCCTGGTGCTTATGACCCAGATGGCGATAGTTTAGCTTATCGCTTGGTGTATTCCAAAGCCCAAAATGGCGACCCCATTCAAACTATTTATGATCCTCAATATGTGCAGGACTCCATTGAAATTGACCCCAAAACCGGATTACTCTTCTGGGACTTACCGCGAAATGTTGGGCAGTTTAACTTTGCTTTCGAAATCATAGAATACCGTAAAAATGCCCAGGGTCGCTATGTGCGGATTGGCTTTGTAACGCGGGATTTACAGGTTGATATTGAAGACTGCGGGAATAATCCCCCGCAAATTAATCCGGTAGGGCCTTTCTGTGTCGAAGCCGGCACCAGCTTAAATTTTAGTGTTAGCGCTTCAGATCCTGATACGGATGATCTGATTTTAACTGCTTTTGGTGGCCCCTTTGAAGTGCCTACGCCACCTGCCACTTTCCCCGAGGTTAATGGCCCCAGCCCTTTAAGTGGCTTCTTCAATTGGAATACGCGTTGTCATCATGTACGGAAACAGCCCTATCAGGTAAGCTTCAAGGCCACGGATATTCCGCAAGACCCGAATGATATTGCTCTTTCGGACATCTACACCACCGAAATTACAGTGATCGCTCCGGCGCCTAAAAATCCGGATGCCCAAGCGGAAGGCCTGGCTCTACGGCTTAATTGGGATGTTTCTTTCTGCACCGAGGCGGATGGTTATTTACTCTACCGCCGCGAATCACCCTATGGCTTTGTTCCCGGTATTTGTGAAACCGGCGTGCCCGCTTATACCGGCTATGAATTTCACGATAGCTTATTGAATGTAAACAACACTACTTATCTAGATAGCTTCGATGTGGAGCTCGGTAAGGAGTATTGCTATATGGTAGTAGCCTATTTTGAGGATGAGGCTCAAAGCTATGCCAGTGAAGAGTTTTGCGCGGCCCTGCCCCTAACCTTGCCCATGTTTACCAAGGTAGATGTAGAAAGTACCGACCCTGCCAGCGGAACCATTGGGATTGAATGGATTGAAGCCCCCGAGTTCGACAGTGCTATTTATCAACCTCCTTATCGTTTAGAATTATGGGGACGTGAAAAAGACAATGGTGCATTTAACCTTTTGAATACGGCCAACAATATTGATGCGGGCAGCTTTACGCATAACAATCTGAATACCCAGGACCTTTCCTACGAATATCGTTTGGATGTATACGCCGGGCCCAGTCAGGATTTTGTGGGCTCCAGCCCATTAGCCTCCTCGGTTTATACAGAACCTACCGGATCCGACCAAAGTGTAATCCTAGACTTTAATTTCGACACGCCCTGGCAAAACGAACGCTTTGTAATTTATCGGGAAAACCCCACGGGCTCCGGTCAATTTGATAGCATCGGCGAAAGCTTTGTGCCCGAATATACCGACACCGGTTTGGTGAATGGCGAAAACTATTGTTACTATGCCGAGAGCTATGGTCGCTATACAGCCAGTGATTCCCTGCCCCGGCCTTTGGTTAATCGCAGTCAAATTACCTGCGCCACCGCCAGGGACACAACCGCTCCATGTGTACCGCAATTTGCCTTGCACAATGCCTGCCCCGACACCATTTATTTCTCCTGGAAACTAGGACAAGGTCAAGGGTGTAAAAACGATGTAAGTAAGATTAATATCTACTTCCGCACTGGCGAAAATGAATTTGGCGATCAACCCTTCCTATCGATTCCTGTAAACGGCGACTCTACCATCCGTTTTGTAAGCGATCAGGCCATATTTGGATGCTATGCCATCACGGCGGTAGATGATGCCGATCAGGATCCGGGTGGGCAAGCCAATGAAAGTGATTTTAGCGAAGAGCTCTGCATTGAAAGCTGCTTCACCATTAAATTCCCGAATATCTTCAGCCCTAATGGCGATGGCTATAATGAGCGATTCCTGCCCGTGGAAATTGAGCAGGTTGCCAATCTGGAAATTGAAATCTACAGTCGTTGGGGCAATTTAATATACCGCACCACCGACTTAGAGGATTTCATAACCAATGGCTGGGATGGCAATGTGCAGGATAATGGCAGTCCAGCGCCCGATGGGGTTTATTATTATGTTTGCCGTTATACGGCCGAAAGTATTGGACCTACCATGGAACAAACCGCTTCGGGATTTGTACATCTTGTGAGATAAATAAAGATATGTTTACCGGTATTATTGAAAGCCTCGGCACCCTTGTGGCCAGTCGTCGTGAAGGAAGCAATTTGCATTTCGACTTCAGCTGTGATTTCACCTCTGAATTAAAGATTGATCAAAGCTTGGCCCATAATGGGGTTTGCTTAACGGTGGTGGCCATTAATGGCGATGAGTATACCGTAACTGCCATTGACGAAACCCTGCAAAGAACCAATTTAGGTCAACTGCAAAAGGGCGATCAGGTAAATCTGGAACGCTGCATGCAAGCCAATGGCCGCTATGATGGACACATAGTTCAGGGTCATGTAGATACCATTGCCGAATGCGAGCAGGTCTTGGAGAAAGATGGCAGTTGGGAATTTCATTTCAAGCATGCCCCCGGCAAACAACACTTAACCGTTGAAAAAGGCTCCGTGACCATTAATGGAGTAAGCCTTACGGTGGTACGCTCCGAGCCTGAGCACTTCTCAGTGGCCATTATTCCTTACACTTATGAGCACACCAATTTCAAGGATTTGAAGGTAGGCTCTCTGGTAAATATTGAGTTCGATATTCTAGGGAAGTATGTAGCGAGGATGTTGGGGGATCGCGCTTGATACCAATCGAAACTAAAAAATTAGCCCTGAAAAATTCCAGGCTACATGAAACACAATTGAAGGGCCAATAGAATTGGATTTCTGATATAGGTATGCAGAAATAAGACCACCGAAAAAAGTAATATATGCATGGTGCCAATGGAGATCCAACCCTAAAAAAGGGAATATCAACTGTAAATGCATTAAGGCAAATAAAGCTGAAGACATTAGGATTGCTATCCATCCAGAATACCTCTGCTGCAATCCTTTCTGGATAATCTGTCTAAAAAACAGTTCTTCTGCAATGGGTGTAAAAAGAAAAAAACCTAGATGGTTAAGATGGAAATTATATGACCATTGGAAGCTAGTAAAGATGGCCCTATCAATTCCCAATACAATATTCAGAATCCCATTTAAAGGCATTTGCATGAATATAAATCCTACACCTAGTATAAATGCCACCGGGTAAAAATACAGGGAAGTCTGAGCTGGCTTCAAAGATTGAAAACCTTGAGTCTTTTTAATATAAAACATCAAGGGAATAAGAACCAGAAAGCCATTAACAAAGGCAAAATAATTATAAGGTTTAAAATCATCCCCAAAAACCAAATCAAGTAAATCCCAGAGTGTAATGACTTGCAGGAATACTATGAAGATAATAGTGTAAAGCAGTGATTTTAGCAGAGTCATTGATCAGAAAATAGCTAAGAGGATTCTAAAATACAACAGTCAAACTATCCTAGGCTTAAACCATCCGCTCCAATAACTTTTCCAAACTAAACCCCGAGGCCGCCAACTGCTCAGCTCTAGGTGCATGTTCGCTAAATGGCTTGTCGATTAAAACTGCTTGATACTTGGCCTTAAGCTTTCCGGATTGCAGCAAGGCCAGTAGATCGCGATGCAAACTACCTCCAGCCGGATTTTCATCTACTAAAATCAAGCGCCGATAAGAGGCCAATAGTTCTACTAAATGCGTCTGATCCAAAGGTCGGAATTGAGGTATGTGCAAATGACTCCAATCCTTGGCTTCCGCGGCGGCCTGGGCTAATGCGGCCTGAGAGCCATAAGATAGAATAGCGGAGGTCTGATTTGAGTGACGCCACCAATGGGCCTGCATTCCCTGCCATAGTCCATCGGTTTGCAAATCGAAGCTAGCTTTAGGATAGCGAATTACAATCGGGCCTTCCGCTTGCATCGCCTCTTCTAACATCGCTTTCAAAGCTTTGCCTCCAGCAGGTGCCATTAAACGCATATTCGGAATATCTGCCAATAAAGCCTGATCGAATACCCCATGATGGGTAGGTCCATCCTCCCCCACGAAGCCCGCTCGGTCTAAAACAAAAACCACCGGCAATTGCTGTAAAGCCACATCATGGATAATCTGATCCAAGGCCCTTTGGGCAAAAGTGCTGTATAAATGTACCAAAGGCTTAAAGCCGGATGCGGCCAATCCAGCGGCCATGGTCACCACATTTTGTTCGGCAATACCCACATCTATCACGCGCTCTGGAAAAGCCTTTTGAGCTTCCAGTAATTGGGCACCGCTTAACATGGCCGGACTTAATACCACCAATTTTGGATCAGTCTCCAAAAGCTCTAAAATTGTTTCACCAAATACCGATTGATAGCTCGGAGCCGCTGGACTACCTTTCCGTTCAATAACTTCATTATAGCCCAGGCCCTTTTCGGTTTGGATATGTAAGAACAGTGGCCCAGAAAGGTTATTCAATTCCTTCAGCTTCGCCAGTAAATCCGCAATGGAATTTCCAGCCTCGCAGGTATGATATTGAAAGCCTAAGGATTCTGCCCAGGCCTGATAGCTATACAGCTTTTGCAATGCTCCCACATTGGGGTCGATGCTACTCTTATTATCATTAAGGATTACCAGACAGTCGGCCGCCATATCACCTAAATAATTAAGGGCCTCAAAAGCCTGACCGCCGGTTAAAGCTCCATCGCCAATTACTGCGATATGCTTACGTGGATTGGCCTCCAACTGGGCTGCTTTTACGAATCCGGCCAGCGCTGAAATGGAAGTCGAAGAATGCCCCGCACCAAAAGGATCGTAAGCACTTTCACTACGTTTGGTAAAGCCTGAGATTCCGCCTTTTTGACGGTTGCTCTGAAATATTGACCGTCTCTCGCAGAGCACTTTATGGGCATAAGCCTGATGCCCCACATCCCAAATCAAAATATCATCAGGAGTATTAAAGTGATAGTGCAAAGCGATGCTTAATTCTACCACACCTAAACTGGAGCGAACATGCCCGGCTTTGGTGCGTGTTTGCTCCTGGATAAAGCGACGTAATTCAGCTGCCAAATCTTCTAATTGGCCGCTGCTTAAGAGCCGTAAATCGGCCGGACTATTGAGCTTTTCCAGAGTGGGATAGGTCATGGCGCAAAAGTAGGATTTACACCCCATAAAAAAAGGCCCCGGAGAACCGGGGCCTTGTCAACCAATTAACCAAACCTTAACCTAATTGCTACTGCGGCCGAACCAAGATCGCACAATGCGATTCAAGCGTTCTAAAACCAGGTACATTACTGGGACCACAATCAGCGTTAGGAAGGTTGCAAATACCAGACCAAAGATTACCGTCCAAGCCATAGGAGACCAGAACACGGCATTATCTCCACCGAAGTAGATATTGGCACCACGACCATCTAATAATCCGATAAAATCAATGTTCAATCCAACCGCCAGAGGCAAGAGTCCTAATACGGTAGTAATCGCGGTAAGCAATACCGGACGTAAACGGGTTTTACCACCTAATTCGATGGCATAAACCAAACTGCTATCATCCAATACTTCCCCTTCTTGCAATTGCTTTTCTTCCCGCATACGGGCTCTACTTAGCTCGATAAAGTCGATCAATACAATACCATTGTTTACCACAATTCCCGCCAGGGAAACAATACCAATACCGGTCATAATTACCACAAACTCCATTTGGAAGATTCCCAATCCCAGGAATACACCAATAGTACTGAAGAGTACGGTAAGGATGATGATGAAAGGCTTGAGAGCAGAGTTAAACTGAGATACTAAAATGATGAAGATCAAGGATACCGCAATTAACATGGCACGCGTTAAGAACTCGGCACTTTCCTGCTGTTCTTGCTGCGATCCGGTAAACTTCAGGTCATAGCCTTCTGGCAATTTATAATCCTTCAATACCTCTTTGATCTCATTGTTGATTTCAGTTTCATTAAAACCTTCCACCACATTCGAGTATACGGTAATTAAACGCTCCGAATCTTTACGCTTGATAGAGTTATAAGAACTCACAAATTCGTAGCTGGTAACTGCCGAAATAGGCACCTGCACAATTTGTCCACTGGCCTGTGAGCGGAAAGTCACAAACTGGTTCATCAAGCTGGCAACATCATAACGATAGTCTTTCTTGAGACGGACCTCAATCGGATAATCATCTTCCCCTTCCTTGTACTTGCTCGCTTCAGAGCCATACAAGGCAGTACGCAGAACCATCGCAATTTGTTGCGTGCTTACGCCTAAACGTCCGGCACGATCGCGATCAATGCGCACCAGCATCTCAGGCTTATTGGTCTCCAAATCAATTTGCAGTCCTTCAATACCAGGGATCTCCGCAGCATCTACCACCTTTTTCACATCATCGGCGGTAGCAATCAGCATATCAAACTCACTACCGGTAATTTCGATGTTAATCGGACGACCCGTAGGCGGACCATTTTGCTCCTTCTCCACACTAATGGTTACGCCCGGCAACCAGTTATTCAATTTCTGAGTAACCTCCCTCTGAATAGCACTGGTGCTTACCTCGTTACGGTACTCGTACTCTACAAAGGAAACGGTAATCCGCGCTTTGTTCGGGGTATTTTGACCCCCGCCGCCAAACTCATTTTGAGAAGCGGTTTCAGCCCCAACATTGGTTACTACACTTTTTACCAAATCCTGATAAGGCACCAAAATGGTATTCAACTCCGACTCCACACGCTGCGCAATGCTATCGGTAGCCAAGACATCTGTACCTAAGGGAAGCTCAACAAATACATTGATATAGTTCGGCTCATTCTCCGGGAAATCTACCAATTTAGGATTGGTACCGAAATAAAAGTTAATGGAGAAAAACATCAAAAAGATGGTCCCAATAATAATAGCTGCAGGTCTCCATTTTCGAAGCGAGTAGGCCAAGGTTCGTGCGTAGAAGTTTTCGACCCTCGGCAGCAATACCAATTGGAACCAGGCTGAAAGGGGGTTCAATGCATAAGTGAAGGCTAGAACTCCAAAGGATATAGCTAAAAGCAGGTTACCTAAAATGGTGTTGGAAGCCATGTGTGCCAGCACTCCTAGTACCAGGAATATGGCAAACCAAATCAAAGCCTTTCGGTGATTTTTATCTGCTTCAAAATCCTGATTCTTAATAAAAGACGCAGCAATTACCGGGTTAATCACCAAGGCTACGAAGAGGGATGATCCCAATACAATGATCAGGGTACGGGGCAAATAGCCCATGAACTCTCCGATAATACTATCCCAGAACAAAAGAGGGAAGAAGGCGGCCAATGTAGTAGCGGTGGAGCTAATAATAGGCACCGCAATTTCACCCACCCCTTGGCGGGATGCTTCCCAGGCCGAGAGCCCTTCTTCGGCATAAAGCCGGTAAATATTCTCAATGGTTACAATGGCATTATCTACCAACATCCCCAAGGCTAAGATCAGCGAGAAAAGAACGATAAAGTTTAAGGTTACACCCGCCGCACTTAGTACCAGGAAGGAGATAAACATGGAGAAAGGAATACTCAATCCCACGAAAGTGGCATTCCGTAAACCCAGGAAGAATAAGAGGGTAAGAGTTACCAGAATTACCCCGGAAATGATACTGTTCTCCAGGTTCGCAATTTGGTTACGGGTTTGGGTACTCTGATCATTGGTAATGGTAATTCGCAGATCCTTAGGCAAGAGGCTCTTCTTAGCTGTCTTAATAATCTCGCGAATCTTATCTGTAGCATCGAGGAGGTTCTCCCCGCCCTTCTTAATCACGTTCAAGGATACTACCGACTCACCATCCAAACGCGCCATGCTCTCTACCTCTTTATAGGTAAAGGCCACATCGGCAATATCTTTCAGGTAAACGATATTATCATTCTCATGCTTAACGATCACATTGCGGATCTCATCCATAGAGGTAAACTCCGCATCGGTACGAATACTACGTCGGGTTTTACCCAGAAGGATATCTCCAGCTCCAATATTGATGTTTTCGGCCGCTAAGGCATTTTGCACATCATTAAAGCTGAGCTTATTCTCCTGCATTTTGGGCATATCCACATTGATCTGCACCTCTTTTTCTTTGTCACCGGTAATGGTGGCTTCAGAAATTTCGCCCAGCTCTTCGATTTCATCTTGCAAAAGCTCAGCATAGTCTACCAGATCATCAATGGAATAATCACCGGATAGGTTGATGTTGAGGATCGGAATACGACTGAGGTCGATATCCAATACCACCGGATCCTGATCCAGGTCAGAGGGTAAATCGCTCATTGCGCGATCCACCGCATCCTTTACATCCTGGAGGGCTTTTTCGGTATCAACATCGATGTTAAATTCCACATTTATGATGGACACATCCTGCACCGACTCCGAATTGAGGTTTTTGATACCATCCACCGATTTAATCTCTTTCTCGAGCGGACGGGAAATCAGGTTCTCAATATCTTGAGGGGTGTTTCCCGGATACGGCGTTTGCACGTAAATCAATGGGAATACAATCTCCGGAAAAGACTCCTTGGGCATAGTAATGTAGGAGAACACTCCGAAGAGGATCAACAGCGCCGAAAGTATAAAGACGCTGATGCTATTTTTAAGGGCTAGCGTACTAAGCCCGAAGTTTCGACTGGTGTTTGTTGCCATAGTAGTTTTCGAATTACTGGATCTCTACCTCCTGTCCTTCGTTTACAGAATTAGCCCCAACCACAATCACTTGCTCTCCGGCTGTCAGGCCTTCAATAATCTCGGCATCCTCTCCAAAAGAGCGACCGATTTGAACATAGCGTTTGCGAGCAATTGGCTTGGCTTCTGTTTTATCAATTAGGTATACATAATCCCCGTTCAAATCTTTACGAATCGCCATCGAAGGCAATACCAAAGCATTGGGGTTTTCGTAATCTTTCAGTTTAATTTCTGCCAAAAGATTAGGCTTGATCAAAGCATTGTTGTTTTTCAATCCTACTTTGATGGTGAAGCTGCGGTTCTCAGGATTGATGTACTGACTGGCGAAGATCACTTTCTCTCCTTGCTTCAAACCTAAAGCGGGAATGCTTACTTCTACAGAATCTCCCACTTTAACCGCTTTCAAATAGCTTTCAGAGATATCGGTTTCGAGTTCCAAATTGCTTAGATCAACCACGCGCGCTACCGGGGTACCGGCACCCACAAATTCACCTTTGTTTACACGGATCACGTCTAAGCTACCGTTTACCGGAGCTTTAACAAAAGTGTGCTCATACTGGGCCCGGGCTTGCTTTACGCGGTTTTCGGCTGCCTGGAAATTAGTCTTAGCATTAAGGTACTCGATTTCGGAACCAATGCTGTCTTTCCATAAATTCTCACGACGCTCGAAGGTGGTTTTCGCTAATTGATAAGCTGCTTCCGCCTCTTTCAATTGACCTTCGATGAAATCACTTTCTAAACGTAGGATGGTCTGCCCCTTAGAAACACGATCGCCTTCTTCGGCATTTACGGAAACTACGCGACCATTTCCTTCGGCACTTAATAGTACATTCTCCTTAGAGCTAACCGTAGCACTAAGTCGTACATAATGACGGAAAGTTTGATTTGCCATGGTACGCACTTCAACCGGAGTTAAAGAGGCTTCTACCACATGAGTGGTATCCAGACGTTCAATTTGGGCCTGAATGCTATCGATCTCAGTTTGTAAACCTTTTATTGCGGTTTCCTTTTCCTTTAAGCTCGCTTGAAGAGCGGCGAGATCCTTAGGCGATTGACCGCAGGAGGCCAAAATCGCGAAAATGAATAAGATGCTTAATTTTTTCATGGTTTATTTGAAGAGCTTAAAATTATTGGCCCAATGCGTATTCCAGGGCTTCTTTGGCGTTGAGGACGTTTAAAATTGCGTTGATATAATTGCGTTCGGCTTCGAGGTATTGATTCTCGGCCTGCGTTAATTCGAGGCTACTAGCCAAACCTTCTTTGTATTTGCGAAGGGTACGGTCGCGTACTTTTTCACTTAAAGTGCGATTGCGCATCTGATTACTCAAATTATCCAGGGCAAAGTCGTAATCGCTTTGCGCTTGATGAAACTGTAATTCCAATTGACTTTCGGTAGCCGTTTTTGCCAGGCGGATGCGTTCCAAATCGATCTTCGCTTTTTGCACCCGAGCGGTTCGTCCCAGGCCGGTAAAAATATTCCAGCTTAAGCTTGCGCCGATGGTGGTTCCTGGAATCCAATAGGTATCGAAACTAAAAGCATCGCTGGCCTGATTCGAGAAATTACTCTGGCTATGTGTTACAAAACCACTTAAGGTAGGGAAGTACTTCGCTCTTTCATTGGCCAATTGAAGGCTGGCGCCTTTCTCCTGGCTCAAGAGATTACGGAAGCTGATATGCTTATCTACCTGAAAAGGGTTTTGAGCTAAAGTCGCATCCGAACGAACGGGATTTATTACTTCTTCCAAGCTGGAGCTCAGAGTGATTTCTTCTTCCAAAGAAATACCCATATTAAACTTGAGTAATTGATAAGCCAGCTTTACCTGACGCTCTGCATTATTCACATTGTTCTGTAAATTATTGTAGAGCAGTTCCATTTGGCTCACATCCTGATCTTCTACAAAACCGTTTTCAAAAAGTTTTTGGGTTTCATCAAAATTGGATTTAACGGTCTCCAGATTGGCTTTTAGAATTTCCAGGGTTTCTTCTGCTACCAGGGCACCATAATAACTTTGAGCAGTGTTTCGGCGGGCATTAATTTCTGCCTCTTCACGCTCCAAAGCTTTGGTTTCTTTTACCACGCGGGTAGCCTGTAAAGCCACGAAGTAAGAACCATCAATTAAAAGTTGACTCAATTGCAGCTGAGCCTGGTTTTGATGAGCCACCCCAAAAGCCACATAAGCGATATCATCTTCACCCGCATTAGGGTTGAAGAATTGCGCCGGAATAGGCTGTTTAGGAACCTGAGCATTATAGCTATAACCAAAAGATCCTGAAATTTGGGGCAAACCCATCGCAGCAGTTTCCTTAATGGTTTTCCGGGCCTTTTCGTAATCCAGAACTTTATCCTGAACCGTATACGAATTCCGGGCGGCATAATCCTGGGCCTCCTGAAGTGAAAATTGCTTGGCCTCTTGCTGTGCCCATAAAGGCGCACTTATAAGGGCTAATCCAAGCACCAGGTGTTTTTTCATGATTGTGTTTTAGTAGTTGTCATTAGTTTTTCCTGCAAATAGGCGATCCCCTTGGCATTTGCCACTCCGCGCACATGATAAATCAAGATTTCGCGCATGAGCTCGGGCATGCTCATTTGTTCAAATTCGGCAATGTCGGCTTCGGTCATTAGGCGAGCCCGACTGTAGTATAAGAAAGCCACCACATCGTTATTCAGTTCTTCGCGAAACAAGCCCTCGCGCTTCCCTTGTTCGATATTAGCGTGCATCATTTTTAAAACCATCTCACGCTTGCGGCCTTCCAATTTGGCGTACAATTCGGGGTAATAGCGTTCCAGCTGAAATTGCATGCTGTGATCATGCGCCTCAATATTGGCACACACCACTTCGTCCATCGCAAAAAGCATATCAATAGCATTGCCTTCTGCTTTTAAGAGCTCAACCATGCGAGCACTTACTTGGTCCATTACCCGCTCCACTGCGCGCTCCACTAATTCTTCCTTGTTGGCAAAGTATTTATACAAGGTTTTCTTAGATACGCTCAGCTCCTTGGCAATGTCATCCATCGTTACCGGCCTTAAACCGTAACGCTGAAACATTTCATGGGCCTTCCCAATAATTTCAATCTCCATTGTCTCCATAACGGCGGCAAAACTAGGAAACAAATTGCACGCGGAAACTATTTTGTATAAAAAGTTTCTTGGTGTTAAGGTTTCTTAAGTATAGGCCTGTTTGCAGTGGAAAATTTGTGAAATTTGCGGCCCAAACCGGAAGAGAATGAGTTTATCCATTAAAGATATTTTACAGCAAAAACCTATTGGTACCACCCAAGAAGTGAAAGGCTGGGTTAGAACCTTTCGTAGCAATCGTTTTATTGCGCTTAGTGATGGTTCTACCATTAAAACATTGCAGCTAGTTGTTGACTTCGAAAACCTGGAAGAAGGCCTGCTAAAGAAAATCGCGACCGGTGCGGCTATTCGCGCTAAAGGCGATTTATTAGGCTCCCAGGGCAAAGGTCAGGACGTTGAAATTCAAGTACGGGAATTAGAAGTTTTAGGGGAAAGCAATCCGGAGGAGTATCCATTGCAGCCCAAAAAACACTCCATGGAGTTCTTGCGTGATATCGCTCATTTGCGGATGCGTACCAATACCTTTGGTGCTGTAATGCGCATTCGTCATCACCTGGCTTATGCCGTGCATGACTACTTCCATAAAAAGCAATTCTTCTACCTGCACACTCCTATTATTACCGGTAGTGATGCCGAAGGGGCAGGGGAAATGTTTAATGTATCGGTACTCGATAAAAAGAATCCGCCTTTAACCGAAGAGGGCAAAATTGATTATAGCAAAGACTTCTTTGCCAAGGAAACCAACCTCACCGTATCCGGTCAGCTGGAAGCCGAATTAGGAGCTATGGCCTTGTCTAAGGTTTATACTTTCGGACCAACTTTCCGGGCCGAAAACTCAAATACCTCACGTCACCTAGCAGAGTTTTGGATGATTGAACCCGAAGTGGCTTTCAATGATCTAAATGCCAATATGGATTTGGCGGAAGACTTCTTAAAGCATGTGATTCGCTATACTTTAGAAAACTGTGGTGATGATCTGGAATTTTTAGAAGGTCGCTTAAAGGATGAAGAAAAATCCAAACCCGAGAAAGATCGTAGCGAACCCCTGCGTGAAAAACTGCAATTTGTGGTGGACAATAACTTCCGCAGAGTAAGCTATACCGAGGCCATCGACATTCTTCGCAATTCGAAACCGAATAAGAAAAAACGTTTCAATTACCTCATCAACGAATGGGGAGCAGATTTACAATCGGAGCACGAAAAATACCTGGTGCAACACTTCAATGCACCGGTAATCTTATTCGATTATCCGGCCAAAATTAAGGCCTTCTACATGCGTTTAAATGAGGATGAGAAAACCGTGCGTGCCATGGATATTCTCTTCCCCGGCATTGGTGAAATTGTAGGAGGATCGCAAAGGGAAGAACGCTACGATGTACTACGTGGTAAGATGAATGATTTCGGTATCGACGAGAAGGAATTAGACTGGTATCTCGATACCCGAAAATTTGGCAGCTGCGTACACAGTGGATTCGGATTAGGCTTTGAGCGTTTGGTATTATTCGTAACCGGAATGACCAATATTCGCGACGTAATTCCTTTCCCTCGTACTCCGGGCAACGCCGAATTTTAAGGCATTGGTCCTTTAAAATCGGGAGCTGGCACGCAGTTTGTTAAGCTTGAGCAAAAACGGCAAAATCTTTGATAGGTCGAGCCGCTTTTTCTTAACTTCACCCAGCCAAATTGCACCATGCTTAAACAACAGCTCAACCAAAAATTACTGCAAAAACTCAGTCCGCAGCAGATTCAGCTCATGAAGCTGATTCAGTTGCCTACCCTGGCTTTTGAGCAAAAAATTAAGGAAGAACTGGAAAGCAATCCCGCTTTAGAAGAAGGAAAGGAAGAAAGCGAAAACGATAGCGAAGATCTCGAATTCGACAATCAGGAAAACGAAAGAGAAGAGGAGCGCATCGAGGCAGAAGACATCAACGTGGATGAGTATCTGAGTGATGATGAAATTCCTGACTATCGATTACAAGCCAATAATTATTCGCCCGACGATGAAGAAAGCAAGGTGCCCATTACGGGCGGCAAAAGCTTTCACGAATTTCTTCTGGAGCAATTAGGCACCTACCCCCTCGATGAGCAAGGACGGCAGATCGCCGAATATCTGGTTGGGAATATTGATGATGACGGTTATATCCGTCGCGAGCTAAGTGCCATTGTGGATGATCTTGCTTTTACCCAAAACATCTTTGTGGAGGAAGAGCAATTGGAGCGCTACCTAAAACTCATTCAAGCCCTGGAGCCTGCCGGGGTTGGCGCACGCAATTTGCGAGAATGCCTGATGATTCAACTACGTCAGGAAGAAAGTAGCTATCATCAAAGATTAGCGCTGGAAATATTGGAGGACTTCTTCGATGAGTTTACCAAAAAGCATTACGAAAAGTTGATCCAGCGGCTGGAATTGGATGAGGAGGATTTGCGATTAGCGATACTCGAAATTACCCGCCTAAATCCCAAACCCGGCAATAGCACCAGCAATAGCAATCGCGAAGTGCAAGTAGTGGTTCCCGATTTTACCCTCCGCATTGTAGAAGGCGAATTGGAATTGACCTTAAATAGTCGCAATGCTCCGGAGCTAAATGTAAGTCGGGAGTACCGCGAAATGCTCGAGACTTACCGCCAAGGGCAAAAGGAAAACAAAGCACAAAAGGAAGCTGCCCTTTTTGTAAAGCAAAAATTAGATGGCGCCAAATGGTTTATCGAAGCGATCAAGCAAAGGCAGCAAACCCTGATGCTTACCATGGGGGCCATCATGCAATACCAAAAAGACTATTTCCAAACTGGCGATGAGTTAAAGCTTCGCCCTATGATTCTCAAGGATATTGCCGATGAAATTGGAATGGACATTTCCACCGTATCGCGTGTCGCCAGCAATAAATATGTAAGCACTCCTTATGGAACCTTCCTGATCAAGGAGTTTTTCAGCGAAAGCATGAAGAATGATGCTGGTGAAGATGTAAGTACCCGCGAAATCAAGAAAATATTGGAGGTTTCCGTTTCTGAAGAAGATAAACGCAAGCCTCTTACCGATGATAAACTAGCCCAGCTTCTAAAAGACAAGGGCTACCCCATTGCCCGCCGTACCGTAGCTAAATACCGGGAACAACTGGATATTCCGGTAGCCCGTTTACGCAAGCAACTCTAGATGAATATCCGCTTAGCCAAGTTTATCTCCATCCTCTTCCATCCAGCGATATACCCCTTGGTAGGTCTGTATTTTATTTTCGAATACCTGCCTTATCACTATCCAAGAAATGTGGTCCTCCTCTCTTTATTGATGGTGTTTTGCGGCACCTACCTCATACCGGTTTTAATTAGCATTCTGCTCTACCGCTTTCGCGTGATAAGTAGTTTAATGATGGAAAAGGCCAGCGATCGACGTTGGCCCTATACCATAGGGGCCTTGAGTTTTTTCCTCACCTCCCAACTCATTAAAAGTGCTGGTCTCGCAGCAGAAGCCCATCAATATCTGGCCGGAGCAGCCTATGTTATTCTGCTGCATTTAGTCTTACTCAGCTTTTTAAAATCCAGCGCCCATTTAGGTGGCCTGGGCGGTTTCTTAGGAATGCTGATGGCTGTGTCCGCCAAATACAGTCTCAATCTCTTACCTTTTATTGCCGGACTAATCTTAGTGGCTGGTATAGTAGCCTCAGCTCGCTTAAGTTTAAAGGCTCATGATGGCAAGGAGCTGGTTTTAGGCTTTAGTAGTGGCCTGCTCATAGTATTCAGTACGGTGTACTTCCTTCACTAGAACCATTCATTAAAAAACACCTCGGCCATAGCTAAAACCAATGGCCTATTAAAGGGCGAGGTCAGGCATTAGAAATTCGGTACTTTTGCGCGAAATTTCAGGTCATGAGCCAACATCTTTCCGAACAGGAAATCCAAAGACGCGAATCGCTGGCCGCCTTAAGGCAGATGGGCATAGAGCCCTATCCTGCTGCACGTTATGAGGCCAGTCATTTTTCAAGCTCCATTCTCGAAGGTTTCGAGAAATCGGAAGAAGCTGAAGAATGGAAACAGGTGAAGATTAGCGGGAGGATCATGACGAAACGCATCATGGGAAAGGCTTCTTTCCTGGATGTGATGGATAGCAAAGGACGTATCCAGGTATACCTGAATCGCGATGTACTTTGCCCGGATGAGAATAAGGATCTCTACAATATTGTTTTCAAACGTCACCTGGATATTGGTGACTTTATAGGCATCACCGGTAAGGTTTTCCGCACCCAAATGGGCGAGGTTACCATTGAAGCCGATAGCCTGACAGTATTAAGCAAAAGCCTAAAACCTCTTCCTATCGTTAAGAAAGACGAAGAAGGAAATGTATACGATGCTTTTTCCGATCCCGAGCAACGCTACCGTATGCGTTATGTAGATTTAGTGGTTAATGACAAGGTAAAGGAAACCTTCGTTACCCGTACGCGCATTATTAATGCCATGCGGGAATTCTTTAACCGCTTCGATTATCTAGAAGTAGAGACCCCCATTTTACAGCCCATTCCCGGTGGTGCCGCAGCACGCCCTTTTATTACCCATCACAATGCGCTGAATATGCCATTGTACTTGCGGATTGCCAATGAACTTTATTTGAAACGTCTGATTGTAGGCGGTTTCGAAGGAGTTTATGAATTCGCCAAAGACTTCCGTAATGAAGGTATGGACCGCACTCACAATCCGGAGTTTACCGTAATGGAAATCTATGTAGCCTATAAAGACTACTTCTGGATGATGGACTTTACCGAGCAAATGCTGGAGCATGTGGTGAAATCCGTGCATAAGGGTAATACCACCGTAAGTCTGAGTGGCAAAGAAATCAGCTTTAAAGCGCCTTTCCCAAGGGTAAGCATGCGTGAGGCTATTTTGGAGCATACCGGCTTTGATATTGATGGTAAGAGCGAAGACGAATTACGTGCAGCTTGCGCTGATTTAGGTATTGAAACCGACCCCAGTATGGGCAAGGGCAAATTGATTGATGAGCTCTTTGGTGAGAAATGTGAGCCCAATTATATCCAACCCACCTTTATTACCGACTATCCGGTAGAGATGTCGCCTCTTTGTAAAAAGCACCGCGATAATCCTGAATATACCGAGCGATTTGAGCTGATGATTAATGGTAAAGAAGTGGCCAATGCCTATTCGGAGCTTAATGATCCTATTGATCAACGCGAACGTTTTGAACAGCAATTACGCTTAAGCGAGAAAGGCGATGATGAGGCGATGTTTATCGATCAGGACTTTTTACGTGCCCTGGAATACGGTATGCCTCCAACCTCAGGAATGGGAATTGGCATTGATCGCTTAACCATGATGCTAACCGATAATGCCTCTATCCAAGAAGTACTCTTCTTCCCACAGATGAAACCAGAGAAGAAAGCCGAAAAGAAAGTAGAGCTTGCCGATAATGAAAAAGCCATTTTTGAAATCTTGAAAGAGAAAGAGGAAATGGATCTGGAAGAATTAAAATCGGCTGTGGCTTTGTCTAACAAACAATGGGACAAAGGCCTTAAAGGATTAGCCAAGCATGGCCTAACCCAGGTTAATAAAACAGAGGCCGGATTGCGTATTGCCATTAAAGCCTCTTAATCCTCGATTAAAGTCCGTTCCCGAATATTTATTCGTTTTCAGACTTTTCTGTAGTAAAAGTTTAGGCTAATCTCCAACAAAAAGCTACAGAGTAAAAGGCTTGAAGTCCCTTACTTTGATTCCATCAAACACCTCTCCTGATGGAATCTGCGGATGAAAGTTATTTAGGGGGTAAAGAACAAAACATCTCAGATGAACTGTAATGGTTCGAGGTGTTTGATTTGTATGAGTAAGTACAGGCAGGGAGTTCAATAAGCTCCCTGTTTTTTTTCGAATTCCCGATAATCGATATTAGTAGGACTTTAAGCTTAGGATTTTTATTCCTGTACTTTTCTTTAATACTTTCGCGCCGTAATTCTCATGCTTTGAAAAGAGCTTTTGGACGGATACTCTTCTTATTAACTGGACTCTCTCTACTGGGCGAGCTCGGTCTGTCCCTTGCCCTGGCTCATTTTAGCGGTACCGGAAACACAGTAGAATCAGAGCTGCTTCTGATTGAAAAAACGGATTCGGGTTTCATTCAAAAGCTAGATAAGGAGAATAGTTTTCATGCCTTATTCCAAAGCTTAACCTCCGAAAACGAATCTGAAGAAGATTTACTGGACTGGAGCCTTTTTGACTGGCCCCAACATCTAGAAGAATTCCTATACGGCATCGGCGAAGAGCATTGCAGCCTTCTCGAAAGCCCAGTTTCATTCAGTAGAGATATTCCTCTCTATTTGCAATTCTGCAGCTTAAAAATTCCATCTGCCAGGATTTAATCATTTTGAAAACGGAGCTCCGGACTCCCTTTTGCGTTCTGCCTAAAAAGCACCGGATCGGAATAAAAATCGATTGATTCTTATTTCAACCCCATCCATTATTCAATTCAAAAATTCTCAAAATGAGACGAATCATTGGCTTCGGAATCCTGGCCTTAAGCATTTTAAGCGCCTGCGAATCTGAGCATTCTGAAAACCACCATTCTGAAACTGTCTTTACTGCCACCACGGCATTGCGAGTAGACACCGCACTTTCCAAAGAATACGTAAGTCAAATTCACTCCATCCGTCACATCGAATTGCGGGCCCTCGAAAGAGGTTATTTACAGCACATCTATGTGGATGAGGGTGATCAAGTAAAAGAAGGGCAATTGCTGTTCCGCATTATGCCCAATATCTACAAAGCCGAATTGGAGAAATCCAAAGCGGAGGCCGAACTCGCGCGCATCGAATACGAGAACACCAAATCTCTAGCCGATCGCGACGTGGTTTCTTCGGCCGAATTAGCCATGGCCAAAGCCCGCTACACCAAAGCCAAAGCGGAGCTTTCATTGGCTGAAACTCATATGTCCTTCACCGAAATTAAAGCGCCTTTTGGTGGGATTATCGACCGCTTCCACGTTCGAGAAGGTAGCTTAATCGACGAAGGTGAATTGCTGAGCACCCTTTCCGATAACAGCGAAATGTGGGTATACTTTAATGTACCTGAAGCCGAGTACCTCGACTATCAGGAGCGCTTAAGAGAAGAGCACATCCTACCCGTTCAATTACGAATGGCGAATGATCGCATCTTCCAACATGAAGGAAAAGTAAGTGCGATTGAGGCCGATTTCGATAATGAGACTGGAAACATTCCTTTCCGGGCCACTTTCCCAAACCCAACCGGATTGCTACGCCACGGTGAAACCGGGAATATCATTATGCAAGACAAGCTCGAAAGCGCTTTGATCATTCCTCAAAAAGCCACTTTCGAAATTCTCGATAAACACTATGTTTTCGTGATCGACGAAGAGCATGTGGTACATCTGCGTGAGCTTAAAGTGGCACATGAACTGGAAGACCTCTACCTCATTTCAGGTGGCTTGCTGGAAGGTGAGCACATCTTATTAGAAGGACTCCGAAAAGTGCGTAATGGCGATCATATCAATTTCGAATTGAAGGATCCCAAAGCCGTTTGGAAAGAATTGAAACTGTACGCCGAATAAATTTCAGCCATCATGTTTAAGCAATTCATTCGCCGACCTGTACTGTCGATCAGTATTTCGTTGGTAATCATATTCATGGGAGTGCTGGCCATTCAGTCTCTACCCATCTCTCAGTTCCCCTCCATTGCCCCTCCACGGGTAAATATCTTTATCGCCTATCCCGGTGCCAGTGCAGATGTATTGGTGAAGTCGGTACTTATTCCGCTCGAAAAGTCCATTAACGGTACACCGGGAATGAACTATATGACCTCCGATGCCACATCGGCTGGTGAGGCCACCATTCAGGTAGTTTTTGATTTGGGCACCGATCCTAACCAGGCGGTAGTAAGTGTTAAAAACCGTATTGAGCAGGTTACCAACCGACTGCCGCCATTGGTACAAAGGGAAGGTATTATCGTAAGTCGATCCCAACCCAATATGCTGATGTATGTGAACCTCTACAGTGAGGATGAAAGGGCCGATCAAAAATTCCTCTACAATTACGCCAGTGTAAACATCCTCCCCGAGCTGAAACGCTTGAAGGGGGTTGGGCAAGCAAAAATTCTCGGTAGTCGGCAATATGCCATGCGCATCTGGTTAAAACCGGATCGGATGCGAGCCTATAATGTGTCTACTGAAGAAGTTATGGAGGCCCTGTCCGAACAAAGCGTAATCGGCTCTCCCGGCCGGATTGGTCGGAGCTCAGGTAAAACTTCCCAATCTTTGGAATATGTACTTACCTATCCCGGGCGATACAATGAGCCCGAACAATATGAGGATGTAATTATCCGCGCCAATGCTGAGGGTGAAATCCTGCATTTAAAAGACATCGCCGAAGTTGAATTTGGTAGTGAGTTTTACGATATCTATTCCAATCTCGACAACCGCCCATCTGCGGCTATTACCCTTAAACAAACCTATGGTAGTAATGCCTCCAAGGTTATTGAAGAGGTAAAAGAAAAACTGGAGGAACTCAAAATTGAGAACTTCCCTCCGGGAATGGATTATGAAATTAGCTACGACGTATCAGGCTTCCTCGATGCCTCTATCGAAAAGGTGCTGCATACCCTGGGCGAAGCTTTCGTTCTGGTAGCTTTTGTGGTATTCCTCTTCCTGGGTGATTGGCGTTCTACCTTAATTCCCACTCTGGCGGTACCCGTATCCCTTATCGGTACCTTCATATTTATGCAGGCTTTTGGCCTTACGATTAACCTCATCACCCTCTTTGCTTTGGTATTGGCCATTGGTATTGTGGTGGATGATGCAATCGTAGTGGTAGAAGCGGTGCACGCCAAAATGCACGACTTCCCGGAACTGAACCCCTTCCGAGCAGTAAAGCTGGTACTGAATGAGATTAGCGGTGCTGTTATCGCCATTACCCTATTGATGGCCGCGGTATTCGTACCGGTAGCCTTTATGTCGGGTCCGGTAGGTATTTTCTACCGCCAGTTCTCCATCACCATGGCCACGGCGATTATCCTTTCCGGGGTAGTAGCGCTTACCCTTACTCCGGTATTGAGTGCCATGATCTTGAAGAACAACCACGGTAAGGTGCGCAAGATGAATATTTTGGAACGCGGTCTGGATGCCTTTAATAATGCCTTCGATCGCCTTACCGGCAAATACGCTGCCTTGCTGAAGAAAATTGTAAACCGTCGTTTGGTAACCTTCGGCATGCTGCTGGCCTTTGGGGTTGGTATTATTGGCGTGAGCAATATTCTTCCGGCTGGTTTTATCCCTAGTGAAGACCAGGGGATGATCTATGCTATTATCCAAACCCCTCCCGGATCTACTTTGGAACGTACCAATGATATCTCGCGCCAATTACAGGAAATTGCCGAAGAAATTGACGGGATTCAATCCGTTTCGGCTTTGGCCGGATATGAGGTACTTACCGAAGGTCGGGGTTCCAATGCCGGTACCTGTTTGATTAACCTCAAACCCTGGTCGGCACGGAAAGAAAACGTGTGGGAAATTATCGAAGAGCTGGAGCTAGAAGCCCATAAAATACCGGGCGCTACCATCGAATTTTTCCAACCCCCTGCAGTACCGGGCTATGGTGCCGCCGGTGGTTTTGCCCTGCGACTTTTAGATAAAACCAATAGTGGCGATTATAAGGCCTTTGAGAAGGTGAACGATGAGTTTATGGCCAAACTTTATGAGCGGCCCGAGCTTAGCGGTCTCTTTACCTTCTTCGCCGCCAACTACCCGCAATACGAACTGGAAATCGACAACCAGGCTGCCATGCAAAAAGGGGTATCCATCGGTAAGGCCATGGATAACCTGGGAATTTTAATCGGTAGTACCTACGAACAAGGTTTCATCCGCTTCGGAAGTTTCTACAAGGTTTATGTGCAAGCGGCACCCGAATACCGTCGTTTGCCGGAAGACTTGATGAAGCTCTATGTGAAAAACGATCGGGATGAAATGGTGCCCTATTCTTCCTTTATGAAAGTGAAGAAAACGCAGGGTTTGAATGAGATCACCCGATTTAATATGTATACCTCATCCGCCATTAACGGTGCTCCTGCCGATGGTTACAGTAGTGGTGAGGCCATTGCCGCCATTCAAGAAGTGGCTAAAGAGCTACCACGCGGATTTGATATCGACTGGATCGGTTTATCCCGCGATGAGGTAAAAAGGGGTAATGAAGCACTGTACATCTTCCTAGTGGTACTCGGTTTCGTGTACTTAGTACTGGCAGCTCAGTACGAGAGCTTTATCCTGCCATTAGCAGTAATCTTCTCTTTACCGGCCGGGGTATTTGGTTCCTTCCTCTTGCTTAAAACCTTGGGATTGGCCAATGATATCTACGCGCAGGTGGGATTGGTAATGCTGGTAGGTCTCTTGGGTAAAAACGCGGTACTGATCGTAGAATTTGCGGTACAGAAAAACCAGCAAGGTCTAAGCGTATTAGAAGCGGCTATTGAAGGCGCGAGAGTTCGTTTCCGCCCCATTTTAATGACCTCCTTCGCCTTTATCGCGGGTTTGATTCCACTGGTAATGGCCCATGGCCCTGGTGCCGTTGGTAACCGTACCATTGGTGCTTCCGCTCTGGGTGGTATGTTGTTCGGCACCCTCTTCGGGGTGATTATCGTGCCTGGACTCTACTACATATTTGGTAGCCTGGCCGAAGGTAAAAGCCTGATTAAGGATGAGGATAACCGCCCTTATACCGAGAGTTATACGATCGAAACGGATGAATCAGAATCTTAAGCCCTAAGAATTAAGATCATGAAAAATACAGCAAAACGAATCCTAGTTCTCAGCTTACCGGCTCTACTGCTATTTAGCTGTGCCCCCGTGCATGAGCTAAAAGAAGAGAACCGGACAGTACCTGAAAATTTTCAGGCTGAGACCGATACCCTGAACAGCGCCCAAATTGCTTGGCGCGAATTTTTCCAGGATAGCAATTTGGTAGCTCTGATTGATACCGCTTTAAAGTACAATCAGGAATTCAATATCAATCTCCAGGAAATGGCGCGCCGCAATAACGAAATCCTAGCCCGTAAGGGGGAATACCTTCCCTTTGCTGGCGTGCAGGCCGGAGCCGGAGTAGACAAAACCGCTCGTTATACCCCACTGGGAGCTAATGAGGCAACTACTGATATTGCTCCCGGACGCGCTATGCCGGATCCGGTGCCCGATTTACTTTTCGGGGCCACCGCCTCCTGGGAAATTGATATCTGGCACAAATTGCATGATGCGAAAGATGCCGCCGTTGCCGAATATATGGCCAGCATCGAAGGGCGTCACTTTATGCAAACTGAGCTTATCGCTGAAATCGCCTCCAGCTATTATGAGCTATTGGCATTGGATAATCAGCTTAAAATTCTGGATCGCAACATCGCCCTCCAGAATAATGCTCTGGAAATTGTGAAGCTTCAAAAAATCGCCTCCAAGGTGAATGAGTTGGCGGTACGTCGATTTGAAGCTCAGGTACTCCGCACTAAGAGTCTTCGCTTTGGCGTGCTTCAGCAAATTCGGGAAACCGAAAACAAATTGCACTTCCTCTTAGGTTCCTACCCCGGACCGATCCGCCGTAGCTCTGAGGAACTCCTCAATATTAAGCCCGCCGAAATTCATTATGGTAAACCGGTAGACCTATTGGCAAATCGTCCCGATATCCGCGAAGCAGAGCGTGAATTAGAAGCGGCTGAACTACAAGTGAAAGTAGCCAGAGCCCAATTCTATCCTTCCTTAGATTTGAGTGCAGGCTTAGGCATGCAGGCTTTTAATGCCAGTTACCTGATAACCGGTCCGGAGTCTATGCTTTACAATTTGGCTGGCGATTTAAGTGCCCCCCTTATAAACCGAAGAGCACTTAAGGCCTCCTATGCCAATGCATCGGCCACCCAAATTGAAATGGCTTATCGCTATGAAATGCAGTTGCTGCAAGCCTATCTTGAGGTTTCGAACCAGGTTTCGAAGATTACCAATCTCAATGAGAGCTTAAAATTCCAATCACTGGAAGTGGATGCCTTGAACGAATCGATTACCATTTCCAATGATTTGTTTAAATCGGCTCGCGCTGATTATATGGAGGTATTAATGACTCAACGCGATGCGCTGGAGTCCAAGTTTGAATTAATAGAAACGAAGAAAGAACAATTAATCGCTCAGGTGGTGCTATACCAAACCCTGGGTGGAGGATGGCAATAAGTCATAATTGTTTGGATGGGGGACCCCGGGAGCTGAGCCATTGGTATCTTCCGGGGTTTTTCACTTTCTTGGCGAAGATTTGCAGAGGACCGAAATCATACCCAAAATTGCAGGCCTATTCCTGGTCTTTTTACTGCTGTTTCACATCGGTGGGAATGGTCTTTTTTTCCAAATTCAGCGCCAGCAAATCCGCAGAGCGGTTAAGACTCGGATAAAAACCGGGGTTCCGCAAAAGGAACTGCATGCCCTTAAAATCAACGACGAAAATGCCCGAGAATTTCACTGGGTAAATGACCATGAACTGCGTTATAATGGCAGCATGTACGATGTTGTACGCGAAGAAAATCGCCCCTCAGAACGCATTCTTTGGTGTATCGAAGACCGTGAAGAAGAAGCGCTCTTTGTACAGCTCGACCAAATCTGTCGCCTGCAATACCATTCTGGGCCCGCCAAAGAGGAACGTCAAATGGCCCAATTAATGCTCAGCGACCTCTTTCTAATCTTCTCAGGCGAAAGCCTCAAGTATCAACTGGATTCTAAGCTCCACCCATCTTTGCCTGGAGCTTTTCCCTTATTGGAGAAATACTTAGGGGTCGAAACTCCACCTCCTGAATTTCCGGCCTAAATATCCGCCTTAACGCGAATCTGTTTCCGTTTTTCCAATAATCGCCCTTGGAAAAGGGCAAGGCTTGCTATGGCTATATGCCTGCGAGTCTTAAAAAATGAATCAATGAAACGATTACTATTAATAGTGTTGTTGCTCAGTCCTATTTTGAGCTTCGCACAGAATGTCCGTGGACGCATCAGCGACGCGGAAAATCGCCAGCCCCTGGCCGGAGTGCTAGTAAGCAATGCCGATGGTCAAGAGGTACGCAGTGATAAAGAAGGGCTCTTTAGCCTAAACTGCAGTGCTGAAATTCGCATCAGTCATCCTGACTTTATCACACAAAGCGTAGAGATTGATGATTGCAATCAGTTTTACGAAATAGCCCTTTTAGCCTCTAATGAAGAACTACCCATGGTAGAGGTGAGTGCGCCACGCAAGGCCAGTTATCAGGAAAGTCAGGCGGTGCAAAACCTCGATCCCCGTGAATTACAAATGGGTAAAGGCCTCTTTATGGACGAAGCCATTAATACCCATGTTCCAGGTGTTAATATGTGGCGTCGTACAGTATCCGGAGGCCAACAATTCAATATTCGGGGTTATGGAAATGGTGTTGGTTTCCGTGGTGCCAGCAATAACTTCAATACTCAGGGAACCAAGGTTTATTTAAATGGTATTCCCCTTACAGACGCAGAAGGTTTAACCGTTTTGGATGATATTGACTTCGCCAGCATCAGTGCGGTGAATATCCAAAAAGGACCGGCCGGCTCTAAATATGGTTTTGCCATTGCCGGAGCCATTAATCTGAGCATTCTTCCCGCCAAGGAAGGCGAAAGCTATGTTCAGCAAAGTGCTACTATTGGTGACTTTGGTTTACAACGCTATACCACCACCATAGCCCGAGGTACCAAAAATGGCTCCTGGCTTTTAAACTATGGTCATCAAAAAGCGGATGGTTATATGGAGCATACTGCTTCTCGCAAGGACTTTGTGAATTTGGTTGGCTCCTTCCGAATTTCGGCTAAACAAAGAGTAGAAACTTATTTCGGATATAGCGATAGTTATGATGAAAGAGGTGGAGAACTCACCATCGCCCAGTTTGAAGCGGGAGACAATACCGGAAACGCCCGTTATATCAAGAATAACGCGCACAGCAAGGTAGAACGCCTTCGCTTCGGCCTTAGCAATCACTATCAATTTAACAGCCACTGGAATAATCAAACTACCGTATTTGGATCCGGAGCCAGCAGCACCTCGAGTTCTGCCGGTGGTTGGAATGATGAGCAGCCTATCAATTTCGGACTGCGCAGTGATTTTGGCAGCTCTTTTAAACTGGCCGAAGACTACCTGCTTTCCGGACATACCGGGATTGAAATTCAGTTTCAGCGCAACCATGCCTTAAGCCATAGTATGATAGAGGACAGCCTTTATCCCTCACGCTATAATATCGTAGGGCCTTTAAGGAGTAATCAATTTGTTCGCAATCAAAACCAGGTGTACTTCAGTCAATGGGAATTACAAATGCCCCATGACTGGTCTTTCGAAGCCGGCATCAGCTTAAGCTCCTTAAGCATCGACCTCGAAAATCGCATGTACCAAAATGGCAATGATTTGGATCCGCGCTATCAGATAGATTATAAAAATTACTGGTCGCCCCATATTGCCCTGCGTAAAAGCTTTGCTAAAAAATGGAGCCTCTTTGCCTCTTATAATCGTTCCTATAAAACACCCTTAAGCGGGAATATTATAATCGGCGCAACCGGTGAACTGAATACTGATCTGGTACCCGAAAGTGGCAGTCAAATTGAAATTGGCGCCCAAGGGAATTTGCTTAAAGGCCGACTCAATTTCCAGATTGCAGCCTTTAGCACCCAATTCCGTAATAAGATGACCTCCATTGCAGTACCTCTGGATAGTGTTACCACCGCCTATACCTATTTGATTAATGCCGGAGGCCAGGATAATCAAGGACTGGAAGCCAGTGTGCGCTATGAGATTATCGGGTCTAAAAACCACATCTTTAAACATGTACAGCCCTGGGCAAATGTAACTGCCAATGATTTCGTTTACCGCGATTTCTATTATGAAGGCGTACCCCGTGGTGCCAGTCAGGCGGTGACGGAAGAATATGATGGTCAGGCAGTAGCCGGGGTAAGTCCCTTAAGTTATAATGCGGGGATTGACATTCAAGGTAGCGCCGGTTGGTATACCAAATTGAGTCTTCGTCATCAAGGTGCTATGAATATTACTTCGGATGGCGCCAATAAAACTGAGGCTTTTGATGTGCTCAATTTAAAGGCGGGCTATAAGATTGCCTTAGCAGCAGGCTTTAACCTGCATGTGTTTGCGGGCCTAAATAATATGCTCAGCAGCCGCTATTACTATATGGTTTTTGTAAACCAATTAGCGGATGCCTACTTACCCGCTCCAGATCGCATAAACAGCTATGGAGGGATTGAGTTACGCTACAATTTCTAAAATGGAAAGGGCCCCGAAATGGGGCCCTTTTTATTATCCTTCAAAGCCAATTCGCTTATGCGTGCCATCGCAGAAAGGCTTATTGGCCGATCCGCCACAGCGACATAAAACGGGGTTCTTTTCTATGGAACTACTGCCATCAGCATGGCTAAACTTAATGCTGCCTTGTACCATTATGGGGCCATTCGGAATAACCTTGGCTTTTAAATCTCCATCTTCCATAGATAGGCCCTTCTCCTGACCCACATAAGTGAGTGCCCCAGAGGGACATTGTTCTATTTGTTGACGGGTTTTTTCTCCTTCCGCACCATCAGGATCCACCCATGGTCTTTTACCATAACGAAAAACTTCAGGTAAGTTTCGCCAACAGCGTTCGGAATGTATGCATTTATGGGCCTGCCAGATGATAGTCACCTCCTGACCGGCATATTCTTTCTTAGTAGGTTTCACGCGCATCTTAGCCTGATTTGTTGCCATACAACAGCAGACCTTCTTTTTTGTTCATTTAACAGTTCTTCAGGTCCTCGGCAAATTCTGTATAGGCCAGGCATTGTTTTAAGGCTTCCCAGTTCTCTACATAATCTCCTATATAATCGGCGCTGATACGCTTTAAACTACTTTCAGGTTTAAAGAGCTGTACTCCCAAATAATGGAACAAGCGATCCATCAATTTAAATCGATCCCTAGCATGCATTAAGTCCTTTTCATAAGAAATCTTGAAGTAGTTTATTCCCTCCAGACATTTTTGTTCATATAGCTCCAGCTCCTTACCCGCGCGGAGTTCCACCATAAAAGCGGGAATATCCACCCTCATTTTGGGACGACGTTTTAAGCTTTGGGTTTCATGCCATGACTTACGAAAACGGGCATAGTGCTTAGACAAAGTTTGGCGCACTAAATTATCTCGAGTTAAATAAATCAATTTATAGCCCTGCTTCTCCACCAAATATTTTAAGAAATCCCGACCATCTTCCTGGCCCAGCTTTTCACGCAATTGATAGGAGAGTAATTTAAACCCGTAGACCTTACTTCTAAAAACGCGGTTGCGGTGCTTCAAGAACAATTTTGGGAAAAGCACTTTGCGATTGTAAATCTCCTTATCGCAATCAATATCGGTACTCTGATTTAGCAAATCACTTAATAAGGTACTTCCTGTGCGCCCTCTGCCAAATAAAACAAAGCGTTCCGCATGCTTGGTATGAGGATAGGCTTTCGCCCGATAAGCCGCCATTGCTTCTCGCAGGTAACCACCAAGTGACTGGTTTAAAAGGGGAAATATGCTTAGCATAATCTTGAAATTTCAATGCAAGATAGATGGAGCCTTTTCTGAATTTGCTAAACTTCGTTCGATGGTAATTCTCCCACTACGAAATAACCTAATGAGCCGATAAAGCATTTTGTTATTTCCTGAGTCTCAAAGGCCATATTCCGGGGAAACTGTCTTTATTTTGCCAAAAATTTCCCTTTTGCAGCTCTATCCACCTGATCTGGCCCAAGCTTTAGACTTTCCTTTTATACAGCGAGAGCTGGCTCGTTATTGTTCCAGTTGTAAAGCAAAAGACCTGGCCCTCACTTTAAATCCCGAGCCACAGGCCGATTTATTAGCGCAAAAAATAGCGGAGAGCGATCAAATATTATCCTTATTACTAAGCGACGAAAGCTTTCCCAGTGCTGAGCATCCTGATTTAAGTGAATTTCTAAGCAAATTAAAGGTTAGAGGTCACGCTTTACGCGAAGAGCAATTTGCAGATATCCGCAGCTTGGCCATTAACTACCGCCACCTGCATCAGTTTGTAGCCAATAAGCAAGAGCGCTTGCCTGCCATTTGGGCACCTCTGGAATATTTGCTTCCCGAGAAATTTGTGATTGAGGCGATTGATAAAGTCCTGGACGAAAGAGCTCAAGTTCGCTCTTCAGCTTCGCCGGAGTTAAGTCATATCCGCCGTGAGCTTACCCGTAAAAGAGCTTCTGCCGATCGCATCTTTAACCGTATTTTAAAGAAATACCGCGACAAAGGCTATATCGCCGATTTTGATGAAAGCGTATCCGAATCACGCCGGGTATTGGCCATTGTCGCTTCTTATAAAGGACAAATTCAGGGCATTTTACATGGCAGCTCCAGCAAACACAGTATCGCCTACATTGAACCAGGAGAAACAGTAGAAATCAATAATGAGATTTCGGAATTGCTGGAAGCGGAAAAGGAAGAGATCAAACGCATCTTAAGGCAATTAAGCACCGACATTAGCCCCTATCACGATTATTTAGATGCCGTATCTAAAACTCTAGTATGGTTGGATCTTAGTCGGGCCAAAGCCATTTTCGCCTATCAACAAGAAGCCTGCTATCCCGAAATTTTATCAGAAAAGAAGATCCTTTTAAAGGATGCTTATAATCCGGTATTAAGACATTTCAATAAAGAGAAAAACAAAAGCACGGTCCCCCTCGATCTGATGCTTGATGCAGAGCAACGGATTCTGGTAATTAGCGGTCCCAATGCCGGTGGGAAGTCTCTTTCTCTCAAAACGGTGGGGCTCTTGCAGATTATGCTCCAAAGTGGCCTGGCAATTCCCGTACATCCCGATAGTAAATTTTGCCTCTTTGATCAATTGCTGGGCGACATCGGCGATGCCCAGAGTATCGAGAATGAGCTGAGTACCTATAGCTCCAAGCTGCAAAAGATGGATCACTTCCTCACCTACACGGATTCGTCGACCTTATTACTGATTGATGAATTTGGCAGTGGTTCGGATCCCGAATTGGGTTCGGCCCTTGCTCAGGTATTCCTTGATCGACTCAATGCTTATGGGGCTTATGGCATCATCACTACTCACTTTAATGCGATTAAAGCCCTGGCAGCTGAAATGCCCGGAGTGGTAAATGGCGCCATGCTTTTTGATCAAAAATCTTTCGATCCCCGCTACGAATTGCAAATCGGGCAACCGGGCAGTTCCTACACCTTCGAAGTAGCGCAACGCAGTGGCATTCCCAGTCATTTAATTGAAGATGCCCGCGGTCGGGTGCAGCAAAACACCTTAGAAGTAGATAAATTGTTGGTGCAAATCCAGCAGGATAAGGTGGCGATTGAAAAGGCACGCTCCGCCCAGGAAAAAGAACTGCAGAAGCTGCGCAAGCTGGAAAAGATGCAGCAGGATCGTATCTCAAAATTAGAAGAGAAAGTACAGAAGCAAAGCCGCATAAATGAAGAGCAAGATCGCTTGATGTACTGGGGCCAAAGATTCCAAAAGTTGATTGACAGCTGGATGGATCAAAAAACCCAAAAAGATAAGAAGGCGATAGTAGCTCGCTTTATCGCTATGCTCAATCAACGTTCTGGCGAAGTGGAAGTGGAAGAGCAAAAAAGTCACCGTAAGGAAGTAAAGCAACACCACAAAGATTTAGATCGCTATTTACAGGAAGAGGTCAAAATCGGCATGGAGGTGCGCATCCTCGAATCAGGTATTAAGGGCAGCGTCCTGGAGCAAAAAGGCGACAAGTTTCTCTTAGCCTTGGGTGGAAATATGACCGCCTTAATGGAGCGCAGCAAATTTGTGCGTGCCGATGCACCATTAGGACAAAAACCCCGAAAAAAGCAAAGGCAAAAGAACTTCCGCAAAGCAAATTCAGGCAAGGTCGAAAATTCGCAGGCTAAGGCTAAGCCAGCCACTCAGACTAAGGAAAAAAAGCAAAATGCCTCCCAGGCTAAAGGCGGAAAAGCTCAAAACCAAGCAAAGCCAAATTCGAAAAGCAAGGAGCAGTAGACCCTTCGGCGGCAATCCTTACATTTGGGCTCCAAAGAAAACACGTCCATGGAAGAAGTCGTTTCGGATATTCCCTTAATCACCAATGATGCCGTGGTATTTGGCATCCTGATGGCCTTATTACTCTTTATTTTTCGCAGTAGCGAAATGCCGGCCTTCAAGAAGTTTTACGCGGTAATTCCCACCCTTTTACTTTGTTATTTCCTCCCATCGGTTTTTAGTACCCTGGGAATTATTTCTCCGCAATGGATTGATGTTACAGCCGCCAAGGCCTTTCTTTTGGAACAAGGCTATGCGGTAGAAGGTCTCAATACCTTCAAAGCCTTTAAAAACTTTGTGATCAATCAAGAAATTGATACCGCCCTATTAAAACCCTTTATGGGCAAGTCGCAGCTTTATTTTATGGCTTCTCGCTATTTATTACCGGCCAGTTTAATCCTGCTAACCTTAAGCATCGACCTTAAAGAAGTGTTCCGCTTAGGGCCTAAAGCTCTCATCATGTTTGGTACCGGAACCCTGGGGGTAATTATCGGTGGACCCTTAGCGCTCTTGTTTTTTGGCGCGGTAGCCCCGGATGTAGTAGGTGCTGGTAGCGATGAAATTTGGCGCGGTATGACCACTATTGCTGGTAGTTGGATTGGAGGTGGTGCGAACCAGGCCGCCATGTTCGAAGTTTTTGGTGAAAATGGCGCCATCTCAGGCAAAATTTATTCGGTGATGATTACCGTAGATGTGATCGTTGCCGAGATCTGGATGTTCTTCCTGCTCTTAGGGGTGGGTAAGTCCGATAAGATTGATAAATTTTTCAAAGCCGACGCCTCAGCCGTTACTACGCTTAAGAATCATATGCAGGAATTTTCATCCCGCATTTCGCGTATCGCTACAACTATCGACCTTTTTGTGATTTTAGGGATCGCTTTTGGTCTTACTGGACTGGCTCATTTGCTCTCTGATATTATCGCACCGGCCATTGCCGAGGCTTCACCCTTTTTAGCCGAAACCTTTAGCTTGGGAAGTGGATTCTTTTGGTTAATTGTATTAGCCACAACCGCGGGAATTATCTTATCCTTTACCTCTTTACGAAATTATGAAGGTGCCGGTGCCTCTAAAGTAGGTTCGGTTTTCATCTACATCCTGGTGGTGACCATCGGTATGAAAATGAACATCATGGGAATTTTCGAGAACCCCGGACTCTTCCTGGTTGGATTGGTGTGGATGGCCATTCACGTGGGTTTACTCTTTATTGTTGGAAAGATTATCCGTGCCCCTTTCTTCTTCCTGGCAGTGGGCTCCAAGGCCAATATTGGTGGCGCGGCCTCGGCTCCTGTGGTAGCGGCAGCTTTTCACCCCTCACTCGCTCCGGTAGGAGTACTACTTGCGGTTTTAGGCTATGCGGTAGGAACCTATGGCGCCTATGTCTGTGGATTATTAATGCAAACGGTTGCTCCTTAATGAAAAAGTTCTGGCTCCCTGGCCTCTTGGCCCTGATCGGCTTTCAGCTAAGTGCGCAGAAAGAAGCCGAAACCTTTCGGGAAATTTATTCCCAGGCCCTAACTGAACAACAAGGCTATGAATGGCTGCGGGAACTTTGTGCCATGGGACCGCGCTTTGCGGGTAGTGATCAGGCTACAGCCTCCGTATTACATTTCAAGGCCAAATTAGATTCCATGGGTTTCGAAACCCGCTTGCAAGCGGTGAAGGTTCCACGCTGGGTCCGAGGCCCACAGGAACAAGCCTGGCTGATTCAAGGTATCGATCAAACTGCAATGGCCGTTACCGCATTGGGAGGGTCTATCGCCACTCCCGCCGGAGGATTACGCGGCAATGTGGTCGAAATCCCTTCCTTCGAAGCCTTAGACAGTCTGGATCTCCAAGGGAAAATTGCCTTTTTCAATATACCAATGGACCCCAGCTTTATAAGTACAGGCTATGCTTACGGATCTGCCGTTAAGCAGCGCTGGGCCGGAGCGATTGAAGCCTCAAAAAAAGGCGCCATTGGGGTGGTAATCCGCTCCTTGAGTAGCAGCATTAACAAGTATCCACACACGGGTAGCATGGCGTATGCCGATGAAGTAAAGCGCATTCCAGCCGCCGCCTTAAGTACCTTTGACGCTGAGCTTTTAAGCAAGTCCTTAAAAAAAGATCCCGGCCTGCAAATCAAATTGAAGATGGCCTGCGAATGGCAAGATTCGGTTTACTCCTATAATCTTATAGCCGATCTAAAAGGCAGCAGCAAGCCTAATGAAGTTATTGTAGTCTCCGGACATATCGACTCCTGGGAATTAGGAACCGGAGCCCATGATGATGGGGCCGGAGCTATGCATGCCCTCGAAAGCCTTTACCTTTTAAAGGAGATGGGCTTTAAAACTAAGCGCACCCTGCGTATGGTTTGGTATATGAATGAGGAATTCGGCTTAAACGGAGCACGGGTTTATGCGAAGGCCGCCAAAAGTGCCAAAGAAAAACATGTGATTGCCATTGAAAGCGATGGCGGAGGTTTTACCCCCAAGGGTTTCAGTATTGATGCCAGCGACGAAATGGTGGAGCAAGTAAAAGCCTACCGCAAATTGTTTGAGCCTTATGGCATTTATCAATTCTCTAAAGGTGGCTCGGGGGCCGATATTGGTCAGCTTAAGAACGATGATATTATTTTGATTGGGCTGCGCCCTGACAACCATCGTTATTTCGAAGTACATCACTCAGCCCTGGATAATATCAATTCTGTGAATGCACGGGAGTTTACCATGGGCTCCGCCAGCCTGGCAGCCTTGATCTGGTTGATGGATCGTGATGACCTATGCGTAGGCTGTAAGTCTTAATTAAAAAATATTTTTCAAAACCGTGAACCTATCAGCCTTGCCACCGTTATTAGCTGTGGTTAAGGTTTGGTTAATTGTTTTGATTTAGTTTGAAACAAGGGGAGGCAATACGCCTCCCTTTCTCTTTTTAACCTTTCGATAAAGGCCCTTCGATTACATTTTCCTACATTCTCACAAATATTTGAAAATGAGGGCCATTCCTAATCCTGTATTCCGCAGCTCCGACAATAAAGTAATTACAGAGCCCCGCGCCTATGTAGCTCAATGGCTTAAAATGCATCCGCGGGGTAAGGTTTTCGTGGGCTGTGACTCCAAGGTACGCGGCCACCATACCAAATACAGCACCGCAATTTGCATGTGGGATATCGGTAGGGGGGTTAGTGAAATCTACAAGAATGAAGTAGTGCAAACTCCTCCCGATCAATACACCCGATTATGGACGGAAGTGGAGAAAGCCGTGGCCGTAGCTTCAGAACTTAAAGGTCTAACCTCGATTACGGTGCATGTCGACATTAACTCAAATCCACGCTTTCGATCTCATCAATTATATGATGCTTCGATAGGCCTAATTAGTGCTATGGGTTTTGAAGGAGCGGGAAAACCCCATTCTTGGGCTGCAAGTTGTGGTGCTCATCGCCACTGCCAATAATCTACTAACAGAAAATCGAAACTGTTGATAAACCGTTAGTAAAATAGGCGCTTTTTAACCATATAAATTTTTTTACCAAAATAATTTACTGATAAATAACGATTTAAGCTTGTGATTCTAAATCGTACTTTTTACATTAGGCCTCCAATATACGGGGAGACATGGGAATATTTACAAATCACAAATCAGGATCGAAGGCCAGCGAGAAGGGCGGCCAGATATCTCTGATCAACAATCGCTGTAGCGCACCCAGCATTACCACCAATCGGCGGGTCTTGTTTAAGAAGTTCAACTATCAATTCCGCTTAAAGAAATTTGAACCTATTGCGAGTTAATAAAGAAAAGGCCACTGAAAATCAGCGGCCATTTTTATTTTAAGTCAATAGTTTCTGCTTAATAGGCAGCGAGCTCCTCCAATTTTGCTTGCACTTTCTCAGCATTAGGAATCATGGTAGCCTCCAAGGTACTATTCAAAGGTATGGCGGGCATATTCTCCGAACCCAGCACCATTACAGGGGCATCCAAATCACGAAAAGCTTCTTGCTGAATCCAACCGGCTAAGCCTTGAGAAAAACCGTTGCGAGAAGGCTCCTCCGTTACAATCAAGACCTTGCCATGCGCTCTCACACGCTCAAGGATTAGTTCTTCATCCAAAGGATATAAGGTCCGCAGATCTAGCACCTCTACCTTGTTATTTAAAGCCTGACGCGCTGCTTTAGCCCAGTACACGCCCATTCCATAGGTAATGACTAATAAACTGCTATTATCCGCCATGCTTTCTGCGCTGGCTTCATAAGCGATGCGTCCCTTACCAAAGGGTAGAACATAATCTGCCGATGGCTCCACGGTTTTGGCATCTTCAGTTCCCTTCACCTTAGACCAGTACAATCCTTTATGCTCCAGCATCACTACCGGATTCGGATCATAATAAGCCGCCTTCATCAGACCTTTTAAATCGGCGCCCGTACTTGGATAGGCAATTTTAATTCCGCGGATATTGGTCAATACACTTTCCACTGAACTCGAATGGTAAGGACCACCACTGCCATAGGCACCAATAGGAACACGGATTACCGAGCTTACCGGCCATTTGCCATTGGATAAATAGCTACTGCGGCTTACTTCTGTAAAAAGCTGGTTTAAACCGGGCCAGATATAATCTGCAAATTGAACCTCAACAAAAGGCTTAAGGCCAGTAGCACTCATCCCTACGGTTGAACCAATTATAAAGGCTTCTTGAATAGGGGTATTGAAAACACGGTCGTCGCCAAATTTTTGCGCCAGGGTTGCGGCTTCGCGGAATACACCGCCCAGGCGACCACCAACATCCTGACCATATAGTAAGGCCTCTTTATGCTCGGCCATAATTTCTTGAATCGCAAAAAGTGCGGCATCTACCATCACGGTTTTTTCCTTGCCCTGCGGACTGCGCTCCCCTTTTTCTTCGGTGATGGGGCTGGGGGCAAAATCGTGGGTAAATAAATCTTCAGGACGAGGATCTTCTTGAGCCAAGGCCTCATTATAATCGGCTAAAACACGCTCACCTTCCTCTTTGTAAATAGTATCTAATTCCGCTTCCTCAACTCCATGCTCCGCAAGCCAGGCACGTAACTTAGGCCAGGGATCACGTAAAGCATGCTCTTCCAAATCATCGCGGTAAAACTCCTTACGCACTCCGGAGGTATGGTGTCCTAATAGAGGCACCTTGGCGTGTACGAGGAAGGGTCGACGTTCCTTACGCATCAATTCAATTACCTCTTCAATGGTGGCATAGGACTCTTCGAAATTGCTACCATCTATACTGCGAACTTCGATGCCTTTAAAGCCCTGAGCGAATTCAGCGGCATTTTGCGCACGAGTTTCCTTGGCATTCGCCGAAATATCCCATTCATTATCCTGCACTAAAAAGAGCAAAGGGAATTGCTTCAAGGCTGCCATCTGCAAAGCTTCGGAAACCTCACCTTCGGTCATAGCTGCATCTCCTATAGAACATACCGCAATAGCCTTTTCATCTCCTTCAGTAAGGCCCATCTTTTCGCGGTACTGAATTCCCATCGCGACCCCGGCGGTAGGAATAGCCTGCATCCCAGTAGCCGAAGATTGATGGGGAATTTTAGGCTTATCCGCATCATTTAAACTGGGATGCGAATAATAGGTTCGTCCACCACTAAAAGGATCATCGCGCTTCGCCAATAATTGCAACATGCAATCGTAGGGACGCATGCCAATAGACATCAAAATAGAATCGTCGCGGTAATAGGGCGCAACATAATCGTAAGACTGAAGCTGTAATCCTAATGCTATTTGAATCGCCTCATGACCGCGAGAGGCCGCGTGTACATATTTGGCTGTGATCGCTTTATTTTCTTCGTAGAGCTCTGCCATTTGCTTGGCAGCACTCATCAGGCGGAAAGCCTTTTTTGCAATATCAATAGAAACCAGAGGTGCTTTTTCGGTAGGTGCAGACATGCGTATTTTTTTGCTGCTGCAAATATCGGAAATGCACAGGGAAGGAAAGGCCCTTCAGCCGAAAGGCTTTAAGGACGGGCTTAAAAAAGAAAAATTTACGCTAAGAAAGCCTTATTCGTCCTTGGCTGCTGCGCCAAAATCGTAGCTAAAGCCAATGCTTAATACCTGCTTAAACTGAGAACGTGGAACACCAGGCGTTAAAGGATCTTCATCCAAATCGAACTTCACATCGTGGTCGTAGATATAAGCTAATGAAACATTGGCTTTAATATACTTATTGACCTTGAAGAACATGATCAGCTCGGAGTTGATATCGATTAAGCTCGGATCTTCCACATAATTGGAGAAGAGATCAATTCGCCCTTGCAAGTCGACATTTTTCCAAAGCTTACGTTTATAGGTGATGTTGGCATAGGCCCCGGCTTC
Source organism: Croceimicrobium sp. (assembly GCF_965228705.1). GTDB lineage: Bacteria > Bacteroidota > Bacteroidia > Flavobacteriales > Schleiferiaceae > Croceimicrobium. The sequence goes on from NZ_OZ245832.1 coordinate 2,721,151, forward strand.
TAAACGATAGGAAGAACCTGAATCTACACCATAGGCCCCCATATTCGCCAATCGTTCTACTGTAACAAAAGTTGCCTTAGCGGTGATCGGCGACAAGAACATGGTGAATCGCTTATTGGGTTTATTAGTCGCCCCCAAACCAAAAAGCAAATAACCTGGAGCCATAAAGTCGGATATCTTCACATCATCACCAATATCCCCTGGATTCTCATATCCCGGACGAAACTGAGTACGGAAATTAGCCAGAGCCGAATAACTCCATTTTTTACTGTGGAGGTAATCTAAGCGTGATTCAATCTCAATCCGATCATCGGTTTTATTGAAAATGGTATCCTGAAAGTTGACACCATAGGCCAAAGTCATGGCATTGCTCCACACCCATTTCCCCTTACCTATGTAATTGGCAAAGCCATTAAAAATGGAGTTCCCGGCAATCGAGTTCACACCACCCGCCTGCCAATTGCTGTAGCTGGCTTGGGTAAACTGAATCCCGAAATTTCCTCCTAAATCCCACTTGGTGGTATCCAGAGCATCTTGCCCTAAACGTTGAATGGATAGTTTCCGAAATTCCAGAACATCTTTTTCTTTTACCAAAGCATTATTCTGGGCCTGTAGGGAGAGGCTCAAGAGGCTGATAATAAGGAGGGCGGCCTTTGGCATTAGTGCAATTTTTTGCAAAATTATTATTTCTTCTTAAAGGCATTGATCGCATTGCGGGTAAATTCGGATAAAACCAATTCACCACTAATCGCCGCGCGATCTGCTAATAGCTGATCCCAGTTTTCGCATCCTTGCCAGAAAACTTCTTTCAGCTGACGCATTGCTTCGGGATTAAAGCCTTTTAAACGCTCTATTAATTCGGCAATTGCCTGATCCATCTCGGCCACTGAATCGTGTAAATGATAGTAAAGCCCTTTTTGATGTGCCCATTGCGCATCGCGCCATTCGGTAGCATTAATCGCTAATTCACTCATAGCGCTTAAGCCCACTTTGCGCTCTACCGCTGGTCCTACCACAAAAGGCCCGATACCAACTGCCAGTTCTGATAATTTTACCGAAGCAAATTTTGTCGCAAAACAATAATCTACCGCCGAGGCCAAGCCTACTGCTCCACCAACGGCCTTACCATGCACACGACCGACAATAAACTTGGGGCATTTGCGCATGGCATTGATCACATTGGCAAAGCCACTGAAGAACTTCTTGCCTTGATCCAAATCCTGGATGGAAATCAATTCATCGAAAGAGGCACCCGCGCAAAAAGCACGTTCACCTGCTGAACGCAACAAGATTACTTTAACGGCATCATTCGTACCGGCCTCGGTAATAGCCGCTGCCAATTCTGATAAAAGCTTGCTGGGCAGCGAATTACTCATTGGGTGAAAAAACTCAATGCTTGCTACACCTTCTTCAATGCTGGTTTGAATGTATCCTTGTTGTAATGCCTCCGACATAGTTCAAATTTTGCCGCAAAGGTAAAGCGCTTAGCGCGAATGCGGAAGGTGATTTCCATTTTCAGCCCGAATAGATATCTGCCCTTAACCTCTGGCTAACCTTAGTTTGCTTCCTTTGATCTATGAAAAAAGTGCTTTTTTACCTTGCTATGATCTGCTTTGGATCGGCCCAGGCCCAGGAAAACTGTTCTACTGATTTTAACTTTTCGGTAGATACCAGTAAGGCGGCTCAGCCCTTTAATCACCTGGCTTTTCAGAATGATCCTTGTCGTTTTCAATTTGCGATTGTAACCGATCGTACTGGCGGTCATCGTCCCGGAGTTTTTATGGATGGGGTAAATAAGCTCAACCTAATGCAGCCCGAATTTGTGATGAGCGTAGGCGACCTCATCGAAGGCTATACTCTGGACACCATCGAGCTGGCCCGCCAATGGAATGAGTTCAATTCCTTTGTGGGTCATTTGCAAATGCCTTTCTTCTATGTGCCGGGTAACCACGATATTACCAATGCTGTAATGGAGAAAGAGTGGCTTTCGCGCTTTGGGTCTACTTATTATCACTTCACCTATAAAGATGTTTTATTCCTCTGCCTTAATTCCGAGGACCAACAAAGAGGAGCCGGACATGGCACTATTTCCGATGATCAATTTGAATATGCCGCCAAAGTCTTGAAGGATAATCCCGATGTGCGCTGGACTTTGATCTTCATGCATCAACCCCTTTGGCATCAGAGAAACACGGTACGTTGGCAAGGGCTGGAAGCCCTTTTAGGCGATCGCAATCACACTGTTTATGCTGGGCACGAGCATCGCTATGTGAAGGAAAAGCGCAATAATGGCAAGTACTTTACCTTGGCTACCACCGGTGGCGGATCTGGCTTACGCGGACCTAAATTGGGGGAGTTCGATCATATGATGTGGGTGACCAAGACCGATCAAGGCCCCATTATGGCCAATTTGGCTTTGGATGGTATTTGGACCGAAGATGTGGTTACCCAAGACACCAAAAATCTAATTGAGAAATTTAGCGCCCATTCTCCCATCGAAATTGAACCTCTCTTTTATGATGGTGAGCGTTTTGAATCAGGCAGTCTAGGTCTGAAAATCACCAATGATGAAAATGTACCGATGCGCTTGAATTTCCGTACCCAAAACAGTCCTAACTTGGCGCTCTTCGCGGATAGTAGCCAAATTTCGGTCGCCCCAAATAGCGTGGCTTTCCTAAATCTTAAGCTCCTTTCACAGGAAGGAGACTCCTTAATTCCCGCTCAATTGTTTGCCGATTTAGAGCTGGGTGCCGAAGGTGAGCCCGCCCATATCTCCTACCCCTATGTTTACAGGATTAAACCCCTGCGAAAAAGAGCCTTGAAACAATGTTCCCAAAAGCCTAAAGTGGATGGCTCTACCCAAGAGTGGGGCGCCATGAGCTATGCTTTCGAACGTAATGCCGGTACAGTAAAAGTAGAGTTCGACCTGGCTTATGATGCGCAATACGTTTACGTGGCGGCGCGAGTTACAGACGACACCATCCAATCTTATGGCGTTGGAGCTACCTGGCAGCAAGACAATTTGAGCTTTGTAGCTAATGCTGAAAAGATGGGACGCGGGGCCGTAAGTGTAGGTCATGATTGGTATGCCCAAGACTTCGTTCAACAGCTTAGCCCGGGGAATGATACCACACCTTCGGTGGCCTATCGCAACAATCTCCCGAAAGGCACAAAATTGATTTGTCGCCAAACCGACTATGGTTATGAAGGTGAGCTGGCCCTGCCCATTTCCTATATCCAAAGCTTCCAAGGCGAAAACTGGCAATACCTACGCTTGAATGTTGGGATCGACGATAAAGATGGTGGGGAGGTTGCCCGTTACAGTTGGCTTCCTATCTGGCGAAACGCCGATAACTATGTGGGATCGGGGTATTTCTTTAGGGTGGAGGAGAAAAGGTAATAAAGCTTTATGGGGGTTGCTTCACCGCCCGCTTCGCTACCCGCCTACCGGCAGGCAGGGAGAGGCAGAGGGCTCAGAGGGGCACAGAGAAATTTTGCTGTTCATTCTTTCACCGCCCGCTTCGCTAAAGGAGCAAAGAAGCTAAGGGACGCAAAGGTTTAGACCTTGCAGAAATGGAGATTCATAGGCAAGCTAGATGATTTCAAGTACCTTCCTTTGAAGTATCTTCCCTTTCGGTTAAAGGATTAAATACATGAAAAGCCTTCTCTTATTGCTTCCCTTTATTTTCGGTCTTTCAGCGCTTGAGCCCTCATCTGCTCTGGTGGTGGAGGCCCGGCTAATTGATAAATTCAAGGTTGAGCTTGCTGATGAAACTGGTAAACTTGAATTCTTAAAGTTTCAGTCTACTAAGACGGACGACATCTTTTTACTGCAGCCTGATTATGTAAATCACCCTAAAAGTTTTTATCGGAAGAATAAAGTCTATGAAATCACATATGGGCCAGGCGATTTATGGGCCAACTTTACACATGATATAGATCTTCAAAATGTTGATGATGAACTGGATACTATTCCAGTTCATTATTTACTAAAGATTAAAAGGTTGTAGAAGTTGATTCACCGCCCGCCCTTAATCTGCTTCAAGCAAGCCGTCAGCTCTTTGCGAAGCTTCCCGCCTACCGGCAGGCAGGTGTATCTCCGCGGTTAAGCCATTAAAGTTGTATCCGATAGATCAATAGTCATTAGCATCTAAAGTCTACCGTCTAAATTCTATTGTCTCAGCTCCAACTACCAACTACCAGCTACTATCTACTGAATCCCCTCCAACCACTCTCCGTGGATCACACTGCGCTCTACCTTGGCAATGATGCTGTGGTAATAGTTATACCAGGATTGCTTACCGTTCTGCTTGGCCTGAATATGCCCGCTGTGCGCACGCCATTTTTGAATAGATTCCTGATCCTGCCAATAGGAAATGAAGATTCCTTGCTTAGGCTCCCCGGAAGAAGAATAACCTAAATAGCCCTCTTGCTTTTGGGCTTCCGACATCATCTCGGCATCCGCCTCGGCATAGCCATCCAATTGCTCCGATTTTTGAGAAATAAAAATCACCGCATAATAGGGTGCTACGGGTGGGTCGCCTTTCCAGTGGGTTATCATAATTGTTGTTTTTTTAGGTGAAAACGGAAGGGGCTAAGATAAGCTTTGGCTTATGGTCTAAATCATTGTGAGCTTGCTTCACCGCCCGCTCCTAGGTCGCTCGAGGCACAGAGGACGCAGAGATACACAAAGGTTTACATCCAGCTTGGAGCAAACCTAGAACCCTTTGCGAACCTTAGCTTCATGGCGCCTTTGCGGTAAACCAATCCACCAAAGCTCTACTCGAAGAAACAATAATCACCTCAAGTCCTAACCCATCTATTGTCTATTGTCTAAAATCTATAGTCTCTCCTATACACTCTGATCCATCTTCTTCACCATCGTTAAGATCGTTGCCAAAGCCACTGTCTCGCCTTCCTCATCGTACACATCCACGTTGAATTTCACGATGCCCTTAGCGATATCATCTTCACTGCGTTTTTCCTGATCGATCTTTTCCTTCACGGTAAACTTCACGCCGATGGTCATGCCCGGATATACCGGTTTGGTAAAACGACATTCGTCAATACCATAGTTCAATAATACCGGTCCTTTGCGGGGATCAACGAACATACCGGCTGCTTTAGAAAGTACATAGTAGCCATGCGCCACCTTACCTTCGAAGATGGTGCCCTCCAGAGAGGTAGCATCCACATGAGCATAGAAATTATCACCACTCACCTGCGCAAAGCTGGCGATATCGGCATCCGTAACAGTATGACGGTGGGTATATACCGTTTCCCCCACTTTGAGTTCTTCAAAATGCTGGCGGAATAAATGTTTTTCCGCTTCCGGGCGACTGGCGCCGGGTTGATACACTTGTGTGATTTCAGTAATGGTATCCGGATGTCCTTGAATGGCGGTACGCTGCAAATAGTGCAATACTCCGCGCTTTCCACCCATCTCTTCGCCGCCACCGGCTCGTCCGGGTCCACCGTGCGTAAGTAGGGGCATGGGCGAACCATGACCAGTACTTTCCTTGGCACTCTTAGCATTCAGCACCATAATTCGACCGTGCATGTGTGCGGCTTCCACCACATATTCGCGACCTATTTTATCATCGGCCGTAATAATGGAACTCACTAAGGAACCTTTACCCATATTGGCAATCTCGGCCGCTTCGGCTAAACCTTTATAAGGGATTAAGGTCGATACCGGACCAAAGCATTCCACTTCATGCACATCGGTATTGGTAAAGGGATTATCGTTGCGGAACAGAGTGGGGCTTACAAAGGCACCTTTATCCTTTTGGGCACCCATCACTTCAAAATCGCGGAGGTCGCCATAAACCACTTCTTGCGAATTTTTAAGACGGGCAATATTCTCTGCCAGGCGCTCCACTTGAATGCTGGAGGCTAATGATCCCATGCGTACTCCTTCCATACGAGGGTCGCCAATGCTGGTTTTCTGCAAGCGAGAAATCAATGCTTCCTGCACCGCGTCTATTTTATCTTCGGGCACTATAATTCTACGTACAGCCGTACACTTCTGACCAGCCTTAGTGGTAATCTCACGCTGTACCTCTTTTACGAAGATATCGAACTCGGGCATGCCTGGTTCCACATCCGGACCTAATACCGAAGCGTTTAAGGAGTCGGCTTCCAGGTTGAAAGTAACCGAGCGATCTATGATGTGAGGCAGGGCTTGTAATTTCTTCCCGGTAGCAGCACTACCGGTAAAGGTTACGGTATCGCCGGTAGTCACATGATCCAAAATTCCGCGCCCTAAACCTGTTACCAATTGCAGAGCTCCTTCCGGCAAAATCTTGGAGGCGATAATTTCGCGCACCACATGCTCGGTTAAGAAAGAGGTATATTCAGAGGGCTTCACCACTGCCGGAACACCGGCCATCAGGTTCACCGCAATTTTTTCGAGCATTCCCCAAACCGGAAAGTTAAAGGCATTAATATGAATGGCCACTCCGCGCTTGGGCACCATAATATGATGTCCGATAAAAGTGCCATTCTTCGAAAGTGGCGCATGGCTACCATCAACATAATATGGCAAATCCGGAAACTGGCGACGTAATGAGGCATTGGCAAAGAGGTTTCCAAAACCGCCTTCAATATCTACCCAGGAGTCAATTTTGGTGGCTCCGGTTTTAAAGCTGGTTTCGTAAAACTGATCTTTAATTTTCACGAGATGCAGGGCCAGGGCCTTCAACATTCGCCCTCTTTCCTGGAAGGTCATTTTTCGAAGGGCAGGTCCACCCACCTTGCGACCATAATCTAAAATGGCCTCGTAATCTAATCCGGCACTGGAAACAATACCAATTTCGGTTCCGTGTATCGCGTCGCGGGCAATTAGTTCCTCGCCTTGGCCAGAAACCCACTCCCCCTGTACATAATTCTGAATTTGCTGCATCTTGTGCTTTTTTGAGAAGGCTAATTTACGTTTAGCATTAAGGCTTTACAAGGGCCATTTTAGATTGCTTGGCGGGACTCTGAAACTCAGTGAAATTCTACTTCGGCTCGAAAGTTTGCAGCCCACTCTCAGCCTGCAATTCGATCTTGACTAAATCCCTACTTTTGCCCCAGATTGAACACCATGGAGAAATTTTTCCTGCGCTTAGCCATCATTATTCTCAGTCTTTTCGGGCTATCTGTTTTTGGTTGGCTAGTGAAACACAATAGTACCGGAGATAAAATTCTGGGTGAAAAAGTGGGCAAGGGCTTGGATGCCTATGTGAGCTTTCTCGACCTCTTTGAAAAATCGGTGGAAGAAGTAAAAAAACTTCCTGAAACCTTTGTGCCCACTCCGGCTGGTTTTGAAGCGGTAAACAAATTAGAAAATGACCTTTATGCCCTTATTAGTTATAGCAATGCGCAAAAAGGTCGCAGCGTAGAAATCCGCAATCTTAAGAACGACGAAAGCCTCCATAAATGGGATATCACCAACCCTTATCAGGAGCATGATCGTATAATGGATCCTTTGCTATTGCCCGGCAAGCGCTTGGTTTATTCTTATAATGGAGTAACCGGTTTAATTTGTTTGGACTCCCTCGGAAACCAAATTTGGAAGCAGGATACTATTGCACACCACCACTCTTTAAACCTTGACAGTGCCGGAAATATCTGGGCCTGTACCTATACCAAAGAGAATGGCGGCTTTATTATCTACAAAGGATTTTACGATGTGGATGGGCGTGAATTGGTGTATATCGATAATACCATCAGCCAATTAGACCCCAATAGCGGTAAACTTCTCTTTCATAAATCCATTACTGAGATTTTAAATGAAAACGGGCTTTCGAATTTGATCCTAAAATCGCCCAATATTGAGGACCCTATTCACCTGAACGATGTGCAGCCCGCTTTAAAAACTACCGCCTGGTACCAAGAGGGCGATCTGTTCCTGAGTTTTAGAAACTGCTCCGCGCTGATACAGTATCGCCCTTCCACCAATAAGGTGATTCGCTTGATTGAAGGCAATTTCTACTCCCAGCACGATATTGATTTCCTGAACGATAGTACCATTATCTTCTTCAATAATAATGCGCACACTTTCTGGAGCAGTCGTCCGGGCAACTGGCGAGTGGCCGATCAGCGTATCGATGCCGGGGACTACTATTCCAATACCATGGCCTACGACCTTAAAAACGAAAAGCTCTACATCTACGAAAAGCAGGTTTATGATGAGAATCAGATCCACACTTTTACAGAAGGTATGCAAGAGGTTTTAGCCGATGGCCGCTTCTGGATCGAAGAGCAAAACAGCGGAAAGCTTTGGGTATTTAAAAATGGGGAGCTCTTGTATAAAAATGTGCTTCCTTCGCAGCATGAAGGGCATCATCACCTTTCGAACTGGACCCGAATTTTAACTGAAAAACCATGACAAGTCCTTTCCTTTATATCGGTCCGGGCATGAGCGCCGGCGCCATCGTGCTGATCTTATTGATTGGTGCCCTGGTACTTTTCTCACTGGGCTATATCGTTTACCTCCGCATTAAGCGCATGGGGAAAAAGAAGAAAAAATAAATGGCTTTTTACTTCATTCTGGCCCTCTCAGCGTCTTTGGCTTTTGGCCTGATTCGCTGGGGGCGGAAAAGCTTTTACCGACTGGCTATTAGCAGCACTCGGGTGCTCGACATTATGCTGGGCGATCAGGATGAAGACGAAAAGCTCGAAGAATTACAGTCGCATACCGGCAAGCTGATTCTTAACCTATTAGCTTTTATTGGACTGCTGATTGCTGCGGCTGCAATTATTCTGATTAGCCTAAACCTCCATGATATTTTTAACGCATTGGAAGAAGGGGAAGCAGCTCCAGAGCTTAGCTCCTGGCAAAGTATTCTGGCTCTTTCTGTAGGTGCTACTATACCCTTTCTAGTACCTTTCAAGAAGTCGCCATCCGGCTATTCAGAGTTAGCAATGCTCTTACATCGCATGGTACTGAATAATTACCATTTGGGCCTTAAGCTTTTTCGTCGCGAAGTAAAAAGCAAAGGAATTGAGAAAAGGAAAGACTTCTTAATTATCAGTGGTTTAGCAAGAGCAGGCACGACCAGCTTTATGAATCACCTAGCTACTTTGCCCCAGTTTCGAAGTTTGAATTATGGCAATATGCCCTTTTTACTGAGCCCGCATTTATGGTCGCGTTTTTACAAGCCGAAAGCGGGAGCGAGTAAAGAGCGTAGTCATAAGGATGGCATTCAATTGGGTATGAATTCTAATGAAGCCCTGGAAGAGTATTTCTTTAAGGCCATCAGTAAGGATAGCTATATTAAAGAGCATTGCTTGGAGGAATATCGCCTTTCGGCGGATGCGCATGAATCTTATTTAGACTATCAAAGTATTATCCGCCAAAGCCCCGAGCAAATTTACCTGGCCAAGAACAATAATTTCTTGTTGCGCTACCGCGGATTGAGGGAAGAGAACAGTGAGTTTCATTTGGTGCTGCTTTTTCGTCAGCCCTTATTTCATGCGGCTTCCTTAAGATCCATGCACCAGCGTTATTGCCAAATGCAGAGTGAAGATGTCTTTGTTTTGGAGTATATGAATTGGTTGGGGCATCATGAGTTTGGCTTAGATCAAAAGCCCTTTTTATTTGAAGGTGGTCAATTGCCGGAGGGGGATAAAAGTGAGCTCAATTACTGGCTGCAAATCTGGATCGAATATTATCGTTTTGCCTTAAAGCTTGAAGGCCCTAATATCCATTTTATCCCTTATGAGGCTTTCTGTGCAGAGCCTGTGACTTATATCAATCGTGCCTTAGCCCCATTTCAATTAAAATGGGAACAGGATGCCCCGCAGGCCTTTATAAATCAGCGGAAGGTGGATTTGGAATATGATCAGGCCCTTCATAGCGAGGCCTTGGAGATTTATGCCCAATTACAAAAACGGCTGTAGTTTTAAAGAATTCAGGAATAGCTATTAACTCTGGATTAGTAATTCAAAGACTACAAAATCGCGGCAAACTTCCCATCCCTAATATGTAAGGTATCTTGAATAGTGCCAGGTGGAGATTTACTGATATCATTTACCATGACCATTTCGAAAGTGCCTTCTATCCAGCCGGGTCGGTTTTGAGCATACTGGGGCGGTGAGATAGTATCATAATAAGTAGTGCGAAACTCTTTAATGATAAGCTGGCCTGAAACTGCATGGTAGCTATAATGTTCCGTAGGGAACACTTCCATTGTATCTAGATTTCGAGATTCTCTATCTAAGAAAACAGAACTTGTATCGTTGGAATCAAATAGATAGGTACCCTCAGAATATATACTGTCCAGTATCAGTCCCATCACATTAGAATTTTGGCAATCCTTGGCAACTACAGCAAGAAAGCCCCCTGGATTATCACCATAAGAACCCGGACTTTTCACATAGGTCGTTCGAAGGGGAAAACAATTAAACCTCCCACCCTGCTCTGTCCAAAATTCGCCATTGATATAGGCAGTGAATTTTTCGTATAGTACTGCATTGTTGTTATCCCGCTCTTCTTTTTGACAAGCAGTCGAAAAGATAATTAGAGCTATTACCAGCTTTCCAATTCGAGTCGATTTCCAGATCATCGTAGCAAGTGGATTCATTCGAGCTAATGGCTTAATTAAGCGCTTAATTTTAAAGAGTGAAGCTCAAATAGAAGTCGATTTAAACCCGATAAGTAATCGCATTGATGCTCATCCCAGCCCCAACCGAGGCTAAGAGAATCACATCGCCCTCATTTAACTCGTGACCTTCCAACTCACCGCGACGTAATAAATCGAGTAGCGTGGGTACCGTGGCCACGGAACTGTTGCCTAAAAGATGAATGCTCATGGGCATAATTCCCTCCGGTTCGGGTGTGCGATACAAACGGAAGAAACGCTTAATAATGGCTTCGTCCATTTTTTCGTTTGCCTGATGGATCAATACCTTCTTCACCTGACCAATGCTTAATCCTGAGCGGTCCAAACAAAGCTTCATCGCAGCTGGAACATGGGTCAGGGCAAATTGATAAATCTTCTGCCCCTGCATTTTGATATAGCGGGTATCATGCCCCACATCTTGCTTATTACTCTCTCCGTAGTTTAAATAATAGGCTTCGTCTTCGGTAAAGGTTTGTGAAGCCGTACTGAGGATACCCTTTTTCAGGTCTTTGTCGATAGCCTCTACTACTGCAGCTCCGGCTCCATCGGAGAAAATCATCGAATCCCGATCATGGGGATCTAATTTGCGGGAAAGCGTTTCAGCACCAATCACCAAATAGTGCTTGCCCTGACCAGCAAGGATGTAATTATAAGCGAGAATTACCGCTTGCACCCAGCCCGGACAACCATATAGGATATCAAAGGCAATGCAATTGGGGTTCTTAATCTTAAGATCGTGCTTTACCCGAGTAGCCAGGGAAGGCAGGATATCACTTTGGATTTTACCCTGAGGGATGTTCCCGAAATTATGGGCGAAGATGATTCCATCCAGAGTCTCCGGATCAATGCCTGCATCATCTATAGCTCTTTGAGCGGCAATGGTAGCCAGGTCTGAGGTTTGCTGATCGGGTCGGGCATAACGGCGCTCACGAATTCCCGTTATTTCTTGAAACTTCCGGATGATTTCTTCACCCTCCTGATTGATACGCTCACCTTCGCGAGTGTAAAATTCATTGCCGCTAAAGTTCTGATTAGGGACCTGGAGTTCAGGAATACAACTGCCGGTGCCGGTAATTTCTAGATTCATGCCGTGATTGTCTATATCAAAGGAAAAAAATATCCTTTAAAATCAAGCCTCTAAAGAGATCGATATTGTAAATAGTACGCTATGCTCTGATAGCCATCACTAATAAATAGACCTAGCGTATGGAACACTCACTTCTAAAATGATCCCTCTAACAGCGCCGCGCGCGATCTAACATCTATCGTCTATTGTCTATTGCCTATGCAAAAAGCTCCTTAATAGCTATTCTCATCCAATCGTACCTTCCCCCTAAAGGTATAGAACACAAAGGCCGTGTAGCCCAGGATCAAGGGGGTGCCAATGGCAGCAATCAAAAGCATGATACCCAGGGATTTTTGCGAGGAAGCAGCGGAGTAAATATCGATATGATAAGCAGGGTCAAGGGTAGAATACAGTAATACCGGATAAAGCTCAAAGGCCAAAACCCCCAGCATCAAAGCAATGGCCAAGGCTGAAGACACAAAGGCAATGCGGAATTTCCGTCGTTTAATCCACTGAGGTATACTTAAAATGCTCAAAATTCCCAGACTGGGTAAAATCCAAAAGCTTAGCGAGTTTTGCAAGTCATCCGATAGTTTGGGGTAGGCGTATAAGCCATAAGCACTGGCCGCCGTAAAAGCGATAATGAAGAGGATTACCGCTCTATTTAAGAGGATGCGCAATTTGGCATAGAGACGACCTTCCGTTTTGAGGAGAAGGTAAATAATACCATGCATCACAAAAAGAGCGAGGATGGTAAAGCCCATGAGCAGGGCATAGGGATTAAGCAATTGCAACCAGGAACCTACCAGGTTTCCACGTTCATCTATGGGTAGGCCAATCATTAAATTCCCAACCACTACCCCCAGTAAGAGAGAAAGGGAATTACTGGCCACAAAATAGGCGCGATCCCAGAAATTTCGCCACCACTTCATATCCTCCTTGGAGCGAAATTCAATGGCAATGGCCCGAAATATCAAGAGCACCAAAAAGAGCATGAAGGGAATATAGAAGGCCGAAAACAAAGAAGCATAGGCCACCGGAAAACCCGCAAATAGGGCCCCTCCCGCTATCACCAACCAAACTTCATTGCCATCCCAAACCGGTCCAATCGCATTGAGGGCAATTCGCCGACTTTGCTCCTTTTTTAAAAAGAGATGAATGCTTCCGGCTCCCAAATCAAAACCATCTAAAATGGCGTAGCCTGCAAACACCCCACCCACAATTAAGAACCACCAGGTGGGATAGTCGATGCCCAGGAAATAAGAAAGTTCTGTCTCCATATTATTTTAGTATTCCGCTAATGGTACGCTTGGGTGCATCGCTGTATTCTACTTTTTCGGCTTCGTCCGGGCCATGTTGAATTTTACGATTCAACAAATAGAGGAAGAGCAAAAAGAGGAATGCATACACCACAAAAAACAAAATAATGGAAAAGAGTACCTGCTCCGCAGTCACAGCTTCCGATAGGGCATTGCTGGTTCGTAAGAGTCCATAAACCACCCAGGGTTGTCGACCCATTTCTGCTGAAAACCACCCAAATTGATTGGCGATTTGCGGAAGAAGCACCGAAAACACAAAGATTCTTAGCAACCATTTTTGCTCGAATAATTTCCCTCGCCACCAGAAAAAGAGAGCCAATAAAGTGAGGCCGATTAAGCTAAAGCCGATTCCCACCATAATATGATAAAACTGGAAAATAGCATTGATACGCTCCGGACGTTGATCGGCCGGAAAGTGATTCAATCCATGAATGGTATCCTGCCCAATTTGCTTATTGGTCATGATATGCAGAAGGGAAGGAATTTCAATCCCGGTTGTTTTTTGGGCCTCTTCATCTACCCAACCCAAAATCATTATTCCGGCATCGTCACTGTCTTCATACTGCCCCTCCAATGCGGCCAGCTTTGCAGGCTGATATTCGGCTACCACATTGGCGGAGGAATGACCGCTAAATGCCTGAAGTAAGGAGAAAAAGGTAGCTACCACCAGGGCAATTTTAAAAGCCTTTCGGCTCAAAGCCACGTGCTTATTCTTAATTAGGTAATAAGCCGAAATACTGAGCACCAAAAAAGCACCGGCTAAAAAGGAGCCGTTCCAAACATGCCAAAGGCGATCTACCGATGATGGATTAAAAACCATAGCCCAGAAATCAGTGATCTCGGCCCGCGCATTAATGCCTTCTCCCACCACATGGAAACCTGCGGGAGTTTGTTGCCAACTATTGGCCACCACGATCCAAACGGCGGAAAACATGGAGCCAATTAATACCATTACGGTAGCTAAAAAATGTACCCAGGGTTTAACGCGATTCCAGCCGAATAAAAGCAGGCCTAAAAAGCCCGACTCCATTGCGAAGGCAAAAATTCCTTCCGCCGCTAAGGCTGAGCCAAACACGTCGCCAACGTAGCGGGAATAAACCGCCCAATTGGTGCCAAATTCGAATTCCATCACAATGCCGGTGGCCACACCAATCCCAAAGGTTAATCCAAAAATGCGGGTATAAAATCGTGCTAATTGTTCATATTGAGGATTGCGCGTACGAAGAAATAATGCTTCGAAAATGACCATTAAAAGGCCCAAACCAATACTTAGAGGAGGGTAGATATAATGGAAAGCTACCGTAAAGGCGAATTGCAGGCGCGCGAGGATTTCGACTTCCATAAAGCGATTTTTGCTCTATCAAATATACCTTGCAATGGCCCACAATCGTTTGGAATAGTCTAAACTTTGTATACCTTTTTCCTATCCTTAGTGAGGTAGAATTGATATTAGTCTTTTTTGGCTGAAAAGATTCTGAGTTTGAGTTTGAGAATAGGCAATCAAATCACCAAATTCGCTAAGGCGGAATCCCCAAAATCCATAACTATGAAATTTCCCTTCTTTCGCATTTTACTGATCAGCTTTAGTTTGGTCTTAGGTGCTTGTTCCGATGATGATGACTCGGGTTCTAACAATAATAATCAGAGTCAAAGTTTAAATGCCACCCTCTCTGCTGATAGCCGCTTTAGCATTTTGGTGGATGGCTTAAAACGCACTGGACTGGAGTCGATGCTGGAAAGCAATGGCAACTTCACCATTTTTGCGCCTACGGACGCTGCTTTTACCGCTTGGATTACGGATCAGGGTTATTCAGATCTTGATGGCCTTATTCAAGGTATTGGCATGGAAGCCTTTAAAGATGCTTTGGCCTACCACCTATTGAAAGGTGATTACAGCTCCGTGAAATTCCAAAGTGGCTATTATTCGACCTTGGCCATTAATGCTGAAAAAGACAGTTTGCACCTCTACCTCGATAAGGGGGCTCAACTTACATTAAACGGTAATGTTCAAATACAAGAGGCTAATATTGAAGCTACTAACGGAACCATTCACGCGATTAGCGCGGTGAACTTCCCTTTGAGTGTTTATGGATTAATTGAAGTAAACCCTGCTTATAGCAGTTTTGAAGCGGCCATTGGATTAGCAGATGGGAATCTTAAAACGGTGCTTTCCAATCAAAGTTTGACTTACACCTTTTTTGCCCCCAGCAATGCCGCTTTTGACTCTTTGGTTAACCAAACGCCTAATGTGACCAATCTCTTTGAGCTGGTAGCCTCATTAGGGACCGATAAATTGGCGGATGTGATTCTGTATCATGGCACCAATACCGGTGTTTTGAGCAGCGAATTGCAAACCGGAAATATCACCACATTAGCAGATAATGGCCTGGGATCGAAGTACCAATTCTTTGTAAATATTGGCGTTAAAATCAAATTAATTGATAACAATAGCTCCACTGAAGATGCGGTATTGGTAAAAGGAGACCTTATCGGCACCAATGGTGTAGTTCACTTTATCGATGCGGTTTTATTGCCCGAATAGCGAATAGCTCTTCCCCCAACCTTTTTGTTTTGTTTAACGTTTATACAAATAAGTTAAACAAAATAAAGAACATTATGCAGGTATTATTCCGTAAGGCAGCCTATCTCATGGTAGGGGCTGCACTCGTTTTATCAAGCTGTTCAGAGGACGATGACCAAACCACCACACCCGAACCTCAAGGTTTAACTGCTACACTTAGTGCCGATGCACGCTTCAGCGTATTAGTAGATGCTCTGGAACGTACGGGACTGGATGCAACCTTATCTGGCAATGGAATCTTCACGGTTTTTGCCCCTACTGATGCAGCCTTCGGCCAGGCTTTAATCGATTTAGGTTATACTGATTTGGACGCCCTGGAAGCCGGTTTAGGAACAGAAGGGCTTCGCAATGTATTGCGCTATCATGTACTGGGTACTATTCGCCGCTCAAGCGATCTGCAAACAGGTTATAGCAGCACCGCAGCTACAAATGCGGATGGTGACCCGCTCAGCTTTTACCTGAGTACAGGAAATGAGGTGAGGATCAATGGGTCTGCGGTAGTGCGGGAAGCTAATATTGAAGCCAGTAATGGAGTGGCTCATGTAATTGATGCCGTGCTTTTACCGCTCAGTATTTACGATCTTGTACGCCTAAATCCGCAGTACAGCAGCCTGAACGCAGCGCTGATGGCAGCTGATGGAGATCTCGATGCGGTTTTAGCCGGAAGTGGAAGCTTCACCCTCTTTGCCCCCAATGATGAAGCCTTCCAAAATGTAATTGATGCTACACCCGGAGTTTCTAATCTTAACGATCTGGTTACCGCTTTAGGCACCGATGGTCTTTCAACTGTTTTACTGTACCATGTCACTTCCGGAATTATTCTTTCTTCAGATTTGCCAGGCCTCAGTTCTAATACGGTAAGCACCTTAGCTTTAGACGGCAATGGAGCGAATTTCACTTTTGACCTGGATCTGGGTATGAATACGACTCGCATTATTGATGGTAGTCCGGCTACTGATCCCGCCTCTTTAACAGAAGTTGATATTGTCGGTACCAATGGAGCCATTCACGGTATTAATGCGGTGCTTTTACCGGAATAAAATTTCCCCTTTTCCGCTATAATTTGAGAAGCCTGGTCTATTCGATCAGGCTTTTTTCATGGGCAGCACTAAAATATTTTCAAATTTTTTCCCTTTGAATATCAGCACCTTAAAAGACAAACCAGCCCTTGTCTAAAAATCGCATTTGCTCGAATCAAATTTTATTCGAATAAATTTGCAGCGTTGTTCTTTTCAATAATGCTTATCCAGAAAGGTGGAGGGTTAGGCCCTGTGAAACCTTAGCAACCTGCCGTTTTCAAATGCGGAAAGGTGCTAATTCCTACCACAGAAATGTGGAAAGATAAGTAGAGAGATTCTCCGTTTTCATGTTGTGTTTCGGACCTCCTACAAATCTTGCAGGAGGAAGAGAGTTTTTTAATTCTACCCTCTGTGATAAGTGTTTGATTTTAACCTTAAAACAGCACTTATGAAAGAAAGCACAACTCTTATTCACGCTTTAAGCGAAAATGCTGAAACCGGAGCCATCAGCACTCCGATTTATCAAACTTCAACCTTTGTGCAAGAGGCACCAGGTGTTAACCAGGGTTTTGATTATTCCCGTAGTAACAACCCCACCCGTCAGGCACTGGAAGATCTGCTCGCCCAATTAGAGCGCGGCTACCAGGGCTTTGCCTTTGCCAGCGGTTTGGCGGCCGTAGACTCGGTGATCAAATTGTTGAGCATTGGAGATGAAATCATCGCAGTGGACGATATCTATGGCGGTGCCTATCGATGTTTTACGCATATCTACGAGAAATTCGGAATCAAGGTCAAGTATGTGGATACCACCGATCCCTTGCAGGTACTCAATGCCATTACGGAGCAAACCCGACTGATCTGGCTGGAAAGCCCAAGCAATCCTACCCTTAAGGTTAGCGATATTGAAGCGATTAGCCTTCTGGCCCGTGAAAAGGACATCAAGGTAGTGGTCGACAATACTTTTGCCTCTCCCGTTTTGCAAAAGCCTCTGCTTTTAGGTGCCGATATCATTATTCACTCGGCCACCAAATACCTGGGCGGCCACTCGGATGTAATTGCCGGAATTGTAGTCTGTAAAAGCAAAAGCGACGCCGAGAAAATCAAGTTTATCCAAAATGCCACCGGCGCCGTACTTGGCCCCTGGGATTCCTGGTTGACCATACGCGGTATTCAAACCCTGGAATTGCGGGTTCACAAACAATGTGACAGCGCCCTCCAGATTGCGGAATGGCTAGAAAAACATCCGGCAGTAGACCGCGTACATTATCCGGGTTTAAGCAGCCACCCCAATCATGCTACTGCTCAACAACAGCAAAAGAAGTTTGGTGGCGTAATTTCCTTTAGCCTTAAAAATGATCGGGAAGCAGCCGCCCTGGAATTCGTGAAAAAGACTCGTCTCTTTAAGCTGGCCGAAAGTTTAGGAGGGACTAAGAGTCTGCTTTGCATTCCCGCTCTGATGACCCATAAATCAACTCCCATTGAAGTTCGCCACCAATGTGGCATACAAGATTCTTTGATTCGCCTTTCGGTAGGTATTGAAGATCCAGAAGACCTAATTGAAGACTTGGAATTCGCCTTTCAAAGCTTGCCTAAATCCAAATCCTTAGCCGAGTAAAAATGAAAGACTTACCTATTTGTATTGGATTGGCAGGCTTAGGTTGCGTTGGCCAGGGACTTTATGATGTGGTGCAAAAGCATTATGGAGGTCGTATTGATATTCGTCGCATTGCCGTAAAGGACCCGCAGAAAAAAAGAAAGGTTCCCAGCCATTTGCTTTGTACTGATTTTGAGACCCTGCTTAGTGATCCAGAGATCAAGCTTATTGTAGAATGCATTGATGATCCGAATGCTGCATATGAGCTCTGCATTCAGGCTTTTAAGCGTGGTAAAGATGTAATCAGTGCCAATAAGCAAATGATTGCTCAAAATTTAGACTTGCTCATCTTCCATCAGCGAAACAGTGGCCAATCGCTTTTATACGAAGCTGCCGTAGCGGCCTCCATTCCCATCATTCGTCTTTTGGAAAGCCATTTTGAGGAGGAGCAAATTCTGAGTATTGAAGCGATTTTGAATGGCACCAGCAACTATATCCTGAGTAAAATTCAATTGGAAGGCTTGAGCTTTAAAGAAGCACTGGCGGAGGCTCAAGCGAAAGGTTTTGCTGAAAGTGATCCCTCCAATGATCTGGAAGGAAAAGATGCGGCGGCCAAAGCAGTAATTCTGGCCGCCCATGCCTTCGGAAAGCAACATCGCCTTAGTAAGGTTGAACGAAACTCCATTGATGCCTCAAGCTGCTTAGCATTAGAACCGGGGCTCAGCCATAAATGCTTAGCCCTGCTTGATGCTCAAAGTTTGCAAATTAAGCTGAGTGCCCTAGCACCGGATTCCGAGTTTAACCGAATTAACTATGAACGCAATGCGGTACAAGTGCGCAGTGCCATAGGGGGACTACATTTCTATTCTGGAAGCGGGGCCGGAGCCGATGCAACTGCCTCTGCCTTATTAAGCGATCTCTTTCAATGGCAGCGTGGTTTTCGCTATCGCTACAGCAAATTGAAAAAAGCGCCTTTAGAAGTCGTGGTTTAAAAGCAAAGCGCCCGGCTGCATGGCAACCGGGCGCTTTCAAATAACAAGGCACAAATTAATGTGCGGCAGTTTCTGTTGCGTAAGGGTGAGGCAAGCTCATATATCCCATATTGTAAAGGCTAAATGCCCATTTATCCGCTTGTTCCTGGATAATTTTGTCAGTGGGTTTTCCGGCCCCGTGACCCGCATTGGTTTCGATACGAATCAACATTGGATTAGATCCGGAGTATTTTGCCTGTAATTCGGCGGCAAACTTAAAGCTATGCGCGGGCACCACACGGTCATCATGATCACCGGTAGTAACCATGGTCGCCGGGTACTCTACCCCTTCTTTTACATTGTGCAAAGGAGAGTAGCCATATAAGTATTGGAACATTTCCTGGCTGTCATCAGCAGTACCATAATCGGTATGCCATCCCGCCCCAGCGGTAAACTTGTGGTAGCGTAGCATATCGAGAACACCAACGGCTGGCAAGGCAACCGCCATTAAATCCGGACGCTGCGTTAGGGTAGCGGCAACCAGCAATCCACCATTTGAACCACCGGAAATCGCCAGTTTCTCTGAAGTAGTGTATTTCTGAGCAATCAAGTATTCACCTGCCGCAATGAAGTCGTCAAAAACATTTTGCTTCTTCATTAAGGTACCGGCCTCATGCCATTTTTCGCCATACTCGCCGCCTCCGCGAAGGTTAGCTACGGCATAAACACCTCCTTGTTGCAACCATACAATATTGCTGGTGCTGAAGTATGGGGTTAGGCTCACATTAAAGCCACCGTATCCATAAAGCATGGTTGGATTGCTACCGTCTAATTGAATACCCTTCTTATGGGTAATAATCATTGGCACCTTGGTACCATCTTTAGAGGTATAGAATACTTGCTTGGACACGTATAATTCTGGGTCGAAATTAACCGCTGACTTACGGTATAATTCAGAAGCGCCGCTTTCGATATTGTATTTAAAAGTGGTTCCGGGGTAGATATAGGAAGTAAAGCTGTAATACAGTTCTTTATCCTCCCATTTGCCACCAAAACCGCCTACTGAACCAGGTCCAGGCAATTCAATTTCGCGCTCCATCTGACCATCAACACTGTATTGATATACTTTGTGAACCGCATCAATCATATAGGTAGCGAAGAACTTACCACCTGCTGAGCCGATTTCTAATACGTTTTCAGTTTCAGGGATAACATCTACCCAATTTTCTGGATCTAAGGCCTCAAATGAAGTTTTCACTACTCGGCCATTAGGTGCATTCAGATTGGTTTTAATCCAAATCATATCCCCTGCTGTATGGATAATTCCCTGCTCGCTATCGAAACCAGTAACAATGGATTTGAAAGCAGCATTAGGCATATCTAGCCTTTTGATATACAACTCATTTCCAGTAGTGGATTCCGCAGCTGAAATCACCAAGTACTCACTATCTTCGGTTACGTATCCACTGATATAACGACGCTTCATGCGCTCACCACCGAATATCAACTCATCTTCAGATTGAGGAGTTCCCAATCGATGGAAGTATAATTTATGCATGTCGGTCATTGCGGTAAGCTGACTTCCATTAACCGGTTTATCGTATGAGCTGTAGTAAAAGCCTTCTTTTCCTCTCCAGCTTAAGCCTGAGAATTTCACATCTTTCAGGGTATCGCCAATTTGCTGTTTACTCACAGCATCAATGATAATAACCTTACGCCAATCTGAACCACCTTCCGAAATTTGGTAAGCACAAAGGCTACCATCTTTGGTAAAGCTCATACCTCCTAATGAGGTACTGCCATCTTCCGCAAAGGTGTTAGGATCGAGGAATACCTCTGCATTGTCCATATTGCCTTCACCGGTTTTAAAGCGGTAAATCACATATTGATTTTGGAGCCCATTATTCTTATAGAAATAGGTGTAATCTCCTTCTTCGAAGGGGGCACCTACTTTCTCGTAGTTCCATAATTCGGTAAGCTTTTCTTTAAGCTCATCGCGATAAGGAATAGTTTCCAGATAACCGAAGCTTACTTTGTTTTCAGCTTTCACCCAGGCTTCTGTTTCGGGAGAACGATCGTCTTCCAACCAGCGATATGGGTCCATCACCTTAGTCCCGAAATAATCGTCTACAGTAGAGTCTTTGCGGGTTTCCGGATAATTCAGTTCGGCACTCATGCTTTCTTCCTTTTCCTTAGGGTTTTCGGTACAGGCCACCGAGAGGGCAATTGCCAGGCCCGTGATCCATGGTCCTTTCTTCATAATAGTTTGATTTTTTGATAGGTGGGTCAGAATCGGTACGCACAAATATAAGCTTAGGACGGATAGTTTAAGAATTCTCCCTCTCCACAATTTCTTTTTAGCAAGAATTAAACTTTCCTCGCCTTTATTAATGGGCAAAAAAAAGCCCCGACACTTAGGTCGGGGCTCTTGATTATTTAAGCTTCAGCTTAGTGCTTCATGATGCGTTTCACATCAATACCTGCAGCTGAATTCACTTTTACGGTGTAAATACCGGTTGCGAAATTGGAGATATCCAAACGGATTTCTTCGTTTTCAGCGTATTCTTCGAAAATCATCAACTGACCATTTCCGGCGTATACTTCAACCTTAATTGTTCCGCGTACATTTTGATCATCAATCTTAATCAAACCGGTAGTTGGGTTTGGATAAATATTGATCAAGCCTGTATGCATTTCACGAACACTTACATCGCAATCATCTACGTATAGAGTAACTACAGCAGAATCGTCACCACAAGCAGAGTTCACTTTGTACTGGAAGTTATAGCTAGTCATATTAGCTACCGCTGTTGCATCAAAGATATTTCCACTTAAAGCACCGCTACCACTTAAGTCGGTCCAGGTACCACCAGCAGTGGCCGCAGGATCAAGATAAGTGCTAAGGTCTACCATGGTCTCGTCGTCGCAAGCCGTATCACTGATATCCATACCAGCGCTTACTACGGCATCTACTGACACGGTTAACATAGTAGTATCTGCAGGACAGGCAACGCCAGCCAATACATAAAGAATACGATAGGTTCCGGTCGCAGCATTATTGCTGTTAAACACCCCGGTACTGGTATTCAGCGCTCCTGATCCGTCTAAATCTACCCAGCTTCCGCCGAAAGCAGATCCCGTTAAATAGTTACGCAAAATGGTAATACCGCTTCCGCTACACAAGGCCAGGCTAGTATCTACGCCACCAAATGGTGCCGCTTCTATCTCTGCCCAAACATTAGCAGTATCTCCGGCACATCCGTTAACACCTGCAACGATATAGCTAAAGTGGTAGGTATTACCGGCAGTTAACTGAGTAGCATCAAGGATACTATCGGTTAATGCACCAGTTGCATCATTATCAAGCCAGGTACCGCCATTATCATGCACACCTAAGAAGGCCGCAAGATTAGCTGCATTATCGCTTGAGCATACCAAACTGGTATCAGAAATACCGGCATTTGCCCCAGGCACTACCGCCCAGGCTTGAGCAGCTGCTCCGATACATGCTTTGCTTACGCTAAGATCAAAGGTGTAGTAGATCCGGATTTGAGCCGAGAAGTTGGTAGAGTCAATACTCATCAATCCTGGTAAATCATAAGGATAAGCGGCACCATCCGTAGCCCGGAATAATGAACCTGCTCCGGATAGGAAGTCTACATTCATAAAGTACACCCCAGGAGTAAGTACCATATTTACCGGTACACGCATATCACCTGTTACACCGGCTGGAGTGCTGAAGGTATCGCCACGCTGAATAACGTTAGTGATGCTAGCATCCCAGATTTGAGCAAAGGCAACTACATCATTTTGATGACGTACAGTCATACTGTCGATGTGAATTGTATCATCTACTGTAATCCACTGACCATTAGAGAAGTTTCCGAATCCGGAAGCCGCAATATTGGTAAGCGGTCCTACATGCAGAACCGGGTTGGTTGTAACATACTCGGCTACATTAAAGGCGGTGGTAAAGGAAACTGAATCGGTAAGGTAAGTATCACCTGTTTCACGCACCATGCCATTGGTTAACCAAACCAGATCATTGTTTGAGCTGGAAGTCGCCATCAAGGTGGTAGAACCACCATCACAATCGGTAGTATCATTGGTAGTACCGCTTGGCATGCTGCTTACAGAGCAAGTAGCAATGGTACAAGCGCTAACTGGACCTACCCAATTGGTTCCGGCGGAACAACTATCCTGCACGTAGAATTCATAGCAAGTAGTACCTGCCAATCCGGTTACGGTAAACCCACCAGGAGTGGCTGCTACATTGGTACCGCTACCTAAGCTAAAGCCAGGAGCTCCGTACTGTACGGTAGAAGCAACGATATTGGTATCGCTATCCCATGCCAAAGTAACACTGTTGCTGCTTGCGGTAATCACCATCAAGTTAGCTGGATCCACACAAGGAGGCGTTTCACGAACGATGAGATCATCTACTGCGGCATCACCTTCATAGCTGGCTCCACGAACGCTTAAGAAGCGCATTTGTAAGGCCGTATCAGTGGTATATGCTGCAAGATTAATTCGAGCTTCTTTCCAGGCATCTACATCACTAGTATGCTGTGCTCCAACAATGTTGTTCAGACTTACCCAGTTCATGGTAGTACGATCATAAACCTGGAAGTCCAGATTAACGATATCGTTACCATACATGTGGTAATAGTAAACCACTTCCGGATTAGTAAGAGAAGTCATATTAAACTCTGGAGTGTACAAGAAGGCGCTGTCTCCCGCTGCTGCAGGTGAAGAAGCTTCTACATACATATAGTAACCTGCTCCGGTTCCGGTAGTGTGATCCACTGCGGGACCAGTACCTGAAGAGCCCGTACCACCAGCATCCGGTGCCCAAACATAGGTTCCAGAACTGGTAGTAGTTTCACTGTAACATGCTGGGAATACTCCGTTATCGAAGTCTTCCATATAAGGATAGTTGGTGATTGGGGCACAAGGGGTAGTAAAGGTCACGCAAGCGGCCATACTAGTGTCGCCCAAGCTGCTACAGATATCATATACACATGCTTCGTAAGTAGTTCCTGGCATTAAGCCCGCCAAAGTAGTTGGGTTGCTCGCAGGATTCACGATTGTTCCAGTTCCAGGTACAAATCCGAGAGGACCGTACTCAATAAAGCTGGAAGAAGCATTAGTTCCAGACACCCAGCTTACATCCGCATTAGCGAAGGTAATATTGCTGGCCATCACGCTATCAGGCTGAGAACAAATCACAGCGGCATCGGTAATAGACAGGCTGTCCACTACGTTGGCACGACCCCAATTGTTCACCCCTTCAATCGCAATCTGATAAGTGCTGGATGGGTTCGGTAAGCTCATGGTTGCAAATGTCCAGGCACTGCGATCGGTATTATCACCGAAGAGGTAGGTCCATGGATCATTAGCTGAAGCACGGTAATAAACATTAGTAACGTTTTGATCACCTGCCCAACTTTCTTGAGCATACCAGAAGCTTAACTGTGGAGAAACCAAAGCACTTAAGTTAATTACCGGAGAAACTAACAATGTAGTATCTGGACCACCATTTGCGGAAACAAACACCGCGTTGGTAGCACCGGCATAAGCTGAAGTTACCGAACCACCTGAAGAACCAGTACCCAATGACCAGGAGAAGGTATCGGCCACGAATACATTGGTCCAACAAGTAATGCTTGGTGAGTTCACTTCAAAGCTCTCAAAGAAAGGAGCCTGATAAGTGATACAGCTAGAACAGTTGCTGGTAAAGCTGAACAAGGTATCACCTGTTCCAACCGTTCCTGAAGCCACGTGTACTCCAGCAGTATCGCCATTCGGCTGAATAGCCACAATACCCATTTCTGAAGGCCATGCTCCAGCTGGATCTAAAGTAACTACGATAGGTAAGTTATCACATAGTGGTACCATATTACCTAAGGAACTGGTTCCTGAAGTAAAGTTTCCACCCAAGGCTGCTACCTGAAGACCATTTTGGTAGATCTTGATTCCACCGCCATTCCATCCGTCACCATAGGTGTCGTAAAGATCGAAGGTATACATACATTGATTTGACAATGCACAAGCACTGGTAGTAAAGCTCTGTGGACCAGCAGTAGTGGATAATCCAGAGGCACCACAGCTATCTGTTACATAGAAATCATAAGCAGTGCTGGCGCTTAATCCAGTAATGGTAAGGGTATCATTTGTAGAGTTGATCAAGGTTCCGCTTCCGGGGCTAAATCCGGTAGGACCATATTCAACATCCCAGCTCGTTCCGGTACCTGCAGTCCAGGTTACGGTAGCACTGGTATTATCAGAAGAAATAAATACCAGATTGCTAGAAGCAAAACAGTTTGGAGCTTCTTCTACTGCGAAATCATCAATCGCCATATCTGAAGTAAAGCTGCTACCACCAATTCCTTCGAAAAGGAAACGGTAGGTTCCACTTGCTAAACCGCTTAATGGGATTTGCATTTGCAACCAAGGATCACTTCCACTGGTTTGCTGCTGACCAATAATACTATCTAGTACAGTTCGGTTACCGCCGGTATCTTCTGCCCAAATGCGCAGATTACCCATGGTAGCACCATACATATGATACCAGAAACTAACCTGAGGATTAGTTAATGGACTGATGTCGATAGGTGGAGAGTACAGAACATTGGTGTCACCTAAGCTCGAAGGAGAAGATGTTTCCAAGAACATGTAGACACCGCCACCGCCAGTAGTATGGTCGAAGTTTGGTCCGGTACCTGATGAACCGGTTCCATTTACATCGGCATACCAAGCAGGGTTGGTTGTTCCGAAGGTCGTCCAGCAATTATCAAAGGTGGTATAGTTACCTGTGCTAATACCTTCGAAGTCGGTGCTATATGGAGCCATTACGCTGGCAGGACAAGCAGTGGTAAAGCTTACCGGACCAGCCCAGGTGGAAAGATCGGTAGCGCCACAACTATCTTGTACGTAGAAGTCATAAGTGGTAGCTCCTTGTAAGTTGCTTAAAGTAATGGTATCATTTGTAGCTGAAACTCGGGTTCCGCTGCCAAGGCTAAAGCCTGCAGGGCCGTATTCCACCTGCCAGTTACTGGCTCCACCGCTAGTCCAGAAAATATCTGCACTGCTGGTACCTACATTAAAATATCCCAAGGCGCTTGGAGGTAAGCAACCTACATCCATAATAGAGAAGTTATCTACACTCCAGTACCAAGCCCAGGTGTTACCATCGTCATAATCAAAACGAACTTGTAAGCTGGCATTGGCATAAGCGGAAATGTCGATGGCCTCATGAGCTGGAGATGACCAGCCACCAGTAGTTGCTGTATACATAGCCACATTTACCCAAGCAGTTCCATCCCAAACATCTACGAATCCTGTATCACCGCTAATAGAGCGGAAGTAATGATCGTATTCTAAGAGTAAGGTTCCGCCAAAGCCTGAAGCATCAATAACCGGAGATACCATTTGCTCACGCATATAGGTACCATTACCATTGGCATCGCTATCTACACGCATATAACCCGTACCATCCAGATTTTGAGAACCACTAGTAGTATGTGCCCAGGTATCACCGCTGGCCCCACCACCATCAACAGAACTAAAGCAGCCCTGATCGGTGTCAAAGTTCTCTACATATGGTAGGCTCTGAGTAAGACATTTATCCTCAACAGAGAAATTATCCACGTTCCAATACCAAGCCCAGTTGTTACCGTCATCATAGAAGAAACGTACCTGGAAATTAGCATTAGCATAGGCGGTTACATCAATAACCTCGTGGCTTGGACTAGACCATCCACCGGCACTTGATTTATAAACAGCCACATTCACCCAATTGGTTCCATCGTAAACCTGAACGGTCGCCGAGTCACCTAAGGCGCGATAGTAATGGTCAAATTCTAAGATCAAAGATTTAGAAACACTGGAGGCGTCAATTACTGGAGACTCCAAGGTCTCAATCATATGGGTGCCGTTTCCATTCACATCGCTATCTACGCGCATATAGCCCGTTCCATCCAAGTTTTGGGAACCGCTGGTTGTATGGGCCCAGGTATCACCTGATGCACCTCCACCATCTATAGCAGTGAAACAGCCTATTCCCGCATCGAAGTTCTCGGCATAAGGCAAGGATTCAGAGGCAGGACAGTTCGCTGTGGTACTAAAGGCAAATGGTCCCGTAAAGGTGCTAACATTAGCTAATCCACAGCTATCGGCCACATAGAATTCATAAGCGGTAGAGGCCATCAACCCACTAATTGTAGTAGTGTCATTGCTAGCGATCATTTGAGTACCTGAACCTAAGCTAAAGCCTGCGGTTCCATACTCAATAATCCAGTCACTAGCACCACCGGAAGTCCAGTATACTACTGCCATCGCATGATCTACGGTATCTAGTCCCAAAGAGCTTGGGGCAATACAACTAGGTGCATTTGCCACGCTGATATCATCAATCATAATATCATTGTAGAATGCACTGTTGGTCATAGTGGTTTGATCCACAATGAAGCGAATTTTAATAGTACCTGAATAGGAACTTAAATCCACGGTTTGCTCTACCCATGAAGCATTATCACCAGCATAGCTCAATTCATTGGTCCAAACCGAACCGTCCCAAACCTCAACATTCAAGGTAGCATTATCGCCTGGGAAGTCGGTATTATTACTAAACACATAGAAGCTTAGTTGAGCGGTGGTCAAACCAGTTAAATCAATTAATGGCGACTCCAGCGTACCATCATTAGTGGCACTACCTCCTGATCCGTCGATACCGGCAAAAGATCCACTATTTCCGGTATGATCAGTTGCAGAACCAGCACCATAAGCAGGCCAGGTTGTGGTAAATAACCAAGGATCTGATCCATAAGCAGACCAGCAGCTAGGCATGCTAGTAACATCAAATGACTCGCTAAATGGAGTGCTAGATGCCGCACATGCGGTAGTAAAAGTCGCTCCGAAAACATAAATACTGGTTCCGGTACCACAGTCCGACTGAATGTAGAAATCGTAAGTAGTGTTTGGACTTAAACCTGTTAGGGTATAAGGATTTGCTGTTACGGCTGAAACTGTAGTTCCTGCACCTTGAGTGTAACCGGTTGGGCCATACTCAATGTTCCAGGTTGTTTCCGTTCCGCCAGGCGTCCAGCTTAATTCAGCCGTAAGGTCGGTCATATTCGCCGCCGCTATGGCAGTGGGTGGTAAACAAGATGCTGGAGTAAACTCATCCGCACCAATATCCGGGGTTGAACCTGAACGTGCATCGCCATCGAAATCATCGGTAATTCCGGCAATCACCACACCTACATCATTTGCAGTGCTGGCTAATACGTGTAAATCAGGGGAACCTACAAATGATGGGTCTCCTTCTACTGAATTGGTATTGAAGTTTGTTCCTAAAGCAGCGGCCTGTAAAGTTGCCAAGTCTGCATAGGAAGAGGTACTAACGTCCATGATGTCGCTACCATTCTCACTGTACAATACATTATAATCCATAATGTCTGTAGCATCAGGAGTAGCATCTAAATCTACAGGAGTTTCATTGGCAGAAACCAGGATATTATTACGTACATCGTAATCATCACTGCTAGAGTTAATCCACAGCGCTTGATCTGCATCTGCATACAAGGTGTTGTAGTAGATGTTCATGGAATCCGCCGCAGATAAATACAAGGCATCACCACTACCGGTGGCGCTCACCATATTATTGGTCACATTACAACGACGAGCTAAAGGCTGTGTGGTAGTGTTTACATTGGAGAGATAGATTCCGTAAGTACCTAAGTTTTGCAACCAGTTCTTATGAACTTCAATCCCCGGTGTATAAACCGCGTAGATACCATAGCTAGAAGAGTTGCGCGTATTGGAAACCGTACATCCGCGTACTTCTGGTAAACCTTGATAATACAGGTAGATACCATAGTAGTACACGCTATCTACCACCGTGTTTTCAATACGGTTATTAAGGTTATCACTTGCCGTGGAAGAAGACCCGTATAAGCGGATACCATAATATCCACCAGTCACATTACAGTCTTTTACCAATAAGCCATTGGCATTATCTCCGGTAGTACCAGTACTGGTTTGGCTGCCAGAGCTCAGGATTCCTACTACTAAAGAGGAAGTAGTATTTGTAGGAACTTTAATATCGCAGTTTTCAATACTAATGGTATCTGCAGAATTCCATAAGTGGATACCAAAAGCAGGAGTGCTGGAGCTGGTATTTTCAATTCCAACATTTTTCAGACTAACATGCTTAGCACCGTTAAACTCTACCGCAGTACCGCTGCTTCCAGTGCCATCATAAGAAATGATAGTGGAAGTAGAACCAGCACCTTGAATGGTAATTGTATTGGTAGCACTGGCTCCGGAAATAGCCGGAATAACCAATTGTTCATTATAAGTACCTGCCGCAATATTAATAGTAACAGGAGCCGAAATTCCACAGTTACTTAAACTGGTAATGGCCTCAGAAATAGTAGCATAATCCGGGCTGGTTCCGCCCACAGTATAGCTACCGGTTAAGGTACCTGTACATCCCGAGAAAATAGTAAATGGCCCAGCCCAGGCAGAAGAAGATCCGCTACAGTTGCTACGCACATATACATCGTAATTAGTAGTTGCAGAAAGACCGCTAGCTGTAGCCGTATTACTGGTTACATTACCTGAAGCTACTGCTGTAGCGGTTTGAGGAGAACCCAAGGGAACCACAACATAATCATAAGAAGCAGCACAAACGTCTGTCCAGTTCAAATCTGCACTGGTTCCTACTTCATTGGCAGTCGACAAGGAAGTGGGTGCAAAACAAGTTGTGGCTTCGTATACTTTAATATCGTCAATAGCCATATCCGAATAAAAGTTGGTACCAGTAGTACCGGTAATTCGGATGGTTACGCTAGACTGACCAGCATAAGCACATAGAGGCACTTCTGCTTGAAGATAAGGGTCAGAACTTGAAGCATGCTGTTGTCCACTAAGACTGAACAAGGCATTAGTCCAGGTAGTACCACCATCGGTAGACACGAAAACCTCAAGGCTTCCCATGCTTTGTCCGTACATGTGGTAGTAGAACTCCAGACTAGGATTGGTTAGTGAAGTAAAGTCGAATACCGGAGAAATTAAGTCCGCCACTTTGCTGTAGCAGCTAGATGCTTCCGTGTAAATGTAATTGCCGGTTCCGGTAGTATGATCACCGCCAGGTCCGGTCGAAGAAGATGAGGTCCCTGATGCATCTACAGCCCAGTCCTTATCGTCTGTAGTGCTATTCGTCCAGCCTCCCGCAGTAAGGGTACAGATAGACGTACAAGAGGTACCGCATGAGCTTTGAGAATCAAAGTTCTCCAGGTAGGGGTAACTGGTAACTTGCCCAAAAACGGACTGCGAGAGCCCGAAGACGGCAAGAACCACCAGCCCTAACAAATGGTAGTACTTGTTTTTCATAAATAGATGGTTAATTATCAACTGTTAGTAGTAGCGAGCCTGTTTATCAAGTTGAAATAGGTTAGTTTGGGTTAGTGCTCAATGATGTTGGGTTTTATAGGGTTATACATTCAGTTTAAATGCCGAATTGCACCGACAATGGTGCTTAATGTTTTAAATAAAAATTGGGGAAATGATCAGGGCAGCGAAGGGTGAAACCAGACCATTGATCGGTTTCATTTTTGGGGAAAATCATAAAAGTCCCTGCTTCGAGCAATTGTTTCGCTTGAAGCCATTTTTCCTGATCAATAAGATGTTTGAAGTACGCATTTAAGGCTCGAATATGCCGCCGAGCATGCGCCTGAAAGAAATTGTTCCTCATTTCAGTTCAGTAACCTGTTAATCCTAGTTCCCTTAAAATCAAGTATTAAAGCTCTCCCTAAAGCTTATGAAACACTTGTACAGTTAATTTATCCTTAAAAACTTGTTTCCGAATGTACTAAAAACGAGGTGAATGTGTTAAGCTCAGATTAAATTTTTTTAGCCGCCTTGTTGCTCATTCCAGGTTTGAAAGAGCTTTTCTTGCTTGGGCCGATCGGCCTCTTCTTCTGCTAATGGTTGGCATTCTTTTAGGCTGGAATAGAGTTCTCCGGGAAGCTCCTGATACAATTCCGTTCCTTTGGTTTTCCAATCGAGCATCGAGTCGCTAACTTCCTTTATAATGCGGGCCGGGTTACCTACCACCAAACTGCGTTCGGGAATTTGAGTATCGGCTTTTATGAAACTCAGAGCGCCAACAATAGAGCCTGCTCCAACCGTGGATCGGTCCATTACCACTGCATTCATTCCAATTAAAACATTGCGTCCCAAATTGGCTCCATGAATAATGGCTCCATGACCTACATGCGCGCCCTCCTCCAGACGAATGCTTACTCCCGGAAACATATGTACCACGCAATTCTCCTGAACATTGCAGCCATCCTCGATGATAATTTGGCCCCAATCACCTCGAATTACAGCTCCCGGACCGATATAGACTTTTTCTCCGATAATTACATTCCCAATGATTACCGCAGATTGGTGCACAAAAGCACTCTCCTTAACCACCGGTTTAAAGCCTTGAAACTCGTAAAACATCTATGCCTTTATTAGAAAAGGCAAGTTAAGGGCTTTCCTTTAAAAGAGACCTACGGCCAAATCGATACCCTGACTGAGATTTTCCCTTAGATGCAGAAAATTATACTCGTCGATATAATAAAGCATACCATCATAAACCTTGGTTTCTCGGGCAAAGAGAGAAACCTTCTGCCCTCTTTCCAATTGCTTTCCATCAAATGGATACAGATATACCATCCCCCTTCTTTCTCTTAAGGCATACAAGTGTTTTTGCTGATAATCTTGAATTACCAGCGGAGCAATATATTCTTCTCCCATACTAAATGGGATCGCCTTTTGCTGATGCCCTTCTGCATTAAAAACGACCAATTGATCATTATAGCGATCAAATAGCCAAAACTCATCCTTCACCTGAAACATGGGAGTAGGAAAGTATTGGGCATGGGCTTTTCGATACATTTTTTGGGCGATATCTAAATCAAAGAGCTTTTCATGCTGCCAAACCCCATACATATCATACACTTTTTCAATACCTGCCGCAATGGAATAGGCATTCATAAAAGCTTGATGAGCGGCTATTACAGCCGGCGTATCCACACTAAAGAAAAACTCCTCCGCCTCTTTGCCTTCGCGGTAAATAAACAATTGTACCCCTTGATTATGGAAAGGAGGAAAGCTCATACTTTTCCCCTGAGTACCTGGTCTGAACTCACTTACCGGCAAGGGCATCGACTCCATTTGATTATTGCGAAGGACCAGGGCATTGCCCATCTGTGCCACTAATGGCTCGATATACTGACCATACTGACTGCGGCTAACTGCCGGATAGAAATAGAGTTGATCCGAACGTAAAATTACCTGGCTGGCGCTGTCTTCACTCAATAAGAACAGGTTCCCCCGCGGGTCGCGCTCCAAACTGGTATAGTCGGCATGATTGGCCAGGCTCCATAATGCTTTGAGATCTGGTTGAGCCAGTACCAAATAGTCATAGCCCAATACCAGAAGCATCTCATTCTGGAAATCGAAATCCTGAACACGCAAGGTATCTGTAAAAGCAATTACTCGAGCCCGTACCTCAACTTCAGCCAACTCCATGGCATTAGACTGTAACTCTACCCGCACCTTCCGTGAGGCCAGCTCTGTCCAGTCGAGCTGCAAAAGCTTGATATAATAGCCTTCTTTAAAAAGCTGCACAGCCGAACCAGCCGTTTCTGGTATTCGCAAGGTGCCCCTGGCATTACTGGGGCCATATTCTTGCCCTAAATAATCAATGGCAATTACCCCTTCCACGGCATCACCCTTGCTATTTACCAGTTCTAAATCGAGGTACTGGCCACTTAGCCCAAAAGCCAAGAGGCTACATAAAAGTATAGTAATCTGCTTCATCGCCTATAAAGACGCAAAGCCCCAAAGAGGTTGCTTAGGCGCGCTCGATGACCATGGCATAACCCTGTCCAACCCCAATACACATAGTGCACAAGGCATAGCGTTTACCAGTTTTCTGTAATTGAAGGGCAGCCGTTTGCAATAAGCGCGCACCAGACATTCCCAGGGGATGGCCCAATGCAATGGCACCTCCATTTGGATTGATGCGCTCATCCTGATCTTCGAGTCCCATTTGGCGAGTACAAGCCAAGACCTGTGCCGCAAAGGCCTCATTTAATTCGATGATATCCATATCGGCCAAACTCAGTCCTGCTTTCTTAAGCGCAATCTCTGATGCGTATACCGGACCGATGCCCATAATACGAGGCTCTACCCCGGCCACACCCATAGACACCATGCGAGCCAAGGGCTTTAAATTCTGATCTTTTAAGCCTTGTTCTGAGGCAATCAAAAGAGCGGCGGCCCCATCGTTCAATCCTGAGGCATTTCCGGCAGTTACAGTACCTCCATCCTTTCGGAATGCCGGACGTAATTTGCCCAGGATTTCCAGATTTGATGTTGGCTTGATAAACTCATCTGCCGAAAAGATCAAATCTTCTTGTTTACGACGAGGGATAGAAACCTTTACAATCTCCTCTCCTAATCGTCCATTCTCTGTTGCGGCAGCCGCTTTTAGCTGCGACCATAAGGCAAATTTATCTTGATCCTCACGGCTAATGCCGAATTGATCCACCAGGTTTTCTGCAGTTTCGCCCATGGCATCTGTGCCATAGCGTTTAAACATTTCAGGATTTACGAAACGCCAGCCGAAAGAGCTATCGTACATTTTAGAGTCCGTACCAAAAGCCTTGCTGGGCTTACTCATTACATAAGGTGCACGGGTCATGTGCTCTAAACCACCCGCAACAAAAACCTCCCCATCGCCATTGCGCACCGCACGCATGGCTTGAGCACCAGCACTCATTCCACTGGCACAAAGTCGATTTACGGTTTCTCCGGGAACACTATGTGGTAAGCCGGCTAATAAGGCGGACATCCGGGCCACATTTCGATTGTCTTCTCCCGCTTGATTTGCGCAGCCCATAATTACATCGGCGATTGTGGCCGGATCTAAATTAGAATTGCGTTCAATAAGGGTTTTTATAACCAGGGCTCCCATATCATCAGCTCGGAGGCCTGATAGGCTACCACCAAAACTGCCAATAGGAGTACGGATTCCGTCAACGATATATGCTTCTTTCATGAGAGGTGTTTTTCAGATCGGCTTTACGCCGCTGCGAATATCGCAATTGCCCGGGAACCGAGACTTACTGATACACGAAATCGTAACCTTCTAAAGAGAGGGTGCGGTACTTCTTCTCGTCAAAGCGAAACAATCCTGATGGGCGTTTGGCCCGGGGCGAGCTGCGAATGGTTTTACCGGTATCGATTAACAATTCTGACTTTAAGAGCTTGCGCCGAAAGTTTCGTTTATCCAACTCCCGACCCAAAGCACATTCATAGAGCCTTTGAATCTGATTCAGGGTAAACTCCCTCGGTAAGAGGCTAAACCCAATGGGGCGGCGCTTTACCCGACGCTTCAATCGTTCTTTGGAATAGTCCACAATGTCATTATGATCGTAAGCCAATGGTGGAATATGGTCGGCCTTCACCCAGCGGTATTCCGAATGGCGTAAATCATTTTCCAGATCCTCACTCAGACGTAAAGTACCGTAATAAGCAATGTTTACTACCCGACCTACCGGATTACGATAGGGATCCGCAAAAACGTTCAATCTTTCAATTAACCAATCATCAAAACCGGTAATGGACCGCATCAACTCACGCGCTACTAAAATGGGATCTTCCTTGGGTTTTACCACTACAGAGGGCAGTACATCAGCGCCTTTGTAGGGTTCATTGGTTTTAGTACCAATCAAGAGCTTGAGATCCTCCCCATCGAAACCATAAAGCACCACCGATGTGCTTAAGGCTACTTGAAAATCGTCTGGAGAGAATTCTATATGCATGACAATCGGTCTTAGTGTCAAATATACACTAAGAATTTATTCTACCATTCGGTATCCTTGCGAAATACGGTGCCTTTGAAATGAGCGATTAAATCGCCTGCTTCGTTTTCGACTCTTACCTCATATATCCCAATGCTGCGACTTTTGCGAATCTCGCTGGCTTTGGCAATTATCCTTTCACCCGCTTTAACAGGTTTGGTATGCGATATAGCGGTTTCAATGGAAAGCGCATGTTGGCCATGACCATTACTGGCGAAGGCTAAGGCACTATCAGCTAAAGAATAGGAAATACCCCCATGGGCAATTTTGAAGCCATTGGTCATTTCTTCTCGCACCACCATGCTGAGTTGACAAGCCCCGGCTTCGCAAGATTCTACCTCAATGCCCAACCACTGGCTAAAGGCATCTCCATTGTACATGGTATCTACAACTTCGCGCGCCCTTTTCATGATTCGGAGCTGTCTTTTTGCTTTTGTTCGTAATCTGCCATGCGCTCCACTGAGGTAATGAGGATATCCAGCATCAAATTGAAATTAGCCAGATCCTGTTCACTATCAACATTTAAGTCGGCCTTTACGATCGCCAAATTGCGCAGGTCTTGAAATACTTTGGGGCTTTCCGAAACTTCTGGCATTAGTACATCCGCCTCGGCATAAGCTTCGGTGCGTTCTTTTATTACTTCTTCCAAAGCTGGACCAGGAATTAAGCCCACCGGCATTCCAGCCGCAATAAAGGCATTCAATAAAATCATTACAGAATCTACCAGAGACTCATGTTGCGCGTCGCTAAACTCATCCGCTACATCGGTTAAAAAACCCATTAAAAAGGGTTGATCTTCCATTACCCGGGCAATCATAGCCCCTTGTTCTTCACTGCTCATTGCCATATAGTCTGCGATAGACTCAGCAATATGATCGCGTTTCTTTTGCATTTGGCAAAGGTAATTGTTCTGTTCGCTGTAGCGTGATTTGCCCTTCACCTGCTCCGAGTTTTAAGTGTGGAAACGAGTTGAATTAGAGTTTCCCTTGCGGCTATCCTGATTTAAAAAAACATCATGCCGATCCATAAGCTAAAAAAGATAGAATATTGAGTGCTATTATAATCTATTGTTTATCAATTGTTTAGCAGGCGTCACCCGCGTTTTTCCACAAAAAAAATAGGGGAAAACCCTCTATTTGCTACTAAGTATTTTTCCCACCTTAGCTTTTCAATAAGCCCCCTTAATCATGACTGTTTATTCTTCCATTATTGAGCAAGTAAAAATTGCCAGGAAAAAAAGACATAAGAGCCAAGAAGACATGGCTCTGCTTTTAAATTTAGGTCGGGATGCTTATCGCAAAATGGAAAACGGACAGAGTCCGCTCAACTTAGA
Source organism: Croceimicrobium sp. (assembly GCF_965228705.1). Classification (GTDB taxonomy): domain Bacteria; phylum Bacteroidota; class Bacteroidia; order Flavobacteriales; family Schleiferiaceae; genus Croceimicrobium. The sequence goes on from NZ_OZ245832.1 coordinate 2,757,570, forward strand.
GCGTTTTCTGATTATTTGTGACCATTTGCAAATCGATCCCCGTGACCTCATGGATCAGGTTATTCCCGACAAACAAAAATGGGAGTACGAAGCGGAAATCGATCGCCTAAAAGCAGGTATTGAAGATTTGCGTTTAGAAAGAGAGCGGCTTTGGACCGCCCTCAACAGACTTCTAAAGATTATCGACCCACAGGCCAGTGATGAGGCCTATCGAGTGGTCTTTCAAAGTGCCTGAAAATTATTCCTTTGATTCGCTAAAAGCCTCTCCTTCCTCAACAGGGGAGGCTTTTCCTTTTATTTTCTGAATAAAAAAGTCTTCCAATTCACTTAAGGTCTCCGTATTGGTGTGGATGTCTTTCACCACCTTACCATGATCCAAAATCACAATCCGCTCACAGAACTCGGTAACATGGCCTAAGTCATGACTGGAAATAAGCATCGTAATATCCGTTTGCTGATCCAGTTTTTTTAACTCATCTCGCAAGCGATACTGTGTTGATGGATCGAGGTTTGCAAAGGGCTCGTCTAAAATCAAAATATCCGGATCTCCCAATAAAGCACCAACAACCCCAACCTTCTTTTGGTTCCCTTTGGAAAGGTCGCGGATGTATTTCTTGCCCCCACGGATTTCACCCGCAAAGAAATCTTCATATTGCGATAATCGCGCTTCCAAATCCCCTTGGGTTAATCCATGTAAGCGGCCGATAAACTGGAAGTATTCATCCGGACTTAAATAGTCAATCAAAAAGCCTTCATCAATGAAGCTACCGGTATATTTCTTCCAGGTTTCACTTTTCGACACATCTACACCCTTAGTCCAAACCGAACCGCGATTGGCCTTAATCAGATCCAGGATAAGACGAAACAAGGTGGTCTTCCCCGCGCCATTGTTTCCTACTAAACCTAAAGACTGGCCTGCCTTAAATTTTAATTCAGGGATATCCAGTACCGTTTGAGAGTTATAAACTTTAGTGAGGTCTTTTACTTCTAAAATTTCCATGCTCGTATATTTTTAGTCATGCTGACGGTAACCCGCGGCATTGATGTATTTCTTTTCTTTAAAATTGATGATGGTTTGGCGTATAAACAAGCGGTGACTTAAAATTCCTCCCAGGCCCAATACGCTAAGAAGAGCGAGGCCCCAATAAGGCTCACCGAATACATTAAAAGCCTGAAAGACCAGTAATGGCACCACCATCAAAGGAATAACAATCACAAATTGTGCAGCTCCGGTTCCTTGATAATTAAAGGCGGATCCCTTACTTAAATCTATCGCCTTCTTATTATAGGTGCTGGCATAAAGAAGCACCGCCGTATTAATACCAATATTGTACAAGAGCGTTGCTGTATTTATATAAAGGGCGTGTATCCCAAAATATATATAGGGTAAGGTGAGTAGATACATAATTACACAACTCATTACCATCAAATAGTATTTAGCTCGATAAAACTCTTCCATGGAATACGCCCGGGTAAGGATGCCATCGAAATAGGCACTTTCCCAACTTACCAGAAACTGACCGTAATTAATCATGAAGATGCCGGTCATAAAAATGCCCACAAACATCAGCCACACATAATTATCCTTATACGCCTCCTGGGTGTAGAAGATCAATCCATACAGGGCAAAAAAGGCACTGAGGTAAAGGGCGGTTTTAGTCCGACGATTTCGGGTAATCAGCTTCAGTTCATTAGCCATCATTAATCCCAAAGCACCGCGGTTCTCCAGGAAGGAAAATCGCAAGCTACTGGCTTCCTTCGCTTTGGTTCTCCAGCGATCCAAATGCGTCATGCCCAACAAGAATCGATAGTTCACAAAATAGATGATCAGCATTAACAGCAAGGGCCATAAAATGGCAATCGGTTGAGTAGCCAGGGGCAGATAGATCGCTTGGGAAATTTCATCCAAAGCAATATAACCCAGGTAATGAGCCGCATAGCCGGCCCCAAATACCAATGCGATAGCCCAGAAAACAGTCGCTTTAACAGCTAAAATCCGTTTGAGGTAAATCGCCAGAAAATGATTACTCAACATCACACCCAGCATTCCGGCGATCCAAACCAAAGCTACATCCAGACCATATTCACCGGGAATTACTCTAAAAGCCCAGGGTACAATAAAGAGCAAAGGCAGCAGGTTAAAGAAACTGAACACCGAGCCTTGCAGCAAAAAGTGAATAATCTTCTTCTTAGAAATGGGCAAGGTGAGGTAATGCTGCACAGAAATCACACTTAAATCCTGCAGGAAAAAGCGTATCACCAAATCGGCCAGCAGATAAAACAAAATACCGCCAGAGAAAATGGGGGTTAATTTTGGCGCATCTGCGAAGGCTTTGGAAAGGAGCTCCTTCATGAAAAATCCCAGAGCCCCAAAAGAAACTAAGAAATAAAGGGCCAAGAGAGCCATTAGAATTTTTACTCCCCAGCCTTGGCGAAAATAGGTGCTGCGAAAAACCTGTAGCCAACGCTGTTTAATGAGTTGTGAATACATACTCGTTGATTTATAAGGTTAGTATAAACCTGCCGCTCTAAATTACGGCAGCTTTAAAAATAATTCGCAAGTACCTGAGTGCCTGCTAAAAAAACTGCTCGCCCTTGGCCACCTTCCGACGCAATAGCACTGAGGCCCGGTAACGATCTTCGTGGTATTCATCATAAAGTGCATCCAAGGTGGCAAGCACTTTATCCAATCCTATCTCATCCGCCCAAGCTAAAAGGCCTTTAGGGTAATTTACCCCTTTGGTCATGGCCAGATCAATATCCTTTGCCGAGGCAATTCCCAAATGCAAGGCATCGGCCGCCTCATTAATAAGCATGGCTAATACCCGATTTAAAATAGAGTGACCAAGTTCCTCATTTTTATTCGGCTCTGGCTGTACAGCTCCTTCGCGGTAATCGTAAAAACCTCTACCGGTTTTACGTCCCAATAATCCGGCTTCCACCAGGCGCTTCTGACTAAAATTGGGCTTATAGCGAGGATCGTAGAAAAAGGCCGTAAAAACACTTTCGGTTACGGCATAATTCACATCATGACCAATAAAATCCATCAGGGTGAAGGGTCCCATTCTAAAGCAGCCTAATGTACTTAAAGCCCAGTCGATGGTCGCAATATCCGCCACACCCTCTTCATAAATCCGAACCGCCTCGCCGTAAAATGGTCGTGCTACGCGATTTACAATAAAACCGGGGGTGTCCTTGGCCAGTACGGTAACCTTGCCCCAGTCATCAATCAAGGACTTGGCTTGATTTACCACTGCCTCATCCGAGGTAATAGCGGGAATAATCTCCACCAAAGGCATTAAAGGTGCGGGGTTAAAAAAGTGAATTCCCAATACACGCTCAGGCTTTTCGCAGGCCACTGCAATACTGGCAATGGAAAGGGAGCTGGTATTGGAAGCTAAAATCGCATCGGCACCACATACTTCCTCCAGATGTTTAAAAAGGCCCTGCTTAATGTCCAGTTTTTCGATAATAGCCTCAATCACCATTCCGCAGCCTTCCAACTCGGCAAGGCTACTTTCATAAGCAATGCGACTGGCAATTTTATGATCTTCGCCTTCAGCCAAGCGGCCCTTCTCCACTAAACGCGCTAATATTTTCTGATGTCCGGCTTTCGACTTTTCCAGAGCCGCCCGATGATTATCTACAATCACCACCTGATGTCCATTCTGGGCCGCAACCTGCGCAATTCCTGAGCCCATCGCTCCGGCACCCACAATTCCTATTTGCATTGTATTTCTTTTTTGGCCGCTTTCGCGGAATATGTCCTAATGAATTATTCTCCTTTAAACTCGGGTTTGCGCTTCTCTAAAAAAGCGGCCGTGCCTTCGCGGTAATCATAACTTCGACCGCATTCCGTTTGATACTGATCTTCCAAAGCTAATTGGGATTTCAGATCATTCTGATAGCTCGCATTAAGGAGGGCCTTAGTTCGTGCCAGGGCTAAGGTGGGCATTTGACTTAATTGACCGGCTACCTTCTGAGCTACCGGAATCAGCTCCTCGGCGGCTACCAATTTGTATATCATACCCATATCAAGGGCCTCAGAGGCTGAAACTTTATCGCCCAACATCATTAGAGCCGAAGCTCTTTGCAAGCCTACCAAACGCGGTAAGGTATAGGTACCACCACTATCGGGGATTAATCCAATTTTGGAAAAAGCCTGTATAAAGGAAGCCGCTTCACTGGCAATTACAATATCGCAAGCCAGGGCAATATTGGCTCCTGCTCCAGCAGCCACACCATTTACTGCGGCAACCACAGGTTTTTCCAGAGTTCGAATAGCCTCAATTATCGGATTGTAATGTTCGGTTACAATTTTGGTAAGCTCCGGACCATTGGGATCGGTAGCTTCTGCCAAATCCTGACCAGCACAAAATGCCTTGCCAATACCAGTTAATACCACCGCGCGAGTATTAGAATCTTCTTGAGCTCGGGCCAGTTCAGCTTGCAGGGCCAAGGCCATTTCGCGAACAAAAGCATTGTATTTATCCGGGCGATTTAAACTTAGTGTTAGCACAGCGCCCTCCTGTGAACTAAGGATATATTCGGACATGAATTTTCTTTTGGGCTAAGTTAGGAGATAATGCAGGAAGGATATATCCTTAAGACCTATTCTTAGGTCTAAATCTTTGGGCATTCCTTCTCAAAATAGTGCATCTGCCTTATTTAATTCCGATGCCCCGCACTCTAGTTTTGGCTCTCATCCTGAACCAAATGAAGCTGTTTCATTTAATCCATATCCAATCGCTTTACCTAATCCTCATTTTTTTAATGGGGCCACAGGTAATATTTGGCCAGCCCTATCTCGCCAGCTTAAAGCAATTGGTGCAAGATATTCCTCAAGCCGAAAATGGACTGGCCGCCCAAATAGCCACCGCACTCAAAACCCTGCATCCAGAAGGTGATGCCAAGGTTCAATTGGCCCATAATTCGGTTTATTATCTGCAAGGAGAAGAGGCCCAAATTGCAGCTCTATTACTCGATGATCAGGGTTATAGCTTGATAGGTATCCAGTTTCAACAAGAAGCTGGTATGTGGCAGCCCATTGCCATGGATATTGCCCCCATAGAAGTGGCTTATGATTCGATCCGCTATTATTTACGAGGCCTTCGTTCGGTAATGCATTCCGCTGAAGAGGCCTATTTTACGATTAAAGGCTCATCCTGCGATTGTCCTAAAACTTCAACTCTTGATCAATTGGCCTTTATATTCGGCGACAATGAATGTCTAAATGCCAAGGTCCATATTCCCTGGACCTGGAAATCACTTATAGTTACGGGCGAAAGCCGTTGGGATAACCGCTTTGTATGCCATATCCGCGAACCGGGGAGCATTGAAGATTGGACTTTAGCCAAACCCGAATTGATCCGGCAACTGGTTTTACTGGAATATGCAGTGGCGGGGCTAGGTCAAACCAATGTCTTAGAACAAAATTACATGCAACGCTCCGGCCCCTTTGGCCTGGTCGTTCTAAACAAAGTCTATGGTGGTCCTGCCCTTAAAAACGAATGGCGACTTCATCTCAATTTCGAATACTTCGATACCTGGACGCTAAGCTGGTCCCTGGAACGCCATATCGGCGAAACGGTAAAAGAACGATTTAGCCCAGAGCTAGACCTGGCCACCAATCTCGAATGCCTAGCCGGCGATTGCCAAAATGGAATCGGTAAAGCGCAATATCAAAACCCTCCCAGAATCTATTCAGGGCCTTTTCAAAATGGCCTTCCAAGCGGGCTTGGTCAAATTAAGTTGAATGGCGAAACCCTTATCCAAGGCCGTTTCCAATCGGGTCGATTAATTGACTCGGCCTACATTGCTGGCAATGATAGGAACATCTGCATTTATGCTCCGCAAAGCAAAGCACAATGGGTAAAGAACCTTCCGATTCCCCAATTAGGAGTTTGGTATAGTGGGGCGGTAAATGTAAATCTGGAACCAAGGGGTAAGGGTATTCTCTTTAATACCAATATCTATGCTTCGGTGGTGATGGATGAAGAAGGTATTGCCAGCATGGATTCAGCCCAAATTGATGTAGGAGAAGCCTATTATTATGGAGGCTTAAATCAAAAACTTCAGCCGCATGGCAAGGGTCAACTTATATTAAAAGATGGCTCTAAAAGAATTAAGTACTATTCAGAAAATGGAGTGCCGGTTTATAGTGCAGTGAATATTTTTTGGAAGGACTCCGTGTACAATGGACCGGTACTCAGCAATTTCATCCCGCACGGTTATGGGGTCATGCAAAAGGGTGGAGAAACCATTCGCGGCGATTGGTATTATGGACGCTATGTTGGCAATTCGGAGCAATTCCTGAAGCGGCAAAGAGAGGCTTATGCTAAAAAGGAAAGGCAGCAAATTATTGAGCATATCCGCAAAGAACATGGCCTGGACCTGCGATCCAAGCAGATGTATGCCGGTTTAGCTAAGCCCGAAATTGTAGCCCGCCCCAATCATGGCCTTCACTTAGAATCGCATATGGTGATCTGGAATATGAGCCAAGATGATATCGAGGTCGAGATCACCTATAAAAGACCCGGACTCCTAAGCGACCGTAGGAGCACTATCAGCATTCCTACCGTTTCCAAGGGAAAACCCTATGTGGTTATCAAAACAGAGTTCTTCTCTTTCGATGCACAGGTATTCCGATTTAAAACCATTTCCGGCTCACTGTCGGATCTCTATGTAGTAATCCAATAATCATGAAAGCACAAACCTTCATTTTCTGTCTATTGCTGGGATTAAGCCTTCCTATGTGGGGCCAATATCCCGAGCGACAATTTAGCCTTGCCTGGCTCGAAGGCATTTACTCCAACCTCAACCCTCAAAAGCTTGAAGAGCTAAAAGACCATCGGCTAACAGCCAATAAAAAAGGAAAACAGGTAGTAAAGGAACTTAGTCCTGTAATGGAGCAACTTCAGAAAGGAGGCTTCTTCGAAGGAGGCTTAGACCTTAATGCCTCCGCCCTAACCGGCTTTGATTGGAATCGCCGGGTTTTTCATTTTAAAGCCGACCATCCTAATGAAGCTCCTGCTTTGATTTTTAGCCTGGCCATTGAACTGGATGATCCAAGTTTATGCGAGTCCTGGCGCTTAGCGGGCTCCCCCAAAGCGGCATTTACTGCACCAAAAAAAGATGCCGACCTGCTTCATTTCAGCATCAATCAATTATTGGATGAGGCCAGTAAATACCATGAATCGCAATGGCTCCCTGAGAAAAAATCGGAGCGTGCGGAATACCATCAATTGAAATCTACCTTTAAGTATACCGATGGGGCACGATTAGCCGCCTGGGAGCATATGGATAATCCTGAAAAACGCGACTTCTTCCTCGACCTGAAGTCTGCCAATTGGGAGCTGCAGGATATGGATCAGCGCAATGCCCTCGCCATGATTGAAATGGAAAGCATCCTCTCGAAAATGGGAAAATTTAAAGCCATAAGTGTTGAAGTTCAGGCGGAGGGAGAGAGCCTGCATATTGTACGCACTTATCAATCCGAGGCGATGCCCATGCATATTATCAAGGTGGACTTCGGCCCTGAAAACCAAAACATTTGGGTATTGGATGTTAAAACTCCTCTCAATATTTTAATTCCTCCCGGCGGACCCAAAGATGCAAGCGGCAATAGTTATACTGCACTTAGTATTGGCGATCAAACCTGGACAGGCCCCAATGCTTCATCTAAGCATTTCCGCAATGGTGATGCAATTCCCGTAGTAGAGGACGCCAATCTCTTTTACCATTATATGCATTTGGGTATCCCGGTTGCCTGCTATCCCAATTTTGATGAAAAGAACGCCGCTATGGGTCTCTTATATAGTTCGGATGTATTGTGGGATCCGCGAGGCCTAGCACCAATTGGATACCGCATTCCAGGAGCCGCCGATTGGCAAGCTTTATTGGACTTTATCGATCATCCCAAAGAAGCCAGCTTCCTTAAATCAAAAGAAGGTTGGTATAAGGAAAGTTTTAGCAACGACCATTATGGTTTTAGCGCCCCAGGAGCAGGAAGAATAAAAGGTAAAAATGCCAGTGATTTTGAAGAAGAGGCGGCTTTTTGGGCCTTCAACCAAGGGGCAAATGCTCAGGAACCTATTCAATACCTTGAACTGGAACATGGCGATGCCTATCTCGAAACTAAGGTGGCTGATCATTTAAAAAACGGACTGGCGCTTAGTCTGCGCTTTATTAAAATTCAATAAGTATTATGAAACGCTATTATATCCTACTACTAGCCAGTTTGCTAATCATCGCTGCTAAGGAAGGCGAAGAGAGCATGACCGACCATGATGGCAACACCTATCATACTACCATTGTGGCCAATTATGAGGTAATGGCCGAAAATTATGCTGTTACTAAATTTCGTAATGGCGATCCCATTTACGAGGCAAAATCGGAAGAGGACTGGCATAGTGCCGCTCAGGAAGGTCGTCCGGCCTATTGCAAAATTGAAGGCCCCACCGGGCAAGAAGCTGCATCAGGTTATCTCTACAATTGGTTTGTTGTGCGCGATCCTCGTGGCTTTGCGCCTGAAGGCTGGAAGGTACCAAGCAAGGCTGAGTTCACGGAAATGCTGAAAGAAGGCGATGTGCACAAATCCAAATCCTGGGCTTATGGCTACCGAGTTTTGAAAGAATCCCGCAAAAAGGTGGAAAAAATGATTCGCAAGGAAGAGGTAAACCCTAATTATCCGGTTTACCGCCTTATGTTTCATGCTTCAGGTATGCGCGGTGGCTTTGGCAAGTACAAACCTATATTGGCTAACAAAGCCTATGTAATGCTGGAAGAATATGACAAAGTATATTCCATAGAGGAACATGCCGAGGAAGTAGATATGGATGCCTGGCAAGGAGGTTTTGGTGTACCGGTTCGACTGATTCGTAAATTGAAATAAAGGAGCTATTTCTTAAGCCATTTCCAGCTTTCATTTCCTGCATGCAATATGTAGGTACCAGAAGCTAAAAAGGATAAATCCAACTGAGCTTTAGCCGGAACATGTTGAGACCATAATCGCTGACCTTGAAGATTATAAACCTCGAGCTTAATTGGCTCGGGGTTATTTATTTGTAAGGATCCTGAACTTGGATTAGGATATGGGCTCATTTGCTCCCAGGCAATAGCTTCATCCGCCGAAAGGCTTAAATCGCAAGCGCCGTTTAAAGCTTGTGCCAAAGGTTGATGAGAATAGCCATCATAATAGGTGGAGTCTCCAATGCTCATGCACTCTAATTTGATCTCGAAATTGGACACATTCGGATAAGGGTCCCACAAGAATCCCTGACTATTGCCAATACCTTCTACCCATACGCCACTAAGGCCGAAATCAAGTATGCGGTGAGCTCCAAGAGAGCTGTATACAGTATCTACATTTTGCACAATTACCGGGTCCATAGGGTCGCCCAGAGCTAAATATACAATGGGCTGTTGAGGCCAGTAATTTCCAAATCCAACCGAATAAATATTCTTTACGGTATCCCCGGGAAGAAGGTTATAATCGTAAACTGTGATTTCAGTTAAACTGTCTTTGGGTAGGAGATATACTCTTCCTGCATCCTCGCGAATGGCAGCAAAATACACCTGGCTGGATCCACAGAGGAAAAGCTGATGGTAATTCTGACTCTGAATAGCCGTATCCTGATTGCTTAAACACAATTTTACGGTATGGGCTAATTCATAATGAAAGAAGGGCTGCGTTACCAGCTCCGAATAACTATTGGTCCAAATGGCATTGGAATCGGGTAAGCCCACAAAATTTTGTGCTTTTAAACCAGAAGACAAAATAAGGACCAGGAGTACTAATCTTTTCATACGCAGAGATTTGCTTATAAAGGTACAAGAAAAAGGCCGCCTCGGAAAACCCGAGACGGCCTTTAAATCAATAAGCCAAATTATTAGCGAATGCTAATTCTTTCTTGTGCGGTGCGATCACCGGATTCGATTTCGAGGATATAAACGCCGCTGGCCAACTGACTTACGTCGAGACGGTAACGGAATTGATCTCCCTGAGCACGCTCATTGCTTTCGCTTAAAGCGCGACCCTGAGCATCCAATAGTCGGATTTTCGCATTTGCACTGTTCACTACATCAAACTCTACATTGATATAATCGCTGGCAGGGTTTGGATAAACCGCTAATGAAGTTTGTAATGGGTTTTCTTCCAATCCAATATTCACTTCAATAGTAGTAGAATCCATTGCCACACTGTAGCAGTCTGTGGTATCGTTCACGGTAAGAACCACATTGTATACACCATTGCTGGTATAGGTATGACTAGTGCTTACGCCGCTACCGGTATTACCATCACCAAAGTCCCAGGTATAGGTATCTGCATTTACAGAAGTACTGGCATCAAAGGTGAAGTTAGGTTGTGAACCACCTACACTGAAGGCTGCTGTAGCAGTATCCGCTCCAGCGGTAAGCTGAACAGGTACACGATTCACAGAACATACAGCATCCGGGCTATTGTAATATAGGCGACCGTTCCAGGCACGTGGATTAAATACGGTTCCGCCTAAAGGCCAGTTGGTAGTTACCCCTTCAAAAATGGTGAGGTCATTGTTTTGCACCACCACAGCTCCTGCGGAAGTTCCTGGCTCATATTTCAATAGTGATGTTGTAGAAATCACTAAAACACTATAGGTACTTCCTGCTGTCATCGGGAAGGTATTGGCTAAGCTTACATGCGTAGGGTTACCCACTCCATTTGAAATCACCGAAAGGCTATCCAAACGAGTCCATCCAGCAAGACTGGTTATATTTCCTGCAAAGGATCCAGCACGAGCAAAAACCATAACATCCTGTGGACCACTGGAATTGATATTCATATCAACTGCTACGAGCTCAATATCCTTAGATGGAAGAACATCGAAGAAATTACAATTGGCCTGTGAAGTACCACTAAATCCTGCACTGATAGAATCTAATCCTGAAGCATAAGCTAAATAGTAAGTACTAGCTGCTCCCGAGGTAGGAACCTTAAGGGTATCACCTAATGCCAATGGAACGGTATCTGAAGGACTATTGCTAGCATACCAAGCATAATTAATTCCATCTTGGCTTAAGCCTCTTAAGTAGGCGGTATCTGCATTAGCACAGTAGGTACTGTCAAAGCCAACCGGTAAAAACGCGGTATAATTTAAGGGGCTAAGAGTTAAAGTATCATTATCCGCATTTTGATCCCCGCTAAGGTTCAAAATACCGTTAAGTGATACATTTTTAGCACCCGCATAGGTGTTAATAGTTCCTACCTGAATGGTATCTACCTGATAAGAGCTAAGAGTTCCGGTATAATTCGCGCTTAAAGTTGCGGTTAAACCACCACTTACATTTAAACTTACTTGAAGATTACTAATAGTATTTTGTCCAAGGTTTTGGAACACTACGCTTATTGCGGTTGCACTATCACCACATTCAGACTGGGCAAGAATTTCACTTAAATAAGCATCATTAGCTAAAGGTGTAAATTCATCCGCTCCCATGTCTACAACCGTAGATGGAGCCTGTGGACGAGTATCACCGTCAATATCCACGCTAATGCCGATGCTGTTGTCACCCACATCATTGGCTGCTACACCCACAACATGTAAGTCTTCTGGCGCATTGATAAATACAGGATCTCCATATACACTATTCACGTTCTGAGTAGCGTCGCCAGCTTGCCAATCGGCTAAAGTGGTATAGGTTGAAGTACCTATATCAAAAGCATCAGTATTTCCAGAGAAGTACAAGTTGTAATCAATTTGCTCTGAGCTATTGAAGTTATCGAATGATTCAAAAGCAAAGTCTCCGGTAGAAACGAAGATGTTGTTTACCACCCAAACCGTATCCTGATCATTGATCGCCATGGCAGGCTCTCCCATAACCGTATTATGATACACCTCGATATTCTCAAAGTCATTCAGATATATACCATAATCATCGGTACTGCTGATCATGTTATTCACTATTCGAGATGGGTTTGTAATTGCAAAACCATCATTCGCATCATTGAGGTACAAGGCATAATCGGTAACGGTAATTTTATTCCCTTCGAAAGTGAAGTTATTCATATCGAAGGTGTAAATACCGTCCGTAGAACTTCCTCGAGTTTGATCAATGGTATTGCGTAAGAAGGAAATGTCTTGCATTTCATCCGCATAAATACCATAGCTACTCTGAGATCGGAGGTGATTATCACGGATCATATGACCAATAGATGGATCTCCTGTAGTCTTCCCTTCCAGATTGATAGCTGTATAGCCCCCAATAATGGTACAAGACTCAATAGTTAAATAATCTACATCCGCTCCTTCAGTAAGATCATTTTCATAACTGGAAGAAGTTAAAATACCCACTACATCGCTTCCGGTGCCAGTGGTGTCCAGTACAACCGTAGAATTACTAATGGTTACTGTATCGGAGTTGCCCATCAAGAGAATTCCAAATGCCTCGGAGCTACCATTATTCACGATAGTCATGGCGTTTAAGGTCACCTGAGAGGTATTCTCGATCAAGACCGCAGTTTGATGGGATTGACCATTGTAAATCAATGAATCTGATCCACCTGTACCATTAAAGGTAATGGTATTAGTTCCAGAAACACCGGCTACACTTTGAAGGTGTAATTTATCTACATAGGTGCCTGCTTGTACATTAAATACAACCGGACCGCTTATACCACAACCATTCAAAATGGTAGCTACGGAGTCGAAGCTTGGGAAATCATCACTTGGACTTGTACCAATGGTGTAAGTACCACCCGCCAATGGCGATGTACACGGAGTTTTAAATGAAATTGGACCCACCCAAAGGCCAGTATTACAAGTATCTTGTACGTATACATCGTAATAAGTATTTGGTGTTAATGATCCAAGAGTATAAGGAGGGTTAACTCCACTATTCACATTTCCGGCGCTGGTATTGGTTCCTTGCAAGAAGCCTTGAGGTCCCCAAGCCACATTGTATTGACCACCATAGGAACTCCAGTCTAAATCTATAGAGGTTGGACTAAGGTTAGAGGAAGTAAATAGCAATGGAGAGCTACAATTAGAAGCTTCTGCAATTTCGATATCATCTAAAGACATATCCGAATAATAACTTGTACCTCGCTCTCCGCGGAAGCGTACATGAATCGTATCATTAACAAATGCTGCCAGGTTTAACTCCATCAGGTTCCAATCATCTGCACCAGATGTATCCTGTTCTCCTTCTATTAAATAATAATCTGTATACCAAGTACCATTATGCTCAATATCAATATGCAGATTACCCATACTAGAGCCGTACATATGATACCAGAAGTATAAACTTGGTTCGGTCAGGGAGCTTAAATCAAATGCAGGAGAGGTAAGATTCGCTTCGGAACCAGTGCTTCCGCTTGATGTTTCGAGGAACCAGTATTTACCACCCGAGGTTCCGAGAGTATGATCATAGTCTGGACCAGTAGTGGTAGAGTTAAGGTCCGTACCATCAGCTTCTTCAATTTCCCATCCGGGAGCAGAAGTACGATCCGATGTCCAGCAGTTATCAAAAGCCAGGCTAGAACCGATACTTAAATCTTCCAAGTCAAAAAGAACCGGGGTAGCAAATACCGCTAAACACTCTGTGCGGAAGGTAAAAGGTCCAGACCAAATGCTATTACCATCGGCACCTCCACAAATATCACGGATATAGAACTCATACTCGGTATTAGGACTAAGACCATATATAGTAGTGTTGGTTACAGTAACAGTGTCACCAAAGCGAGCGGCACCAACAGTAAACCCTGTAGTATCCACCTGAATCTCAAAGCTTAAACCGGAACCAGCGGTCCAGCTAAAGGATGCGTCATAAGAGCTGGCACTATCCAAAACAACAGCATTTGAAGCAGCACAGCTAGGAATAGGACGAACTTCAAAGTTATCCACCATGGCATCAACATCACCTGGGTCATTTACTGAGCCTTCTGTTGCCCATATTGCAAAACGAACTACGCCACTGTAGGTTGCCAAGGAATAAATAAGATGATTTCCTCCTGGTAAGGTTTTGAAGGTTTGATCTATCGTATCTAAAGCATTCCAGGAGGCACCATTATCGGTAGAGATAAGCACTTGAATCATATCATCAGAACCGATAGAATCTGGGGTGCTGTTGCCAAAATCAAATACACCAAAGTCAAATTCCATTTGCATTGGTGTGGTGGATCCCAAATCGTATGAAGGGGTTAAAATCCACTCATTTTTACTGGCGGCATACATATTTACCTTAACCGCTCCAGTAGTTCCGATATTAGCAAAGCCATCAGTAATCCAAGAGCCAGATCCAAGTCCAGTAGGACCGGTAGAAGGGTCGCCATCACCAGCTTCGTCCCAGCAAACATCTGGAACAAATCCAGCTGAAAAATCCTCTACATGAGGTGGAATAATGGGAGCACATCCAGTAGTAAAAGAAAACGGTCCATTCCAACTGGAATAACCATCCCCTGCCGTAGTACAGTTATTACGGATATAAACGTCATAGGTGGTTTGAGGAGCAATGCTAAGAGCACATGAAGGATCTAAGGCATCCGAAATCGTTACCGGCCCATTTGCTTCATTACCCAAGCATCCCGTACCTTGAGTAAATCCTGCAGGACCCCATTCTACTTGCACAGAGTCCGAAGTACTAGTGAAATTCATCACCGCACTATTATGACTAATAGCACTGAAACTAGCTCCGTAAATCTTAGGACATGGAGGAATTACTTCGTAATGGAAATCATCGATATAGATATCATCGTAGGTACCACCGCCACGATTGTGAATAAGGGCAATGTATTTATCGGTTCCATTGTATCCAAGCGCAGTAGTTAAAGGAATTGCAACTTCCTGCCAGTTATTGCTGCTAATGATATCGATGGTGTCTATAAATGTAGCAATTGCCCCAGGGCCATTAGTGTTTAATGTGGCTACAATCAGATCAGTATTGGCGTCGTTGGCAGCCAACCTAAAACGGATCTGCTTGTCACCGGCTATCATATCCGAAAACTCGGGAGTTATAGCTAACAATGTATCTGTTGTTGAACTTCCAGAATTATAGATCTCCAATACATTAGAACCGCTAAAAGGTTGAGTAGCATTGCTGCTGCTTAAAGCCTCTACTCTACCATAAGCAGATGAATAGGTATGGTAATCCATCCAGCAAGGCTCAAAGTCACCATCGCTGGTAGCGTCGAAATCAGTGAAGTAGGGGGCGGTGTATGGAGCACAAGTAGTAGTGAATGAAAAAGGACCACTCCAGGTAGAATAGCCATTTCCAGCAGTAGTACAGTTGTTGCGAATGTATACATCGTAAGTAGTTACCGGAGCCAGGCTAGTTGCACAGGTAGGATCTAAAGCATCCGAAATTGTAACAGGCCCATTGGCTGCATTGCCAATACAACCGGTTCCTTTGGTAAACCCGGCAGGGCCCCATTCAACTTGTACAGAATCGGAAGTGCTGCTGAAATTCATCACCGCACTATTAAAGCTCACATTGGTAAAGCTAGCTGTCAAAATTCTAGGACAAGCAGGGATCACTTCATAATTGAAGTCATCAATGTAAATATCATCATAGGTACCACCGCCACGATTGTGAATCAATGCGATGTATTTATCGGTACCATTATATCCATTAGCGCTGGTTAAAGGAACTGCAACTTCCTGCCAGGTATTGTTAACGGCAATATCAATGGTGTCAATAAAGGTAGCGGTAGCGCCAAGGCCATTGGTGCTTAGAGTAGCCACGATCAGGTCGGTATTGGCGTCGCTGGCAGCCAACATGAAACGAATCTGCTTATCACCAGCTGTCATATCCGAAAACTCCGGACTGATAGCTAAAATAGTATCGCTTGTAGAGCTATAGGAGTTATAGATCTCCAAAACATTTCCCCCACTAAAAGGCTGGGTGGAATTGCCACTACTTAAAGCTTCCACTCTACCATAAGCAGATGAATAGGTGTGGTAATCCATCCAACAGGGCTCAAAATCCCCATCGCTGGTAATATCGAAGTTAGTAAAGTAAGGAGCGGTGAAAGGAACACAGCTGGTGATGAAAGCAAAAGGCCCTCTCCAAATACTCAGGTTTCCAACCGCTGTACTATCTCTTAACCAAACCTCGTAATGAGTGGCTGGACTTAGTCCGTTTAGGGTAGCACTTGATTGTCCACTAAAAACATTTTTAGTAGCATCTGGCCAATAGAAACCCCTTGGACCAACCACAATCTGGGTATGGGGACTTACTGATGTCCAGGCTACATCAACTGAAGTAGCGGTAACATTCGAAATACTCGCTGATGTTGGAGCAGCGGTAGTACTTGAAATGATACTTACTTGATCCAAACCTAGACCATCTCCACCCGTTAGGCCAACGTCGTCTTTTTCACTCCAACGGATTTGAGTAGTGGCACTAAAGTTTTGACTATTTGCGGTAAGGATAGAGTCAATCTTCAAATCGGCTCTTTGCCAATCTGATGGACTGCCACTGTTCCAATCAAAAATTGTGATCCAAGTATCACTGTCGCTTCCTCTTAAAAAAACTTGATCAATCGCGTCTTCTTCATCCGCAAAATCGGCATAATAGAAGCTCAGATAAATATCTTCCGGATCTGTTGCATTTACATTCGAAAGATCAATAGTTAATATAAGGTTTGCAGTATCCGACCGGGTTACAGATGCAATCCCTAAGGAAGTTCCTTGGAAATCACCAGTAATATTGCTGGTTCCCGATGGAATTCCCATTTCCATTACAGCACTTGTCCCTGGACCTTCGAAGGACCATTTGGCTGAAGGATCGCAAATAAAAACAGAATCGGAGTTGATTGTCCCCGAAAGGGAATTGAAGCTCTGGACATAGGGCAAGCTTGCAGGTGTACTCAAATTACATTGAGCATAGGCACCCACAGAGCTAACCAAGCCCAGAAGGCTTAGTATTACTTTCTTCATTTTATAGGTATTTTTTACAGTAAAAATCTGTTACCGAAAAGCATAGGGTGGCTTTCGGCACAGGGCGGGCTCAATAAACTTTAAGGTTGCAGAGTAAAGTTTATTTAGCAAAAGTATAATCCGGGAAATGCTACATAGGCAGAGAAATTATAGTTAAATAGGGCTGCACTAATATACAGATAATCGAATGACTTGATTTCATGCAAACTAGTAAACGTGTTTGCATTAATTCATTATCCGGTTTCCGAACGAATTTAGGATCTGAGCCAGCTAATTAATTTACAAACACTTAAAGTAGTCGAAGGGTTCTTTACAGTCTTCACACTTATAAAGTGCCTTGCAGGCGGTTGATCCAAACTGAGAAACCATTGTTGTATTGCGCGATTTACAGCGCGGGCACATTACTTTTTTAGCCTCTCCAAATAATACGGATTTGTCGGCTGAACTACCTTCCGGAGGGGCAATGCCATATTCCTGAAGCTTGGCCTTGCCTTCATCCGTCATCCAATCAGTAGTCCAAGGAGGAGATAGTAAAGTTTTGATTTCCACCTCATTGTAACCGGCTTCTTCCAAGGCCCAGCGAATATTGCTCTCGATTTCATTCATGGCCGGACAGCCAGAATAAGTTGGCGTAATACTAACGACAATCTTTTGGTCTTGAATTTCGACCTCCCGAACCACCCCCATATCCACTACGGTTAGTACGGGAATCTCGGGATCCGCAACGTTTTTGAGAATCTTCCAAATCGCTTCTGTCATGGCTCGTCCCTCTTTATCTCACTTTTAAATGATTGCGCAAGAATACACAAACAAATTTCTCTGCAGCCTGACTTCCAATGGAGTGGAACAGATCTAATTCTACCAGGTGGCTTCGGGATACATGCGGGGAAGATGTTGCATTACCGCTAATACATAGCCTAAATACTCGCTATGCTCCCCTTGTTTTCCGCCACTTTGCATCCAGCCGTCTTCTGGTCTTTCCAATGTGGCAAGGCTGAGAATTTCATTTACTTTTTGATCCCACTGCACTTTAATTTCAGCAAGATTTACAGCAATACCTTCGGCTAGCAATGCCTCATCAACGGCATCCATGCTAAATAATTCGCCGGTCCACTCCCAAAGATCATTTAGGGATGTTTGTACGCGTTGGTGACTTTTTTCGGTGCCATCGCCCAAGCGAATCACCCATTCTGCACTCCATTGGGCATGATAGGTAATTTCCTTAATCGCTTTGTGAGCAATTTCCTTCAAGCGATTATCTGTACTATTCAAAAGGGCTGAATAGAAAAAGTAATTGTAGGTATCAAATAAAAATTGACGCACAATTGTTCGGCCCCAATCTCCATTTTCGAGCTCTACCAATAAACAGTTATGGTATTCGGTTTCGGGACGAAGAAAGGCCACCTTATCTTCGGTATAATCGCTTCCTTTTTGTTCTGCTGCATATTGCATCAACATGCGAGCCTGCCCCAATTGATCCAAGGCAATATTGGAAAGGGCAATATCTTGCTCAAGGATGGGACCATGTCCGCACCACTCACCCAAACGCTGTCCCAGAATTAAAGCATTGTCGCCTAAACGGAGGGTATATTCTAATAATTGTGCTTTCAAGATGCTTGATTTTGCAAGATCAGGGGTCTACATATGACCTACCTCATCCGGAATTTCATAAAAAGTTGGATGACGATAAACTTTGTCGTCCGACGGGGTGAATAATGGTTCCGCTTCATCGGGTGAAGAGGCGGTAATCGCTTCGGAGGGTACTACCCAAATGCTTACTCCTTCGCTACGACGTGTATACACATCGCGAGCGTTTTTAATGGCCATTTCGGCATCAGGAGCATGTAAACTACCCACATGCTTGTGGCTCAATCCGTTTCGGGAGCGAATAAAAATCTCCCAAATTTTCCAATTGTCTTTGCTACTCATAGCTATGTACTTGGGCCGAGATGGCCGGTTTGGTCTTTTTTATAATGGCTTAGGCCGCGCTACCTTCTTTGGCTTTGCGCGCCGCTTGCTTTTCGGCATAGGCATTGGCGGCTTCGCGAACCCATTCGCCCTTGGCATGAGCTTCCTGGCGAGCACGCAAACGCTGCTTATTGCATTTACCATTTCCTTTGATCACCTGGTAAAATTCTTCCCAGTCAATCGTGCCGAAATCATAATGACCGCGCTCCTCATTCCATTTTAAATCCGGATCGGGGACGGTAAGTCCTAAATACTCTGCCTGTGGAATAGTTTTATCAATAAACTCCTGACGCAACTCATCATTACTCTTGCGCTTAATCTTCCACTTCATGGATTGCGCAGAGTTCGGAGAATTGTCATCAGTAGGCCCAAACATCATTAAGGATGGCCACCACCAGCGATTTAAGGCATCTTGAGCCATTTGCTTCTGCTCTGGCGTACCTTGAGCCAAAGTCATTAAGATTTCATATCCCTGACGTTGGTGGAAACTTTCCTCCTTGCAAATCCGCACCATAGCGCGGCTATAAGGACCGTAAGAGGTACGGCATAACATTACCTGATTAGCAATGGCCGCTCCGTCTACCAACCAACCAATGGCACCAATATCGGCCCAGGTTGGAGTGGGATAATTAAATATACTGGAGTACTTAGCCTTTCCGCTTAAAAGATCATCGACCATATCCATACGATCGGCTCCTAAGGTTTCGGCAGCACTGTAGAGGTATAATCCGTGACCTGCTTCATCTTGCACTTTGGCCAATAAAGCCACTTTACGGCGCAAGGATGGTGCGCGGGTAATCCAGTTGGCCTCTGGCAACATTCCGACTACTTCCGAATGCGCATGCTGTGAAATCTGTCGAATTAGGGTCTTCCGGTACTTTTCCGGCATCCAATCTTTCGGCTCCACCTTGTTCTCTCCGTCAACATAGGCCTGAAAGCGTTCCTCCAAATTCATTTCTTTGGTCATAATCGTCTTTTTTGAGAGGGTTACAAAGATAGCATCTATACTTAAAACTAAGCTGATTTGGAATTGTTCCAAAGAGCATTAGAACGTACTTTTGCCAAAATAGATAGATTCTATGCTCAACTTTTTCAAAAAGGTCAAAAAGGCTCCTTCCTCTTTATTTAGCAATGAGAAAAAACACAGCCGACCTACCTTACACGATTTAACCGTATTAGATATATGTAGGGAAACTCCCGATTGCGTTTCCGTAGCATTCGAGGTTCCTGCAGAGTTAAGTGAGGCTTACCACTTTAAGCCTGGCCAATATCTTACCCTTGAAGCCCAGATTGATGGCGAAGCTGTTCGCCGTTCCTACTCCTTATGCTCCAGTCCTTTTGATGGCGAATTGCGTGTTGCTATTAAGGAAGTAGAAGGTGGTAAATTCAGTACCTGGGCCAACCAGAAATTAACTGTAGGCACCCCAATGCGGGTGATGACTCCGGAAGGAAATTTCACCGCCAATATTGATCCTCGAGAAAAGCACAATTATGTGGGTTTCGCCGCCGGATCCGGAATTACCCCGGTTTACAGCATCCTGAAATCCGTATTGGAAAATGAGCCCGAGTCTACTTTCACCCTGTTTTATGGGAATAAGTCGGCGAAGTCTGTGATTTTCAAGGAGCAAATTGAAGCCCTGAAAAACCAATATATGAACCGCCTTGAGGTGCATCATGTATTGAGCCGTGAAGATCAAGGTACCGATTATTTGAAAGGACGTATCGACGCTTTAAAATGTAAAGTCTTTGCCGAGCGCTTTTTTGATATTTCTGAAGTGGATGGCTATTTCCTTTGTGGCCCCGAAGCCATGATTAATGGGGTTAGTGAAGAGCTGCAAAGCTTGGGAGCTGATAAGAGCCGCATCCACTATGAACTCTTTAATACTCCAGCCCAAAGCCTGGCCGGAAAAACCAAGGTTAGCAGTCAGCAAAATGGTGCTAAGCTGGATTCTAAAATCACGGTGATTCTGGATGGTGATGAAACTCATTTCGACCTTAACAGTGATGGCGATTGCATCCTGGATGCCGCACTAGACGCTGGTGCCGATGTTCCTTATGCCTGTAAAGGAGCGGTGTGCTGTACCTGCCGAGCCAAAGTGATTGAAGGCGAAGTGGAAATGGAAATGAACTACGCCCTGGAAGATGACGAGGTGGAAGACGGCTATGTACTTACTTGCCAAAGTCACCCTCGCACCGAAAAGGTAGTCGTTAGCTTCGACGATTAAATTCCTTTAATCCTCTTTTAGTTTCATATCCACGTGCATTACCATCACGTCTGGATAGGATTCTCCTATGGTTTCAAAACCAAAGGAAGCATAAAAGCTTTCCAGGTATTGTTGGGCCTGTATTTTTACGGGGGCATCGGGCCATTGCTTTTTTAAGTCGGCCAAAGCCCTGCTTACCAGTTCACGGCCAATCCCTTTATTGCGATTTTCTTTAGCCAATACGATTCGGCCTAAACTGGCTTCTGGATAAACCGTATTGGGTGGACAAATACGGGCGTAGGCAATGAGCTCTGCCCCTTCCCAGGCAAAAAGATGTCGGGATTTTAGATCGTGCTCATCTACCTCCGGATAAGGGCAGCCTTGCTCTACCACAAACACATCCGTACGTAATTTATAGGCTTCAAAAAGCTCTCGGGTAGTAAGTTCCTCCCAGTTCTTAGTGGACCAAATCATGGCTTAAAAGTACGTCTGAAAACAAAAAAAGCGATCCCCTCCATGGATCGCTTTGGTTTTTGCCCAGCACACGAATTGGGCAAATGTATTTTTAGAGTGTATAACCTAAAGTTACGTTCAGCATATTATAGCTGGCCGGACCTTTATTGGCTTGGAAGAACTCATTTAAATCGTAAGATGCGGTTACCTTAAAGGATCCGTAACCCACTTGGGCCATCAATCCATAACGGAATTGATTGGTGAAGAAATCATCGTAGGCTTTCTCCTCTACGCGACGGTAAACAGTAGTGCTGTATTCCAACTCGCGTTTAGCTAAGAGACGCACGCCTCCATAACCACCTACACCAAAGGTCCAGGAATCATCACGGTCGCCAGCTTCACTTAAATCCAACTGGAACATTACTGGGATATTGAAATAAGCGATGTGGTACTTATTCTTTTCGTACACATTGTTGGTACCGATATTGGCAAAGGAAGAACCGCTGGTATCTACCATTAATACTTCAGAACCTTTTAAGCGGAAGTTATGCCAAGAGAAGTCGAGGCCATATTTGAAATAGAATTTGCTGTAAGGACTTCCCAGACGAGTTTTGTAGCCAATTCCCATATTAAAGGAAGTAGACTTCCAGAACTCCAATTCACCGGCCACGTTTTCTACTAAGTACTGACCATCCTCTAATTGCTGGTTAAAACCGAAAGCAATGTCAAAGTAATCTTCAGTACGCTCAATGGTTTTCGACTTTTTACGCTCGCTCAGGTCAAAGAAATCACTGGCATCAAAGTCTTCATCATCCTCATCGGTATCGATTTCAAATTCTTGATCACCGATAATTACACCTTCCTTAGAGATGATAATCTTCTTCTTACCAGAGTCTTGTTCCATTCCTGTCATTGGAGGCATAGGGGGCATTGGAGGCATCAAAGGCGCTTTTGCCATTCCTAAAGAATCGCTTTCCATATCGCGCTCCAATTCTGTACTCCATGCTTCCATGCTTTCTTCATAGCGATCGGCCCAGGCTTCCATGCGCTCGGCATAAGATTCACTCCAATTTTCCATGATGACTTCGAAGTTTTCCATGCTTTGCTCAAAGCTTTCTTCAGCTTTATCACGTAACACATCCGCTTCCTCTTCACTGAGTTTACCGGCTTTTTCTTGAGCATCAATTTTTTTCAAAATGCGCTCATGGTTTGCCTGAAGCTTGGCTACTTGCTGAGTGGCAAAGCCAATCATGCTGGCCAGGTCACTTTGATTCATATCCTTATTGGCGTCCCAACTCAGGGTGTTCTCTTCTATTTGAAGCTCGATTTTACGCTTGGCGGTGGTATCGCTTTGCGCAGCCAAACCAAAGCCGAAGGCAATAAGTAAGGCGGTTAATACAGACTTTTTCATTTTTATGTTTGTTTTAAAATTGGAAGTATTCATTTCGATGGTTGGTTCTCAGATTCATTCATTTTTTCCTCGATCATCTTACTGAGGTCGCGAGCGATTAAGGACATGGCCTCACTAAAATCGCGCATACTCTGACCAAAGGCTTTGGCACTTTTATTCAAGAGTTCTTTTTGTTCGTCCGACAGTTCATAATCATCACTAAGCTCTTCACTGTAGCGTTTTATTTTAGCGGCACTTTCACGAAGCGCTTTTTTGGAGCGCTCAATATGCACCTGAACACTGTCATCTTCCAAAGAATCATCCAGATCTTTGGCCATAAGCCGACTTAATTCGGCAACAGTTTCACTTAGGGTTTTTAATTCCTTTTGCAGTTTTTCAGTCAATTCCTGCTTACGCTCTTCCGATTGGGCTGAAGCCTGAAAGCTTAGGCCGCAAATCAGCAGCAGAGATACTAGGTACTTCATCACAGCTTATTTATTAAATCGACGGTTAATAAAATCGGGAAGGGGAATTTCAATTTTCGCATTCTCCGCTTTAGGGAGCTCAATTGATTCTCCAGACTTAACTCTTTCATATTGATCGGAGGCATAAGCCCACATGCGCTCGCCCAAATCTTTGGATTTCTTTTCTGTGCTGTAGGTAGCGCCATTCAACTTCGGTAATTGAACCCGCACTTTATATACTTCAGGATCATTAATTTCTTCCGCGACCTCCAGAGGTAGGTCTGCTTCAACATCTCCCAAATCATTAAAGGCTAAAATGGGCTCCGAAATAGTTTGCTGCAATACCGGAATCACCCGAGCGCCGGTTTTCTTAGGCTTTTTGGCGGGAGTTTTTTGATTGGTTTTAGCCTTAGGCTCTTCTTTTTTTGGGTCTTCAGTTTTCACCGATGACTTAGGTTCATCATTCTTGGTATTGGGAGTGGTTTCAGGACCAGCTACCCAGCTTTGATCGACATCGCCAATATTGTTTAGGTCCAGGTCACTGGCATTGCGATTGTAATAGATCAAAGAAGAAATTCCGATCAGCAAGGCTACTGCTGCTGCGCGCAACATCAGCCAACCTTCACGCTTGGGCTTAGCAGCTTGCTGAGAAGCGGCCACCTTTTCCCAAACCTTATCTGAAGGCTTTATTTGATGCTCCTTGAGCTCCTTCTCAAAAAGCGAGTCGATGGGATGCTTGGAACTCATATCAGTTATTTTTTGCTAGTAATTCGTATTCACTCAGTTTCTGTTGCAATTGTCGGCGAGCTTTACTCAATTGACTCTTGCTGGTATTTTCGGAGATATCCAGCATTTCGCCTATCTCCTTATGGTTATAACCCTCTATGGCGAAGAGGTTAAAAACCGTTCTGTATCCGGTGGGTAGTTCATTAATCATCAACATAAGGTGCTCGGCATCGTAGTGATCTTTAACACTGCTGTGCCCAAATTCCGGGCGGCGCTCCTCTTCTACCTCCACAAAAAGATTCTTTTGATAGCGGATGAAGTTTAAGGCCTCGCGCACCATAATGCGACGAATCCAGGCTCCTAATGCTCCTTCGCCACGGTATTGATCCAGGCGACTGAAGATTTTGATAAAACCATTGGAAAGAACTTCTTCGGCATCTTCCAAATTTTGGGTGTAGCGTCGGCAAACAGCCAGCATTTCTGAACCGTAACGTTCATATAATTCGCGCTGCGCCTCATGATTCCCGCGAAGGCACTGCTTCACGAGTCTCTTTTCGTTGCTTGGTAGGTTGCGAACTATTCCCATTTCTTTGGAGGCTTCAATAAACTGACACTGATTGTGCTCCCTCAGGTTGCTTTGAGGGCTGATATTTTTTCAAATTTACGCTTATTGTCTGAAAATCAGGTTGTTTATTTTTTAAACTAAAAGCCCTTGATATCCTAATTTCCTCTATATCAAAACAAAAACCGGGACCCTGCTCCCTTGAGCAAAGTCCCGGCTTGACGTAAACAACAGTATTGTTTAGGCTAGTTCAGCTTTAATACTCTAAAGCGTGATCTGCCAACTTCCAAAATGTACAGACCATTGGTAAACTCTGATAAGTCAATGGTCAGGTTTTCTTGACCAGTATTTGGGGTCCAGGATCTTAGACTCTGCCCACTACTATTAAACAATCGGATATTTTGCACGCTGCCTTCCCATTCTAATTGAAGCTCATTGTGAACCGGGTTGGGATAAAGGCTTAGCCCTGAGTTTTGCTGATACTTATGCTGGCCGATTGTATTAGTTGGATTTAGGTAAAAACACTTATTAAAGGAAATTCCATTTATGGTATCAAGTCCATTATAAGTTCCAAACAACTGATCTTTATTCGCTCGAAGGTTTATCACGGAATAATCATTAATTCCTGGATTAATAAGCCTAATGCCATTGCCATCAAACTCCGCAATTCGTTCCCCTCTTGAAAAATAGGCTTTAGACTTCAAAATGGTTGGAACCTCAATAGTCGTTCCATATCCTTGATAAGGCGGTAGGCTCACGATATAAACTAAACTATCATTTTGGATTCTAAAAAGGTCCAGCCCTTTGCGTATAAATAACTGATTTCCCAGTTGAAATAAGTCTGAATAAAAAGGCCCGTGATATCGATCTGTAATCGAATAAGCAAGATTCTGCCTAATTGGATAGTCCCAAGTATTGTTCGACGAATTAAGCCGAATAATTCCAGCCGTATTTGAAGACCAGGTGTTGTTTAAATTTCCACAAGCCCATAAATCACCATTAAACTCATGCAGTCCATAAATCGTATCCAAGCTATTTAAGTTTCCCGCTTGATGCAAAGCTCCGTTCTCGTAATACACCACATTATAAACTTGCCGAAGGCTATCATGTAGCAAACCAGCCAGGTAAGGCTTACCATCAAAAAAACCAAAAAACCTCGGGACACCATTTATAGAGTCTAAAACCGTCCAGCTCCCATTTCGATAGCGGCTCAAAGTGGTTTTCATTTTCAGTAATTGAGGTCCACCACTTGTTTCCGCGAAATAGATATCTGAACTATCAAGGACCATCAAGGCTTGATTTTTAAGATGATTCGCAGGAATAGTTTGCCAGCCATTTTGATCGCCTTTCCAAATAACATAATCCGATAAAGGGCTATTATTTACGTTTGATAAGGCATAAAAAGTGCTGCTATCTGCCGCAAGATGAAGGGAGATTCTAGCAAGAGCAGCTCCGGTTGGAACCGCTTGTTGACACCACAGCTTTGTGGTTGCTAAAAATAGTATAAACAGGTATCGAAGCATTCTTAAGGTTTTAATAAAAGTATACATCTTAAACAGTCTTGCCTAAGCTGAATGCGTCATCGAAGGATTCTAAAAATTAAGCTGCCGACTCCAAAGTATCATCGAATAAAAACCGGAACCCTGCTCCCCTGAGCAAAGTCCCGGCTTGACGTAAACAACAATATTGTTTAGACTAGTTCAGCTTTAATACTCTAAAGCGTGAACTGCCGATTTCCAAAATGTACAAACCATTGGTAAACTCTGATAAGTCAATAGTCATGTTTTCCTGACCAGTGTTTGGGGTCCAGGATCTTAGACTCTGCCCACTACTATTAAACAATCGGATATTTTGCACGCTACCTTCCCATTCTAATTGAAGTTCATTTTGGACTGGGTTGGGATAGAGCTTCATACTAGGTTCCAAGTTATCAGCCAGACCAATAAACTGAGTAATTAAGGTCTGGGCATGATTGGTATGTACCGGCGCTTGATAATCGAAATAGATTTCGGCATCATTATCAATAATTGAACCTAGCGGTAAGGTGGCATCCACACCAATGCTGAACATAAAGTAACCTTGGCTACCCAAGAGATTGGTAGTTGAATCGGGTAAAAGGATGTTGTCAAATGTCCACACCAGAATGCTGTCATCAACAATTTTAAAGGTATAATTATGACTAGCGCCTAATAATTTAATGGTAGCCGGATCAAAATAAGATTCCAAAGTGTCTACTACCACTACTTTATAAGCGGTATCTGTACCGGTGTTTTGGAAACGAACATGGTAATCTATTCGGTCTAAACCTGGTAAGGCGCGCTCTACACTGGCTGTTTTATCATTAGGATCATAGGCTGCTACCACGGTAGGGCAAATGGTATCCGCATTATCCACCATATAGTCATCACTAGCTGGATTCACTATACGGGCTTCAAAACACACATCATTACCTGTTCCAATCGTTGGCTTAAAATCGATGTAAACCGAACTGCTCGCAAAAGTGGCCAGACTCGGGAAAGTATAGGTATATACATTACCTGAAACAGAGCTGGGAGCCGGGCTTGAACTTACGAATTGAACTCCTTGAGGTACAACATACTCGACATCAATGGGGCCTGGTTGATTTAATCCCGGGTTTTCAATAGTCAGGGCCATTCTTTCCGTAAACCCTTGACGAACCCTCCATCCTCTGAAATTCCAAAGTCTAACACTCATGTCATTGACTGAATTATGCTCAAAGGGAAGATCTAATTGATGGCTTTGCCCCAGACCCACGGTAAAGTTCAAATTTGTATTGCAAGTAGTGCTCGGTTGAATGTATTTGGTGTTTTGGCCAAGGGCTCTAACATTACTTACTGTATAGGTTCCTGGTGGTAAAATCAGGTGAAAATTATTGGTTGAAGAAACGGTAATGGTGTAAGAACCCAAGCTTAGTTCAAATGCACCAATTAGATTCATGTTTTCACTGGCATCTAAAGTACAGTTGGAGTTGGCATCATAAAAGAAGGACCCTTGCACCACAGAAGCCAACTGAATAGGTAACATATAAATGTAATTATAGGTCCAGTTATTCCAAGATGTGTTCGAGAAAGACACGTATAAATTTGATTTGAAGTATTGGACCGTGCGATTCTGAGTAGGAACATTTGATAGGTTTAATACTGAAGTTCCATCAAACACTTTTAGACCTCCATCGATCAAATAAACCTCATTTCCTGTCTCGGCATAATCGAAAACATATGAGTTTGAAGGTGCAATTAAAATCACCGAATCATTACGAACTTCACATATTCCGTAAGGATTCTTAATATATACTTTGTTGTTTACAGAAAATACGGCTTGAGTCCAATAGCTAAACTGCTGAGTCGCCTCTCTTTTTGTAGCTGGGTATTCAAAAATGTTTTGTTGACTGTTTAATCGTATCACCTTTGATGTATCGCTGGACCATTGTACATCAAAGTCTCCCACGGCCCACAATTCATTATTGATAATATTTATATCATAAATTGAGTCTGCATAAGTTAGGTCTCCCAACTGGCTAAAACTAGATCCATCCCAACTCACCACACCATGGAAAGGGCTATTATAGTTAAAACCACCTGCCAGTACAATGTTGCCATTAAATACGTCCATATCACTGATAACTCCATCCAATGAAGGTCCAACTTGTTGCCAGCTATTATTGTTAAAAGTCATCAAACTGGTACCATTTATCATCGATTCATATACCGCAACATATAATTGCCCTTGATGAGATTTCATAGCAAGTACCTGCTTATTAATTGCTGGCAAACTCGACCAGGCTAAACCATCCCAACGATGAACTTTGGTTTCCTGAGTTTGCCATTCATAGGATTCGAAATAGGCGTAATTTTGATCCGATGTACTTTGATTGGATTGGCCCGGTAAACCCTGTCCGACAGGAATAACTACCTGACCAAAAACTGTAATTAGCGTAAGGCTAAAGATTAGTGTAAATAGATTTCTCATGGTTCTTTATTTCCGGTGAAAGTATCTATAATCACGCTACAAGCCGCATGCTTACTGGCTTCTACTTAGTAAAGCCCTTTCACTATTTAGCATTCGCAAATGGAATATTGATGGCCCGTTAACTCAGTGAGAGCTCATTTCCACCGAATTTGACTTAGAGATAATCCTAAGCTTAATTCCCTAACGTACCTTCGCATAACATGAAACCGAAAAGAACGAATAAACGCCTGAAGCGTTTAGCCAAGATCGAAAAGGCGATTTTGGGGGTCTTAAGAGAAGACCGACTTAAACAATTCAATTACAAACAGATATCCGCCAAGCTGGGTATTAACGATCATACGGAGCGCGACATGGTTCTCCAAGCGCTCGCTTCCCTCCGCAAACAAGATCTGGTTGAAGAGCCCGAACGTGGCAAATACCGCTACAAACACAGCGATCACTTTATCACCGGTAAGGTCGATTTAACCTCCAAAGGTTCGGCTTATGTGATTAGTGAAGAGCTGGATCAAGATGTGTATATAACTCCCAAAGCTACCCTTAATGCCTTACAAGGCGATTTAGTTAAGGTCTTAATGTACGCTCAAAGGAAAAACAAGAAACCCGAGGGTGAGATTGTTGAAATCCTGGAAAGAGCGCGTACCGAATTTGTAGGCACCATTGAGTTATCCAAGAACTATGGCTTCCTGGTACCTGATAGTCGTAAAATGCTCGTGGATATCTATATCCCTAAAGAGCATTTAAATGGGGCCAAACACGGCCAAAAAGCTGTAGCTCGAATAACTGACTGGCCCCCTAAAGCTTCTTCTCCATTTGGTGAGATTATAGAAGTATTGGGTAACCCTGGAGATCACGAAGTGGAAATTCACTCCATTTTAGCCGAATTTGGTTTACCACGAGAGTTCTCCAAAGAAGTAGAACTGGAAGCCGAAAGTATTCCCGATCAAATCTCTGCCGAAGAGATTAAAAAACGTCGCGACTTTAGAGAGGTTCTCACCTTTACTATCGATCCGGCCGACGCCAAAGATTTTGATGATGCCATCTCCTTTCAAAAACTAAAAAATGGTAATTATGAAATTGGTGTGCACATCGCAGATGTGAGTCATTATATCCTCGAAAACTCTACCCTCGATAAGGAAGCAGTAGAACGCGCTACCTCCGTTTATTTGGTAGACCGAGTAGTACCGATGCTTCCGGAAAAGCTTTCGAATGGCGTTTGCTCCTTGCGCCCCCATGAAGAAAAACTTTGCTTCTCGGCTGTTTTTGAAATGAACAGCAATGCGGAAGTACTCAATTCCTGGTTCGGCAGAACCGTAATCTATAGCGACCAACGCTTTGCTTATGAAGATGCTCTGGCGGTGATTGAAAGTAAAGAAGGTCCGCTGGCTGAGGAGATCAATATCTTAAATGATATGGCCCTAAAAATGCGAGCTGATCGCATGCAACACGGTGCTTTAGCCTTTGATCGGGCGGAAGTGAAATTCCATTTGGATGAGAACAACAATCCTACCGAGGTGTACTTCAAAGAGTCTAAAGAGGCCAATCACCTGATTGAGGAATTTATGCTCTTAGCCAATCGCTCGGTAGCTGAGTTTATTGGTAAAAAAGGCAATAAACCCAGTGGCAAGACCTTCGTGTATCGGATTCACGATGATCCCGATCCGGATAAACTGCGGGACCTGGGAACCTTTGTTAAGCAATTTGGCTACGAAGTGAGCTATACCAATTCGCGCGCCATCAGCAGTAGCTTAAATAAAATGCTGAACCAGGTTAAGGGTAAGCCCGAGGACAATATGATTTCCAAGCTGGCTATTCGTTCCATGGCCAAAGCCATTTACAGTACTGATAATATTGGGCATTATGGCTTAAGCTTCGAATATTATACGCATTTCACCTCCCCTATCCGGCGCTATCCGGATGTGATGGTGCACCGCTTATTGCAACACTATTTAGATGGCGGTCAGTCACCTTCCAAAGATCATTATGAAATGCTCTGTGAGCACAGCTCAGATCGAGAAAGAGTAGCCACCGAAGCGGAACGCGAATCTGTGAAATATATGCAGGTGAAGTTCATGGAAGATAAGGTAGGTGAAACCTTTATGGGAACCATTTCCGGAGTTACCGAATGGGGCATATTTGTGGAGCTGCGTGATAATCATTGTGAGGGTATGATCCGAATTCGCGACTTCAAAGATGATTACTATGTCTTTGATGAAGCTAATTTTTGCATCGTTGGCGATCGCTATGGTAAGGTCTTCCAATTAGGAGATAATATTGCGATCCAGGTAAAAAACGCTGACCTCGAGAAGAAACAATTGGACTTTGTGCCCGTATAAAAAACTGTACATTTAAAACCTCAACCGAGCAACAATTGGGAATGGATAGAAAAAAAATGGAAACCCTGGTTCTGGTCGTTGGAACCTTGGTCGTAGCAGCCGCATTAACCGTCTATTTTGTAATGGGTGATAATCCCAGCAAGGCATTGTACGCCAATGTGATTATTGCCGTAGGCTTCCTCTTTTTTATTGCCTATAATACCATTACCACCTCTGGCCTGCAGAAGGAAATTAAAGAGCTCCGCGAGCAACTGGAAGCCACTAAAAATGAGCTGGAAGCTAAACGTTCTGAAATCGCTCAGCTGAAGCAAAACCTTAGCGATAAGGACGAAGAGCTGAATCAGAAAAACGGCGAAATTTCGAAATTAGAATCTGACCTCCAAAGCTTGCAAAAAGAATTTGACGCCCTGAAATCAGAGCAAGAGGCTAGCGAATAAACCAAATAAGCCAGCGGTGGAGATTCTCTACGCCTTTCCCCTTGGGCTTAGCCTCAGTTTCGCGGCAGGTCCTATTTTCTTCGTTATCATTGAAACCAGCATTAGCAAGGGAAAAGCTGCGGCTTTAAGTTTGGATATTGGCGCCGTATTGGCGGATATTTGTTTTATCCTGCTGGCTTATTTTGGCAGCAGGCCCTTATTGGAAAACCTAAAATCAAACCTCTGGATTGGCATTGGCTCGGGCCTGGCGGTAATGGCCTTTGGAGCGTATTACCTCCGCAAATCTTCCAATCAAAGTCAATTTAATTCCAATTTGAAACTCGACACCAAAGGCTTGCTTTTAGTAAAAGGTTTCTTGCTCAACTTCCTCAATATTGGCGTGCTGCTTTTTTGGCTGGCCACTACGGTAACCATTGGAAACTTAGTCGACAATGAACCTAATAGAATGGTGCTGTTTTATGCCACCACCATTGGGGTTTACCTCTTTATAGACTTCCTTAAAATCTACTTTGCCAGCCGATTTAAAGAAAAACTGGCTGGCAAAGGAATGCGTATGATTGAAAAGGGAATTTCCCTGATCTTAATCGGCTTTGGACTTTTTATTGCTCTTCGCGCGATCTGGACTTAGTTCTGTCCTTCTTCGCGAGGATAGGCATTATTGGTCCGATTGATATCGGCCATAAAGCCTTCTTCATCAATCACCACTTTTTCAATTTTATCCGCTTCGAATGGAATCAACCACTCGTATTCAGGGTGGGTCCAAGGCCAGGCTTTTTGGGTATTGTAGCCTTCCTCCTTCAATTCGCCAAACTGCATTAAAGTGGGGATATAATAATTGAAAACACTTTCATCCTTTAGGTAAACCCGTATCCGTAAGGGCATGGACATTGTTCCCAATCGCTCCAAATAAATCTTAGTGGCGCCTTTGCCCTCCTGAATTCGAGCAATACCATAATCAATAGTCTTGGTGGTTTCTACCCATTGGTGATAATACCAATCTAATTGCATTCCGCTTTCGCGCTCCATAATGCGAATCAAATCCCAGGGTTCGGGATGCTTAAAACGCCAGGTATTAAAGAAGCGCTTCATGCCGCGATCGAATGCTTCATCACCAATGATATAGCGTAGTTGAGCCAAGAATACCTCCCCTCTGGAATAGGCATTAATACTATAGGTACGATTGCGTTCAAAGCGATCGGCCATGGTGCTCAAGGCTTCATTCTGTTCGGGCTTAGAAACCAAAAAAGCATGGGCAGCATAGGCATTGGCATGCGGATTGGCTACCGGACGTGGACTAATGGCATTCAATACTTCTGATTCCGCGAATGATGTGAAGCCCTCATCCATCCAGGGAAAGCGCAATTCATTACTTCCTAAAATACCGTAATACCAATTATGGGCTCCTTCATGCACCGTTACGCCTACCAGACCGCTGATTTTGCCAGTTCCTTTTAGCATGGTACACATGGGGTATTCCATTCCACCATCACCACCTTGAATAGCCGAAAACTGGGGATAAGGATAGCGTCCATAACGTTTATTCATTTCTCGGAAAAACTGCTGGGTGTATTTAGGTAAGCGTTCCCAGGTTTTATCATAATCCTCCAAATAGAAAAAGTGCAGGTCCAGAGTGCTATCCATTGGAACAGTACTGTGGATATAATCCGGATCCGCCGCCCAGGCAAAATCATGCACATTTTCCGCTTTAAAAGTCCAGGTCCGAAGATCCGGTTTCCAAGGTTTTAGGTCTAAAAACTGAACTCCATCCTCAAGCTCAGCCGCTGCCCAATAGGAATCAAAGTCTTGCAAGCTTCCGGTGGCCGCAATTTTGTAATCTGAGGGTAATTCAATTTGTACTTCGAATTTTCCGAAAGGAGCGTAAAACTCCCTTGCTACATAAGGGTCTGCATGCCAGCCCATCTTATCATAGGCAGCAATTTTGGGATACCATTGGGTCATGGTATAATCAATGCCCTCTTCATTATCGCGTCCACTGCGGCGAATTTGCACCGGCACCTGGCCTTCGAACTCTAAATCGAAAACCGCGGTATCTCCCGGTAATAAAGGTTCTGGCAAAAGAACTTTCATTAGCGTTTCCTCAGTTTGGGTAAAGGCTTCTTTGCCATTCATTTTAAAGGTTTTCACCTTCTGAATGCCAATTTCATCGCCCTTAAGTTTAGAGATGCGATCCTTAACCCTTCCGTCGGGATCCGGCAAATTGCGAGAGCGTACATCCATCATGCTGTTCGGCTGAAAAGCATTGAAGTATAAATGGAAGAATACTTCATTTAAAGTATCCGGAGAATGATTGAAATATTTGAGCTGCTCCGTTCCGTTGAACTGATGGTTCTTGGTATTGAGCTTAATTTGAATGGAATAATCCACTTCCTGCTGCCAATAGCCCTGTGGAACTTGAGCCATTACAGAAAGGGGAAGCAGAGCCAAAAGAGTCTTGAGGGTGTTTTTTCTCATAATTAAATTGAAAGGCAAAGAGGCCGGGGTTTTTTATAAACTTAAATCGCTTAAGCGCAGGGTATGATCTAAGCGCGCTCCTTTTTCGGTCATTTTTAAAAGGGCCATTTCATTGGCTGCATCATGCTCGAAGAAGAGCTTAATGCCTTCATCCACACATTTTTGAAGTACCGGGGCTTTTTCGGCCATGGTCTCAAGTGGACGAACATCATAGCCCATTACATAAGGCAGTGGAATATGCCCTACGGATGGCAGGAGATCAGCAGTATAAAGGATCTTTTCAGTGCCGGTTTCTATATAGGGCAGCATTTGTGCTTCGGTATGTCCATTAACCACACAAACTTTAAAGGGAAGCTCGGTATCGTACCAACCATTTTCGCGAGGGACATCTAAAAACTGCACCTGGCCATTGGCTTGTAGGGGTTCAAAGTTTTCCTTTAGGAAGGATGCCTTTTCACGCGGATTAGGGTTTACGGCCCAATCCCAATGGTATTTATTAGACCAATAAGTGGCATTCTTAAAGGTTGGAACCAGCTTATCGCCTTCATACATCACTGCTCCGCCCACATGATCAAAATGCATATGGGTTAGGAAAACATCGGTAATATCATCGCGGTGAAAACCAAGTTCTGCCAAGCCTTTATCAATATTGTGCTCACCTCCACGAAAGTAAAAACCGAAAAACTTCTCACTTTGCTTATGTCCCATTCCCGTATCTACCAGAATTAAACGCTTACCATCCTCGATAAGCATTAAGCGCAGGGCCCAATTGCATAAATTATTTTCGTCGGCCGGATTGGTTCTTTGCCAAATGGATTTGGGTACCACGCCAAACATGGCACCGCCGTCTAACTTAAATGTTCCCAGATTTACCGAATATAATTTCATAGCTTAGTTTACGGATTCGCCCAAAAATAAGTTATAAAATAGAGCGGTTAAATTTTGCCATGCGATACCTGCCTTTCTTAATTAGCATTCTCCTTCTTTCGGCTTGTAATGAGCCCATTCCTGCGCCAGAAACCGTACAAAGCTTAGAACTTCAATTGGACACGATTTCCCTGGAAGCGAAAAACGATAGCGGAGTAGTGTTTTTCAGTTTTTATATTGAAGATCTTCAAGTAAAAGGAGAGGATAGTCTGTATCAAAACATCAATAAAAAAATACAGCAACATTTGCTAGAAGGCAATCTCAGTTTTGCCGAAAACATTCAATCTTATCAGGGGCTTTACGACAGTATTCGCATGGAATATTTACGTTTAAGTAAAAGTGATTTTGCTCCGGTTTCGGCTTGGGACTTAAGTCAAAGTGTAAATATTGCCCTAAATGAAGAAGGTTTATTCTCCTATCACAGCAGCCATTCTGCATTTACGGGAGGGGCTCATCCCAATACCTTCGGAGGTTCGCAACTAATCCGTTTGAAAGATGGAGCCGAGTTAAATCTGGACAGCATTATTAAGCCTGGCTATTCAAATGATTTCCTACGCCTGGCGGAATCCCTTTTTCGAAAAGAATATCAATTACCTGAAACCGGAAGCCTTAACGAACATGGTTATTGGTTTGATGAAGACCAATTTCAGCTATCGGAGGTCTTCACCTACAATCACGAAGGATTACACTTTCATTATAACCCTTATGAAATTGGTCCTTATGCCATGGGGCATCTCTTTGTAGACATTCCCTATGTATATTTGTTGGACTTCCTTAAACCTGAATATCAATTAACTAACGTTTCGGAGGAAAATCCGGAATCCTAAAAATGAATTTACATGCGCTATTTAGTTCTCTGCCTCTTTATGGCTTATGGCTTACATGCCGATAAGATTGTATTTAGAGACCTCTCTCTAAAAGAAGGCCTTGAAGTGGCCAAAGAAGAGGGAAAACCTGTATTTATCGATTGCTATACCACCTGGTGTGGACCTTGCAAATGGATGAGTGCGAATATTTTTACTGATCCGACCGTCGCCGAATATTACAATGAAAACTATGTGTGTTTGAAGATAGACATGGAAAAAGGTGAGGGTATTGACATTGCTAAGAAATATTCCATTCGCGCTTATCCTACCCTACTCTATTTAGACGATCAAGGTGAGCGCCTATTGGTAACGGTAGGAGCCAATCGCGACCCCAAAAGCTATATCGAGGCAGGAGATCAGGCTAAAGACCCTAAACGCAATTTGCCCTATTTACTTGAAAATGTGGAGGCCAATTTTAAGAATGCCGAATTCATGTTTAACTATTTTAAAACTGCCTCGGCGGCCAATATGGTGGCCCCAGGAATGGTTGACAAATACTTTGAGCAATTTGAGGTAGAAGAATGGCTTAAGGCTAAAAACTGGGAAATTATTCAGTACACAGCTAATGATGTAAACTTAAAAACCTTTAAAACCTTATTGCGCAATGCGGATTTGGTGGTAGAGAAAAAAGGTAAAGAAGCTCAGGAGTTTATGGAACATACTGTATTCTATGCCCTGGCCAATGGCCTTTACCGCGCTCGCAGCGAAGAGGCTAAAGCGACTTACAAGGCTCAGAAGGATGAGCTATTAAGCATTGAATTCCCCGGTTCTAAAAAAGTAGCCTTTCAAATTAACCTCATGGAGCAAAAGCAAAATGAAGATTATAAAGCCTATGGCACAGTAGCCCTGAAAGGGACTAAAGAGCATTGCTGGGATGATGCGCGTCAATTAAACGACATTGCCTGGACCGTCTATGAAAAAGTGGAAGACCCTGAAGTTTTGAAAGAGGCTGTGGCTTGGGCTAAACGAGCAGTAGAATTAGACCCCAGTCATTATATCTATGATACCTACGCCCACCTGCTAGCGGTAAACGGTGAAAAGAAACATGCCCTAAAAATTGAAGAAAAAGCCCTCGAGCTAGCTAAAAAGGATGGCGCTAAAACCGAAGATTACGAAGCTTATATCAAGGAATTGAAAGCTTCTTAAAAAATCGGGAAACAAACAGTTTAAAGCCGGAGTAATTTGCTCCGGCTTTTTTTTGTTTTAAACTCATTGCTTTTACCAATAATCTTTTCGATTAAGTGTCGAATATCTTCGATAAACGGAAGCCGCAAGCTCTTAACCTTTCACTGTCAACGGTTTACACAACACCTCTAAACGCCGATTATCGGTAAATTGTAGCTCTCAAATATCAACTATGTCTCTTCGGATATTTCTTCTTGCTCTTAGTACCAGCTTTTTATTCGCTGTAAAAACCAGGTATGCCAATTCAAGAATTCCCATTTCCGAAGTGCCCGAAATCTGCGCACTGGACCTTTCGAAAGTCCTTATCCCCGAAAGTGAGTTCCTGGGATTTATTGGCGAAGACAAACAAAGGATTTATATGGTTTTTGACTCCCTGTAAAAGGTGAAGGCTTTCGATAATCAGTACCAGGTTTTTGGCCATAGTACCGTGCTTAATAATCGATGCGATTTCAGTGGAATCCTAATAATTGAAAGCTATCAAAATCTGAGTTCGGATGTAAAAAGCGCTGAATACCCCAAACGATTTCAATTAAGTGGAAGCTACAAACTCGCAGAAAATCCACATCAAAAGCATGTGGGCATTTTTGAGGGACAATTCCAAAGTCATTTTATCCAAAATGCAGATGCTAAAGTTGAAAGTGGCCCCATTGATCCTTTTCAAGCGGATCGCAATCATCAATATCGAGGCAATTGGAAAGAATATGGTTCCAAAAAAGACAAGCCTTGCAATTGGGGTGAATTACGCATTCCGGATAGTGGCGATTTAGATTTAGGATTGCATGGCTTTTCGCCTAATCCCAAATATCAGGATAAAGGTTGGTAGACTAATTTGTATTTTCGGAAAAACCTGATCCCCTACTATGCTTAAAAGATTTCGGCATTCGCTGGAACTCCAATTAGACCGCTTCTATATGGGGCTCTTTTTGGCTTTGGGTTTTACCATTAGCTTTTACCATTTTATAGTTCTGCTTTTTGAATTAATTAAAGTTCTTGGTGTTGATCGCTATGGTCAGGTTTGGAATCCGGGAGACTATGAAAATTATTTCCATCGTTGGATCATCGCTCTTTGGTCCATTCTCCTAAGTTTCGATCTTTTACTGCGCTATTGGTTTCAAAAACCTGAAAAAACTCGCTTCGGCAAAACTTTAAGGCGTCATCGCATATTAAATGACCACAGTCTGTTAATATGGGAGTTCAGTTTCCTATTTCTACATATTGGCTTTATCCTTAGTTATTGGTTTTTAGTTGCTTTTCGTGATCTCGACAATGGTTTTGAGTACCTGTTTAATTATCGATGGGTTCTGCCATTCGCTTTAGTTATCATCTATTTTAGGTACTGGTCCAATTTGTTATTGCACTTTCGGAGAAAAGGCTTTGTCGCATTGTTGCTCAGCACGATCATCATTGCTGGTTTAAGCTTCAGCTTAGCTTTTTGGGAAATACGCGATTTTGGTAAAACGGCCCAAACACTTTCAAAGCAAGGACCCTATTCACTTTATGATATTCAAATTCCAAAAAGTAGTTATTATCTAAAGTCCCAATCTGTCTTAAGTATGAATGAGGTCTTTCTATTTGAAAACCCTAAACCCAGGTTTTATACTTACTGGCAAGGAGAACATGACTTACACGAGTTCTACAGCATTTACAACTTTCACCATTGGCGGAGCACAGAAACCCGCCTTGTGGTGGATCGCGATTTGAGCATGAGAACCTTAATTGCTTTTCACCAAAAGGTTATGGTTGATATAAATACTTCTCAGTTTTACTATGCGGTTCAAGCCTCGGATGAATGGGGTAGCTTTCAGCCCTCGGTGCATTGTAATTTTCCAATATGGA
This sequence comes from Croceimicrobium sp., assembly GCF_965228705.1. GTDB lineage: Bacteria > Bacteroidota > Bacteroidia > Flavobacteriales > Schleiferiaceae > Croceimicrobium. The sequence continues at coordinate 2,796,299 of NZ_OZ245832.1, forward strand.
TTTGGAACTATAATCATTTTGATATCGATAGTATAGCTAGCCCTTTTCGCAAAGTGATTCGCATTGAACCTTTAGATTCGAATCACATACTCTTGAATGATAAGCCAGCAGACTTAAACCTTCTCCCCTTGCTATTGATGGATACCATCCAGGAAAGCACAAGCTTTGGTTTTCATTTTAAAAATTGGGAACAACAGTATTTCCAAGACTATTTTAAGGTATTACTAGAGATTCGTTCGAGCTTGGAATTGTTGAGTATAAAATCTCCTAAGCATCCAAAATACCAATTATGGCTCTGGTTTTAAGCCTTTGAAGCTCAATATTTTGAGCCCTTCTAATTTGACTTTATTCCTTGCCCTGCTTCAGGCTATTTTGTACCTTAATAGTCTCTCAAATCAGCATGCGCCATGAAAACTAAAAGCCTCCAAATAATCGCTCTAGGCCTTATTATTCTTAGCCTTAGCAGCTGTGCCCCTTCCGGTTTTGAGGAAGAACCCGCTGGTTTTTTTTACGGCCTATGGCATGGCTTTATCATTTTTTTCTCCACCTTAGGTAAGCTCTTTGGCCGGGATATTGGCATTCATGCGCTTAATAATACCGGTTGGCCTTATTGGTTAGGCTTTCTTATTGGTTTAAGCTCTGCCATAGGAGGCGGTTCAAGAGCGGCTTCTCATAAAAAACGCAAAGCCCGACGCGTCGAAAACTAAAACTCTGCAATCATGAAACCGAAGGCCCAATACCCCCTGTTCCGACTGAACCTACACCCGCGTAACTGCTTGGAATTAAACCTTTCGGCAGATAACCCGGATTTGAAATTTATCGACTCCCAGGAAAAGCTAGGCAAATACATTCAACAACGCATTCGTCTAGAGCATAAGCTTTATGCTATTGGTGGATATGGCGAAAACCGCAAAATCTACAGTCAATTCGAACACTTCGATTCTCAAGGCGGAAAACGCACAATCCATTTGGGTGTTGATCTTTGGGCTCCCGCTAATACACCGGTTTATTGTCCTCGCGATGCCAAAGTGCATTCCTTTCAATTCAATGACCATCCCGGAGATTATGGCGCTACTTTAATCTTGGAACACGAACAAAAGGGAAAGACCTTCTACAGCCTTTATGGTCATATTTGTTTGGATGACCTCAAGCGTTTTAAAACAGGGCAGGAAGTAAAAGCTGGCGAAGTGCTTTGCCACCTTGGGGCCGAAAATGAAAATGGCGGCTGGCCCCCACATCTGCACTTTCAATTAATCTTAGATTTACAAGGAGCGCAAGGAGATTATCCAGGGGTAGTGGAACCTCATCAGGCGAAAGCCTACCTCGAAAACTGTCCCGATGGACGCTCCTTCTTTAACTTCGAAGGGGCCTAATCCGCCGCCCTCCTGAAAACCACGCATTTCTCGTAACTTCCGCAGCCAATTGACCTGTATGGAAATTAGTATCGGTATTGACATCGGTGGTACCAATAGTCCCTTTGGAATTGTAACCGAAAAAGGTGATGTGCTTGCTAAGGGTTCGGTGAAAACCCGAGATTATCTCAATCCGGAAGAGTTTGCCAGAGCCCTATCCCTAAGCATTAAACAAAGTCTTTCCGAATTACCGGAAGATTTGCAAATACTGGGTATAGGTATTGGTGCACCCAATGGTAATCATTACCAAGGCACTATTGAATTTGCGCCCAACCTCCCCTGGAAGGGAGTGATTAACCTCATCGCACTTTTTCAACAGCATTTTAAACTGCCCATCTATGTTACCAATGATGCCAACGCCGCGACCATTGGAGAGTATGTTTTTGGCAAAGCCAAAGGCTTAAAGGACTTTATGGTGGTTACTCTGGGCACCGGTGTAGGTAGTGGTTTTGTGAGCAATGGTGAATTAATTTATGGTCATGATAGCTTTGCCGGAGAACTAGGACATACCATAATTGTGCATGATGGCAGAGATTGCGCCTGTGGCCGAAAAGGTTGTTTAGAAACCTATGCTTCGGTAACCGGATTATTGCGAACCGCTCAAATTATGTTGGCCAAATCCTCACAGCATTCCATGCTTCGCCAAACCTCCATGGACCAACTCAGTGGTAAGGATATAGGCGATGCCGCCGCCCAAGGGGATAAACTGGCCTTAGATATTCTCGATTATACAGCCAAACGCCTGGCTTTTAGTTTGGCCAATGCGGTGGCCATTACCAGCCCCGAAGCCATTTTTCTTTTCGGAGGAATGGCCCGAGCTGGAGATCTCCTGCTAGGACCCACCAAAAAATACTTTGAAGAATACCTTCTGCACTTGTACAAAAACAAAGTGCGGATTGAAATATCTGCTTTAACCGAACAAAATGCCGCAGTACTAGGCGCCTCTGCCCTGGTATGGAACGAAAAAAAGGCTCAAAATGCGCAGTAAATCTATCCTTTTCGCACCCTTAGTTCTCGCCCTTGCTTGTTCTGGTCCGGAGCCAGAGTCTATCGCGTCTAAAAACTGGGCCGAATTAGTAAACCCATTTATCGGAACGGGCGGACATGGTCATACCTATCCCGGAGTTTCCGCTCCTTTTGGCTTTATGCAATTAAGTCCGGATACGCGTTTAAGCGGTTGGGATGGCTGCGGTGGTTACCATTACAGCGATTCGGTAATCTATGGGTTCTCGCATACCCACCTTAGCGGTACCGGTATTTCTGACTATGGTGATGTGTTAATCATGCCCTTTACCGGGGAAGGCCATTTTAATAATGGTTCGGAGAGTGGTCCAGATTCTGGATATGCTTCTCGCTTTAGTCATAGCAAGGAATCAGCTCATGCGGGATATTATCAGGTAGAGCTTTTGGATTACAATATTGGTGTTGAGCTAAGTGCCAGTCAAAGAGCAGGAATGCATCATTACCAATACCCGGAAAGCACTAACCAAGGTTTGGTTATTGACCTGCAACATCGGGATCAACTGCTTGATGCTCATTTAGAAATTCTGGACCCTAGTCATATTCGTGGATACCGTGTATCCAAAGCCTGGGCTCAGGAACAACATCTCTATTTTTATCTGGAGCTTTCGCAGCCTTTAAAGGAAAGTCGCTTTAATGCGGATAGCACCAAAGTACTGCTCTACTTTGATAGGCAGGATGACCTCTATTTAAAAATTGGCAGCTCGGCTGTTTCAATGGAAGGCGCACAAAAAAACCTAGAAGAAGAAATTCCAGGCTGGGATTTTAAGGCACTGCGTCAAAATTGTGAAGAAGCATGGAATACGGAATTGTCTAAAATCCAGGCCCAGTTCGAAAGCACTGAGGACGAAAAGATCTTTTATACTGCCTTGTATCATTCTTTCCTGAATCCCAACATCTTTCAGGATGTAGATGGGCAGTATCGAGGCACCGACCTTGAAATACATCAGGACCGCAGTTTTTCAAATTATACCGTCTTCTCTCTTTGGGATACCTATCGGGCCACCCACCCTCTTTTTACTCTAACACAGCAAGAGCGTAGCCTCGACTTTATTGAAACCTTCTTACACCAATACCAAAACGGTGGCGAATTACCCATGTGGGAATTAGCCGGGAATTATACCGGCTGCATGATTGGCTACCATGCCATTCCAGTAATCGTTGATGCCTATGCTAAGGGTATTCGCGACTTTGATACAGAACTGGCCCTTAAAGCGATGATTGAAGAGGCTGAAAAGGATGAATTAGGCAAAGCTTATTATATCGCTCAAGGTTATATGGCTTCCAATGATGAGCATGAATCCGTTTCCAAAAACTTGGAATATGCCTACAATGATTGGTGCATTGCCCAATTTGCCAAGGAACTGGGTAAGGATAGCATTTACCGCGTTTTTATTGAAAGAGCTCAGAATTATCGGAACATCTTCGATCCTGAAACAGGCTTTATGCGAGCCAAGCGCAAGCAGATGTTCCTGGAGCCCTTTGATCCGGCTGAGGTGAACTTCAACTTTACGGAAGCAAACTCCTGGCAGTACAGCTTTTATGTACCGCAAGACCTTAGTGGTTTAATTGCTTTACAAGGTGGTCCCGATGGTTTTAATGCCAAGCTAGATGCCTTGTTTAATGCCCCTCAAGAAACCTCGGGCCGCGAGCAGGCAGATATTACCGGTCTTATTGGTCAGTATGCCCATGGCAATGAGCCTAGCCACCACATGGCCTATCTTTATAATTATACCGGGGCTTCTGCTAAAACACAGGCCATGGTGCGCCGGATCATGAAGGAGATGTACCATAATAGCCCGGATGGTTTGATAGGCAATGAAGATTGTGGCCAAATGTCGTCCTGGTATGTGCTTTCCTCCCTGGGTTTTTATCCGGTAACGCCCGGTAGCCCCGATTATAGCATAGGATCGCCACTGGTAAAAAATGCCAGTTTACAGCTAGAAAACGGCCAAAGCTTCAAAATCAAAGTTGAAAACCAAGGGCCAGATAATGTCTATATCCAGGAAATTCGCCTGAATGGAAATCCGTATACCCAGGCTTGGATCAGTCAAAAGACAATTCTTGAAAGTGGTGAATTGACATTTGTAATGGGCCCAAAACCTGGCCCTAGTTTAGAAGCACCGGTTTCAGAAATCAAGGATGAGTTAATTAGTCCTGTTCCTTTTATCAAGCAAGAAAGTGCTGAGTTTAGAGATAGCCTGGTCCTAAGCCTGCATTGTGCTGATCCGGATGCTAAAATCTACTATTCCTTGCGCGGAAATCAGGTGGACACCAATTCTACCCTCTATGAAAAGCCCATCGTTTTAAAGGATAATTCCCTGCTGTATGCCATGGCAAAGGCCCCGGGCAAGAAGGCCAGCAAGCTTGCAGGAACAGTCTTCGTGAAATTGAAAACTAATCGGAAAATAGAATTCAGCACTCCTACTGATCCTCAATACCCAGGTAGTGGCTCCAATACCTTGTTGGATGGTATGGATGGCGGAAGTGACTTCCGCACCGGAGGTTGGCAAGGTTGGCAAGGACAGGACGTAGAAATTATCATCGACCTCGGGCCAGAAGGAGAGCATATTTCACGCCTTAGCGCCAATCTTTTGCAGGATACTAAATCCTGGATTTTCCTTCCCAAACAAGTGCGGTTTTATGCCGCTCAATTTGATGACCAATTCGAGTTTTTAGGGGCGGTTCAACCTGAAACAGCCGACATGACCAGCGGTACCCATATTGAAGATATTGAACTAAGCTTTAGTGGTCGTAGAGCGCGTAAGGTCAAAGTAATTGTCGAAAACTACGGTCCTTTGCCTGCTGGTCATATTAGTGCTGGCAAGGAAAGCTGGCTGTTTATGGATGAGGTAAAAATTCGGAAATTTTAGATTTCACTCGGAAATATCTCAATGTATTTCAGCTCAGCGGTTTGCATTAAACCTTGCGATTCCGGGAGCTCCCTCAAAGGTAACTGATAAGTACCCGGACCTTTAAAATCCCGTTGGATAAGTGGGCTAATCATAGGTCCGTCTTCAGGTTTAAAACGCAGTCGGATATCAAAGTGCTGATCTTCTTCGATGGAGAAATAAATCACTCCGTCTTCCACATACCAGAAGGTTTGCCTGAAAGCATTTCGTAAGGCATCCAGGCCTGGTTTTTCCCGGCCATAGTAATCGATTACACTCCAGGACGGTCCGGGCCAACAATCGTTAAGTTGCCACATTAAGGAACCCATGCAAAAACCCCTTTGCATGCGATGGGCCCGAACGGCTGTTTGCAGGGCCACACGCTGCACAGCCTGACTCTTATCAATAAAGTCCTTAAAATCCTTTGGCTCCCCATAATAGTGCAAAACCTGTCTGAGAATTTCAGCATTTCCGATATAGCTTTTCTGTCGATTTTGCATAGCCTCAGACTCCAGGTACATGCTGCTATCCGGAATTACCCTTCGCAGGCTTTTGTAATCCGGGAATGACTGGAAGCCATATTCCACCATAAAGCGACCCACATTGTTATTAAACCGATCAAAGCTTTCTCGACCATGCCATACCCCCCAGTAATGCATGCTGGCATGCTTGAAGTTTTCGGCGGTACCCCAATTACTCAAGGGGCTGGTATGCACATAGGGTCGATTATCCAGGCTTGTCAGGGTCTCAGGAATAAGCTGTTTAAAAAGGCTTTCATAGCCCCTGATCAATTGCAAAGAATCTTCTTTAGAATAGCCGAATTGCTTTTGCCAGCCCCAGTTTTTCCAGGCCACATCAATTTCATTATTTCCGCACCAAAGCACTATAGACGGATGTTGGCGCAAGCGCTTCACATTGTCTTCTACCTCAGCCTTTACATTGCTTAAAAAGCCTGGTTGATCCGCAGGGTACATGGTTCCGGCAAACATGAAATCCTGCCATACCATAATTCCCAGACTATCGCATAAATCATAAAACAAGTCCTTTTCATAAACACCACCACCCCAAACACGCAGCATATTCATATTCGCCGATGCCGCTTGATTTAAAAGTCGCCGATAGCTGGCGTCAGAAACCCTTGGTAAAAGCATATCCTGGGGTACATAATTGGCCCCTCTGGCAAAAATGGGCTTCCCATTAATCTTGAAATAAAAAGAGGTGCCCAAACTATCCGGTGCATTTACCAATTCTACCTTTCGAAGGCCATAGCGAAATGGAAATACGTCAATAAGGCTATCGTCTTTAAATAGCTTGAGTGTATCATAATACAGATGAGCTTTACCATAGCCACGCGGCCACCATAATTCGGCCTGATCAATCCTCTTGCGAAAGGCTAAATAGCTTTGGGAATCCATCGGGCCTCGCTCAACTTCCATTCTTTGACCTTGAAACTCTAGCGATAAATTTCCATTCTCGTTTTCGATAGTATAATCGAATTGGACAAAAGCTGCTGAACCCCTCTGTGCTAATAAAGTCGCCCGAACCTCTTGAATTCGCGTTTCCCTCGATTGCAAATAGACCTTACGATAGATCCCACAAGTAACAATTCGCGGGGCCCAGTCCCAGCCAAAATGATAGGCTGCCTTTCGGCTGAATGGACTCACTTTTAAATCGCCGGTCTCCGAGCCTGCCGGCAAGGCCCGAGGATAGCTTTCCAGGGTCTTCTTATGGTATTGATAAGGTGAAATAAAGTCCACCCTCAAGTTATGTTCTCCGGACCTAAGCTCACTTAAATCAAAAACCCAGCGTCGGAACATATTGTCACATTCCCCAAGCAGAGAATCATCAAGGTAAACCCTGGCATAGGTGTCCAAACCATCAAAAACCAAATTCTGTGGAACCCCCTCTTTTAGGTTAAAGCGGCATTGATACTGCCAGTTTTCCTTTTCAATCCACTGATAACGATGCTCGTTGTTCTCAAAGTAAATGTTTTCAATCCGCTGCTCCCGCATCAAATCCTGATGCACGGTTCCAGGAACCTGAGCGGGAAGCCATTCACTTTCACCCATTCGTCGGAATTGCCAACTATCACTTAAGGGCATTTCTTGCGCAAAAGCGACCATGCTGATTAGGTAGAAGATAATGTAAGTGCAATGCCTCATTGGGTAAAAATACTGGATCAAAGGATTAATCAACAGAACTATTTTCCACTTAAACCACTATACTTTGTAAACCAATAAGCTTACTTTTTGATTTATTTGTAATCCTTTTAGTTTACATTTTTATACTTTAGTAAACTAATTAGTTTACTGAACATCAAGATTACGGTCATGAGAAGCGCTAAAAAACTTCAAATTGAACAATTAGAGAAAAAGCTCAAACCCTTTGTTAGGGCCCAATCAATTCAAAATCCAGAGGCGGGTTGGATTAAAGCAATCCGAAGTTGTTTAAATATGACTATGGCTCAATTGGGTGTTAAACTCAATATTACTCGACAAGGAGTAAGGAAATTGGAAAATAACGAGGCCAATGGTAGTATTAGTCTAAATTCTCTTCGGCAAACAGCTGAGGCTTTAGAGTTTAGGCTTGTATACGCTTTAGTGCCTAAAGATGGCTCTATTCAAAACTTAATAGATCAAAAAGCGGAAGAATTGGCTCGCAAAATTGTAATGCGAACTCATCAAAGTATGAAGCTCGAAAATCAAGCTATTACCGAGAAAAAAATCAAACTTGCTATCAGTGAACTTTCCGAAGAATTAAAACGTGATTTAAACAAGTCTTTATGGGATTAAACCTCAGTTATTCACCCGGACAAACCCCCATAAATGAAGAAGAAAAAGACGGATTAAAGATCAACACCATTGTGAATCAAGCCGAATTGGATGAGTTTGAGCAATTGAATATTGAAAAAGCAATAGCCTGGACTATTCAACAGAAATTCACAGTCGAAAAAATTCTAAGTGCAATTTTTATCAAAAGTCTCCATAAAAGAATGTTTGGAGATGTTTGGAAATGGGCGGGTAATTTTCGCAATTCAGAGAAAAATCTAGGCGTTCCCTGGACACAAATCAACATCGAACTGCATAAACTGCTTGATGATACTAAATTCTGGATTACAGAAAAATCCTACCCTCCTGAAGAAATTGCCATTCGGTTTAAACATAGGTTGGTTAGCATTCATTGCTTCCCCAACGGAAATGGTAGACATTCCCGACTAATGGCGGATCTTATCTTGGAGACACTAACTAGTCAAAATGCTTTTAACTGGGGTCAGAACCAAATGAGCCAAGCAAATAATACTCGTAAAAAATACATTGCCGCCTTGAAAATTGCTGACGGGGGTAACATCGATGACCTTCTCCGGTTTGCAAAGGAAAAGCTTTAAACACTACTTAAAAGCCAAAATCCCCTTTACCTTCTGCTCACCCGAAATTAAGCGTGCACCCATTCCCAAGGGTACATCTGCCTCAAAAGCACCCACGGTAAAATGCACAGCATCCAAATTGGAGGCTTTAAACGCTGGCATTGCCGAAGCCATAATCCCACTGCCCGCCATGATCTCAATACGATCTTTAGCAGCTTCTTTCAAGCGAACCAAAAGATCTAAACCCTCAATTGCCTTGGCTTGCTGACCAGAACTCAGCAAGCGCACAAAGCCCCATTCAATAATGGATTCCAAAGCCGCAAAAGGATCCGGGGTAAAATCAAAAGCGCGGTGGCAAACACTTGCTAATCCATGCTCTTTAGCGATGGCTACTAAACTCTGATTGGCTTCGGCATGTAAGCTGCCATCAGGATTGGAAACCCCAAAAACTACCCCCTGAATTCCGGTTTGCGCTAATTCCACAATTTCCAGTTTCATCAGCTCCAGCTCCTTAGGACTGTAAACAAAGCCTCCCGCAACGGGGCGAATCATGGCAAAGACTTTTTGATGCGATTGCTGCACTACCTGCCGGCATAGGGCCGTACCCGGACTGAGTCCTCCTTCATGTAAAGCCGAACAAAGCTCTACCCGATCGGCACCGAATTTATCCGCTAATAGTGCGCCTTCCAAAGATTCTATACAAGCTTCAAATTCCATTATTGCACGATAATTTCATCTATAAATAACCAGGCCTCTGCTCCTGCTGCTTCATGCCAGTCCGGCACTCGACCTCGTGATTCAACCACCAACTTTATAAAGCGAGTCTGACTTTTGCTTTTTACTTCCAAATGCTCAATATGCTGCCCCCTTTGTTCTGCTTGAATTTGAGGTCGGCTTTCGCCCATAAGTCTCCAGCTCTTTCCATCTTGAGAAGCATATACTTTATAGCTCCTTGGCACAAAGATCCAGGCATTGTTGTAGTGGTAAAAATTAGAGCTTACCGAATTAATCTCTTTCAATTCACCTAGATCCAGCCACAGCTCAATATCCTGTCCCGAAAAGCCCTGCCATTGGCCATCCCTAAAGTTTAGGGAGCCCAAACGACCATTCACCAAAGCCGCCTCTCCGCCCCCGGTATACCATTGCGAATACTCCGCTTGATACTGCGGTTTTCGCGCCAAAGCCTTATGGAATACAAATTCCTGCTGAATGGTATCCCCATAAGGCTGATCATTTTTGAGAGCCTGTACTCTTAAGGTTCCGGATTCTTTTAATACAAATCCCCAGGGTCCCTTTTTAGCATTCCAAAAGACCTCTTGATCGATAGCCTCAAAACTGGTTTTAGAGCCTATAAAAACCTCAGCGCTATCGAAGTTCACATCGGCATAGATTTCGGCGGGAATCATTTCTGGACCATAGGCCACCCCCAGGGATTCCAACATAGAATAATGCTTCTGCATCCTTTGAAAGAAGTCCCCAAAATCCCTATCCTGCGGATAGGTCCATAGCACTTCTGCCAGGGCCTGCATGCGAGGATTAATTTTCGAATCCAAATTAGCTTCATTAGATACATGCTCCGTCCACATATTGCATTCACCGCCAATAATAAATCTCTGCTCTTCTTCACTTAATTCAGCCGGAATGGGATCAAACCTGTAGACCTTCTTCAAATCAATTTGATGCAAGCCATAGTCGAGGTAACAATGACTGGTGGGCGACATGATGGCCTGATGCTGAGAACGCGCAGCGGCTATTCCCCCTTCCATTCCACGCCAACTTTGTACCGTGGCATTAGGTGAAAGTCCTCCCTCTAATATCTCATCCCAACCAATCAGTTTGCGTCCCTTGGCATTTAAAAAGCTTTCGATTCGCTTAATAAAATAACTCTGCAATTCATGTTCATCAGCAAGGCCTTCATCGGCCATACGCTTTTGACATTTAGCACAATGCTCCCAGCGAAATTTTGGGGCTTCATCTCCTCCAATGTGGATGTATTCAGAGGGGAAAATCTCCAATAACTCTTCTAAAATTGTTTCCAGAAAACTAAAAGTTGAATCGTTTCCTGCGCAGTAGATTTCTTTGAAAACCCCCCAATCATTAGCTACTTCAATACTCGCATCTGCTCCCAGGCAAGAGAATTGGGGATAGGCTGATAAAGCTGCCTGCGAGTGTCCCGGTAATTCCAATTCGGGGATAATAGTGATATGACGTGCTTCGGCATAAGCCACCAGTTCCCTTAAATCTTCCTTGGAAAAGTAACCTCCATATCGAGAGCCATCTTCTTCTATTCGGTAGGCGGCTTCTTGATGTAATTTGGGAAAGGCCTCACTTTCAAATCGCCAGCCCTGATCTTCGGTAAGGTGTAAATGCAAGATATTCATCTTGTATAGGGCAAGTAAATCGATGTACTTCTTTACTACCACTTTATCGAAATAATGCCGACATACATCAAGCAATAAGCCTCTATGCTTAAACTTAGGTGCATCGCTAATTTTTAGTGGTGCTAAAGCCCAGGAATCTTGACGGTCCCCTTTATGAAAAGCATCAACCATTAGCTGTCGCAAGCTTTGTATACCCCGCATTAAGCCGGCACCTGACTTCGCTTCCAGAGCGATTCGGGCATCATCAATTTGAAGGATATAGGCTTCCTCTGGTCCTTTCAATTCTTCAGAAAGGCTCAATTGTACTTGTCCCTTTGATGTAGTAATTCGGGGTTCGAAGCTACTATGATCACTAATCAAAGTCTGTAAATAGCGCGCTTCGGCCAAGCAATTAGAATCCGCTTGAATTTGAGTTTGGGCATTCCAAACAAAAGGAGAACCCGCTCGACTTTCGAAATGCTGAACTTGAGGAATTAAATATTGATCTGCATCCGCACGATATTCCGGAACGGCATCTTCATCCGAACAAGCGGCAAAGACAATTGCCAGAATAAGTAATAAGGCCTTTTTCATGGGGCCTGAAATTACGTGTTTTAGAACAAGAGTTTGCCGTTTGGTTTATCATGAAACATTAACTAATGCCGTGGTTAACATAGAACATATTATATCCAAACAGAAAATAATAGTAATCCAAGAATAATACAACAAGGCCTAGTCCTAAAATGATAGGTTTTTCACTAATAAGCTCTCTAAGTAAAAATAGGCTACCAACAACTATTACAATCAACATTAAAATCGTGTTTAATAGGAAATAACTAGTGTTCAAGTTTTTAATATCTGCACAATATTGCCCGTAAAGCTGCCCCGCTGAAAACATAAAATAAGTAGTAAAAAGCAAAAAGAATACATTATACAAATTAGAGCCCGTTCGTTTCCTTAACATCACTAATGGAATTAGTAAAAGCAAAGAGATTAAGGGAGCGCTCGAATAGTATAATATTGGTAGTGAGTCAATAAGGTGAATATTAAAGATTACAAAATCCTGTGTAAACCAATAAATAAACTCTACTACCAATAATAGGGCGAGTAATTTGATTAATTCGACAAAGTTTAACTTCAATCTGTTTAATTGTTTAGTAGTTTGTAAATTCCTGAAACACTCTGACCTTCAAACTTTTTTAAATCATGTATAAGGTCGTTTATTAATGATTGATAAGTAATGTTTGTGCTATTTATTGAAGACTGTTGCAAAATTTTAATAACTGACTGATAATCTGCAGAACTCAAAATATAGGTTTTATTTCGATGACGAATAGCATCAGTTAGTTTTTTTAAGGCTGGAGACACCTTGGCTATTTCTATTAGTAGTGGGATATCCACGGTACTTAAAAATGAACCTGAAAGATTGTAATACGCTTTAATGTAGAACATTCCTCTTTTAGTAGACACAAGTGAATCCCTAAAATCATACAAGGCTGTATCACTTAGATTATGTAAATACATGGCCAAGTCTGTGGTTAATCCATAAGCGCCATACTCTGCTTCTACATCTTTTTTTACACAAGGTTGCTCCCGACAGCCTCCATTAAAAGGCATACAGGCAGGGCCCAAGCTATTATCGCGACATTGGTGAACCAATCCGCAGCCTTCTTGACCATTGCCAGGTTCGGGAGCCATTACCAAAGTGGATTTATATTGTCCCTCTTGAGCCCCATTCTTCTCCATGAAATCAAAATAGGCTTTACAGGATTCTTTTAAATTGTAATTCATTGCCAGAACCAGAACTCCTAATTCATCAATCTGATTTTTTGTGGAGAGTATCTGAATTCTGTCCAGTCCTATCGTTTCTATTTTAGTAACGGAAGAACCAAATACACTGCGATTAAGAAAAAGCAATTGATCAAAATTTATGGAATGAACATCCTTAGCCGGGAAATCAATTAATTCATAAGACTTGGAGGGTGCTTTGGCTTTCGAATAAATAGCCACTTTAAGAGATTCATCATAGTCCATATAGTAAAAAATCAAACCTATAATTTGATTGTCATCATTTAGCAAGGATGAGATGGACAAAACCAATTTTTCTACGCGTCCATCGAATACTGGTCCTAAATTCTGACTCTCTGAATTGATAAAGCTTACTGATAAATTTTTCCTTTCGGGTATTTCTAAAATAGCATCAAGCTCATTATAATATTTGGGAACTAGGTAACGATCTGAATATTATAAATGATCCGTTCTTTTATTATACCCATTGCTGATAAACCCTTCCAGGTTCTCAGAGTTAAGTTCCAACTCTATTGGAAGATCTTCATGTGAGCTTAAGCCAATGGTACCACTCTCTCTTGAGCACGAAAACAGAGTTGCTAAAAAGAATAGCAATAAAAAATTACGAAATAACATAGTTGATCTGATTTAAACCCAAGATCGGCTTGGTACCGATGACTCAACAATTTGAATTCATAGGTTTAAAACAAAGTGTTAGTATACATTAATCCTATGCAATATTCGTATAAATAATGCATTTTATGAATTAACAATGGGGGTTTAAGTGCTATTAAATATTCATTAAGTTGTCTAAATAGCGATTTAAATGATCAACCATCAGTCTGATTATCAAATAAATGATATATAAGCTAATTAATTTATACTATCAAAAAACAATTGCTAGTAATTATTAGTTTCCTCGAAATTCACTATTTAATGCCGGGTGTTTTATACGATAACAATATCCTGCTCGTTCCTATTGAACCCCATTTACCTTTTTCTAAATTATGTCGACCATCTTAAAAAACATTCGACAGCTTCGAACAAATAAAGGCTACAGCCAAGAGTATATGGCTTTTAAGCTGGGGATTTCACAAAGCACATATGCCCGAATTGAGAATTGCGATTTAAAGCTAAGCTTAAACAGACTGTTTCAAATTGCAGAAGTCCTCGAGATAAGAGTTTGTAAATTACTCCCTTGTCAAGATTGCAGGCCTCCTTCTACAGGAGTTTCTGAGTTATCTGGGAAAAATACTTAGTTATCAATCACCCGTTTCTCGATATAATAGGAATTGAAAAGGGTTAGGGCTCCCATATACTTCAGGTGAAATGGAATAAAATCGCCCACCTTATAACCACGTTCATTATCGTGAATATCAATCACCAGCATATCACTGCTGGCGCCAACAAATTCGATATTCAAATCCTTAAAAGGAATTAGATATTCACTGGAGATATCAAGAGTCCCAACATCCAAAATGGCGCGGTGGGTAGTCTTTCCATAAAGGCTTTCGTCGATCTCAAAGGTTTCGCCCTGTGGATTCGCTTCCAGCTCTCCGATGGGCAGCATGGGCTTCTCGTTGATCTCAATGATCTGAGTGTAGAGGGTAATCACATCTTGCTCCATACCGTCCATAGGTCCATGGTTCACGATATCGGTGCCAAAAAACAAGGTTTCCCCTACCCTAAAATGATTAATTCCTGCCGGTAATTGATGGGTTTGCAAGAGAGGGATTACCACTGAGGTTCCGCCGGTAACCCATGGGATTTTACGTCCAAATTTGGCCTCTATCAATTGCTTGTAGAGCGACAATTGAATGAGCTTATCCGTACTGGGCATTACCCCGTGCAAGCAATTAAGGTTAGATCCGATCCCTGTTACTTGAATATTAGGCAATTTGAATACCGATCCATAAAAATCCATGAGCTCCTCACCCATAATTCCTTCTCGTAAATCGCCCAATTCGATCATGATAATGACCTTGTGCATCTTTCCCTGCCGACCGGCTTCCTCGCTAATGGCTTTAATCGTTTCAAACTCCGAATTAAAACTGGCATCGGCATATTCCACTAATTCGGGAATACTCTCAATAGCCGGGGGTTTGATGTATACGGTTTGCACATCGGCCGGAGCCAATTCCTTAACCACTTTTAAATTAGAAATTCGGGCATCACAGATTTCTTTGATCCCTAAATCCACCACTTCCTTTACTAAAGCCTCTTCGCCACAGAGGAGCTTAGTAACAATGGCCCATTCGATATCATGTTGATCGAATAGGGCTTTAAGCGCCGTATAATTATGTTTTAGCTTGCTGCGATTAAAAGTGAGATAGGCCATTATATTGCTTTTACTCTGCGCGGAATATCCAAAGGTAAGCGCGTTAGAAGTTCATAATTCATTTGATCGCTATATTCACTAAAAGAGCTAACGCTAATTTCTTGGTCCCCTTGTTTGCCAATGAGTACTACCTCATCTCCAATTTCTACATGGTCGAGATTGCTCACATCAAGCATCATCACATTCATGTTTACCACTCCCACAACGCCCACTCGCATGCCACGCACCAGTGCTCGACCGGAATTACTAAGACTACGACTAAATCCATGCGAATAGCCTACCGGAACAGAGGCTACTTTCATTTCTTGTGTGGCTAAAAAGGAAGTGCCATAACCAATGTATTCGCCTTTATGAACCTTTTTAACGTTCATTACCCGGCTCTTCCAACTAATCACACGCTGTAATGGATCAACCGGGTTTTCTTCTAATCCCGCAATGCTGATATAGGTTTCTATACTGGGCCAATATCCATATTGCAGAATCCCTATTCGCACTAAATCCAAATGGGTTTTCGGAAACCGTAAAAAGGCCGCACTGCAAGCTGTATGAGACCATTGAGGAATCAAGTCTGCATTCTTAAACAAGGCTCGTCCTTTGCGAAAATTTTTAATCTGTTGCCTTACCCTTAAATGATTGGCTATACTTTCGGCGCCTGCAAAATGAGTACATAATCCTTGCAATTCAAGGTAGGCAGCATTTTCTCTTAAAAAACGTGTAATCTGAGGCCAGTTCTCCATTTCGAAGCCTGAGCGATTCATACCGGTTTCCAATTCGATATGCACCTTGGCCTTCTTCTTTAACTTTTTAGCTATAAGCACCGATTGCTCCAATCGTTTACTATCGAATACAAAATAGCCAATCTCATTTTGAATCACCCACTCCAATTGCTCCTGAGCAACCATTCCCATGATAATAATATCAACTGGTTCTCCTCCCAATGCCTTTACTACATTCTCTGCTTCATGCACATCAAATACCGAAAAGTGATCTGCCCCCAATTTATGAGCCAGGGGAACAAAAGGATCAATGCCATGTCCGTAAGCATTCCCCTTTACTACATGGGATAAGCGTGCTCCAGGGGCCAAGCGATCTCGGATGTATGTAAAATTATTGGCCAGTGCCGATTCGCTTAATTCGATATAACTGGTATTATCCATCGAGGTGTAAGGCTATTAATTGAAGAAATATTTTGGCTCCTTCTTCAATCAAAGGATCCGGGAAATCGTATTCGGGATGATGTAAAACCTTGCAATCCTCTCCTGCTCCGAGGCCAAACATTAAACCCGGCTTATCTTTTATAAATAAACCAAAATCTTCACCCCAGGTGAATGCTTGCTCTAAGGCTCGGTTGCTTTGATCAAGTTCTTTCAATGCCCTTTGCAAATAATTTAAGGCTTCAGGATGGTTTCGGATTGGCCAAAACTCTTCGAAGCGCGAAACTTCAAGCTGCATGCCCTGTGCTTCCGCTTCCTTTTGGGCAAGCCGTTTTAGCGCTTTTATTTGCTGGTCCAGATAATCTCCTCGCCAAGCTCGAGCAGTAAAATGCAATTCGCCCTGAGCGGGACTAATGCCGTAGTTTTTCGCTCCTAATAGACTATAAACCGGTGTACATAAAAAGAAATCCTCATGGTTGGGATCTTGCTTTTCTGCATGAGCTGCCGCCTCGGTTAATTTCGCTATGGCCCGGGCTGGGTTAATGCCTTCCCAGGGATGAGCTGCATGGGTTTCCAATCCTTTCCACTCGAAAGCCAGGCTGCTCACTCCAGCGCTAAAATTTCCGCTACGCCAGAGCACTTCAGCCAATGGATAAGCCGGAATATTGTGCAAGGCATAAGCAAAGTGGTAATCGTATTTGGCGAAAGCCGGATCTGCCAAAACCTTTGCTGCTCCCTGTCCATTTTCTTCCGAAGCCTGAAACAAGAGACTCAATTTTCCTGTTTTAGGCGGCTGTTTCGCAATCTGTTTCGCTACGGAATATAAAATCGCCGTATGGCCATCATGTCCGCACTTATGGGAAACACCGGGCTTTTGGGAGCGGTATTCTAATTCATTGGGTTCATCAATGGGTAGCGCATCGAAATCGGCCCTTATTAAAAGATGTGTTCCTTCCTTAGCACTATCGTAGTGGGCAATAAGACTGGTCCCTCCTACGGTTTCAATTTGAAATATTTGCAATTCAGAAAGTAGCTCCTGAAGCAATTTTTGACTTTGGAATTCCTGGCCCGAAAGCTCAGGATTTTGATGTAAATGATGTCGAAGCGCCCGGGCCTCCATTATTTTTGATAACGCATTTCCAAATACTTATTGGTAAAGCCGAGCTTCTCATAAAGCTTGCGCGCCGGATTATCGGGCTCCACATGCAGAGCAACATTTCCTTTTGCATGGTCCAGGGCCATTTGCATTAAACTCTTCCCTAAGCCTTGACCGCGAGTCTCTGCATCTACCGCGATATACACCAATATGTTTTCGGGGATATAGCCACTCATACCGGTATTATTGACAATGGTGGCGCCCATTATTTTTTGATCATCCGTATAAGCTAAGGCCACAAAACCACCTTTATCCGGATTAAAAACATAGTCCAAACAAGCCTGGATCTGATCTATGGGATCCCCATATTGCTCTAAATGCTTAAATAAGAATTCGGCGATCTTCTGATTATTAAAATCGGAATGAGCTCCGGCTTCACCGTCGATAAGTAGGTAGTTCATTGCTTTTGTATTTAGCGATACTGAAATAGGTAATTAAGGCTGCAGTGATTCCAAATAGATTGGGATTTAAATCTAAGGGGATATGGAGTGAATTGTTCACCACTAATACTTCCAAACTAAGGGTTGTGCCTCCTCCAATTAAGATGGACCACCAGGCAGCAATTGAAGATTTTTGCTTAAAAAATAAGGCGGCTAAAAGCGGTACTAGTAAGCCACTTACCATAAAGCTGTAAGACATCAGCATCAAGTCGAGTACATTATTCATTTGAGTGGCCAATAATAAAGCCAGTGCCCCGATTCCAAATGTTACATACTGGGAATAACGCAACAGTTTGTCTTCTGATAAATTGGTATAGCGCCCAATAATATCTGTGAGGACATTTCCTGAGGCTGCCATTAAACAAGAATCCGCGGTAGACATGATCGCGGAGAAGTAGGCCGACATCATCAAACCCATCAGGCCTACCGGAAGAATGCTGCGCAATAATAAGGGTAAGCCCATCTCGGCATCAATACTGGCCAGGTCGGTATAGCCCATTTCATCAAACATTCCCTGCTGCAAGGCTACTCGCGCAAAGAGGCCTAATAATACCCCCATAAAAGCCATAATGGGCCACTCAAAAATTCCAGCCAGGAACCAGGCTTTACGGGCCGTCTTTTCATCGCGACTGGCATAAATTCTTTGATAGAGGGTCATGCCGATAAACCAAATGGGGATAATGGTTAGAGCCCAATTAAAGAGGTCGACCCAGCGCAAATTGAAAAGATTAAAGAAAGAGGGATCCAGAGTCGCTTTTATGGCATCATAACCGCCTACCGCGAAATAGGACATGGGAATTCCGATAAAGATTAATCCGGCCATCAGAATAATCCACTGTACCGTATCGGTGTAAATTACTGCCTTTAAACCGCCGAAAACCGTGTAAACTACCGCGGTTAATCCCATAATCCAAACCGCTGTTTGTGGACTCAAATCCGGAAAAGTGGCGGTAGCTAGCTTAGCGCCCGCTAAAATTTGCGCACCTGTAAAACCGATATAACCAATAGCACTCACCAAAGCGGCTAAAAAAGCTACCCGGGAATTAAAGAGATGGTAAAATATTTCGGGAAAAGTGAATAATTTATGTCTGCGAAGCAGGCCGAAAATTTTTGGGATCAAGAAATAAGCGGATAGCCAGGCGCCAACTAAACCGGTAAACAACATCCAACTACCGGCCAGTCCAATGGCAAATCCCAATCCGCCCAGGCCTATACTGAATCCGCCGCCCACATCCGTGGCAACTACGCTCAATCCAATATGGCCGCTACTCATTCCGCGGCCGCCTACATAATAATCATCAATATCTTTGTTGCGACGCATGAAGTAAAAACCCACGGCGAGCATCGCAACTAAATAAACAACGAATATGGAGAGATCTACAGGATTCGGCAAAACCTTTGCAAAGGTGCAAAATTTAAGAGGAATGGTTTTTCTAGCCGGAATCTTTCTACTCTCATTAAGTGCCTGTAAAACCGGCGCTCCGGTTCAAAAAACCGCTTATCTTGAACCTTATTTACGCGATAGCATTCCCTATAGCTTAGCAAGCCACGAGAAGGTTTCAGAGCAATTACTCATTTTTTTACCTCCGGCGATAGACACTGTTCAATTCGAAGAAACTGAGCTCTATCAAGAAATTTTTAAAGCAGGTTACGATATCCTTTGTATTTATCAACCTCCTGCCGAAGGAGCCTTTTTCTACAGCCGTAAATCTTTGGAATTTAAAGGCCAACAGGTGCAAAATGCCCAGAACCTCATTAGCCATCTGCGCAAGCAAAAGAAAATTGCCGGATCGGAGCATAGTATTCTGATGGGAATTGAACAGGGCGCCTATATGATTCCTTCTTTAATGGCCAATAATCATATAGATACGGCCATCTATATTACCGCCAGTCCCTTTAGTATGTATATGTCTTTGCAAAGAATTGCCGAAGGGCGCATGGAATGGAATGCGGCTCGTCAAAAATTTGTGAAGGATAAATTTGGCATCGACTCCCTGAGAGTTTTTAAGCAAAAGGTAGAAGATGTGGAAAACCTAAGTTCCGAACTCTATAGCTTAGGCTCATTTACCAATATGTATTGGTTAAGCTATCACGCTAATTATATGATGGAAGAATACCGCCTAACACCCGGCCATCAATATTGGATATTCTATGAAGATTACCCCTTATATAAAGCCAGCGATCTGGATTATCTGAAGTTATTAGATAAAACCAAAACGAATGCCAGTGGAGCGTATCAAGTCTTAAATGGCTATCAATCCTTCAGTAAAGAAAATTGGGAACAGTTGGAAGATGTGATTCTTCCTTATTTTAAGGAGCAATCTTAGCTACTCGACGTTCATGGCGACCGCCTTCAAAAGTGGCATTTAAGAAAGCATCGGTAATGGCTAAACCATCTTCAAGCGAAACAAAACGGGCCGGAAGAGCCAGAATATTAGCATTGTTATGTTGACGCGCCAAAGAAGCCAATTCTTCGTTCCAGGCCAGGGCAGAACGGATACCGGCGTACTTATTAACAGTCATATTAATACCATTACCACTGCCGCAAATCACAATACCCAAATCTGCATCTCCATTAAGGACTTCCTTTGCTACCGGATGACCAAAGTCTGGATAGTCCACAGAATCAGTAGAATCGGTTCCAAAATTGTGCAGCTCATGTCCGGCAGACTCCAATTTGTTAATAATAGCGGCTTTCAATTCTACTGCGGCGTGGTCGCCTCCAATGGCAATTTTCATAGGTGGGTAATTTTTAATAAGTCTGTAAAGATTTCGTTTTCAAAGCTTTGCTATTAACAATAAAGAAATAATAATCAGGGTGGATTGTTTATTACTTCTTAAAAATAGTGCTTGACTTTTTCAATTCCGACTTTGTATAGGCAAATATCCGATTTTAAGGGCGCAGCTTATTCTTTTTTACCACAACAATTTTCACCAGCTGAAGGGAGTTTATTAACCGCGCAGCGGCGAAATTTTTTTTAAATCCGCTCCGTGAATTAGGCTTATGAACAATTGTGAATAGCGATAGCTTTAAGCTGGTAAATGAAGCATTTATGCTGTAAGTTAGCCTTGAATTGTTGTGAATAAGATTTAATAGCTCAAGAAAGCAAGGCTTCCTTCTGAAATTTATACCGTCTATTCACAGCACATTATTATCATCATAAGATTTAGATTTTAAAAAAGACTATATATATGTTATTAAGAACCTTGGCTTTTATCCTGATAGCGGTCTTTCCTCTATCTTCGTTTTCGCAAACAGCCGGGGATAGTCTCAAGCCCACCCGCTACTACTACGAGAATGGGCAAGTAAGCAGCGAAGGGAGCTTACGCAATGGCAAGCCAGATGCCTATTGGAAAAGTTATTACCGCAATGGGGTCCTGAAAGCCGAAGGAAATCGCCAAAATTACGAACTGCAAGGTCCCTGGATCTTTTACAATCGCGAAGGAGTACGAACCTCAGAAATTAATTACCAAGGGGGAAAGAAGAATGGTCCCAGTAAGGTTTACAAAGAGGGAAAGCTTTTAAAAATCGATCAGTTTAAAGAGGATGTTCAAGTAGGGCTTAGCACCTTTTTCTATCCGGATAGTTCAGTGCAAAAGGAAGTGCCTTATGTAGATGGTAAAACCGAGGGAATTGGATACGAATATGCGGAGGATGGCAGAGTGATCACGCTATTAACATTTAAGAATGGAGCGCTTATTCGCAAGCAAAATATCAATCGCTTCGATCAACAAGAACAAAAGCAGGGGATGTGGATGGAGTTTCATGGCAATAAGAGCATTGCGGTAGAAGGTCCCTATCTCAATGATCTTAAAAATGGTTATTGGAAGTATTATAAATCCAATGGCAATTTGATTCGGGTTGAAAAATGGATTCATGGCGAGCTGCAGGAAGGTGCCACAGAGGTAGCTAAACTGGAAATCAAAAGGGAAATAGATCCTAAGACCGGTAATGTGATTTTTAAAGGAGCTTATCAAAATGGCAAGGCTACCGGGGTGCATCGCGAATACAATTCGCAGGGAGAAATTATTGCTGCTCGCGTTTACGATCAAGGCATTAAATTATTTGAAGGTTTAATCGATGAACAAGGCCGTAAGCAAGGACCTTGGAAAAGTTTTTATCGGGATGGCAGCCTTAAAGCAGAGGGGAGTTATAAGGATGATTTGAAAGTTGGGAAATGGCTTTACTATTTCAGAGATGGTAAAATCGAACAACAGGGATCTTATGTAGCAGGAAAGGCAAATGGATTATGGGAATGGTATTTCCAGAATGGTCAAATTTTGAGGGAAGAAGAATATGCCTTTGGTTTGGAAGATGGAATGTCTACCGAATACAATGATACCGGTGCAGTAATTGCCCAGGGATCCTATGTTGATGGTATGAAGGAAGGAGCCTGGGTATTCACGATCAATGATAATAAAGAAGAAGGAAGCTATTTCGAAGGTTTGCGTAATGGGCTATGGAAGCATTATTATCTGGATAAAGAACAGTTGAGTTTTGAAGGAAGCTTTGAAAACGGACTCGAATCAGGTACGCATATTTATTATTATCCCAATGGGCAGATAAAACGCCGGGGAGATTATGCTGGAGGAGTACGTCAAGGGATTTGGGAGTTCTTTACAGAGACCGGAGACCGCATTGTGACCATCGAGTATATGGATGGAGTTGAAGTGCGCTATAATGGCGAGAAAATAGATTATGGCCGTCGATATGAACGGGCGGTAGCCGAAGAAAAAGCACGAGAAAGTCTTTCCGAAGAAACAGAATAAGTTTCTTTGAAGCTCTAAAAAATACTATGGCAGAATTTCCCCGTAAGGCTGGTGAATGGACCGAACTTAGCCGTGAGACTGTTTATGAAAATCCCTGGATTAAAGTAGAGCACAGTACCATCTTAAATCCTAATGGAGGAGATGGAATTTATGGGAAAGTGCATTTTAAGAATCTGGCAATTGGCGTTCTGGCCATTACAGATAAAGAGGAGATATTTCTGGTTGGGCAGGAGCGGTTTCCTTTTGATGGGGCGTATTCCTGG
Source organism: Croceimicrobium sp. (assembly GCF_965228705.1). Lineage (GTDB taxonomy): Bacteria > Bacteroidota > Bacteroidia > Flavobacteriales > Schleiferiaceae > Croceimicrobium. The sequence goes on from NZ_OZ245832.1 coordinate 2,819,255, forward strand.
GAGATAATTGAAGGTGGCGGTCCTATTGAAATTGATCCTCTGGAAAGCGCAAAAAGAGAGCTTAAAGAGGAAACAGGTTTAGAAGCTTCGGAATGGGAGTTTATGCAAGAAATGCATTTAAGTAATTCGGTTTCCGATGAGCGATCCCTTTGTTTTATTGCTAAAAATTTGACTCAAAAGGAAGCAGAACCTGAGGATAGCGAAAAGCTGAAAATAAAAAAGCTCCCTTTTCAGGAAGCTCTTCAAATGGTGTTGGAAGGAGAAATTAAGGATAGCATTTCAGTAGCAGCTATCCTGCAGTATGCCCTTCGAAAGGTTTCGAATTAGGCTTTCTCCACTTCAAAATAAACTTGAGTGGTATCCCAGCTGAGGCTGATACTACCCTTTTCTGAAATTTCAATACTGAATTTTTCAGCTGGGCTTTTTGTCTGCTTAGCAGGGACTTTAAAGCTGAGAATATCTTTTTCTGAATCATAATTATAAGCACCCCATTGATTCCATACGGCGTTAATGATTATGGTCCATTCCTTCTGACCAGGAATAGTGAAAAGAGCATATTTACCGGCTTTAACTACTTGCCCGTTAATTTTTACATCCTGACTAAATTCAATCACGGTAGCTTCATTGGCACCGGTACGCCAAACTTTATCAAAAGGCACTAAATCGCCAAAAATGGTCCGTCCTTTCATGGAAGGTTGACCATATTGAATTTTAATTTCCAGATTTCCAATCTCCTGACTGGTTGTAATAAGTGGGCTAGCTCTTTTTTCTTGAGCTTGTAATCCATTGAATATAAAAAGAGTGAGTATGCTTAAAAGGAATTTTTTCATAACTTATACTTTTATATAGGCTAAGCTAGCAGAAAAATTCGGTGGTTCTGTTAATTTTCATAATATTGAAAACTAAGGGCAGGGGAATATTTAAGGAATGATCTCAAAACTTGCGAAAGTATTTGGACTGGGGGATAAGGAGCAGTACCGTACCACCAAGGTGAGGAATGATGCCTGTACTTATAACTTTACCGCAGTCAATATGCGCTTCAACAAAGTGAAAGGCTTTTTTAAAGAAGCTAAGGTTGAAGTAGATTTTAATATTCACGCATTAGATCAAAGTTTTTTAAATCTACGCTGGCCCATTGATGGCATTCGCACCGGCATACCGGAACGCGATAAGCAGTTGATAGAAGCGGTTCATTTTTTTAATGGATTGGAATATCCCGAAATTGTATTTAAGAGTAGGGAAATTAGCAAAGAAGCTAAAAATCAACTGATTGTAACGGGGGACTTGTTTATAAAGGAGCATCGAAAAACTGTGGCGCTCTATGTAGGTTATAGCCAGGATAAGTATGGCTATCAACTTTTTGTAGACTACAGTTTGGACCGCTTTGAATTTGGAATCGGCGAAAGTGGAAGCTTTGCCATAGGCCGACAAATTGAACTAGAGTTTGATATTTGCCTCCAATTCGAAAGTGCCTAGCATCCAATATTTTATACTGAGATATTTTTTTTAATCCGTAACTTTGCGGAATATTTTTTGGGATTGAAGTTATGTTGGGGAAATACGATTAAGGCCTTAATGTTGAGCATTATGCCTATTACCATGATATCCATGGATGCACAGCAGGTGCGGAAATGGGATCTGGATAGTTTGTATTATCTCGCTTTCGATCAAATCGGTAATGACCTGGTAGAAGGTCGAATTGAAACCGATAAATATTATAAGGCAGCTTTGTTTCTCAAAGATAGTAGCAATCTTGCCTATGCCTTAGATCTCAAAGGTTTAGATGCCTATATGCGCGATGAGGTGGATTCTGCGAAAATCTATGCAGATCAATCCATTAAGCTTTTTCGCATTTTAAAGGATTCCACTGGTCTCAGCACCGCGATTTATAATTTGAGTAATTATCACGAGTATCTGGGGGAATATACCACCGCATTGCGCTACTTACATTTAGCCCGGGAAATTGATATAAAAATGGGTAATAAAAAGGATAATGATCCTTTCTATTATAACCGGCTAAGTGATATCGTTTATTCTCAAGGTCAATTGGAGCTTTCGCTACGCTATTTGCATAAAGCCTGGCGTGCTCAACATGAAAGTGGTTATATCGCTTATTATCTCAGTCCGGCATTGCATTTAAATTATGCCTGGATTTACAGTGATTTAGGGGTTACCGAATTAGCAGAGTACCATGCTAAAAAAGCCTACAGTTATACGGCTGAAGATTCGCTCTTAACCACGCGTTCCGGAGCATTGGAAGTTTTAAGTATTTCGGCGGAGCAAAGAGGGGATATGGATTTAGCCCTGGCTTATGCCGAAAAGGCTTTAGAATTAAATAAAGCCTACGGAGATCCATATTTTATTACCTACAGTCATTTGTTTTTGATGTCGCATTACACCGTGGTGAATGAGCTTGATAAAGCGGAATATTATGCGAATTTGGTTTTAAGGAATATGGAGCCTTTTGAGCGCAGTCCGACTTTCGTGGTAGACATGAATGATGAGCTCTATAAATTCTATAAAAAGAAAGGCGATGAAGCCAGAGCTCTAAAACATTTGGAACGCAGTTCAGAAGCGCGCAGAATTATCAATGAAGTGGATGGCATAGCTGCTATGAAACAATTTGATGAGGAAATGGAGAATCGCTATCGAGAGCTGATGAAGACCAAGTCTCGATTGCAAGAAGAAGAAATTAATTTACAGAATACTCTGCTGGTCTTCGCCCTAATTTTATTGATTGGCGTATTAGGCTTTCTAGTATTGCTTTATCGCAGTAATAAACAGATGAATGCCGCCAATGAGCAATTGGTACGTCAAAATAATCAAATCGAGAATCAAAAGCAGGAAATTCAAAATCAAGCTGAAGATCTGGAAGATCGAAATGCAGAACTGGAGAAATTAAATAGCAGTAAAGACCGTCTTTTCTCCATTTTGGCTCATGACCTGCGACAACCTTTTAATCAGATTATTGGAGTTATTGACTTGGTTGAAGGTGAGCAATTGGAAGCGGAAGATCGCAAGAGTATTTTAAGCAGTTTAAAAGCTTCGGTACAATCTACTTCGGATTTGGTGACCAATGTGCTTACCTGGAGTAAGGCGCAGTTTGCAGGAGTTACTTTGAAGCCTGAATATTTAGCCCTTGCTAATACTGTTAAAAGAGCGCTGCTTCATTTTAGTATTGCTTTGGATAAGAAGAAGATCAAGGTGGTTTTTGATATTCCGGATCAACTTTCTATTGTTTTCGATAAGGATCATTTTGACAGTGTATTGCGGAATTTATTCAGCAATGCTTATAAGTTTTCACCCGCTAATTCTACCATTCACATATCGGCCAAAGCCAATACACAGAAGAAACGAGTTTACCTCTACATTCGAGATGAGGGTATAGGCATGGATCAGTATCAAAAGGAACAATTGGTTTCCGGGGATCAGGCGGTAGATTCTATTAATGGAACTTTTAATGAATCAGGAACGGGTATTGGTATGGTGATCGTACGCGATTTCCTTCGCGAAAATGAATCCTATTTTGATATCGAATCCAAGATCAATGAGGGAACTACTTTCATTATTAATATGCCTATGGGTCCGGAGGTAAATCTGCGCTCAGCTAGCAATATCAAAGCGGTTCAGGATTTTCTCTAGGCTAACTGAAAAGCCCTTCCAAAACATCTCCTACTAAATAAGCCAATCCCGCAGCGGCAGCTCCCAGGAAAAAGGTTTCCAGCATACTGCGTATTACTTTGGTTTGGGTAACTATGGCTTTTAAATAACCGATCAGCATAAAGACCAGTCCGGTTAAAATGGAAGAATAGAGGAATAAGGGACTATCGGCCGACATGAGTTTGAGATAGTCTAAAACATAAACCAACAAGGGAATAAAACCGAAAAGCAAGAAGCTTAAAAAGGTAACTCCCCCCATGGCCCAGGGGGATTTGGTTTCTTCAGACATTTCCAATTCTTCCTTCATCATCACATCCACCCAGCGATCTTTATCTGCGGTAATGGTATCTACTATTTGCTCTAAGATTTCGCCTTCAAAACCTTTGGCCCGGTAGATATCGCGGATTTCTTCTTTTTCTTTTTCAGGAAGATGTTCTACTTCCCAGTATTCAATATTCTCGTGCTTCTTGTAATTTTCCTTTTCACTTTTGGTAGATAGATAACTTCCTACCGACATAGCAAAGCCATCGGCTATCAAGTTGGCAAAGCCTAAAATGATGACTACAGCGCTATCGAGGGTGGCACCTGCAGCGCCGGCTACCACTGCAAAGGTGGTTACACTGCCATCAATTCCCCCATAAACGAATTCCCCCAGATATTCCTGAAACCGATTAATCAATGGATATTTGCTACCGTGAATACGATCTTCGTGACCTTTAGGGCTCATGATGTAGAATTATAAACTCAAAGATATTCAGGATTTTGCGGATTCGCCGGGAACTGGGCTTTCTCTTGATAAGCCTAATCTTAATTAGTATTAATCCAGTTAAACTGAAAGGGCAGAGTCATTATGTAGATGGCTTGTATTGGCTTAGAGTGCAAACGCAGTTTACCTTTAGCCCTAAATGGTCGGGATCTCTGGAATTGGAAGAGCGTAGATTTTTAGCTCCCGATCGAGCGCATCAAAGGGTATTTCCGGATTTGCGATTGTTCTACCATTTTGCGCCTTCCTGGAAAACCGGAATCGGATATACCAATTTCAGTATTAGTGGTCCTGGTACCGCTGATATTCCGGTAAATCAAGTTTTGCATGAGCAACGTTATGCGCTCTTTTTAGCCCGGAAATTTAAATGGGAGCAGAAATCTCTGGCTACCCAATGGAAGAGCGAACTGCGCAATTTCGATAGGGATCCCTTAGACGGGGAACTCAACTTTTTAGACTATGTTGTTCGATTGCGCTTCTTAGCGAAATACAGTTATGCTGTGAATCAGCATTGGAAGATATCTGCCGGCGATGAATTGCATATCAATGTAGCTGGAAATACCGATTATCAATTCTTTGATCAGAATCGGATTTTTGGCGGTTTAAGCTATAAGCATCAGGACTTTAGCTATGGCTTGGATTATATATTCTGGTATCAAAAAAACCGCAGGGGCAGCGCATTTTTTCATCGCCACATCCTGCGGTTCACTTTTCAATATCAGTTCGATTTTAGCGGACTATAAATCGAATTTGATGCCTTGTGCTAAAGGCACTTCTTTAGAATAGTTGATAGTATTGGTTTGACGACGCATATAAGCTTTCCAGGCATCGGATCCACTTTCGCGTCCACCGCCGGTTTCTTTTTCACCGCCAAAGGCTCCACCAATTTCAGCACCGCTGGTACCAATGTTCACATTGGCGATTCCACAGTCGCTACCAGCCGCTGAGAGGAATAATTCGCTCTCCCGCATATCTGTAGTCATAATAGCTGAAGAAAGTCCCTGAGGCACGCCATTTTGAAGGGCAATAGCTTCGTCAAGATCCTTATACTTCATCACGTATAAAATGGGAGCGAAGGTTTCGTGTTGAACGATAGCATAGTGATTTTCCACTTCAGCAATACAAGGCTTCACATAGCAACCGCTGCTGTACTCATCGCCTTGCAATACTTCACCTTCCACAATCATGGTTCCGCCTTGTTCTTTAATGGCAGCCAAAGCTATTTCGTATTGCTCTACGGCCAGGGTATCGATAAGTGGACCTACGTGATTGTTCATGTCTAATGGATTGCCAATACGCAGCTGACCATAAGCCTTTTTAAGGGCGGCAATCACATTATCGTATTGACTTTCGTGGATGATTAATCGACGGGTACTGGTACAACGCTGACCAGCAGTACCTACGGCACCAAATACGGCTCCTACCAAAGTAGATTCGATATCAGCTTTTTCCGAAATGATAATGGCATTATTGCCACCCAACTCTAAGATAGTTTTGCCTAAACGAGCGGCTACGGTCTGACCAACAATCTTACCCGTGCGGATAGATCCGGTGGCAGAGATTAAAGGCATGCGCTTGTCTTGAGTCATCCATTCACCTACTTCTACACCACCATTTACCAGGCAGGAAATACCTTCGGGAAGATTGTTTTCTTCTAAAACTTCATTGAAAATATTCTGGCAAGCGATACCACATAAAGGCACTTTTTCAGAAGGTTTCCAAACGCATACATCACCACATACCCAAGCGATGGCAGCATTCCAGCACCAAACAGCTACTGGGAAGTTAAAGGCGGATATGATACCCACGGTACCCATAGGATGCCATTGCTCGTACATACGGTGAGAAGGACGCTCTGAGTGCATGGTAAGACCGTACAATTGACGGGATAGGCCTACAGCAAAATCACAGATGTCGATCATCTCTTGTACTTCACCCCAACCTTCTTGGAGGGATTTACCCATTTCCAGGGATACCAGGCGACCTAATAGATCTTTGTTTTCACGGAGTTTGTTTCCATACTGACGTACAATTTCACCACGCTTGGGAGCGGGCATGGTACGCCATACTTTAAAAGCTTCGTCGCTTTTAGCCATAATAGCTTCGTACTCTTCGCGCGTAGTTTGAGTAACGCTGGCTAATTCTTGACCATTGATGGGCGTATGCGAAACAATTTTAGGACCAGCTCCAAAAAACTCTTTTCCGGTAGAACTGCCGGGGTTTTCTTTGGATATCCCTAATCCTTCTAAAATGTTGTTAATTTCTGAGAGGTTCATGTCTTAGGATTTTAAGCAACGAAATTAGTTTTTCAGTTGGGAAATGAGCCGGATATACTTGATTTTTGAAGAATGAATCAAGTTGAAGTTCTGGATCTAAATCTGCTTTCTGAAAAGGAGGGAAATCGTACTTATGATTTTGAAGGTATCCACAGTCAAAAGGGCAGAATATTAGCATTTCGAAAGAAGGGAAGTTTTAGCGGTAATCATTGGCATGAAGGAAAATCTACTACTAAGAATCCTGAGGAAATGCTCATTATTTCCGGTCGGTTAAAGCTGTATTGGACGGATGAGCCAGAAGGTATTTATCAGCATTCTAAATTGATTGAAGCCCCGACTTTAATTCGCATTTATCCCGGAATTAAACATCGGGTAGAGGCTCTGGAAGATTTATGCTTTTTGGAGTTTAATTCTTTAGCCGAGCATGTGGCGGATACCTATTATCCCAATCACCAGGAAAAATAGAGGCGAAAGAGCCAAACAAAGCCGGCTAAACCGAGGATCATTAAAACAACGGAAAGCAAGAGAAGTCGCAGCTTATGGCGACTCTCTGCTTTGGATTTTTGTTTCAGTTTTGCTTGTAAAGCCTTACGATCCTCATCACTAAACTCTTGCGAATTGAGTTCGGTTTGTTTATGGTGATGATCAAATTTATCGAGCTTATCACCATAAATATTTTTCAGGTGTTTGAAGATCTTACGAGGTTTTCTGGCATAAGTTTCTTTCTTCATGCCAAATCCCATATAAGCCATTACCAGCTTATAGTTTGATCTTTAGGAGAACGGACTTCGAAGCTAAATTTCAATTGGGATTCAGATTTGGGTTTTAAGTCCATTTCCCAGGTGATAATACCGGTTTTAAGATTGAGTTTTCCTTGATTTTCAATCTCAGATTTCACTTTGATATCTTCATTTTGGCTTACCGGAATTTGATCAAATACCCGGATTTTCACATTCTGAGGTTTGGTATTACGTAGGCTGATCTGGTATTCGTATTTCTGGATACGATCGCTACCCAAGAAGGATTTACTCTCTTCATTAAAGAGGCGATCTCGGGTGATCACAATACCCGGATCCTTACCTAATGAGAGCTGCAAACTATCGCTGGTAGCTTCAAACTGACTAAAGCTTTTACCGATAAATAAACCTTGATTGTAAATGCTCAATTCACCATCCAATAACTGATGTTGTTCCCAATCTTTTACAATGGCCATAAGATAAGCGGCCGGATCAAGGCTGGGGCTGCTTTGGTATTCGTATTCGGCTTTTAAGGCCAACTCTCGAATTACAATGTTTTCCGTTTTTTGATTGGGAATGCTGTAACGACGCTCCGGGATAAATTCCAATCGGGTTTGCTGAGAATTGATGGCGAAAACGGTGTTGCCGAGCATATTTGAATTAGGGCTGTTCTGAACACTAACACCATCCACGTCATAACTTTCATAACTATCGGCTCTTGCACCTCTTAGTTTAGCTGGACTTGATTTATGCATAAACTGGATATACTGAGGATAAATCTGCGGCATAGTCACATTTTGATTAGGGTTACCCGTAACCAATTTTAAGGCTACATTTTCCCAATCTTCGCCGCTGCCCTGATACACATTGGCCTTATGTACCATGCGTAGATCCCTATCCAAACCGTCGAAATAGAGATTGTAATTACTGCTCCAGGAAGCATTAGAACGTACGGTATAGTGCACAGAGAAACGCACATTTTGCGCCCGGCTACTGTTCAATTTCACAATGATTTCACCGCTCAATAAAGACATCTCCTGACGGATTTTTTGCAATTCGGTTTGCAGTTCTTTTCGTTTGTCGTTCAGGTCTTGCAGTACCCGTTGCTTTTTAAGCTGACTGCGTTTGTTCTGTAATTTTTGATCGCGAGCATATGTGCTGATCTGTTGCAATTCGGCCAAACTAAAGCCTTCATTACCGCCTAGTTTGGTGTTATTAGTTAGAAACTCTAATTCTAATTGCAAGGCTTCAATCTCGGCCTGGATATCTTCACTTTGTAGATTGATTTCCTTAATCTGTCTTTCGAGTTGTTGAAATTTAGCAGGCTTTTCACGCTCGTCGAAAGGTGTATTACCTGTACTAATGCTGATAAATTCCAGGTTTTTATCGCTACCGATTTGCACGCTGGAGGGTTCCAGATTTAGGGGTAGACCTTCAAAGATCAAGGTCTGATCTCCCGCTTGGAGATTGGTACTTATTTCACGGCTATAAGCTGCTCCTTGAGCATAGAGAGTTACGGCGTCAAGCTTGGAGCTGAGGCGTTTTCCTTCATCGGCGAAAGCCTGAAATCCAAAAAGTAGAATGGGGAAGAGAAGTAATTTTTTCATCAGAGATGTTTTATCTCCAACGAAATTACGCACTTCTTATTTCTATTGAGCGGAAACTGTTTTGGAAGATTTAGGACTACTACTGCGATTCGCAAAATTCCACAAAACAATTACCAATAGCAGAATAGCTATTTGACCAATTGCCGTTTCCCAGGTAGGATAAAAGCCCAATGCGTCGATTCGTAAGTCGATTGGCATTACAGTAATGGAAATACTTCCTGCTTCTTGAATGGCGTTCAAACCTTTACCAGTAAGAATTACCGCCAATCCTGAAATGATCAATGCGGAGTATTTAAAGAGCTTGGAGATTGGAAGCTTTTTAGAGAAGCGCATGATTAGCACACTGATAATAGCTAGGAGGGCAAAGGCAAAAATGATTCCGCCTCCGAAGGCCGCTTGTTGACTATCACCTACTTCTAAACTCAAAGCAGAAAGAAAAAGAACCGATTCGAAAGCTTCACGGAAAACGACCAGGAAGGAAAGGAAGGCTAAACCAATGAGGTTTTCGGTGCGGGCTAAATTTTGAATTTTCTCCTTCACATAAGCTTGCCACTTGCCCGCTTCGGATTTACTATGCATCCAAAAACCGACGTAGAGTAGGACACCCACTGCAAATAAGGCAATTAGTCCTTCCATTAATTCGCGTTGTGCACCGCTGAAATTAAAGAGAGAACCTGCCGCTAACCACATGGCAAAGCCTACCACAATGGCCGACATCCATCCAGCATGAACATAAGCTTTGGCCTTGGGTAATTTGATGGCCCTAACGATGCTAAGCATGGTAATTACCACTAAGAAAGCTTCCAGACCCTCGCGAAGAATAATAGAAGAAGAGAGTAAAAAGGCCAACCAGGCCGTAAAGGTTTTATTACGCAGTTTTTCTTTAGCCTGGTAAATCATCTGCACACTGGCTTCTACTTCCGCGCCCACAATTTCCGGACTTTGTCCACCTTCAATACTGCTGCGAACTTTAGCTAATTGACCTTCTAATTTAGCGGAGAAGCTGGCATCATTGGCACGTAATTGTACTTCTACCGGTTCAACACCTTCGAGGTAGGCGGTTAAGGCCAGGGTACGGGCTTTAGAAATATCACCATTCTGATAAGCGGTTTTAGCCGCTTTTAATAGTCGAACGGCCTGGTCCAGATAGTCGCCCTGACTCTTTTCGGCAATTTCTTTGGGATACAAGCGCAAGGCTGAAATTAGGTTTTCAGCTGCCGCTCCAGGCTGGAGACTTTCTTTCAATTCCTGATTACTACGAGAAGCTAATTTTTCCAGATTAACCTGAAAGCCAATTTCGGCTTGTTCATCTAAATCAACCTGAGAGGCGGTATGAGGGAGGCTTAAAACATAAAAGGCTAGGTCCCATACTTCGTCATCATTCAGCTCATCAAAGGCGCGCATAGCGGTATTATCTACCCCTAAACGAATGGTATTGTAAGCTTGAAAAGGGGATAGTCCATTAGCTTTATCTGGATCATGGAAATTGGTGGGTGAGGGTTCTAAACCGGCTCCCAAAATACCATCGCCAAAACCATTTTCGCCATGACAGCTTTTACAGTTAAGGGCATAAAGTTCGCGGCCATTATCTAAATTGGGCCAACGCTTGGGAGCAATTTCCAGATTGTAACTAGAAATGATTTTTTGTTTGATGGAATTGGAAACCGAAGCAATTTTCTCTTGGGAGGCCTTTTGCTCGATGAGTTGCTGCAATACTTTAATGTCGGATTTTACCGCCGCTGGGGCAGATTCGCCCAAAGTGCTGATGGTCGCAATAAATTCTTGCATTTCCGAATACTCGGCCGCATTAATTACCGAACCTTGATTTACCGCTGCGGAGTAGTCTACCGCGATATAGTCCAGTAAATGAACCATCATGCGGGCATTCTCATCATTGGCTTTTAAGCTTGAAAATGAGCTAAAAAGCAATCCTACAATCATTAAAAATCTTGCAACCCGAACCATCTATCTTATTTAGACCAATTAAAAATAGGCGACAAATTTAGAGACTGGGAATTAAATAGGAACTAACATTTATCACTTTTTGCTTACGCTGGATCGATCTCTTAGATAGAAGCGATAGGGTAGCAGGGCGTCGTCTCCGGCATAATCCACGCCAATTCTGGGTTTAGCAATGATTTCAGCAGGACTAAGATCGGGCATATCGAGAATTCGAAAGTCTGGATTAAGGATACTTTTTCCATAATCAGATCGATTCAAAGCCAAGCCTTTGCTAAAGTTTCCGGGTCCGCTAAGTAGCTCTCCACTTTTTTTCTTAGGCCTTAGTTTTTGGATCTGTTCCTGACCTTCAATAATAGTGGCGGCGCGAATTAATATAGCTTCAGGAACATCAAGGCCATTGCAAGTGATATTGCAAAGTTCATGAATACCGTAACAGAGGTACATATAGAGTTTACCTCCAGGTTGAAACATAATTTCCGTGCGAGGGGTACGTCGATTATTTGAAGCATGGCAGGCACGATCGTTTTGGGCCAGGTAAGCTTCTACCTCAGTGATTTCGGCTTTAAGCCATTGACCTTCATGCTTGCGTTCAATTATTTTACCCAATAGTTTGGGTGCTAGATGAAGTGCGCTATGTTGCGAAAAGTAATTTTCTTCGAGATAAGTCATAGGCAAAAAAAATCCCGGCTTTAACCGGGATTTCTTGGAGGTTCCGAGCGGATTCGAACCGCTGTACAAGGTTTTGCAGACCTCTGCCTAGCCACTCGGCCACGGAACCCTGAAAGGACGGCAAATATAAAATTATTGCGGGAGATAATGCTTGCGCTTCCGCTTTAATTCAATGCTAACACGCTTTACATCGCCGTTAATGGGAGGATGTAATTTAGAGAGCTTAATTTTTGCCTTCTGAACCAAAGGCATTTCCTTAAAAATATCCCCTAAAATCTGATCCGCCACGGTTTCAATTAATTTGTGACGAATAGCCATTCGATCCGCCACTACGCGGTTGATCGTAACGTAGTCCATGGTTTGAGAAAGATCGTCATGATCAATGGCGGCCTGTACTTCGCCCCATACTTCCACATCTACCGAATATTCGGTTCCAATCTTACCTTCCTCATCCAAACAGCCGTGATAGGCATATAGACGAATACCTTCTACGCTGATTTTATCCATTAAGGTAATTGCTCTAAAGCAAGGTTTAAGCGATTCAAGGTTTCTTCCTTACCCAGAATAGCACATATTTCGAACATGGAGGGACCCATACCCATACCTGTTACGGCTAAACGGAATCCAGGTCCTACCTTTCCAAAACCTAATTCATTTTCGCTTAAATAGGCTTTAAAAGCTGCTTCAATGTTTTCAGTGCTAAAATCTTCTAGGGCCTCAAAACGGTTTTTTAGTTCCCTTACATGAGCACGGGCTTCTTCATTCCATTTCTTGCGCAGGGTTTTCTCATCGTATTCTTGAGGAGCGGCAAAAAAGAATTGCGAATCTTCCCAAAGGTCTTTGATGAAATAAGCTCTTTCCTTCATCAAGGCAGCAATACATTCAGCTTTTTCTAAGCTTACTTCAACTCCTTGTTCGGAAGCTTCCGCTTGAAGAAGTTTTCCTAATTCAGCATCAGATTTAAGGCGGAGGTATTGTTGATTGAACCAACGGGTTTTATCGTGATCGTATCGGGCTCCAGCCTTATTAACCTTTTTAAGACTAAAGGCAGCTACTAACTCATCTAAGCTGAATAATTCTTGAGCGGTTCCAGGGTTCCAACCCAAGAAAGCGAGCATATTGATAAAGGCATCCGGGAAATAGCCGTTTTCACGGTATCCTGAAAATACTTCACCACTTTCTTGATTATGCCATTCCAAAGGAAATACCGGGAAACCTAAACGATCGCCATCACGCTTGCTGAGTTTACCGTTTCCATCAGGTTTCAATAAAAGCGGTAAATGTGCGAATTGAGGCATGGTCTCTTCCCAACCTAAATAGCGATAGAGTAGTACATGCAAAGGAGCAGAGGGTAACCATTCTTCACCACGAATTACATGGCTGATTTCCATTAAATGATCGTCCACAATATTGGCCAGGTGATAAGTAGGCATACCATCGGATTTAAAGAGCACTTTATCATCCATATTGTTGGTATTTACACTTACCCAGCCGCGTACAATGTCTTCGAATTTTACCTCTTCATTGCGATTGAGTTTAATGCGTACCACATAAGGTTCACCGGCTTCTAATTTTTTCTCCACCTCATTTTGAGATAAGGTGAGAGAATTCTTCATGCTATTGCGGGTAATGTGGTTGTATTGCCAGTTTGGAGAACCGGCATCCTTTGCCATTTGACGAACGCGATCTAAATCTTCCGCGCTGTCGAAGGCATAATAGGCATGTCCATCGGCAACTAATTGCTCGGCATATTGACGGTACATAGCTTTGCGTTCACTTTGACGATAGGGACCGTAGTTTCCACCGAAACCTTGACCTTCATCTGGAGTGATGCCACACCATTTTAAGGACTCGATAATATATTCTTCGGCGCCGGGAACAAAACGAGTTTGGTCGGTATCCTCGATGCGTAAAATAAAATCGCCACCTTGCTGTTTGGCAAAGAGGTAGTTATATAGTGCGGTACGTACCCCTCCCATATGTAGTGGACCAGTGGGGCTTGGTGCAAACCTTACGCGTACTTTAGCATTACTCATAACAAATCTTTAAAGGGCGGCAAAGATAGTGTTTCTGCCAGCTCTTTACCTTTGAAGCTCTGTTGGATTTATGGCGGGAATAGATACACTCAAAAAGAAGCTCGACGCTTACATTCGGAAGTATTATGCACTAAAGCTGGTACGAGGTTTAGTCTTTTGGACAGGCTTTAGCCTGATTACTTATTTACTGTGGTCGGGGGTAGAATATTTTGGTCGCTTTCCATCCGGAACTCGGGCGATTTTGTTTTGGTCCTATACCGTTTTATTTAGCCTTTGGTTAATGATCTATGTCTTGGTGCCGCTCTTGCGGATGCTGCGCATTACCAAAGGACTTAATTATGAATCTGCAGCTTCAGAAATAGGAAGGGCTTTACCCGGTTTGGATAATCGTATTTTGAATACGCTTACTCTTGAGAAAGCGGGGGCTTCAGATTCGAGTTTATTGATGGCTGCCATCGAGCAAAAGCTGCAAGATCTGGATCAATATGATTTTAATCAATTCATTGCTTGGCGTAAAGTGTTGAAAGTCCTCCCATTATTATGGGTTCCTTTGCTTTTAGTTGCGATTCTTTTTTATTCAGATGAGGGTCAGAAGTTTTTGGATAGCGGTCGCAGATTGGTCTATTACAATCAGGACTTTATTCCTCCTGCGCCTTTTCGATTTTTATTACCCGAGGATAATTTGGAAGTTGCTTATGGCGAATCAATTTCATTAGACTTAGACCTAGAGGGAAGTCAAATTCCATCTGAACTAAGCGCAGAGGTGAATGGCCTAGAATACTTGCCTGTAAAAACGGGCCCTCGGACCTGGACCCTTAAAGTTGAGAATATTCAGCAAGATCTAAAGATTCGTTTTAAGGCATTAGAGTATTACAGCGAAAGTCGTAATGTAGATGTTTATCAAAAGCCTGCTATTGGTGCTTTATACCTGTCCTTAGAACCACCGGCTTATACTCGGGTACCCAAATCGAATGTGGCTCTTTCCAGTTTACACAGAGTACCATTAGGCTCTAAGCTGAACTTGCGAATTGAGGATGCGAAGCATTTAGAAATGGCTGCTTTGATTTTGCGGGATAGTGCGCTGGCCTTTCAAGAGGGGAATTTAAGTTTTCGGGCCATGCAGGATTTAACCTTTAGCCTGGAACTGCGTAATAATAAGGTTCAAAATCAAGTATTTCAAGGGAGCCGAATTCAAGTTATACCTGACGCCTATCCAGATATGAGAATACTTCAGGTGGATAGTTTAAGTTTAAACCGATGGCGTTTGAATCTGGCTTTTAAAGATGATTACGGCATTAGTCGTTTGGAGCGGGTTTTAAGTCAAGGTGATAGAACCTGGACAAAGAATTTTTATCCAAAGGGCTCTTCATTTAGTGATGAGATTGATTTAGATACTTTGTCCGATGCCGAAAGTTCGGTTTCGGTTTATTACCGAGTATGGGATAATGATGGGGTGAATGGATCAAAATCCAGTAGTTCGGAAAGAATAGAGTTATTGGCTTTAAGTAAGGACCAGGAGGAACGGGCCAATATCCAAAAGCTCAAGAACTTCAGTGCTAGCTCGGAGGAACGGCGAAAGGAATTGCGCAGTATGGAGAGAAGTTTGGATCGCTTGCAACTGAATATGCTCGATAGGAATTCGCTGGATTGGAAGGAAAAGGAGAATCTAAAGGAGGATTTGCAAAAATTAGCCAAACAACAGGAGGAACGTATAAAAGAGCGTGAAAAACTAAAAGAGGCTCTGGAGAAACTGGATGAAGAGAAACTACCCACAGAAGAATTACAGAAGCGTTTAGAGGAGGCTAATAAAGAAGAAGATAGGCTCAAGGCTTTGGAAGAAGAGATTCGGGCTTTAATGGAGAAGCTCGATATGAAGGATTTGAAGCAGAAATTAGATCAACTGCAGGCCGAGAATAAAGAGCAGTTACGCAAGGAAGAGCGAATGGAAGATCTTTTGGAGGATTTGGCTTTTCAAAGGGATTTATTGCAGCAAGCGGATAAATTAAATGAGCTATCTGAAAAGCTAAAAGCTGAGGCTCAAAAGGATGATTTAGATCAAAAGGCAAATCAAGAGGCTCAAAAGGATTTTCAAGAGGCTAAAGAAGAATTGGAACGCCTAGCGGAATCGAATAAGCAGTTGGATGATTTATTAAGCAGCGAGGAGTTTAAGGAATCTGAGCAGAAGACAGAGGAGGGTTTGCAAGAATCATCGGAACAAAAGCAGTCTGGAGATTCTAAAAAAGCCAATGAATCTGAGCAGAAATCTTCTGAAGGAGCTAAGGAAATGAGTGAGTCTTTGATGGCAATGATGAGTCAAATGCAAAGTCAGGCCTTATCGATGAATATGCAAAGTCTGCGTCGTATACTGGAGAACTTAAAGCAGTTCAGTAAAGATGTAGAACAAAATGGCTTAGAAGTGACGGATCTGGGCAAGGATGATCCTCGTTATCGTTTTCTATTAACAGAGCAAAGCAGATTATTAGCGGGTTCGCAGGTAATCCAGGATAGCCTGGAAGTTTTAGCTGCCAAAGCTCCTCAGATTAAGGATGAGGTCTTTAAAGAGTTAGCCAAGATGATGCGTTCTCTGGAATTAGCAAAAACGCATTTGCAGAATCAAGAGAAACCGCAATCCGCTGTGCAACACCAATATTCGATGATGGCAGCAAATGAATTAGCTCTAATGTTGGATGCCAGTTTGCAGAATATGATGAGTATGATGGCTTCGCAAAAGCAAGGAAATCAAAATTGTGAGAAGCCTGGTGGAGGAAAGCCGAAGCCTGGACAGATGTCGGATAAGTTATCTCAAATGGGACAAAAGGTGGATAAATTACAGAAGGGTTCAAAGGATGGAAAGGGTAAACCTGGACCTAGTTCGCAAGAAATAGGAGAAATTTTAAGCGAACAAGAAGCTTTACGCCGGATGATAGAAAATGCGGAGTCCGAAGAAAAGGGCGGAGGTGGAAATGGAGATAAGAAATCGGAATTGCTGGAGGAATTAGATAAGATGGAAGATCTCCTGTTAGAGAAGAATATTGGTGCCTATAAGGAAAGGATGAAGCGAGTAGAGACTCGTTTACTAGAAAATGAAAAGGCCTTAGAGGAGCGTAAGCAGAAGGAAGAAAGGGAAGCTGAAATTGGATCTTCGCAGTCTATGCTGGATGGTTCTGCAAATGATACTTTGAACAAAGAAGGCTCTAAGGATGCTTATCAGCGTTCAGTTCTTAATTTGGTGCCTTTTTATCAGAGCCTTATTTATGGCAAAAATTGATTTTACAGGATTAGTCCCTGATTTCATTGAGAATGATGAAACTAGTTGGCAGTCTTGGCTTACCCAATGTGTTGAAGAAAGGTCTTATCGCATAGGCAGATTGGTTTATCATTTTGTGGATGATTTACAAATTCAGGAGATCAATCAATCCATCCTTGATCACGATTATCCTACAGACATTATTACTTTGGATGAGAGTCGCACAGATCGTTTACGTGTAGAGCTTTGGCTGGGAGTAGATTTTATTGAGCGAAGTGCTAAGGAGTACACAGTGCAATTGGAGGTAGAGTTCGCGCGAGTAATGATCCATGGTCTCTTGCATTGTATGGGCTGGGATGATAAGTCTATTGAGGATCGTGATCGTATGAAGGCAGAAGAGGATAAATGTTTAATTTCGCGGCCCAAATAATTGGAATTCAGTTTATTTAAAACGTTTCACGTGAAACTGTTATGATCAATAAGAAGTACGATGTTATTGTAGTTGGAGGAGGCCATGCTGGTGCGGAAGCTGCGGCAGCTAGTGCCAATATGGGTGCGGAAACCTTATTGGTAACAATGAACCTACAGACTATTGGCCAGATGTCCTGTAATCCTGCCATGGGAGGCATTGCCAAGGGTCAGATTGTAAGAGAAATCGATGCCCTGGGTGGTCTTTCAGGTATCATAAGTGACAAAACAGCGATTCAGTTTCGGATGCTCAATCGTTCGAAAGGACCGGCCATGTGGTCTCCACGTGTTCAGAGTGATCGTTGGCGATTTGCAGAGGAGTGGCGTCTGGCTTTAGAAGCTATTCCTTCCTTGCATTTCTTCCAGGATATGGTTGTAGACCTTATTGTGGAAGGAGAGCAAGTTAAAGGTGTGAAGACGGGTATGGGAGTCGAAATTTTGGGTTCCAAAGTGATTCTAACCAATGGCACTTTTTTAAATGGCTTAATCCATATCGGGGATAAGAATTATGGGGGAGGTAGAGCTGGAGAACGAGCTTCTACAGGTATTACGGAAAGGTTGATAGATTTAGGCTTTGAATCGGGCCGTATGAAAACCGGTACCCCTCCCAGAGTGGACGGCCGTTCTTTGGATTACTCCAAGATGGAGGAGCAAAAAGGAGATGAGGTGCCGGAAAAATTTTCTTTTGGTTCGGAAACGCGAGCTTTAAAGGAGCAACGTAGCTGCCATATCACCTATACGAGTCCAGAGGTACATGAAACCCTAAAAGAAGGCTTTGATCGATCCCCTATGTTTAATGGGTCTATTCAAAGTACTGGACCACGTTATTGTCCTTCGATTGAGGATAAAATCAATCGATTTGCGGATAAGGATCGTCATCAGATTTTCGTGGAACCAGAGGGATGGAACACGGTTGAGATTTATGTGAACGGATTTAGTACTAGTTTACCACAAGAGGTTCAAGAAAAGGCCTTGCGCAAGGTCGTAGGATTTGAGAATGTGCGAATATTCCGTCCGGGTTATGCCATTGAGTATGATTATTTCCCACCTACCCAATTAAAACACAGCCTAGAAACAAAATTGGTTAAAGGCCTTTATTTCGCAGGTCAAATTAATGGTACTACCGGTTATGAAGAAGCTGCTAGTCAGGGTTTAATGGCAGGTATTAATGCCGTTTTGGCTTTAAAGGAAGAAGAGCCGCTGGTTTTAAGTCGCGATCAGGCATATATCGGTGTTTTAATAGATGATCTCATTACAAAAGGGACTGAGGAGCCGTATAGAATGTTTACCAGCCGTGCGGAGTATAGAATTCTCTTAAGGCAAGATAATGCTGATGAACGCTTAAGTCCTTTGGGTAATTCTATTGGTTTATTACCGGATGGTCGTCTGGATGCGTTTCACGTGAAACAATCAAAAACTAAGGTTTTACAAGATTGGGTGTCTAGTTATAGTATTAGTCAGGCCGAAGCAAATCCTATTCTAGAGGCAAAAGGTTTAAGTCCTTTAAAGCAAACTATGAAGTTTGAAAAGGTGATTGCGCGCCCACAGCTTCAGTTTTCAGACTTTGATGGATTGAAAGCTTATCAGGAGTTGATTGCGGAACACGGGCTGTTGAAGGAAAATATTGAACGGGTGGAGATCGAAACTAAGTATGCGGGTTATTTGGAAAAAGAAAAGGAAGCCGCGGCTAAGATTGATCGTTTAGAGGATTTAAAGATTCCTGAAGCCTTTGACTATTATAAGCTCAAATCTTTGTCCTATGAAGCTCGAGAGAAATTAAGCGAAATGAAGCCTACCAGTATTAAGGAGGCTAAAAAGATAAGCGGGGTAAGTCCTGCGGATATAAGTGTATTATTGGTCTATATGGGCCGCTAGTTTCACGTGAAACATGAAAGAACATTCCAGTTGCCCGGTATGTGGCGCTAAAGACTTAAAGTCGGTACGAAAGCCCTATTATTACAGGGGAACCAAAGAAACCTTCAATATTGATGCTTGCCAGTCTTGTGGCTTTTGGCTCACCAATCCCGCACCGGAAGGGCCAGAATTAGCGAGTTATTATGAAAGTGATGACTATGTAAGTCATACCGATGGAACAGGCTCATTAATGGACCAGGTATATGGTATCGTTCGAAAACGTGCAATTAAATCGAAGTTTGACCTGGTGTCTTCTTTAGCAGCACCTTCTAAAGTTTTGGTTGATTATGGAGCGGGTACCGGCGAATTCTTGTCCTATGCTAAAACAAAAAATTGGACGGTTAAAGGTTTTGAACCCTCCGATGTGGCCAGAGAAAATGCTTCTAAAAAAGGATTGGAACTACTTTCTCCTGAAGAGCGATGGTCATTGGAGGAGGAGTCCGTGGGCGTATTTACATTGTGGCATGTATTGGAGCATATCCCTGATTTGAATGAGACTTTGGCCTATTTCTATTCTCGTCTTGTAAAAGGAGGCTGCTTGGTAATTGCCGTTCCCAATCACGAGTCTTTAGATGCTGAAAATTATAAGAATGATTGGGCTGCTTATGATGTTCCTTTACACCTTTGGCATTTTGCGAAATCTGATCTTCAGCGCCTAGCTCAAAAATATCATTTTCAACTGGAGAAAATAGAGAATATGCCTTTTGATAGCTTCTATGTTTCTCTATTGAGTGAGAAGAATAGACATGGAGTCATGAGGCCGATACAGGCTTTTTACCAGGGTCTTCGTTCTAATTTGGCTGGATCTAAGGCTAAGAATATGAGTAGCTTAATTTATGTGCTACGGAAGGATTAGGGCCTAGGCTTCCTTAATTCTAAGTAAATTACTAAACTTAAAACTGGCATCGCTAAGAATAACCTTGGCATTGCCGTTTCGGCTTAGATCATGAATAGCTGTTTCTAATACTTCCATGGCCATACGGGTGTTTTTGGGATGAAGCACTGAAGCAAATCCCTCTAACTTAAAAGAGAGTTCTTGGTATATGGGATGGGCCAGAGCCAGGCTTCTCCGTGGTAAGGCGAAAGCTAGTTCGAGGGTCTGAATAAAGAAGCGGAGGGCTTCTTTTTGGCTTTCCTTATCAAGGGAGGAAAATTCATCGACAAAGGCAAAGATTTCTTTCACTTTGGCGCTATAACAGCCACGCATCCAATTTTGAAAAAGCTGACCGAAGAGCTTGTAGCGTGCACTGTCTAGGGCAATTTTATAGGCTTGAACCAGGTCCCCTTCTGCGACACTTGCTGCAGTGCGTGCTTCATTAGCATTAACGCCTTGTTTTTGCAAGTAGGACTCAATTTCCTGAGCATTTAAACGGGGGATGTAAAGCTTTTGGCAACGACTGGTAATCGTTTGTAATAGGCGTTCGGGATTCTCACTAATCAGGATAATTATACTCTTATCACTCGGCTCCTCTAGGGTTTTAAGGAGCTTATTTGCGGCCGAACTATGTAGGTATTCAGGTAAATAGAGAATTACAAATTTAGGCCCGCCGCTATAGGACTTAAGGCTTAATTTCTGAATGATTCGAGCGGCTTCATCTACATTAATTTGGGCCTGTTTATTGGCAACATCCAATTGATTGAGCCAGTCATTTAGGCTAAAGATGTTGCGCGTATGAATAAAGTCCAGCCATTCTTTCTGAAAGTATTCGCAGTTTAGTTCTCTGGGCGCACCAGCCACACGCGCAAAGGGAAAGGAGAAATGAAGATCCGGATAGGAGAGCTTTGCAAATTGCTTGCAATGATTGCATTCGCCACAGCTATCAGATTCGCTGGGATTTTTACAGGCTAAATATTGGGCGTAGGCCAAGGCTAAGGGGAAGGCTGCAGTCCCAGATAAGCCGTAAAACAGCTGGGCATGACTATTATGGGCACGTTTTACGGAGTCCAGTAATTTGGTCTTTTCGGCCTCTAGCCCGGGTACTTCTTTTAATAACATGCCTTTTGCGATTATTTAAGCCAAAGCGGCGTATTTTCGCTTCAAAATTACAAGAAATGCCAAGCTTAAATGACTTAAACTTTGAAGGTGCCCGGGTTTTAGTGCGGGTAGATTTCAATGTTCCTTTAGACGAAAATCAAAATATTACCGACGATAGCCGCATGCAGGCCCATATTCCCACCTTTAAAGCGATAGTAGAAAAAGGTGGCCGCCCGGTGGTAATGTCACATTTGGGTCGTCCTAAAGATGGGCCGGAAGCAAAGTTTTCTTTAGAACATTTGGTAGCTCATTTACGCGAACTGAGCGGGATGGATGTTCAGTTTATTAACGACTGTGTTGGAACCGGCGTGGAGGAGGCAACGAATCAATTGCCAGCAAATACCATTTTACTTCTTGAAAATCTGCGCTTCCATAAAGGCGAAACACAGGGAGATGATGACTTTGCTTTTGCTCTTTCAAAGAATGGCGATTTTTATATTAATGATGCTTTTGGCACTGCACACCGAGCGCATGCTTCAACGGCGATCATTGCCAAACATTTTGCCAATCGCAAAGCTTTTGGATTAGTATTACAGCAAGAGATCGATAATGTAAACAAGGTTTTGCATGGCGGTGAGAAACCGGTTACCGCAATTGTGGGGGGTGCGAAGGTTTCTTCTAAGATTTCTGTACTCGAAAATTTACTTCCCAAGATTGATCATCTGATCATTGGTGGAGGAATGGCTTTTACCTTTTTAAAAGCGCAAGGCGGAAGTACTGGAAACAGCTTGGTGGAGGATGATTTTCTGGAAACGGCGCAAAAAATCATGGAAGCCGCTGAAAAACAAGGGGTTAAACTTCATTTACCCATTGATTCTGTAATTGCTGATGATTTTAGCAATGAAGCGAAACGCGAAATCGTGGCCTCTAAGAGCATTCCAGACGGCTGGATGGGATTAGATGCCGGTCCAGAGACGATCTCTTCGCTCGCGCCAATTATAGAGGCCAGTAAAACGCTACTTTGGAACGGGCCTCTCGGAGTTTTCGAATTTGAGAACTTTTCGGAGGGTACCAAGAAGGCTGGTGAGCTAATTGTGGCTGCAACCGAAAAAGGTGCTTTCAGTTTAGTAGGGGGAGGAGACTCTGTAGCAGCGATTAAAAAATTCAATATGGCCGAGCAGGTAAGTTATGTAAGTACCGGCGGTGGAGCAATGCTCGAATTTTTAGAGGGAAAAACTTTACCAGGGATCGCTGCGATTCTCGATTAATTAATCGGCGTCCTTAATCAGATATTGTTTGTCAACGAGATCGTCGAAGCCTACTGCTTTGGCGATCTCTTCACTATAACCTAAAAAGCGTTGGTAAACCTGACTTTGTTTCAAAGTGCTTTTTTGGAAAATGGTATTATTCTGTTGAACCTTATTAAGGGAGAAAACGGCCAGGGTAACGATCATCGCCCATTTTACAGCCCCAAATACCGCACCCATTAATCGGTTAATTCCATTTAAGGCAATAAGTTTCATGGTTCGGGTCATGAGGCTGGCCAAGGAGTTTACCAATAAAATAGTACCAAAAAAGACCACTACATAGCTGATAATCTTCAATTCGAAATCCACGGATTCGAAATATATAGTGAAGTATTTAAAAACATTATCCGCCAATAGATAAGCCGCCACAATTCCGATAAAAATACCGAGTATTGCCGCGAATTCGCGAATAAATCCTTTCATGAAACCCTTTATTATCCCGAATACAATGGGGGCCAGAAGGACAATGTCAAGAGCAGAATATTCCAAATTTTGAGTGGGCTTGAAGGCGCCAAGATAATTACAAATGCTTAGAAAATGCTAGAGCAAGAAAACAGAAATAAGTGGAATAGGATAATAAGCTTTGTAAAAGAGCGCTTTGGTGATGGAGAAGAACCTGATATTGACGTAGTTCTGTTTTTGATTGGGGTGCGCGAATTAGGCCTTCCGCCAAAGCGTAAAAGCTTTAAGAAAGATCAGAAATTAGAACTGATGCATATTGCCATTTGTCGTTTATTAAGCCCCTATGGTTATTATAAACTTATTGGACAAGATCAGGAGGGTTGGCCCCATTATGAGCTGCAGAAAAAGCTTCCGCATTTAAAGGCCGGGGAACAAAGTATTCTGATGAAAGAAGCGGTGATTCGCTATTTTGACGAAGAAATCTGGGAGGATTAACGGTCGAAAGAACAACCGATCAAAAGCGTATCGTAAGGCTCGATATATACTGTTTTAATCACGCGCTCATTAGGGAGCAAGCGAATTTCAGTACAACCAATCCAGGTGTATTCCGGACGGGTTCCACGAGAAGCGCGAACACTTAAAGTGGCAGCTTTGTCGTATTTAAAATCTACTTCCCCTTCTGTATTACTATAGCCTTCAATAAAAACAGCATTGCCTGAAATAGGAGCAGCAACTTCTACAAATACGTTTTGTACCCGGGTAGAATCATCATGGGTTTTAACCACAATGGTAAAAGGGTATTCCGGGTTTAACTCCTCATTTTCACAAGAAAAAAGAAAGAAGGAGGCCAAAAGGCTTAGGCCAAGAATTGCTTTTTTCATAATCATTGATCGTCTCTGCATCCGCTATCTGGATCACCGGAAATAGTCATATCAAGATAAACTGTTTTCACACCGCGTTCCAATTCGGCGAAAGTACAGCTTTTATAAGGTCGTTTAGTGGCAACGATTTCCACCACCGCTTTATTTTTCAGACTGATCGACACCTTTCCTTCCTCGTCGCTGTACAAGTAGTAGTCAACCGTGGTATTATCCACCGGGGCGTAAATGTGGACCAAAGCATTCTGAGCGGCGATGGTGCCATCTTCAACCGTAACATAGAGGTCGAGGGCAAAATCGCGATCGTCCTTCGAGCATCCTCCGAGAACGAAAAAAGCAAGGCTCAGAACAAGTAAGGAACGGTAAAACTTGAACATGACTGTGCTAAATAATTATCATCTTTGTGCTCCAAATATAATAATTAACGCAGGCGATTGGCTTATTAGCATCAGAGAATGAAAGAACGCATTGATTTGTTGCTCCGTGAGGTGGAAGATTTCGGCAGTAAAACAGCCGCAGAGATAGAGGCATTTCGAATTGAAATGCTCGGAAAGAAAGGGAAAATCACCGCATTGTTTAATGATTTCCGGGAAATGTCCGGCGACTTGAAACGCGAGTTTGGTAAACCCCTGAATGAGTTAAAGAATAAGGCCGCAGCTAAGGTAAATGAGCTAAAATCTGCCGCAGAGGAGCAAATTTATCTCGGTTCAGGTGAGGATTTAAGTCGTCCTGCGAATTTCCAGTCTTTGGGTTCGCGCCATCCCGTGAACCTGGTTAAAAATGAAATCGTATCTATTTTCCGACGAATCGGATTTAATGTTTCGGCCGGACCCGAAATCGAGGACGATTGGCATAATTTCACGGCCTTAAATTTTCCGGAGGAACATCCTGCCCGTGATATGCAAGACACTTTTTTTGTGGCACGGGATCCGGATTGGGCTTTAAGAACACATACTTCTAGCGTACAGGTGCGTGTTATGGAGAATTCCAAACCCCCTATTCGTACTCTATCACCCGGAAGGGTATTCCGCAATGAAGCAATTTCTGCGCGATCGCATTGCTTCTTCCATCAGGTGGAAGGACTGTACATCGATGAAGGCGTGAGTTTTGCCGATTTAAAGCAAACCTTACTCTTTTTTGCACAGGAGTTTTTCGGGCCGGAGACCAAAATTCGTTTACGCCCTTCTTATTTCCCATTTACGGAACCTAGCGCGGAAATGGATGTGTATTGGGGCTTAGAGAATGAGCGCGATTATCGCATGACCAAAGGAACAGGCTGGCTAGAAGTTTTGGGCTGTGGTATGGTAGACCCTAATGTTTTGAGAAACAATGGAATTGATCCAGAAAAGTATTCCGGTTTCGCCTTTGGAATTGGCGTGGAGCGTATTGCTTTGCACCGTTTTCAAATTCCAGATATCCGCATGTTGTTTGAAAACGATTTAAAATTCCTGGAGCAGTTTAAAGCAGCGTACTAGTAGCTGTTTTCAGAAATAAAAAGCATAAAAAAGCCGTCTTGGAATCTCCGAGACGGCTTTTATACTTTTATAAAAAGTTGGGCTTCTAGCTTTCGCTGATGCTGGAAATCTTCAACATATTGGTCATGCCTTCTTCGTGAATAGGCATACTGGCAATTTTAACAATTAAGTCACCATCACTAACCAAATTAGTATCAATTACAATTTGCTTGATGTCGGCAAAAGTCTCATCCGTACTTACCATTTTATCATAATAGAAACCGCGTACACCCCATAATAAGCTCATGGTGTTGAGGATATTACGATTTGAAGTGAACATCAAAATACTGGTCTTTGGGCGGTGGGCCGAGATCTTAAAGGCTGTATAACCACTAAAGGTCATGGTAAGAATGGCCGCTGCTCCAATTTGATCCGCAATTTTACTGGCATTGTAACAAATTGAATCAGTAATGAAGCGCTTATTGCGATAACGAGGTGGGTTTTCTTCGCGTACACCTACCTGACCGCTTTCTTCTACATGGGCAATAATCTTACTCATCGCCTTAATTACTTCTACCGGATTCTTACCAACAGAGGTTTCACCACTTAGCATCACCGCATCAGCGCCATCTAGTACAGAGTTTGCCACGTCATTCACCTCCGCTCGGGTAGGAGTAAGGTTTTCGATCATGGTTTCCATCATTTGGGTAGCAATTACCACGGGCTTAGCCATCAAATGACACTTGTTTACGATCATTTTTTGGATCAATGGTACACCCTGCATAGGCACTTCTACTCCGAGGTCGCCACGAGCTACCATAATGCCATCAGAAGCTTCTATAATCTCATCTATCTCTACTACGGCCTCTGGCTTCTCAATTTTGGAGATAATGTGACAGGGCGCGTTGTTTTTCTGCAGGATATCGCGCAGTTGATATACATCGTTGGGGTTTCGCACAAAAGATAGAGCTACCCACTCTACGCGGCATTCCATGGCTACTTCCAGGTCCGCGAGGTCCTTTTCCGTAAGGCAGGGTAAGGAAATGCGCGTATTGGGTAAATTTACCCCTTTACGAGATTTTAAAGGACCACCTTGAATAACCTTGGCCTCCACTTCATCCTTGGAATTGGTTTTAGTGGCTTCCAAGAGTATTTTACCATCATCAATCAAAATGCGATCACCGATCTTAACGTCGGTAGCAAATTGTTGATAGGTCATAAATACTTGTTGCGCAGTGCCTTCAACCTCTTTATTCGTAAAGGTTAGGATATCACCGGCTTTTAATATGGCACCTTCTTTAACGGTTCCAATTCGCAGCTTAGGGCCTTGTAAATCTGCTAATACTGCAATATTGGTATTGAGCTCATCATTAAGCTTTCGAACTTTATCTACAATTTCACGGGCAGCATCGTGAGAGCTATGTGAGAAGTTAATGCGGAAGACATTAACTCCGGCTTTCACCATTTCTACCATTACTTCATAGTCGCTGGAAGCGGGTCCCAGGGTTGCTACGATTTTTGCTTTGTTATAGGCCATCTGTGTATTTTATTGTTTTGTTGATTCGCGCCATTTCCTTTTCGCTTAAGGCTTTCGCCTGATGGATTTTAGAGCAGGAGCGAAGACGTTTTTCCCAACTAAGTGTAAAACTTACATTTTCTTTATTCCCATCAAACCAAAGAAAAAAATTGAAACCTTCCTTATTTGGCAACCAGTTTTTTTCAGCCTCTGGACTTTCTTCAAAGAGGCCAATAGCGGCGGGGCTTTCGCCATCACTGCGATAAGAGCGGTTTTCGACCATTTTTAAGTCCCACTCTTGGTTTTCATCGTAAAAGCCAAAGAGTCGAAAATAAAAGCGCAGACCTTTATGATCGCTATAAAGGTCTTCATTTAATCGTTTCAGTCGCAGCTCTGGAAGCTCAAGATTAAGATGGTAACAAAGATTTAATGCCCCTTCCCGACTTAAAATGCCAAAGCCGGTATGACTGCCCGAATGAAATTCGTCGAGATCAAGTTTGAACTTCGCCATTCGGCAAATTTAAATGCAGAAAGGCTGATTTCGCCGCTTCTTCTTCCGCTTTCTTTTTGGTGGGGCCATGTCCTTTTGCAACTTCTCTTTGTGCTAGAAGGCAAGCAACATGGTAGATAGGGTCATGACTTTTCCCTTCGGTGCGTACTAATTTAAACTGTACCGACTTCTTTTCTTTTTGGCCCCACTCGAGCAAGGAGCTCTTGTAGGAAGTAAGGCGTACCGCTAATTTTTCCAGATCCAATTGCTGCAGTACTCTTTTCTCTAAAAAGCGCTGACAGGCCGCATAACCATGGTCGATGTAAAGCGCACCAATTAAGGCTTCAAAGGCATCACCATTTAAGGATTTAGCGCGGGTTCCCCGTGTGGGGGTATAGCGCAATAGCGATTCCAGATTCATATTGGCCCCCAATTCATTGAGATGCTTACGGCTTACAATTTTGCTACGCAGGCTGGTTAATTCACCCTCTTCTTTTAGGGGATAAGTGCGATACAGGTAATCCGTAATTACAGCCCCTAAAATAGCATCGCCTAAAAACTCGAGGCGCTCATTATTCATTTTGAGGCCTTTGGAATTTTCCTTGGCGGCAGAACTATGGGTAAAGGCAAGTTCGTACAGATCGCTTTTTTGCGGTTTATAGCCGGTTAAATTTTCGATCTGAAACAAAAAATTCCCGCCTTGTTTGGGGCGGGAATTCCATTTTTTTAAAAAAGATAACATCAAGCTGCGTCGAGATTAGCTTAGTTTACGGAACATAACTGAGGCGTTATGACCGCCAAACCCGAAGGTATTGCTAATTGCGGTGCGCACTTCACGTTTTTGAGCTTTGTCGAAAGTCAAGTTCAATTTGGGATCAATCTCCGGATCATCGGTAAAGTGGTTGATGGTAGGTGGAATGATATCGTTTTGAACCGCTAATATCGCGGCGATCGCTTCTACAGCCCCAGCCGCACCTAAAAGGTGACCGGTCATGGATTTTGTAGAACTGATGTTTAAACGATAGGCATCTTCACCAAAAACCTCTTTAATGGCCTTTAATTCAGCAACATCTCCCAAAGGAGTAGAAGTACCGTGCACATTGATATAATCAACGTCGGCAGGCTTCATACCCGACTCGTTAAGCACTTGCTGCATCACACCTTTGGCACCTAATCCTTCGGGATGAGGGGCGGTAATGTGATGGGCGTCGGCGCTAATACCAGAACCAATAAGCTCAGCATAAATTTTAGCACCTCGAGCCTTAGCGTGCTCATAGTCTTCCAGAATGATACATCCGGCACCTTCTCCCAGAACGAAACCATCGCGATCCTTATCGAAAGGACGGCTGGCTGTTTCCGGCGAATCATTGCGAGTGCTCAGAGCATGCATGGCATTAAAACCACCCATTCCGGCTTCGTTTACGGCTGCTTCACTACCACCTGCAAGACATACATCAACTTTACCCAAGCGGATAAAGTTAAAGGCGTCGATCAGGGAGTTGGTAGAAGAGGCGCAAGCCGAAACTGTCGAATAATTTGGTCCGCGGAATCCGTACTTAATACTGATATGACCGGGGGCCAGGTCCGCGATCATTTTAGGAATAAAGAACGGACTAAAGCGTGGCGTTCCGTCACCTTTGGCAAAGTTCATGCACTCTTCCAGGAAGGTGTCTAAACCGCCAATTCCAGAACCCCAAATCACCCCAACGCGGTCTGGATTAAGGTCTAAACCTTCCAAACCGCCATCTTTTACGGCTTGATCAGCTGTAACCAGTGCATACTGGGTAAAGCGATCCATGCGTCGTGCTTCCTTGCGATCAATAAAATCCTGGACATTAAAGTCCTTAAGCTCGCAAGCAAACTGGGTTTTGAACTTTTCAGGGTCAAAACGGGTGATTCGGGCCGCACCGCTTTTCCCTGCCAGCAAGTTTTGCCAGTAGGTCTCCACGTCGTTACCGATAGGAGTCAAAGCTCCTAATCCTGTTACTACAACCCTTCTTAGTTCCATAAGAGGGAATTATTTTTTAGCCTCTTCGATATAGGCAACCGCCTGACCAACGGTGGTAATGTTTTCTGCTTGGTCGTCTGGAATTTGAATGTCAAATTCTTTTTCGAATTCCATAATCAGCTCTACAGTGTCCAGAGAGTCTGCACCCAGATCATTGGTAAAGCTAGCTTCGTTGGTTACTTCGTTTTCGTCTACTCCTAGCTTATCTACGATGATAGCTTTTACTTTAGAAGCGATTTCTGACATGATAATTTGTTTAAAATTATAAGCTGCAAAGAAAGGAAATAAATCAAAATGCCACGGCTTATTTGTCTTTGGTTTGTTTGCTTTTGTATTTTCGTCGGGTAGACATTTGCCATGAAGAAAATTGTTGTCCTTGCCTCTGGCTCAGGGACTAACGCAGAAAACATAGTGCGTTATTTCGAAGAAAGCGATCTGGCTAAGGTAGTGGCCATAATTACTAATAACCCCCAAGCCGGGGTTTTAGATAAGGCCCGAAAACTGGGAGTGCAGGCTACTGTGCTCACTAACAGCCAGATAGAAGACGGTACCCTGCAAGGGAAATTAGAGAACCTGCGATGCGATTTGGTCGTTCTTGCTGGATTTCTCCGAAAAATTCCCGCCGAACTAATCCAGGCTTTCGAAAAAAGAATCATCAATATTCACCCTGCTTTATTGCCAGATTATGGCGGTCCAGGTATGTATGGAAAATATGTGCATCAGGCTGTGGTGGAAAATGAAGAGGAGGTTTCCGGTATCACTATTCACTATGTGGATGAGAATTATGATGAAGGAGAAATCATTTTTCAGGAGGAAGTTGAGATTGACTATGAAGACAGTTGGGAAGACGTAGAGTATAAAGTGCGTGAGCTCGAATACCGCCATTACCCCTCTGTTATCGAATATCTGCTGCCTAATATTTAATGCTGATTCACCTTTACACAGATGGCGCGGCCAAGGGAAACCCTGGACCGGGCGGATACGGTATTGTCCTCGAAGCCGGACCCCACCGAAAGGAATTGTCGGGTGGATTTCGCCGGACAACCAATAATCGAATGGAGCTTTTAGCAGTAATTGTTGGCCTGGAAGCCCTAAAAAAGCCGGGTCAGCAAGTACGAGTAGTCTCCGATTCTAAATATGTGGTAGACGCTATTAATAAAGGGTGGCTGCGTTCCTGGATTCAAAAAGGCTTTAAAGGCAAGAAAAATATTGACCTCTGGAAGCGATTGATCCCAATGTTGCAAAAGCACCAGGTGCAATTTCAATGGGTGAAGGGCCACAATGATCACCCACAAAATGAGCGTTGCGATCGTTTAGCGGTAGCGGCAAGCGAAGGACCAGGCCTGGCTATTGATCAGGGATTTGAAATTTCGGAAGGCCTTTAGAAGGAAATGTATTCCTGCGGATCTACAGCATAACCATTGTACCAAAGTTCGAAATGCAGATGCGGACCGGAGCTTAATTCGCCCGAATTGCCAATAATTGCAATGGGTTCCCCGGAAGAAACATCCTGCCCCTGCGACTTTAATAAGGCAGAATTATGCTTATAAACCGAGATGAACTTCTCGGCATGCTGAATAATCATTACATAACCGGTTTCGGCCGTCCACTCAGCAAATATTACGCGGCCATCCTGAGTGGCTTTGATTACTTCATTTTCCTTGGCTACGATATCAATGCCCAAATGCTCTTCTTCCGGATTAAAAGATTGAGTAACCAATCCTTTAATAGGGATAAAGAAATTGAGGCTTTCTAAATTTAAACGGCGGCGACCTTCAACGGGAATATTAAACTGCTCCTCTTCCTCTACCATTTTGCGCAGCAAAGAATCATCTTTACTGATACTCAAATTTATTTGGCTTTGATTTAAGCTATCCACCACCTGGTCATCACTAAGGTCTAGAGGCTCCTGGCCATTTATTACCCCTTGAATATTCTTTAGGAAAAGAGAATTATAGTTTAACTGATTTTCGAGACTATCCGTAACCTGTGCTAATCGAATCGCATCGCGCTTTAGCGCAGTACTGGAATAACCGGGAATATACTCGCGCAATGGAGTAAAGGCGATTAATAAGGTAGTACCAGCTATTAGTAGGATTACCGATAAGCCCGACACCACAAATACATTGAGGCGGCTGAGCTTAAAACTTAGCTTTTCCTCAAAAGTATCGTCGTTCAGAATCACCAGGCGATACTTATTTCGCAGTTTGGTGATGAGCTTTTTGGATTCTTTTTTCTCTGAAGCCATGTTTTGCAAATATCAGAAAATCCAAAGGCAAAGGGCTTTTTAGGCCTTGCGATTCTTTTCAGAATAAGATTAAAAGACTTAAAAGCGCAGGAATAGGGAACTTAGTATTGAGATTACAATATTTTTGCGCATTAATTGTTATTTCACCCCGAACCGACATCACGCGCGTCACTTGAAATTATTACGCTATTCGACATTCATAATAGCCGCTCTGCTTATCCTGGGCGCCTGCTCTCGCACTAAAGATATTTTTACAGCGCGGACCTACCATCGTATGGTCAGCAAGTACAATATTCTTTTTAATGGTGAACAAGCCTTATTAAAAGCTCGTAATCAGCTGAAAAAACAGCATGTTGATGATTATGATGACTTTTTATCTATTTACCGCGAAGGCACCGAAGAAACCATTAGTGGGGTTAAACCCGATTTGGAAAAATGCCTGGAAAAAGGGAGTAAAACCATCCAGAACCATACGATGCTGATCGATGGAAAGCAAAAGAATACCTATATAGATGATGCCTACCTATTAATGGGGAAAGCACATTATTTTAAACAGGATTACCCCGCGGCATTGGAGACCTTTAACTACGTAATCCAAAAATTCCGGGATGCAGAAATAAGAGCAGAAGCCGAACTTTGGGCGGCTAAAACCGAGACGGGCATGGAGAACTTTATTCCAGCTAAGGCACGTTTCGAAAAACTGTACAGTAATACCAGCCTGGCCAGGCATTTAAATGCTGATGTTTTTGCCTCCTTTGCGCACCTCGAGTTTGTGCAAGGTCATTACGAAGAGGCTTATCAATTACTTATCCAGGCTGCAGAAAAAACCGATGATAAAGAACAAGAAGTGCGCTGGCTGTATATCTGTGGTCAGCTTTTGGCAGAACAAGGCCTGGACTATGAAGCCAGTCAAATGTTCGATCGGGTTATTCGAAAGGGCCCTCCCTATGAGCTTTTGTTTAATGCGCAATTAAATCAAGCGCGGAATTACGATACCGAATTAATGGATCCCAGCAAGGCCTATGAGGATTTGGAAAAAATGCTGCGTGATGAAAAGAATTACGATAATCGGGATCAGATTTACTATGTAATGGCAGAAGTCGCTCAAAAGTTGGGCGAGGAGTTGGATCGTGATGATTATCTGAATAAATCGATCCGCGTAAGTACCCAAAATGACAAACAAAAGGGCTTGAGCTATCTGTGGTTGGCGGAGATTCGATTTGATGATAAAGAGTACGAAAAGAGTCAGGCTTATTACGATAGTTGCTATCAGTTCTTACCTAAGAACCACCCTAAGTACGCACAGGTAGCAATGTTTAAGAAGAGCCTGGGCCGACTGGTGGCGAATCTGCAAACTATTGCCCTGCAAGATAGCTTGCAGTCCTTGGCCGCTTTGAGTGATGCCGATCAATTGGAAGCGATTAATGAGATTATTGATAGAGTAAAAGAAGCCGACGAAGAAGCCTTGCGCGCTAAAGAGCGTGAAATGGATCAATTGGCTTTTAATTCAGGTACCAATAATGGCGGTGGAATTGGCGGATTAGCCGGGGTTGGAAATGCCAATCAAAGCTTTTATTTCTATAATCCTTCTATTCGTTCCTCCGGAGTATCCAGCTTTGTGGCCAAATGGGGCAATCGAAAACTGGAAGATAATTGGCGTCGAAAAGATAAGTCGGTGATATTGGAAGATCCCACCAATACAGAGGCGGGAGCCAATGGCGACGGGGCTACAGGTGAAAAAGAACTGGATCCGCGTTATGATCCGCAAACCTACTTAGCCCAAATCCCTAATGATTCTGCGGCCATGGATACCAGCCATAGCTTAATTCAATTGGCGCTTTTGGATAATGCGATTCTTTATAAAGAGGATATTAAGGATTTAATCGCGGCATCCGAAAGTGTTTTGGAGCTTTTACAACGCTATCCTAATTACCAAGATCGCGCTCGTGCCTGGTATTTACTATATCGTATTTACCTTTTAATGGAAGATGAGGCCAACAGCACAAAATACAAGAACCTTATTTTAAGTACTTATCCTAAATCCGAATACGCTTATCTGATCCTCAATGAAGGAAAAGATGTGAAGGATGTAGATGAGTCGGAAGCCAAACGAGCTTATGCTGCGGCTTATCAGGATTATGAATCTAAGCGTTATCGCCAGGCTTTAAGCGCGGCCAAGACTGGCTTCGAGGCCTATGAAGACAGTCGTTATGGTGCCCGCTTCCTATTATTAACTGCCTATTGTGAGGCCGGCCTACGTAAAATGGAGGAGCTTCGTACAAATTTGGAAGAGGTATTAAAACGTTTCCCACGAACCCCTGAATCTGCGGAAGCTCAAAAAATATTGAGCGCTATGGGTCAGGATGCAAAAGCGGAGGGCGATGATAAATCAGCTAAAAATGCGGCTACCTATCGCAGTGATTTTAGTTCGCAGCATCGATATGTTTTATTAGTGCCGAATGGAAAAGTGAGCGCCAATCAAGTGCAGATCAGCCTTTCCGACTTTAATAGTAAGTACTTCCCCAATAACCGCTTATTGGTAAAAAGTATATTGATGGGTACTGAATGGCAGGTCGTAATGGTAAGCGGCTTGGCCAATCAAAAACAAGCGCAGGAATACTACCGTACCTTGAATAGTGAAAAAGCGCTGGAGAAATTGCTGATCTCGGTGGATTTTAAACAATTTGTAATTTCGAACGCTAACTTTACAGATTTCTATAAAAATCAGGACATTAAAGGATACCAAGCCTTTTTTGACGAGAACTATAAATAGGAAAGGGGATATGATTAAAAAAACGAAGGAAGTAAACGTCGCACCAAGCAGTAGCAACCGAATCCTACAGGGTACTTCTATTGAAGGAAATGTGCACTCGGAAGGCGACTTTCGGGTGGACGGCGAAATCGAAGGAAACATTAGTATTTCCGGCAAACTGGTTATCGGCGAAAAAGGCCGGGTGAAGGGAGAGGTGAAGTGCGGATCTGCACGTATTTCCGGTCGCCTGGAAGGAACTATGGTGGTAGAAGACTTGCTTAATTTGGAAGCTTCTGCCCGTGTTGAAGGCGATATCTTTACTATTAAATTGGCGATTGAACCCGGCGCAGAATTCAGTGGATCCTGTAAAATGGGAGCTGTGGTGCGCGATATCCATAAAAATGACTCCGCCCGAAAAGAAGAAAGACGATCTGAAAAGATCTCTTAAGTCCTATTCCAAGTACTCGGGATTGGGTTTGCAAATGGGTGCCCTTATATTTTTAGGGGCCTATGGTGGCAAATGGCTCGATGCCCGATACGAATTTAATAAGGCCTGGTTTACTATGCTAGGCACACTAATCGGTATGGGCCTGGGCCTCTATTTATTCTTAAAAGGAATTCAGTCTGATGATGATAAATGATCGCCTTTCGCAGTATCCGCAGGCCGTTTTGCTCTTCATTTTAGCTTTGGCTTTTGGCATACATTACGCCATTTTAAACTATCTCCAGATACCCATCGGGGCCAGTCTTACCTGGCAAGCTTACCTCTTTAATCTCCTGGCCGCACAAATAATTCTAACAGTAATGCTGCGAATTGCCCAAAAAAAACAAGATTATTTGGGCTTTATATTCATGGCTGGCAGCCTTTTAAAGTTCCTGGTTTTCTTTTTGGCCTTTTATCCGGTGTATAAGGAAGACGGTGAAATCACTAGCCTCGAGTTCAGTTCATTTTTTGTTCCCTATCTTATCTGTTTGGCCTTCAAATCATTCGTTTTATTACGGAGCTTAAATAAGGCCTGAAAACCCACGAAAAAAAGAAGCTTTAAAAATTGGCAACTTGGAAAGCATTTATGTTTACTTTTGCGCTGATTTTTAAACGACCTCTGAACGCCGAGTTATGCAGATCAAAAGATTCGGATTCTTAGCCTTCCTATTAGCCTTCTCATTTTCTTGGGCGGCTAATGCGAGCAATCAACATGGTGATGAACATGGACACCATGAGGAACAGGGTGAGAAATCTATCAAAGAGCAGATTGCTGAAGTTAAAGAGCACCACCTCAAAGACAGTCACAGCTTTCACCTTTGGGGCGATCATGCCAACGGAACCTCTGTAGAGTTTCCATTACCCGTAATCCTTTGGGATGAGGGCGAACTGCATTTCTTCATGTCTTCGGCCTTCCATCACAGTGAAAATCAAACCGTAGAGAGCAAAGGTTCTTACTTCCGTTTATACCACAGTAAGATTTACAAAACCGATGCTGAAGGTACCATTCACTACGATGAAGAGCATCATGCGACCAACGCAAAACCCATCGACTTTTCCATTACCAAAACCGTATTCAGTACCATACTAGTAGGTCTGTTATTACTATGGTTATTTGGGTCTGTAGCTAAAAAATACCGCAAAGACCCCGTGCCTCGTGGTATTGCGAAATTTATGGAGCCCTTGGTAATCCTCGTTCGCGATGATATCGCCAAGCCCAATATTGGAGAGAAGGACTACAAGCGCTTTATGCCTTACCTCCTTACCGTATTCTTCTTTATTTGGATGGCCAATATGATCGGTCAAACTCCATTGGGAATTAACATTACCGGTAACATCGCTGTTACTTTAGGTCTGGCTTTAATTACTTTCTTTATTACGCAGTTCTCTGGTCGGAAAGACTACTGGGCGCATATCTTCTGGATGCCAGGCGTACCTTATGTGATGCGTATCGTTTTAATGCCGATTGAGATCTTGGGTATGTTTGTAAAGCCCTTCTCATTGATGATTCGTTTGTACGCGAACATTTTGGCTGGTCACGTGGTGATCATGAGTATCATTGGCTTGATCTTTATTTTTAGTGCCTGGGGTGCTAAAGGAGCCTTCTTCGGCTTAACCTTCTTCTTATCGATTATCGAATTACTGGTGGCCTTTTTACAGGCTTATATTTTCACCATGCTTTCTGCCCTTTACTTCGGTTCTGCGGTTGAAGTACATGATGAACACCATTAAGATTTTTATTAATGCTTAAATCACACAAACCATGGAAATTCCAGCTATTGTAGGTGCAGGTTTGATCGTAATCGGTGCCGGATTAGGTATCGGTCGTATTGGTGGCTCCGCTATGGAAGCTATCGCTCGTCAACCTGAAGCTTCAGGTAAGATCCAAACTGCAATGATTATTGCTGCGGCTCTTATCGAGGGTATTGGTTTCGCTGCTCTGTTTGCAGTGTAAGAAACTTAAAGACCAAAGGTGAGCAGCGGTTGGCTGTCGCCTTTGGTTCCCTGATTTTTGAACGAACCGAATAAAAGATTATAAAGTGGCATTATTAGAAGATTTTTCAGTTGGCCTGTTTTTTTGGCAACTTATTTTGTTCATTCTCCTGCTGTTTGTTTTACGCAAATTTGCCTGGAAACCCATCTTAGGCGCAGTTGAAGAACGTGAAAAAAGCATTGAAGATTCTTTGGCTTCCGCCGAAAAGGCCCGTGCCGAAATGGAGCGTCTCCAGTCTAACAACGAGCGTATCCTGGCCGAAGCCCGTGCAGAGCGTGATACTATTTTGAAAGAAGCGCGTGAGATCAAAGACAAGATGATCAACGATGCTAAATCTGAGGCTGGCAATCAAGCCGAGAAGATTATCGCGAACGCCAAGGAGCAAATCCAAAACGAAAAGATGGCAGCCGTTACCGATCTTAAGAACCAGGTAGCCGAAATGTCTATCGAAATCGCTGAGATGGTTTTACGTCGCGAGCTTGATGACAAAGCCAAGCAAGGCGATTTGGTAAAAGACCAGTTAGACAATTTTAAATTAAACTAACATGGTAGTAACCAAGTTAGGTCGCGTATACGCCAAAGCCCTCATTGATCTGGCCAAAGAACAGGACCAGGTAGAAGCCATCCGCGAAGACATGCGTTTGGTTTCTGCTACTTTGAAAGAGTCCCGTGACTTGGCGAATGTGATGAGCAGCCCTATCGTAAAAGGCGACAAAAAACAAGCGATTCTCCAAGAAATTTTCAAGGAGAAAATCAGCGATTTAAGCCTGCGCTTCCTGAACATCGTGGTAGATCACGGTCGTGAAGGTTCCCTGCGTGTAATCGCTCAGGCTTTCGAAAATATGTACCTTCAGCACAAAGGCATCGAAAAGGTAAGTGTAACTACTGCCTATGCCCTTAGTGATGATGAGGTTAAAGCGGTTACCGAAAAAGCATCGGCTTATACCGGTAAACAAGTAGAATTAGCCCAGAACGTGGATGAGAACATCATCGGCGGTATGGTATTACGCGTTGGCGATAAACGCTACAACGGTAGTTTGGCGCATCAGTTAGAAACTCTGCGTCGCCAGTTTAAAGACAATCACTACATCAAAGATTTTTAAGGATCAATAAGCTCAAGCAACATGGCTGAAGTAAAATCCGCTGAAGTATCAGCAATTCTGAGAAACCAACTTTCTGGTTTCAAAAGTGAAGCAGACCTCGAAGAAGTAGGAACCATCCTCCAGGTAGGTGACGGTATTGCCCGTGCCTATGGACTGAGCAATGCTCAGGCTGGTGAATTGGTAGAGTTCGATTCCGGATTACGCGGTATCGTACTGAACCTCGAGGAAGACAATGTGGGTATCGTATTGCTTGGTGCCGACGAAAATATTAAAGAAGGTTCTACCGTAAAACGTACCGGACAAATTGCCTCTATCAATGTAGGTGAAGGAATGTTGGGTCGTGTGGTTGATACCTTAGGTAACCCAATCGACGGTAAAGGACCAATCGAAGGTGAAACTTTCGAAATGCCTTTAGAGCGTAAGGCTCCGGGTGTAATCTACCGTCAACCAGTAAATGAGCCATTACAGACGGGTATTAAAGCGATCGATGCGATGATTCCTGTAGGTCGTGGTCAGCGTGAGTTGATTATTGGTGACCGTCAAACAGGTAAATCTACCGTTGCTCTGGATACCATCATTAACCAGCGCGAATTTTACGATGCTGGTGAGCCTGTATTCTGTATCTATGTAGCGATTGGTCAAAAAGGTTCTACCGTAGCCGGTATTGCTAAAACCTTAGAAGAAAAAGGCGCTTTGGATTACACTGTAATTGTTGCCGCTAACGCTTCTGACCCTGCTCCTATGCAGTTCTATGCTCCATTTGCTGGTGCTGCAATTGGTGAGTACTTCCGCGATACAGGTCGTCCTGCCTTGATCGTATATGATGATCTTTCTAAACAAGCGGTAGCTTACCGTGAGGTATCTCTGCTTTTACGTCGTCCTCCAGGTCGTGAGGCCTATCCTGGTGATGTATTCTACCTTCACTCTCGTTTATTAGAGCGTGCAGCTAAGGTGATCGCCGATGATAATGTAGCGAAGAACATGAACGACCTGCCTGTGTCTTTGAAAGACAAGGTAAAAGGTGGTGGTTCTTTAACTGCATTGCCAATTATTGAAACTCAGGCGGGTGACGTATCTGCTTATATTCCTACCAACGTAATTTCGATTACCGACGGACAGATCTTCTTGGAATCTGATCTCTTTAACTCAGGTGTACGTCCTGCGATTAACGTAGGTATCTCTGTATCTCGTGTAGGGGGTAACGCTCAGATCAAATCCATGAAAAAGATCTCTGGTACCCTTAAGCTTGACCAAGCTCAGTACCGCGAATTAGAGGCTTTCGCCAAATTTGGATCTGACCTTGACGCTGCTACCATGGCGGTAATTAATAAAGGTAAGCGTAACGTGGAAATCTTGAAGCAAGGTGTAAACAGCCCGCTTCCAGTAGAGAAACAAGCTGCGATTATCTACGTTGGAACCAAAGCTTTACTGAACAATGTGCCAGTAGAGAAAATCCGCGAGTTCGAAGTAGAGTTCTTGGATTATATGGACAACAAGCATCGCGATGTTCTGGATCAATTGAAAGCCGGTAAACTTACCGACGAGATTACCGGAACTATCGAGAAAGTTGCTAAAGAACTGGCAGCTAAATATTAATAGCATTCTCTTTTCCGAGGCCTTCCATCTGGAGGGCTTCGGTAAAAGCTTTAAGCCTTAAAATATGGCCAACTTAAAAGAACTACGTAGTCGGATCACCTCGGTAGGTAGCACCATGCAGATTACCTCTGCCATGAAGATGGTATCTGCTGCTAAGCTCAAGCGAGCTCAGGATGCGATTACCCAACTCCGTCCTTACGCGCAAAAGCTGGAAGAAATTCTGGTGAACGTAAGTGCGACTTTGGACTCTTCAGAAGGGCAGTACAGCCGCCAAACTGACGACGTTAAAAAGGTTTTATTGGTTGCCATTTCTTCGAACCGTGGTCTTTGTGGCGCTTTTAATGCCAACGTGGTGAAACGCGTAATGGCCTACCAAGCCGAAAGCAATGCCCAGGTAGATACCTTCTTTATGGGTAAGAAGGCCGGAGAAATTCTGGTAAAACGTGGTTCCTCTGCACCAATTGGTGAGCGTAACTCTATCTATGAAGATTTGAGCTACAATAATGCCAGTGAAGTAGCAGAAATGCTGATGCAGAAATTCGTTGAAGGCGAATACGACCGCATCGAATTAGTGTATAACCGCTTTATCAATGCCGCTACTCAGCGGGTACAATGCGAGCAGTTCCTACCCATTCGCGAGGTAAAAAGTGAAGGTACATCTGCTGGTGAGTACATCTATGAGCCCGGCAAAGAAGAGATTTTGGAAGATTTAATTCCTAAGTCTTTAAAAACTCAGCTTTTCAAAGCTTTATTGGATAGCAACGCCTCTGAACACGGAGCGCGTATGACCGCTATGCATAAAGCTACGGATAACGCTCAGGAACTGAAACGTAACCTGAGCCTGGAATACAACAAAGCCCGTCAGGCGGCAATTACCAACGAAATTCTCGAGATCGTAGGTGGTGCCAATGCCCTGGCCGACGGCTAGAAATTCTTGTTATTGTTTAAAAGACCCCGGCTGTTTCAGTCGGGGTTTTTTTATGCTATAGCTTTTGTCATAGAAACTTTTAATGGGAAAATGTACATTTAAGAACCCCTATCTTCTTAATCTACGATTCTGATGCGAAGCTTCCTTTGGGTCACCCTATTAAGCATAGCAAGCCTACAAGCGCAAAATTCTAAAGTCTGGCCGTCCATTGCAGCAATTGAAATGGGCCTAAGTCCTTTGGAGGTGTTTTTTACGGATTATCGGAGTCAATACAAGAATGGATACTCCAGCTACCTGGAACTCGAAATACGAAACCGGGGTAAACTTCAAACAATTGTAGGCTTTCAGTATCATCGTTGGTTAATGGAGGATCAATATATGTTGATCAATCATGCCCGTAATTATGACTTTTATTTAGCATTAGCTAAGGAACTTCAATTTCAAAAGCATTGGTTTCAATTACTTATGCCGCTGGGCCTAAGTGTTTTAGTTTCAGATAATGATTTTAAAGCCTACCGTGGCCACGCTCATGTGCCTTCGAAGTTCGGTCCATTTTTAGGCTTAAGGGCAAAGTATAGTTATGCTATCAACCAGCATATCTCTTCAGGGATTTATGTAGGAGCATTTACGACAGGCAGTCTAACCATAGGCATTAGCACTACATATAGCCTATGAAATATCGGATTTCAAAAATTTGCTTTCTTATTATAAGCTTATGGAAGTGGCTCAAAGTTTATTTTCGAGGTGATTGGGCTTGCATTATTATTTCCGCCGCGGGCGGGGTTATTGATTTTTTAGAATCAAGTTTTCCGGCCCGCATTTTGCTAACTTCCCCACGTGATCAACAGGAGCTGGATACCCTTTACCCTTAGAGGACGCATCTTTTTTTCGATGCTGCTTATCCTCGCCATTTCATTCCTCTTAACCGGAACCATTTCCTTCTATCACTTTAAGCAAGAAAACGAGCAATACCACGAAGAACGCCTCAAACGTAAGGAGTTCGCGGTATTGGAATCCATCAACTTTTTCTTGCGCGATCAAGAGCTCATTAACAATACCGACAGCATTGTAAGCCTCTTTGATACCAAGGTTTGTGATCTCGCACAAATCAATGGTTTGGATATCAATATCTATGGGCTTAACGGGAATTTGCTCATTGCCTCCACACCCCATCTCCACGAAAGTGGCATTATCCCGACTAAGATTGATCCCGACCTGATGGAGCGTCTTTACCAAACTGCTGATCAGGTATTACGTCGCTATAAAACCGATTCGGTAGACTTCCTCTCCACCTTCGATTTTATCCGAAACTATCAGGGTAAGCCGGTAGCTATTATCAACCTACCTTATTTCGACGTGGAGGACCTCAGTAGAGAGGATCTAAGGAACTTTCTCTGGCGATTAACGGAAATATACTTCCTACTCTTTTTAGGGGCTAGTTTGATGGCCTATTTCCTTTCGAATTACATCACAGGGTCCTTGCAATTAATCGGGGAACACATAAAAAACACCCGACTCAAAGGAGGAAACTATCAACTGGAATGGAAATACCAGGATGAGATTGGTACCCTGGTGGCGGAATACAATCGCATGCTTCAGGAGCTGGAAGCCTCAGCAGCAAAATTGGCTCAAACCGAAAGGGAAAGTGCTTGGCGTGAAATGGCTAAGCAAGTGGCACATGAAATTAAAAATCCGCTTACGCCGATGCGATTGAATGTGCAGTACCTCGAAAAGAGCCTGCGCACGGATGATCCGGAAAAACTACGTGAGTTTGCCGAGAGTATGATTGATCAGATCGACACCCTAAGCAATATCGCGGCGGCATTCTCTCGCTTTGCCTCTATGCCGGAACTGCGTTTAAAACTCTTCCCCGTAAGGGAATTGGTGCGCAGGGTGGCCATGTTGTATCCCGAGCATAATGTAGAGTTTAAGGCTGAAGACGAAGACCTGCAAATTTATGCTGATCCAGACCAGTTAATTCGGGTGATGAACAACCTTATTAATAATGCCTTGCAATCCGTACCCGGAGGGCGAAAAGAAAAAGTGGTAGTTTCGCTTTCGCGGAAGGGAGAACAGGCCCTTATTGAAGTTTGCGACAATGGCAGTGGTATTCCCGAATCACAGCATACCAAGATTTTTGAACCTCGTTTCACTACCAAGTCCAGTGGTATGGGCTTAGGCCTGGCTTTAGTAAAACGAATTGTAGATGGCTTTTCCGGCCGTATAGAATTCGAAACCAAATTGGGGGAAGGAACCTGTTTCCGGGTTTACCTGCCTCTCTCTGCACAAAGCGAGGACTAGGAAGTTTTTAAATCCGAGGGAATTCATTTCTTTTGCAGAGCACCCAATGAAACAATCATGGAATTCAACAATCTGCTACTGGAAATAAGCGATTCAATTGCGGTAATTACCCTTAATCGTCCCAAGCAACTCAATGCCTTAAATAAAGAAACCATAGCCGAACTACATCAGGCTTTAGAAGGCTTAAAAGAGGATACCACTGTTCGGGTGGTGATCTTAACCGGAAGTGGTGAAAAGTCATTTGTAGCTGGTGCGGATATTAAAGAATTTGCCAACTTCTCCGTAACCGAAGGAACCGAATTAGCAGCCTT
Organism: Croceimicrobium sp.; assembly: GCF_965228705.1. Classification (GTDB taxonomy): domain Bacteria; phylum Bacteroidota; class Bacteroidia; order Flavobacteriales; family Schleiferiaceae; genus Croceimicrobium. Next base: position 2,862,340 of record NZ_OZ245832.1, read on the forward strand.
AGGTCAGAGTAGTCTCTTTGACTATATCGAGAACTATTGCAAACCTGTAATTGCAGCCGTAAATGGTTTTGCCTTGGGTGGTGGTTTGGAACTTGCGATGAGTGCACATATTCGTATCGCTTCCAACAATGCCAAATTAGGCTTACCTGAAGTTACTCTGGGCTTGATTCCGGGATATGGCGGTACCCAGCGTTTAGCTCAATTAGTAGGCAAAGGCCGAGCCCTGGAAATGATTCTCAGCGCCCAAATGATCAAGGCCGATCGTGCCTATGAAATGGGCTTGGTAAATCATCTTACCGAATTGGAAGAACTGCTTCCAACCGCGAAAGGCCTGGCGGCTAAAATTGCCCAAAATTCACCCAATGCCATTCACAGCGCGATTAAATGTGTGAATGCCGGTTATACCGATGGTATGAATGGCTTTAAAGTGGAAATTGAAGAATTTGGGAAATGCTTCGGCACCGAAGATTTTACTGAAGGAACCACCGCCTTTTTAGAAAAACGCAAACCTCAGTTTTGAGCATTCGCAAAGACTTTAAAATAGAACGCACGGCTCGCTACTACCTCAGTAACGAGCCGTTGTCTTTACAGCCCTATCTCTGTTTTGTACTGCATGGATATGGGCAGCATCCAGAGTATTTCCTGCGCAAGTTTGAAAAGGCGCAGCGCTCCGATATTCTGTTTGTGGCACCAGAAGGTTTGCATCGCTTTTATTTACAAGGCTCTTCGGGCCGAGTGGGCTCCAGCTGGATGACCAAGGAAGACCGCCTCAACGATATTGATGACTATTGCCAAATGTTGGACCAGGTGGCCATGATGGTATTGAAGCGTCAAAGTTTTAAAAAGGTGGCCATTTTTGGTTTTTCGCAGGGCGTAGCTACCGCCTGTCGATGGGCCAATAGCACCAATTTGAAATTCGAAACTTTGATTAATTGGGCGGGTGCTTTTCCTCCGGATCTCAATTTTGAAAAGGCCCTCGAAAACTTTCGCCCCAAGGAATTACATATGCTTTGCGGCGATGATGATGAATTTATTAGCGAGGAACGACTAGAGGAGCATTTAAACTTTTTAAAGGAAAAGGGTCTCCATCCCGACCTGCATCGTTTTGAAGGGAAGCATGATATTTATGATGAACCTTTAAAGACCTTGCTGGAGCAGGTTTTTCCTATTCATCCAAATCCATAAAGTCGTTAAGGTCTCGACGTTCTTTTTTGGTGGGTCTACCGGTTCCCCGAGGTCGACTCAGCTTATGCATCATATTGATAAACTGCTGCTTTTCGAGCTCTTCGGCAGTAGTGATATCTCGGATTAAGTCGGGAACCAATTTGGCGCCCACCCGCGATTTGGGGATATCCAAAACCTCAATCTGGTACAGCACACCGTCTTTACGAAAACCAATTCTGTCGCCCACCTTCACTTCTCGGGAGGCCTTAGCGGGCTCATCATTAATTAATACCCGCGACTTTTTCAAGGCATCAGTAGCCAGGCTGCGGGTTTTGTATTTGCGAACACACCAGAGGTACTTATCAATACGCATGGGCCAAAAATAAAGAATCCCGGCAGCGTACTGCGCGGGATCCTTTGGATATAGAGGGGGTATTTACACGTTTTAATTCCTCTGGCGGAAAAGGAAGCCCGACAGTGGGTGCCGGGATCCTTCGGATATAGAGGGGGTAATTACACTATTTACGGTACACCACTTTTTGGGTGTAGCTACGGTTATCGGTGATCACCTTCATCAGGTAAACACCTTCCAGTAATTCGGCTTGAGGTTGGTAAACCATGGTGTTGGTTCCTTTGAATTGGAAGCCTAAAGCTGCCTGGTCTACCATCTTACCGCTTAAGTCATAAAGCTCTACGCGTACATCGCTGCTATTGTCTAAGTGCAAGTCAATTTGAGTAGCACCGCTAAATGGATTTGGATATACGTTTAATCCGTTCTGCACTTGTCCGTATTCGGCAGTGCTTACAGGGTTGCCATTGCCATTGAATTCTACATTAGCAATGTCGAAGCTCACCGGCACGAAGCTGTTATAGTCACCAACAAGTGAGAAAGTCACGTTTAAGATATTGCTCAGGTCAAGCGGAGTGTTTCCGGCAGAAACCAAGTCGGCAAAATCGATGCTGTAAGTTCCCATAGCAGCATTTTGAACAGGCACGGTAACTCGGTATTGCTCGCTCCAGTTCGTGATGTCGCCACTTACCAGGGTTACAATAATTTCATTCAATCCGCTTAAGCTAGCTTCAAAAGTCATTTGGTTGTAGGCACTCAGGTCTACAGATTTGTGACCAGGACGCAACATGCGGTAAATGCTCACATAGTTCTTTAAGTTACCGGTGAACTGTACATCGCGTTCTAAGTGTTTTTTAGAGCTATCGTAGGTATAGCCACTCTCGGTAAGAGTGTTGAAGGTAGTGCTATTGGCACCTACTACACGCTCGAAGTCAACACCCCAAGCACCGTCAGCTAAATACAATACATCGCGGCCACCACCGATATCGTTCAAGATTTCGAATCCAGAGTCGAATAAGTATCCGGTGTTCCAAACTACAGTTTCTTCGTTTTTAGCAGGATCAAGGCTGATCAATTCACCAAACTGAGTACGGGTTGCTTGCTCGTTAATGGTACGGTTAGCCATGATGTTAATCTCGCTGGCACCTACAGTGTTTACCATGGTAAGGAAGATTTTCCCATCCTCATAGTGACCAGTTTTAACATAGGCAGTAGGTACTGCAACGTTGCTGCTGGTTAAGCTGCTTACCGGACCATCCATTTCCATTAAAGTAAGGATGTCTTCTACCAATTGGCGAGTTAAGCTTTCGGATACAGACCATACCTGGAAGTTGTACACTTTATCAGAAGGCTGGATATCATACTCTTGTTGGTTCCAACGAGCATCGATTTCAATAGAGCCATTGGCTTTCTTGTAGGCTACAAAGGTTACCGCCATGTCTACCAAACCTTCACCTTGATCTAGGTGAGAAAGGATAAAGGTGTGACCCTTGATATTGATCAGTTTAATACTTTCTAAAGTGGCACCGTTTAAACGGTCGCAAATCACCTTGGTGTGGTTGTATACCTCATTCTGAGTTTCGATGGCCAGGATGCTTCCTAAACGGTTCTGAGCAGTATTTAAATAGTCTACTGAGAATACATTTATAGCATTGGTGATGCCAATCAAATCGGTTGGAGTAGCGATTACAGCTGGAGCATTTTGAGGACCCACGGGAGGGAGATAGTCACTTAAGGCACCGGTTTTTCCTAATTGTTGGCTTTGCATATCACTCAAAGTAGGTTGCTGAGCAATGCGATCGTAGAAAGTATGCTGTCCGCGGATAATACGCTCGTAGTTACGGGCAGCAATTAAGCGGGCCATAGAACCTTCACTTTCGATACCTCCGTTATTAGAACCTGAAGAACCAGTAGCGCAGTTTTCACTAGCACTGTTGTTGCTACTTACAGGGTCGGGTTGATTTTGACTCAATACAGAGGCAGTGTTGCTACCATTTCCGTTTACCTGAACGGTAACTTGTAAGCTTTGACCTGTACCGCAAACTACTTCAGGGATAGTCCATAAACCGGTTCCTACATTGTAGCTTCCACTGCTGGGTCCGGCATGACTTACATAAGTGAAGTTGGGATCAATAACATATTGAATCTGTACCGCAGTAGCAGGAACGCCACAAGTAAGGTTGTCAATGTGAATAGTAAAGGTTACCTGATCTCCCACATTAGGAGTGTTATTCGTAACGGTTTGAGTTACCTGCAAGTCGGCAGGACAACGAACGCTGTTAATGTCTGCGGTAACAGAAGTTCCGTCTAAGTACCAGCTCAAAGCGCTGATAGAAGGGAAGGTAACAGTAAACTCATTGCTGTGGGTACCGGCCATAAAGCTGGTGTTTTGGCCACGACCTTGTGGAGATGGGCTAAAGCTGTTATTAGCTCCTACAGGAATGTTTACAGTAAAGTTATTGGGGTTATGGTAACCGAATTTGGCAACCACATCATTGTTCACGTCGATATAAACACAGTTCAATTCTGGGTTTACATTTAAGGTTCCGCTTCCGTTTACGGCGGTGAAAGCACCACAGAATTCAGAAGTACCATTGGCAGTAAGGAAAGAGGTAGCAGTGATAGCGTCTCCAGCCACAAAGCCAGCAGGTACAGGAACAGTAAACTCGAAACGGTTGGCATTGCTTTCAGTACCCTGAGCAATTCCATTTACCAAACCAGGACCATAAGATCCGGTGCTGGCATCCATATCATCGCCACTACCTTCTACTTTAGAGAAAAGGAAGCTTTTACCTTGAGGCATATAAGCACCGGCATATTGATCAGCTTCGAAGAACTCTACAGTAGCACCGGCAGGGGCAAAACCTTTTACAGTAAGGTTTGCACCGTTAATGATTACCGCGTCGATAATAGGGAAGTTTTGCAATTGGTTACCTCCGGCATCAACATCGTTGTTATCGTTTAAAGTAACGTAGGTACCGGTTCCCTTGCGATGATTATCGCTAGAGCTTAATAAGTCAATACCTAACTGCTTAGAAGTACTTAAAGGAGCAACAGCTGGAATTACGTTTCCGTTGTTGTAAATACAGTTTTGAGTAATATGGTGTTTTTCAGCTGCACTGGTAACCAGGATACCGGCACCCACATTATCATAAATAAGGTTCTTAGCGATAGTGTCGCCGTAAGTTCCGTAGATACGCATACCAGAAGTTTCGTTACCCAAGCGACCGTTATTGTAAGAAGTGTTGTTCTCAATTTGGTGACCACCGTGAGAGTTGTAGGTATCCAAACCATTGGCACCATTGTTCCGGAAAAGGTTTTCTTTAATAAGACAGTTTTCAGTGAAATCAGCTACATCTAAACCATCGGTAATTTGATCTACCAAACCATTGTGAGCAAAGTCGTTTTGATAAACTTCCCAGTTGGCACAACCAGTGCGAAGGAAGCCACCCATGGTAGAGCCATAAGCCACGTAATTGTGGTGGAATTTACCATCGTCAACGCCTAAGGCCTGGAAGTTAGGAGCACCATTGATATCGCTTCCGGCAGGAGCCATATCTTGATGAGCTTCAGAACCTAAAACCATATTAAAAGCTTCGAAGTAGCCACCGCCACCGCGAACCAAAAGGTTGGCATTATCGTAAATGAACCATCCGTTACCGAAGCTGTGGATAGCAATATCGTTAATGGTGATGTAACGCTCGGTAGCTTGTAATCCCCACTTCAAGTTACCGGCTCCGTCAACGATCTCGATCTCGGGACCGTCTACCTGTGTTAAGGCTACTGCATCACAACCTACGGTACCACCGGCTCCGAAGATGGTGGTGTTGGTGTTACCAGTAAAAGCAGTTTGAGTGCTTCCGTCGATAGTTAAAACACGGTTGTTAATGCTGGGTAACTCGGCGGTGGTTACCAGAATGGTAAATACTCCGGTGCTGGCATTGTAACCGGCGTCGGAGGTAGGAATGTTAAATTCGATACGATCGATGCTCCAGTTTGCATTGGCATCGGTGATTGCTTGACGTAGCGAACCGGGACCCGAATCATTCGTGTTGGTCACGGTTAAAACTTGACCTTGTAAGCTTAAGGCCAAGGCTAGAAAAAATGTAATACCCCAGGTTTTCATAGCTGTAATAATTGAATTACCCAACAAACCTAATCTCCTTATTAACAGGGCCTGTTAATTATTAGATGAACAGCAAAATCTGTCGATAAGTGGTTGATAGAAAGCCTGGAATGAATAAAAAGGGACAAGCTCAAAGCCTTGTGGGGCAAGGCATAGGCTCTAAAATAATTGAATTCTTGCGTACTATACATTTTAGAGCCATTTTTGTTAAGAATTCATTCCTCTCTCATGAAGTGTATTGTTGTTGATGATGACCCCATTCAAAGGGAAGCGATAAAGTCATGCATCTCAAAAGTAAGCGACCTTGAATTGGTGGGCGTATACCCCAATGCAATTGAAGCACGTATCGCCTTGCAAAAGAGGGAAGTAGATCTCATTTTTCTCGATGTAGAAATGCCGGAGATGAGCGGTATTGAATTCTTGGCGAGCTTCAAAGAAGTGCCTCAGGTAATCATGGTAACGGCTAAAAAGCATTATGCTTTCGAGGCTTTTGAATACGATGTTACCGACTATATTTCCAAGCCAATCGACATGGATCGCTTTTCTTCTGCGGTACAAAGAGCCCGTTATTATGAAGAAAACCTGAAAAAACAGGAGATCGAAAATTCACTTTTCATTAAATCAGATGGCGTTTTAGTGAAATTAAGCGTGGATGATATTTCCTTTGTTGAGGCCTTGGGTGACTATATTAAGGTAGTTACTGACGATAAAAGATATATTGTTCACAGCACCATGAAGGCCTTTGTTGCTAAACTACCTGAGAACTTCCTTCGAGTGCATAAGTCACACATTATAAATCTGGATAAGATTCAGAAACTGGAAGAAAACACGGTCTTCTTAGCGGGTCAGGAAATTCCCGTTAGCCGGAATAATAAAAAGATTTTAATCGATCGAATTTCAGATTCCAACTAATGATAGGAATGGAGCCTTTCGGCTTAATAAACTATAAAGCCCCGTCTTTCTGCTGAGAGACGGGGCTTATTTTTCTAATCCCTAAATGGGATTTCGATGTCAGAAATTAAATTATTTCGCAGCCGCGTAATTAGCCGCTACAGCGTCCCAGTTAATTACATTGAAGAAAGCTTCGATGTAATCAGGGCGACGGTTTTGATACTTTAAGTAGTAGGCATGTTCCCAAACATCTAAACCTAAGATGGGGGTACCTTTTACTTCAGCCACATCCATTAAAGGATTGTCTTGGTTGGCAGTGCTGCTTACTTGGAGCTTTCCATTGCCATCTACTAGTAACCAGGCCCAACCTGAACCGAATTGAGTAGCAGCGGCATTAGCAAAAGCGTCTTTAAAAGCTTCGAATGAACCGAAAGCTTCGTCGATAGCAGAGGCTAATTCACCGGAAGGATTTCCACCTCCATTAGGGCCCATTACATTCCAGAATAAACTGTGATTGTAAAAACCACCGCCATTATTGCGAACGGCACCGCCATGCTTGGAAACATTGGCAAGAATGTCTTCGATAGATTGATTAGCCAAATCGCTGCCTTCGATAGCGGCGTTTAATTTGGTGGTATAACCAGCGTGGTGCTTGCCATGGTGGATTTCCATGGTTTGCTGGTCAATATGTGGTTCTAAAGCGTTGTGAGCATAGGGTAATGCTGGTAATTCAAAAGCCATGTTTGATATTTTTTTAGTTGATACTTTGTGTAGTGAAACAAATCTATTGCTAAGAAAGTTTGTCCCAAACTTCAACAGGAATTATTCTTTGTTGAAGGCGCATCAAAATTAGTTATTAAAAATTAAAAAAGCTTAGTTTTTAACTATATCAACATTCCTTCAGTCGATATAAGTTTCAACGGACCTGAGCCTTACCGATAATCTTTCGGAAGAGGCCAGGGAAGAAACGGAAGAGGTGGACTCCCCAAACTTCTTTGCCACCTATTAGGACCACCGCTTTATTGTTTTGAATGGCTTTTAAAGCTTTTTTAGCAAAAACTTCTGCGGGCATACCATTGGCTTGCGCCTGATCCATTTCACCCAAAGCCTCATTATTTCCGGTAAGCGCATTTACAGATACTTGGGTATGTATAAAACCCGGACAAATCAAATTTACTTTTAGATGAGGCTCTTCAGCGCGCAGGCTTTCGTAAAAACCATGAAGGGCATGTTTGGCAGCGGCATATCCTGAACGATAGGGCGTGGGGATTTTACCTACCAAACTGGAGATAACCACCACTTGCCCTTGGCCATTTTGCCAGTGGTCCATAAAGGCTTTGCTGAGTTCTACATTGGCTAAATAATCAACTTCCATTAAACGGCGGTAGACCTTTAATTCTGTATTTCGAATTAAGGAGCGCTGTGATAGGCCTCCGGATAGGATGAGAATATCAGGTGCCGACCAAATTTTTTGCAATTCGGCAAGAGCATTTTGGCGCTCCGCTTCCTGTTCTAAATCAAATGGCAATACTTCTACCTGTGGAGCTCCAAAGACTAATAGTTCTTTGGCCAATTGCATTAAAGCTTCTTTGCGGCGTCCGCTAATAACCAGTTTGGCTCCAAGTTTAGCCAGTTCTTCAGCCATGGCTTTACCAATTCCGGAACTGGCTCCGGTTATCCAGATTTTCTTGTTTTCAAAGTAATTTGCCGCCATCCTTTAGACCTTTTCTTATTTGCTAATTTAGGCTCAAATGTCCTCTATGCACGAACGCTTCCTTATTTACAATGCCTCAGCCGGTTCGGGAAAAACCTTTCAACTGGTGCGCAATTATTTAAAGCGTTGTTTGAGCACTAAAGACGCAAAGCGTTTCATGCATATCCTGGCCATCACCTTTACTAAAAAGGCAGCCGGTGAGATGAAAGTTCGCCTCATCAAGCAATTAAAGCTCTTAAAGTCCTATCCAGACATTGAAGCGGGAGATCGGGCTTATGCCGAGGAATTAGCCGCTGAACTAGCGATTGATCCTATCGAATTAAAACACCGAGCTAGTGCAGCTTTATCCGGCATTCTGCATCATTATGCGGCCTTTAATGTGTCTACCATCGATAGTTTTACCAATCGCTTGATTCGCAGCTTTAGCAAGGATCTTAATATTAATGGTCATTTTCAAGTAGAGCTAGATAATGATCGCATCCTCGAAGAGGCGGTAGACCGTCTTTTGGATGAATTGGAGGAGGAAGGACCTTTTACAGAAGTTCTGCGTCGCTATATCCGCCAACAGCTCGATGATGAAAGTGCATTTGACAGTCGCCGACTTCTCATTAATCGCGGAAAGGAGTTGTTTCAAGAACGGGCCTTTCCCTATTTGGAAGCCTTAAAACAATTGGAACCTGAAAGATTACTAAGTATAGAAGAAGCATTGCGCAAGCGATTAAATCAGTTGAAAGGGCTTTTTCGAAAATCCGCAAAAGATTTTCTTCAACGATGTGAAGAATTAGACTTGGCAGGGGAGGACTTTAGAAGGGGAGGCTTATATTCTTGGGTTCAGGCGATAAGCCAGGCTGACTTCAAGCCTTTTACCAAAACGCAAATTGAAACTTTTGAAGAGAAAGGGCCTGAGCATATCCCATCTACCAAAGGGAAAAAGAAGGCGGCTTTAAATGATGCCAATATACTCCAAGAGCTTTATGAAAGAGCAAAGAAAATCAAAGACTTAGAGGAAGATAGTTTCGAGGAATATTGGGTTTTAGACCGAGTTCTTAAGGGCATACATGCCTTAGCGCTTTTAGGAGAGATTGAATTGCGAATAGACCAGATTAAGGAAGAAAGTGGCCGAATGCCCATTGGCGATTTCAATAAGATTATCTCCAAAGAACTACGAGAGCAACCAGCGCCCTTCCTTTACGAACGTTTAGGGGATCGTTTTCAAGACTTTTTTATTGACGAGTTTCAGGATACCTCACGCTTGCAGTGGGAAAACCTCTTACCCCTTTTAAATAATGCTCTGGCTTCTGAAGGCAGTAGCACTATGATTGTGGGAGATGCCAAACAAAGTATATATCGCTTTAGAGGAGGTGATCTGCAATTGTTTGTGGATCTTTTTAGCGATAAGGATGCTAGTAATAAGGTGGCTGGTCGGGAGCTCTACCAAAGAAAGGTGGTTCCCATGGAGCATAATTGGCGCTCGCGCTCAGGCCTGGTGGATTTTAATAATCGCTTTTTTGAGACCTTAAGTGCTGAGCTGCCCAATGCCGAGTACCGTGAGATTTATAAACAGGGCAAACAAGTGCCCGCAAAGGCAGAAGGAGGCTATATAAGTCTGGAGCTTTTAGACAATAGGCCCAGCCCCGAAATGGAGGACGAGGCCTTACTAAACAGGATAAACGATTTACTTCAAGCGGGTTATCGGCAAAGAGATATCTGTCTTTTGTCTAGAAGCAATAAAACGGGACGCAGAGCCGCCAAATTTCTTTTGGAACAAGAGGCGAATTTGGCCTTAGCTCCCGGAGAGGCCCTGCAAATTCTATCCGCCGATAGCCTTTTAATTGGCGCTTCCGCTGAAGTGCAGGCCATTATTTCCTTTTTGGAGATGTCGGAATTCCCAAAGGATAAGGAACGTCGTCGGGCTTGGCTAGCTTTGTTTGCGGAGCGTTTCTGCCCTCATGGTCAAGACCCGCATGATTTCAGAAAGGCCTGGTCTGAAAAGAATTTGAAAGAGATAGGGGAGGCATTAAACAACTTGTTTGGTTCTTTTGATTTTGACCAATGGCAGGCCCAAGAGCTTTTGGAAAAATGCTATCAACTGATGCAGCTTTTCGAAATGCCCTGGCAAAATGATCCCTATTTGCAATTCTTCCTGGATCAAATTCAGGAGTATCAAAGCCATAGTCGTCCGGTTACCGCGGAGTTTTTGCAATGGTGGCAGGAAAGTGGTTCTGAGAAAAGTTTGAGTATTCCGGAAGACACCAATGCCATACAGATAATGAGTGTGCATAAAGCCAAGGGCCTCGAATTTCCGGTGGTGATCTACCTTTCGGCTTATGGCGCCTTGCAAAGCGGAGGTGGTTCTACAAATCCTCGCGCCTGGGTAGATTTGGAACCAGAATCCTTTGGCCTCTCGTTTAGCTTTATCGATTTGGTAAAACCGCCAATCCCTGAATTTCAGCCGCAGTATACGGCTTGGTATGAGGAGGAGCTTTCGCGGATAATGATGGATAACCTCAATATTTATTATGTGGCTTTTACCCGGGCCGAGCAAGAGCTCCATATTATTAGTCAAATGCCGTCCAAGACCGGAAATCAGCAGAGTTTAGAAGCGTTTTTATGTCGTTATTTTGAAGCTGATGAGCCGGGAATTTATGAGATAGGCAAGCGACAAAGCCTCGATTGGGAAATTACGGAGCATAGGGGCATTGAACCGAAACCCTTTAAAGCTTTGCCTTGGATGGAAAAACTGGAGCTGATCAGTAATGTGCCAAGGCACTGGCAGCATGATAAATTAGCTGATGCTCGTTGGGGAACCAAAATGCATCAATTGTTGGCACAAATTCGAAAAGCCAGTGATCTGGAGCAGGTATTAAAAAGAGCTCAAAATGAATCCTGGCTGGATGAAGATGATTTAAAGAAGCTAAAACCCCAGCTGGGTAATTTACTGAATCATAAAGACTTAAAAGAACTCTATGCTCCAGATGCTAAGGTTTATAATGAAAGAAGCATATTAGTTCCCGGGCAAGGAAAGCGGATTCCCGACCGTTTGGTGTCCTTAAATGAACAGTGGTACCTGGCCGATTACAAGACTGGGGCTGAGTTAGCGGCGCATCAGCAGCAGCTGCAAGACTATGCGCAACTTCTCAGGGAAGCCGGTATAGAATTACAAAAAGCAGTACTCATTTATTTAGGAGAGGAGCTAAAGGTAGTAAACCTAAAGCTCTGATAATCATTTTAAAACTCCAAGCTCCTTGCCTACTTTGGTAAAGGCGGCAATGGCACGGTCTAAATGTTCTTGTTCGTGAGCGGCACTTAATTGTACGCGAATCCGGGCTTGACCTTTAGGTACAACGGGGTAAAAGAAGCCAATCACATAGATACCTTCCTTAAGGAGCGCATCAGCAAACTGCTGTGAAAGGGCCGCATCATAAAGCATAATGGGAACAATGGCAGAGTCTCCGTCTTTAATATCGAAACCTGCTTCGCGAATTCCTTTTTTAAAGTAATTCACATTATTCTCCAGCTTATCGCGTAATTCGGTGGTTTCGCTTAAAAGATCAAATACCGCAATAGAGGCACCTACTATAGCTGGGGCTAGAGAATTCGAGAATAAGTAGGGACGAGAACGCTGACGCAATAAATCGATAATCTCTTTACGACCGGTGGTAAAGCCACCCATGGCACCACCAAGAGCTTTTCCTAAGGTGCCGGTAATAATATCTACTCGACCCATTACATTATTGAGTTCATGGGTACCGCGTCCGGTTTTACCGATAAAGCCGGTAGCATGACATTCGTCTACCATTACCAGTGCATCGTATTTTTCGGCCAGATCGCAAATTTTGTCCAATTGCGCCACATAGCCATCCATACTAAATACCCCATCGGTTACAATAATTTTGAAACGCGCAGTTTCGGAAGCGGCCTGCAATTGTTTTTCCAGGTCTTCCATATTGTTGTTTTCGTAGCGATAGCGAGCGGCTTTACATAAGCGAACTCCATCGATGATAGAAGCATGGTTAAGGCTATCGGAGATAATGGCGTCTTCCGCACTTAAAAGCGGCTCGAATACGCCACCATTGGCATCAAAAGCCGCTGCATAGAGTATGGTATCCTCAGTTCCGAGGAAGTCAGCGATCTTTTGCTCGAGGGTCTTATGAATATCTTGAGTTCCGCAAATAAAGCGCACCGAAGACATACCGAAACCATGGGTATCCAAACTGGCTTTGGCCGCTTCAATTACTTTAGGATTTGAAGAAAGACCGAGGTAATTGTTGCTGCAGAAATTGAGCACCTTTTGGCCACCCTGCACGGTAATTTCAGCGCCTTGTTCGCCGGTGATAATGCGTTCGCGCTTGTAAAGTCCGTCAGCTTCAATTTGTTGAAGTTCTGCTTGTAAGTGCGCTTGTAGTTTACCGTACATAGTTTTTCATTTAGGTGAGGCCACAAAGATAAAAAGCATGCCCAATGACCGCACGCTTTCTGCTAATTTAGGCGCATGAATAGCCACCTTAAGAATCTGGAGCAAGAGCTATTGCTCAGTCTGGAAGACCTGATTTTATCGCGCAGTGAAAAACGCAGCATAAAAGCCTTACTGGCTGCTTATGACTTAAACCCTCAACAGCGCGATTGGTTGCTTAGCCGGGTTCGAGATTTTGCCATGGATCGAGCAGAGGGCACTAAAATGGAATTGATCCTGGGCTGGTTTTACGAATGCGTGAAACTTTTAAAGGAACCCTCGGCGACAGAGCCTACTCATGGCCGGGCCTATTTTAGTCCGGGGGAGGACTGCCGAGATGCTATTCTCAGTCAATTAAGATCGGCCGCTCACAGTATTGATATCTGTGTCTTTACCATCAGTGATAATATTATTCGGGATGCGATAGTTTCGGCTTATAAAGTGGGGAAGCGCGTTCGAATTATCAGCGATAATAATAAGAGTGAGGATATGGGTTCCGATATTGATTTTTTACATCGTATAGGGCTGCCCATCTTGCTCGATAAAACCGAGGATCACATGCATCATAAATTCGCGCTCTTTGATGATAAGGTACTGTTAACGGGCAGTTACAACTGGACCCGCTCGGCAGCGGAGCGCAATTATGAGAACCTTATATTAAGCGAAGACCCTGCATTGCTGAGGGCCTTCCGCTTAGAGTTTGATCGTATTTGGGAGCATTTGGATTAGGCGCAAGCCCGGCAAATACCATGAATTAAAACCTCGGTGCTTTCTGGGATAAAACCCTCTGGCACGGCAATTTTAGGTAAGGTATTTTCCTCCAAACAATAGGTCTGATCGCAATTGTGGCATTTGAAATGCAAATGCGAATCATGATGATGCTCCGGGGAGCAAGATCCGTGGCAGTAGGCGTATTTCACCGAAACTACATCATCTGGAACCTTGTGAATAAGACCCTGCTGTTCGAAATCTTGTAAGGTGCGGTATAAGCTGGCGCGATCGAGTTTTCCCTCAAAGGCCTGACTTAGTTCACTATGTGAAACAGCCGCTTTTTGCTGCATCACAAAATGGAGTACCTGAATACGGCCCAGCGTTCTGCGCAGGCCATGGGAGCGTAAGATTTCTTCAGCTGTATCTGTCATTAAATCACTTCAATTTCGGCGGTATAAATACCGTAGTTTCCTTCTGAATCTTTGGCGCTAATGTACAATTCATAATGGCCAATCTCAGCGCTAGAGGGAATGCTGATACTAAGGCTTCCTAAATCAAAGCTGAGGTCGGAGCCTCCATCCAGATCCTTATCAAAGGAGAAAATGGTGCTGGAATAACTTTTATGGCTATGCTCGGTTTCTTCGCGCACTTGAATTACTATTTCGGCCAGATCGATATTGTCGGTCACACTACCAGTAAGATTAAAGCTTTGACCCTTAGTAATTTGGAAGCCTTGGGAGAAATCAGGATCGGTGATACTAATTTGGGGTTCGCTGCCATTGCGAAGGACAAAATCCAGCTCAGCGAATTCAGATTCATTTCCAGCCACATCCAATAGCCTTAATACAAGATGGTAGGGTCCGGCGGTTACCGGATCAGGAGCTTGCAGCGTCTTTGTGAAGGTGGTCTGAGTACCGCTTAAATTGTGAACCTCACTTAAGGTCCAGGTGCTAGATACTTTCCCATGACTATGGCCATCAAATACATCGTGTAGGTCTAGTTTAATTTGACCTAAAGCTTCATTGTCAGAAGCCTCTACCGCCAGGTTAAGGGCTTCTGCAGCATTGAATTCTAGATCATGATCTTCTCCATTTAAGGTGGCCGAGAGGATTACTGGAGCGCTTAGATCTTGATTGTCAGAATCATCAGAGCAGGCGGCGCCAAGGATTAATACGGATAGGAAGAGAGCAGTTTTACGCATGTGTTTTTATTTTGCGCAAACATATTGCTTTTACAACAATGTTGCAATTAAAAAGAATAAGAAATGCCGGCTACTATATTTCTGCCTTGTTCTGGTAGGTTTAAAATGCGGTAACGCGAGAGGTGTCTCAGATAAAAAGTATCGAAAAGATTGTGCACGGCTAAATGCACTTGCAACTGCTGTTCCCCCCATTTTAATTTGTAGGCGGTTTGCAGTCCAAAAAGATGGTAAGCTGGACTGGCCTTTTCATTGCGATCCGTGCGATTTTGGGCGAAGGTATAACGCCAATCAGCCGAAAGGTACCAGCTTTTTGCCTCCCATTTTAAAGTACTAAGGTTAGACCAGGGTGGACTAAAGGGCAGAGGCAATTGGGTATTGAGATTTCGATTGAGCAGTAATTCACTGGCATTACTCCAATGCAATTGTTTCCAGGGATGCCAGTCCCAATAAAGCTCGGCCCCGCCTTGTAGAGCGGGTGCTTGCTGATATTCATACACCTGGCCGGCTTCCGGCAAATTGGAAAATCGGGCGGTGGGCCGCAGGAAGAGCATATTCTCGAAATAGTAGAAATAAGGGCTTAGTCGAATTAACCATTCTTCATTCTGATATTCAATCAGGCCATCCAATTGCCAGGCGATTTCCGGATTGAGGCCAGCATCGCCAACTTCATGTCTAAAAGTACCATGGTGCACACCATTAGAGCTAAGCTCCGCGATATTCGGCGCTCGGAAACTGCGGGCCAGATGCAGTTTCAATTGCCAGGATTCGCGCAGGATATAGGAGAGGCCAAATGCAGCAGCTAGATTAGAAAATTGGCGATCTATGGCCGGAGAGCGCAGCACCAGGCTATCAATATTATTCCACCAACGAGTTATACCCTGGGGAGATTGATGTTGGCGGTATTCCCAACGCAGGCCGCCATCCCAAAAGAGATTGCTTTGAAATTTACCCTTAGTCAGTACATAGAGCCCGGATTGATAGGCTCCATACTCTGGGATTAAAAATTCGAAACCACTTTGATGATTGCGTTGATATTGCTGAGCAATTCCAGCGACGAAATCTTGCTCTAACCAATGAAAGCGATAACGCGCATTGGCTTGTAAGCTGTGGAGCTTAAGTCCTAGGGCCAGATAGTCATTACTATCCAGTTCGGCAAAGCCATGAGCGTGGGGCAAGCTTTTTTCGGCCCGGTCATTAAATTGATACCCTGCTTCAATTTCCAGCCAATGGTCCCCAATTTTAATGTTTTGCAGGGTATAGGCTTTGTAATGCTGAATTTCCTGGCGTGGTAAATCAATATTGCGGGTTTCCCCGATATTGCCCACGTCAAATGCTCGAGGAATACCGGTTGCCCCGGGATACATGCCTTGCTTCTGATCATAAACAGAGAAGCTGTAACGAGCGCGGTATTGATTGCTGTTCCAGTTAATATTCCATTGTGCGGATTGTTGTTCGCCTGCAGTGTTTTTTAAGGTGTTATCCGTTATAGGGAGAATGTAACCGTTGTAGGTGAAGCTTTCAGCAGGCACTCTAAAGTCGCTGTAGCGCTTGCGGCTTAAGCGTAGGCTAGTGCTGAATTTATCTTTTCGATAGGCGCCATGTACCGAGTTTCCCCAAGTCTGATTATTGCTGTGATAAACGCTCTGCAGTCCGCCAGACCAGGTTCTTTCCGGCAGGTCTTCAGCCAATAGTCTCAGGGCACCTGCCAGGGCATCACTACCGTACTGAAGCGCAGCTGGTCCTTTGATCAGTTCCATGCCTTGCACCTGGAAAGGGTCGATTTCTAAACCATGATCCAAACCCCATTGCTGACCTTCTTGCTTTATTCCTTGATCGATAACCGCCACCCGGTTTCCCATAAAGCCGCGGATTACAGGTTTCGAAATCCCTTGACCGGTATTAAGAGCATTGATTCCCGGCATTCGCTCCAATATGGAAGCCAAATCAATTTGGGAAGCTTGCTCTTCTTCTTTGGGATGCAGAATGAGCATTTCTGAGAATACTTTTTTCGACTTTGATTGAGGAAGCCGTCTTCAATGAGAAGCTCATCTAACTCAATCCTACTGGGGATCATGGCGAGAATTATACTCTTCTCTTCTGGAAAATGTAAATCCCGATCTTCGGCCAGGTAGCCTTCTTTTTCGAAGTGTAAATGATAATGCCCGGGCAACAGCTCTATTTGGATATGACCACTGCTGTCGCTAAAGCTGAATTGTTCCGTTTCGTGAATGGTAAGACGTACGCCTGCTAAGGCCTCCCCTTTGTAAAGGTCTTTGAGCTGTACTTCTAATTGAGCTTCCTGGGCATAGGCATTCCAGCCCCAGAGGAGGAAAAATACTAAGCCTAGGGCCCTATTTAAATAAGCCGAGTATATCGTTACCATTGGCCAGTACGATTAGCGCCAATAAGATGAAAAAGCCTACCATTTGCGCATATTCGAGCACCTTATCCGAGGGTTTGCGGCCGGTAATCATTTCGATTAAAACGAATACCACATGGCCTCCATCTAGGGCTGGGATAGGCAATATGTTTAAGAAGGCCAGCATAATGCTTAGGAAGGCAGTAATGTTCCAAAACCATTCCCAATTCCATTCATTAGGGAATTGAGATGCAATTGTGATAAAACCACCCACTTTTTTATAAGCACCAGTGCTGGGGGTGAAAATCAATTTTAATTGGCGGATATAATCCTTTAAAACACCAGTAGTTTTGTTCCATCCTGCGGGAATAGCTTCAGCCAGGGTGAATTTTTGACTTTCTAATTGGAAGTATTTTTTCAGCTCAATCTTATTCTGAGGCGCGATGCCAATTTTCCCACTCTCGGGCACAGCTACTGAGATATTCAGATATTCATCACCACGTAAAAGACCTAATTGAATGGTATCGCCAGCATATTCGGGGATAATGTCATGGATCATATCAGCCGTAAGGTTCTCTTGATCATTTACAGCTTTAATCCAATCCCCAATTTCAACACCCGCATCTTTAGCAGAAGAAGTATCACCAAAAGCTTCAATTACAAAGGGAAAACGCAAACCAACAATTTTGCTTTCTCCTTCTAAAAGCTTGGTTTTATCATTTGCATCAACCTGAATTTCCATGGCTTCACCATCACGGATAATGCCAATGCTGCTTTCACTTAAAACTAGCTCTTTATCAATCTCATTAAACCGAGTCAATTGTTTTCCATCGACACTAACTACTAAATCGCCTGTCTCCAGTCCAATGGCCTTTCCTTTTTCGCCCACCATTAAACCTTGCTCAATATTTTTTATAGGTAAAACTTCCTCACCGTAATACATTAATGTGCCGATGTAAATCACTATCGCCAAGATCACATTTACGGTTACTCCACCTACCATAATGATCAATCGCTGCCAGGCCGGCTTTGAACGGAATTCCCAGGGTTTGGGTTCTTCCTTCATTTGGTCCGTATCCATGCTCTCATCGATCATCCCGGCAATCTTCACATAGCCGCCAAGGGGAATCCAGCCGATACCGTATACCGTTTCTCCAATCTTCTTTTTAAAAAGAGAGAACTTGTAATCAAAGAAGAGGTAGAACTTCTCCACCTTGGTTTTAAAGATCTTAGCGGGGATAAAGTGCCCTAACTCATGCAGAATAATCAGCAGGGATAAGGAAAGTAAAAATTGAGATGCCTGTATAATGATTTCCATCGAGTGTTTTCAAAATTTCGGAAGCAGCAAATCTACCAATTCCTTATGGTTCAAGGTTCCATTTCGAGCAAGAGCTCTTGGGCCTTTTGCTTCAATTTAACATCCGCTTCATCCTGGGCCATGGCTTCAAGGCTGGAGCGTAATCTATTTTTACCACCTGGCCTTAGGGACGAGAACTTTTCCAGTCCCAGTTTTCGGAGCTCCGGGTCTTCGCTATCCAGCGCTACACCTACTACTGTAGTTAGCAATTTGGGCTGGGCGCTTTCCAATAATTTAAGTAAGGCCTGGCGGCGAATATCAGGACTCGGACCTTGGGACAGATCATAAAGTAAATAGGTTAAGGGACGGTTTTCGCGCCAGCTAATCAAACCCCAGGGGTCTGGGTCAAGATATAAGCTTCGGGGGGCTTCCACAATTTCAATAAAGAGCGTGTCTTGCGGCTTCAAGTTGGCTTTAATATTGAATCTTTGACTATCTGCTTGAAAGCTAAGCTGACCTGCTATTTCAGTAGGGAGGTTTAAATTGCTATCGGCAAATTCAGTGTAGAGGTAGAGCCGATTTTCGCGGGCCATCAAACGGTAGTTAATATCAATTACCAAGGCCTTTCGCGAGTCTTGAAAAAAGCGCGCTTTAGCTATTTCAAGAGAATCCATAGGGTTAAGACTCCTGTTGGTATCTGCCCAACTTAAGCCCTTGCTCTCAAGGTAATAAGTCATGTAATGATTCCAGAATAAGGAGTTTTCGCTTTCTGCAGTTTTGTATTTAGTAAGTACTACATGCCACTCTTCTGGGCCCAATTGCTCCTTCCAGAATTGAGCCCAATGCTGTGGCCAGTCCTGACTAAAATATTCTTCCAAAATGGCAATCTGGATAGCCTGATGATTAGCACTTCCCTTGAGATCCTCTTTTTTAGGAAAGCTTGGAATCGCGGTAGAAGCTTTTAATTCGGAAAGGGCCAGCAAGCCTTCGCGGGTAAACATCCACTCTTTTTCGCGGGCTATATAATGGATCAAAGCCTGATGGCGATTTTGAAAATCCTCGATCTTTTGATCTTCCAAAATCTTGTTTTGATCCGCCAGGTTTTCTTGAACATCATCCAAATCAAAATGACGGAAATCGCCCAAAGCCAAATAAAACTCGCTCATTCGGATAGCTTGCTCAGACTTTAAAAAGAGCGATTGCTGCAATTCCTTTGATACCTCAAATTCCGCCTTTAAGGGAGACTCCAAACGCAGGTTTTCAGGCATAGAAAGATTTAAACGGATATACTGTCTTTCATCATTTGCAGGTGCGGGAAATAGCTGTCCCGCATCACCATTTGCAGCAGAAGACTCTATGTTAAGGGCATTAAGAACGATACCCGGATTAAGCAAGGCGATAAAGGCAGAAGCTTCAATACTGGACCAGTCGATTCGGTAGTGGATGTAAATTCTGGCTTTAGAGTCGGCTTCCGCCGGAAGGCGAACACAAAGATGATCTCCTTCATAATTATAAGGAAGGTTTTGTTTTAGTCGGCCTTCACTGAGTCGCACTTCCAGGATAGTTGCTGAGCGTAGGATATAACAAGACTCAGCCCGATTAGCCGGGTAAATCCAGGCTTCCAAATTTTGACTTTGGCCTTCTTGATAACGCCAGTTTAGCTCCAAACTGCCTTCTTGTGCAGATAGACTTAGAGTGTAAAAGAGAATGAATAAAAGGGCCCAAAAAGCAGATCGATGCATGGCTTATGCTTAATTTAGCTGATGCAAAAGTAGGCGATCATGGCTAGTGAAAAGTATCAAGTAAAAGTCAATGACCAGGATTATAAGGTTGAGGTAGTTCCGAACAGTGGTGAAATCCGCATGAACGGTATGCCTTTGGAATTAGACCTTAAGGGTGATGCCCGCAAAGGTTTCCACCTTTTAAAAGATCAAAAGAGCTATCAAATTCAAATTTTGGAAGCGGACTATGACAGCAAAGAATTCTTAATTGAGGTGAATGGTGAAGCTTATCCCGTAAAAGGAGCAGATCGTTTTGATCTCTTACTTAAGGATTTAGGCATGGAGCATTTGGCCAATGCGGCGGTTAATGACCTCAAAGCCCCAATGCCAGGCTTGGTATTGGATATAAAAGTTCAGCCAGGCGATACGATTAAGAAAGGGCAAGCTTTATTAGTGCTGGAAGCCATGAAAATGGAGAATGTCCTGAAAGCGGAAAGTGATGCCGTGGTAAAAGAAGTGCGTTGCGAAACCGGGCAAGCCGTAGAAAAGAACCAGATTTTAATTGAGTTCGAAGCCTAGGGATAGGCTACTGCAAAACTTCCGAAGATGTTATTAACCTGAAGGGTAGATCCATCTGCGCTTTTAAGGATGGCATCACCCAAGAAGCTAAAGCGTTTATGCTTGTGGCTGGATGCGGCGGCATCTAAATATTCACCAAGGGATTCAATTTCAAAATAACCCTGAGCATTGGGGTAAGAGCTGCTGTACATCTTACCATTCTGGTCGAAGTATTGCAATTCTACCGTGGCTAAATTGTGAGCATTGGGAACCCGGTGACCTTGTTTGCGGTAGTCGATATTGATATCGCAAGTGGGACTGCCTGGGAGCACTACTTTTTCGATTACCTCTATACCACCAGATTCAAATTCGATCTCTGCTTTCACACGGTATCCGGGCTGAAAGCCTATCACTGAATGAGTAAGGCTATAGCCACTTCCGGCATTTTGACCGGCGATTTGCCAGTTTACCTTCTTCACATTGCCAATGCGGCTTTGAACCTCGGCCTGTAATTCAGAGTTGGTGCTTTTCAAAATATAGAGCTGCGCCTTTTCGCTTTGTCCGGTATAGATGGTATGCTTAACCGAGGGAGTGCAAGACAAGGGACCCTGGCTTTGCATTTCTACGCTAAAGTTATTGTGGCTTTCTTTACTAATACCAAGTACACTGCAGCTATCGCCATAATAACTGCTGTTCGGAGTTTTCCACATTAAGGGGATATGTCCGTTCACGGTATCTGCCGCGAAGAAGTAATCGTAAATACCAGGCTGCACAGTACTTCCACTGGGGTCGCAATAAGGTAATGGTCCTTGTTGAAGGGCAGAACCTGGATCCGGAGAACTGGTATTTGCAATGATTTCTGAACCTCGAATAATGATTTGCAAAGCTCTTTTTAATTGAGGCGTGTCTGCCGCTAGAAGGCCCTTCATCAGTAAAACGGAATCTTCTACCTCGTAGCTGGTATACATCTGATAGGAGTTCTCACCGGCTTTTAAGTTTAGAGGTAAACCATCGAGGGTAGCATTGATGTAAAAGCGTGGACTTTCACTAAAACTGGTCTGACCCATGCCATCGTCATCCTTACAGCTGGTTAAAAGAAGTGCCGTAATCCCGAGTAATCCGAATACCTTTTTCATTAGTTCTTAAATAAGAGGTATCGTAGTTGGAGGTTGGCCTGACCGGGACGGTGGTCAGCGGCAAAATTTTGAGCTTGGTCTTGGGTAATGTCGTTGAGCGGCAGAGCATAGCTTAAAGCAAAGCTCAAGCGATCGGAGTATTGAAATTCGTAGCTCAGGCTGGCTGAGAAGTTCACCGGAGCAAAGCTGTTCATAGATTGATTGTATTCTTTATGCTCAACTTTTGGATCTTGCTTAAATACGGTAGTGGTTTTGGTTTCATCCATTCGCACCGAAAGGAGAACATCCGTATTAAGGCCTAGGCCAAAGCTGTGTTGTGAGTTCAGTTTATACTGATAGGAAACCGGAATGCGGATACTTTGCAAGCTCTTATAATGGCGTTGTGTTTGTACCTCGGTGCGTCCCAGGCCAAAGAAGGTGCTATCGTGCATGGTCTCTAAACCAATATCACCACTCTGAGTATAGATAATTCCAGTGCGGATGGAGGAAATTTTGTTCCAGCCGTATTCGTATTCCAAACCAGCGCTAAAGCCGGGACTACCCATTTTACCATTTAAGGCCTGGCTAATTACGGGGCCTCCGCTAGCGTAAATTTTAGAGTAGGCTTGAGGAATATAAGGTTCGATTACTGGCTCTGCCGATGGAAGATCCTGCATTACAAAATGACGAGGGGCTAAATCAGCATCCAGGTTTACATTCATTGGATGTAAGTCGCTTGCCTGTAAATTGGGATTAGGCTCAAGGGTTAAAGCTTGAACTGCTGGACTGGCTTCTACCGGAGTAGCACCCATTAGTACTGCGCGATCATCTTGAACATAAGCCAAATCCTGGCTTTCAATTGTATTTCCGGTAGTTGAGGCACTGTTGTTGCTTAAGGCCGGGGCATTGTTTTCAAGGGTCTCCGCACCTTCGCTGATAGGCATTTCCAAAGTTTCGGCGGCCACAGGGCTTTTCCCTTCAGGGCTAGTTTCAACAATACTTTGTTGAGGTAATACCGCTTCTGGTTCAAATTGATTCGCCTGGTTTTGGAAAAGCAATAGGCTACTAATTCCGGCAGCGGCTAAAATTGCTGCGGCACTGCGCCAGTAAAAGGCCAGGGGTTTGCGTCCTCTTTGGTCGAGAATGGCTTCCATTCGCGCCCAGTTATCAGGATTATAGGCAAACTGAGATTGACTAATTTTTTTATCGAAGAGTTCTTGTAACTCAGAATCAGACATGCCATGCTCTGGCCCCATTTCTTCTTCGAGGGCTTCCCAGTTGGCAGGATTAAAGGGGAAGGAGGCTTGAGCCAATTTGTCGCGGAAGAGTTTTTTAAATTCTTGCTCTGACATAGGTTCACCGGGATTCGACATTTGCTCAAATGCTTCCCAATTGGCCTCATTGAACTCAAAGTTCTGGCCTTCCAGCTTTTCTTCAAACAGCTTTTTTAGATCCTTTTCGGTCATTACTGCTCTTAGGCTACGTTGTCTATTAAGTTACGCATCATCTCTTGCAATTTCTTGCGGGCACTGCTGAGATGCCATTTGCTGGTTCCTTCACTCATCCCCAGCTTTTCAGCAATTTCTTTATGGTTGTATCCATCGATGATGTAGAGGTTAAAAACCTTCTGACTCACCGGCGGAAGCTTTTGTACCAAGGCTAATAATTCCTCGGCATCAAAGCGCTTTTCGGCTTCATTGTAGTCCATTTCACTGAGTGAAGCCAGTTGCATGGGCTCTTCCACATAATCCACTTTCGAGCGCTGATTTTTTCGGTACTCATCAATCGCCGTATTGATGGTAATCCTCCGAATCCAGGCTTCGAATGGCACTGAGCTGGAGTAGGACTCCAGATTATTTAAAATTTTAAGGAAGGCCTTATTCAACAGAAATTCAGCATCTTCCTTATTCCTTTCATATCGAAAGCACACAGCCATAAGTATCCCGTAGCAGAGCTTGTAGAGCTCATACTGGGCTTTCCGCTCACCGCGGATGCAACCTTCCAGCAAATGCTTTTCGATGTTCATGGATCCCAATTCTTCCGGCTAATTTATTGAATTTAAAGGGTTTTGCCCTCGGTTCAATAAAAAACGCCATTCCCCGGGAAAAGAATGACGTTTAATCTTGTTGATAAGTTGGGTAAGATTCTAAGAATTAAGACATTTTCATGTCGAAATCTGTTAATCTGATGAATCGCATCACTCGATCGTGAAGATCTCCACGGTCCAAATCGCGCAATTTATGGGTACCGAACTCTTCCACGCAGAAAGAAGCCAAGGCGGATCCGTAAATAATTCCGCGTTTCATGCTATCAAAACTTACTTCATCCGAATCGCAAACATGGCCAATAAAACCACCGGCAAAAGTGTCGCCCGCACCGGTTGGATCATATACTTCTTCAAGAGGTAGAGCTGGTGCATAGAATAATTCTTTGCCATGGAACAGCAGGGCGCCATGTTCCCCTTTCTTAATGATCAGGTATTTAGGGCCCATTTCAAAAATCTTGGCCGCGGCTTTCACCAAAGAATATTCGCCACTTAATTGACGGGCTTCTTCATCATTAATGGTAAGGAGATCTACTTCCTTTAATACCTCTTTTAACTCGGGCATCGCCACATCCATCCAAAAGTTCATAGTATCCATTACTACTAACTTTGGGCGTTGCTTCATTTGTTTTAAGACCTTCATCTGAATGGCCGGGGTTAAATTTCCCAGCATAAGGTATTCGGCTTCGCGCGCTTTTTCAGGTAAAATGGGGTCGAAATCTTCCAGAACATTTAACTCGGTCGCTAAAGAGTCGCGAGAGTTCATATCATTATGATATTGACCCTTCCAGAAAAAGGTTTTGCCTCCTTTTACACGTTTTATTCCATCGGTATCGATGCCTTTGGAACGCATTAAGGCTAATTTTTCTTCCGGAAAATCCTCTCCGATGATAGAAACGATGGAAATATCTTTACAAAGATTAGAGGCAGATAAGGAAGCGTAAGTCGCTGATCCTCCGATGATTCTACCGGACTCTCCGAAGGGAGTGATTAATTCGTCAAAGGCAACTGTGCCTACGATTAAAAGACTCATAAAAGAAGGCTTAAAAATTTTGCCGCAAATATTGTGTAATTTATCGGAAGGTGCTAATATTGCAGCCCTTTTATGAGGGATTCACAACAATGCTTCCTTAGCTCAGTTGGTTAGAGCATCTGACTGTTAATCAGAGGGTCCTTGGTTCGAGCCCAAGAGGGAGCGCAAAAAACAGCGAAGGCGTCTAGAAATAGACGCCTTTTTTTATGCCTTGATTTTCAAATGCCTACTCTGTTTTTCCTTTTTAAATTCAAAGGCTAAGGATTGCGGGCATTGCCTATCTTCGCTGCCATGCAATTAGAGCCCGGTAAAAAGATATACTTCGCCAGTGATTTGCATCTGGGTGTGCCCGACTATGCTTCGAGCTTAGAACGTGAAAAGCACTTTGTGAACTGGTTGGATCTGATAAAGTCAGATGCGGCCGAGCTTTTTCTGGTAGGCGATGTTTTCGATTTTTGGTTCGAATACCGCAAGGCAGTTCCACGGGGTTTTGTTCGTCTCTTGGGTAAATTGGCAGAAATCAGTGATGCTGGAATTCCCATTCACCTTTTTACCGGAAACCATGATATGTGGATTTTCGATTATCTGCCACAGGAAATTGGCTTAAAGCTCTATCGCGAACCCCTTGAAAGGGAATGGAATCAGAAGCGCTTTTTTATTGGTCATGGTGATGGCTTAGGACCCGGAGACCATGGCTATAAGTTTATAAAGAAGGTTTTTAAAAACCCTTTTTTGCAATGGTGTTTCGCTCGATTGCACCCAAATCTTGGGATTGGTTTGGCTGATTACTTTTCACGCAGCTCCAGAGCTAAAAGCGGTCCTAAAGATGCCGTCTTCCTGGGTGAGGAAGAAGAATGGTTGGTGATCTATTCTAAAGAGATGCTGGAAGAAGCGTTTCGTGATTATTTTGTTTTTGGTCACCGTCACCTGCCCTTGGATATCCAGTTAAATGAAGCGGGGAGTCGCTACATTAATCTCGGAGATTGGATTCAATATTTTACCTACGCTGTGTTCGATGGGGAGCAAATGCGTCTCATGGAATATCCGCTTAAGGCAGAAAGTCCAGGCTTATGGACAGATAATAAGTCCGCGGTAAAATAGGGCCATATATATAAGTCGCATCGCGCTCCGGGCCTTGAGGGAGATCACTTTGAAAGGCATTTGTGAGGTTTTTCACCCCTAATTTAAGAGCGCTTTCCCATTTTTTTGTTTTCACCAATTTGTATTCCGCGGCAATTTGCCAATCCAGAAAGGAGGGGCTTTTGGTGAGTTGCAATTCTTCGCTGATTGGATTTATAAGTCGGGCTAAGTACATAGGGCCGGTAAAGTTTAAGGCGGTGCTGTAGGTCCAACTCGTATTGTGCTTATAGGCAAGACTTAGATATCCGTAAAGGTTGGGACTACGTAAAAACACATTTGTACTTAGGGACTTGGTGTCACTGGCATTGTCCTGCCATAAGGTTTGTGCTTGCGAATACAAGGATTGCTGCGCGGTAAAGGATGCTTGCCATTGCCAACCGCTGTGCAAGGCTGCTTGATACTCCAGGTTCAGACCACGAACAGTTGCTCCTTCTCCATTGCTTTTCGTCTGAACGGCAGTGCCATTGGGAAGGGCTTGTCGATCGACTAATACAAAGGGTCTTGCTAAAAGGGTGTAGAATCCGGAAAGAAGAAACTTATGTTCTGCATTTTTGCTGATAATCAAATACTCAGCAGAGGTATTAAAGCTGTGGCTCTCTTCTGATTTTAGGTTTTCATCCAACTGAATAAAAAGGGCTGCACCACCTACGGTTTCAATATGCAAGTCTTCATTAAAAGCCTGTGGAATGCGATAACCACGGGCGTAGGAAGTGCGAAATTGCCAGGATTCATTTAAGATGTACTGCAGGTTTAAGCGTGGTGACCAATTAAGGAAATTGGAATTTTGCTGAATTTGGGAGGAAGCTAATAGGTAGTTTCCGTTAAGATTACTGATATCCAAACGAATACCGGCTTGCAGTTTCCAGTGTTCATTTAGGTCATATTGACTTTGCAGATAGGTCCCCCAGGTATTTAGTGCTTGTTTAATATGGCGCTCATAGCCAGGCATTTCTTCATCTACCAAATTGTATTGGTATTCGCTACCAAGGCTTAATTGCCATTTGTCATTGAAATTTTGATTAATCAAAAAGCCTCCAATTAAGGTATAATCCAAGGCATTGCCATAGGCATTTAGGGCCAGGAGGTCATTCTCGGAAATACTGTCTCCAGGCGGAATAATACGTCCACCGGCTCCATAATAGCTGGCTCTTTCCGTGTTCTGAGCGGAAGTGTAAATGGAGAGTTGTCGCTTGCCATCAGCGGAAAGCTGCTCATAAGCTAATCCTCCGCCCATGATTTGATGTTCCAATTGTTCGGCTATTTGGCTTTGATGCGGTTCCAGATCGAAATCGCTGCCTCCACGGCGGAACTCAGTAATATGGAAGAGGTCCAGGGACCACTTACTGCGCATATTGGGCTTCCAATAGGAGTTAAGGCCTAAGGTCTGATTACGAAGACGGGTTATTTCAGAAAAGCCGTCTTGGTTGGCATCCCAATCCTGACGCTTGCGATTAAAGGCAAAAATATTGAAGCCAAAGCTGAGGTCTTCTGCGGAGTAGCTGCTGCCAATACTATGGCTTTGTTCCCAAGCTTCACCATTTAAAGCTTGAACCTGACTTTGAAGGTGGAATCCATTTTCCACAGCTTCTTTGGTAATAATATTCACGGTGCCTCCAATAGCATTTCCGCCATAAAGAGCAGATCCGCCCCCTCTTACCACTTCTACTTTTTCAATCATGGAAGCAGGAATCATTTCCAGGCCATATACGGCCATCAGGCTGGAGAAAATTGGGCGTGAATTTAGAAGAACCTGGGAGTAAGCCCCATCCAGGCCATTGATTCTTAGTTGGGTAAAACCGCAGTTCTGACAATTGTTCTCCACCCTTAAGCCCGGGCTGAACGACAGGCCTTCGGCCAGGCTCAGTGCGGCTACGCGATCGAAGAGCTTGCTATTTATCGTTTCAACGATTACGGGCGACTGATGTCGCTTAATAGCTTGACGGCTGCCACTCACTACAACTTCTTCCAAACCTAAGTGGTCTTCTTGCAGTTGGATGTCGAAATGCCGGGTTCCGGCTTTAAGCTTATGAACTTGACTAAGATAGCCGACATGGCTGAATTCTATGATTAGGCCTTCTGCAGGAATTTTGAGTTCCAATTGATAATGGCCATCTGCATCTGAACTGGTGCCAATGCCTAAAGACTTTATCTGAACATTGACCTTTTCTAAGGCTTCGCCAGATTTGTTGTGGATATGACCACTAATAAATTGGGCAGAGACTTGGACGCTGCAAAAAAGTAGGAATGAGAGAATTGCTGTTCGCAAAAGAAAAATTTTAGGCAAATCTAAAAATGATTTTTTATACTTTTGAAAAAATTTTAGATTCCCTTTAAAATTGGAAATAAGCTTAACCGAAGAGAATTATCTCAAAGCCATCTTTTTTATCAGTGGCATGGAAGGTAATCTGGTAAATACCAATGCCATTGCAGAGCGTCTCGATACAAAGGCTGCAACTGTGACCGATATGTTGCGTAAGCTCAAGCAGAAGGAACTGATACATTACCAACCCTATAAGGGCAGTCGGCTCAGTGAAGAAGGGCAGGTTCTGGCTATCCGAATTTTGCGAAAACATCGACTATGGGAAACTTTCCTGGTTGAAAAGCTAGGTTTTGGCTGGGAAGAGGTGCATGAAATTGCGGAACAATTAGAACATGTTCGTTCCCAAAAACTCACAGAGCGATTATCTCAGTATTTGGGGAATCCCCAGTTCGATCCCCATGGCGATCCTATTCCGGATGAGAGAGGGGTTTTTCCCATGCGCGAAAACCTTACTCTGGATAAAGCCAGTGCTGGTGAACAGGTTTTAGTAAAGGGAGTAAAAGACAGCTCACCGGATTTCTTAAGCTATGTGGCAAAACTGGGTATTCGCTTGGGTGATGAAATGCAAGTAATTCAGATTGAGCCTTTTGATTCCAGTGTTTTAGTAAGTCACCAGGGGCTGGAGTTTCGACTTTCGGCCATGGCCTGTTCCAATATTTATATTTCGAGGATATGAAAGTTTGGTGGCCTTTGCTCTTTGTAGCTTTTCTCATCTCGTGTGAGGAGGCACCTAATAGTAATAAATATCAGATTGTCTGTACAACAGGAATGCTGGCCGATATGACTACGGCCCTTTGCCAGGGTATAGATTCTCTGGATATTCAGGCATTAATGGGACCCGGAACGGATCCTCATTTATATAAGGCCAGTCAGGCCGATGTGTTTGCCTTAAGTCGAGCGAACCTTATTGTTTTTAATGGTTTACACCTCGAAGGGAAAATGGCCAAACTCTTTCACAAGCTCCCGGAAGGTCGTGTTTATCCTGCGGCCGAAGTGCTTTCGGGAAATGATTTAATAAATGCCAGTACCTATCAGCAAGCCTATGATCCGCATGTGTGGTTCGACTTGAGTTTATGGTCAAAAATCTGTAGTGGCTTGGAGGATAAATTGCAGGAGAAGCTACCGCAGCACAAAGAATTAATCGCAATTAATGCCGAAAAGTACCGAGCGGGACTCGCGAATCTTCACAATTGGGCTCTTAAAGAATTGTCGCAAATACCTAAAGAACAAAGGGTTTTGGTAACTGCCCATGATGCTTTTAAGTATTTCGGTAGAGCCTATCAGGTAGAGGTGAAAGGCTTGCAAGGGATTTCAACCACAGCAGAATTTGGCCTGCGAGACATCAGTGATTTGGCGGAGTTTATCAGTAGCAGGGAGATCAAAGCGGTATTTGTGGAAAGCTCTGTATCGCCCCGTGCCATTGAGGCAGTTCGCGAAGCGGTGAAAAGAAAGGGCTGGGATTTGGAAATGGGAGGTGAATTGTATTCCGATGCCATGGGACCTCCCCAAAGTGGAGCTGATCATTTCTTTGGCATGTTCCGGTCTAATGTAGAAACCATTCTTAGTGCATTGAAATGAGTGCTGATAATCAATTGAGTAAAGACACGGTATTAGAGGTGCACAATCTAAGTGCCAGTTACAATCGCAAACCGGTTTTATGGGATATTGATTTCCGATTAAAAGGAGGTCAATTGATTGGAATTGTAGGCCCCAATGGTAGTGGGAAAACCACTCTATTGCGAAATATCATGGGCTTAATGGAGGCCGATAGCGGTTATGTGCGCTTATTTGGACAGGAACTTAATAAGGTGCGCCAGCGGGTGAGCTACGTTCCGCAGCGTGAATCCGTAGATTGGAATTTCCCCGTATCGGTGCGAGAAGTGGTGGAAATGGGAAGGTATCGACCTTCTAATTTGATGCGACGCTTGCAAAGAACGGATCAGGATTTAGTGGACTTGGCTTTGGAAAAGGTGGGAATGCTGGAATATGCCGGACGACAAATTAGTCAGCTTTCCGGCGGTCAGCAGCAAAGAGTATTCTTAGCGCGCTCTTTGGCTCAGAATGCGGATCTCTACCTAATGGATGAACCTTTCGTAGGAGTGGATGCCGCTACCGAGGACGCTATATTAAAAGTGCTTTCCGATCTACGTGATGCTGGTAAAACGGTGGTTATCGTGCATCATGATCTGCAAACCGCGTATCAATATTTTGATGCTATGGTTTTGCTTAATACCCGTTTGGTAGCCTATGGCGCTAAGGATGATGTGTTTACCCGCGAGAATCTTCAGGAAGCTTATGGAGGTCGGTTAACGGTGCTTTCCAAATTATCGGATCTGATTGCCCGTTCAGAGTTTCCGGTTCGTGAGAAAGGTTTCAAAGAAAAAAGTGGCGAAGGAGATGCAGCAAGCAAGTAGCTGGATAGTTGATAGTAGTTTAATTCTGGTGGCTGCGGGAACTTTTCTTTTGGCGGTGTCTGCCGCCGTTGTGGGGTCTTTTACCTTTTTGCAAAAACGTTCCCTGGTGGGTGATGCGGTTGCTCACTCCATCTTACCCGGAGTAGCAGCGGCCTTTTTGTTTTCTGGCAATAAAGATCCCTGGTGGTTAATGCTGGGTGCTTTGCTTAGTGGCTGGTTGTCGCTGAGCCTGATGGATTTTCTAAGTCGAAAAACCAAATTGAGTCAGGATACAGCCATTGCCACCGTGCTCAGTGTCTTTTTCGGAGTAGGCATTTTACTCCTCACTTATATTCAACATTTAGAGAGTGGGAATCAAAGTGGCTTGGATCAGTTTCTCTTTGGACAGGCGGCAGCCATGAAGAGCCGAGAACTCTGGATTTATGGTGGACTGGCGGTAGTACTGATTGTTTGTACCCTGGTCTTCTTTAAAGAATTTAAGCTCCTCAGCTTTAATCCAGACTTCGCTCAAAGCCTGGGTTTGCCGGTGCGAGGTTTGCGTATTTTAATGAACAGCCTGATGGTATTGGCCATCGCCTTAGGTATTCAGGCCGTAGGGGTAGTTTTAATGGCAGCTTTATTAATTACGCCTTCGGCTGCAGCCCGGAATTTTACCGATCGGCTCAAAGCCATGATAATAATCGCCGCTTTAATCGCAGGCTTTTCAGCATTATTAGGCAGTGCTATTAGTTTTAGTGCGAAGGGAATGCCTACGGGCCCCTGGATTGTAATGTGCCTATCGATAATCGCGCTTTTATCGCTCTTACTAGCGCCTAAAAAAGGAATGTTGGCAAGGATGCTCTTACAGCGCCGACATCAAGAAAAAATTAATGATGAAAACCTGCTCAAAGCTTTTTACCATTATGGTGAACGTCATGCTAATCTGGCCCAATGGATTCACTTAAATGATTTAGCGGAGGTGCGGGATTTTGCAGAAGAGGATCAGTCGAAAGTATTAAGAAGACTTATTCATAAAGGCCATTTACTCCGAAAGGGGGAGGCCTTTCAGTTTAGTAGGGCAGGTTTGGATGAGGCAAGGAGAGTGGTGCGTTTGCACCGACTTTGGGAGATGTACCTTAGTCAACGCCTACGCTTAAAATCGGATCATATTCACCCCAATGCCGAAACCATGGAGCATATTATCTCTCCGGAGATTGAAGCGCAATTGTTAGAAGAGCTGGATTATCCCGATAAGGATCCACATCAAAGCCCAATACCCTATCGCTCATGAGTATCGAAGCCTTCTACATCATTTTAACCGGAGCTTTGGTAGCTGCTAGTTCGGCTTTATTGGGAAGCTTTTTGGTCTTGCGAAGAATGGCCATGTTGGGCGATGCTATCTCTCATGCGGTATTGCCGGGCATTGTAATTGCCTTTTTAATTTCGGGTCATCGCGAAAGCTTAAGCCTATTAATTGGCGCCGCCGCTAGTGGTTTAGTGGCCACCTTTTTAATTGAACTTCTCCATCGCAAAGCCCGCCTGCAAGAAGATGCTTCCATTGGGATCAGCTTTACCTGGCTTTTTGCGATCGGAGTTTTATTGATTAGCGCCTATACCGGGCAGGTTGACCTGGATCAGGAATGTGTTCTTTATGGCGAAATTGCCTACGTTCCTTTGGATCAAATAAGTTTTGGGGGCTTGTGGACAGGACCTCGACCGCTGCTGATTTCGGGTGCTTTGTTTTTGCTGACCCTCATCTATATCCTCGTTTCCTTTAAAGGTCTTAAGCTGCTATCCTTTAATGAGGATCATGCGAAGTCATTAGGGATTCGTACTCAGCTTTGGCATTTCAGTTTTATGGCCATGGTTTCCTTGGTTACCGTTTTGGCTTTTGAGATAGTAGGTGCCATTTTAATTGTGGCTCTGCTGGTTGTGCCTGCGGCAACGGCCTTTTTGTGGACACGATCCTTGCTACCGATGTTAATCCTGGCGGTGGTATTGGGAATTGCTGCATCCGCGGGCGGTTATTACCTAGCTTTAGGTTTAAATGGGAGTATCGCCGGAGCCATGGTTACCGTTGCCGGTGTGTTTTTGGCGGTCACTGTTCTGGTTAAAGTAGTAGTTCGAAGGACAGCATGAGTTTAGGGTCTTGATTTGCAGTAAATTGCTGTTCGGAATTCGGGCCTTTATTTTTTCATTGCCTATGTTTCTGGCGTAAATTACCGAATTATATTTGCCCGCTTTTTTTGGGATTGAATGAACTATGCGCAATCCTCCCTGGAGGAGGTAGCCGATGCTCTCGCTGAGCAGGAGCTGGTGATTTTGGATCAGTTTTTAAGTCAGCAGGAAGTAGATGCTCTACTCCGGGCCTTCGATTATCATGCCCAGGAGGAAGACTTTAAAGCCGCTGGCATTGGAAATACCTATCTCTATACTCAGGATAAAAGTGTCCGTTCGGACCGTATTATGTGGCTTTCGGATAATCCTGAGAAGGATGCTCTCGCAGATTTCAAAAAAAGAATCGAGGCACTAATGGCTGATTTAAACCCCTTGCTTTTTCTGAGTCTGAGGGATGTTGAGATGCACCTGGCCGAATATGCACCCGGTGCTTTCTATGAAAAACATGTGGATCAATTTAAAAAGAATGGTCACCGTATTTTATCCTTTGCTTGCTATTTAAATAGCGGCTGGCAGGATGGCGACGGCGGTGAGCTACGGGTTTACCAAGGGGACCACTATTTTGATGTAGAACCTCTGGCTGGTCGATTGGCTTTGTTTAGAAGCGACACCGTAGAGCATGCAGTTCGTCCGGCAAAGGCTTTACGCCGCAGTATTACGGGCTGGATGCTGGATAGACCTATTGATTTTCCCATTCAAGATTAATCCCGGCTTTTTTATATCTTGTCTAAGTGCTTAATGATCAGTCAGCTATAAGGGCTGAGCGAAGAGCCGAAAAAAATCGAGGAGAGGGCTATTTTTTCCTTGTTTGAAAACCTCGATAATGCATATTTGTAATCACGAAACAGAATATACCCACTAAATAAAATTTTAAAATTCGATACTATGTCTGTCTCTAAAGGATCCGATGCTAAGCGACGCGTAATCGTAGATTACAAGAATGTAACCAACGAAATTTTGGATCTGTTTACAGACCGTTATCCCTATGGTTATGACGATGGCGATATTATTCGCTTTAAGAATGCCAAAGGTGAAATGGTGAAAGCCGTACCCTTCGAAACGGCTGATACAAAGTACCTGGTTAAGGTGAGTGTGCAAATGGATCAACAGATCGAAGCCTTTTTGGAGGACGATGATGATGACAATGATGATGTTGGCGATGGCGAGACTGCTGCCGACATGGATGATGTTGAATCGGATGATTTAGACGATTAAATGCCTTTAAAAGCCCTTGACTACTTCTTAGTAAGCCTGCAAGGGCTTCTTTTTATCCTGTTTTTTATTCCGGTGGATTGGCTGCAAGCAGTAAAAATCCCCGACTTGATGCTTTGGCCTGCTCAATTAGCCATGATTATTGGCATCTTAGAAGTGATCTGGGCCTTGAAGCAAATGGGTAGATATCTAAGCCCTTTTCCCAAACCAAAGGCCGATGCGGAGCTTATTACCTGGGGCGTTTTTGGTTTGGTACGTCACCCTATATATAGTGGAATTATTCTTTTTGCAGCGGGGTTTGGAATCTATTTCAGAGACCCTTTTCAAATCTTGATGGCAGGTGTACTGGCCCTTTTCTTCTACTTTAAAAGTCGCTATGAGGAAAAGAACCTCCGAGCCTATTTTCCTAATTATGCCTCTTATCAGAAAAGGACGGGGCGCTTTATTCCCAATTTATTTGCTGCTAAGCCAAAGTAGAGGATTCACAGCTTGATTGTCTTTCCACACCTGGAAGTGCAGCACGGTTTGTGAGTTGATAGGATTGGTATACGTAATGCCGATCTGCTGCCCTGCTTTTACTACATCATCCTGGTCTACACTAGCCTCTTTGAAGCCCAGGTAAACGGTAAAATAATTACCATGCGAGATTACTACTGCCAACTGTCCATTGGGTAAGCGCCAGCGGCGGGTTACGGTACCCCCAAATACTGCTTTTACAGGCGTATTTCCTTCGGTGGTAATGTCGATACCCTTACTGTCGATAATAACCGATTTAACTACCGGATGGCGCTGTGGACCGAAGTTTCCGGTTACCAAACCACGTTCTACCGGCCAGGGTAAACGTTTTTGATTGGCTTCGAAATTGGCGGCCAGAGTACGGGCGGCGGGAGTTAATTCAAAGCTTTCGGGTTTGGCAATGGCGGGTTTATTTTCGGCTGCACGTGCTTTCACTGCCGCATCAATCAACTCTTCCATGCGTGCATTGCTGGTATTGCTGCTAAAGTCTTTACCGCGTATTAAACCCAGATCTATGGCTCGGTCTTCCAGAGCCTTACGAGCGGCCAAAGCGCGGGCCTTCGCAATTTCCTCAGCAATAATCTTTTCAATCTGTGCTTCTACTTTGGCGGCTTCTTTGAGTTTTTCCTTGAGCTTTTTCTCCAGGTCTTTCTCCATGGCGACATAGGTCTTTATCGCCTCTTCCTGACTTAGCTTTTCATTGCTCAGCTTGCGGTTTTCTTCCTGTAATTGCCCACGCACGGCATTTTTACGCACTTTTTGAATTCGAAGGCGCTCTATGGCCTCTTCAAGCTCTTGCTCCTGCTTTTCTATTTCCTTTATCTTTTGCTGTCGGTAGGCACTATATTGCTTCAAGTATTCAATGCGGCGCATAGCTTGATTAAAATCCTCGGAGGAGAGGATAAACATTAACCGACTGGAGTTTTTACGGCTCTTATAGGCTTGACGAATCATGTGAGCATATTGGGCCTTTTGCTTTTCGACCCTTACACGTAGGGTATCAATATTGCGTTGCATTTCGGCTTCTTCCTCTTCCATCAACTCCACCTCACGATCCAGGGTGCGAATCAACTTTTCACGCAGCTTAATTTTTTGCTGCACGGTTTCGATGGTCCCGAGGGAATTGCTGCGATCCTTTTTGGTTTCCGCCAGAATCCTATTAGCCAGCTCAATCTCGTCCATAATGCGCACCTTGCGCGCCTCTAATTCTTGCCGCTTTTTACTTTGTGCCATGGTTCCCTGACTCCAAAGAAGGGCGATAAGCAGGAGTCCGATGTACTTAAAGTTGCTCATAATTGCCAGGGATGCGGAATGGGTAACTTAAACTCTCATTGCGTTTAAGGTCGGTAATTTCCAAATCGATGATGATTTCAGATTTATCCAGATATTCAAAATGCATTTGAGCCGGGAAAAGGATTTCGCCAAATTTCTGATAGCCATCAAGGCGGATCAATAGATTTTGACCTTCCTGAGGTCTCTGAAAGCGGAAGGCAGAAGGACGATAGCTCTGGGCTGAAAAACTTTGGGTCATTAGGGGAACCTCCGGGGAAGGTGGGATTTGCTCCGGCTTTAAGGGATAGTTTACCAATTGATAAACTCCGGGCTGATAATCCTGATACCAGTTTTGGTTCCAATCCAGGAAACTGGCACTTAAAACCGACATTAAAGGTTGAAAGTCAAAGCGAAAGCCAATTTTTTGGGCGATTTCGGAGCTGGATCCCTTTTGATAATTGCGCTCCAATCGATTATAGTAAGCAACTTCCTCTTGATTTATCAGGCCTCGAGCCACTTTTAAACCTAGAAAGGGATCTGCCAAGTCTACCCAGATTAGGCTGTCTTTGGCGATGCGCATTTCGAAGCGAAAACTTAGCTTGCTATTGCCACTTTGATAGCGCCCTTTTCCTTCCAAAACCAAGGTTTCGAATACAAGACTTTCGGCCTTCACCTTTTCGATTAGGTCTTTGGTTTTAAGATAAGCGGGAGCGCCTTCGGGTAATTTCACCTTGGGCTTACAGGAGGCTATAACTAGTAGCCCCAATAGCATGATCCCAAATTTGCGCATTAGGGTAGAGCTTTAATTTTTGCTTTCAGGGCTGGGCTGGATTGCAGACCATTGGCCAGTTCATATTGCTTGCGAGCCAGTTCTTTTTCTCCGAGTCCCAAGAGGATGTCACCATAGTGTTCAGCTAATTCGGGCTCGGGTTTAGCCAGCAGACTTAAGGCCTTTTCAATTACTTTCCGCGCTTCTTCATCGCGACCTAATTGATGTAAAACCCAAGCTTGGGTATCCAGGTAAACGGGATTAGAAGGGCTAATGGTATTAGCCTCGGTACTCATTCGCAAAGCGTCTTCCAAACGTTCATTGCGGAGGGAGAGGTAATAAGCATAATTATTTAAGGCCCCGGCATGCTTAGGGTTTACACTGAGTACGGCGTCAAAATATTGGTCGCTTTCTAAATGCTGACCCAGTTCATGACTTACCTCGGCTAAATGCAGGTTAAATTCGGTTTGCAGGCGGGCATTATTAAAAACGTAAATCTGGCCATCCTCTAAATAGTCGCGAGCCTTGCTGTATTCTTTTGCCTCTTTAAAAGCAATTCCAGCCAGTAAATAAGGTAGGGGTTGATTTGGGAAGCTCTCTAAGGCTAGGGGGGCATCTTCTTTTAAGGCATCGAACTTTCGATTCTGGATTTCAATGAGTAGGATTTGTTCCCAAATCTGAAATTTTTCGCCGTATTCCAGAGCTTTCTTATAGTAAGTGAGGGCTTCATCATCACGCCCTTCCCGCGACAGGTAATCACCATACATGGCGTAAATCCTGGCGTCGGCGGGCTCCTGACTTACAATTTCATCGAGCAATTCAAAGCTTTTGGCAGTGAGCAAGCTATCAGAGCGGGAGGCGTCAAAAAGGCTTAGGAGTACAGCAATTTTACGCTCCATATCCAGCTGCTTACTGCTCATGGCCTTTTTAAGATGATATAGCGATTGATGGAAGTCCCCTTTTTGCTGATAATAATTTGCTAAATCGAGGTGTGGTCTGGGGTCCAGAGAGTCAATGGCCAGCATGTCTTGATAAACATTAAAGGCCTTATCATCTAGATTATTGGCTTGGTACAATTGCCCGAGGGAGCCACGATAATCGAGGTTTTTAGGGTAGATTTTTATGAGCTTTTGCAATTCCGCAATGGCCCCTTCAAGATTACCCATTTCGAGGTAAATACTCTTTTTCTGATTGGAAATTTCTTCGTGAGGACCACTTATTGTTTCCAGTTTATCAAGGCTCTCAATTGCTTTTTGCGCTTCACCATTCCGGTAATAGGCCTCCGCCATTTGGAAGAGGAGATCTTCATCCTGCGGATGTTTCTCAGTGGCCTCTTCAAGGCTTTTAATGAGCAAATCAGACTTTCCAAACTGTCCGTATACGGCCAATTTTAATCGAAAGTACCAGGGGTTTTCCGGTTCCAGCTCACAGGCCTTTTCCGCATAAAAGAGGGCCTCTTGCTCTTCTTCTTCACGAGCATAAAGTTGGGCCAGTTCATAGCATACCAAAGCACTCTCCGGGTCTTTTTGATAAAGAGCCTCGAAGATTACCAGGGCCTTATCATACTCTTCCCGCAGCTTGGCATTTTCGGCTGCAAAAAATTGCTCATTAAAAAGCCGCAGCCTTTCGCCCTCAATTTTCGATTGAGCGGAAAGGCTGAGACTGCCTAATAAGATACAGATTGAGGCGATATATTTATTCCAATACGCTATAGTCACCAATGGAGATTTCGCTAAAATTACCGTCGAATTTAGCTTTATTTCCGATCATCGAATTACTCAGATTAGCATTTAAAACCTGGCTATCTTCTTGTATGAGGACATCGCTAAGCTTGCTATTCTCTACTACAGTTCCAGCACCAATACTTACGCGAGGTCCGATGGTACTATTGCTTACTTTGGCTCCCGGTCCGATAAATACCGGAGCGATGATTTCGCAATTTTCTAGCTTGGCCTCAGGGCTAATCAGTTCTTCCTCGCCATCAATAAAGCCTAAAATCTTACCGTTGGTTTCAACGGTTACATTTTTATTTCCGCAGTCCATCCACTCATTTACCGTTCCACTGGTAAACTGACTGCCTTTGTTTTTCATGTTTTCCAGGGCATTGGTAAGCTGGTACTCACCTTTGTCGCGGATGTCATTATCGAGGAGGTATTGCAGTTCATCACGCAAGAACTCTCCGTCTTTGAAATAGTAAATACCAATAATCGCTTCGTCGGAAACAAAGGTTTCAGGTTTTTCTACGAAGTCGGTGATTACACCTTCTGCATTTTTCTTTACTACGCCAAAGGCTTTAGGGTTTTCTACTCTTTTGGTCCAGATTACGCCATCACTGGCAGTATCCAAACTAAAATCGGCACGGAAAAGGGTATCGGCGAAAGCCACCACCAAATTGCCTTGCATGCTTTCTTTGGCACATAAAATGGCATGTGCAGTTCCCAAGGGTTCGTCTTGATAATAGATGCTGCCTTTAGCACCTAAACCTTCGGCGATAGACTTTAGGTTGCTTTCTACTTCTTTACCAAAGTCGCCAATAATAAAGGCGATCTCATCTACCTTTTCTCCGGCTACTTTAACAATATCTTCTACCAATCGTTGAACGATAGGTTTACCAGCAATGGGAATCAGGGGCTTGGGAACGGTGAGGGTGTGGGGGCGAAGCCGGCTTCCTCTTCCGGCCATAGGAACGATAATTTTCATTCTGACGGTTTGTTATTGGGGCAATGTTAATTACAAAAATAGCTTTTGCCTAATATTCACGGGATTATCTTAGTCTTAATTCTTTAGCTGCCAGTGCTGCCAAAACCCCCGCTACCACGTTGGGTTTCGTCTAATTCATTAACTTCATTCCAAGTGATTTTTTCATAGCGTGCCAATACCAATTGAGCGATGCGTTCACCGGGTTCAATAAGCACATTTTCATTGGATAGGTTAACTAAAATCACTCCTACCTCTCCGCGATAATCGGCATCAATGGTACCCGGACTATTGAGTACACTTAGGCCTTTTTTTAAGGCCAATCCACTACGTGGGCGAACCTGGGCCTCAGTACCGGGTTCCAAAGCCATAAACAGTCCGGTTTTTATCAAACTGCGCTCCAGAGGTTTTAATTCCAGAGTTTCATCTAATACAGCTCTTAAGTCCAGGCCCGCTGAATTTTCAGTTTGGTATTCGGGCAGGGGATAGGGGGAGCGGTTAATGATATTTACTTTGCTCATCGACGTTTGAGGAGTTTAAGTTGCGGCCATTCCAGCCATAAAATCAAGCTGCTGTAAGCGCTGAATATGATCAGGCCGTAGAGCCAATAATGATCTAAAAGGTAATAACATACTATACTACCTATCAGGGATAAGCCTAAATAAAAGCTAATGGCCCGTGTGGGATAATTAGTAGGTGAATGTTTTTGGTTCAAATAATAGGAATAGGCGGTCATTGCCGCATAACTGATCAAGGTAGCCAATGCGGCACCGGTATAATTGAAGAGGGGTACCAATAGCAGATTGGCTAGAATCGTGAAAATCAGGCCAAAGAAGTTGATATAGATGCCCATGCGGGTTTTGTTCTCCAGCTTATACCAAATATTGAGATTAAAATTGATTCCGAGAAGAAGATTGGCAAAGAGCAAAATGGGTACGATATGCCAGCCTTCCCAATATTGAGGAGCGATAAAATGAGTCCACTGCAGAAAATCGGTAAAGCAAACCAAGCCTAAGAAGATTAAGCTTTGAATAAGCACGAAATAGCGCATTACCTGAGCCATTTTCGATTTAAAATCCCCTTCGCCACTAAAGAAGAATGGCTCCGCCGCAAAGCGGAAAGCCTGGATGAAGAGCATCATAAAAGTGGCGATCTTCATCATTGCGCCGAATATCCCCATAGAAACGGTATTGATTTCTAAGGGCAGCAAGTACTTCATAAATTGATACTGGGCTTTTTCATTGGCGATTCCCGCCAAACCGCCAATTACCAGAGGACTGGAATAAATCAGCATTTTTTTCAATAGGTCCGGATTGACCTTAAAGCGAATTTTCAAGAGCTCGGGTAAGAAGAGCAAGATCATAAAAGCATTGCCAATCAGGTTGAAGAGGAAAACGTAAATCACCCCGTACTCGGCATTGTAGATGCTAAATATCCACGAATCCGGACTGGCATTCTCGGCCATGGAAGGGAGGAGCTTGAAATAGATAAGGTTGAGTAGAACCATTAAACCAATGGTGCCCAGGCGGATAACTAAAAATCGAATCGGCTTATTATCGGCGCGCAAGCGGGCAAAAGGCACAGCAGCAATCGCATCCATAGCCACAATGCCCATCATCCAAATAAGTAGGAAGGGCCGGTCTTCGTACTGAAGCAGGCTGGCCAGAGAATCACGAAATATAAAACTGAGGCTGAGTAAAAGTCCACTGCTAAAAAGGCTAAAGAGCAGGGCATGACTAAATACCGTATCCGGATCGTAACGCTTATCGCGATTAAAGCGAAAAAAAGCAGTCTCCATACCGAAGGTGAGAATCACCATTAAAAAGGCAATCATGGAGTATAAATCGTTCACCACACCATACTCCGCTTTCGCAATTTGATCGGTATGCAGCGGCGTAAGGGCGAAATTGAGCAAACGCGCTAAAATGGTAGTTAAACCATAGATAACCGTTTGCGAGGCTAAATTTCGAAGTGAAGACATAGTGTAGGGAGCTAAAATACGGTGTCGCACTAAACGCTGCCGCCAAAATCAAGTGGATTTCTACACGGCACTATTAACAACGCCCCCTTTGCAATCTTTATATTTGAGGCCCTAATAAAGGAACAATGATTCGCAAAATACTAGTACTCTCTCTTTGGGCCCCCATGCTTTGGGCTCAGGGCAATGTTTCCAGCTGCTACGAGTTTCCTCGGGATGCCGTAGAACAGATTCGTCAGGATGTAGCTTACCTCGCTTCCGATGAATTAGGGGGCCGTAAACCAGGCAGTGATGGAGATCAGTTAAGTCGAGAATACATTATCGGTCAGTTTCGCAATAGTGGTGTTGAACCGTATTTTAAAGAAACCTATTTACAAGAGTTTAGTGTACCCAATCGAGTGGATCGCCCCAATGACGGGAATTACTTCCGCTACAAGGGGGATGCTTTGCCATTGGATGCTGATTATTATCCGGTAATTTATTCTGGAAATGGCAGCTTTAAGGGCGAAACGGAATATGTAAGCTTTGGTATTGAAAGCCAAAAATTAGATCGCGATGACCTCGATGATGAAGACTTGAAAGGCGCTATTGCGGTGATGGAGATTAGCTCTCCGGATGGAATTCATCCCCATTCGAAATACAAAGATTGGCACGACATAGCCAAGCGCATTCGCCTTTTAAAAACCAAGGGTGTGCAGGCGGTAATTCTAGTTCATACGAAAGGCAATGCAAATAGTCCCAAGAGTGAATTTAAGAGCCTCGAAAGTTTAGGCTTACCAGTGATTTTTGTGAGCGATCCTAAGATTGCTAAAAAGTTGCGTCGTAGTCGCGAAGTAGAAGGTTTTGTTTCCCTGAATGCGGTTGAGGATGTGACTTATAATGTGGCCGGGGTGATTAATAATGGACAAAGACGCACTATTATTATTGGCGCACACTACGATCACCTGGGCTTTGGCGGGGAAAGCTCGCGTTATACCGGTGAGGAGCCCATGGTGCACAATGGCGCTGACGACAATGCCAGTGGGGTATCGGGCTTATTAGCCATGGCTCGCTTTTTGGCTAAAACTCAGGATCCGACCATGCGTCGTTTTAACTACCTCTTGGTGGCCTTTTCGGGTGAAGAAATGGGACTATTGGGATCCAAAGCCTTTGTAGAGCGCACTGCTACCCGACAAGAAAGCTGGTACTATATGTTTAATATGGATATGATTGGGCGCATGGAAGATGATCGCCTGGCAGTAAATGGTATGGGTACTTCACCGCAGTGGCGCGATTTGGTAGAGCCCATCGAATGTGGATTGCAATTCGAGTTCAGCGAAAGCGGCGTTGGTCCCAGTGATCATACCAGTTTTTATTATGCCAATATTCCGGCCCTGCACTTCTTTACCGGTACCCATCCAGACTATCATAAGCCCAGTGATGATGCGGATAAGATTAATGTTGTTGGTATTTATCGGGTCCTAAGCTTAATGAGCTCCATTATTCGCAATACCCCACAGGGTGGGGATTTTGTTTTTAGCACCACCAAGGTAGAAAGTACTAAGGCGCCAAAGTTTTCTGTAACTCTGGGCGTAATGCCCGATTACCTCTATAGCGGCAATGGAATGAAAATAGACGGAGTGAGCGAGGGTAAGCCAGCTGCCAAGGCGGGTCTTAAGGCAGGTGATATTGTAACCCAATTGGGAGAAGTACAAGTGAGCGATATGCAGAGCTATATGCAAGCCCTGGCGCAATTTAAGAAGGGCGATAAAGCCACCTTATTGTATCAGCGTGAAGGGAAAGTAGTAAAAGCTCAAATTCAGTTTTAGGATGAATATTGCAGTAATTGGCGGCGGAAGCTGGGCCACGGCTATTGTTAAAATATTAACTGAGAACAACGACTATGTAGGTTGGTGGATGCGGGATGAGGAGAATGTGATGCATATTAAGAAGTATCACAATAATCTCAAATACCTGAGCTCGGTAGAACTGGCTACCGAACGCATCGATATTTCCAATGACCTAAACCATATTGTTAGCAATGCAGACTGTTTGATATTCGCTATTCCTTCGGCATTCTTGAAATCGGCTTTATCGAGCTTGAATGTCGATATTAAAGACAAGCATGTTTTTAGTGCCATTAAAGGGATAGTGCCAGATGAAAACCTCATTGTAGGTGAATATTTCAATCAGAACCTGGGGGTGCCTTTGGATCAGATTGGTGTGATTACCGGACCTTGTCACGCAGAGGAAGTTGCTCTGGAGCGATTGAGTTATTTAACCGTGGCCAGTACCAATGCTGAAATGGCAAAGAAAGTTGCCAAGAACCTAACTTGTGAATACATTCTTACCAAAACCTCTGATGATATCTATGGCACGGAGTACGCAGCCGTATTAAAAAACATTTATGCCCTGGCAGCTGGTATTTTCCATGGCTTGGGCTATGGCGATAACTTCCAGGCGGTTTTGGTGAGTAATGGGATACGGGAGATGAAGAAGTTCATTAAATCTGTGCACCCCATAAAGCGCGATATCAATGGATCGGCATATTTGGGGGATTTATTGGTAACCGCCTATTCGCAATTTTCGCGCAACCGGACCTTTGGCAATATGATAGGCAAGGGCTATACTATACGCAGTGCGATGTTAGAGATGAACATGGTGGCTGAGGGCTATTATGCGGCTCGTTTGATTCGTGAGGTGCGAAAAGAAAATGAGGTGAAGATGCCCATTGCCGATGCCGTTTATAAGATCTTATACGAAAACAGGAACCCTAAAAAGGTGATGGCCAAATTGGCCCGGAAGCTTTCCTAAGGTTTAAAATGGGAGGACCTGCCAAGGGCAGGTCCAGGGGGAGAGAATAAAAAACATTGTTTTTTCGAACAACACCCTAATGTACTAAAAAATACATTAGTTTGCTTGTTTCGAGGAGCTTGCATCAATATTCTTTATATAATATGGCCCGGGATTTTCCTTTTATACCGCTATCAATTAGTACTAAATACGAGGGTGAAGCGCTACCTGCAGCCTCTAAGGAGCTAAAGGATGAAATGCTACAGCGGCGAAGTTGTCGCGATTATTCGGAGCGGGAGGTGCCGGAATCTGTGGTAAGAGATTTATTGCAAATTGCCGCTTCTGCGCCCAGTGGTGCTAATAAGCAACCCTGGCATTTCGTGGCGGTGCGAAATCCGGAAATAAAGAAACGTATTCGCGAGGCAGCTGAGGCGGAAGAAAAGCTCTTTTATGAGGAACGTGCACCTCAAGAATGGCTGGAGGATTTAGCTCCCCTGGGTACAGATTGGCGAAAGCCCTTTTTAACTAAGGCTCCCTGGTTATTAGTGGTATTTAAAGAGATCTACGGTCAGGATGAAAATGGCAGTAAAAACAAGCATTATTACGTGAATGAATCTGTAGGCATTGCTTCCGGATTTT
The DNA here is from genome assembly GCF_965228705.1 of Croceimicrobium sp. Lineage (GTDB taxonomy): Bacteria > Bacteroidota > Bacteroidia > Flavobacteriales > Schleiferiaceae > Croceimicrobium. Next base: position 2,906,962 of record NZ_OZ245832.1, read on the forward strand.
TAATAGCCGCTATCCATCATTTGGGTTTAGCCACTTTAACCCATACTCCCAGCCCCATGAATTTCCTTTCTGAAATTTTGGAGCGACCTCCCCATCAAAAACCATTTTTACTTCTGCCATTAGGATATCCTGCTGATGATGCCCAGGTACCCGATCTAGGCAAAAAGGCTTTTGAAGAGCATAGCTCCCTGCTTAAATAAATCGAAATCGGCCGTTCGTCGTGTGAATGGCGCTTCTAATCGAAAGATTTAGAGTCCTTTAATAGGTCTGTTACACATTTGTATCGGATAAGATTAAGGGAAATGACAATCATCGATAGAATAAAAGTTCCATTCTTTTTAATCATTGTGGCCGTGGCCTCGGTGATTGGTATCAACCAGTACCATTTCGGGATGTGGAATCAATTTATTTCTCTTCCCTGGTTACAGGAATTAATTGATCCTGCTAGTTATCCTCATGATCTTCTGGTAGAACAGTACAGTAATTCGCCTACTTTTTTCCTTTTCCTTTTAAAATGGGCACTGCCCTTTTTTGGTGAGAATATTCCTTTGCTTTTCTTCAGCCTTTATCTCATTTGCCTGGCCCTAACTATCTATAGTTTTTACCGCTTAGGACAGGAGATTTTTAAGTCCAAAGAAGCCGGGATTTTAGCGGTAGTTCTGCTCAGTTTTGCCTTTCCTGTTATTGGTGATGTGAGTATTTGGGATACGCTTTTAATGGAGCGCACCATTACCTATCCAATCTTGCTTTTATCTATTCTACACCTCTATAAAGGGCGTTTATGGTATGCCATTTTATTGTTGGGCTTAGCTTTTAATATTCATCCCCTTTCGGCTATTTACGTAATTGCTGCATCCGGATTGGCAGTGCTTTTAACCGAGGGTTTTAAAAAGGAATATATCTGGCAAGGCTTCTTCCTATTGTTAATGGTTAGCCCTGTGCTGCTTTTAAAATTTAGCAATGCTGCTCCCGGCGAATCTTCTTTAAGTTTCTCTGAAACCTGGATGGAGGTAATGCGTCTGCGCAATGGGCATCACACTTTCCCCAGCGAGTTTCCGCCTAGTATTTTCCTGAAAACCGCTTTGATCATCCTTTCTTATTATGTGATTTTAGCCAAAGGGAATTTTGCCCCTAAGGCCAAAGTATTCTTACATGCATTTGGTGGAAGCATCTTGTTCATGATGCTTTTGGGAACAGTATTTACCGAGTTCTATCCGGTGAAATTGATCATTCAATTCCAGTTTTATCGCGCCTTTCTTTTTATGGGTACCCTAAGTTTAATCTTATGGGCTGGCATGCTCGTTAAAAACCCGAAACCAGTATTCTACCTTCTGGCTATTCCCTTCCTGGCGCAGTATGCTTACGGTGAGTGGGCCAAAACGATTTCGGCTTTAAGCCTGATTGGACTGGCCTGGTTTGTTATCCGCTACTTTGGTTTTAAACGCAAAGCCAGCCTGGCCTTGTCTTTTGCTTATTTAAGCCTTGGCCTAGTGGCGATGCTGATGCGTGGTGGCTTAGAGATTCACCAAGGCAGTCAGGAGAAGGATTGGTATGAAGTACAAGATTGGTTCCGTGAGAATACTGCCCAAGATGCTTTGGCTATTGTTCCTCCTGCCGAATTAGGCTTTAGAGTGCGCAGCCTGAGAACCTCTTATGGCGATTGGTTTGATGGTACCAAAGCCTTTTTCAGTGAGCAGTATGCCGAGTATTGGTATGACCATATGTCGCGCCTTAAATGCACTGATCCTGATCATTTGAAGGAGGATTACAGCACTTTACAATCCCATGACTTCTTGAATATTTGGGATCGCGAATCCGATAAGCATAGTGAGGCTTATGTGGTGCACTATGCAGATCGAAGTGTAGATAAATTGCCAGTGGCCTATCTAAATGAGCACTTTGTGGTGTATCAGCTGCCTACGAAGGAAACGCCGGTATTCTTAGCCAGCGTAGGGAATTAAAGAGAACTTAAGGCGATTGCTAAACGCTCTTGCCCCACAAATTCACCTTCGGCACCCGGATATAAGATTAGGCTATCTGCCGAAAGGCAAAAGGGGAGCATATAATTATTGCCGGTAACATAGGCCCTTTCATTAAAGATTCGCCCTTCTTTTTCTGCTTTCCATTTTTCTAAATGAGCCAGAACTTTCGGATAAATATCGGCTCCTAAAACCAGGTCTAAGGGCGGGAAAAAAGCCTCAGGAAGATGCAAGCTGATGGGGTAGTACATTCTTTGCCAATCTTGATCGGCTGAAGTTTTAAGCTTGCGGTACAGCTCAAGGCTGATGAGGCTATCACTTAAGGAGTGGAGACGATAATCGCTTAAAATTACCTGACGTTGACCGCTATCCGATTCCAGGCAATGAGCCAGGTATCGTTCCAACTGAGGCGATTTACGCAGAGTTTCATTTAAACCCATGCTGGTCATGCTGTCTTGAATTCCTCGAATTTGGGGATATCGCTGATGAATTAAGCAGTTTTCGTCATTAAGAAGCTCTCGCTCCACGGCTTCAACATTGTAAATCGATTCATTTTCGCAGGCCCCTAAAATCATCAGGCCCAAGCCTAAAAGCAGAAATTTTCGCATGCCCTAAAGGTATTAAAAGGACCATTTTAAGCGCAGGTAGGTGGCACTTACCAACCACTGCCAGTTATTGTTTTCGATGGGATTGTCTGAAAGGAAAAACTGACCCGCCAACAACAAGTCTAAATTGGTGCTTAAGGAATAACTGAGGCTGGGGAAGATGATTGTACTGTGCGCATCCGGACTGTACATCAAGGTGAAAGAACCGTTGAAGAGCGGATTGAAAGCATAATTGCTGTTTACTATGGCGGTATGCTGGAAAATAAAGGGGTTTTTAGGGCTTAGTACCTGACCGGCTCCGAGCTGACTAAAGTCGCCAATACCGCCTTGCTGAGGGGCACTCTGATTGTAGAGGTAGCCGGCGGAGATGTATAGGCCATTGCTAAGCACATAATCCAGGCCTGAACTAAATATCCAGGCTTCTTGCTGCAGATCATTCAGAGGCCAGTAATAGTTGAGCTCTCCTTTGAAACCTAAATCCCAAATATTGCCGGCCCAGCCAGCTCCTAGGGTGAGATTGTCTTTGAAGTAGCCCGCTATCCCTTGCAGGTCGTAGGTAAGGGCATTATTGCGATAGCGCAAGGCTGCAGTAGACTGGGCAATTTCCTTGGCTGGCGCTAAGGCCAGTTCCAATTGACTGTCGAAATTGGGGAACCACTGCATGCGCACTGCATCGGTACCCGGTCTTTCTTCATAGTCGAAGTCGAAGAAATTGTACTGGTTTAAAATATCATTAGGATTAAAAATGGTGTTGATGCCCCAATTGATACGCTGCCGCCCCAGGCGAATATTACCGTTCTTAAATTCATACTGGAACCAAGCCCGATCAAAAATGCTATGGAGCAAAACTTCATCACTACGCCAGTACAAAAAGCTGAGGTCTACGAGACCGGCATCAGTATCCAGGGCATCCATAAAGGCATCCCCTTGCGCCGGACTGGCACCTTGAAAGAGGCGATTACGCATGCTAAGAGCGCCACTCCAGTGTCCTTTATAGTATTTCAGATCTAGCCGATTATGGATCAATTGATCGTAGTTGTCCACCTTTAAACCCGGTCGTAGTGATTCCGGATAAAAGTTGGCATTGAGGTGGCTATAGCTTCCCAGGTATTTAAGGTAACCCTGAAATTGCCAGGGAGACTCCTGAGCCCATAGGCCCAGGGGGATTATTGATAAGATGAAAATCAGTCGTTTCACTGTCGGGTGTCACTTTTGATTTTACCGTCTTCCACATAAATCAAGCGTTCGGCTCTATCAATTACCCTTTGGTCATGCGTGGAGAATAAAAAGGTAATACCCTCTTCTTTGTTGAGGCGGTGCATAATATCGAGCAGGTCCTCGGTGCTTTTCGAATCGAGGTTAGCGGTAGGCTCATCGGCCAAAACAAAGCTAGGTTTGGAGGCTAGAGCCCTCGCTACGGCTACCCTTTGCTGTTGGCCGCCACTTAATTCGGAGGGGCGTTTGTGCATTTGCTTTTCCAAGCCAACTGCTTTTAATAATTCCTTAGCTCTTGCTTCGCGAGCTTTGGCGCTTTGGCCCTGGAGGAGCATAATGAATTCTACATTTTCCTGAGCACTTAAAACCGGTATAAGGTTATAGGCTTGGAATACAAAGCCGATATGGCGCAAGCGGAAGTTAATTAAGGCATTATCGCGGAGTTCATGAATTTCCTTTCCATCTACTACCACGGTGCCTTCGCTGGGATTATCCAGGCCACCAATTAAGTTGAGGAGGGTGGTTTTACCTGATCCGGAAGGACCAATAATGGCGGTAAACTCTCCGGCTTCTACCGAAAGGTTGATTTTATCCACCGCGTGGATGGTGCTTTCACCATCCTGGTAAATGCGGCTGAGGTTTTGGGCTTCAATTACAGACATGGAGAAATAGTTTAAAGAGTTCGCATCGTTTCAACTGGGTTGAGTTTAAGCGCATGTCGCGCGGGATAGATCGCTGCCAGTAGGGTCATGATAAAAACGATGGCTGCGGTTCCGAAATAGAAGCTTTGGGGTAAGCTGGGGTAGATTACGGTGCCAATACCATAGCTGGACAAACCATCACTAAACATGGCCAGGTTTAAGCCGCTTTCGGCAGTGGAGCTGATGCTTAAATAACCCGCTACTATGCCTAATGGTCCACTGATCAGCGCCAAGAAAAAGGTTTCGATTATTACCATCGCAAAGACCCGTCTTTTACTCATTCCGACACTCATTAACATACCTAGTTCTTTCCGACGTTCCAATACCGCCATGAGCATGGTATTGATAATGCCAAAGGAGAGGGCCAGCATAATAATGCCGATTATGATATAGAGCATTTGCGACATTAATTCATCCGCATAAGCCAATTCGGGGGCCAGATCTTTCCAGCTTTCCACCAGAAGTTTTGGGAAGGCAGTTTGGGCCTTGGCGAGTTCAGCATCTACTTGATTATCATTTTTAATAAGCAAGGCTGCTTCATGGTATTGATCAGCTTCCAGGCCTAATAAACTTTGCAGGTCTTCAGCACGGATATACACATTGAGTTTTTCTATTTGAGAAGAAACATCATGGTAAAGGCCCTTCACCTTAAAGGAGGCCGACACCAGGTTTTGGGCACCATCGCTAAAGCTTAAAATAACTCTGGAGCCAGGTTTTACCTCCAGCTTTTCGGCTAAGGCTTCACCAATAAGGATGGGATTGCGCCCTTTGTCATTGAGGTATTTGCCACTGTCAACCCTACTGCCAAGACCAGTTAGTTGGCTTTCTTCCTCGGGGTTAATTCCGATGATTTGCACGCCACCACTAAAGTGCGCGGTAGCGGCCATACCCATGGTTTTCAGGCGAAAGGCATAGGCTTCGGGTTCTTGTTTTTCCAGCCAGCTTTCAAGATTGCTGGCATCAGAGATGAGGTAATTCACCTTTGGTTCTTCCTCCCAGCGCGGATCATGAAATTGTAAGTGGGAGATTTGGTTGCGGATCATGCTCACCTTGCGCTGGTCGTTCAAACCGAAACTAAAGGCACTTACAAATACTCCGGCCCATATTCCAAGGATAATGGAGATGATAACCACCAGGCTGCGCAGACGATTGCGCCAAATATTGCGCCAGGCGATTTTAAATAGCGTTTTCATCGGCGCATGGCTTTTACGGGGTTCAAACGGTAAATGCTCACAATTGCATAAAGACTTACCAGCACACTTATGCAAAGCACAATTCCGCCATGGGTAAACCAAATGTCGGGATCGATGCTAAAAGGTAAGAGAGGTTCCATACCATAATCCTCCATCATGGCATCCATATCGCCACTTAATTCGATGGGATTGTAGTGGTAGTAAAGGGCAATGGGCAGGGCTAAAAGGCTGCCGGTAATAATTCCTAAGAGGTTAAGGAAAGTAGTTTCCATGAAGGTACTTAGGGCCAGGCGGCTGCGATTCATGCCTATGGAGAGTAATATGCCAAACTCAGGTTTTCGCTCCGCTGTAAGCATAAGGATAGTGCCAAAAACTCCAAAACCAATTACCAGATAAAGGATAAAGAGAATGGCTAATCCACCGGCACTATCGGCTTCCATAGCTTCGATGAGCTCAGGGAGCATTTGGCGCCAGGTAAGCAGGGTGGTGCTGGAGGTGTCAATGTCTGTAAGTAGTCTACTTTGCAAGGCTTCCAGATCGTCCGGATCTTTGGGAACTAACACTTCGGCACTCACTCGATTGTAGGCTCCGGTGAGGTATTGCAATTCGGCCAAATCCAGGTAAACGGTGCTCTTATTGGCAACTGGGTTTTTTAGGTCGGCCACCCCCAGCACCGGGTATTTGCCATTGGCGCTAATGCCATGATATCCTTGACCCACAATAATTAGGGTGTCACCCACATCAAGCTTTAAGCTTTCCGCTAATTTGCTGGCTAAGCAGACTCCTTGTTCGCCTTTCTTGGGAAGGGCACCGCGCAGGAGCTTTTCACTTAAATCGAAATATCGACTTTCCATTTCCGCATCGACACCTTTCAGAAATCCAGGTTTGGTTTCACTTTGATCAGAAGCGAGTAGAGCAAAGCTTTCGAGACGTGGCAATAGAGCTTCCAGACCAGGGTCGCTAAGCATTTTTTCGCGCGCTAAGCTGTCGGGAATAAAGCTGCGTTCCAATGTTTGCTTGTCCCAATAACCATTGGCCTGCCACTGCATAAAGCCGGTAGTGGCATTTATTACGGAGGAGTAAGCTTTGTCATAAGTACCCAGCTGCATGCTCCGCATTACGATAGCGAAAAAGAGGGCAAAGGCTACCGAAGCCAGAGTGATCAGGCTACGGCGCTTATTTCGCCAAATATTTCGCCAGGCAATCTTGAATAGCATTTTAACGGACGCGTTTCATGTATTGCGTGGTAAAGTGTTCACGGGGAATATTTACCGAAAAGTCTAATTGGTGGTAATGCAAAATGGTTTTATGTCCAGGCTCTGCCATGGGTTCCATTTCAACAATTACCGGTAATATCTTGCCTCCCAGATTACCGATTTTTTTAGCGGTCATTACATTCACCAAATCCCCTTCTTCATCGTAGAATTCCGTTTTTAGATGGATGTATTCTTTTTGATCGATATGCAATATCACCTTGCCCCAAACTACGGCGGCATCGGCTTTGGGCTTCAATTCTATTTTCCACACCTTACGACCGTTGATGGAGTCTTCTCCCAATAATTTATGCTCGTAATCTTTTACCAGAGAGGATTCAGTTACCAGATCATCATTGGTAAAATCAGAACCCATCCAGCTTTGATTCATCATACTGGGGGGTAACTTAATTTGACGTTCAATACTCGGGATCCAATTGTAAATTTCTTTACGGTTTTTAAGAAATACGGTTCCTTTATCACGAGCAGGAGAGGTAATTAAGATTAAGGAGTAATCGGTTCCTCGGCTCCAACTTTTCATAGTTATAGTGCGGCTCCAGCTAGGCCGTACAATGGTCATGGAAAGTTCGGCATACGATTGCTCACCCCGTAGTTTGTTTTCGGTTTTCTCCACAATCTCTGTTGGGTTTTGAGCAAAGAGGCCAGCCGAGAGGACTAAGCACAGACTGAGAATTTTCGTTTTCATAAATGATATTTAGTTAGGATTTTTTGCTTCATATCTTCCAGCGGATAATCAGGACCTAAAGCCAGGTAGCCTAATACAGTACCATCCATAAGGGCACCAAAGGCATAAGATTCAGCTAGGGGACTATCGTAGCCGAGGGCCGCGAAAATATCGCGGTACATATCAATGCTGAGGTTTTTATGCTTGGTTATAAGCTCCTTGAGTCTGGCTGTAACCTCCGGTTGAATAGCAATAGCGGTCATAAAGCGAACAATGTCCGTTTGCTCATCCATAAATTGAAAGCCCATTTCTACCGTGAGGCGCAATTGTTCTTTAGGACTCTTGCCGGTAATTTGATCTTCCATGCCTTCGCCAACTGCTACCAGCATTTCGAAAATACCGTGCAAAAGATCTTCCTTACTACTAAAGTAGTGATAGCTTAAGCCTTTGGACACGCCTGCCTCCTTAGCAATATAAGCCATGCTGGCGGCGGCATAACCTTTTTCGGCGAAAGCCTTTAAGCCCGCCATTAAGATTTGTTGACGGGTTTGTGCCCTTTGGGCTTCGTTTTGAGCAGGATTACGTGGACTCATTTTTCATTGAACGATTGGTCAAATGTATTGAAGAAGTTTCAATTGACCGCGTGTTCAATGAAAAATTTAGAACCAAAAGCCTAAACGTACGTAGGCGTAAAGGTCTGGATGATTGGTGCTACCGGCTATATTTAACTCCAGAGGCCCAACCAAAGAATTATAGCTGTAGCCGATGCTATAACCATCCAGAATAAAGTCATCGTAGTCGAAAAGCTCTTCAAAGGTGCTTTCCATTCTGCCGAAATTGGCTTTAAGCTGGATGAAATGATTTTTAAAGGGCTCATAATTTAAATCGGCACGGAGCATAAGGGCATTGCGACCACTTATTTCCATAAACCGATAGCCCACGAAGGGTTCTATGTAATTAATATAGGACATGCCCATGCTACCAAAATAGATACGATAGGGGTCGTCCAGATTAGAACCGATAGTTGTAGCCCCAAAGGCACGGCTGATAAAGGTCCATTTGGGGGCAATAGATAAGGCATGTTTCAGGGAAAAGTCTAAAACCGAACTAGGTTCTCGGAACACTTCAAAGCCTTGTCTTTCGGAGATGATGCGATAACGCGCATTGAGTTGAAATCCCTTGCGGGGGAAATTGGCCTCATCGAAGGAATCGAAGTCGATAAAGCCGTAATAGTTAATGAAACCTTTTTGGAAATTGGGAAAGCTGGCTTGATCAAAATTCTGAACAATGCTTATATCCTCAATCTGCATTCCTCCGCCAATGGCATAGGCATCTCGCCAGGTGGATTGCAGAAAGAGATCCAGAGTATAATCCTGGTAAATCCTTTCATTTAGTGCCTGCTGGTTTAGATAATTTTGATAGCGGAAGCGATAGCTACGCAGCTTAATACCCAGGGTGGGGATAAATCCTCGATCTACAAAATAGCTGATTTCGCCCCGGGGCATATCACCCAAAGCCAGATCAATACTGAGCCGCGAGTTTTTGAAGAGCAATTTGCGATTGGTATAGTTCACCAAGAGGGCTGCATTATAATCGTCGCTGTAATTAATGCCCAGTTTTAAACTTTGGAAATAGTGCTGTTCTCGCAGGTTTATGTTTAAAATATAGCCTGTATCAGCCGGCACCAGGGTATAATCGATATTGGTGAAATACTTGGTACCATAGAGTTGATCCAGCCCTTTTTCAAGGCGTTCGATATTGCAGACCTTGCCTTCACGAACGCGCAGTTTCCCTTCAACAAAGTTTTGGGTAAGACTTACAAGACCATTTACCTGTATCTTCTTTACATAGAACTCCTTTTCTGGAGTAGCTTTGAGAATCTCGCGTTTGGGACCCTGATCCTTTTCAGCAAGGGCCCGCAGTTCGTCCCAGTGCTTGCGTGCCTCTGCTTCTCCCTTCGCTACAATTTCATCGAAGAGGTCGAAGGTAGTAACTCCTGCTTCCGGCATTTTGGGTGTGATCCAAATATCAGATAGTGCTTCCGAAGCATTTTTATTGCGGGAGTTTAAAAAGGCGGAGGTTTGTTCTAAAACCCGAACCACTGAGTTTAATTCATCGCGATCATTGAGGTAATCCTGCATGTCGATTCCAATGATGTAGTCGAGCTCTTTTTCGGCCATAATCTGGACCGGGTAATTCATTACTACACCACCATCGATATAGAGACTGTCTTCAAAGAGATAAGGGGTAAAGAGAGATGGGAATGCCGAGCTGGCTCTAAGAGCGTCAATTAATCGGCCCTGGGTAAAAACTCGGGGTTTTCCGGTTTCCAAATTGGTTGCTACGCAGTAGAAAGGTATGGGTAGTTCTTCGAAGTCGATATAAGGATAGCTCTGCTGGGTAATGGTGCTGAGTTCCTTCATGATATACTGGGCAAAATTTACCCCACGCGGAATATGCACCCCACCGCTATCAATAGGAAAGCTAAGCATATAGCGAGAATCAGCCTTTCGGTCGAAAAAGCTTAGGCGATTGCGGGGAACTTCATTGGTGAGCAGAGCATCCCAATTGACTCCTCCTAAATAACTTTCAATTTCTGAGGCACTGTAGCCCAAACTGTACATCGCCCCCACGATGGCCCCCATGGAGGTGCCGCCTATATAATCAATTTGAATCCCTGCTTCTTCAATAACCTTGAGGGCACCGATTTGTGCCATGCATTTGGCGCCCCCTCCGCTCAGAACCAAACCTATTTTTAAGTCTTTGTTTTGAGCATTCAGGCTTAGGCAAGCCATAATCAGAAGCAGGGTTTTTTTCATTTTCCCTTGGTATCGGAGTGGTAGTGATTATATATAATTCCCGCGCGTTTGCTGCCGATAACTTCTTCGAGGTTCTCACGGCTGGCTTCGCGGATATTCTTTACGCTTTTAAACTTCCTTAGAAGCAGTTTTACACTTTCATCGCCAATGCCCTTAATCTCGCTCAGTTCACTTTTAAAGGTGCCCTTGGATCGCCGGTTGCGATGATGGGTGATACCAAAACGATGCGCCTCGTCGCGCAAACGTTGGATTACCTTTAAAGTTTCTGAGCGCTTATCCAGGTATAAGGGGTATTTATCACCGGGAAAGTATAACTCCTCCAGTCGTTTAGCAATACCCAAGATGGCAATTTTTCCTCGGAGCTCAAGGTCTTCCAAAGCATTTAAAGCGGCTCCTAACTGCCCTTTACCACCATCAATTACTATTAATTGAGGCAGGGGCTCGTCTTCATCCAACAAACGTCGGTACCTTCTAAACACCGCTTCGTACATACTGGCAAAATCATCTGGACCTTCCACCGTTTTAATATTAAAATGGCGGTAATCCTTTTTACTGGGCTTACCATCTTTAAAAACTACACAGGCCGAAACGGGATTGGTACCCTGAATATTGGAGTTGTCGAAACATTCGATATGCCTTGGTTCTACCTTCATGCGCAAATCTTGTTGCATTTGCTTCATAAGGCGTTTTACATGGCGATCGGGATCAACAATTTGAATGTTCTTGAGTTTTTCGAGGCGGAAATAACGACCGTTCTTCAGCGAGAGCTCTATTAAACTGCGTTTATCCCCTCTCTGAGGGATGTGAATTTTTACATCTGGAATTTCCAGATCCACCTCATGCGAAACAAAGATCTCGCGAGCGGTAGAGTTAAAACGTTGGCGCAATTCGGGAATCGCCATTTCCAAAATTCGGGAATTGCTTTCTTCCAGTTTTTTCTTGAGCTCCAATGTGTGCGACTGAAGCACAGCACCATCCACAATTTTCAGCAAATTCACATAGGCAAATTCGGCATCGCTGAAAACCGTAAATACATCCACATTAGTAATACCGGGATTTACCACGGTGCTTTTAGCTTGATAGCGATCTACGATCTCAAATTTCTCTTTTAAGCGCTGTGCTTCTTCAAATTGAAGATTCGTGGCGGCAATTTGCATTTGCTCCTGAAGCATCTGCTTCACCTTAGTAAGATGGCCTTTGATTAGCTCACGGGCAGATTGCACATCTTTGAGGTAGTCTTCCTCGGATTGTAAGCCTTCGCATGGGCCTTTGCAATTGCCAATATGGTATTCCAGGCAGACCCGATACTTGCCAGATTCAATGGCTTCGGGTGATAAATTGAGCTTACAGGTGCGTAAAGGATAGAGCTGGCGAATCAAGCCCAAAACCGTTTTCATCACTTTTACCGAGGCATAAGGGCCAAAGTATTCACTGCCATCTTTTACCGGATTACGGGTGGGGAAAATGCGGGGAAAGGGCTCCTTTTTGATGCAAATCCAAGGGTAGGTTTTGTCATCCTTCAGGTTGATATTATAACGCGGTTGATACTCCTTGATTAGGTTATTTTCTAAAATCAGAGCATCGAATTCGGTCTCGGTAATGATAGTTTGGATATCGGCAATCTTGCTCACCATCACGCGAATGCGGGCACTATCATGACCTTTTGTGAAGTAGGAAGAAACCCTTTTACGAAGATCCTTAGCTTTGCCGATATAGAGGATTTTTCCGTTTTTATCTAAATGCTGATAGATGCCCGGTTTATTGGGCAAAGTCTTTAAGATATTGGAGATTTTTTCCTCAGGCATGGAACAAAAATACTTAAATGCTGAGCTAAATGACTGAAGTGGTTTGTGCCATTATTTTGAATCCTGAGTCTAAGATATTTGCAGCGCGCCGAGCACCCGGAAAAAGCTTTGAGGGCTATTGGGAATTCCCGGGAGGGAAGATAGAAGAAGGAGAAAATGCAGCGGCCGCCTTGAAAAGAGAACTACAGGAAGAATTGGGTTTGGAGCTTGAGATTGGGCCTTCATTACACTCTGTAAACTGGGAGAATAAAACCGGGGTCTTTCAACTTGAAGCTTTTATTTGTGAAAGCGCATTAAAAGGAATGGATCTTCAGGATCACGACCAATGGGGTTGGTTTGAAATTGAAGACTTATTGGAGCTCGAAATGATGATTGCAGATCTGGCCCTTTTGCCTTATTTGGATAAATACCTGAGTCAGAAATAGAGCCTTTTATACCAGCTCTACCTCAAAAATTTCGCAGAAGTATTGCTTGGCCTTAGCTTCAATTTCCGCCATATCTACCGGATGACCTAATTCGCGTTCCATAGAGGTAACGTCCTTATCGTAAATACCGCAGGGTACAATATGCCCGAAATAAGACAAGTCGGTATTGACATTAAAAGCCCAGCCATGCATAGTTACCCAGCGACTGGCTCTAACTCCGAGGGCTAGAATTTTTCGGGCTTTGGGAGTACCTACATCAAACCAAACTCCGGTTTCTCCATCCGAACGCTCTCCCTTTAAACCATAGTCGGCCAAAACCTTAATAAAGACTTCTTCAAGGTAACGCAGGTATTTATGGATATCCGGAAAAAAATGATCCAAGTCCAGAATAGGATAACCTACTAATTGACCGGGTCCATGATAGGTGATATCACCCCCTCGATTGATAGGATAAAAGGTAGCTTTTAAGTCTTTGAGCTCTTGCTCAGAGACTAATAGGTGTTCGCGTTTTCCGCTTTTCCCCAGGGTGTAAACATGCGGATGCTCACAGAATAGGAGATAGTTCTGCGTGGGTTCTTGTTCCGCCTCCGGCAATTTGCGGTTTTGGAATTTGCGGTCTACCGTTTCCTGAAATAGTTGTTCCTGATAGTCCCAGGCTTCTTGATAATCAATTAAACCCAGATCGCGGAACAAAACCTGATTTACAGCGGGATTTTTGATAATTCGGATTTAAGGAGATCAATGGATTTGATGTCCATAATATCAACCTGATTTAATTCAGAGAGGTAATAGGACAACCAATCGCCATAATGAATTAAATACAGGGCACGCTCAATATTGTTTTTGCCCTTGCTCTGCAATTCGAAAACATGGGGGGTTTTTTCGCCAATAATTTCACGAATGATATCCATACGCTTCAAATTGCGAGGATTGTCGCTTTCATTGCGTAAGAAGAGGCAAGAGTACTGATCAGTACCGCCTTCCCAGCCTACCAACTCATTGTGATTCATTTCGGGCACTTCGGCCTCCCAAGCCAACATTTTGGCATTTTCGTTCAATTGCTGACGAATTCGGGCCGCAACCCCAATAAAGCCAGCATTGGCTAAAATTTGAACCGTGGTGTTTTGTAGTTTTTGGGCTAAAGCTTCGGAGTCATGACGAATGGAAACTTCCTCTGCATTCAATAAGTCTATGGCAGAATGGATAGCAGCTTGCGGATCATTCTCAATTACCCCAAAGGCGCGTAAATAATAGAGAAGGAATACAAAAGGATAAGCAAACATGGAGCGAGGTGCATTTCCACCAATCATGCTTAAGCAATTGTAGCCTTTTTCTTCGGCTTTGGCTTTGAGCTGACCACCGGAACTGATGCAGGCAATCATGGCACCTTGCGCTTCGGCTTTAGCCACCGCTTGCAGAGTTTCTTCAGTATTACCCGAATAAGAACAAGCAATAACCAGAGTATGACGACCCACAAAAGCAGGGATATCGTAATTCTTGTTTACCGTAACCGGTACTTTAGCTTCGCTTATTGTAAGGTCTAGAATGGTGCTGCCACCAATACCCGAACCACCCAAGCCGGTAATCATTACATTTTGGATGGCACGATCCGGAGCCTTAAACTCGAAATTTTGCAAGGTGGCAAGAGCATCTTGCAAATGAGCGCTAAAATTCGCGATTAAGTCTTTCACGGTTGCTTGTTTTGGTTTTCAGGTGGAATTTCTTCTTTAGTGGAGGATTCCTCTTCCTTAAAAACAGATTTCTGGTGCAAAATTAAGAGTCCTACCCCAGTTGAGATAGCCGCATCGGCTAAATTAAATACCGGTCTAAAGAAAACGAAGTAATCCCCTCCCAGCCACTCGGGCAAATAGCCTTTAAAGATGGGGAAGTAAAACATATCTACCACCTTTCCAAAAAGAAAAGGAGCATAACCGCCATCCGCCGGGAAAGCTTGAGCCACATGATCATAGGTAGAGGCCTCGAAAATGATTCCATAGAGGGCAGAATCGATAATATTCCCCAGGGCCCCGGCTAATATGAGTGCTACAGCTACTATCCCACCAAAGGGAATTTTGCGTTTACTCAGTTTTTTGAGCCACAAGAAAATGAGCACGACTGTCGCAATTCGGAATACACTGAGGAGTAATTTTCCCCAGGTTCCTCCAAACTCAACGCCAAAGGCCATGCCCGGGTTTTCGGTAAAATGTAGGATGAACCAGTCTGTGATAACCAGATCCTCACCCAGGGTAAAAGAGGTTTTCACCCATATTTTAAGGGTTTGATCAAGGATCAGTACACCCAGAATGATCCAAAGTGCTTTTCGCATTTTACTGGCGGTTTTTAGCCTCGATGCTTAAGGTCGCATGAGGAACTAAACGCAGGCGGTCTTTGCTAATAAGCTTACCGGTAACTCGGCAAATGCCATAGGTCTTATTCTCGATACGATTAATGGCGTTGTGCAGATCACGAATAAACTTCTCCTGACGGGCCGCTAATTGGCTATTAGCTTCTTTACTCATGGTATCGCTTCCCTCTTCAAAAGCTTTAAAGGTGGGGGAGGTATCATCAGTACCATTATTACGGTCGTTGGCGAAGTTTTCTTTCAATACTGCCAAGTCGGCTTCGGCCTTTTCGATTTTAGCCTGAATAATTTGACGGAACTCATCTAGTTCTTCGTCACTATATCTCATTTTTTCTTCGCTCATAATGCGTTGAAATTAAAATAGTTGCGTTTCGGGACCTGCCCCGATTTTTAGAATTTGCCAAATATAGAAAAATCCCTTAATGGCTTCGCTTTAAGCTTAGTTTGCTTTGGATATCGTCAAAATCAAGTACTTCCCCCTCAAAACTGTCGGAAAACCACTCAATAGAATCGGCCAGGACCTCAGCTTTAACATAACTTTCATTTTCGGATAAAGCGCGCTCTAGCATCTCCTGACGTTGCAATTGCACCTGAATGCGATCGGTAACCTCCAAGCCACTATCCTTTCTAAGGTTTTGAATGCGGTTTACCAGTTCGCGGGCAATTCCCTCCAGGCGTAAAGCTTCATCTATATGGATATCCAAAGCCACAGTGAGTTTGTTTTCACTCATCACTAACCAACCAGGAATATCTTCTGTATGAATTTCTACATCATTCAGTTCTATCTTAAGCTTTTCGCCTTCAAGTTCCAAGTCAATGGCGCCATTGCTTTCCAATTCACTGATCTGGGCCTGGTCAAAGTCGCGAATGGCCGCTGCCACTTGCTTCATTTGCTTGCCAAAGCGTGGTCCAAGTTTTTTAAAGTCAGGCTTGATGCTTTTTACCAAAACACCTTCCACTTCACGCAGTACTTCAAGCTCTTTAACGTTTACTTCCGCTAAAAGTATATCCTTAATACTGGCTAAAAGCTCAGCTTTATCATCGCTTAAGGCGGGTACCATAATTTTCTGTAGCGGCTGACGTACTTTAATACGCTCTTTTTTACGCAGAGACAGGACCATGGAGCTCAAATTGCGCGCCGTGGCCATTCTTTCGTTCAAATGCGAATCAATGGCTTCCTTTCTATGTTTTGGCCAATAGCTTAAATGCACAGATTCACCTTTAGCGGGGTCTAAATCCTGATACAAACGATCGGCAAAGAAGGGAGCGATAGGTGAGATTAACTGCGCCAAATCGCGCAAGCAGCGGTACAAGGTTTCATAGGCCATTTGCTTGTCTTCGCTCAAATCTCCCTTCCAGAAACGACGGCGGTTTAAGCGCACATACCAGTTGCTTAGTTCTTCATCTACAAAGTACTCAATAGCCCTTGCTGCTTTGGTGGGCTCATAATCGGCATAAGCCTGCTCTACATTGGCGATGAGTTCTTGCAAACGCGATAATATCCAACGGTCTAGTTCGGGACGTTTTTCCCAGGCAGTCTCCTGACTTTCGTCGAAGGCGAAACCATCGATATTGGCGTAAAGAGCAAAGAAATTATAGGTGTTGTATAAGGTTCCGAAGAAGCGACGTTGTACTTCCGCAACCCCATCTAAATCGAATTTCAAATTATCCCAGGGCGAGGCATTGCTAATCATATACCAGCGCACGGGATCACTGCCGTATTTCTCAATGGTTTCGAAAGGATCAATGGCATTGCCTAATCGCTTAGACATCTTCGCACCATCCTTATCCAGCACCAAGCCGTTGGAAACTACATTCTTATAGGCCACTTTGTCGAATACCAAACTGGCAATAGCGTGTAAGGTATAGAACCAACCACGAGTTTGATCTACACCCTCTGCAATGAAGTCGGCGGGATAAAGGCTATCAAATTTGTCTTTGTTCTCGAAGGGGTAATGCCACTGTGCATAAGGCATAGATCCTGAGTCGAACCAAACGTCAATCAGGTCTGCTTCGCGACGCATGGGTTTACCACTTGGGGATGCCAATATGATCTTATCTACAATGTGGCGGTGCAGGTCTACTTGATCGTAGTTAGCATCGCTCATGTCCTCCGGATTGAAATTGGCAAAGGGATGTTCTTCCATCAGGCCTTGAGCCACCGCCTGATCACAGGCCTCTTTAAGTTCGGCTACACTGCCAAAGATGCGGCGTTCATTCCCATCTTCGGTAGACCAAATAGGTAATGGGATACCCCAATAACGGGAGCGGCTTAAGTTCCAGTCATTGGCATTTTCGAGCCAGTTTCCAAAACGTCCTTCCCCGGTGCTTTTAGGCTTCCAATTGATGGTTTTATTTAGGGCCACCATCTTTTCGCGTTCCTCGCTTACGCGGATAAACCAGGAATCTAATGGATAGTATAAAATAGGTTTGTCGGTACGCCAGCAATGGGGGTAGCTGTGGCTGTACTTTTCTACCTTAAAGGCTTGATTACGCTCCTTCAGCAGGATGGAGATTTCCACATCCACCGATTTTTCAGGTGCTTCGCCATCGGCATAGTACTCGTTTTTAACGTAGAAGCCGGCATAAGGACCTACACCTTCACGGAAGCGACCTTGAAGGTCAACCAGAGGAACAGGATTTTGATTTTGATCGAGTACCAACATGGGTGGTACAGGAGGATTGGCTTCTTTAGCCACCTTGGCATCATCGGCACCAAAAGTGGGGGCTGTATGTACTATTCCGGTACCATCTTCGGTGGTAACAAAATCCCCTAAAATGATACGGAAGGCATTTTCAGCGCCTTCATAAGGCAGGGCCCAATCCAGTAATTGCTCGTAACGCAGGTTTTCCAGATCTCGACCGATACCTTCCCAAACTACGCGCCAGGGGGCTACTTTGGCTCCTGTTTCGTAAGAATCCATTTCGAGCTCGGCGCCTTCGGGCTTAAAGTATTTAGATACCAGGTTTTTCGCTAAAACCACCTTTTGCCGTTTTCCGGTATAAGGGTTATAGCTGTCTATCATCTGATATTCAATCTTCGGTCCTACGGTAAGAGCCGTATTGGAAGGAAGGGTCCAAGGGGTGGTGGTCCAGGCAATGTAGTACACCAGATCATCTGCATGCACGGCATCGCCAAACACCTTTTGGAAGGCCTCATCGCGAGTGGCGATAAACTGCGCTATAGCAGAAGTATCTTTTACATCGCGGTAGCTGCCTGGCATATTAAGCTCATGAGAGCTCAGTCCGGTTCCCGCCTTAGGGCTATAAGGTTGAATGGTATAACCCTTGTAAATGAGTTCTTTATCCCAGAGCTGTTTGAGTAACCACCATACCGATTCCATGTATTTAGGGCGGTAGGTAACATAGGGATCGTCCATATCGACCCAATAACCCATCTTTTCAGTGAGCTCATTCCAAATGTCGGTATAGCGCATTACCGCCTTTTTACAGGCTTCATTGTATTCCTCAACGCTGATACTTTTGCCGATATCCTCTTTGGTGATGCCCAGTTCTTTTTCTACTCCCAGTTCAACTGGTAAGCCATGGGTATCCCAACCTGCTTTGCGATTTACCTGATAACCTTGAAGGGTTTTAAAACGACAGAAAATGTCCTTAATCGCACGCCCCATAACGTGGTGAATACCCGGCTTACCGTTAGCGGAGGGCGGCCCTTCGTAGAACACAAAACTTTCAGCGCCATCTCGGCTGCTGATGCTTTTCTTAAAGCTCTCATCCTCCTTCCAAAACTGAAGGATTTCTTGATTGATTTGAGCCAGGTTTAAGTGCTTGTACTCTTGGTATTTGCGAGACATTTACTTGTCGATTTTTAAAAGACTGCGAAGGTAAGGAAATATGACTGCTTTGGAGGTAGAATTTAGAGTCTAGATCGTTTCACTGTTAGAAGTTAGACCGCTTTGCTATTAGAAATTAGACCGCAGTACTAATTCTCTGTGTGCCCCTGCGTTCTCGAAGCCAGAGTTTACGATGGCTATTCTCTGTGTTGAAGCAAATACTTAGAACCTCTTGCAATTGTGAGAGCGCTAGCCCTTTCTTACTTTCGGGCATAAATCCGAAAAATGCGTGCATTAAAAGTTTTTCTCCTCTTCTTTTTAAGTACATCAATTTGGGCTCAGGACTCCACCTTAACTATCGGCCTTAAGCCCACACCGCCATTTGTGGTGCAAGAAGGTTCGGGCAGACCGGCAGGATTAAGTTATCGTTTTTGGGAGCTTATTGATGATCAGGTGCCTGCGCGCGTGCAATACCGCTGGTATGATGATGTGGAAGGTATGCTGGAGGCCATCGCTCTGGGAGAGGTGGATTTGTCTATCAATCCCATTACCGTGACCGAACAGCGCATGGATAGTCTCGATTTTTCGCAACCCTATTTTATCTCTGGTACAGCCATGGTGCGTCGTTCAGAGAGTAGTTGGATGCTGTTCTTAGAGAATTTCTTTAGTCAGCAGTTTTTTTCGGCTGTAGCTATATTACTTGGAGTGATATTGCTTTTTGGGATCTTGGTGTGGATTTTTGAAAGACGGCATAAAGAAGGGGAGCAATTCCGTAAGAATTGGCGTGGGATATTCGACGGTTTTTGGTGGAGTGCCGTAACTATGACTACCGTGGGCTATGGAGATAAGTCGCCCGAAACAGGAGGGGGTAGAACGATCGCTTTTATCTGGATGTTTACAGCCATCCTTTTGATTTCCGGTTTAACCGCTGGGGTGGCATCTGCCTTGACTGTCAAAAGCATGGAGAGTAAAATCGAAAGCATAGAAGATTTACGGCGTTTTAAAACCGGAACCATCGATGCTACCGGAACCGCAGAGTATTTAGGAAATTATGGTTTGCCGGATAATTACTATCTCAGTGTTGAGGAAGGTTTTGAAGCCTTACGTAATGAGGAGATAGACATATTTGTTTTTGATCGCCCGGTTTTACGCTTCTATTTGGAGAAAAGTGATAATCAAGACTTGGTTTTAGATAGCCGTAATTTAAAGACTGATTATTACAGTTTTGCCTACCCTAAAGGCAGTCCTTTGCGCGAGGCCCTCGATCCTAAAATTGTGAAAGCCTTGAAATCGGATTCCTGGAATTTCATTTTGCGGAAGGCCAGTAAGGGTCGGGAATAAGAGAGTAAACTGATTATTAAAAATCAAATAGAATTGAAATGAGAAAGCAAGTACTGAGTTTAGCTTTAATAGCTCTGGTGGCTTTGCAAGCCTGTAATTCCGGCGTGGCAAAGGAGGAAGGTCAAAATTCGTCAAAAGAGGAAGCGCCGCAAGAGAATCCGGTTGAAACAGAGACCGGACTAAGCCTCGAGCCATTTTGGGAAACCGAAATGTGGTACCCAACTAATGAGTCGGTCTTATTGGATGAGAGTCAGGGTCTTTTGTATGTGAGCTGTATTGCGGGTAATCCTACGGATAAAGATGGCAAGGGTCATATTGCCCGACTAAATTTGGATGGTACAATCATAGATTCTGCCTGGGCTCAGGGCTATAATGCACCCAAGGGAATGTGTATAAGTAATGGACGCTTGTATTTTACGGATATCGATCGCATTGTTTCGGTTTCCCTGGCAAATCCCCAAGACGAATTGATCTTTCCGGTACCCGGATCCACATTCTTAAATGATATCACTCCCGGATTAAACGGAGTGTATTTTTCGGATATGAACACCGGCAAATTGCAGTATCTAGAGCAAGGTGTGGTGCATACTTTGAATGAGGATTTGACCGGTATTAATGGATTGAGCTTCTTCGAAAATGAGCTTTATGCGTTAACAGAGCAAGGTCTTTTGCGTCTGTCATTGGGTGGTGAAGTATTGGAAACCATTAATTCGGAATTAAGCGGTGGCGATGGTTTGGTGCCTTTGGGTTCCAATCGTTTTATTGCCAGCAGATGGCAGGGTGAGGTTTGGTATCTAAATGGAGGACAGTCGACCAAACTATTGGATAGCAAAGCCGAAGAACTGCAAACTGCGGATATTGGCTATAATGCTGCTGATCAGGTTTTATATGTACCTCGCTTTTTTGGGAATAAGGTTTCGGCTTTTAAAATGCATTAACATGTGTTAAAAGCCAGTAAACAATCCCTTTAGTGTTCTTATTTAAAGGTAGTTAGTAATCATTATAAGAATAATGAGATAATTATTATTGGTTCAAAGTAAATAGGTACAACTGTTAAGTTCCTGATAATAAGTTTGATTTGTTTTAAGCATGGTATTCTATTATTGAATTTCTAATAGTGCAACTTGCTTAACGTGTTTTTTTAATGTGATAAATAAACATCTTGATAGATGTAAAAAATCACATTAAAATGAAAAAACGTATCCTATTTCTGCTCGTATTTATTTTCGCTATTCAGTTAAAGTCTCAAGTGGCCTGTTTGGGCTTTTTTCCTGATTCATCCGGACTGGTTAGTGGTAGCCCTGAAGCTCTTAATTGCCAAAGCTTAAGCGTTGACTATCAGGGTAAGTATCGCTTACAACAGAGCTTTATTAGCAATAATACCACTGCAACTAAAACCGTAAAGGTGGCTATTCATGTTTGGCAAGATCATAGTGGCGGTGGGAATTGGCAAAATACCCCTGCAGATATTCAGGTGCTGAGCTCCTTTATAGATATTGCTAGTAATCAATTTTTTGGAGCGAATGATCAGCCATAAGACCCTATAAGTGGAGTGCCATTTATTAACGACACAAAAATTCGTTTGAATTTGGAAGGCATCTATTTTTATCCAAATACTTCCTATTTTCAAAGTAGTAGTGGGATTGGAATGAATGAATTTGCCATTGCTCAGAATCCGGAGTGCAGAGCTTTCATTAATATTCATATGTCTGCAAACCCTACTGCCACGCACGCTTATGCCACATTTTCCCGTACTGGCCTGTCTCTGGATCAAAACTATTTAATTTGGACAGGCTATCACGGAGATGGCACAGGAACAGGAAGTGGCGCCGTAGGGAATGGCAATTGGGCTGTATCTCAGCTATTAACGCATGAATTAGGTCATATTCTGGGTTTGTGTCATACCAGTTGTTGTGACCCTTGCACGGAGAGTCTAGATCCTACAAATATTGATTTCCTTTCGGATGTATTTGTGGGCCCGCCATATAGTTACCATCAAGGAGGATGGTTATTGGACCCCTTTTCTTCTTCGAATACCGCTACGAATAACATTATGGGTAGTACCAGTGGTGCGGGTTATTTTTCCCCTCTTCAGATAGGTAGAATACACAGGTTGCTCTCGCTGGACAAAGATCGGTGGCGCTATGCTTCGGGCTACTCGGAAGATCCTTTGGAAATAAGTCAGAATGAAGTTTGGGATTTTCCTATAAAGTTGTACCAAGACTTAGTTATTAAATCAGGCAGCACCCTCACGGTACAATGTAAGATAGAGTTTGTTAAAGAAGCAGGAATAATCATTGAGCCTGGTGCAGAATTAATCTTAGACGGTGGCCACCTTACTAAGACTAAGTATGAAACAGAATGGAAGGGAGTTTACTTGCACGGGAATTCCAATAGTGTCCAAACAGCACTTTTGCAACCTAAAATCACCTTAAAAAATGATGCTCAGATTTCCTACGCCAAAGATGCAATTACGACAATTGGTATAGGGGAAAATAATGAGTGGATCTGGGGAACAACAGGAGGCATAATTGATGCCCGCGATTCTAGATTTATCAACAATCGCAAGGATGTTGCCCTTCTAGCTTATATTTCTCCTAATGCGAAAAACGAAAAGTACCAAGCGTCTTTTATCAGATGTGAGTTTATTCGGAATTCCCTTTATCAACATAGTGAAATGTTACCGAGCATTAGTATGTGGAAGGTAGCAGGAGTGGATATAGAAGGCTGCTTATTTAGAAACCTGAACTCTGGTGATAGACAATACCATGGCGGGGGACTAAAATCTATTCAGGCTTCATACCGGGTGCATAATGCGACCAGTGGTGAAAATTGTCAATTTCAAGGGTATGCAGATGCACTTCGGAGCGATGATGATTTATCCGTTTCATTTCCAATTACTATTGTCGGAGCCACTTTTCATAATAACATTCATGCGATTTATTTAAATGCTTGTGAAAATGCCAAGATTGCACATAATCTTATTAATGTAAAAAGTGATCACAATTATAGTCCACCAGCCGGTGTTGGCTTTCAGGCTAAAGGCTATGGGGTGTACCTGGATTACTGTTCTATTTTTGCTTTGCACGATAATGACATTCATAATTTGGATAATACCAATGTGGAGTCGGTGGGCATTGTGGTTAAGGACAATGGGGGAGCTTCAGATCAAATCCAGCTTAATAAGATGGATAGATTTTATTATGGGGCTCAAGCAATCGGAAATAATCGAAATTCAAATTATCAACAGCTTGGACTGAACTTTATCTGTAACGATTTTGGGAGCTAAAACCCTAATGTAAAAGATGTGCAGGTAGATCCTTTGGGCTTTATTGCCGGTACGCAGGGTCTCAGCGCTGGGCTGCCTAATAATCGTTTTAGTACTGGGGCCGGCAGCCGCCATTTCGATAATTTTGGACCCACGGTTTTTTACCCTTATGGTACAGGAGATACACGTGTGGTACCTACGCATTATTTGAATCTTCAATTACAATCTCGACCGGCACCTGCGGACTTTAATGGCGAATGTCAGTCCTTACCACTGCCTCCCATTGTAAACCCATCCGCTACAGTAACAGGCTTGGCCAATTTGAACACCAGCTTGCAAAACGACATTAATTTACGTCAACAGCTATTAGACGAAGGGAGCACGCCCAGTGTAGAAGCTCAGATTTTGTTTGCCTCAAGTCCGGCGGATTATCAAAGCCTTTATGTAGACCTGATGTATATGGCGCCTTATGTTTCGGATCAAAGTCTGGAGAAATTAATTGCTTTGGAAAATTATCCAGAACTGGCCTTGCGAAACATCTTAATAGCCAATCCTCATGGAGCCCGTAATACTTATTTATGGAAAATGCTTCTGGAAAAAGAGCCGGCAATTAGTCAGCAAACTTTGGACGATATTCAGAACGGGACCCAAACGATAACGGCAAAAGACCTCTTGGAAATGCAAATTGCCACTAAACAGGTAAGCCGAGATTGGAGTTCCAAGCTCCTGTTAGAGTACTATGCCTCACATATCGATTCGGTTGGCATAGATAATTCAGATTTGATAAAAGTTCATTTGAAGAACAGAAATGAGGTCTATTTCCGCTATGCCTTAATAGACCTCTATATCTATGAAGAGAATTATGAGGCTGCCCTGGGGGAGTTGGATTTAATTCCTACAGAATGTGCATTGGGTAGAGAAGAAGAGCAAGCCTATAACTGGATGAAGCAGTATTACAGCTTAATATTAAATTTGTCTGGACCCCTCGATGAAATGAGTGAATCTGCATTGATAAGCTTAAGGGATATTGAGCTTAATGGGCAGGGTTATGCAGTGGGTAGAGCCAGGGCAGCTCTTATCCTCAACGGTCAGAATGTAGGCTATGTTGAACCAGTTTTAACCGGGCTTGGAATGAAAAAACTAGCTTCCTCCTATAGCTCAACAATGCGTCCGGATGTGGTGAAAGCACAGTTTATACTCTATCCCAACCCCACAACTGATTATGCGATATTACAATGGAATTGGTTAGAGCAAGGCTTGGAGGGTTCAGGTAAAGTTCATCTCTATGATGTATCTGGGCATTTGGTTAAAAGCGATCCCATTTTAGATTTACAGGATAATTCCCATCTATTTCGATGGCATGATTTAGCTGCCGGCCTTTATTTGTTGAAGTTGGAACAAGCTGGAGTAACCTTATTTCAGCAGAAATTGCAAATTGAATAATGGGTAATCATTCTGAGAGAATAAACCAGCTTGTACGGAATTACTATCAGCCGATGCTTATGAGATTAACTTTAGTATTCCTTTTGTTAACCGCTAGCTTGTTTGCACAACCCATAAATCGCATTTATGCCAATTTTGGGAGTGCATCGGTTGCGGCTGGGATGGAAAGCAAGGAGGGAGACTATCTCATTGCTGGATCAGATCTATCTAACATTCGCGCGATACAATTTGGTCGTTTTGATTCTCTGGGAGGTATTTTAAGCTTGAAGACCTACGATTACACCAGTGATTCCATATACCGCTCAATTCCATGTTTTTCTTGTATGGAAGAAAATGGTGGGAGAATTTATTTTGCGCAGTATGACCTTGTTAGAGGTGATTCTGCGCTTACTCGATTTACAAAACTGGACGGGAACCTAGATACTGTTATGACCAAAAAGCTTCTGGAGTTTCAAGGTGCAATGCCTGTAGGTTGTGACCTAAAGTTTGATACTGATTCCACATTTTTGATATCGGGATATCTTTATCGGAATACCAGTCGCAATAAGTACGACCTCTGGGTGGGCCGTTTCGATACCCTTTTTAATCCACTATGGCAATTGCGCATAGAGGATAGCTTGGCCTATATGAACGGCGGCTATTTTGGAGAGGACTTGCTGGTAGATGCCTACGGTTCTCTTTTAGTCTCTGGCATGGCAACAGGGCGAGACCCTACGGCCTTAAACCAATTTGTACATTATTCTTATGCTGCTCGTATTGATCGTTTTAATGGTAAGTTGATTTGGTTAAAACATTTTGACAAAGACATTGGTAGTCAAAATTTTTCGGCTGTAGATAATGAAAACGGAAGTTATACTTTCATACGCCGGAAGGTTCTTCGTTATTGGCCAAGAACTGATTGGTCTTTTACTAATGAGCTACTTATTGGTCAACTTGATACGAACGGTACGGTTTTATGGGATCGAAGGAGTGGCCCAATTTTACAACGCTTTGATTTCACCGATTTAATTAAAACTAGTGATGGAAATTTATATGTTTCAGGACTCTTGGATACGGCAAATCAACAATTGTTAGCCGGGTATAAATTTAATTCGGCAGGGGATAGTCTTTGGTTTAGAACTTATTATCATGATGAATCTACAGATTGGCATTATGCTTGGCGTTTTTTCGAAACTTCGGATTCTGGCATTATGCATTTGGGTAGTTATGTGGATGTAAATCATAGCCTTAATCCAGATAGGCTGCAATATTTCTGGTTGTTGCGCACGGATAAACATGGTTGTGATAGCCCGGGTTGCCATCGTATTGGTCTGCCGCAATTAGACCTAAATTCTACCAGCCATTTTAACTTATTCCCCAACCCCACAACTGATTATGCGATATTACAATGGAATTGGTATGAGCAAGGCTTGGAGGGTTCAGGTAAAGTTGAGCTATTTGATGCCACCGGAAAAGTCCTTTGGTCTCAGTCTAAGGTAGTGTGGACCGAAAATCAATTAATTATTCCAGTGAGTTTTTTTGGTCCAGGAGTTTATTACCTAAGAGTGCTAAAGGGTTTAGAAGTTATTTATCAAAAGAAAATTGCGGTGAATTAGCGGTTTTAAAACTGCTTATGTATTAAAAAGTCTTCCGATAATACAAATACTGCAACCAGCGATGGAGCAACGGATCTTTAATGCGATAGCCTTGTTCATCGCGAAGAATATAAGCGCTATCGAGTAGGTTCCGCAATGCCCGTTCTACCGAACTGGCGGCACCGAGTTTGTGGCGTACCAAGAAGTCGAAGGCATGCGGTTGTGCAACTATTTCCTCAGAGGCTAAGGCTCTAAGTAAACGCCATTGGAGGTCGGTAAAGCGATGGCGCAGCATTAAAAACTGATTTTGATGGCTTTTGAAAAAGGCCTCAGGCTCAAAATTCCCCTGATGCTGCTTCATGTTTTCAATCAGAGCTTTTAAAAAGGAAAGGTTTCCAGCGGAGTAATCCAATAATTTACGCTGATTGTCGGTGGCCTCAGTCCAAATGTCCTGTGCCTCGGGCTTTTGTAAATGGATTTGCTCAGAGGTCTTTAAATGTGGGAATTCCGAAAGGATGATCAATTGAATATTGGCAGCGGTGCTCATCTTTTTAAACTCCTTCACCAATTCCTCCGGCTTTATTTCTTGTACCTCGCAGTATTCGGGATCTTCGAGGCTAATGATTACATCTTGCCCGGCCTGAAAGAGCATGGTGGTTAAGGCTTTGAGGTATTCCAGCAAATCTTGAGCCTGGCGAATACGATGGGGAGGGTGCTCCTGGTGCAAGCGTTTGATTTGGTACTCTAAGCCTGCGTGCTGGGCACTGGTTTTTTCGATGCCCTCATGGAGGCGAAAGACCAGTTCTTCAAACTGAAAGACGCCCGTAAAATTGAGTTCAAGTAGAATTCTACGGCCTTGTAATTTTTGTCCCAGGGCTCTTAGCAGGTAAGATTTACCCATGCCCGGAGCTCCTGCAATTTGGAGGTTTTCACGGGCCATAATACGGTCATAGGCTAGTTGCAGTTCTTTTTCGCGTACCAGATCCTTCATAGGGGGGATTTGCAGCGAAGGTATGAAAGGATGAATTTTGAAAAGCGCCTTTCAAGAGCCAATTTCTATCTCGATTCTCCTTAAATCTTAGGCTTCATTCTCCAAGAGCTTTTCAAGCAGGGCCTTTAGTTCCAGGATTCCGTTTTGAGAAGTGCTTTCTGAATTGATAGGCTTGCTTTTAAGTCTATGTGCTCGCAAATCGGCTTTGTCTAATAATAGGAGTTCAAAGACGGATACCTCAAGAAGTTCAGCAATTTGGTATAAGCGCTTTACGCTAAGGCGGGTTTCCCCTGATTCGAGTTTAGAGTAGGCCCGGGTACTGATTTCTAATTCCTGCGCCATATAGCTTTGAGTGTAATTCCGCATTTCTCGGGCTTTGCGGATTTTTTGGCTCAATGAGTATTCGTCTAGTGTCATTTCCCTCCAGGCTTCAAGTATTCAGATCCAAGCTCATGGCAACTTAGATTTTTATTGAGGGGGCTTCAATTAATAGCGAAGGAAAATAAAATATTGGAATATTAAAAGAATTATCTTATTTTTTAAATACACTATTGTCATAAAAAGAATAATTATTCGATCTAGTAATAATTATTCTTAACAGGAATTATTTTAGTGTCCTCCATAGTATGACTGATAGTAAAGACCTTGGTTAAGGCCTTGTCAAGTTAAGAAAAGAAACCACAGGTTCAATGCTTGAACTTTCATTTCCTATAGTTGAACTTTTTATTCCTGTTTTTACCTCTTATAATATTTAGGTTTGTACAGGTTCCATTGGTATAAAAGAATTATTAAAATAGAGCTTTAAAAATATTTAAATAGGATGAAGTCAGTAAAATTTCTCTTTTGCTTTTTTTTGAGCCTGGCCTTACAGGGGCAGTCCAAGGGTGTTTTTGGGAAGGAACCTAAAGCTCCAAGCTGTTCTGTTTCGTTTACGGATAGCACACGAATCTATTTGATTACAGAAGGAGGATTTCGATACGAACCGGAAACTTTAAACTGCAGTTTTCAAGGTCATACATCCGATTCTCTTTATGGCTTTATCAATACCAAAGATTTTCGAAGAGTAGTAGACCACTGGGGCCCCATGGCCTATATCGTGATTTATGGCTTGGGAGAAGATTTTAAAACTAAGGGAAAGCTCATTTATCGAGAAGATCCCACAATCAAAGAAGTAGTCGCCTACTATATCCAAGGTTCCGGTGAGCTGATTATTTATCGGCCACAGCTTTAACCTCAACATTCATTCTCATGAAACAATTGAAAACCAAAGCGCTCCTGAGGGGCGCAGGATTGCTGGTGCTTGTTGCCAGCCTTTGTATCCTTTCTTCTTCCTGCGAAGACAGCCTTGAACCAAGCACAACTCAGGACATCAACGACCACCGATTTAAGGAAGACCCAGGAGGAAGTTCGTGGCATCCCCCACTGGTATACCTCTCCATGGGTTGTGAAACCGATTGCAATAATGGTGGGGTATGCAAAGAAAAACGGGAGTTTGGACCGATGTATCCTGGCGATACCCACTCCATGCATTATATCGAATGCAGTTGTGAGGGCTGTGGCTTCCTTATCATTGAAAATGGAATTGCGGTGCCTCCGGCTAATCGCGATGCTTATTTGCACAATCTATTTCAAAGCTATCCCCTGGATTCGATCGACCATGTAGCGGCCTATTTAAGTACTAAGGGTATAAGCAATTATGATATTGATGAGATCCGCTTTTTTACGGGGGATACGCTGGACTTCTATTCTTATGAATACCTCTATCATTTGGAGGATGGTACTGTAGATAACCTCATTGTCCAGTATAGTAAAGAAAAAGGAACGGTAATTCGTGCGGTGTGTGAACAGCCTTGCGACGCTGATTGTCTGATTCGGCACGGTGGGGCAATTGGCGATTTTGCCTGTTCCTGTGCAGATTGCAAATTAACGGTGACTGAATATACTAAACCGGAGAACCCTCAAAACCCGGAATAGTGAGGCGATCCATAGATTGGAAAGGGGGCCCTGGTGGTCCCTTTTCTTTTTGGGACCATTCCTCATAAAATTGCTCCAAATAACGAAGCATAAACTGATGCCGCTCTTCGGCCATAGCTTTGGCAGTGGCGGTATACATTCCTTCTTTCAACTTTAAGAGCTTTTCATGAAAGTGGTTAATGCTGGAACTAGGGCCCTGGCGGTACTCTTGGGTACTCATCCGGTCACGAACCGGAATATCTGGATCATAGATTGCTTGATTCTTAAAACCGCCATAATGAAAGCAGCGTGCAATACCAATGGCGCCAATAGCATCCAGTCGATCTGCATCTCTTAAGATCAACACTTCCAATTGATCACTTTCTTTTTGATTTCCTCCTTTATAGGAGCAGGCGGCAATCCAATCAGAAATCTGGCGACTCTTCGGCTCTGATGCTCCTAAGCTCAGAAGCAGGGCAAAGGCTTTTTCGGCCCCAGCCTTCTCATCGCCACCATTAAACTTCGCATCATCGATATCATGTAAGAGGGCAGCAAGTTCCAAGCTGTCTCGATCTCCACCTTCCAATGCCTGGATTTTCAAGGCATTGTTGCGCACCCGATTGATATGAAACCAATCATGACCCTTTTCTGCAGTATTGCTTAGTGCACGAACCTCTTTCTCACAGGCTTCAATTAACTGCGCATTAGTCATTGGGCTCTGCCACACATTTTAATTCGATGGCAATTGGCGTTGGCAAGGCAGTAATGGCGATAGTAGTGCGGCAGGGCTTGGGGTCTACCTCGGCAAAGTACTCCGCATAAATGCGATTGAAGGTGTGAAAGTCTCTCTTCATGTCTACCAGAAAGACTTGAATATCTACCAACTTTTCCCAGGAGCTGCCATTTTCTTCGAGAATAGCCTTCACATTGGCGAAGACACTGTGCACCTGTGCTGCGAAATCAAATTCCTTGAAATTACCATTATGGTCCAGGCTTAACCCCGGTACACCGGAGTCGTGCTGATCACTGCCGGCAATTCGGGGCCCAACCCCGCTTAAAAACAGCAAACCGCCGGCTTTGCGGGCTAAAGGATAAGAACCAACGGGCTTAGGTGCTTTGCTCATTTCTTTGGATTTTGGACAAAGGTACTAAAGCAATCAGAGGCTTTTCTTCCGTTGGTATTCGAGTTCTTCACGAGTGGGCGTATGTAGCTCAGTGCCAAAATAGAGTGGAGTGCCAAGACTGCTGCGAGTGTCCAGGGTATAGCCATCTTTCACTAAATAAGCGACTAATTGATAGCGATGGCTGGCTTCTGGTAATTGGATGGATATATAAGGACCGTTTTCACGCAATCGCTTTATCAGAGCCGGTTCATTAAAATTGTCCAGTTTAAGTAAGTACCAGTCAACCTGAACCTCTTCCTCATCCAAGGCTCGCCATTTACCATTTTCTTTTAATAAGCAGAGGTAGGATTGATATTGCCCGCTAAAGGCCGCTCGGGCCAATGGGATCACTTTAAACTCCTCGAAAGTACTAAGGGTATTCTCAGTCTCCTTTAATTTAGAAGCCTCCAATTTGGCATAAGCTCGTTTCTTGTACCCATCGAGGTTTTTAAGTCCTTGTAGGGCAACGTGGCTGGCGAATATATCGTCTTGCCAGGCATTAAAGCTTACTCTGAATCCCATCTCCGCCAGAGGAACACCTAAGTCTGGGCCTACCGATTGAATAAACAATGGACTTTGACATTGAGCCATTCTCTTTTGCAGTTCGGCAAGGCTGGTTTGACCCTCTACAATATTAACTCCAATACCATCCAAACCACGGGCTCCGGTAAATATGCTTCGGGCCTCCTCAATTAGATTAACGCTGAAATTTAGTTCAGCAGAAAGAGGGCGGCTGGAGTCCAAGGCCTTAATTTCTGTACTCATTTTATCCAACCAGCGGATTAGTTGATCTTCTTCATATAAAAGCTGTGGTGGTTGGTAGAACTGTGATAATTGGCTAAAAGCTGCGCCACCTAAATGCCAGGCTACGATGCTTTTTTCATCGCGGTTTTCGCGAACCAAATCCAGAATATCCTCTTCAAGTTTTTGTAATTCTATATTATCAGGACTAAAGCTTTTGATATTACCGATGTAAAAGCAATAGCTGATTTTTAAAGCCTCTTTTTCGGCCTCTTTAAATATGTTAGCGTCGTAAAAACTAGGGCCATAGCGATTGATATGACTTATACCCAAGCTCTTCATTTCCTTAAAATCAGCCTCAATAACTCTACGGAATAGAGGATGTTTGGTATGCTTCCAATCTAATCCTTTATAGTAATTGCAGGCCATTTCTTTTTGGGTGTAGAAGGCCGATTTGAGGGGGGTAACTTTATTTTCTCTTTCTATTATTTGGGGTTCGGGAAGCTGATTTTGACGGAAAAACCGGAAGGGTCTATTTAAATCATCGGCAATAGTTTCATTTGAATTGGTACAAAGAATGCCGCTGAAATTGGGGTATAGACTACTAATGCTATCCAGCAGTTCAAGATTGGCTTCACTAAGGGATTCTTTGAAACGTAAAACCCATGGCACATCATTCTGAAAACTGGCTCGAACTAAATAGGATTGAAGACTATCTAAGGGGTTCTCACTTTGCAGCATTACCCCTGCATCGATCTCGATAAAACTCAGATACTTAAAGCCCGGAAAGGATGCTTCGATATACTCCGGGCCGGGGCTGTTGTACACCAGCATTAAGTTGTTTATGCCGGCCAGATTGAAATATTGATTCAAATATTTCCATAAATCGCGATGCAGCTTTTGGCTGGACTGATCATTAAGTTCTCCAAATTCAGGAAAGGGTGCCAGGTAAAGGGGGTGTTTAAACACTTTTATGGCTTCTGCCCAAATGGCTAGTTGTGAATCAAGGGCGCCAGAGTGAAGGAGCTGGTGAAACTCCAAGAGGTCTATACTGTCGTTTTCGATTTGCCAATGGATATAAGGATACTTCTGCTGGCCATTGCAGCGCAGTAAAAAACCCTCAATGGGAATGGATGGGCTTAAAAATGGAAAGGCGCGATACTGAACCCGATAGGGTGATTCTGCATTTTGATCCGCTATAAAATGTTGGGCCAGTTTCGGATTTTCCTTAGTGGTTTCCATATTGGTGATGTCGCGCTGCAGACTTATATACCAAAGGAAGCCTGCCAATAAAATTACCACCGGAAAGGCAACTGATCTTACAAATTGATAGGAACCATGGCGAACCTTCCAAAACCAATCTTTGAGGTACCAAATACGCACAAAGAGTCGCTCTAGCCAGGGAACCTCCTTCTTATAAGCCCGCCAGCGATTTTGCATACTGGCAAAAAAGACGAAGCCAATAAATAAGATGTTCAAGGCCGCAAAGCCTGCCATAATTAAATTGTAGGGATTGAAGTCTCGCCAAAGACCATAGATAATGGCGGCGATACTCAATCCGGCCATAGCCAAATTGGGGATATTTAAACGGAGGGTATTTTCTTCCTGTCCGTCTTTGGGCGTGGGATTATAGGGCACCTTGCGACGCAATACAGTGTACACGAAACCCAGGGCATGTATCCACCAGGTGCCAATGGAAATCAGTCCTCCCTGAACATGAAAACCACGTTCATCCTCTTCCATAACCCACTTTTGGACATAATGCCGAATGAGGATTATAAATACCAAAAGGGGGGCGGCAAAGGTGAGGAAATAGGCTAAACCCACCTGCATGGGAATGTAGGAGCTAAACAGCGATAAAATGGGGATCATGAAATTGATCAGGAAAAGGAATCCCATGAAATAATGCCAGGGCAATAGACCATAGTGAAACCTTTGTCGCCAGCTTAGTTTGCTGAATATACGAGGATAGGTGGTGACCAGAAGTTCAAATACCCCTCGCGACCATTTGAGCTGCTGCTTATAATAGGCGGATAAGGTATTAGGCACCAGGCCTCGACTTAAAATACGGGGCACATAAACTGATTTCCATCCGGCGGCATGCAGCTTCATAGAGGTGTGCATGTCTTCCGCCAGACCGGGAGCATGTCCGCCAATGCTATCTAGTGCCTTACGGCGGAAGGTACAATTAGCGCCGATCGCCTGAGCGGTACCATAGCTGTTCATACTCATCATAATGGGCCCGTAAAACTGAAAGGTTTGCTGAGCCGATGCCTTGGCGATGAGATTTTCGTAAATATTGTCGTAAGCCTGTACTACTTGAACAAAACCCACTTCAGGATTTTGGAAATGCGGTAAAACCCAATCCAGGAAATCCGGTGCAGGTACATGATCCGGATCAAGAATTAGGCATATATCCCCTTGTGCATGATTGTAAATTGCATGATTGATATTACCCGCCTTGGCATTGGTTTTTACCGGACCCCGATAAACATGCACAACCCCCAGGCGCTCGCATTGCTCTTTAAGGTAGGGGTCATTTCCTTCATCACAGAGGTAGGTAGTATGAGGATAGCTAATGGCTTGAATGGCCTCCAGGCTTTGGATAAGCATATCATAAGGCTCGCCGGGTACGAAAGTGGTAAAAATGTCGACTGAAAAGTCTTGTTTTAGCGGGGGGGTCTCCGGAGCCGACATATCCCAGTAATGGTACCATTCGTATAAAATTCGCAGTCCCATATAGCCCAGAGAAAAGAGCAATGGATAGTAAAAGTAGGGGTAGCCAATGTATTCCTCTCGAGTAATTTCGGTAAAGAAGAGCACCATGGCAGCAATCCCTACAATGATCATTGCTCGAATTACAAAGCGCTGGCGCGAATTGGGCGCAATTATGGGAGTGGGCCTTGCTTTATCGTACCACATAGAAAGGAAGATTTGCAGAGGCAAAGTGCCCCTTCTGATCGTGTATACTTACAAAGAGCCGGAAAGGCCCCGCTTTGGGAGGGCAGCGGAATTTAATGCTTTTGCGATCCTCAGAATATTCAATAAGGTCTGGCAAAGGAGGAGGGCTATCCGCTTTTAAGAAAAACCAATCCTCAGTGCGCACCGACCACTCAATCTTTAAACTATCAGCGGAAAGGTTTTCAGGTAGCTCTATTTGGGCGGTATGCCATTCATTGCTTTCAAACCAGAGGTCATTGGCCTTTTTTGTTCCGTCAATTTTTAGGCTTTCAATTTTAGGAATAGTCGGAATGGAACTATTGCCGTATTGCAAGGCCAGTTCATAGTACAGAGCACTGCGTTCTCCCTTCTTGGAAAAAACATTAAACCAGGTATGGGTTTGCTCATGACGCCATCCCCAATTGAAAAATAAAGCCCCTAAAAACTGAGGGTGATCGCCGGGGAGTTCCTTAAAACGCCTATGGGTTATTTCTGCTTTTTGGCTACTGCTTGGTTCCAAAGGAGCACCCCATTTGGTCCACTCGGTTTCCCAGGGACCATTTTCCCCAAACTCTCCAATTAAAAAGGGTTTCGACCATAGCCAGTCCAAATCATCCATGTCATCGCTTAGCTTTGGTAAGCGCCCAAAAGTGTTTATGATGAGGTAATCGATACTTCGAATCTTAAGGGCAAAATTGAGGATGGCCTTATGACCGTAATTTGCGAAGGCAGTTCCGATCGGGTGTTCGGGATCTCCGCTTCGAAGCGAATCTAAAAGTCGATTATAGGTGCGAGAAAAACTAAAATCGCTGAGATCGTAAAAGATCAATTCATTGCCCAAACACCAACTCAAAAGGGCAGGATGATCGCGGTATTTTCGCCCTAAGGCGACCAATTCTTTTCCCAGCTTATTGCTGTGCTCTTCGCTATGATAGAGCCAGGGCACATGACTTTTAGGGAGCCAAATTCCGGCTACTACTTTTAATCCGTGATGATGGGCACTGTCTAGAATAGCTTCTAAGCCAGTGGTGTCGTAGGTACGGATGGTATTGGCACCAATTCTATGAGCCTCTTGTAAATGGGTATGACCAGCCAGACCTTTTATTTCGTGTACCTGACCATCAATGGTAAAGCGGGCTTGTCCATTGATCTTTTGAATCTGCACCCGAGCGTTTTCCGGTCTTTGGTATTGACAGGAAACTAGTAGGATGCTAAGAAATAATATTAGTGTAAAGCGGAGCATGTCAGCGCCTTAGAGTAGTTTGGGGGTTTTTACTAATAGCATGTTACAAACTTAGAGGCTCCTTAAGGGCAAATCATATTCAACTTCGCTAATTTTTAACAAGTCGCAATGCTGCAATTTAGCAGATAACAAGAAGTTTATTCTACGGTTCAGTTGGAAGAAGCAAAGCTTGGAAATGCCCATTATTATTTTGCCCAGGCAAGCGATTCCCCATGCTTTAATACCCCCACTTGACACTATTGAGACTTAGCGAGTGGCTAAAGATATTAACATTCAAACTCTAATTTGGCACTTTCGTCACCAAATTAAGCGTCTTTTGAAGAGGATCGCGCATTGTGCAGAGGAATGAAAGCCAACTGGTCTCCTTTGCTGAAATCCGGAAGGTCTCGAGCAATTACCTCAAGGTTTTCCTTATGGATGCGGAACATGGGAATGATCTGGGAGTGATACTCTTTGCAAATTTTCTCGTAGTCCTCCATATTATTACATTCCCGAAGGGTCATTTGCTTGGCTTGTCGTACCGACTGCGCAAGATTTAGATAATCAACCCTTCCGCCGAATAATACGCAAGGAGGGTGGTCAATTTCAGGGAGTTCTTGTTCCTTTTTGCTGCAGAGCCTAAAGGTTTTATTAGGGCCAAATTCCTCATCGAAATACTTTAAGGCCAGGCCATTAATCTCTGCACTCGAAGTCATGGCCATCAAGATTCCAATATTATTAAGGTCGAGTTCTTCATAGACATTGTCACTGAGAATACTGCCTTCAAATACTTCAAAACCCATGCGACGGGCTTCCTGTTGATTGGTTTTGGAGGTGTCGGCCAAAATCACATCGACCCCTTGATTTTGTAGAAATTGAGCCAGGAAACGCGAATTTTCGTTAGCTCCGGCAATCAGGAAACCCCGAGGTTCTTCCCGTTCTACTTTTAGCAATCGAGCAAAGGGTTTTGCGGTAGCTCCTTGCAAGATTACAGTACCTACTATCATTAAAAAGGTAAGCGGTAAAATCAATTCGGCTTGCGCCACATTAACATCGGCTCTTTCGCCAGAAGTTAATTGCAGGGCAAAGAGAGAAGCTACAGCGGCCGCTACAATACCTTTGGGTCCTACCCAAGACATAAAGACTACCTCGCGCCAGTTGAAACCTGAATTTCGAGTACTAAGCCAAACGGCCAAGGGGCGTAAAATGAGAATCACTATACCAAAGAGGATTAGGGCATTTAAGCCTAGCTTTTCAATTTGCTCTACGTGTATACGACTGGAAAGAAGAATAAAGAGTACTGAAATCAGAATGATGCTTACATCTTCTTTAAAGGAAAGGATTTTCTTGAGCTCTTGTACTTTCACATTGGCGAGAATAATCCCCATAAAAGTGGTCGACATTAATCCGGCCTCATGAGCCAGAAATTCGGCAAAGGTGAAGGCGAAAATCACCATTCCCAGGGCCATTACATTGCGGAGATAGGAAGGGATCCGATTTTTTTGAAGTAACCAGCGCAGGAAAAAGGCCGCCAAGCCTCCCACGAACATTCCCGAGGCGACGGTTAAAAAGAATTCTTTAAAAACACCCGTAGTGCTGGGACTGGTAAAATCGGAGGTCTGAATAAACTCATATACCAATACCGCAATCAAGGCCCCCAGAGGGTCGATCAAAATACCTTCCCATTTTAAAACATTATTGATACGAATATTGGGGCGAACATTACGCAAGATCGGCGTTACCACCGTGGGGCCTGAGACAATGATCAGTGCCCCGAAAAGGAAGGAGAGGGTGTAATCCATCCCCATCAAATAATGTGCAGCAAAACCACCGCCGGCCAGGGTAATAATGGGGCCAAAAAACAGGAGGTTTCGAACCACTCCGGCTTGATGACGAATCTCCCGCAGTTTTAAAGTAAGGCCGCCTTCAAATAAAATAACGCCAACCGATATTGAGACAAATGCAAAAAGTAGATCTCCGGAGAAGATATGATCACCATCCAGGATTTTTTCGCCATTGCTGGTGAAAAAGGTAGAGCCAGGACCGAGGGCCAGGCCTATTATTATTAATGGTAAAATGGCTGGAATCTTAATTTTCCAGGCCATCCATTGCGCAAATACGCTTAGAATCAGAATACTGGCTAATTCGGCCATCCCCTCCATTTCCAGGTGCTTTTTGGTTTTTTAATATACGACAAAGATTATTCAGGAAAGGTAGCCGGCAATAAGCTCCTGCGCCTTTTCTTGCAAATCGACACTTAACCGTCGAATTTGTTCTAAGCGCTGCGCTCCGCCATAACCTGAAATTTCTGGGATGGCTAGGTGAATCAAGTTACTTTTGGGGAAAAGGGATAGTAGATGTTCTTTCTTTTCTATTGGGAAGAAGAAAATATGATCAAATTCAAAACCGTGAAACTCTTCAAGGGCATCGGAGGTATGTCCGGCAATCACAATCTGCTCTTCGGCCATGGCACGAATGGCTTGCGGATCCACGCCGCTGGGCTCAAAGCCGCAACTGAAAATACGGGATTTATGTCCCAGTTTCTTCTTTAAAATTCCTTCCAGCATTTGACTTCGAATGGCATTTTCCTGCCCGACAATCAATATTTGTGACACCTTGAATTTTCTTTGAACAATTTACCTTCCCCCTTGATATGCTAATATTGCCTCGTGAATTTATTAAAATAGACCCTATTGGGAATGAAGATATACACAAAAACCGGCGATAAAGGGCAAACCTCCTTAGTATCAGGAGAGAGGGTTGCAAAAAATCATGCACGAATTGAAGCGTACGGAACCGTTGATGAGCTTAACGCTTGTATAGCGGTGATGAAGGACAGTGCGAAATTCAAGGATTTTAACCCGGATATCGAGAATATTCAGAGTACTTTATTTTCGATCGGCTCCCATTTATCCGCCACTGAAAAGAATAAATATCCCCTGCCAGAAATTAAAGAATCGCTCATCCAAAAATTGGAGCAAGACATGGATACCATGAATTTGGAGCTTGAGCAATTACGAAGTTTTATCATTCCTGGTGGCGATTTAAGTGCTTCTTATGCGCATGTGGCCCGCACCATTTGTCGCCGGGCAGAGCGTAGGGTAATCGATTTAGAATTACAGGAGATAAGTATGCATCCGGTAATATTACCTTTCTTAAACCGGCTTAGTGACTACCTCTTTACCCTTGCTCGCTACTACACATTGAAGCATAATGGGGTGGAAACCAAATGGAAGCCTTAAACCTTTGAGGACAATCGCTGTGAAATTCCACTTGCGTAGGTCCTTGAAAAAATTATTTTTGCAAAAATTTTGACTCTAACACTTTAGCGAACGCGTATGTACTGGACCTTAGAACTTGCAAGCTATTTGAGCGACGCTCCCTGGCCTGCTACTAAAGATGAACTGATTGACTATTCGATCAGAACCGGTGCGCCATTGGAAGTGGTAGAAAACCTCCAGGCGATGGAAGAAGAGGAGGAAGAGGTTTATGAATCCATCGAAGACATTTGGCCTGACTACCCCTCGGAAGAGGATTTCCTATGGAATGAAGATGAATACTAAAACAAAAAGCCTCCATTTTTGGGGGCTTTTTTTATGGAGTGCTTTGCTCCATGCAACGGGTGATTTCCTTTAAAAGCTCTTCACTTTTAAAGGGTTTGGTGATATAACCATTAAAACCGTTGCGTTTCACATAGTTTTTAGTCTCTGGCATGGCATCTGCCGTGAGCGCCAGAATGGGAGTTTTGAAATTGGCATTGCCTTCATCATTTCGAATACTTTGCACCGCTTCAAAGCCATTCATTTCCGGCATTTGGAGGTCCATTAAAATCACATCGAATTCTTTTTCGCGGCTTTTATCCAGGGCAACTTTGCCATTGTCAGCCATTTCGAGATGGGCATTCCAGTTTTTGCAAACCTGCATGATTAGCATCTGATTTACCTTATTGTCTTCGGCAACCAATATTTCGATGCCGTTTAAACCATTGCTAAGATCGGCTTCCAGTTCAGGGTCCTTTTGAGCGCTTTCATGACTTTCATGCAGAATGACATTGAAGTAAAAGCAACTGCCTTCCCCTACTTTACTGTCTACCCAAATTTCGCCGCCTTGCAGTTCCACTAACCTTTTAGAGATGGCCAGTCCTAAACCCGTGCCTCCGAAATTCCGCGTAGTATCAGTATAGGCCTGGGTAAAGCTTTCGAAGATGCTGCTTAGCTTTTCAGCGGAGATGCCAATACCACTGTCTTGCACCTTAAAGAGGATATCCCATTCTTCACCCTTATTCATTTTTACCTGGACGCTTGTTTTAACCGCACCTTTACGAGTAAATTTCAGGGCATTACTTATGAGATTGAGTAGAATCTGATTGAGACGATAGGGGTCGCCCAGCAGCTGATCAGGAACTTGATCGTCAATTTCCAGGAGCAGTTCCACTTTATTATGTCGTGCTTTAAGTCGCCAGGTTTCCAGTAGTTTATTCAAAAGATTTCGCAAATCGAAAGGAATCTGCTCCAGCTCAACTTTATTGGCTTCAATTTTCGAGTAATCCAGAATATCATTGATGATCACCAGGAGATTATCAGCCGAGTATTCAATCAATTCTAGGTTCCGTAAAACTTTGGGGTCGAGATTTTTCTCTTGAAGTAAGATTTCTGTGAGCCCCACAATGGCATTCATAGGGGTGCGAATCTCATGACTCATATTGGAGAGGAAATCCGACTTGGCGGCCAAGGCCTTTTCGGCCATTAATTTGGCGACAATCAATTCTTTTTCGAAGCCCTTTCTTTCCGTAATATCCATTAAGGTACCGGTAATTATTTCACCGGAGCTTAAACGACCTTTTTGCTTTTCGGCTCGAAGCAGCATCCAGGCCTTTTCCTGGTTAACCGAAACTTCCATTTTAAACTCCTGGTTTTCCTCAGTAAGTAAGCGGAAGGCCTGGCTTAATTTTTCGCGCCATGGTTCATCTACCACTTCTAGGAGATCACTAATTTGAGGGGAGTTTATTCCGGGCAGGCTTAATAAGCGGAACATCTGTGGAGACCAATAGGAGGTTCCTATAGAGGAAAGTGGATGTTCAAAAGAACCAAGCTTGGTTAGGGCTTGTGCCTGATTGAGGTTATAGCTCGCTTGTCTGAGTTTTTCTTCGGCAACGTATCGGGCATTTATATCAGTTAGGGTTCCGGAAGCGCCCAATAATCTACCATCAGGATCCAGGTCGAGAGTTACAATCGCTTCAGTCCATCTGATTTCACCGGA
Source organism: Croceimicrobium sp. (assembly GCF_965228705.1). Classification (GTDB taxonomy): domain Bacteria; phylum Bacteroidota; class Bacteroidia; order Flavobacteriales; family Schleiferiaceae; genus Croceimicrobium. The sequence goes on from NZ_OZ245832.1 coordinate 2,947,693, forward strand.
TTTGGTGATATAGCGTAAGTTATAACGACTGGTAGTTTCAGTGCCGTTTACCAGTTCTGAAAGATGGTACATGCTGGTTTCCTTGTCATCCTCATACACCATGCTGGTGAAACTGGTGCCCAAGCTTTCTTCTACCGTATAGCCGGTAATTCGTTCCCAGGCTGAGTTTAAAAAGGTCCAGCAACCATTAATGTCGGTTTGAAATATTACTTCTTGAACATTGTTTACAATTCGCGAAAGACGCGCACTTAAAGCATCGGCCTCCGCAGCTTTGGTTTCAATGGTTTTACGCAGTTCCCGATTGGCCTTAAAAAGTTCCTGGGAGCTGAGTTCCAAAATGTTCTCGGCTTGCTTTATATCTTGATCAAAATCCAGATATGCCTGATTAACAGCTTTTAAAAATCCAGCAGGTATTTCCTCATCAGCTTTGAGGTACTTCCGAATTTGCCTTCGTAATAATCGATGGAGATCAGTTTTTTTCAATTTCGGAGAAGCTGGTTATGGTCATGGTTTGGTTATGCAACTCACATTCTGCACCCTTTTTAAAAGGGGCAATTTCGCCATAGGAGTAAAAGCCAGTAAGGGTGCAGTTGGGCCCGAGAAGCTCGGCCACCGCTTCAATTTCTTCCTCTACCATTTGACGAAGCACTAATTTACGACCCACGCAACTAATACAGATGGCAAATTCGGTGAACGGCAGTTTTGCTAGATCAGCGGCTTCTTCGGCTCCATCAATTAAGCGGTTAACATTGGCCTTCATTAACCGAATGTATGCGCCCTCCGGGATATCGCCGGCAAAGGTGAGGCTTTGGTCTTTTTCACTTACCCCCAAAATGGTTCGCACCAGGGGGCGCTTGTCTTCCGAATAGCGCATGCTTAAGGGAAATAAAAGCCCTGAAGCCGGCAAATTACCCGCTTCTTCCCCTAAAAAGCTCTTGTACAACTGCAAAGCAGGCTGGTGGTCCAGTTCATAAAGAACATTATCCCGGCATTTAGTGACCAGCCTTTCAATGCCAAAGGAATCCCAGCCTCCCATAGAGCCAAAACTTACACTTAAATCACCATAAAAACCTAAGGCGATAAGAAGTTGATCCTGGAGGACTCCATCATTGTCAATTAACAGGGTTTGCTCGAATAGGGGACCATCCCCTGCAAGGCCCCCGGTGATGGAAATAGTGTCTGAAATTCCCTTTCTTAGTCCGTCAACTAATTGGCTGCCATTTACATTGAGGCCATCTGAAAGGATAAAGAGGTGTTTTAAATTTTCGGTTTCAAAGCTTTCAGCCAGGGTTTTTCCCGCTTCAAAGCTTTTACGGCTATCATTGATATTGAATTCCTGATAGCGAACCTCGCTGCGCTCGAAGGCAATGAAATTTACCGAAAGGCTTTCGTCCTTTACGGTGGTGCCCGAAATTTCACCAGCGGTAGAACAGCCTGCCATTATGGCTTGTGGAAATTTCCGGCGTATTTCTTGAACCCAGTCGCTTTGCTGGAGAAGCGTTTTTCCTCCGAAGATCAAAATAAGCTGGGGTTTGAAATCAATTTGATTGAGGCCATCCATCGAATTTTGAGGAAGGCTTAATTGATAACTTTTCATGCAGGGGCTTTAAGGAAGTTAATTTACGAATATTCCTTCGCCCTAACTGAAAAAAGGCTTTTAGCGCCTAATTTCTATGAGGCATACGCGTCACCTTTTAATACCTTTGCGATCCTTCGCTTAAGACAAAATTGAATTTAAATGTTGGGAAACATTCTCGCCAAGATATTCGGCACCAAGAGTGACCGAGATATGAAAGCCCTTCAACCTTTAGTGGACGAGGTTAACGCTGAGTTCGAAAAGCTTAAAGGAATATCTGACGATCAACTCCGTGCGCGTACCGCTGAGTTTCAGGCTAAGATCCAGGAAGCCATCCAAAATGAGGAGCAGGAAATTGCTGAATTGCGTGATAAAATTGAGCAGGAAGAAGAAATTGAGCAAAAGGAGCAATTCTATGAGCAGATTGATGCTCTCAACGAAAAGATAACTGAAGAAATAGAAAAGGCCCTCGATGAAATTCGTGCGCAGGCCTTTGCCGTCGTGAAGGAAACTGCTCGTCGCTGGAAAGAAAACGGAGAGCTGGTTGTGACGGCCACCGAGAAGGATCGCGAACTGGCTTCTAAATTGGATGGAGTTCGAATAGAAGGCGATAAGGCCATTTGGAGCAGCCAGTGGAAAGCCGCCGGGGCCGATATTCATTGGGATATGTTGCACTATGATGTGCAGCTTATTGGTGGATCAGTTTTACATAAAGGCTCTATTGCTGAGATGGCTACGGGTGAAGGTAAAACCCTGGTATCTACTTTGCCCGTTTATTTAAATGCTCTTCCCCAAAGAGGTGTGCATGTGGTGACGGTAAACGATTACCTGGCCCGTCGTGACTCTGAATGGATGGGACCACTCTATCAATTTCACGGTCTGAGTGTTGACTGCATTGATCGCCATCGTCCTAATTCAGAAGAACGCCGTAAAGCCTATCAAGCCGACATTACTTATGGTACCAATAATGAGTTCGGTTTCGATTACCTGCGCGACAATATGGCGGGTAGCCCCGAAGATTTGGTACAAAGAGTCCACAATTATGCTATTGTGGATGAGGTGGATTCGGTATTGATTGATGAGGCACGTACACCATTAATTATTTCTGGACCTACTCCCCAGGGCGATCGCCAGGAATTTAACCAATTGAAACCCCATGTGGTAAAATTGGTAAATGCCCAAAAGGCTTTAGCTACCAGCGAACTGCGAGAAGCACGTAGCTTAATCGCCTCCGGTACGAAAGAAGATAAGGAAGAAGGGGCTAAGAAGCTTTTGAGAGTATACCGCGGTATGCCCAAAAACAAAGCCCTGATAAAATTCCTAAGTGAAGAAGGGATTAAGACCCTCTTGCAGAAGACGGAGAACTTCTACATGCAGGAGCAGAATAAAAACATGCATATCATTGATGATGAACTCTTCTTTACCATCGATGAAAAAAGCAATCAGATTGACCTTACCGACCGCGGGATTGAGTTGATTTCCGGGGATACAGATAAGGATTTCTTCATTCTAGAAGATATTTCCACTCAGCTTTCTGCACTTGAATCAGAAGGCCTTCCGGCTGATGAGCAAGCTAAGCGCAAGGATGAAATTATGCGTGAATTCTCGATCAAGAGTGAGCGCATCCACACCATGAACCAATTGCTCAAGGCCTATACCTTGTTTGAAAAGGACAATGAGTATGTGGTGATGGATAATAAGGTGAAAATCGTTGATGAGCAAACCGGTCGTATCATGGACGGGCGTCGTTATTCTGATGGTTTGCATCAGGCGATTGAAGCCAAAGAAAATGTAAAGATCGAAGCGGCCACTCAAACCTATGCGACCGTTACCTTACAGAATTACTTTCGGATGTATAATAAGCTGAGCGGTATGACCGGTACAGCCGAAACGGAAGCTGAAGAATTATGGGATATCTACAAATTGGAGGTAACCGTAATTCCGACCAATAAGCCCATTATTCGCGATGACCGTGAAGATTTGGTTTACCGCACTCGCCGCGAGAAGTTCAATGCCATTATTGAAGAAATTTCCAAACTGGTGGAAGCAGGTCGTCCGGTATTGGTGGGTACCACCAATGTGGAGATTTCGGAGGTGCTAAGTCGAGCGCTTAAAATTCGTAAGATTCCCCATAATGTGCTGAACGCGAAATTGCACCAAAAGGAATCCGAAATCGTAGCCGAAGCGGGTCAGCCCGGAAAGGTTACCATCGCAACCAATATGGCGGGTCGGGGTACCGATATTAAGCTTACTCCCGAAGCAAAAGCAGCTGGTGGATTGGCAATTATTGGTTCGGAGCGTCATGATTCGCGCCGGGTAGACCGTCAGTTACGCGGACGTTCGGGTCGTCAGGGAGACCCCGGTAGCTCGCAGTTCTTCGTTTCACTCGAGGATGAATTAATGCGTCTCTTTAATTCAGAGCGTGTGGCCAAAATTATGGACCGCATGGGACTGGAAGAAGGTGAGGTGATCCAACATAGTATGGTAACCCGCAGTATTGAGAGAGCGCAGAAAAAAGTAGAAGAAAACAACTTCGGTATTCGTAAGCGCTTATTGGAGTATGATGATGTAATGAACTCACAACGTGAAGTAATTTATCGTCGTCGTCGCCATGCCTTATACGGAGAGCGCATGCAGGTGGATATTGCCAATATGTTCTACGATACCGTAGAAGCGGTAGTGAATGAAACTCAGCCCGCAAAAGACTATGAAAACTTTAAGCTCGAAATGCTAAGGGTTTTCAGTCTGGATACGCCGGTAGATCAGGAGAGCTTTGAGAAAACTAACCCTGACGAATTGGTGAACTCCATTCATGAGGCGGTAATGAAGGCTTATACCAGCAAGAATGAGCGCATTGCCCAAATGGCCTTACCTATCATTAATAATGTGTTTGAGAATCAAGGCGAGCAATACAAGAATATTGTGATTCCATTTACCGATGGGGCCAAGCAAATGCAGATTGTTACCAACCTCGAAAAGGCAGTAAATACTAAGGGTCGTCAGTTGATCCGCGATTTCGAGAAGTCGATTACCCTGGGCTTGATTGATGATAAGTGGAAGGAGCATTTACGCGATATGGACGATTTGCGTCAAAGTGTAGTTACTGCGCAATATGAGCAGAAGGATCCTTTATTGATTTACAAGTTTGAGGCTTTTGAACTCTTCCGTTCTATGGTAGATGAGATGAATCGCGAGATCGCCTCATTCCTCTTTAAAGGTCAATTGCCTAATCAGGATGCGCAACAAGTACAGCAAGCACGTGCACCACAACGCAGTGCTTACGATAATATGCAAACTTCGCATCCTTCAGCAGATGGAAGCCCATCCGGCGAGCAGCCTAAAGCGGCTCCCAAGCGCCAACCGGTGGTAGCTGAGAAGAAGTATGGACGTAACGAACAGGTTACTATTCAGAATCTTAGTACCGGTGAAAAGCGCGAGTTAAAGTATAAAGTGGCCGAAAATATGGTGGCCGGAGGTCAATGGATTGTAATAGATTCCTAACCTAAGTTTCGGATAATGAGATGTTAAAGAGGTCTTCTGCAAAGAAGGCCTCTTTTTTTTTCACTAAATTGGACAACGCTTCATTTTACTCTGCGTCTATTATCAAAAGAACCCGATTTCCATTGAGCTCTAAACCCGACCATATCATGCGGCTGGAGGACCTGGAGGCTTATCGACCCCCCAAGGAAATTCTGCTAAACAACTCCGAGCAAGAGTTGGTGATCGCCTGTGCGGCGGGGGAGAAGCTTGCGCAGAAACGGGTTTACGAATTGTTCTCAGGCAAGATGCTGAATATCTGCCGTCGCTATGCAAAGGATCAGGAGCATGCTCGCGATTTAATGCACGACGGATTTATCAAGGTTTTCTTGAATATCGGAAAGTTTAAAGGACAGGCTTCCTTGCAAACCTGGATTACCAGGATTATGATTAACAATAGCATTAGCGCTATTCGTAAGGAAGTTCGCAAAGGAATTAAGGTAAACCTGGAAGATGTACAAATTCCAGAGCCCGATCCCCAGTTTTTTGAAATGGAAGAGAGCGAAGAAATGAGCGCTCGGGAGGTATTTGAAAAGATCAACGAACTGCCTTTAGGCTATCGTACTGTATTCAGTATGTATGTTTTGGATGGTTATAGCCATCGCGAAATAGCTGAGGAACTAGACATTAGTGAAGGAACCAGTAAAAGCCAACTAGCCAAAGCCAAGCGACTCTTGGTAAAAAAACTACGAGGTGAAGCATAAGTGAAAAAGCAATTACGACATATCGAGGATTTTGTCCGCAGTAAATTGGGTCTTCTGGATGGAGATTCCCAAACGGACTGGCTGGATTTTGAGCGCAAATTGCGTCGGGCAACACGCATCCGACAAATGAAACGCGTGGCGGGAATGGTGAGCGTCTTGCTCCTCCTGGGCTTTAGTCAAACCTTTATTAGTGGGGATTGGCCCTTGAAGGGAAATAATGAGCAAGCTTTTGATGCCCCGGTTCAGGAAACGAAAAGCAGTCCGGCTGAAAAGGCGCAGCCAGAGTCTGAAAGCGCTAAAACCCTGGAGGTTCTTCGAACCCCCGCGGCCGATAATCAGGTGGTAGAAGTGCAGCATGAATTGCCCGAAAAGCAAAAGTCCAGGTTGGATGCTGTTCCAAAATTAGCTAGGCAAAAAAACAGTCAGGAAGGTCCGGCGAAAGCTCAGGGCCCTTTGTTGGCTATGGCTGATGCTACTGAAATGGAAGCTTCGGATGGCGAGGAAGAGCCTGCCTTGGAAGAATGGACTTTACAAGAAGTTATTGCGCGACCAGAGCATCAGGCAGAAATTAAGAACCTGCCAGCAGGTACAATTTTTAAAGAAGGGGAGAAGATTGGTGAGAGCCCATTTCCCTTTGATTATGAATTGCCGAAGATGACTTTAAGCGAAGCCGATATTAAGGCTCGTAAACCCGGTTTTACCGATAATATTAGTGTCAGAAAGGGTCCGTATATAAGCCCTTTGCAAGAAAAGCGCTCCTGGTCTTATAGCTTAAACCTCTATCCCAATTTCGCTTTCCGTGAGTTTAAGATTGATCCTCTTAAACGGACTTTATTGCACAGCGATTTTATTGATGCCATGCAGGCCTCTGAGACTTCCGGGGTAAATATAAATATTGGTTTAGAGGTGAGTAAACGCATTGGGCCAATTACCTATCTAAATACCGGAATCGAATACATTAACAATAGCTATAATGCGGAGTTTGACTTTGTGAACTTCCGTCATGCGAACTTTAATGAAGACGGAGAGATTATTAACTACACCTTATTGAAGGATCCGCAACGTATTGCATTTAGCGACCTCAATAGCTTTCATTTTCTGAACTTCCCCATGAGTATCAGTTACCAACCTTGGGCTTCGGATCACCTGCGAATTAATCTCGAATTTGGATTTAGCCTACTCTACTTTTTGGAAGCGCAAGGTTCTACTATCGATTACCGTACTCTTGAACTTATTGACCTGGCGGATCGGAGTTACCGTAAATACATGGCATCCAGTAGCCTGAAATTAGGAGTGCAATATTATTTAAGTCCCAATATGAACATTGGTCTTGAGCCTACCTTAATGTACTTTACCAATAGTATATATACTGAGGACTATCCATTTGAGGTGATTCCCTATTCTATGGGTCTAAACCTCAACCTGCAAATGAAGTTGCAGTAATTAAACTTTGGAGAGGGCTTCTACTCCTTTTTCCAGGGTTTGATCATCCTTTGCAAAGCACAATCGCAAGACTTTATGGTCTACCGGATCTCGATAAAAGGGACTAAGTGGAATACTGGCCACTCCAAATTCGGTGGTAAGCCTTTCGGCGAAAGCCATTTCAGACTCCTGACTGATATCCGAATAATCAATTAGCATGAAATAGGTGCCTTCGCTGGGAAGGGCTTTAAAACGAGTGCGTTCTTGCAAGTTTTGAAGGAGCCAATCATGTTTCTCCTTGAATAATTTACCCAATCCTGCTAGGTCTAAACGGGGTAAATAATCTGCCAAAGCCCATTGTAAAGGATGATTGATGCTAAAAACAAAGTACTGATGCACTTTTTTAAATTCACGCATCAGGTTTTCCGGGGCTAAACAGTAGCCAATTTTCCAGCCCGTAACATGAACAGTTTTCCCTAAGGAACCCACCACAAAAGAGCGCTTTCGCAAGTCGGGGAACTGGCGAACACTGCGTTTTTGCTTAGGGTCGAAAACTAAATGCTCATAGACTTCATCCGCCAAGATGAGAATATTGGAATCGCTTACTAACTCCTGTAACTGTAAATAGTCTTCTTCTTTCCAGGTGCGTCCACTGGGATTATGCGGACTGTTGATTATGATCATTTTGGTGCGATGGCTAATGAGCCTTTTCACCTGATCCCAGTCGACACTGTAATCCGGATGCTGCAGTTTAATGGTAATGGGCCTTCCCCCATACAGCTCAATCATGGGAAAATAAGAATCGTAAGCCGGACTAAATACAATCACCTCATCTCCTTCGCGGATGGCACATGCCAAGGCAGTGCCCAGAGCCTGAGTTGCGCCGGCAGTTACGCAAATTTCACTTTCCGTATTGTAGGGACTGTTAAATTCCTGATCGCTCAGCTTACAGAGTTCTTCGCGAAATGCCGGGTGTCCGGCCATTGGTGCATATTGATGAGGACCCTTATCTACATAGTAATGCACCCTTTCAATCAGCGCTGGGTCTACCGGAAAATCCGGGAAACCCTGCGATAGGTTTACAGCCTTATGCTTTTGGGCTAAGGCGGTCATTTTACTGAAAATGGTTTCCCCTACATGACTTAAGTTTCCGCTAAAGCTGAGGGGTTTATCGGAATCGGACATTTTGCACAATTTCGGTTCGTTTCTGTAAACCTCTGGTCTTAATTAGGGTTGATTAAGAATAGGCCATAGCCACCAACCTTAAAAACCAAAGAGCTAAGGTACGCAGAAGTACAGGCCTGCAAAAGCATAATGAGTCTGGAAAATTCCCTTTCAAAGTTTATGAAAAACCCTTTAGCTATATTTCAGCAATGTTAAGACATGCCCTCTATAGCCAAAGTTTTCGGGTGCTGGAGCCCTTTTTCAAGGAGGAGGGTTTTAGCTATTTACCCCTGGCCTATCAATTTCGAAAGACGGAAGATTGGGGCTGGCAAACGATCAGCCTAAGCTTAAAAAATGAGGGCAATCAAACTTATATCGATTGCCATTTTGGCTTGCGTCTAAACATTGTTGAGCAATTAGTAGAGCCTTATGCCCGAACCCTATGGGAGAATTTAGCGGAAGATAGTACCTACCAATGTTCCTTACTGCAGTTCCATAAAGTCGAGCAAAGTCATTTGCACCTTTCGAGGGAGAGTGATTTGGACCGCTTGGCAGCGCATATCAAAGATTTTTTTCGACGGGAGGGTTTTGGTCTGCTGGGGCAATGGCAAGAGCTTCCAAGACTACATCAATGGATAAGCCGGGAGTCAAAGCAACCCAAGGCCCTGCCTGGCTTTAGCTTCCTTAATTGCTTTCGCGCATTGGCCATTGCCAGTTTAATTCAAGTCCCAGACTGGGAGCAAAAACAGAGGTATTACGGGCAATTGTTAAGGGATATAGATTGTCCTTTAATGATTCGGGAGAAGTACCAGGAATTTAGCCGTCAACTAGCCACTACTGCCCTCAACTAATCCGTATTTTCGCGCCCTGCGTGATGAATTACCTATCAGTTGAAAATATTGCCAAAGCCTATGGAGCCCGGAAGCTTTTTGAAGGGGTTTCCTTTGGTTTAGCCGAGGGCGAAAAGGCAGCTTTAGTGGCCCGAAATGGAAGTGGTAAAACTACTCTCTTACGACTCCTTGCGGGCATAGAAGCACCCGATACTGGTCGGGTTACTTTTAGAAAAGGAATCCGAGTGGAGTTCTTAAGTCAGGAACCCGATTTAGACCCCGAACGCAGTATTATCGAAAGCGTATTGGCAGCGGAAAACCCCATGAGCAAGGCCTTGATTCAGTATGAGGAAGCTTTGGAGAACATGGAGGATACCGAAAGCTATCAAAGAGCTTTTGATGCCATGGAGCGCTTAAAGGCCTGGGATTTTGAGGGACAGGTACGAACGGTATTAGGGAAATTAGGGCTGCATCAGGTAAAGCAGAAAATTGAATCTCTATCCGGGGGCCAGAAAAAAAGAGTGGCCCTGGCGAAAATTCTGATTTCATCACCCGATCTTTTAATCTTAGATGAGCCTACTAACCACTTGGATTTGGATATGATCGAGTGGTTGGAAACCTATCTGAGCCAAAAGAGTATGACACTCTTAATGGTGACGCATGATCGTTATTTCCTCGAATCCGTTTGTGATGCCATCCTCGAATTGGAGGATGCTAAGCTGTATCGCCATCCTGGTAACTATAGTAAGTTTTTGGAGCGCAAATCGGAACGGCAGGATGTGGAGGCGGTTAATGTGGATAAGGCCCGCAATCTGATGCGCAAGGAACTGGAGTGGATTCGCCGTCAGCCCAAAGCGAGAGGCACCAAGAGCAAGGCCAGGATAGATGCCTTTGATGATATAAAAAAGGAGGCCAGTAAAGATTTACGGGAAGATCAGCTTCAGCTGAATATTAAGATGACCCGCCTGGGCAGTAAGATTTTGGAAGTGCATAAACTGAAGAAGTCCTATGGAAAAAAGCAGCTGATTGAAAACTTCAACTACGTATTTAAGAAGGGCGAAAAAATAGGGATTGCCGGTGCTAATGGATCGGGGAAATCAACCCTGCTTCGCATGCTAACCGGTTTGGAAGAGCCCAGTGGCGGGAAGATTATCATTGGCGAAACCGTACAATTTGGTTTCTATACCCAAAGCGGATTGGAGCTAAAAGAAGACAAGCGGGTTATTGATGTAGTGAAGGATATTGCAGAGTACATCCCTCGCGAAGGCAAAGGGGGCGATTTAAGTGCCACCCAGCTTTTGGATCGCTTTCTGTTTGATGGCGACAAGCAATATACCTACGTATCAAAATTAAGTGGTGGGGAACGTCGCCGCTTATTCCTTTGCACCGTATTAATGGCCAATCCGAACTTTTTGATTTTGGATGAGCCCACCAATGACCTGGATATTTTAACCCTTAATGTATTGGAGGATTTTCTGATGCAATTTCCGGGTTGCGTATTGGTGGTTACCCACGACCGCTACTTCATGGATAAGATTTGCGATCACCTTTTTGCCTTTGAAGGAGAAGGACAAATCAAGGATTTCCCGGGTAATTATACCGAGTATCGAGCCGCCCAAGCGGAAGAGGCCGCGCAACGCAAATTGCGGAATGAGAGCATGGTGAAAACCAAGGCCAAAGCAGCGGAAAAGCCCAAGGAGAAGACCAAGCTGACCTATGCAGAAAGGCTGGAGTTTGAGGCTTTGGAAGGTGAAATTGAGGACTTAGAAACTCGTCGCGAAAGCCTTGCGGCTAAATTGGAAGCAGCAGCCACAGATGCGGATAAGATCATGGAGATTTCTTCGCAGTTGGAAGAGCTACAAGCCGAATTGGAGGCTAAGGAAATGCGATGGTTAGAACTTAGCGAGTACGCCGAATAAAAAAAAGCCCGAAAAGCAGAACTCTCCGGGCTTCAACAATTCTATAAATCTCTACTAAAACCGTTTGGTGTAAGTATGGCAGTAAGGAGTGCCACCTTTCTTTTGGTAATAGTCGTGATGGTATTCTTCTTGCTCCTTGTAAAAAGTGGCTCCACCTGTAATCTCGGTAGCTACACTAATACCTTTAGCTTCCAATTGAGCTTTCAGCTTTTCGGCAATCGCTTTTTGTTCATCATTTAAATAAAAGATCGCGGTGCGATATTGAGTGCCAATATCCGGACCCTGACGATTCACTTGAGAAGGATCGTGAGTTTCAAAGAAAAGCTTGCAAAGGGTTTCATAGTCGGTTACTTCCGGATCGTAGATTACCTCTACGGTTTCGGCATGTCCGGTTCTTCCGGTGCATACTTCTCGATACGTAGGATTAGCTACATGTCCGCCGGCATAACCCACATTGGTTTCAATTACACCTTCTGCTTGTTGCATATAGTATTCCGTTCCCCAATAGCAACCAGAGGCAAAAAGGGCGCGGGCATATTCTTTGGATTCACTCATTTTTTGGGCATTTAAACTCAGTCCGATAAAGGAAATTAAAAGGATCAATATTTTTCGCATGGCTCGCATTTATATACTAGACGAGAGCAAGCTCTTTTTGTTTCCGGAATTAAGCTTTTTTTAACGAATCCACTTGAATCCCAGAAAACAAAGAAATATTAAACGATACCTTTTTCCTGCAGCATTTCGGCGATCTGCACTGCATTGGTGGCCGCTCCTTTGCGCAGATTATCCGCAACAATCCATAGGTTCAAGGCATTTACCTTGCTTAAATCTCTTCGAATACGACCCACGAAAACCTCATCCTTACCTTCGGCATAGCGAGGCATAGGATACTGATTAACATCGGTATTATCCTGAAGGCTAATTCCCGGGCTATCCGCCAAAAGGCGCTTTAAATCGCTGATTTGATATTCTGATTTAAACTCCAAATTCACGCTTTCACTGTGCCCGCCTTTCACTGGAATACGCACGGCAGTTGCGGTTACGGCAATGGCTGGATCCAGAATTTTATGGGTTTCGTTCACCAATTTCATTTCTTCTTTGGTGTATCCATTTTCCATAAAAACATCGCAGTGCGGCAGGGCATTTTCATGGATGGGATAAGGATAGGCCATTTCGCCACTTAGACCTTGTTTTTCGTTTTCCAATTGCTGTACGGCCTTTACCCCAGTACCGGTAATGCTTTGGTAGGTGCTAACCACCACCCGGTCGATACCATATTTACGATGCAAGGGAGCCAGTACCATTAACATCTGAATGGTAGAGCAGTTTGGATTGGCAATAATGTATTTACCTTTTTCGAGGAGATCCCCATTAATTTCGGGCACCACTAAAGGAATACCTTCCTCCATACGCCAGGCGGAGGAATTGTCGATAACATAACAGCCTTCCTCAGCAAATTTCGGAGCCCACTCCAATGAAGTGCCTCCTCCGGCAGAAAATAGAGCCATATCAGGTTTCGCTTCCAGGGCATCCTTCAGGCCAATAACCTTGAGTTTCTTATCGGCAAAAGCCACTTCCTTACCCTTCGACTTTTCTGAAGCCACAGGCAGAATTTCATGATTCTCAAAACCTCTTTCGTGCAGAACCTGCAACATTACCTGACCAACCATGCCGGTTGCGCCTACTACGGCTATTTTCATTCTTTTAAGTTTAAGCCGCAAAACTAAACCTAAAACCTGATTTTATGATGCGATATCTATGGGCTCTATTGCCCCTTAGTCTTTGTGGGCAAAATTTAATCTATCAAGACTTTAGTGCTGGCCAAGCTTTGGACTCCCTCTGGCAGGGGGACCTCCAAAATTTTGAGTTTCGCGATTCAGCTTTAGCCTTAAATGATTCCGTGGCGGGCCAAAGCACGCTCTATCATTCATCGGAGGTAATGACGGCTGCACGCTGGGATTTTCACGGTCGGCTGGACTTTAATCCCAGCAGCTCAAATTACCTGAAAATCCAGGTGATGCTAAATCAAGTACCGCCGGATAGCAGCCTATTTAGCTATTACCTTAAACTGGGAGGGAATTCGCAAGACCAAATTCAATTTTATCGGCAGGAGCCTGATGGAGATCAATTACTGGCAGCTTCAGCTGCAGATTTTTTAGATCTGAACACGGTTCAGTATCACATCAGCCTCAGGCGTAATGCCGATCTTCTTTGGGAGCTTTATGCAGATACTGGTGAGTTTGAGCAGTGGTATTTACAGGCATCCTTTATTGATAGCATTCACACTTATTCGCAGGGCATATCCTTAACTTGTCATTATACCAAAACCCGCAGTACAAAATTCTATTTCGACAGCCTTCGCATAGAGGGTGTAGCTTATCCGGATAGTATCGCTCCGGAGCTCTTAAGCTGGAGCTTGATGGGAGACAGTACTCTTCATTTAAATTTCTCTGAAAAGCTGGCTCCACCTCAGCTTAGCGCTTTTGAAATTTCATCAGGTATTCAATTGGATGCCTTGGATTGGCAGGCAGAGAACCCACAAGACTTGATGCTCCATTTTAAAGATCCATTACCTCCAAATCAGCCTATTTTATTGAGGATGGAAAATCTATCCGATCTATTCGGAAACCACTATTCCGATAGTCTCAACCTACTTTATCGGCAGGTTTTAGCCGGGGAACTCCGAATTAATGAAATCATGGCCGATCCCAGCCCCAAAGTGGACTTGAACCCCAATAGCTTTCCGGAAGTGGAGTTTATCGAATTGATCAATGTTTCGCAATTGGCGATTCCCATGGATCAGGTAGAGTTACACATTGGGGGACGTAGCTATTCATGCCCTCCCTTTTGGCTACAGCCTGATTCCTTTTTAGTGCTTAGCGCTGCTAATACTGCGGTCTATTGGCCTGCACAAATACCGGTTTTGGGCTTAAACTGGTCAAGTTCAGCTCTCACGAATGACGGCAATCGTATTGCCCTCTATAATTCAGATGCGATAGAAATTGAGTCCCTGCATTACAGTTCAGATTGGTATCAGGATGCCCTGAAGGCAGAAGGAGGTTGGAGTTTAGAGAGGAAGGATGCCTTCTCGGATTGTCATACAATTTGGAATTGGCAGGCCAGTAAAGACCCTAGCGGTGCCAGTCCCGGCCGAAGGAACTCTATTGCTGATGTTTATCACGATAGCCTCAAGGCAGAAGCCTTAGCCCTAAAAATCCCATCGCCCTTTGAAATTCAAATCGACTTTAACCGCAGTTTACACGAGCTTAGTCCCTGGCAGATTGAACCTCCTATTTTAATTGATAGTCTGGCCTTGTCTGGGGAGGCTAAAAGTCATCACATCTATTTATACCAAGCTTTAGACGAAGGGCTTTTATATCGGGTATTTTGCGAAGAAGGCTTGGTGGATTGCCGCAATCAAATCTATCAGCCGGATAGTTTAAAAGTGGGCTTAGCCTTAAAACCCCAGCCAGGCCAGGTGCGCATTTCAGAAGTTCTCTTTAACCCCTATCCCAATGGAAAGGACTTTGTTGAAATCAGGAATATAGGTCCCGGTTTTTTGGATTTGGCTGACCTGCGCCTGGCAGTCTGGAATCCTGAATTGCAAGAGGTGGTGGATGTAAAAGTGCTAAGCCAGGAGCATCGATTGATCGCAGCAGACTCTTGCCTGGTAATGGCCACTGAGGCAGAAGCACTCCAAGCATTTTACCAAGTCAGGGAAACGAATTTTCAGGTGGTGGCAGAGCTCCCCTCTATGCCGGATGAAGGGTTGGAACTGGTCTTGATGCGCTCCGATCTCGAAATTTTAGATCACATTTTGCTTAGTGAAGAATCGCATGCTCCCTACTTAAGTTCTGGCGAGGGCGTAAGTTTATATCGGCTCGATTTTCAACAAAATGCTTTGCGATCGGATCAATGGCAAAGCAGTCCTGCTACCCTGGGTTATGCAACTCCCGGATGGTATTTCGATAGTAAAAGGAACCTTTCCAAAGTCCAATGGCAAGCGCATCCAGATTATCTAAGCCCTAATGGAGATGGCTATCACGACTATTTGGAGCTCCATTATAATCTAGCGCAAGATGCCTGGATTCAAATTCATATATACGACCGCCAGGGTAATTTGCAAAAGGAGCTGATAGCCGGAGATCAAGCGAGCGCTACAGGCTTTGTAGTTTGGCAAGGTGAGGATGATAGAGGGCAATTATGTGCGGCTGGCGTGTACCTGGCCTTTTTGGAATACCGTTTTGCCGATGGTGAAATGGGTCGAGCGCGTTGCAGCTTCGTATTAAGTCATTAAATTTCCCACTATGATCAGTTTACAGCAGATTCAACAAGTCCTTTTCTTAGACATTGAAACCGTAAGTTCTCATGCCGAATTTGAGCAAATGAGCGAGGACTGGCAAGGGCTTTGGGCCGATAAAACCCGTTTTCAAAGACAGGAGGAAAGTCCGGCCGAATTTTACCCTAAGCGTGCCGCCATCTTGGCGGAGTTTGGCAAGGTCGTTTGCATATCCTGCGCCTTTTTCAGTTTGCAAAATGGGCAGTGGGAATTACGCATGAAGAGCTTTTGCGATTCAGATGAAGCCCAACTTTTACAAGACTTTGCCCAGCTTTTAGAGCGCCTGCCCAATTTCAGACTTTGTGCACATAATGGTAAGGAATTCGATTTCCCTTATTTGAGTCGTAGGATGATTAGCCATGGTATTAAGCTTCCGGGTCAACTCAATAATGCCGGTAAAAAGCCCTGGGAGGTTCCCCATATCGACACCATGGAACTCTGGAAGTTTGGGGACTATAAAAGCTTTACCAGCCTTAAATTACTAGCCGCCCTATTTGGAATTCCAAGTCCTAAAGATGATATCGATGGTTCGCAGGTAGGAGCAGTATACTGGCAGGAACAGGACTTGGACCGCATCCGAGTTTATTGCGAAAAGGATGTTGTTACGCTGGTGAAGGTCTTTTTGCAAATCACGCAAGTGGAGGTTCCGATGGATTTTGAAGTGTACAACAATTCGGCTGCTGAATAAGCTTTGAGGGGCCATCAGGATTCTTAATTTAGGGGCATGGTAAACAAGCCCTTGCTTCGTGTAGAGCATTTGGAAATTTCAAAAGGCAGCCAAATTTTGGTTCAGGACCTGAGCTTTGAATTAGCCCCGGCTAAAACCTTGGCCATCGTAGGTGAATCGGGCTCAGGTAAAACGCTGAGTAGCTTAGCGCTGATGGGTTTACTGCCTTCGAGCTTAAGCTTGAAGGGAAAGCTGAAATTAAAGAACTGGGATTTACAGGACCTGGATGAAGAGGCCTGGTCTAAACTTCGGGGCAAGGAAGTGGCGATGGTTTTTCAAGAGCCGATGTCGGCCTTAAACCCTTCCATGAAATGCGGAAAACAAGTAGCCGAGATTCTCTCCGTGCATGGTCAAAAGAAAGGCCTAAAAGAAAGGGTTTTAGACCTTTTTCGGGAGGTGGAATTACCTAGAGTAGAGGAAATCTACCAAAGCTATCCCCATCAATTAAGTGGCGGGCAAAAGCAAAGGGTGGTAATAGCCATGGCCATTGCCAATAATCCAGCATTGCTTATCACGGATGAGCCTACCACAGCGCTGGATGTTAGTGTACAGTCCAGCATTCTGAAATTGCTTAAAAAGCTTCAGGAAGAGTATAATATGGCGATGATTTTCATCTCCCATGATTTGGGCCTGGTGCGTAAAATCGCCGATGAGGTACTGGTGCTTTATCAAGGTCAATTGAAGGAACAAGGCAGTGCTGAGCAAATTTTTAATCAACCTCAAGATCCCTATACCAAGGGCTTAATTGCCTGCCGACCTGGACCTGATACCCATTTTAAGCGTTTGCCTTTGGTGCAGGATTTTTTATTGGGCCACGTCCAGGATTTGGAAGAAATTGATCCGGCGAAGAAGGAGCAAAAGGCGATGGCTCGTGCCAAACAGAGTCCGCTATTAAGCATTAGGGCCATGGACAAGGTATATCGCTCTAAGAGTGGTTTGCTAGGTCGTGTAAAAGAGGTGAAAGCGGTTCAGGAAGTGAATCTCGATATTTATCCGGGTGAAAGCCTGGGTTTGGTAGGTGAGTCGGGTTCTGGTAAGAGTACCATTGGCAGAATATTGGTAGGCCTTGAACACGCTGAGGAAGGTGAGATTTTCTATGAAGGTCAGGATATTCGCAATCTATCCAAAAAGGCCTGGCGCAAATTGAATCGGGAGATTCAGATCATATTTCAAGATCCTTATGGTAGCCTTAATCCCCGCATTACCGTGGGTGAAAGCATCGCTGAAGTATTAAGGGTGAATGCCCATCGCAGCAAGGAGGAGGCTAAAGAAGAAGCCCTGAATTTATTAGAGAAAGTAGGGCTCTTGAAGGATTATGCCGGTCGTTATCCCCATGAGTTTAGTGGTGGACAAAGACAGCGCTTGGGCATTGCCCGGGCCTTAGCCTTAAGTCCTAAATTTTTGGTTTGTGACGAATCGGTAAGTGCTTTGGATGTAAGCGTGCAAGCCCAAATCCTTAATCTCTTAAATGATTTAAAGGAGGAGTATGGATTTACCTACCTCTTCATTTCGCATGATTTGCAGGTGGTGCGTTATTTCTGTGATCGTGTATTGGTATTGCGAAACGGGCAATTGGTAGAAGAGGGCTTTGCAGAGAGCTTATTCCAAAATCCACAAGAGGAATACACAGCCCGCTTAATTGCGGATCAGCATTAAGGTAGAGGACGTAATTCTTTTTCCCGTCCTTCCTCATCATAAACAATTTGATAGATAGGCCTTTGACTGCTTTCCATTTTTTGCAGGAAGGAACTAGGTGTGGATCGGTTTAAGACTAAATAATCACAATAGAACTGTGCCTCAATATTGCTGAATTCCTTCGCCCCAATTAAGATCGCATCCGGCGAAAGCCGCCCTTTTAAACTGCGGTAGAATTGAGCTCGGGCCTGATTTTCCGGATAACGATCCGCGAAATCCACAAAAGGGAGATAGGCCATTTGGGCAAAGGCTAAGAGCAGAAAGCCCAAACTGATGTAGCGCCAAAATGGCTTTTTGGGGCTTAAGCGGCTGAGTAGAATCAGCACCAAAGGCAAGGCAATAAAGCTAAATGCGGGTAATTTGGTTTGAGCCAGACTAAAGAAAATCAGGACGAATCCCACACTAAATGCTGCTGCTCGGAACATTGGCTTTGCTTTCATCGATGCTTTATTTAGGATTAGCGCCAAAGGGATTAAGGCAAGCAAAAGAAAGAAGTGGCTACCCCACTGATGGAAATGAAAATACCAGGGCTGTTGATGGTTTTCGATTACCTCTGCAAAGTGTTCCTGATTAAAGGCGAAGGCGGCTTTTGCTTCGGTAGGAAAAGTCCAAAAAGTATAAATATACCAGGGAGCAATCAGAATCAGGCTTATGCCCAGGGCCTTTAATTTTGGGGCTAAATCTTGAATGCGCCCTCCTTTATAATCGGCAAGAAACCAGAATAGAAAGGGCAAGAAACCTGCTAACCATTTTGTAAGGACCGCGGCGGCTATAAAGAGGGAAATGAGGATGAGGCGACCGGTACTTTTCTTTTGCTGATAGGCTAAAATCATCCAAAGGGCCAGACTTATGCAAGTGATAAAGGCCAGATCATTATGGTCCATACCCTGCCAACCCATCATGAGTTTTAAGAGGAAAGGGTTTAAACAAAGACCGGCTGCAATAAAGCTGGCTGTCCATTTATCCAGATCCAGGAGGATTTGGATGCGCAGAAAGCTGAAATACAGCAAGAGCATGGATAAGGCACTGGCGAAGCGAAATTGAAATAAACCCACCCCAAAGACTTTCATGAAGAGGGCTTCGATATAGCTGAAAAGAGGGGGTTTATGCAACCAGATATGACTGTTGTACCAAGCGCTGCTCGTGCTGGCATTTTCAAATACTTCCAAAGGGTATAATTGCCCTATCCAGGGATAGTTTAGCAGGTTTTTAGCCACCAGGGCATGGAAACGTTCATCCCACCAAAAAAGGAAATCGGGCTTTTGGATTAAATAGAGGAATAAAGCTAGTAGTGCAAGTGGAATTGCACCGTAAATAAAGAGGAGCTGCGTCTTGAGTTTTTGCGCCCTCATTCCTCTTCCCCTTTCAAAGCGGCATCGTAATCGGGTGGGTCGAGGTATTTGTCGTGGTCTTTAACGTAATGGTCGATAAAAAACTGCTTCCAAAACAGTTCTTTGCTCATGCTGTCCCAGTGAATAATAGTGCTCTTGTACTGTTTATTCATAAAAATGGACCAAACCGCCAGGAAGCTGATCACTAAAAAGGCGGGGAGCTTTAACCAAAGTTTTTGCTTGAGAATCCACTGCAAGCTGAAGCCTAAGGCCAGGGCCATAAAAGGTAAAAACTCGATCAGTGGACGAGCACCAAAACTACCGCCATACCACCAGCACCACCAGCTAAAGGTGACCCAAAAAGCCAGGAGCAGGGTAAGCATTGTGGCCAGGGCTTCTTTACGATGGGCTTTAAAGAGGAAGTAAAAGCCAGGTAAGCTTACAAAGAGCAGAGGACTGTATACAAACCAGCCTTTGCGATAACTAAAGAGGCCTTTCCAAATTTCCGGACTGAGAAAGAAAAATCCTTCTTCGGTATAGGAGTAAATGATCCAATGGCCGGTCATGTATTTCCAATAAAAAAGCTGGGGCGATACGGCCATTAAGATTAGTAAAGCGGCTAAGCCACCATGTATCCACCATTGAATGCCTTTTAAAGGTTTATCCCAAATAAGCAGGAAAATAGGGAAGACTAAGGCAATTACATTGGTGGGGCGAATTAAGATGATAAGCCCCGCAGCCAGGCCCATGATTACTACCTCTTTAATGGAGGCTTTCTTGCGATAGACTTCGAAACGCCAGAGGACTAGGCTTACCAGAGCAAAGCTGAAAACATGGCTCATAGGCTCCACAAAACTGTAGTGGGGCATATTGGTGCCGGCGAAAATGAGAACTGCCGCCAGGGAGGCAATTCCGGGGCTGAGAAAAGATTGTAAAAAGCGTTTCAAGAAATAGAGGCCGGCCAGGGCATAAGCCAAGGCCGCGGCTAGGAGCGCTAAGCGGTAGGGGGCACTAAAGCCATCGGCTTCATAAGTATCGCTAAGGCTGGCATAAAGGTGGCCGGCAAAAAAGAAGGGACTGTATAAAATGGCGGGTCCGGCGGTCATTTTTACAAAGCGATTGCCTTCGGCATCCGTTTTCATATAAAAATGGCGCTTACCCCATTCTTCCACCGGATGCTCAAATTTTAAGTCATCGTAAATAAAGAGCGCAGGTAGGTAATGGTAATAGAGGGTAATATCCCAATCGATAGTGGGCTTTTTATTCCAAAAGCGAGAGGAAACAAAAACCAGCAGGCATACGAGAATGAGGAGCTGGTAAATGCCTTCCAGTCGAAACCAGCGGGACTTCATTTAGTCCAGTTTCATGGTAGGGATATCGCCTTCAACAATTAGGCGTCCTTCGGTAGCATTGCGCACTTCATCCACACTAATGCCGGGTGCTAATTCACGCAGGTAAAATGCATTGTCTTTAATATCGAGCACCGCCAAATTGGTTACCACTTTTTTAACGCAGCCCACACCGGTAAGGGGTAAGGTACATTTGGTAAGTAGTTTAGACTCCCCTTTTTTATTGGTGTGCATCATGGCCACGATGATATTATCGGCCGAGGCTACTAAATCCATAGCGCCGCCCATGCCTTTTACCATTTTACCGGGGATTTTCCAGTTGGCGATATCTCCGTTTTGGGCTACTTCCATGGCGCCTAAAACGGTCATTTGTACATGCTGTCCGCGGATCATGCCGAAGCTGGTAGCCGAATCGAAGAAAGTTGCTCCAGGAAGGGCGGTAATGGTTTGCTTGCCCGCATTAATTAGATCGGCGTCTACCTGATCTTCGGTGGGGAAAGGCCCCATGCCTAAAATGCCGTTTTCACTTTGAAACTCTACCGAAATTCCTTCAGGAATATAATTGGCTACCAAGGTGGGGATACCAATTCCAAGGTTTACATAATATCCGTCTTGCATTTCTTGAGCAATGCGTTGGGCAATTCCGTTCTTATCGAGCATAGGTCTTTAATTAGCGTTTCTAAGTGTGCGCCATTGGGCGTCTTTAAGGCTAAAAGTCTCGGAATGAGGATTCCAGATAAAGCACTTCATTTTCTCCGTTTCCGGAGCCACTGTTTCCAAAACTACAAAAAGCCGCCATTCTTGCCAGCCTCCGCTCGGGCTTAAATAATGACGTGCTTCATAGGCTTCAAAAGCAATGGAATTTCCTTCTTTATCAAAGCTTTGAAAGGCGATGGCCAGTTTATGCAGTGCCTCAGGACTTTGAATGTTAAGCTGGAGCTGAAGGGCTTGGGGAATAGAGTCTTTGGACCATTCGAAAAGTTGTTTTCCTTCTTGATGATTGCTTAAATCCCGAATGGAGCCGTGGCTTGAATTGGTCCAGGCTATATTCTCCTTTTTTTGGAGAAGGAATAAATTTTCGGAGGGACTAGCAGCGATTAAGTCATATTCCGGCGAAAGCCGCAATGGCGCAAAGCTTAAACGGAATTGACTGGCTATGTTTTTCGATTTCTGAAAAGCGGGAACGGCCGCCCCATTTTTAACCTGTAAATAGTTCCATTGCGGGGCCAATAAATAGGAGCCACTTAAACTTTGTACTTCTTGCTCAGCCAGGGATTGATAGAATGAATCCGGAATTTGTTCTTTCGACCAGGATCTGGCTAATGAGTGATTAAGCGATACTTTGGGAATGAGGAACCAAAGGGGGATAAAGCAGGCTAAGATCCAATATACGCGCCCCAAAAAGGCCTTTTGCCATAGCTGTGCCGCGAGGGGCAAGGCGGAAATAATGCCCCAGAATGACCAATACATAAGGCCCCGGTCGAAGGGGAAGTTTAAATCGATCAGCCAATGGCCGAGGATGTAAAAGAGGGGAATAAGCCAATAGGAAAGGACCCAAAACCAAGCAAAGGGCTGGGAAATATGATCGCGCTTGATCCAAGCCAAAAGGAGGATGAAAATTTGAAAAAGGAGGAGAGGGATTAGTCCGAAATCCACTTGAATAAGGCTACCTATGCTGTCTTGCAGAAAGCCATTTTGACCGCCATAATACAATTGTTGATGCGCTTTTAATTCGAAACTCATCCAAAGTGCAAAGGCAATGGGAATTAGATTTAAAGCGATGAGGAGATAGGTTTTGGCGGAGGGCTTTTTTCGCCAAAGCACATAAAAGTGCATTAAGCTTAGGAAACCCAAAAGAGGCAGCCAGCTTAGATTACTGAGGATGCCCAGACTGGCAAAGAGTAAAAAGCGCCAAGAAGAGGAGAGCTTTCCTTTGGCTTCCAATTGTTGGATATGATAGGCCGCCGCCATCATAAAGGCGAACATTAAACCATAGCCTCTACTGTAGGCGAAAAACTCCATGGGATAGCCGGCCGCCAACAAAGCAATTAGGCCGACTACTAGTAATTCGCGGTTTTTATAATGGGCTAAAAAGCGCCAGGCATAGAAATAGAAAAGCGGGAAAGCGATTAGATTGGGAAGTCGCAATACCCATTCTTCCATACCACCAATACGGTAAGATAGATGGCTCAATAGGGAATTGAGTAAATGGTTATTGGCCGACCAATAAGCGCTTCCCGGCCAAAAGTTCCCACTTTGGATATAGCTGAAAAAGCTGGTGGCCTCATCAAAAACCAGGGGATTTTGAAAAGCCCGAATCCAGAGAAAAGCCCAGTAAAGCAAGCCTAAAAGAAGCAAGCTCAAACTAAAGGGCTTATGCTGGCTTTTAAACATTTAGGCGGAAGGACGTATCGTGCGCTGCTCGATGCGTTTTTCGTAGTTCACTCCTTTAAAGATGCGCTGTACGAAGATTCCAGGGCAGTGAATTTCATTGGGATCTAATTCTCCGGCAGGCACTAATTCCTCTACTTCGGCTACGGTAATTTTACCGGCCATTGCCATCAGGGGATTAAAGTTGCGCGCGGTGCCTTTAAAGATGAGGTTTCCGGCTTCATCCCCTTTCCAGGCTTTTACGAAGGCAAAATCCGCTTCAAAAGCATGTTCCAAAATATGGGGTTTGCCATTAAACCAGCGTACTTCCTTGCCTTCGGCTACCTCAGTACCATAGCCTGCAGGGGTGAAGAATGCAGGAATTCCGGCTCCGGCAGCACGACAGCGTTCCGCCAGGGTACCTTGTGGAATAAGCTCAACCTCCAGTTCACCGCTCAGCATTTGCTTTTCAAAAAGGTCGTTTTCACCTACATAGGAGCTGATCATCTTTTTGATCTGACGGGTTTGCAAGAGTAGACCTAATCCGAAATCATCCACCCCAGCATTATTACTAATACAGGTAAGGCCTTTTACTCCGCTTTCGCGAATGGCTGAGATGGAATTTTCAGGAATACCGCAGAGGCCAAAACCTCCCAGCATTAAGGTCATATTATCTTTAAGTCCAAGGGCCGCTTCTTCGGCGCCGCTTACTACTTTACGGATCATATCTTGTTTTTTTAGAGGCTCTAATAATTATTAAACTGATCGGGTCCGGAACCATCACCAGAACTAGCGGTATCAATAGCTCCCAGGGCAGCTTTATAGCGTTCGCAATTCAGTTCAATACTAAGGGGATCAATTGGTTTTTCAAAATCGGCTTTACTTACCTGTAGGGTGGAGTCGGCATAGCATTTTTGCATAAACAAGGCCCAAACGGGCAAGGAAATAGTTGCCCCTTGTCCATAATAAGTGGAACCAAAATGAGCAGAACGATCTTCACAACCGCCCCATACTCCGGTAATTAAATTGGGTACCATGCCCATAAACCAGCCATCGGCATTGTTTTGAGTGGTTCCGGTTTTACCAGCAATGGGGTTTGTGAATTTCCAGGGGAAGCCGGTTACTACATCATTAGAGTAAGATCCCCAGGAGGAGCGTAAACGAGCACCGGTACCGGAAGCAGTTACGCCTTTTAAAAGATCAAGCACCACATAGGCATCTTGCTCACTCATCACCTCATTGGTGCGAGGGCTGATTTCTTGTAATACCACTCCATTGCGATCTTCAATTCGAGTAATGAAAATCGGTTCGGTATAGACTCCTTTATTGGCGAAGGTGGTATAGGCTCCTACGATATCGTGTACCGACAAGTCTACCGTACCTAATGCAATGGAAGGCTGGGATGGAATTTCGCCTTCGATACCCATTTCGTGCATCATTCGGATTACCGGCACTGGACCTACTTGCTTCATTAAATAGGTAGTAACTGTATTTACAGAATTAGCGAGCGCATACTTAAGGGTATATATACCGCCATATTTATCATCGGAATTCTTAGGACACCAGTCCTTCAACAAATTGTATTTGCCTTTTTCGATACAGGTTCGCACATTGGGCACCTCAAAACAAGGGGAGTAGCCTTTTTGGCGAATGGCCGTAGTATAAACAAAGGGTTTAAAGAGTGAGCCTACCTGACGTTTTCCTTGGCGAACATGGTCGTATTGGAAGTGACGGAAGTCGATACCACCTACCCAGGCCTTGATAAATCCGGTTTGAGGTTCTACAGACATTAAGCCGGACTGGTAGAAATGTTTGTAATAGCGGATAGAATCCCAGGGGCTCATTAAGGTATCGATATCACCACCCCAGGCAAAAACGCTCATTTCAATAGGGGTGTGGAACACCTTCATGATACTGTCCATGGAGATATCCTGCTTTTTCATGCGGCGGAAGCGCGGGGTTTGACGCATGGCTCTGCCCAGCAGATCTTCAACGGCACCAGCAGTAAGTTTGTGGAAGGGCGCCAATTTGCGGTTTTTCTCCATTTTGAAGAAGACCCGCTGCAAATTGCTCATATGCTCCGTAACTGCTTCCTCGGCGTACTTCTGCATGCGAGAGTCGAGGGTGGTGTAGATTTTTAATCCGTCGGTATAAAGGTTGTATTCGCTGCCATCAGGCTTGGGATGTTCTTTAATCCATTGCGCCATATACTGACGCAGGTATTCCCGGAAATAAGTGGCCGTTCCGCTGATGTGACCTTGACGATTGAAATTCAATTCGATAGGTAATGCAGAAAGGGAGTCCTTTTCTTCCTCGGTGATCATCTCATTACGAAGCATTTGCCCGAAAACGACATTACGTCTTTCCAATGCACGCGGTGCGGTTTGCTCCCGCTTGGGGTTAATCTGCCAGGGGTTTTGCAGCATGCCAATAAATAGGGCCGCTTCTTGCAGATTAAGACTATCTGGTGTTTTGTTAAAATAAGTGGAAGCCGCCGATTTAATACCCACGGCATCATATACAAAGTCCACCTGATTGAGGTACATCGCTACAATTTCTTCCTTGGTATACTGACGCTCCAATTGCACGGCAATTACCCATTCCTGGAATTTTTGCATGATCCGGCCAATCAAGGAACCCGGAGGTTCATGGAACAATTGTTTGGCCAATTGCTGGGTTACGGTACTACCCCCACCATTTTGACCTAATCGTACGATGGCTCTGGCCAGGGCTTCGAAGTCGATACCACTGTGGCTGTAGTAGCGTTCATCTTCGGTGGCCACCAGGGCATTAATCAAGTGCGGACTTAATTCGCTGTAATCAACGTGGGTGCGGTTATCCTTAAAGAATTTACCCAGGGTTTCACCATCGGAGCTGTAAATTTCCGTGGCGACATTGCTTTTGGGGTTTTCAATTTCTTCGAAGGTGGGGAGCTTGCCAAAAGCCCCGAGAGTGGTAAGGCTTACCACCAGTACAATGCTCAGGATTCCCAAAAAATAGAGAACCCACATCCAACGCACCAGTTTGCGATAATCGTTCTTCGCCCTTTTTGAGGTCTTAGTTTTTCGCTTCGCCATTTTCCTGTTTGTAAATGCTTATGCCAATATCTTCAACGCCGGGAAGAGGATCTTCGCGCATGGCTTGCACAAATTCGAAGCGATAGGTGCCAGCCTTGGTAAAGCGCAGGGGCTCTCTTCTGAATACTCTTTGAAAGGTTTTAAGCTCACCAACGCCTTCTCCCAGCCATTTACCGAATGGGTCAGCCAAAGTGAGGTTTGCCGTATCACTATACTCCATGCCCTCCTCAGAGTATATTTTCCTGAAAAGGTACAGATTTGAATAGGGATAATTGTTATTCCCTCGCATATTGAAATAGATGAGGTAGGAGCTTAAAGTGTCTTCAATCTCTACTTCAAAACTCGCAATGCTGTCTGCAAACCAACCTTCAGCGGCCACGGGCTCATAGTTTTCGTACCAGGGCTTTTCTGAGCAAGCCCAGGCAAGGTTGGCTAATAGGCCGAAAAGAAACAGGCGCTTAAGACTTAGGAGCATCGTTATTTCCGGTATTGTTGTTCTTACGACGTCGATTGCGGTTATTGCGATTGCGGTTGGAAGCTCCCCCTTTATTCGGGGTTCCGCCTTCTTTGGAATTTTGAGGCGCTTTCGCTTGAGGCTTGCCTTTTCCCTCTGGCTTTGGGCTATTGCTTTGCGCATTGGGATTAGAACGTCCCTTTGCCGGGCGCTTGCGTCCTTTACGACGGCGATTGTCTCCTCTTCCTTTTTGGTCGAAACGCGTTAATTCATCCTGGCCTACCACATTCTCATAAGCCACACTTTCTTCGGAGGGCTTATTCGCATTAAAGTCGATTAAACTTTCAGGTTTTTCGCCCTTTTCGTTTAAGGCCATAATATGCTTCACGTCTTCAAGCTTTACTGCTACCCATTCGTTCCCTTGATCAGGAAGGGCATACCACAGTAATTCCTTGAAGATGTCCATTTTCTGGAAGTAAGCCCTGCCCGCTTTGGTTTCCAGATTTTTATTGGTGTCGGGGAAATTCTTGAGGGCGTCCAGATAAGTATCCAGCTCATAGTTGAGGCAGCATTTTAACTTACCGCATTGTCCCGCCAATTTGGTCGGATTCAGCGAAAGCTGCTGATACCGCGCCGCGGCGGTATTCACCGAACGGAAATCCGTAAGCCAGGTGCTGCAACATAATTCGCGGCCACATGAGCCAATACCGCCAATTTTTCCGGCTTCCTGGCGTGTTCCGATCTGCCGCATTTCTACGCGAATCTTAAACTCAGAAGCTAAAACTTTGATCAGCTCCCGGAAATCAACCCGCTCATCTGCGATATAATAAAAAGTAGCCTTGGCATTATCTCCCTGATACTCAACATCACTAAGCTTCATGTTGAGGTTTAGCTCTTTAACAATCTCGCGACTGCGTACCATGGTTTCATGCTCCCGATCGCGGGCGCTTTGCCAGATGTCAATATCGCGTTGATTGGCTTTGCGATATAATTTGCGCACATCCGGTGATTCCGGACGTAATTTTCGCTTGTTCATTTGCAGGCGTACCAATTCGCCGGTAAGCGAAACGGCGCCTATATCGTGTCCGGGATTTCCTTCTACTGCCACCACATCGCCCATATAGAGGCGAATTTGGCTGGGGTTTTTATAATATTCCTTGCGGCCGTTCTTAAAACGAACTTCGACATATTCAAAAGGAGCTAGATGCCCCGGTAGTTCCATATCACTTAACCAGTCGAAAACGGTGTGTTTCTCACAACCCTTTACGCCACAAGAGCCATTACTTTTACAGCCTTTGGGAATCCCGCTTGTACTACAACTTCCACATCCCATTGTAAGGTCTCTTTTTTGGGGTCCTTTTTTACGGACCAGCGCAAAGATACCATTTCACATCTTTGACAATTTGCCGTCCGCAGTATCATTTTTGGCTACTTTTAACGTTTCATTCCCAAAACGGATTTCCCGCATGAGAATTAGCTTAGGGCTGCTCTTCATTTTTGGCACCATTTCCCTTTCTGCACAGGTATCAAATAACCTGGGGGTTTGGGTCGATCATTTCCCCTATACCAAATCGGTAGATATCGCCGAGAACGAAGGTGTGGCCTATGTGGCCACCGAACAAGGTATGTATCGTTATGAGCTTGAAGATCGCAGCATTCACCGCGTCTCCAAGGTTAATGGCTTAAGCGATGTTGGCTTGAGTTGCATTGCCTACAGTGAGCAATTTGATCAGTATTTTATTGGCTACGAAAATGGTACCCTTGATATTTTGGATGGGGATGAAATCATCAGTTTCCCCGATATCCGCCTTTCCGGAAATTACAGTGGCTTAAAGCGCATTAACCATATTCATGTGATGGATTCGGTGGCCTATATCGCTACTGATTTTGGGATAGTGGCCTACGATATAGCCCAGGGCTTGGTACGTGAAGCCCCTTATATCATTGGGCCAGGAGGAGCTACCCTGGCGGTGTATCAAGTGGAGAATGATGATCAAAACTTATATGCCGCAACCCCAGAAGGTTTATACAGTGCACCCCTCAATTCCGCAAAGTTCTTTTTTGGCAATTGGTCGGTAGACCCGGCAATGGCAAGGGAAATTGATCACCTGGCTTATTTCGATGGTAAGCTGTTCGTGAATCGAAATATCTTACCCAACAATGATTCTATCTGGTACAAGGAAAACGGTACCTGGACTTTTTTTCCTGCTAACGAAATTTCGGATAATCGGGATTTACGCGAATCGCGAGGGAATCTGGTAGTCGTAAATAATTTTAGTGCTCGTGCTTATGATCCGGCTTTTCAAAGAGTGAAAAACTGGAACAGCACTACGGTTGGGGACACGGCCTTTTCACCGGTGGCAGCAATTATGGGCAGTCGTTCCGATAATTTCTGGATTGCTGATGCTAATAGTGGGATTTATCAGGTCTTCCAAATTTTCCCACTGGAGGTAGTGCCGAACAGTCCTTCTACACGCAATGCTTTTCGCATTCAACAAGATGAGGGTAAAATTTGGGTAGCTCCTGGAGGTTATGATGCAGTAGGTACACCTGTGTTTAATAATGATGGTATCTTTCACTTAGAGGGTCTTAATTGGACCAATTATCCTAATGCCCTCTTTGGCTCTTTTAAAGACATTGTTGAGATCCTTCCGCATCCAACAGTAGAGAATCATATCTATGCTTCCAGCTTTGGTAGCGGCTTATTGGAATTGGCCATTGATGGTGAAAGCGTCTCTATTGTACGCGAAATTAATGAGGCCACCACCGATGGCGCTATGCCTTCCATTAGCGGGAGTGGCGAACATAGGGTGGCCGATATGGATTTGGATGCAGATGGAAATATTTGGTTTAGTAATCCCTTAACCGATCGTCCTTTGGGTGTGATTCGCCCGGATGGAACGGTAGAATCTTACGGATTAGGAGCGGCTGGAGCCGGAGCTAATGTGCTGAAATTGATGGTTACCTCGGGAGGGCAGGTTTGGCAGCAGATTCGAAATAATGGAATTTTGGTTACTCGTCTGGAGGATGGCATTCCACAAGAAACAGTGCGTTTAGGAGCCAGCGAAGGAAGTGGCGACCTACCTTCAGAGTCGGTACTTTGCTTTGCTGAAGATCAGGATGGTGAAATTTGGATTGGCACCAATGAAGGCCTGGCCGTGCTCTTTAGCCCTGAGAATATCTTTGAGCCCAACCGCAGTTATGATGCTTCAATCCTGGTAATTGATGAAGATGGTGATGGCAATGGGGAGCGCGTATTAGGCTCTGAAGCCATTAATGATATTGAGGTAGATGGTGCCAACAAAAAGTGGTTTGGAACCGCCAACAATGGAGTGTTCTATACCAATTCTAATGGCCGTACTCAATTGCAGCGCTTCAGTAAAACCAATAGTCCGCTGGCTAGCGACGTAATCCTTGACATTGAGATTGATGATCAAACCGGAATGGTGTATTTCGGCACGGATCAAGGTATTGTGTCCTATCAAGGTCAGGCTACTGCTGGGGAGAAAACCATGAGCGATGTTTTTGCTTATCCTAATCCGGTAGAGCCTGGTTATAGCGGGCCCATATTGATTCGCGGCCTGGTAACCAATGCGCAGGTAAAGATTACCGATGTAGAAGGAAATATCGTTTTCGAAACGGTGGCCGAAGGTGGTCAGGCAATTTGGGATGGTAAAAATTTCGATGGACTGAAGGTTGCTTCGGGAATTTATCTTGCCTTTATCAGTGATGATTTAGGAGTTAATACCGAGGTGGCCAAAATCATGATTTTGAATTAATGGCCGAGATTAGGGAGGGCATCGTATTAAGTAGTGTTCCCTACGGCGAAAGCCGCATTATTCTCAATCTCCTTACTCCTGATTTAGGAACTATTGGCTTGATTGCTACCCTGTCTAAAAAGGGTAAGACAGGCTTAAAAAAGGCACATTTTCAAAATCTCCAGATTCTCGAAATTCAGCATGCTGAGCGAAATAAGGGCGAGTTGAAACGCCTCCAGGAGGCGCGCATTCTCTATCCTTATCAGCAATTGTACTTTGATCCGGTTTTGTCCTGTATGGCGCTTTTCTTAGCGGAATTCCTGTACAAGGTGCTGCGAGAAGAAGAAGGGCATCCAGAACTTTATCGTTTTGTTCGCCGGGCTTTAATTCAGCTGGATTCCGCCGAAGCCGGTTTAGCCAATTTTCATTTGGCCTTTTTAATGGAATTAAGTGGCCATTTAGGCCTGCGTCCGCAGCTAGAGTTGGGACCGGCTCGATATTTTGATTTGTTGAATTCTCAATTGAGCATTCAACCGCCTGATCACCCCCACTTTATTGAAGAAGACGAATTGCTCATCTGGCGCGAATTACAAGCTAAGGGTCTGGAAAATTATGAAGAGCTGAGTATCAAAGGATCGGCTATCCGCCGGAAGGCCCTGGCCAGTTTAATTGATTATTATCGCCTGCATCTGCATGATTTTGGCGACTTGAAATCTTTGGCGGTTTTACGGGAAGTGCTGGCTTAGAGAATTTCGAGATTGCGAATAATACTCTCTAATTCGAAAAGACTTTTACGCTTCTTTTTCTCCGGAGCCAGGATAAAGCTGTCGATATAAATCAATCGATTATTCTCTTCATCGTAAAGGGTGTAGCTCACAAAAGGACCGCCCATAATATCGCCATGCGTACGCCATAAACCACGCGCTTCGATGCTAAAGCGTCCCTGCACTTCTGTCGGGTTCAACTGCGGTTTCACCAGGTCTTCGGTAATCATATAGCTGCCGTCTCTTTGTCCGGGAACATAGAGTTTGGTTAGGCTATCTCTGAGGGGGATAATATTATTTCCAATAATAGCTTCGTCCTCCGGCAAGTCGCCAACATAAATGATGATGCCATTATCTGCTAAAGTGGTAGTTTTCCAATACACCACTACATCATCGGTAGATACAGAAAGGGCAAAGTCTCGGGGAACATTTAGCTTAAGATTGTGCTTGCTGAAAAACTCTGGGTACTCTTTATGAGTAAGCGGCTGCATTTTAGTGTAGAGCCGTTCGGATTCTAAATCACTAATGCGGGCGTCGATAGTCTCGTTTTCCTTTAAGGTCAATTTCCGTAAATCCAAATCGCTGGGAGCACTCAGGTGGGTAACCATCTGCCCGCGCGCCCATTTATCCATTTCGAAAACCAAGCTGCTGCTATCGGCTTTAGCGTCTAAAAGCACGATATAGCGGGAGCGTTTTAAAAGGTCACTAAATTCTTTTGGAGCTACCTGACGCACGGTATAGCGGGGTTCAGGTTGCGGCAGGCCATAGACCATGCCAATGAAATGCTCTTCAAAAGCTCTACCGGGACCGCCATTCCAAACCTTATCCTCAGCAACCACCAAAATATCGAGAATACCACCATTGGCTGGCGGTAAGGTATCGTCGCTAAAGATCTTTTCTAAAGCCGACTCTTCCCCTTCTGGGCTGGAGCAAGAAAGGGTTAAACTCAGGGCAAGCAGGAAAAAGAGGCCGGTTTTTAGTTTCATAGGATCAGCTTTGAGGGTAGATTTTTAAGGTCATTCCCACTTTCAGGCGTTTTGCATTATTGATGCCGTTCCAGGACATAATGTTTTGGGCACTTACCCCTGGGTATTTGCGGGCAATGGAATAGAAAGTCTCACCACTGCGCACCCGGTACATCTCATATTTGCCGTCGGTGGAAGTTTTACTTTGCGTACTTCGGGTATTAGATGCAACCGTTGAGCTGCTAGGCATACGACGCGGGTAGATGGTTAGCCTCTGTCCTACCCGAATGGTATTGCCACGTAAGCCATTCCAACGGCGAATGCTGCTCACACTAACGCCATATTTCTCAGCAATGGTGCCTAAAACCTCGCCCCGTCGTACTTTATGACGGATGCGATCATTCATCTCCACCACGGCTGGCGCGGCAGTTTTGTTTTGGGCAAAGTCGTTTTCAGCAATACTGTATATCGAATCTTCATTCGCAATAAACAAGCCTATCTTATCTGCTGGTAAAACGATGCGATAAGCTTGATTTGACACCTTCGGAATAATCTTGTAGCGATAAGCCGGGTTTAAGAAGAGTAACTCTTCTTCGTCCATGGCGATTAACTTAGAAAGCTGCTCAAAGCTTACTTTTTCGCGAATCACCACGGTATCGGTTGAGAAGAAGGAAGGTTTAATATCGGTCGCAAAAAGTAAATGCTCCTCATGATAATTCATGATGTAATTCACCGCAATAAAGGCGGGTACATAACCTGCAGTTTCTCGGGGCAGGAAGGGGCGAATCGCCCAATAATTGGTCTGACCGCCCGAACGGCGAATGGCCTTATTTACATTACCGGGACCAGAATTATAGGCAGCCAAAGCCAGGTTCCAATCGCCAAATATATTGTAGAGGGTAGTGAGATAGCGACAAGCCGCCTCGGTTGATTTGATGGGGTCGTGGCGCTCATCCACATAGCTGTTAACACTAAGGCCATTCAATTTACCAGTAGAGTACATAAACTGCCACAAACCGGCAGCTCCCACTCGAGAACGTGCAGTAGGGTTTAAGGCCGATTCTACCACCGCCAGGTATTTGAGCTCCAGCGGCATATTGTATTTGTCTAAAGTTTGCTCAAAGAGTGGGAAGTAGTAGCGGGCAAGTCCCAGCATCCGACTTACTTGCTCACGACGTCTTTTACTGTAGAGGTCGATAAAGGAGCGTACCACAGGATTGTAATCCAAATCCATAGGGCTTAGAGCATCCAATTCTTTTAGGCGCGCTTCGTAAACCGAATCATGCCAATCGGGTAAATCGCCTTCGGCTAAAAAGTTGGAGTCCAGGGTGCTAAATTCTTCGGCTGTAGCCTGAAAGAAATTGAGGTATAGTAGGGAGTCAAGACGGGCCGCCACCGGATGATCTTTAAGATCAATGGCCTCGAGGTCTAAAAACTGAGGCTTAATAATAGTATCGGTATCCTTATGATCATCGCTAGGTTGAGTAGCGCTCGCTGCCAAAGGCAAAGCCGCTAATCCAAAACCCAATGCAAGTAATTTAAGTTTCATGTTCAGCACAGAAATATCTAAGGGAAAAAGGTAAGTGATTAAATGCCTTTCCCAGTAAGCATTTAACGAGGTTTTTAACCGCTAATTGTGAACTAATGTTTCCACAAAACGCAGCAAGTCGGCTTCTCGATATTTAGCGGCCGAAAATTGCATACCAAGCGGTAATCCATTGCTATGAGTTGCCAAGGGCAAGCTGATGGATGGAATTCCCGCGATATTGGCGTGTACGGTAAAAATGTCTTCTAAATAAGCTTGAGTAGGATCATTTTGTTCTTGATCCAAGGCAAAGGCAGTATGTGGTGATGTAGGAGAAAAAATTAAGTCATAGTCCTTAAAAAGGGCTTCGGTTTTCTCTACCACCAGGCGACGGGTTTTTTGAGCCTTGCCATAATAGGCATCGTAATATCCGCTGCTTAACACAAAGGTTCCCAGTAAAATACGACGTTTTACCTCGGGTCCAAAACCTTCGGTACGCGATAATTTATAGGTGCTTTCCAGATCATGGGCATTGGCGCTGCGGTAACCGTAGTGGATGCCATCATAACGTGCCAAATTAGAACTGGCCTCTGCCGTAGTAAGGATATAATATACCGGCACTAAATAATCGAGTAAAGGGAAGTCTACCGCTTCTACAGTATGACCTTCGGCCTTTAATTTTTCAATGAAATTTTCAGAAGCCTTGCGTACTTCGGGGTCAAGATGCCCAGATTCCATGGCATTGCGGAAATAAGCAATGCGTTTTTTACCGGGCTCGGGGGCCGATTGCACCGATTCTACCTCGCGCTGGCTTACGGTGTTGTCATAACTATCTGCTCCGGCCATCACTTCGTAAAGAAGAGCAATATCCTCTACCGAGCGGGCAAAGGGACCAATTTGATCGAAGCTGGAGGCAAAGGCAATTAAGCCATGACGAGAAATTCGTCCATAGCTGGGTTTAAAGCCGTAAACGCCCGTAAAGCTGGCGGGTTGGCGAATAGATCCACCGGTATCACTACCCAAAGAAGCTAAGCATAAGCCTGCAGCAACGGCAGATGCAGAGCCACCAGAACTTCCGCCTGGAACCTTAGTGGTGTCTAGTGGGTTTTTAACCGGGCCATAGGCACTAAAGCGGTTGGAAGAACCCATCGCGAATTCATCGCAATTAAGTCGACCAATAATAATCGCATCTTCGGCCAAAAGTCTTTCAACTACTGTGGCAGAGAACAAGGATTGAAAACCTTCCAAAATTTTGGAGGCGGCCGAAACCTTATGGTCTTTGTAAACAATATTATCCTTGATTCCGATTACCATCCCTGCGAGTTTGCCCGCAGTGCCGTGTTGCAATTTGGCGTCAATTACCGTAGCCCGGGCGCGAGCGTCGTGGGCATACACTTCCAAAAAGGCGTTCAGATCCTGATGCGCCTCAATTTTCTCTAGGTAATTTTCTACAAGCTGTACGCAGCTGATGGATTTTGATTCCAGGTCGGACTGGATTTCGGTCAGCTTCCGGTAATCTTTCAAGGTATTGACTTTAGGATTTTTTCTCGGGCGAATCTTCTTTATCGTCTTCTTTCACAGCATCTTTAAACTCCTTAATGCCGCCACCTAGGCCGCGCATTAATTCAGGAATTTTACGTCCGCCAAAAAGGAGCAGTACCAGGGCAACAATCAGAATAATTTGCCAGGGACCTACCAATCCTAAAAACAGGCTTGCCATCGTCATTGTATCATGAATTTAATGAGCCGCAAAGGTATAAATTAAACGGCCGCAAAAGCTGATTCAGGCATTAGAGACCTATGGATGTCCTAGATCAGGGCCCAGACTTCCAATTCGCTTTTAAGAGAGCTTGGTGAAGCCCCCTTGGGGAGCTCTATTTTTTTAATATTACTTATATAAGATCAATAAATTGACCTTATATTGCGATTAATCTCAAATTAAGAAAATTATGCTCAGAGAAATTTCTAAGAAGCAAGTTTTTGACCGAATTCGTTTTGAAAACCCATGGTGGGTGGAAGGCGGTATTGAGGAAGACTTTAAAAGGATGCCAAGGCGCTTGTATTTTCAGCTATTCAAGCCCTTGGTTTATGAACGCGACATAAAAAGGGCAGTAGTTTTAATGGGACCACGAAGGGTGGGTAAAACGGTAATGCTTTATCATATGATTCAAGATATGATTGATGGAGGGATAGATCCTAAAAAGATCATCTTCATAACCATCGAGAATCCTATTTATAACAACATCCCTTTGGAACAGCTTTTCTCCTACGCCAAAGAAGCAACCGGGTTGAAGGAAAATAAAGATTGGTATGTGATTTTCGATGAAATCCAGTATTGCCGTGATTGGGAAATACATCTTAAATCATTAGTGGATAGTTATCGCAAGGATAAATTTGTGGTATCGGGCTCAGCCGCAGCGGCCTTGAAATTTGCTAGCAATGAAAGTGGAGCGGGTCGGTTTACAGACTTTTTATTACCACCACTAACCTTTAACGAGTATATCTCATTGAAAGGTTTGGATCGAATAATTAAACCGGTTCCAATCGAATGGAAAGGCGCTGAGGTTGATTTCTATTCTACAACGCATCTGGAAGACCTAAACAAACATTTTATCGATTACATCAATTTTGGTGGATATCCAGAAGTTATTTTCTCCACTAAAATTCAAGAGAATCCGGGGAGATATATTCGTCATGATATCGTGGATAAAGTGCTTCTGCGAGATTTACCCAGTATTTATGGTATTTCGGATACCCGCGAACTAAATTCACTTTTCACAACCATTGCCTACAATAGTGGAGGGGAGTTTTCCTTGGAAACTTTATCACGTCAATCGCAAGTGCCTAAAAACACCTTAAAGAAGTATATTGAATATCTGGAAGCGGCTTTTTTAATTAAAAGAGTAAGACGTATTGATCAAAGTGGTAAAAGATTTAAAAGAGATAATTTTTTCAAAATATACTTAACTAATCCTTCCCTACGCAGTGCTTTGTTCGCCCCAATTTCGGCTACTGACGAATTAATGGGAAACATGGTCGAAACAGCTATTTTCTCTCAATGGCTGCATCGCGATTGGTTTACACCTTGGTATGCTCGTTGGAATAATGGTGAAGTGGATATGGTTGGCTTATCTGAAACACTTAAGCCGATTTGGGCTATTGAAATTAAATGGACAGACCGCTACTTTGATAAGCCAAAAGAGTTAAAAAGCCTTATAAAATTTTGTGAGGAGAACGGATTGAAAAATCCATTGGTGACTTCCATCGGTAAAGAAGGCAATCGCAAAGTGAATGATTTAAACCTGCAATTTTTACCCTCAGCCTCATATGCTTATACAGTGGGTAAGAAAACCATTGAAATGAAAACCAATCGATATTAATTGCGCTTTTAAAAATAAATTTGCAAAAGAGTTGAAAGCTAGCAAAATAATGCCGGCTAAAGGAGGTTTTAAGCTTGATATGACCTGAAAGTGCTGCTAGGGAGACGGTTTTCATCCCCCTGCATTATCGTATCTTGCCAAACCAGAATCTAGAACATGGAAGAGATCATCAAGCTTCGCCAGATCAAGCGTGACTTTCCCCTTGGAAGTCAGGTGGTGAAAGTGCTAAAAGGCATTGATCTGGATGTGCGTCGCAATGAATATGTGGCTTTAATGGGGCCTTCGGGATCCGGAAAGTCGACCCTGATGAATTTATTAGGCTGTCTTGATACACCCACTAGTGGCGAATATTGGCTAAACGGAAAGG
Source organism: Croceimicrobium sp. (assembly GCF_965228705.1). Taxonomy (GTDB): domain Bacteria; phylum Bacteroidota; class Bacteroidia; order Flavobacteriales; family Schleiferiaceae; genus Croceimicrobium. Next base: position 2,984,946 of record NZ_OZ245832.1, read on the forward strand.
ATGTAAGCAAAATGACCGATAATGAGTTGGCTGAAGTGCGAAACTCGGAGATCGGTTTTGTTTTTCAAACCTTTAACCTTTTGCCGCGTAGTACTGCCCTGGAAAACGTAGCTCTACCATTGGTATACGCAGGAGCCAATTCTACGGACCGTCAGGCTCGGGCCGAAGAAGTTTTAAACTCTGTAGGTCTAAGTGATCGCATGGATCACCGCCCCAATCAGCTTAGTGGAGGGCAGCGCCAAAGGGTGGCTGTGGCCAGAGCATTAGTTAATCATCCCTCCATTATTTTGGCGGATGAGCCTACCGGTAACCTCGACTCCAAAACCTCAGTAGAAATTATGAAGCTCTTTAGCGATATCCACGCTCAAGGGAATACCGTAATTCTGGTAACGCATGAGGAGGACATTGCTCAGCACGCACATCGCATTATTCGTTTGCGCGATGGTATGATCGAATCCGACGAAAAGAACGAACATGGATCTTAATCTTAGTGGTAAGAAAGCCCTGATCTGCGGCAGCAGTGATGGTATCGGTAAAGCGGCAGCCGAAGAAATTGCCCGCATGGGAGCCAGTGTAACTCTTTTGGCTCGCAATCCAGAGAAACTCGAAAAAGTAAAATTCCAACTCAGTACCGCCCATGGTCAGCAACACCAAATTTTGGTCGCTGACTTTGATGATTTAGTGGGCCTCGAGTCTGAGTTAACCGCACATATTCGTGCTGGGAACGATTATAATATCCTCGTTAATAATAGTGGTGGACCACCCGCCGGACCTGCGCATAAAGCCGGTTTGGAGGAATATGTTAGCGCCTTCCGTCGCCATTTATTAGCGAATCAGTTGATTAGCTCATCCCTTTTAGAGGGAATGCGCAAAAGTGGCTATGGACGGATTATTAATGTGATTTCCACTTCTGTAAAAGCACCTTTACCAAATTTGGGAGTTAGTAATACTATTCGTGGAGCAGTGGCCAATTGGTCGAAAACCTTGAGCCGCGAATTAGGTCCGGATGGCATTACCGTAAACAATGTATTACCCGGAGCCACGGAAACTTTGCGCTTGACTTCCATTATCAGCAATAAAGCCCAGAAAACCGGAAAAAGTGAAGCGGAGGTTTCTGCTGAAATGACTTCCGAAATTCCCTTAGCCCGTTTCGCTAAGCCCGAAGAAGTAGCCAATGCCATTGCCTTCTTAGCTTCACCAGCAGCGGCCTACATTAGTGGAATTAATGTCCCGGTAGACGGAGGCCGTACGCCAAACTTATAAGGATGGAAAAATTACAGAATTACATTGGAGGAGAGCTTTGTTCTCCCGTTCAAGGCGAATACCTCGATAATTTCGAACCTGCCAAAGGCGAAGTCTATTCCTTAATTCCTCGTTCGGGGGCGGAAGATGTGGCCGCAGCTGTAGCGGCTGCTGAAGCGGCATTTCCCGCCTGGTCCGCTTTAAGCAATGCCGAGCGCAGTAAGCACTTAATGGCACTAAGTAATCGCATTGCCGAGCGTCTCGATGAATTGGCCATGGCCGAAAGTCGGGATAATGGCAAGCCATTTAAATTGGCTCAGTCGGTAGATATCCCTAGAGCCCGTGATAATTTTGCCTTCTTTGCCACCGCTATTTTGCATCAGGAAGATGAATTCCACAATATGGGAAGCAAGGGGTTTAATTATACCCTGCGTCAGCCCTTAGGCTCTGTGGCCTGTATCTCCCCCTGGAATTTGCCGCTCTATTTATTCAGTTGGAAAATTGCTCCGGCTTTAGCCAGTGGCAACTGTGTTATTGCCAAGCCATCGGAGGTAACTCCTTATACCGCTTATTTGCTTTCGCAGATTTGCATCGAAGTAGGATTCCCGGCGGGAGTACTCAATATTGTACACGGCTTAGGCGCAGAGGCCGGACAAGCCATGGTAGAGAATGATACCATTAAGGCGATATCCTTTACCGGTGGAACGGCTACTGGAGCGCGTATTGCCAGCATTGCGGCACCTAAGTTCAAGAAGATGTCATTGGAATTGGGTGGTAAAAACCCCAATATCATCTTTGATGATTGTGACTTTGAACGGGCCGTGAAAATCAGCACCCGTGCGGCCTTTGCCAATCAGGGCCAAATTTGCCTTTGCGGAAGTCGCATTTTCGTACAACGCGGAATTTACGATCGATTCAAGGAGGCCTTTGTTGAGCGTGTAAAGGGCTTAAAAGTAGGGGCTCCTCAAGAAGAGAGCTCTCGTATGGGAGCCGTGGTTTCCGAAGCGCATATGGAAAAGATATTGTCTTATATCCAATTAGCGCAGGAAGAAGGTGGCCAGATTTTGCATGGAGGAAAGCGAGTAGAAATGCCGGTACCTTATGATAAGGGTTATTTCCTGGAGCCTACGGTAATTGAAGGATTGAGTTTTGATTGTCGTACCAATCAGGAAGAAATATTTGGTCCGGTAGTTACTCTTACTCCTTTTGATACAGAAGAAGAGGTTTTGATGATGGCCAATAGCACCGAATACGGTTTAGCTTGCACCATTTTTACTCAAGACTTAAATCGTGCTCACCGTGTGGCTCGCGATATCCATAGCGGAATTGTGTGGATTAATGATTGGTTAGTACGCGATTTACGTACGCCTTTCGGCGGAATGAAAAACAGCGGCGTGGGGCGCGAAGGTGGCTTTGAGGCTTTGAAATTCTTTACTGAGGCTAAGAACGTTTGCTTTAATTATTAGCAGGATTTATGAGTAATTACTTAATCGCATTTATTCCCTTTATTCTATTCTACTTCCTGGCGCGGATAATGATGGATCGGGCCAATCGCAAATTGGATGCCGAGAAGAAAGCCGAAATGGTGGACTTGTTTTCCAATCGATCGCCCCTGCGCTATCTATGGTTAGCCTTCTTATTGGGAGGACTTTATGCGGTTTGGCAGGCAGAATTACTCGATCTTAATTATACTCTGGCCTTTTATTTTGCTGGCCTGATTGTGTACTCCGTTTTTTACGGCCGAAAATCGGTGGGTTTATTAAAGGCGAATAATTTTCCACCGGATTACATTCGTGCTTATCTCAGTGCCACCCTATTTCAATGGGCGGGAATCGCCTTTTTGGTATTCGGGATGATATTGGTACGCAATGGCTAAGACCGATCTTAGGATAGAAAGAACGAATTCCAAGAATCCAGATTTTATTGCCCTGGTGCAATTGCTGGATGCTGAACTGGTTCATCGTGATGGACCCATGAATAGCTTTTACCATCAGTTTAATGGCATTGAAGATTTAAAGCAGGCTTTGCTTTTATACCAGGGAGATCAGGCCCTAGCCTGTGGTGCCTTTAAAAATAAGTCAGCGGATACCGCAGAGGTAAAGCGCATGTACGTAGTCGAAAGCCAGCGCTCCCAGGGATTGGCCAGTCAATTGTTGGCAGCCTTGGAAGATTGGGCTCGAGAATTAGCATTGAAGCGATTGGTTCTGGAAACCGGTATCAATCAGCCAGAAGCTATTCGTTTGTACGAGAAGAACGGCTATCAACGGATTCCGAATTATCCACCTTATGAAGGGGTGGATACCAGTTATTGTTTTGAGAAAATAGTGAATTAAAAAAGCCCCAAATCGGGGCCTTTTTTCTTGAGAGAAGTCGAAAACTAAATTCGACTGATTATACCCAGGTTGAAGCCAATCCAGGCTTTTTGCTGGGCTTCGGGCCCTACGGAACTATTCAACTCCAAGGCGCTGTTCACACGGGCAAAGTGAGCTTCATCAAATTCGTCCGAGCGATAGTGGTTAAAACTCAAACCGCCACTGAGGGACCATACCTTAGTTAAGTGGTATTGATAGTTTAAGCGAGCGCTGGTCCAAAAGGCATAATTATCCAGACCATCAAAATCATTTCGCAAATGTTGGAAGCCAAATTCTAATGCGATTCCGTGCTTTTCATTCCAGTTGTACAAGCTTCCTAAACCCAGTCCCAGTCCTAAGGTGTTTTCTTGATCAAAACTTCCATAGCCCAAGCTCACAAAAGAATAGAGCTTTTCGACACCCATTTTAAATTGGAGATTACTGTACAGCATTTCGGTGCTACTCAGTTCAAAGGCATAATAGCCTTTATTCACGATGTTGATTAAGCCTAAAGAATAGCCTTCAGAAACCGAGTCGACAATGTTAACCAGGCCTAATTGAAAGCCGGTGTTTTCTTTGGAGCCAAGGCTTCGACTGCGATTGATCATTCCAATTTGGAAGCCTTCCATATGCTTTGCCAGGTTTAAGATTCCTGACATTTGAATGCCTTGGAATTTTTGCAAGTTTAGATTACTCAAACCGGCAATGGCAATTCCCTGGCTTTCGCTGGCCATATTGAAGAGTCCAGCCACATTTATACCTTCTACTCGACCTAAGTTTAGGTTTCCTAAACCGGCAATGACAGCGCCGCTAGAGCCCAAGTTTAAATTGAAGAGACCCGCACTCTGAAAGCCATTCAAGTTGCCCATATTGATATTGCTGAGGCCAGCCATCTGGAAACCTTGCACATCGGCATTATTATAATTGAGCAAAGAGCCCAATTCAAAGCCATTGAGTCCACCGTTTAAACCAACCAGAATATTGAAGGAGAAATTGTGTGCCTCAGAAAGGGAATGAATGCCGCTGCTACCTAAGGGATACACAAAGCTAACCTGGGCTTTGGCATCGCTTTGGGCTTGAACCATTCCAGAGAAGGAAAGGCCCAGAATCAGAGCTAAAATCTGTTTTTTCATAAAAAGGGATTTTGGGTTAGGGGAGCTTTAGTTAGTCTGTTGTTTTCTTGAGTTTTCTATGATCTCGAGAGCACTTCGAGCTGCATGTTGGTTGGCGGGATGTTCATTAGTAAGCAAGCGCTTAAGGAGGGGCTCAAAATCGTCAAGGAGGAGATAGCCAGCGCTAAATGCTGCAGTACTTAATACACTGGAGGGGTAGAGGTCGGGTCGGTTTAAGGCCTGGAAAATGGGCCAGGCTAAAGCTTGAAGGTTAAAGTCTTCGGGCCCCAGGGGCAGGATTACAATCTTTTCCCCAATCTCCGGGTCGCGCCTTTTTAAGGCATGATAGGTGATTAGCTCTTCCATAGCAGCATAGGCCGCCCTTTGCAATTCATCATCATCCGAGTGTAAAAAGGAAACCAGCCAGGGCATGATTTCGGGCTCATGACTGTCTGCTAGGAGCTTCATTCCTGTTAGCTGCTTTTCCTTATCTGATGACAGTAGTTTTCGAACTGCGCCAGGATAATCGGCCATTATCTTAAAGGCCTTCAATGAATCGATGAAGCGCTCGTAATCTGCTTCCATTTTAACGGGATCATATTTGGGTGCCAGCTCAGGAGGTAAATAGCAAGCCACCACTTTTTGAGCCCGAAGCCCATGTGCTAAGCTGAGGCTTAGCACTACTAAAAGGCGACTGAAGAAGATTTCTGCATTGCTCATAATTGGGCTTTTTTACGATAGTATTCGAGGTCAATTTTACAAGCGTAAAAATTGAGGGAGCCATTCCGACTGGATTCATTGATCCCCTTGAATGCTTCGTAGTCGGTAATGGCTTCCTGCTTAATTTGGGCTCCTTTTCGGCCGGTGGTAAATACCAAATATTGGCCATTCGGACTCAGCCAGGGGCTACCGTCAATTTGATCGCTGTTGATTGTAGGACCTAAGTTTTGAGGATCGGTCCAACTGGTGTCGGATCGGCGAAAGCTGATATAGAGATCGCTATTGCCAAAGCCGTCTTCCGCATCTACTCGAACAAATACGATATACGATTCATCGGCCGCCACAAATGCATCGGCCTCGCGCGCTTCGGTATTGATATTTGCTGGAAGGGCAATAGCTTTTCCATACACACCATCCTTGAAGTCGGCATAATAGAGGTCGGAAATGTTTTCGAAATCCGAGTTGAAATAGAGTCGACCACTATTTGTAGGCAAAGGGTAAAATTCATTGCCGGCACTGGCCAATTCTCCTTTTACGGGCTGAGGATCCTGCCAAGCACCATTCTTCCATTGCACTTGCCAGAGGTCGAAATGAAAACCTTCTGCCTTTCCGGGATAATCTTTAAAGGTGCTGTAGTATAAATGCTTACCATCGGGGCTCATCTGTAGATCGGCCATGGGTATTTCCGCTTCGGCAAAAGGCAGCCATTGTGGTGGGTCAAAGGCGGTTCCATTCCATATCTGATAAGCGGGAGCGGTAAAACCCAGCTTTTGATTGGTGGCACAATAGAAAACGGTATCTCCGCCAGGGCTTACCGTAAAATTGAATTTGTCGATGGCGGTGGAGAGTTCTCCGGGCCGCAGGATTTGGGGGACCGGACCCAAGTCATCCGGTAGCCATGGATAACCATTAGCCGGTGCTTGCGAACCAGTTTCTTGGGGGGCTTCCGGATGACAGGCCCAGACTGCGGCAGTCAAGCTTATCAATAGGATGGGAAAACGGAAAGAAGACCAGGGGATGCTATTCATTTCCGCTTATTGAATGAGGATTTTTTTCGTTTGAGGCGCTCCGCCTTTAGATTCCAAGCGCAGGATATAAATGCCCGAAGCCAGGCCAGTGCAATTGATTTGAATCTTCTTTTGGTTTCCTTCTAAACTCAGGCACTTTTGTCCATCCAAGCGATACAGTTCCACCTTTTGCAGGGGATAGGGTGCTTCAATATGTAGAGATCCCTGCGCAGGTTGCGGATAAACTTGGATTTGAGGCAATGTGACCTTTTCATTTAAGCCAATTTTATAGGCTTGGCAGTCATAGTTTTGTGCCTGATAAAAGGCTCTTAAGGCATCAGATTTGGACTTCAATTTTACGACCGAAGCAAAGGGGTTGAGGTCCGCTGAATCATTAGCATAGCTAATAGCCAAGTTCCAACAAATGGTATCTCCAGGCGGAAAAGAGGGCTTGGTATAGCGTAAAAGACAATCTGTTATTTCCGATTTATTAGGTGAATTGTACCAGTTGCTTTGGTCATTATAAACCCAATTAGTTTGTGGACTAAAAGGAGGCGAACTTTGGTAACCTTCTCCGTTTAGGGTATCATTAAGTCCGCTTGGATTATCTAATCGCAAGACTTCACCATTTCGCCAACGGCCTGAATTAGGTTGAAATAATGGTTCTTATTTCTGGGGTAGTAGGTGTTAGTGTCTACTGTAGGAATGTAGTTATTGTAATAAAGGGAGCCATTGGCTTTATAGTCTAGATCGTAAACTGCAACGGCACCGGGATAGTTTCCAAAACCTTTGTAACCAAAATCAGTGGAATCGCGATTATAAGCGTAGATCATCGCTCTACTGGAGTCACTCCCGATCAGGTCATTCCAACCAACTCCAACGCTCAACCATTCGTAGAAATTCGTGCTGAATTGCTCATAGCTTCGGTTACTACGATTGATAATCCGATAATTAAGGAAGATGGAATTATTGAGATGGTAAACCTGGGCTTGGTCAAAGGCATAGACCATTAAATGGATTTCTAAGCCCATGCTATTGGTGTCAGAAAAGGCTATATCCCGGTTTAAATCATGGAATATCATATATACGGCCTCATCACCTCGAATCATCGGATAATCACCTAGAGAAGGTTCATAGATACCATTGCTGTCAAGATCATGGAAAGGAGCTAAATAAAAGGCCTCTCCGCGGTTGGTGTCTCCATGGGCAGGCCAATCGCGAATGGTGCTATGCACCAGGTAGTTGGCCTCCTTGTAATGCGCATTGTGGTAATCAATGTCTATGCGACTGATTTGCCAAAGCTTTACAAACTGATTGATATAGTTGGGATCATTAAAATCATTACTAATTGGTCCGGTGTGAAAGTCAGTTTTACTGCCTAGTGGATCGAAGTCGGGGTTGTAGCCTTTTTGCATTGCGATGAATTGCGCATTGTTATAATAGGCACCAATCCAAAGTAGGCCGTTAGTCATAATTCTTTGACCACCAGGGCTTTTAATAGTTAACTTGCCTACTCCCTGATAGTCCTGAAATAGCCCGCCATTATCACAAAGGACGGCCTCAAAATTATTGGTTCTAAGGGTAGTTGTTCGCTGGGCCATGAGGGTCGAGCTGCATATAAGGGCCAAGCTGAAACTGAGAATCTTTGTTTTCATAGGAAAGAATTAAGAGTGCAGAATGCGCCAAGAGTTTGGGATGAAGGATCGCTGGTAGCCTCCGATTAGGCCCCATTCCCAGGCCTGTCTTTTCTTACTGCGCTGATAAGCCAATTCCGCAACCACGAAGAAGCTGCGTTGATAATTAGCATGGTAGAAAAAGCCGAGGCTTGGACTTAAGCTGATACTTCGCTGGCGCGGCGAATCTTTGCTTGAATTCCAATCTTTAAGCGAATAATGCAAGCTTCCATTAAGCCCGGGATGACTTATAAATTCGCCATAATAGGCCAGGGAATAGCCATCGGAATTGAGCCATTGCGATTTAGCACTTAGTACCAATAGCAATAGAAACAGAGTGGTAGGGATCTTCATTTAGAAACAAAAGAAGCCTGATGTACGAAGGGAAAATTGTAAAAAATCGACAGTTTAGCCTTAGGCCCTACACGAATAATTGGGCTTGCAAATCGCTAAGTTCACTGCGGAAGCGCATCGGGTTTAAACCCGTAAAACTTTGCACCTCATGAATAAAATGGGCTTGATCGAAATAGCCAAAATCATATGCAATGGCGGTGAGTGAACTTTGATGATCGGCCTTGGTGCGGGTCAGAGCCATAAGTACTCGTTGCAGTCTGAGGTATTGCTTGGGACTTAAGCCGAAATGCTTCTTAAAATGACGTTCTAAGCTTTTAAGGGAAAGCCCGGACCAATTCATTAAACCTTGCACCGTTGCTTGGCCTTGCTGTGCAGAAATATATGCAGCTATAGGGGATGCAAAAGGTTTTTCGGATGTTCGGTTCTTCAGCTTAAAGAGGAAGTATTGGCTTAAGATTTGAACTCGGCTCTCGAAATCAGCGGCTTCAAAAAGTTGTTCTTCAATGGCACGAATCTCTGATCCGAAAACCTCTTCTGGTGCAAAGCTGCCATTTAGAAGTTCCTGACTTGTACAGTTTATGAAGGGCTTTAAGCCATAGGGTTTAAAACGCACTGCCACTAAGGGACTGCGTTCTACCGCTACCATCTGACTTTGGGTTTTTAAGCCGATTAAATGACTGAGATAGCGCTGCCCATTGCGAATAAATGGATTTTCTGAAAAAATGAGTTCTACGGTATTGTCCGGGAAAATCATTAATTGTTTGCTCTCACTCCGGTCCATATAATTTTCGGACCAGAAACAATCAATGTATTCTGCCAGTAAGCCTTCTGCTTTATATTCCCGGAAATGCCACGTCATACAATGGGGTCTGTGGTAAAGGGAAAATCGGTTATCCTCGAATGAGGGTCCTCAAAAATACGATTTTCCTTGAGCTTAAATATTCATCTTAAAAATCGGGAGAGCCGAACCTCTCTTCGTGTGCATCCGAGGATTAAGAGAGGTCCGGTTCCCATAGCCAAAGTCATGCTCTGCTGAAAACTAAAGCTTTACCAAGGCATGTTGTTCTCCATTGATCCACATATAATAGCGACCAATAGCCCATTCCGACGTGTTGATGTTCAAAGTGTTGTCGAGGGTTCCTTGATAAACTTTGCGACCTTGGCTATCCAGTATTAGGATTTCTTTGGGCACTCCGCCTGTGGCCTTTAATTGTAATTCTTCTTGTATCGGATTGTTGAATTCAATCTTGGACTCATTTATTTCTTTGATGCCAATGCCACTGGGTCCATGTACTACTAATTTGGGGTGCAGGGAGGGCTGACTGTGCTCTCGAGAGGCAAAGCTTAAACCTGCAAAAGGAATCTCAGTGCTTAGTTTTATCAAGAAACCGGTAGCCTGCTGCTGATTGGGCGACTTCAATAATTGAGTTATATCCAAACGATAGCTTTGGGTATCGTTTTGACTGGTGGCTCCCTCTACATATAGTAGATTATCGAATGCAGGCTGATTGGCCCAGGTAACCTGCGTTTCTTGCCAGGCTTCTGTGATAAAATGAATGCGAAAAGCATTTCGGCCTACCTGCTTGGTAAAATTGGGATTAGCATAAAAATTCAAATAGAGAAAGGCGCTATCGATATCCTGAACCGGAATAGTGTCGATTGGAAAATGAATCAGAAAGCGAATGGTATCATCGCGATTGGCCTGCCATTGCCAACTTTCGGCTCGCAGGACATTATGCAGGCCAGAATTTTGTGCATTAGGCTTTCCAAAATTGATATTTCGCGCCGCTGGCATCGACCAAATCCAGGCATCTTTATCAGCACTGAAACTTTGCGAAAAGAGACTAAGCGGAATGAGGAACATGATAGGGAGTAAATGTTTCACTGTATTTGAATTTTAAGGGTTTGAAAATGCTGATCAGAGGCAAATTGAATGAGGTAAAAGCCAGGCCTGAGTGCGCCTAATTCGAGTTTTTCTCGAATAGTTCCTTCCTCCAGGCAAATGCCATTTAATTGGCAAATGCGGTATTGATACAGACCTTCCGGTAATAGAATGCAATCCTTTTTATGGATGAATTGGAAGTCGGATTTTTGGATTTCGCTTTGTCCAATGGTATTTGTTGGGATCAAACGGATCAGGCTGTTCTCGGCCCAAAGGCTATTTATAGAATAAGAGGGAAAGGCATTAAAACTGCGGTTTTCCACCAAAGTGTCTTTCAATTGACCCGTAGAACCATACCAACAATGGTATTGCTCAAATTTTAAAGGATTGAGGCTTTCCAATTTGCTGTAAGCTAAAAAGGGCCCCATGCTTAAGTTTTGGACATCGACAGTATCATGTGGCCCCATATGCAGACTTAAGGAAGCATCTTGCTCATTAATCCAAATTTGAAAATGGATGGCCTTGGAAGGATTATGGTCAAAGCGGGCATTCTCAAATTGAAGGATCACCTTTTGGGCTCCATTGGCCTGGCTTTCGCGGATCAGTCGCACTGGCGATGAACTTAAACCAGGCGCAGCTCTTAGCCAGGCAATGGTATTAAGATCGAGCCAGTAATGATGTCGCGTATCAAATACCAAACGGCCACTCGCCTCTAATTTCACGGAACTAATAACCGTATCCATAAAAGGGAAATTGAAGCCCAGGTTTATTTGGGCCGATTGAAAAGGGTCCCAATTAGAAGCCGGAAACACTAAAGTTCCTTCCGTTTTGCTTTGATAGTTCAGGGTATCTATTTCTAAGCGGTAATCAGCCTGAGCATGAAGAGCGCTTCCCAGAAGACAGCTGCAGAGCAGTATAAATAAACTCAGGCTTTTCACAGGGCAAGTTTTACTTCATATTGCTGGCCTTGAGTATTACTGAGCTGCAAAATGTAAATTCCTTTTTGAGGCAAGCTGAAGGACTGCTCATCTTGAAACAGCACATCAAATAGCGTTTTACCATCGAGGCTTAAAATTTTAGCCCGAGCCTTTCCGGGGCTATTCGAGTAAACCCAAACTTCCTTCTCTCCCTGGCGACGATATTGGAAGGGAGCTTCCTGACTAGAATCTTCCTTTAAACCAATGCTAGTAGTGTTTGACAAATACTCGAAGCAGTCCAGCATGTATTCATCAAAGCGCGGATGCAGGGTGGTATGCCCCACATTGGGCATGAGGATTTCGTGAAACTGCGCCTGGCGAGCTTGCAGACTATCAATCAGATCATGATAATAGGGCAGCTGAGTATAGAAATAATCGCGGGTGCCCATGCACAAACACACCGGACTTACTTGCGAACGGGCGAAGCTGGGAGGGTTGAAATTAGGATGGTTGAAGGCCCCGGAATAGGGAATTACACCTGCAAAGGGAACAGTAGTAAGTTCTTCTAAAACCACGCGCATGGCTTCGCGACCATTGCAAGAAAAGCCGGTGAGATAAACAGCATTCGGATCTATAGTATAATGAGCTTGAACAGAGTCGTAGAGGTATTCGAGCAATTTTACTTCGCGGCCGCCATATTCATCAGTAATGGCATTGCCTCCCGCATCAAGGCAGGCTACAATCGCATCGAGGGAATCGGCAATAGTGCGAAGATCATCGCGGAAGTCATTCGGGGCCACCCCACAACCGGGTAAGGCCAGAATTAAAGTATGATTTTGACTCGCCTGATAAGTGGCCGGAACGTAAAAGGAAAAACGACGGTTGAGATTACTAAAGTCGCTGCTATTAAAAGTGTGATCCTGATGAAAGGAACCGGTACTTTGAGCAAAGGCCATGGAAGAAAGCAGGAGGAATAAACAAAGTCGCATCATAATTTTCGTTTTGCTCTACGAAGTATTGATGCAGCCCTAAGAAGGAAAAACATTTTATGCCATCAACCTAAATCTCTATGGAATCAACCGATTTCAAATGATATTTGAACTTGTGCTATCTTGCTAAAATTCAATAAGTTAAACAATAGTTAATCTTTATTGAATCTTGCCTGCTCGCTTTAGGAGCCTGCTACTTTTGGTCTTCTAATTTTTGGTATTGAAGAATTTTCTGGCCAATAAATGGGTGCATTTCCTGCTTTGGATCTTAATCATAAGCAGCGAAGCTTTATCGGAAGCCCTTAATTTATCGTATGAAATTAGCCCAATAATTGTGAAGGCAATTTTGGGTCAGGCTTTGAATGCTCTGCTTTTTTATAGTACTGCATTATTGATCTTTCCGAGACCCAAGCCCTGGTCGGGGCTATTGGCCCTGGCCATGATTCTAATTGCTCCTGTACTTAGTTATGGAGTGTATATGAGTATTTACTATTGGTTATTGGGGGTAGACTTTATGGCCTATAGCCTGGAACTTTACCTCTATTACCTCACAAATGGAATCCTCTTCGTTTTGGCTGGTTATCTCTATGGCGGGGCCCGCAATTCTATTGCCCTGGAAAAGAAGCAAGCCCAATTGGAGCGAGAACATGCTTTGGCCGAAGCCCGATTCTTGCGAACTAAGTTGAATCCTCATTTTTTATTTAATGCCCTCAATACGCTCTTATCCTTAAGTCTGCATCAGCAAAAGCAATTACCCGAAACCCTGTTGCGATTGGCCGGCATACTGCGTTATAATCTTGAGAATCGCGAACGATTCCTGGTGGCGGTTCAGGAGGAGATTGGGCCTTTGGAAGATTATCTTTTTGTTCAACAACAGCGATTACTGAAAGACTTTCGGGTGGACACTTTCTTTCGTCCCCTTAATCCCCAGTTTCAAATTCCCATTTTTAGTTTGATTAATCTGACGGAGAACTGCTTTAAGCATGGTGATTTATCTCGCCAGGGTTGGATAAAGTTCCGTTTGCGCTCGGGTTCTAAGTACCTCTATTTTTCAACGGATAATAAAATTGGGTCGCAATCGGCCAAAAGCCCGGGCAGTAACCTGGGCCTGGAAAGTTTGAAGAAACAATTGGACTTGAATTTTCCCGGACATTATCGTCTAGAAAGGCGAGAAGAGGGGTCGCGTTTCCAAATTCAACTATTAATATGGCATTAAGGTATTTGATTATAGAAGATGAGCCACCAGCAATAGCACTTCTGGAGGACTATGCCCGGAAAACGGATTTTTTGCAAGCAGCCGGCACATTTACCGATCCTCAGGAAGCTTTGCATTTTATTAAAGAGAAGCCTTCGGAATTTGATTTTCTATTTCTGGATGTGAAAATGCCACATATCAATGGCCAGGAATTATTGGCTCTGGCCGATGAGCCGATACCGGTGATTTTTGTAACGGCTTATGACCAGTACGCTGTACAGAGTTATGACTACAATACCATTGCTTATCTCACTAAGCCAGTGGCCTATCCAAAATTTTTGGCAGCCGCTTATAAAATGCGTGAATACTTGCAGATTAATGCGGCTACGAAAGCTGAAGAACAAAGTTTTTTTGTGAAAGATGGTAGTCGCTATTTGCGATTGGAATATTCGGAGATACTCTTTTTAAAAGGACTTTCCAATTACCTGCAGTTGATCACAGCAGATAAAACCTATACCCTGCATTTGAGTTTAAAAAAGGCGGGCCTCTCCTTGCCGATGCAGTTTGTTAGAGTGCATCAATCCTATCTGGTTAATCTAAATCGAATTGATGAAATTTATGGGAATATCATATATATCGGAAAAGAAGAAATTCCGGTTGGGCGACAATTTAAAGATGAACTCTTAAAACGACTAAATGCCTTAATGTAGGAAGAGAAATACAATGAAGAAATCCATGATTTAGTGCGATTGATTGCCAGCCTTTTGCAATAGAAAATGATGAAAAAGTAAAGTAAATTTAATAGTCAATTCAGGGTTGAGCTCAGAGCCTGACTGAAATATTGACGGAAACTTTTTTCGGTATTTTCTTTGATGTAGGACAGATCAATTTTGAGGTTTATGCGTTAATAACCCATCCTCAGCGAAGCAATTTCGTAATTTTGCCAATCAAATTTCCATAGCATGCAACTGCAAGCGGTAGACGTTGTAGAAGATATAAGTCCGGAAGAGTTTTATCAGAAGTATGTCAAAACTCGTATTCCGGTTAAGCTAAAGAACTATTCCAAAAACTGGCAGGCCCGTGAGAAATGGACCTATTCTTTTCTGAAAGAAATCGCTGGTGATCATAAAGTAAAACTTCATGGTGCCTGGCAAGACAATGAGCCCACGCAAATTGTAATGCCACCAGTAAAGGAAACCACTTTTGGAGAGTATTTAGATATGTTGGAGAATGATGTGAAATCGGATCTCCGCATTTTCTTGTTTAACCTTTTTAAACTCGAACCATCCCTGCTGGATGATTTTGGTTTCCCACCGATTATGGATGGTTATTTGGAAGACTATCCCTACATGTTTTTTGGATGTGCGGGGAGTGATGTACGCCTGCATTACGATATTGATCTTTCCAATGTCTTTATCACGCAGTTTGGAGGCACCAAGCGTATTACCCTCTTTGATCAAAATCAAACGAAATACCTCTATAAATTACCCTTCACTACCCATAGTGCGGCCGACCTCGGGAATATCGATTATGAGAAATACCCGGCCCTGAAATTGGCTTCGGGTTGGCAAACGGATTTATTGCCGGGCGAAACCTTGTTTATGCCCAGTGGTATTTGGCACTACATTCAATACATCGACGGATCTTTCTCTTTAAGCTTGAGAACTCTAAACCCCAGTAGAATGGGGAAATTGCAGGGAGCCTACAATGTATTCGTGATTCGCAAATTGGATGAGTACTTTAATAAGTTCTACAAGAATAGCTGGAGCGATTACAAGCTTAAAAAAGCCATTGAACGCACCAATGAAATTATCGACAGTCGCTCGGCCGAGTTTAAAGACTAGGCCCTGTTGAAAATACCTGGAAGGTCGGCAGCTCGCCGGCCTTTCTTATTTTTAGGGAAATTATTCCCTTGTATCGGATTCCTTCCATCCAACAGTATTGCAATCGCTGGTGCCAACGCTGCCCCTTAAGTAGTCTATGTGGCTTATATCATGCACGCTATGGCGATGAAGACTTAGACCCTCAGGAATGGTCTGGTCCTGCTTCAGGTGAGGAGGCTCGCCATGTTTTTGAGGAACTCGATCTTAAGAAGGTAGATGCCTTGCCCGCTAAAATCAAAGAGCTCGAAGAGCAAGGGGATTTTAATCCCGATGCCTCCCCAATTTTAGGGATTTACGATCAGTGGCAAGGGCATTATGGACAAGTATTGCAGCACTTAACCGAAAGCTGGGAGCAGGCCATGCAAAAGCAGGATTCCTTTGTACGGGAAGCTCACTTCCTGCAGCGCTTAAATGCTCGGGAGGTTTTGCTGCACTACCGTAATTTTTTGGGTCCTAAACTCCATCGAGCTCTGGGCGGGCGCTTTGATGCCGGAGGGCAAATTCCTCTGCAAAGCGATTGGAACGGTAGTGCCAAAGTTTTAATTCTGGCCCTTAATCATATCTTACTGATCCTGGAAAATATGGATCAACTTTATCCTGAGCACCATCGTAGTATTTTGGCCTTTCAAGTGGCCAGCGAGGATTTTAGGGAGCAATGTTTGGCCTTATTTCCAGAGGCGATGGCTTTTAAACGTCCGGGTTTTGATGATTTGAGCCCGGATATGGTTTTGGGTCCGGGTCTATAAATCAGAGAATTATAAGGGGGGATGAGTGGAGTTCTTTGTAATTTTCCCTTCGATTTAAAGCTAAATCTGCTTTATGCGCAAGCTCCTTTTTCTTTTAGTCTTGCTGAGTTTTGGTGCCAAAGCACAGCTTTATTTTCCCCCAAGCAATGGTTCTTGGGATACCCTAAGTCCGACCCGTCTCCATTGGTGTCCACCTCAAATTGCGGCTTTAGATAGTTTCGCACAGGCGGCTCACTCCAAGTCCCTCTTAATCTTAAAGGATGGCAAGATTGTGCATGAGGCCTATTATGGTAGCTATACCCAAGATTCAGTTTGGTATTGGGCTTCGGCCGGAAAGACCTTGATGGCTTTCTTAATAGGTAAAGCCCAGGAAGATGGGCACTTGGATATTCAGGATAGTACTTCACAGTATTTAGGAAGGGGCTGGACCAGTGCTCCGGCCAATAAGGAAGCCTTGATCACCATCAAAGATCAATTGCAAATGACTACCGGATTAGATTATCAGGTGCCTAATCTGGATTGTACTGCCGATTCTTGCTTGCTCTATCGAATGGATGCCGGAACACAATGGTATTATCACAATGCTCCATATCTCCTCTTAAAGGATGTTTTGGAGCAGGCCACCGCTACCGGACTAAATCGCTATACCCAAAACACCTTAGCAGGAAGCATTGGTTTTAGAGGCTTGTGGTTGGATAATCTCTACTTTTCGAATGCCCGGCAAATGGCCCGCTTTGGTCTGTTACTCTTGGCTGAAGGGGAGTGGAATGGGCAAAAGGTTTTGTCCGATACCAATTATTTGAGGGCCATGCGACAAAGCAGCCAAAGCCTAAACCCGGCCTATGGATACCTAAGTTGGTTAAATGGAAAAAGCCATTTCATTCAGCCGGGTTTGCCCAATAGTTTTAGTGGTCCCATTATTCCCAATGCGCCTTCTGATTTATATATGGCCGCGGGTAAAAATGATCAACGCATATATATAGTGCCTTCCCAATATTTGGTGGTGGTGCGCCAGGGACAAGCTGCTGATTCATCGGCCTTAGCCTTATCAGGATTCGATAATCAATTATGGTCCTATATCAATGCGCTTAACTGTCAGGGTATTGGATTAAGTGAAGAAGAATCCGCAATAAGGGTCTATCCTAATCCCTCAGAGGGTGAGTTCTATATTCCTGCCAATCATCAGGTTCGGGCCGTTTATGATCTCTATGGTCGGCAGGTGGCCTATAGGCAGGAAGGTTCTAAATTAAGCTTTGCGGAGGCTATGCCGGGACTCTTTGTTCTGGTTTTGGATAATGGATCTTCTACTCTAATTCAAGTTCAGGATCGATAGAAATCCAACCATGGAGTGCCCAATGCGCGTTATTCAGCAAATGCCGATATCCTCAAAGCCCCTTTTTCAGATTATCCTTTTTTGGAGTTTCATGCTCCTCTTTACTTTTTCCCTGCAAGCTCAGGAGGAGATAGATAGCCTTGCCGCTCATTATCGCAAATTGGGAGATCATTATAAAGAGGTCAATAAAAGCGATTCTGCTTTATATGCTTACCGCCTGGCCATTGCTAAACTAAAGGGCACCGACAGGGCAGCCAAAATAGAGCGTATTAAGATCTTTAATCAAATGGGGATCGAGTTATATAAACTTGGTGATCGTGAGGCACAGGTGGCGTATACCGATAGTGCTTTAGCCGTCTTAGCCTGGGAGGAGATTCCAGATGAAATTCGCTTAAGTCTGCTGGTCAACCGTACCACAGGCTTGTCAAGGATGGATCAGCCTGAAGAGGAAAAGAAGCGCTACAAAAAGCTATTGGCCGAATTTGCAGACAGCAATTTTCATAGCCTACGAGCCATTGCCAATATTAACCTCGGAAAGTCCTATGCCAATGCCTATTTTATCGATAGTGCGAATATGGACACGGCCGAAATTTATTTCCTGGATGCATTGAAAGCGGCCAAAGCTGATGGAGATGCAGCTTTGCAAAAGCAAGTGGAGATTTATTTGGCAACCCTTTGGACCAAGCATAATCCCCAGGAGCATGATGCAGTAGGGATGCTGGAAAGAGCGCGAAACTTTTACGATTCCATTGAAGACACCTATCGAGGGGCTTTTGCCCGGGTGCAATTGGCAACGGCCTATTATTTTTTGGATCGCGATAAAGAGGCGCTGAGCTTGATAGATAGCGCTATGCCCTTTTGTTTGAAACATGGCTACCGGGATCATTATTTGTCTCTGGTGGAAATAGGGCGGAGAATTCACAAGCGATTAGGTCATTTTGAAGAAGCATTGGTTTTCGCCGAAAATCGCATGTCGATGGAAGATACCTTGCATCGAGAAAAGCTGAAAGCAGATTTAGCCCAATTAGAGGCGCGTTACCGCCTAAAAGAGAAAGAGCAAAAACTAAAGCTCCTGGAAGCGGAAAATGCCCTACAGCGAAAATCGCAATATCTATTATTGGTCTTGGTTTTAATCTTCTTTATTCTGATGGTGGCCGCAATTTGGATTTGGCGTAATCAGCGAAAGCTGGCTCTTTACCGCGAAGAAGCTTTGCAGATGGAACTTCAAACAGAGCAATTGCAAAGGAGTAATTTACAGATGCAACTGGATCAGAAGAAACGTCAGCTTTTATCCCATGCCCTGCAGCTTTCGGAACGCAATGAACTCCTCGAACAATTGAAGGAAGATTTACAGGAACTGGATACCCAAAAATCGCCCGCGCATACGGCCTTGCAGGCTAAGATGAGTCAAATGTTGGAAACCAATTTAAATGCAGATCCGCTGTGGGCCGACTTTAAACTGAAGTTTGAGGAAGTCCATCCGGAATTCTTTGCTCAGCTAAAGGCTGGTTACCCTGATTTAAGTGAAAAGGATTTCCGACTGCTGGCCTTTGCACGCTTGGGATTAAGCATTAAGGAGGTTGCCGCTCTATTGCATGTGGAGCCCGCTTCGGTAAAAACGGCTCGCTATCGCTTAAAAAAGAAACTCAATTTACCTGCGGAACAGGATATCGAAGGCTTTAGCTCCAGTCTCTAAAGAAGAAAAGCCCCCGAGGGGGCGCTCCGATTTTATTAATCTCTAATAATCAGCTTACTGAGCTCATTATTGTAGTGGATGAGGTAAAGGCCTTGAGGCAGTTGCAAGGGAATTTCGTGATGACCAGGATTCAACTCCATTTCCTGCATTAAAGTGCCGTCTAAGGAGAAGATTTTCATCTGGCCCTTTTGGGATGCCTCGATGTTTAAGCGATCCTTGGCGGGATTTGGGTAAAAGCTCAGTTTCTCCAAGGATGGTCTTTCTTTCGTTCCAATACCTGGATTTCCACCTACAAAGCCCGGGTTGGAAGAGTATAAATCATCCGCATAAGCGATAAAAAGCTTAGGCCCAACATGGAAATAGCTTAGAATGGGAGGTGCCAAGCTAAATTGAGTGCTGGGGTAAATCGGTAAACCATCAACGCTGCAAAGCGAGAAATTAGGAACGGGATCGCTGGAAATTAAAATCCGTGAAACCGTATCGCCAGTGGTGGGGAAAAAGGTGGCAAAAACATAATCGTCTACCGCATATAAATCGCGGAGGTAAACGCTGGCAAGGTTATAAGAAGCCAAACTAGCACTGTTGGTGGCCCCCCAAGTGGTACAGCCATCATTGGAATAGAGGATTACATTGGCATCAGCACCCGAAATGGAACCAGAAAGGTAAAACTTTGATTGATGGTTAGTCACCAGGTTATAAGGGGCAAAGCCTGTAGGCAGTCCCGAGGTATTGCAGGAAGTCCAGCTCTGACCAAAGTCGGTGGATTTAGTAATGCGATCTGCTTCGTTAGCCACAAAATTGTTTAAGGCATACCAGGTATTGCCGGCATAGGTGATGTCCTGAATATTCTTCTGGCTGGTGGTGCTGAAGGTATTGCGGTATACCCAGGCATTTTGCCCTTTCTGTTTAAAATAGGCGCCGTCAAATTCAGAGATGGCCGCCATATAGCCATTATTAAGGGCCTTTAATTGAAATCCTAATTTATAAGCAGGATTAAAGGAAGCCGGCAAGCCAGCGGTATCGATCGTCCAATTTGCACCTAAATCATCGGAATAATAATAAAGATTCACATAAGTGGAAGTGCCCAGATTTACACGAGCGTATAGTCGACCGTTACTACCAGCCATTTGGGATACGGTGGCGATTATACCATCAATTAAAGTGTCGAAAATAGGGCTGCCAGGCGACCAGGTCTGACCTTGATCCGTAGAAATGGTGAGAATATTTCGGTGCGAGGAATTGCGAGCTAAAGCAAAAATGGTATCACCGGTAGTGGCGGTTAAAAGGCGGGTGTCGTTTCCAACGGCCGCGGTTGAAGCATTGGTTTTTTGCCAGTATTGAGCCTGTGAAACAAAAGCAATAAAGAGAAAAGCAAAGCTGTAAATCAATTTGTGCATAAGGGAGGGGATATTTATTTCTCCAAAATTCCAGCAGACCCCTAATTCCGGAAATAGGGCATTTGCCGTATTCTTTTCCGGGGAGGGCCAGGTATTCTTTCAACAACCGGAAAAAATTTAAGACTGTATACCGCTTGTATACCGCTGTTTATAAGGCTTTGGAAGGGCTATGTCTAGTTTTGACTTCAAATCCAAATGCTATGAAGAATTATTGCACTCTATTCCTTTTGATTTTCATGCTTGCCTTAAAAGCGCAGCCGATTCAACTCAATGCGGGCTTGATTGGAGCCTATCCTTTTGAAATCGATTCCAATTTTAACAGCCTGCAGTTTCATGATACCTCTGGAATTAATACCAGCATGAACTATCAGGGAACCGCCACGGGGCATACGGATCGCAAAGGCGGCTTTGGGTCGGTGCGTCTGATGGACATCCCCGGCAATGGCAATGGCCCTAATGAGTTTATCAGTCATAATGCCTCACCTAAATACCCTTCCGGTGACTCTGCACGGAGCTTTAGCTTCTGGTTTATGAAGGAGTCCCTCGATTTAAACTTCGAAGCTCAAATACAATTTATTATGTTCTATGGCAGTCAGCAGACCAGTCAGGGTTGTGGGGTGGCAGTAGATTATGCGCAGGGTCAGGTTTATTTCTTGGGAGTGCAAAATGACCTCATCGTAAATTACAATTTGCAGTTTAGTCAATGGTATCATATCGTGGCTACCTATGATGGAGATACCGCTAAAATGTATTTGAACGATAGTCTGGTAGGGCAGAAAGCTCTGGCTTGGAATACCTTTTCTACTTCTTTTAGTTCCAATCCCCGCTATGGCTATTTCTTTCAATCTACGCCAACCGGAGGCTCGCAAATTCATTATAACAATTCCTATAAGGGATTTTTGGATGATGTACTGATCTACAATCGAGTAGTAAATAGCCGGGAGGTTACGGCTCTCTATGGTGGTGACACTAGCACAACAGCTTCGTCCGGAGTTTCGGTTCCGAGCTTTTCGTTGAGCAAGGAATCTTTTTGGTACCCCAATCCTACTCAGGGTAGAATTCAGATTCCCGATCATCAGCAAATTGATCTGCTGCGAATTATAGATCAACAAGGACGAATAATGCTTGAACTCAGTAAGCCTAATCTAGGGGTAGACCTGAGGGCCTTGCCAGCAGGCCTCTATTGGTTGCAGGTAGAAGGACCAGCCGGTTTAAGGCAAGGGCGATTAGTGAAACACTAGAAAGGAAGGCTCCCATTGGGGGCCTTTTTTTATTGAATAGCTCCTTCTATTTTTTCCTGACTTTTAAGACTGTAATAGAGGTAGTCTTTTTGGATGGTATCCAGAAATTTAATGGGATGCATATCGGAGCTAATCCCTAAACGTTGCTCTACCATGGCCTGGGCTTTTTCCATGGGTTTGCGATCCTGGGTTTTCCGAAAGATCTCAATGCTCTTGGAAAGCAGGTCTATTTCCTGATCATTTAAGCGTAAAACCCCATTAAATGTAGGGATATAATCTTCTGAGATTTTGGGCTTCTTTTCCAGGCTCTGTTCTAAAAGACCCAGACTGTCTTTAATCTTAATAACGGTGGTACCGGCAGCTAAATCACCAAGGCGTTGACCTTTGGAGCTTAAGGCAACTACCGCTGTAGCCAAACCTCCCATGGTCATAAAAATTTCAATTAGCGAAAACAACCAGCGAATAATCGCATCCGAAGTACGAAAGGCGCTACCGTCAAGGCGAATTACTCTTAAATTCATACCCCTTTTGCCCAAAGAGGCTCCACCTAAAAAGATTTCACACAAAGGATGGTAGGTAAGGAGAATAAAATTGAAGCCTAAGATCAGATAGATTTGAGTGTTTTCATCTGTTCCAATTGAGCTTAATATGGAAAATCCGATTAAACCGATAAATATCAAAAGCGCCAGGTCGATAAGACCGGCAATTAGTCGATCCCCAACACCGGCCAATTCTTGTTCGATGGCTACATTTTGCGAAGTTTGAATGCGAATGCTTTCCATTTTTGGTATTTTTCCCAGCCTTAATTTAACTGATGACAGAGTCTGCGTTTATTAGCGCTAATATAAACCGCTGGCAAGAATTTGAAAGAAGCCTAAAATCGCCTCAAGGCGAAAGTCCGGATCACCTAAAAAGTCTCTTTCTACAAACTACCGATGATTTGGCCTATGCCCAAACATTTTTCAAGGGTGGGGAGGCTGAGCATTACCTGCAGCAACTCAGTCATAAATTACAATCTACGGTTACCAAAAGACGGGCTTTTCATTGGGCTAAATTCAGCCGTTTTTGGTCACAAGAATTACCCTTAATCTCCTACAAGTATCGCCGAACCCTTTTGTATTCAGTGCTCATATTTTTCCTAAGTGTGGGGATCGGTGTGTTTAGCGCCGCCAAGGACCCTACCTATACCCGCTTAATAATGGGCGATCGCTATGTGGATATGACGGAAGGTTTTATTGAAGATGAGGATCCCATGGCGGTTTACAAACAAACCGGGCAAACCGAAATGTTCCTGGGGATTACTTTCAATAATATCATGGTTTCCTTTTATGCTTTTGCCCTGGGCCTTTTTACAGCGGTGGGAACGGTATACATTATGGTGAGCAATGGCATTATGCTGGGCGCCTTTCAGTTCTTCTTTTTTCAGAAAGGGCTCTTTTGGACTTCCTTTCTTACCATTTGGATTCATGGTACGCTAGAAATTTCCGCAATCGTGATAGCCGGTGCCGCCGGAATGATTTTAGGCAATAGCTTTATGTTTCCTAAGTCTTATTCGCGGGTAGAGAGCTTTAAGCGCGGAGCTCGCGATGGCATGAAACTGGTAATTGGCCTGGTCCCTATATTTATTACCGCTGGTTTTTTAGAAGGCTTTGTGACCCGCCTAACCGATATGCCAACCGCATTAAAGGTCTTTATTATAGTGGTCTCCATGGGCTTTATACTATTTTACTTTTCCTGGTATCCTCGACTCATTTACCAATCTTACAAACAGCAACAGAAACATGTATCTTAAGTACGATCCATTTCGCAAGCGCTCCGTGGGCGCCAGCATCAATTTAACCTTTGCTTTACTCCGTGGCCATGCCAAGGATATTTTTAGCGTAGTATTACCCATTGCCGGGCCCGCTGCCTTGATTTATTTCATTTCCATATTCTTTTTGCAGGAGGAAGCCAGGTATATGGTAAATGGGGGAGATATTTTTGCTGACAACATCAATGAATCTCTCAATTTGATGGGGCAGGCCTTTATTACCATTTTCGCTTATATGGCCTTTACCCTTTTAGCACAGCTTAGTGTTTATGCATGGGCACGTAAGGCTTATGAGAGCGATAGAGCTCCAGTATTGGCAGAGGTATGGCGATTAGTTCGCAAGAGTATTTTACCCTTGATTGGAACTGTGATCATCTTTGCGCTTTTAGGAGGTTTGGCCGCTATAGCCTTTAGCTTGTTTGGGATGTTAATTCCTTTTTTAATCTTCTTGATTTTTATACCGATTGTCTATGTGCTGGTACGCTTTAGCTTATTCCCAGTAGCAATTGTAATGGAGGATCGATCGGTAGACTCCCTAGGTCGCTCTTGGCGCTTAGTGGCAGATAACTGGTGGCCAAGCTTTGGCTTTCTTTTCCTTCTATGGCTTATTTCGGTTGTTCTAGGCTTTACTTTAGAATTGCCACTAACCATTATTAACGGAGCCGATTCCTACTTTGATTTTGAAACGGTAGACCCCGCGAGTCTCGAATTTACTTCAGATACTTGGTATATCGCTCTTTCTAGCTTATTATCCATTTTAGTGGTATTACTTACCACTCTAATAAGTGGATTGGCATCGGTATCCTGGTTCGGAAATCTGGTAGATCGTAAAGAGAATGTGGGCATTCAAAGAGATATAGAAGCATCTATGCAATCAGAGCAAAGCAGCGAACAGGAAGGTGAATATTAGATTAAGTTTCATCTTATTGAGTTTAGTCTTAGGGCCCTGGCTTAAGGCCAGCGATAGCCTGCCCATGTACCGCGAGCCTTCTTCCGAAATGATTACCGAGCTAGAGGATGATCGCGATTTACAGTACAAAGAATATTCTGGCAAGCAAACCGAATCCCTGGGGCAAAGGTTTCTCGCCTTATTGAATAAATACCTCGGAAATCTTTTTGAAAAAGCCGGAAGAAGCCCTTTAACCAGGCCGATCTTAATTTTCCTGGGAGTGCTGCTGGGCCTTTATATTTTGTATCGAATTATTGGTCCGGATCGCTTGGGCCTTCGACACAATGAACGCTATTCTGGGCCAAGCCACCTCAATGATTTTGAGCGTAGTGCCGAAAGTTTAGAAGCTTTAAGGTTAAAGGCGGAGCAATCTGGTGATTGGCGAGAGTTTATTCGCCTTCAGTTTTTAATTGGACTGAAAAAAATGCAGTTAAAGGGCCACCTTAAAGTGAGTCCGCAGAAAACAGCGCTAGACTATCAGTATGAAATTCGCAAAAAGGACCTGGCACTGCGCTTTAAGCATTTTAGTCGCACTTTCGAATACATTTGGTTTGGAGGCTTTGAAGCTGATGAAGATCGGGCACGGAGCTATCAATTGGAAAGTCGGGAATTGGAAAGGCATTTATGAGCAAAGGGTTTAAATACGGAATGGCAATTGCTTTGCTTATTGTCTTAGGCCTGTCTTGGCTATTTCAGCCTGAGGATTCGGCTCCAGAAACCTGGCATCGAGCCGATAAGCAGGCCTTCGGAGGCTATGTTTTACATCGGTACCTGGCAGACTATAGCCAACATGAACCTAAGTCGATGTTTATTCCTTTTAAGGAGGATGAAGCGACTCAAGAGGGCCCTAATGCCAATTTGATTTTTATTGGTCACGGTATAGGGATTACCGAACAAGATTGGGAAGCAATAGAAGCTAAAATTTCTGAAGGCAGCACCGCACTTATGGTCGCTTACCAGTGGCCCCAATTTTTGGTGGATTATTTAAATCTTGAAACGGGTGGGGGCTTGATGGATGAGGCCATAAGCTCTGTGGAGAAACTAAGTGAGCTAGAGGGTTCTATTCATTTTAAGGAGCTACAATCCTATCCACAAAACAATATTCCCTATCCCCATAAAGCTATGCCCTTGAGTTTTAAAGGTGAGGCAGCTGGGGATAGCAGTTTGGAGGCTCGGGTATTAGCTGTCAATGAGGCAGATAAAGCTGTTTTACAATCCTACAGGATAGGGGAAGGACGTTTACTCTGTGCTGCAAATCCTTTAGCGTTTAGCAACTATTTTATGATGAAAGAGGAAACACGAGCCTATCCTAGTGCTGTGCTTTCCAATTTGCTAAAAGATGCCCCCACCTATCATTATGAGTTTTACCATTTAGGGCGTATGGAGGCACAAACTCCTATGCGGGCCCTTCTTAAGCATATTTCGCTGCGCGGGGCTTTATATATTTTGTTGGCTCTGGGCTTAATTTATCTGCTCTTTGGTGGCAAACGCCGGCAGAGAATTATCCCGGAAAAGGCCAATTTCGAAAATGATAACCTTGAGTTTCTCAATAGCCTGAGTGAGCTCTATCATCGCAATGCCCATCATCGAAATTTGTTAGAGAAACGGATGGTCTATTTCCAGGACTTTCTGCTAGCTAATTACCGTATCCGTCTTAAAGGCGAAGCCCAACAGAGTTTTGACGAAGTGGTGCGGAAATTAGAACCTGAGCCTCAATTATTAGGTCGTATTCGCAAAGCCTGGATCTTAGCCTATTTTGAAACCGAAGTATCAGCCACCAGCTTATTGGAGGCCGAAAAAGCATTACAAGAATTTTATCAAGCACATCAATATGGAAGAAAACACTAATCCCGAATCCGATGCTTTTGAAAAGCGCGTAGACCTGAGTCGATTTAAAGCATCGCTGGAAAGGGTTAATGAGCAAATTGGCTCCTATATCGTTGGGCAGCGCAAGGCCGTAGAACTATTACAGGTGGCGCTTATTGCGGATGGTCATGTCTTGATTGAAGGAGTGCCCGGGATTGCCAAAACCCAATTAGCCAAGCTTATGGCCCGTGCCCTGGATTTAGACTTCTCAAGGGTGCAATTTACGCCGGACCTCATGCCTTCGGATATCCTGGGAACATCGGTATACAACCAAAAACAAGGGGAGTTCGAGTTTAAATCCGGACCCGTATTTTCCAATGTGGTATTGGTGGATGAGATCAATCGGGCCCCAGCCAAAACCCAGGCTGCCTTATTTGAGGTGATGGAAGAAAGGCAGGTAACCATAGATGGGCATCAGCATAAAATGGATGAACCCTATCTAATTTTAGCCACCCAAAACCCCATTGAGCAAGAGGGCACCTATCGTTTGCCGGAAGCGCAATTGGATCGATTCCTCTTTAAAATTTCCATGGACTACCCTAGTTTGGATGAGGAGTTTGAGATTTTGAAATTGCATCAATCCCTGGAAAGCAAGCCGGAGGCCATGATTCAGAAGGCGCTCTCGAAGGATGACATTCAAGAATTGCGAGCCACGGCCAAACAGATTCATATTGAAGAGGATATTTTACGCTATATCGCAGCGATTGTAGATGCCACTCGAAATCAAGGTTCCTTATACCTTGGAGCTTCACCACGAGCTTCATTGGCCTTATTAAATAGTGCCCGTGCGCTGGCCGCCATTCAGGACCGTGATTTTGTAAGTCCGGATGATATTCGTTTCCTCGCCGCTCCGGTTTTAGCCCACCGGGTAATTTTAAGTCCCGAACGTGAAATGGAAGGCTTAAGCAGCGTAGAAGTATTGGATCAAATTGTAAGAAGCATCAAAGTACCCGGTTCTTGAAGCTAATTAGGAATCTATATTTCGGACCTAATTTTTATCGAATTACAGGTCTGTTAATTGGGCTTTGGATAGTAGCTTATCCTTTGCCTTTCCTGCTATTCCCGGTGCAAATCATTAGTCTGCTATATTCGGTAGTATTGCTCTGGGAAATAGTTTATCTCTTTCGGCGCCAAGCTAATATCGAAGCCCAAAGAGAAGTGTCGGATCGTTTGTCGAATGGCGATGCCAATCCGGTTCAAATCAAGCTTCTGAGCCTTTATAACAGTCCGGTAAAAATTGAAGTCTTGGATGAAATTCCCGCCCAATTTCAATTGCGGAATCATTCCTTTAAAGCTACCATTCAACCTTTGGAAGAATTAACTTGGGATTATCATTTACGCCCGGTTAAACGCGGACCCTATGAATTTGGGAAGCTGCGGATTTATGTTTCCTTTTTAAGTCATTCGATCCAAAGAGCTTTGGTTCACGACCTTAGTCGCACGGTAAAAACCTACCCTTCTTACCTGGATTTACGACGCTATGAATTAATGGCCTTTAGCGATCAATTGCGTTTGCAAGGCCAAAAAAGGGTACGTCAAATTGCGGTAAGTAAGGAGTTTGAGAAGATTGATAAATATGTGGAAGGCGATGATTACCGTCGCATTAACTGGAAGGCCACTGCTCGTACCGGTGAATTAATGGTGAACCACTATCGCGATGAGCGCAGCCAAAACATCTTGATGGCCATCGATAAAGGGCGGGCTATGAAAATGCCTTTCGGCGGAATGAGCTTATTGGATTATGCCATTAATGCCAGTCTCATGATTAGCAATGTGGCCTTAAAGAAAGGCGATCGTGCGGGAATGGTAAGCGTCCAGGATAAAGTCCAGGGCCAAGTGCTACCCGAATCGCGTGCCAGCCAGATGATGCGCATTATGGAAGCCTTGTACGCAGAGAAAACGGCCTATAAGGAAACGGATATAAGGGCCCTATACCGTTGGTGTAGTTACAGTTTAAAGGAGCGTAGCTTGATTATGCTCTACAGTAATTTTGAATCCTTACATGCCTTAAAACGACAATTGCCCTATCTCAAATTGATCAATCGCAGCCATCGTTTATTGCTGATCTTTTTCTTAAATGAAGAAGTGGAAGATATCAGCATGGGGGAGGCTAATAGCCTTCAGGAAGTATATCGAAAAGCGCTGGCCGAAGATTTCGTTTTGGAAAAACGCCGCATTGCTCATGCCCTGCAAAGAGAGGGTATTCAAACTTTATTAACGCGCCCCGAAGATCTGAATATCAAGGCCCTCAATAAGTACCTGGAAATTAAGCAGCGGGGCTTAATCTAAAGCACATTGTAGAGATCGGGTAAGAGGTATTCACTGCTATTACCTGCGGCATCTTTCAGTTCCAGCTTCACTTTAAAGCTAGTGCCCGCCTGATAGCTGCTGCTGCCAGGAATGGCGTGGGAGGAGGAAGTACTGCTCTGTCCACCTAGGTCGATACTATGGCTGTAAATATCCGAGCCCAAGCTTCCATTCCATTCAATTAATCGAATTTTGAGTTCACCCAGGGCTTTATTGTCTTGCAGTATAGAGCTTACTTCAAAAAGCACATTGGGATTTTGACTCAGCACTCCATTGGTTTGTGCCCTAAGAATTTGAGGTTTTTCCAAATCCGTATCCTGAACTACAAAGCTTTGCTCCAAAATGCTTTCCTGGCCATCTTCATCGCCAGCCTTAACCAGGATGTAGTTGCGCCCAACAATGTTTAGGGCATCTGGTACTATGGCATTGAAGCGCAGTTCATCATTCAAGCCCGAAAGTCCTCTCTGAGAAAAGTGATACACAGTATTGCCACCGCTCTCCGTGCCCAAGGTAACTTCGGTAAAGGTCAGTCCGCTGTCGTCGGAATAGACAATATGCACTTCAATGCTATCGGATAAATTGAGGGTATCGCTAGGGCTGATAATGCTGATGATTGGACTGGGGTTTTCTTCGGTGCCGCCAACGCCACAGCTGCTAAGGCTAAGGCTCAATACCGCCAGGCTGGCCAAAAGGAATCTACTCTTCATCATGACTATCGATTAAGCGGTTATCCAATTTTTTCTGAGAATTTACGGCTCCTAATTCTTGTAGCTTTTGAGCGCGGGTAACCAGGCTTCCACGACCTTCACTGAGTTTGTTCATAGCTGCATCGTAGGTCTTTTGGGCGGTAGCCATTTGATTTCCCAATTTCATAAGGTCATCGGAGAAGTTCACGAACTTGTCAAACATGGCTCCAGCCTGACGGGCAATTTCCTCCGCATTTTTATTCTGGGCATCTTGTCGCCAGATATAGCTAATGGTGCGTAGGGTAGCCAGCAGGGTAGAGGTACTTACCAGGACAATATTTTTTTGCAGGGCCTTATCGAAGAGTTGAGGGTCTTCGGCCAAAGCCAAATGCAAGGCTGGTTCATTGGCCACAAAGAGCATCACATAATCCGGTTGATTAACCCCGGGGAGATCCTGGTAATTTCGTTTGCTCAGGCTGTCGATATGCCCATGGATACTCAGCAAATGCTCTTTTAGGAAGCGCGCTTTCTCGGCTTCATCTTCGCTTTCGGTATAGCGCAAGTAGGCGGTAAGTGAAACTTTGGAATCCAGAATTAAATGCTTTCCATCGGGGAGGTCAAGCAGAAAGTCGGGACGTTGATTTTGATTTTCACTATTCTTAAAGTTCACCTCCTTACGGTAGTGGATGTCCTTTTGTAAGCCCGCCGATTCGAGGATGCGCTCTAATTGGTATTCGCCCCAATTCCCCTGAGTTTTACTCTCTCCTTTAAGGGCTTGGGTGAGGGAATGCGCTTCGGCCTTAAGGCTGTGGTTAAGCTCTTGTAAGCTTTTAATTTGCTGAATGAGCGCGGAATTGCGCTCGGCACCCTCTAAATTGGTACGACTTACTTTCTCTTGAAATTCTTTAATCTTTTCATTCAAGGGTTTTAAAATACCCTCGATGTTCTCCTTATTGGTTTGGGTAAAGCGCTCACTTTTTTCTTCTAAAATCTTTTGAGCCAGGTTTTGGAATTGCTCGCTAAACTGTTTTTGAAGATCGCTTAATTCGGATTTCTGCTCCTTTAAACGCTCTTGAGCATGATCTACTTCGGCCCTGAGCCTGGCCTTATCTTCACTGTAAGATTGGATTTGTTGACGCAGATTTTGGAGTTCAGCTTCCAGGCTTTGGATGCGTTCTTCGGCGCTTTGAGCCTTAGTTTGCCAAAGTGCAAGGTCATTTTTCAATTGGTTTTTTTCGGCTTCCAGGGCCGGATGGGGTCTTTTTTGGTTAATCCACCAGGCCAGGGCAAAACCCAGAACAAAAGCCAGGGGGATAAAGAGATACACTAAACTCATACACTAAAATTATGGTAGAGGGTAAAGACACCTTTTAAGAACATTTGGGCGGCCAGTGAACCTACCACCAGACCCATAATACGGTTAAATACCTTGAGTCCATTATCGCCCAAAGCCTTTTTAATAAAGGGCATGCGCTGTAAGATAATCAAGGCGGCAATGCTAACAATGATAATTGCGACAATTCCACTTACATAGTCCATCCAGCCCTCGGCGGCGATGCTCATATTAATAATGGTGGTTAGCATACCAGCGCCTACCATCACCGGAATGGCCAAAGGTACCACGCTAATGTCATCTCTCTTTTCTGCTGCTTTTTGATCCTTCTCATTATGATTCACTTTTTTACCATGGCCTTGCACCATGTTTAAACCCATAATAAAGAGAATGGTACCCCCGAAGATGCGCAGGCCGGCAGGGGAAATGCCAAAAAATTGAAAGATATAGGTACCCAATAAGAAGGAAATAATCATGGCGAGGAAAGCCGCTTTCATGGTTTTCCCGGATACATGACGAATCTCTTCCCGAGGGGCGTTCTCATCTAAAAGTCCCAACATAATTACCCCCACCGATAAGGGATTCATAATGGTGAATAGCGAAATACTGTCTGAAAGAATACTGCGTAAAAGGTCCAGAATCATTTGAGGGTATTGAGGCATCAAAATAAGTAAATGCAGAGCAAACCTGCTCTTTCTTGCGTGCCAGATTGCAGAATCTGTTTTTGGCAAGCTTGCAATTCTTATTTTTGGTAGATGGACATCCAGTTCCCCAATCTAATCCATCATGCCATCCCCTTTTTTGTGGCATTCGTTCTGCTGGAGATCGTGCTAACGGCCTGGCGGCGTATACCCACCTATCAGGCGAAGGATGCCTTAAGCAGCATCGCCATGGGTTTAGGAAATGTCGGCGTGGGATTTATTAGCAAAGCTTTGATATTTGGCGCTTATAGCCTGGTGTATCAGTTTCGGATTTTCACTTTGGATTTTAGCTGGTGGATGTGGATTCTACTTTTCCTAGGAGATGATTTATCCTATTATTGGTTTCATCGTACTTCCCATAATGTACGCTATTTCTGGGCCAGTCATATTGTACATCACAGTTCACAGAATTACAATTTGGCCACTGCCTTACGTCAAACCTGGACGGGAGGTCTTACCGGAAGTTTCATCTTTTACCTCTGGCTGCCCCTCTTAGGTTTTCATCCTTTGGCCATTCTGTTTATGCACAGCATTAGCCTTTTATATCAGTTTTGGATTCATACAGAACTTATTGACCGTATGCCCCGATGGTTTGAGTATATCTTTAATACGCCTTCTCATCATCGGGTACATCACAGCAGCGATACCAAATACTTGGATCGCAACCACGCTGGGATTTTGATTATTTGGGATCGGATGTTTGGTACTTTCATTAAGGAAGAGGAACATCCGAATTACGGACTAACCAAGAATATTCATAGTTTTAACCCTCTGTATATCGCTACCCATGAGTGGATTGCGATTTTTCAGGATATCCGAAAATACCCTAAATATTTCTGGTCCTACTTATTCGGTCCTCCGGGCTGGAGTCATGATGGTTCACGAAAAACCAGTGCTCAGCTCCGTGCGGAAATGCAAGATTCTGAATGAGAACCTGGATAGGCATATTCCTAATGCTTTGCAGCATCTCCCTCTGGGGGGAAGAGCCGCCTGAACTATCCTTTAGTTCGGGAGCGTATAATCAGCGCTTAATTATGCAGCGCCCCGTGCCCAAGGGCGATTTCCAACGCATGGTAATCCCGGTAAAGCGGGTGGGCAATTTGATTATCGTTGAAGCGACAGTTGATGGTATTCGGGGCAATTTCATTTTCGATACCGGGGCCCCTTATTTGGTTTTAAATGCCACCTATTTCCGAGATTACAAAGAAGAGAAAGGTCATATTGCCACGGATGTAACCGGTAAGTTGAATACCCAGCGAACCACCGAGGTGGAGCGCCTAAAGGTAATGGGTATGTACTACGAGAATTTGGAGGCTGATGTTAGCGATTTATCCGCTATCGAAAACAAGAGAGGGAT
The DNA here is from genome assembly GCF_965228705.1 of Croceimicrobium sp. GTDB lineage: Bacteria > Bacteroidota > Bacteroidia > Flavobacteriales > Schleiferiaceae > Croceimicrobium. The sequence continues at coordinate 3,017,693 of NZ_OZ245832.1, forward strand.
TCAGGTACTGGGCCTATTAGGAGTTAATCTTTTTATGCGGATGGAGATCGAGATTAATTTGCAGGATGAGCAATTAATCGTGTACCGCACCGATCGCGAGGGTCGTCGCTTGGAGCAGCCGACTTATCGCATGGAAGGCGATTACCATAAATCCTTCGAACTACGCAATAATGCCATTATCGCCAGTGGAACCATTGCCGGTAAAAGCCTGAATTTTTGCTTTGATACCGGAGCAGAAGCTCTATTGCTGGATAATGATTTGGATGAGGCTGTGTATACCGAAATGCGCATAGTTCGACGCTCTACTTTAACCGGAGCTGGAGGCTCAAGTACCGAGGTGCTTTTCGGTGCCCTGCGGGAACTGGAATTTGGGCCGACATTAAAAAGCTGTCAGGTGATGATTGCCGATCTCGAAGAAATAGGTCGGGCTTATGGATTTCCCGTAGATGGATTTGTGGGCTATGATCTCTTGCGAATGGGCTCAGTCTGTATTAATTTTAAGACTAAGGAACTTATTGTCAATGTTTTTAAAAAGGAGCATGAATAGGATATTTGGAATAGTACTCCTTTTAATTGGCACCACTTTAAATAGTTGGGCGCAGGATAAAGGTATCGCCTATAAAATCGTAGGTAAGGACCTTTATTGCTCCATCGATCGCTCTTTACCCCAAAGCGAAATTGACAGTTTATTGGGCACCTGCGAAATTGACTTCAGTAATTTGGAAGCCATGCTCCGCAGTGGAGAAAGCAGTGCCGACCATTGGCAAGTAGAGGCCATTGAGCCCCATCGTATCGTTCTTAAGAAACCCTTGAAAAGCCTCACAGGCAAAGCCGGAAACCAGAAGGATTTGATCGTGCTCCTTAATGAGGAAATTGAGTCTAGCGTTGAGGATTATCGCTTTGGCTATAATATGTTTCACAAACCTGCGGTGATTGAGCTGGAAAACGGATTAACACGCTTTTTCCTTAAGGTGGAAGGTGGAAAGCCCCATAGTATTTACATCAGTGGCACCTTTAATGAATGGAGCACCAGCGCCAATCCTATGGAGCCCTGCGATAGCGGTTATTATGTTGATTTGAAACTGGGGGTAGGTCCACATTATTACAAGTACATCGTAAATGGCTATTGGCTGCTCGATCCACGCAATCAATTGAAGGAATCGGATTGGGAAGGCAATGAAAACTCAGTGTATTTCAAATGCAATTATACCTTCCGCTTAAAGGGCTATGCTGATGCCAATAGAGTGAATTTGGCGGGTTCCTTTAATGATTGGAATGATGATCGATTTACCCTGCGCAAAGTAACCGGTGGTTGGCAACGCCAATGCTATGTGAAAGAAGGTACCCATGCTTATAAATATGTTGTGGATGGAGAGTGGATAACGGATCCCGACAATCCCATTGTACGGGATGACGGTGCCGGGAATAAGAATTCATTTATGTCCGTAGGCGATAGTATCATTTTTTACTATCCCCGTGATTTAGAGGCCGAATATGTGATTCTCAGCGGCAGCTTTAATGGCTGGAATGCGGAAGAACTGCGTATGCAAAAAACGGATAGCGGCTGGGTATTGCCCTATGTACTGGCAGCGGGAAATTATGAGTATCGCTTTAGAGTTTCGGGAAAAATGGAATGGCAGATGGATCCTTTAAACCCCATTAGTTCCGGACCCTACGAAACCAGGAACTCCGTATTAAGTGTAAAGGCCAATCATCATTTCTTTTTCCCGCGGACCCGTGGAGTGGATGAGGTAATTGTTACGGGTGACTTTAATGACTGGAATGAGCATGGCTATTATATGGAGCGTCGTGAGGATGGATGGCATGCAGATCTGTATCTGCCTAAAGGCAAGACCCGCTATAAGTTTATTGTAGACGGGAAATGGATAAAGGACCCTTCCAATCCGCTCTTTGAGCCCAATGAGTACAATGACTATAATTCTGTGATCTGGGTAAAATAATGCCTCATTTCAAGCGCTTGCGAAACAGCCTATCCCTTCTATTTATTGGACTTTTAGTTGGTTGCCAAAACCAAAACCCCACGGAGCGAAAGCAAGTACAGGCGTTTGATCAATACCTGGCTTCTTTAGATCAGCTTGAGATACCATTTAACTGCAATAGCAATCCCCACTTTGAATTAAAGCTGAAATCACGGAATTTCAATCCTGAGCTTCATGCCAAATTCAAGTACCAGTGGGCCACTGAACCTCTGGGAATTCTATTTCAGGACTCAACTAAAGTTTTGTTGGTGGATTTGGTTCCGGGTGATATAGCCATGGTTCCGGTTTTTATGTCTTATGATTTAAAAGGAAACAAGCTGGATTCACTTAATCCCTGGGATAAATCGGCTTGGGATCCCTGGTATCAGGGCGTGGAATACCTTACCGTAACTAAGGTTAGGAATATTGAAATTGTGGATACAGTTTATCAATGGTCCGAAGAGCATCCAAATCCGGGTGAAAATATAGAAGATGCTTCTTTTAATTCGGGTAGGCGAATTTATCAATGGACCGAAGACGGAATACTTAGAAAAGGACACTGATTGATATCAAAAAAAAGGAGCACCCCTGCAGGTGCTCCTCTCGTCGTAAACCATGTCAGTCATCTAAAGCGAGATAACTGATTGAAGAAAAACAGAGTTAATCAGGCCATTCCGGTTTGAAGCGTCTCTTCGATTTCGGTGTTCAGCTCTTCTCGAGGGGTTTCCACTAATTCGATCTTTTGCTCTTTATCCCATCCAAAACGAGCCATCACCCGGTCGAAGATGTAATACACCAAGGGCACTACAATCAGGGTTAAGAACATAGAACTGGTGAGGCCGCCAATCAGCACCCAGGCCAATCCGTTTTTCCATTCGGCACCGGCACCACTAGCCAAAGCAATAGGCAGCATACCAATTACCATCGCCAGGGTAGTCATCAAGATGGGACGAATCCGCACCTGAGTAGCGCGAATCAGCGCTTCGCGCACTTCCAGTCCACTTTCTTTCAATTGATTGGTAAAGTCAACCACCAGAATGGCATTTTTGGCCACCAAGCCAATCAACATAATCATCCCCAAAATGGAGAATATACTTAAGGCATTTCCGCTTAAAGCCAGGGCTAAGAGGGCTCCAATCACCGCCAAGGGTAAGGAGAACATCACTACTAGTGGATAAGCATAACTATTGTAAAGGGCTACCATAATCAGGTACACCAATACCAATGAGGTTAAAAGGGCTAACAACAGGCTGCCAAAGGCTTCCGCCTGATTTTCGAGATCACCTCCCATGCTGTAGGTTAATCCCGCAGGGAATTCAAGGCTCGCTAATTGGTTTTGGATTTCATCCCCAACAGTACCAACAGGTCGACCAATAACCTGAGCCGAAACCGTAATAGTGGGCACCTTATCCCGACGATTAAGCTGAGCAGGTCCAGAAGCCTCAATTACGCTAGCGAATTGATCTAAGCGGATTTGATCACCCTTATTATTCATCAGCACCAGACTTTGGATGTCCTCTATTTTCTGACGATCGAACTGATCCAAAAGGATATTGATATCGTACTCATTATCGCCATCCCGGTATTTGGACTCTTGCACCCCATTAAAGGCGGTACGCATGGTTCCTCCTACTAATTCGAGGCTTAAGCCCAGGCTGGCCATTTTATCGCGGTCGATTTGCACCTGAATTTCAGGGTTCCCGTCTTTTAAGCTGCTTTCCACCTCGGCAGTACCTTGCACAGATTTTACGATCTCCATCACCTTATCGGCATAGCTCTTCATTTGCTCCGCTTCGGATCCACTCAATACAATTTGAATGGGAGCCTGAGTTCCGGAGCCTACCAAAGAGGCAGGAACGGCCTTAAACTTGGCTCCAGGGATATTCTCTTGCAAGGCAATTTGCAGCTGGCGAGAGAAAATGGGTGCGGTAACCGTCCGTTGATCAGCATCGATCATTTTAACGCTAAGCTCCGCAACATATGGGGTATTGGTATTCCCAGATCGGCTGCCAGACTGCTGCCCAACCACGGTAGAGATTTCCTTTACCTCCGGAAACTGACTTACGAAGTATTCGGCCTTTTGGCTGAGGAGGTTGGTTTGATGCAAACTGGCCTTTTTAGGTAATTCAATTTGCATTAAGAACTCACCACGGTCGCCGGCAGAAACGAATTCGGATCCGATAAAGCCTTTGGTTACCAGGGTAAAGGAGCCAATAAAGAGGGCAAAAGTGATGGCCAAAACCACCAGCTTATGTTGGAAAGACCATTTTAAGGCTTGAGTCATTCCCTCCTCAAAGCTCTTGAGAACACCCTCGAACCAGCGAATAAAGTTCCCGATAAGGCCCTTGCTTTTTAAATTGGACAAGCGCGAGAAACGTGAGGCCAATAATGGGATCAAGGTAAAGGCCACCAATAAACTCAGCAGGGTGCTAATGGCAACGGTTAAGGAGAACTGACGCAGTAAGTTTCCAATAATACCACCGGTTAAAGAGATCGGTACGAATACCGCAACAATGACCAGAGTAATGGAAATTACGGTTACTCCAATTTCACGAATACCATCATAGGCCGCTTGGAAGGGACTTTTACCCATTTCCATGTGGCGGTAAATATTTTCAATTACAACAATCGCATCATCCACCAGGATACCAACTACCAGGGAGAGGGCTAAAAGGCTCATCAGGTTGAGGGTAAAGCCCAGGAGCATCATCGCGGTGAAGGTGGCAATAATGGAAGCGGGAACTGATACCATTACGATTACAGCATTCCGCAAGCTATGCAGGAATAGGAGCATTACCAGGGCTACCAGAATTACGGCAAAGAAAAGGTCGTGAATAACCGCATCGGCCGCTTCGAGGGTAAAGTCGGAGCTGTCCTTAGCGATGGATATTTTAAGGTTCTTATCGGCATAAGCCTCTTCCAAATCAGCAATAATCTCTTTGGTGGCGGCACTAACCTCTACGGTATTGGCATCCCCCTGTTTACGGATATTAAGACCAATGGCATTTTCGCCGTTTACACGGGATAAAATTTCTGCTTCTTTCTCGGTGTCTTGCACTTCGGCAACATCTCCCAAGCGGATCACAGAACCATTGGGCATACTGCGTAATACCAAGGCCCGGATTTGATCCAGCGAATGGTATTTCCCGCTCAAGCGGATCAGGGTTTGAGTTTCGTCATCGCTAATCTTACCGGTAGGGAAGTCCATATTGGCATTTTGCACAATCTGACTCAATTGTAGCAGGCTAATGCCGTAGGTTTCCAGTTTATCGGCGTTGATATTGATGCGGATTTCACGCGCCTGACCACCAATCACATCAACCTGCGCTACTCCTTCAATTTTGGAGAGCTGAGGTTTTAGCTTTTGATCTATAAGGTCGTAGAGCTCTGTTCCGGAAAGGTCCGCGGAAACGCCCAGGTTCATAATGGGTAAATCACCCAAATCGAATTTACCTACCGATGGCTGTTGGGCATCATCGGGTAAATCGCTTACCATGGCATTAATGTTCCTTTGGGCCTCTTGCATGGCCTGATCTACATCTACATCTTGCTTCAGCTCAATGGTTACGATGGAAACACTTTCCATGGAGGTAGAACTCAGCCTGTCCAAACCCTCGAGGGTGGATACGGCATCTTCAATTTCTTTGGTTACCGAGTTCTCCACCTCAGTAGGCGAAGCTCCGGGGTAAATGGTGGAAACGGTAAGAATAGGGGTGCTCATATCGGGGAGCAGCTCGTAATTGAGCGCCTTATAACTGAAGGACCCGGCACCGATAAGTAGGGTAAATAGCACCACCACCAAAGTGGGGCGGAGTATGGAAGTTTTGGTAATCTTCATGAGAATTTAGGCCTTTAGTGCAGCACCTTAACTTTAGTGCCGTCTGTCAAATTGATTTGTCCACTGGATACCACCTGATCCTGGCTGCTTAAACCACTGATAATCTCTACCCAGGGGCCATGACTGGCTCCTACTTCAATATTTTTAAGCTTAGCTATTTCGCCATTCACCACAAAAACCTGAGGATTTTGCAGGGAACCGGCTAAGGCATTACGATCTAAGTATAAAGCCTCTTCCTTTTGCTTAAAGTGGAAGTGGGCCGTGGTGTACATGCCGGGCTTTAATTTTTGGGCAGCGGAGTTCAGGAGTTCGATTTCCACATTGTATTTCAAGGAAGCATCCGCTTTCACCGCGATGGCCGAAACAATGCCTTTAAAACTTTCACCTGCATAAAGGTTGCTGCTTATCTCAACCGTATCTCCTTTTTGGATGCGGAGAATATCGCGAGCGGTAAGCTTTACATTGAGTCGTAATTGTTGATCATCAACAATCTCATAAAGCTTTGCGCCTCCCCCAATATAGGAGCCTTCCTGGATGAAATCATCATTGATAAAACCACTGGCAGTCGCCCGGATATAGGTATTGCTTAAGCGCTTTTGGGCCGACTTGTACTGGGCCTCAGCGTTTTTAAGTCCAATGCTGATATCTTCTAACTGACGTTGCGTAACGGCATTTTGCTCAGCCAATTTGGAGAAACGCTCCTGATCCGCTTTAAGCTTAAGGTAGTTGGCTTCGGTGGCGGCAACTTCCGCTTGGAGGAGGTCATTTTCTACTTCAGCTAAAAGATCGCCTTTGCTTACGGAGCTTCCTTTTTTACGCAGCACGCGAGTTACCCGACCTTGGGTTTCAGAAATCACCATAAGGTCTGTTACTGGCTCCAATTGGCCATCGGCAGTGGTTACTTCTTCCAAAATTTTGCGATTGGCCTTGGTGGTTTCTACCGGAATAGCATCGCTGCTAATTTCAGAGAGTTTAGCGTTTTCGGCCATTTCCACCTTATTGTTGTAGAGTTGGAAAGCCATCAGGGCCAGAATGGCCACTCCGCTTAAGATTAAAAGAGCTTTTTTCATGATCGAATTATTTAGGTGTTTTGAAGTATTTGTTGAATGCGTCCCAAGGATTTAAGCAGATCGAGTTCTGAGCGCTTGAATTTGAGAACCTCATTGTAGTAATTGGTTTGGGCAGAGCGGAAGGCCTGCTCGGCATCCAGTAGTTCGGTAAGGCCGATTACTTCCTCCTGATACATTTGCTGGGATTGCTCGTAAACCTTGCGGGCCAATTCTTTATTGTCAGCCTGAGCGGATACTGAGGCAAAGCTGTATTGCAATTGCTTGCGGGCATTTTCGGTTTGCAGGTCGAGCTGACTACTAGCATAGTCTTTTTGCAATTGCAGCTTGTCGATCTGCAATTGATTCTGCTGAATTTTATGGTGCTTGCTGCCGCCATCAAAAATGGGAACCTGCAATTGCACTCCAATTACCGTTTGTTGAAACCAAGGTTGATTGCCATCAAAGAAATTGAACTCATTGCGTTGGGCTTGCCAGCTTTGTTGACCAAAAAGAGCTAGGGTTGGATAGTAGCCTGCGCGGGTAACTTCCAGATTTCGGAGGTTGAGGGTTTTCTGTTTTTCCAGAATTTTAAGCTCAATAGGGCTTTGGCTTTCGTAATTAGCCAGGCTTAAGCTGAGATCTTCCAGATCTAAAGGTTCCTCCAGGCTGAGTTCGGCGGTGATGGGTAAACCCATTAAGAGCTTGAGGTAGTTTAGCTGTTGATCGCGTGCTGCTTTGAGGGATTGTAATTGGGTAGCCAGATTGGTTTTCTGTACGGTGATACGATCCAGCTCATTGGCGGTAATCATCTCATTTTGATAGCGGGCCAACATTACCTTGCTCATCTTATCTAGGGTAAGGAGGTTACTGTCTAAAGAGCGAATCTGGGCTTCAATTTCCAGCGATTGATAGTAGGCGCTGGCTACTTGATAAATAAGATCTTCTTCGGATTTGATTTTGAGCAGGGTATAGAGTTCCCGACTGTCTTTAGCGGCTTTTAAACCACTAAATAATTCTTGGCTGTAGAGTAATTGTGAAGCTTTAATGGTTCCACTGGTATTGTAGGTGGTACCAAATTGAACCGGAATTTGGGTGCCAGGCATACCTACAATTTCACCGGGCAAGAGCTGGGTGGGAAGATTGGGAAAACCTTGAAATTGACCTTCAGCTTCAATTTGGGGAAGGCCGGAACTGCGAATTTCTTTGATTTGATATTCGGAGATTTCCTGATCATAGGCCGCTTGGCGCACTTCGGCATTATGCTCCAGAGCAAATTGCAGGGCTTGCTGCAGGCTAAGGCTTTCGTTGGCTGCCTGGGCCGAGGTGGCGATGGGCATTAGCATGAGCCCGAATCCAAAAATGAAGAGCCGGACTGGCTTGATTGTCATAATACTTAGTTTTAGTTTATTCGGTAAAAACCAATTAGTTCGGGAAAAAAAGAACCAAAAAGGGAAAATTTTTTAGTCTTTAGACTTTTCCCATTTTAAATAGAGTTCGGGTAGGTGTTGATTCATAAAGCGCATAAAGCTGATAGCATCGCGAAGGTTCTCATTAAACTCCGGGGTGTTTTTGGGGCGATTTTCCAAAACCTCTTCCAGAATGGCCGAAACCTGGGTAATTCTTTCAAAGGCGGTTTTGGCTTCTTCGCGCCAGGAAACCAAGCGGTTTTTAAAATAACGTTTGCGATCACCAGGATGGGTGATGTACTCTATCCTATTCATGGTGAGCAGCATATTAAGCGCATTACTGGTGGCACTTTTACTGAGGTTTAAGGTTTCCCGGATGCTATCAAAACTCAAAGCCAGTTCGGGAGAAACCATCAGTAAACCTAAGATCCGAGAGGGTGCAGGGGGAATCCCGCTTTTCTCGTGACTTACGCCCAGGCGCTCAATTAATTCGCGTTGCTTACTGCTTAATTCTACTTTATTCATCTCTTCAATGATGGGACAAAGGTAATTGGTTTTTTTGGTTCTCAAAAAAAAGAACTAAAAAATTTTATGAAAAGGGGCAAAGCTTTAAAACCGCCCCTTTCAAAATGCAGTGTTTAATACAAATTCGCCTTCACTTCGTAGCCATTTATCAGGATATGAAACGCTTCTTCTTTTTTGTAAATCGGGCTTTTCTGGCTTAGATTCACCAGGGTATTGTTGCCGTTTTTCATCACCTTGCTTTCTACGGCACTTTCAGGAAAGTCAACTTTTCCATATTGCAAAGAAGCGGTGAGGTCGAAGATGGCCGCCTCGGTATTAATAGCCACTTTCAGGTATTTACCATTGATACTGATTTCTCCTCCCGGACCTTGAAGCTTGGCAATATTTAAGTCGCATTCATAACCTTCCAAACGGTAGTTTTTCTCCAGTCTACCGATATTATGTTGAGAGTATTTGCTATTGCCGGCATTAAAGTCGATAACTGATCCTACATTCACTTTATCCTCGTAAGAAACACCTACCGTAATGATATCTGCTTTTTCAAATTCATAGCGGCTGTATTTCGAATTGCTTAAGCTTACGGTCTTGACCTCTCGAATGGCAAAACGACTTTCATAAGTATTAACCTCTAAATCCTGCATACGATCAGTTTTTACGTGACTGTACTTCAGGTTTCCTTCCAGGCGATCAATTTTAAGGGCTTCAATTTCACTTTCGTAGCACTCTATTTTTAAATTTCCAATTTCGGCGGCCTGCAGGTTACTGTACTTAATGTTTAGGAGGAGTTTACCGATGCGCTTAGCCTGTATATCATTTTCATAAAGGTTTATCGATCCTTTTTCCAGATTCTGAATGCTGGCTTTTCCATAACGCAGGGTGAGTTCGCCCTTATGGATATTATTCACTGCAAAACGACCGCTGTACTGTTCCAGACTAAAGAGGTTTACGTCCCCATTAATGCGCAGATCGCGGTAAGAGTGCTTAATCTTTAATTTGCCTTGAGTGGGCATTTTAATATGGTATTGGAACTGTACCTCCTCACGGGAAAAGGTGGTGTTTACAATGATGAAGTCCTCCCAACCGATTTTCACTTTACTGGGCATACAGTGATAGGTATTGATGTAAACGGAATTCCCAGATTTACTAACTCCATCACTTACCTTTTGCTGAAAGGTTTTTAAGAATTCCTGTATTTTGTCTTCATGTTCTTTCCCGCGAAAGCGAAATACCGCTTCAACTTCGATGCGGGGTTCATCCCATACATCAATAATAAGATCCGTATTACTGGCGTCGATTTCAATGTCGGAATCTACGGCCACGTCAATTTTAACGTGGGCGGTTTTTTCAATTTTAATGGCCTCCTTGGCCAGAAGCGGTCCCAGGCAAAGACTTAGGGCCAGACTATAAATTAATGTTTTCATTTTGTACATGTTTTTGATTTCGTTCCAGTTCCATTTGAATGCGTTGTAAGAGACGCAGTCTTTTTTCATAATTGTCGATTAGTACCGTGATTAATTCTTCACGGGGCACCAGTTCATCGATATCATCGCGATAGCGCTGATTGATTTTTTCCAATTCTGCCAATTCCTCAAAAACCCAATCGTATTCAGGCTTGTGCCGAAGTTGATTCAGGTCTAAATTCGATTCAATCATTTTCAAATCAGCCTGATAGCCCTCTTCCTGTTTTAAGAAACTTTCAGGAAGTAAGGTTTCGGGTTCCGGCGGCAATTGTTTTTCGGGATAAATCCACCAAATACTCAGCCCTAAAACCAGAGCAGCGGCGACAGTCCAGGCTTTAAAATTCCGGGGTTTTGATTTTTCGGGAATGGCCTTTTTCAGTTCCGACCAAATTCCTTCGGGGGCTTCCGCCTGATCGAATTCAGTGCGGTGCTCCTTCATCCAATCATCGATTTTCATAAGCCGATTTTAAGTGATTTTGAAGCAAACTTTTTGCGTAACGCAGCTGGGTCTTGGAGTTAGATAAACTCGTATTCAGCTCATTGGCAATCTCTGCATGACTGTATTCCTCGAGGTAATACAGTTGAAAGATGAGGCGGCATCCGGCTGGCAATTGCATGATAGCGGCATTGATTTGGCTAAAGGGCAAATCGGGCATTTCCAGTTCTTCATCTTCCGATTCGAAGTCCGGAACTTCTTCCAGGGAAATGAAAGGCCTTAAATCCTGCCGCAAATGGGCTAGGGCTTTATTTATGGCGATGCGCTTTAACCAGCCACCAAAGGCCAGTTCGTTTTCGAGCGAATCAATCTTTTCGAAGGCCTGGATAAAGCTGTCCTGTAAAAGGTCTCTGGCAATATCCTCCTGCGGAATAAGGCGCAGTATACTGTTATAGGTCGCCTGGGAAAAATTCTGATACAGCTGAAAGCCGGCCAGTTGATTTCCCTTGCGCAGTTGGCGGATAGTCTTCTTAAGGTCGATGCTCATTAGGGGCATTTACACCCTTAGGATGCGAATGATTACCAAAGGTTGTAAAAATGAAGCGAATTTTTTCAGCTATTTAAGAGAGGGAAATAAAAAACCCCGTCTCGGGCGAACCAAGACGGGGCTACCAAATGTAACCTACTAATGAACTATTTGGTGATGATCAGTTTCCGGCTCTCAGCGAATTGATCGTTGGAGACGGTAATAAGGTAGATACCATTTTTAAGCATACTAAGGTCAAGCTCAGAATAACTTAAATTGCTGGTATTAGTGTTTAAAATAGCGCGACCATTAAGATCACTTACTTGAATATTGAAGGCTTCGCCATTAAGGCCCTCTAAGCGCACCAAGCCAGTGCTGGGGTTAGGCGCCAGGCTGAAGTTGCTCATGCGGTTTTCGATTAAACCTACATTAGGATCGAATTCAATATCGTCTACATAATAGGTTTTAGCACCAACAGCGATACCGGGAGTTCCGAAGTTCGGGAATACCACCACCACATCGTAAGTCTGACTTAAATCCAGGGCAGGAGTACCAGCACTATTATTGGCAAAATTGAAGTACAAGGTTTCCCAGGCTCCGGCTACAGTAGTAGTAGCAACCGTTTCACAAGTGATCGTTCCATTGGCGGAATTTTCAACTTTTAAGAGGAAGTCGGTACCGGCATCTGGTGACCAAACACGCATTTTCATACCCGTTTGATTAGCCATGAAAGGAATGGGGTTTTTCATACCACCGGTAGTTACAGTAATACCACCCCATACTTCAGCGCCACCGGATTTGTCGATTTTCAATACCGTATTGCTCGCATTAGTTGGATCAGCGGTTAAGCTATCCGAACATCCACCAAATTCGGTAGTAACATCGTAATCAACATTAGGATCATCGAAGGTGATGGGTAAGTCGATGGTATCCAAATTAGACGGAGGCATAATCACACCAAAGCTGATGTCATCGATATAATAAGTCTTGGCCCCTGCGGTAGCACCATCTACGCCAAAGTTGGGGAATACCACTACTTTATCGTAGGTATTGGCATAATTAATCGCCGCTGTTCCGGCTGCTTGATTGCTGAAATCGAATACCAAGGTATCCCAGCCACCAGCGGTAGTAGTGGTATCAACCGTTTCTACTGAAATAGTAGGATCATTGGAATCCTCAATTTTCATACGTACTTCAATACCTGCATCGGGAGACCAAATGCGCAGACTCATTAAGTTGTCATTGGCAGTAAAAGGTACGGGAGCGGATAAACCATTCTTGGTAACCACAATACCGGCCCAGGTTTGAGCGGCACCGTCCTTGGTAAACTCAGATACCATATTAGTAGGATCGGTAGGATCCACTACGATCGTATCGGTACAACCACCAAATTCGTCACTGCTGTAATCAATGGCAGGGTTATCGAAAGTGATGGGTAAAGAAGGTAAAACCGGACCGGTAGAGGCAAATTGAATATCATCTACATAATAGGTTTTTGCACCAGCGGTAGCGCCATCCACACCGAAGTTCGGGAATACCACCACCTTGTCATAGGTATTGGCAAAATTGATAGCCGCTGTTCCAGAAGCATGATTGGCAAAATCGAAGGTGAGGGTTTCCCAGCCATTAGCCATGGTGGTAGTATCTACCGTTTCTACGGAAACCGTAGGATCGTTAGCGTCTTCGATTTTCATACGCACTTCAATGCCGGCATCAGGAGAATAGACCCGCATGGTCATAGTGGTATTGCCACTGGCAAAAGGAATGGGATTAGCCAGGCCATTGGCAGAAAGGATAATTCCCGCCCAGGTTTGAGCAGATCCATCCTTGTCGATTTGGGTAACCATATTAGTAGGATCCACCGGATCAGCTACAATGGTATCGGTACATCCACCAAACTCCGAAGACACGTAATTTACATTAGGGTCATCGAAAGTAATGGGGAGGTCCATTTGACTGGCCGCGCCACATGGGCCGCAAGCTTCCCAACAAACTACATCTAAAATGGTGTCACCGCTAAAGGTCAAAACGCGGTTAGTAAATCCACCGGTGGTGATGGTACAAGGTAAGCCTTGAGTCAGGTTTTCTTGATCATTCCAGCCGTCGATGGTGAATTTATATTCGATAGTTCCGGCAGTTAAAGGAAGTGCAACCTCCCAAACGCCATCACCATCAGCGTCCGACATGGGGTTACATGCGCCACACCAGTTGTTGAAGGTTCCATTTACGTGAGCCGAGGTAAAACCAGTTCCGGAATAGCCGGCCAGGTCAACCTTAAAGGTCACGGTGTCTGTTTGCGCCGATAGGCTAAAGGCCGTAAACAGAGCCATTAATAAGGTAATCTTTTTCATTAGTACTGAATTTGAGCTCTAATGTATAACTTTTGGTAAAAATGACATTAAGTAAGCTGAAAAACTTTATTATTGCCTGAAAATGAGCACTAAGTCTTAAATGTGTGTTTTACACTTTTGGTAGCTTGTACTAAATGAAAATTTGGTATTTTTGAAAACGACATCAATCAGAATCATGGCTGAAAAGACTACAAGCACGGTTCCCAAGGGTCAGAAATCCCAGTTTGCAGTTCCGTATTACGAGATATCCTACGATAAATTTTTTCAATTCGGTGTTTCCGTCGATTGTGTGGTCTTTGGCTACCATGAGAATCGCCTTAAAATTCTCCTCATTAAAAGGGGTGCCGCTCCATTTATGGGCATGTGGGCCTTGCCGGGAGACCTGGTGTATCCCAATGAAAATATTGATGTGGCGGCGCAGCGAATTTTACGCGATCTCACCGGCATTGATAATCTCTTTATGGAGCAAACCAAGGTTTATGGCCAGGTTGATCGTCACCCGGCTGGACGCGTAATTACCACGGGCTATTACTCCTTAATTGATATTGCCAAGCACGATCCACATGCTTCAGCTTGGGCCGATGGCGTGTATTGGATGGATTTGGATGAGGTGCCTAAATTGGCATTCGACCATAGCGATATCCTGAAAGATGCCCTGCAAATCTTGCAGCAGCGAGTACGTCATCAGCCGGTAGGCTTTGAGTTATTGCCCGAAAAATTTGCTTTGGCTGATTTGCAGGCTCTGTACGAAGCAGTCTTGAACGAGAGCTATGACAAAGCCAATTTCCGTAAAAGGATTCTCAGTATGAACCTTTTAATCTCCTTAAAGGAGAATCAAAAAGATGTGCCCCACCGTCCGGCTCGTCTCTATAAATTCGATAAGCAGCGCTATGATGAATTGATCGCTAAAGGCTTCTCCTTCGAATTGTAATTTTTTGCTAATCTGAGATTGAATCTAACAGCCTATGAAAAGAGGTAATTCCGAATACGTATTTCTAATTGCCTTGATTGTAGCTCTGGGCGGACTGCTCATGGGTTTTGATGCCTCGGTGATTTCCGGGGTGGTAGGTTTTATTAAGGTCGAATTCAACTTAACAACCTTGCAATTAGGTTGGTCGGTGGCCTCTTTAACCGTGGCCTCAACCATGGCGATGTTTGTGGCTGGACCGCTTTCCGATCGTTTTGGACGACGTGCGGTTTTGCGAATTGCTGCGATTTTATACGCCACTTCAGCCGTGGCCTCGGCTTTGGCGCCGGATTATAATACCTTGGTTATCGCTCGGATGATAGGCGGTTTTGGGGTTGGTGCTTCTTTAATCTTAGCGCCGCTTTATATTGCCGAAATCGCCCCCAAGGATAAGCGTGGACGCCTGGTTTCCTTTAATCAGCTCAATATCGTAATCGGTATTTCCCTGGCATTCTTTAGTAATTACTGGATTCTCCAATTGGGGAAAAGTGATGCTGCCTGGGTGCAAGATCTTGGTATTGATCAAAACAATTGGCGCTGGATGTTGGGCCTGGAGGCTTTACCCGCCATATTGTATTTCTTCGGCCTCTTTATGGTACCACGCAGTCCGCGTTGGCTGATGATGAAGGGCAATAATGAAGAAGCTCAAAAAGTAATGAGTCGGGTGGCTGGTCAGGAGAAAGCTCTGGAAGAATTAGACCGTATTCGTAAAAATATTGAAGAAGACAGCAAAGTTGAAAAAACCAGTTTGGCTGAGCTTTTCAAACCGGGTTTGCGTCTGGTTATTACCATTGGCATCGTGATTGGCATCCTGCAACAAATCACTGGTATTAATGCGGTGTTCTTCTATGCACCTATGATTTTTGAGCAAAGTGGTTTGGGTACCGATGCCGCTTTTATGCAAGCCATTTTAGTAGGTCTGGTAAATCTGGTTTTCACCATTTTGGCTATTCTTTTTATAGACCGCTTTGGGCGGAAGCCGCTTCTTACTTATGGGGTGGCGGGTATTACCATTTCCATGCTGGTGCTAAGTTATGGCTTCAACAAAGCAACCTATAGTTTGGATGAGCAGGCTATTGCTTCGCTGGAATACAAAATACAAGTAGCGGCAGCCGAAGAAGGGGAGGAATTAAAAGATTTTGCCGAATGGACTGAAGCGGAAAAGGCCACTCTGGTTCAAGAGAGCAAGTTTAAGCCCATGCTTGCCAAGGACTTTAATGATGGAGATTTGTATTTAGCAGAGGTGGCGGCTTTAATGCCTGATCTGGATATGGAAAGCCATCGTCAGGATTTCCTTAATTCGGCGATTCACCTCAATACCTATTTGATTTTGGTAGCCTTATTGGCCTTTGTAGCCTCCTTTGCCATTTCCATTGGGCCCGTAATGTGGGTGCTCTTTTCGGAATTATTCCCCAATCGCATTCGCGGAATCGCCATTTCCTTTGTGGGGGTTATCAATTCTTTGGTGAGCACCATTGTACAGTTTGTATTCCCCTGGGAACTTGAAACCATCGGGAGCTCGCTTACCTTCCTCTTATTTGGATTATTTGCCTTTGTAGGCCTGATCTTTATCATTCGCAGTATTCCTGAAACCAAGGGACGTTCGCTGGAGGAATTGGAGAAAATCCTGATCAAAGAAGATTGATATGAAAGCTATTTACCTGGGAATTTTCAGTCTGGCCCTTTGGTCCTGCCAAGGTCCCGAAAGTCCGGTGGAAAAGGATCCCCTGCATTTAAACGCTCAAGATTTAGGGGCGCCGCAAGACAGTCTATTATTTGCTAAAGGCGGTGCTCAAATCGACTTCACCCTTCCCATTACAGAGGCGGGTCGCTATGAGGTGAAATTAAAGGCCAGCAGCAGCGATAGTGCCCAGATTTGGATTGAAGATTATATCCATAATCCCGATGGACGGACTTATAATATCACGGGAAATATGCTGGCTCAGGCCGATGGCAGTCCGCTAGGCATTGTGGGTAGTCCTCTCGATACCGGTAAGCATGCCATGCGCTTGCATGTTTCTGGCGGGAAAGCTCAAATCGAAAGCCTTTCTTTTAAACTGATCAAGAAACTACAGAAAACACCTGCGATCCATGAGCAGTCTATGGAGGGCGAGGAATGGGATTTGGTTTGGAGCGATGAGTTTGAAGGATCGGGTTTGCCAGACAGTACAAAATGGTCTTACAATATTGGCAATTGGGGCTGGGGAAATAATGAGCCGCAATACTATACCGAAGGACGGCTGGAAAATGCCCGTCAGGAAAACGGGAACTTAATTATTGAAGCGCGTAAAAATGATCAAGGGCAAGCCTGGACTTCAGCGCGCCTAACTACCCAAGGCAAGCATGCCTTTACCTATGGTCGCATTGAATTTAGAGCGAAAGTTCCCGTAGGTCGCGGAACCTGGGCTGCCGGTTGGTTATTGGGTGATGCCTATCGCGATGAACTTTCTTGGCCTTATTGTGGCGAAATTGATGTGCTGGAATGTGTAGGCTTCGAAATTAATGACAGCACCGGTTTGGGTAAGAATCATGCCACCTGCCATACCCGTGCTTATTACTTTAAACAAGGTAATCAGATTGGGTCTGAGATCGAAGTCGACAGCATGAACACGAAATTCCATACCTACGCTGTAGAATGGTACCCCGATCGTATTGAAGGCTATTTGGATGGCGAGCATTATTATACCTACGATAAGAATGCCAATGAATTGGAATGGCCTTTTGATAAGCCTCAAAACATTATTCTCAACCTCGCAGTGGGCGGCGGCTGGGGTGGTGCCCAGGGCATTGATCCCCAATGGGAAAAGCATCAGTATATTCTCGACTATGTAAGGGTCTATCAAAGGAAAGGGGCAGAATAATGCGGATCTTCCAAACATCCTTGTTATTAAGCCTGGTATTGGCGGCTTGTCAACCGCAGGAAATTGCTCCTCAATTGGAGGTTTATCAAAGTTCGGCCAGTGGGGATCGCTTAAAGAAGCTTAATGCCGTTCTAGGTCAGGCAGACTTTCAAATTGATTTGGATAGCACCCAGCATTTTCAGCGCATCGAAGGTTTTGGCGGGGCTATCACCGAATCCAGTGCCCATCTTATTCAAGCCCTTCCGGCAGATCAGCGCCAAGCGCTATTGGCGGCCTATTTTAGTGATAGCGCTTCGGCCTATAATTTGGCCCGCCTGCATATCAATTCCTGCGATTTTTCCCTTTCCTCCTATGCCTATGTGACGGAGGGCGATACCACCTTGAACAGTTTTGATCTGGCTCCGGATCGCGATGATATCATTCCCACCGCCCAGCAAGCCCTGGCTTTGGCCGATGGGGATTTACGCTTTTTTGCCTCTCCTTGGACTGCTCCACCCTGGATGAAGGATAATAAGCATTGGTATGGCGGCAAGCTATTGCCCAAATACTATGATCTCTGGGCTCAGTATTTTGTGAAATATGCCCAGGCTTATGCCGATGAAGGCCTCCCCATTTGGGGCTTTACTATCGAAAATGAACCCTTGGGTAATGATGCCAATTGGGAGAGCATGCATTTTAGTCCCGAAGAAATGGCTCAATTCATTAAAGGGCATTTGGCTCCCACTTTGAAAGCCGCAGGATTGGAGTCTCAGCTTTTTATCTACGATCAAAATCGAGGAAAAGAACTAGAAGAATGGGCCGATCATCTCTTAAGTGATAGCAGCCTGCTTCCCGAAATTTATGGCACCGCGGTGCATTGGTATACCAGTACTTATAAGTGGTTCCCCGAATCTTTACAGCATACCCATAAACTGGCTCCAGGCAAGCAAATTTGGAATACCGAGGCCTGTGTAGATGCCGAAGTTCCACACTGGCAGGATGATGCCTGGTATTGGAAAAAAGAGGCCACCGACTGGGGTTATACTTGGGCTCCTGAATCAGATAAGCCGGATCATCCCAAATATGTTCCCGTGTATCGCTATGCCCGTGATATTATTGGCTGTCTTAATAATGAGGTAAGCGCCTGGGTAGATTGGAATATCGTTCTCGATCGGCAAGGCGGGCCTAATCATGCCTCCAATTGGTGTGTGGCGCCGGTGATTGTAGATACGGCCAGCGCAGAGATTTACTACACTCCACTTTATGATGCGCTACGTCATTTTAGCCATTTCATTAAGGCGGGAGCTTACAAGATCCAAGCCGAATCGAATTTGCCGGAAGGCGTGCATTTTACCGCCGTTCGCAATCCGGATGGCAGTCTGGCTTTAGTTGTTTTAAACACGACTAATCAAGAACTAAATATTGAACTGAAACTGGAAGATCAGCAATTGGGCTTAACGGCAATTGCGCCGGCAGCCTTGCAAAGCCTGGTGATTCCGGTTAAAGGAAAAGCATAAATGAGGAAAGTAAAGCTGGGATCGCAAGTATTGCAAGCGCAAGCCATGGAAGCCAAAGGTGACTTTGTAAGTTTTGAAGGGCAAGCCTTTTACCGTATCCAAAAGGTAAATGCCATGCCTCCCTTTTTTATGACTTTGGTGAGTCCCTACGATCACTGGTTATTTGTGGCTAGCAATGGCGGTCTTACGGCCGGTCGTGCTGAAGCTGAAAAAGCACTTTTCCCCTATTATACCGATGATAAGCTAATTGATAATGCGGCCTTCACTGGTCCGCGTACTCTTATTCGAGTGGAGAATAAGGACGATCAGAGCCTTTCCCTTTGGGAGCCTTTCGACCCTAATGAAAGGGGCTGGTATCAAATCGAGCGGAATCTCTACAAAAGCTTGCAAGCCGATCAATTGGTATTTGAAGAAATTAACCTGGATCTTCAGCTGCGTTTCGCCTATCGTTGGGCCTTCTCGCAAAAGCATGGTTTTGTGCGCGATTGCTGGTTGGAGAATTTATCCGATCAAAATCAAAAAATTGAATGTCTCGATGGTCTGGAGAACCTCTTGCCTTATGGGGTAGAAACCCTCATGCAAGATCGGCGCAGTACCTTGGTAGACGCCTATAAAAAAAATGAGCTGGAGCCCGAAACTGCTTTGGGCATATTCAGCCTTAGCTCCAATATTGTAGACAAGGCCGAACCTAGCGAATCTTTAATTGCCAATGTGGTTTGGTCGCCTCAAAAGCCAGATCTCTGCCTCTTAAGCAGTGCGCAGATTAAGAACTTCCAGCAAGGTGGAGATTTGGAAGCAGAGACTTTTACTAAGGCCCAAAAAGCGGCTTGGTTGGCTTTACGCCGATGGGATTTAAAAGCCGGGCAAAAAGTGCAGTGGAGCTTGGTGGCAGAAGTAGGCCTATCCACCGCCAAGGTGCATAATTTAAAAGCCGAGCTGCAAGCACCTGGAATAGCCGCCAGCCTGGAGAAAGAAATAGCCCAGAGTCGCCTGGAGCTCGAAAGCCTAGTGGCTAAGGCCGATGGCTTGCAATGTAGTGGCAATGCCTTGGTGCAAAGTCGGCACTACAGCAATGTGCTTTACAATATCATGCGGGGCGGGCTTTTCGAATCGGGCTATCAAATCGATAGTCAGGATTTTAAGCAATACCTCAAACTTAGCAATCGGCCCCTAGCCCTAAAGGAGCAAAGCCTGCTGGACTCCTTACCCGCTAAACTGACTTATTCAGAGCTATTAAGCTTTGTTCAGAAAAGTGTCAATCTCGATTTGCGTCGTTTGGCCAGTGAATATTTACCCCTGAGTTTTAGTCGTCGCCATGGCGATCCCTCGCGTCCCTGGAATCGTTTTAGCATCCAACATTTGGATGAACAAGGGCAGAAAATTCTCAATTATGAAGGCAATTGGCGGGATATCTTCCAAAATTGGGAGGCCCTGGCTTATTCCTTTCCTGCCTTTATCGAGGGCATGATTTTCAAATTTGTGAATGCCAGCACGGTGGATGGCTACAACCCTTATCGCATCGCCAAAAATGGCATCGATTGGGAAGTGATTGAGCCGGATGATCCCTGGTCTTTTATTGGCTATTGGGGCGATCATCAATTGATCTACCTCCTGCGCTTATTGGAGCATTGCGAAAAACATTATCCGCGAAAGCTGGCCGGCCTTTGCAACGAAAATTGTTTTGTGTACGCCGATGTACCCTACCGACTGAAAAGCTATGCGGAGATTCTTCAAGATCCGCAGGATACCATTCTTTTTGATCAAGCGCTCCATGCGCAGGCCGAATCCCGCTTTAAGGAAATCGGTGCCGATGGTAAATTGATCTGGAATTCGGATAAACCTCTAAGAGCAAATCTGGGCGAAAAAATTATGCTTAGCCTGCTCACTAAGCTCTACAATTTGGTGCCTGGCGGTGGGATTTGGATGAATACCCAAAGGCCAGAATGGAATGATGCTAATAATGCCCTAGTCGGTCAGGGCTTGAGTATGGTAAGCCTTTATTACCTGCGTCGTTTTATGGCCTTTATGCTCGATTGGATAGCCAATGATGAGGGCGAATGGCAGTTGAATTCGACCCTAATGGCTCTTTACAAAGACCTGAATTTGATTGTAAAGGAGCATAGCAATAAAGAGCGTTTCAGCGATAGCGAACGCAAAGACTTTATGGATCGCATGGGCTTAGCGGGTGAGGCCTATCGGCAATTAGCCTACCGCGGCGAATTAGGGGTGAAGGAGCCTTTAAGGCTGAAGGACCTCCGCGACTTCTGTGAACAGACCCTGGAATTGGTAGACCGCAGTATTGCTGAAAACCGCAAGGAGAATGCCTTGTACCATGCTTATAATTTACTGGCCATAGAAGAGAAAGAAGCGCAGATAGAGCATCTGTACGAAATGCTCGAAGGCCAGGTAGCGGTATTGAGTGCCGAGAAACTTAATCCGGCAGAAGCCCTGGAAGTGCTGGATGCCTTAAAAGCATCGGCCATGTACCGAGAAGATCAGTATTCCTATTTGCTTTATCCCGATCGGCAATTGGCGGGCTTTTTAGAGAAGAATCGCATTCGCCCCGAGCAAATTGAAGGCAAGCAATTAACAAGTGCTTTGCTCGAAAAAGATGTGCAAGGGGATTATCATTTTAAAGGTCAATTCCGCAATGCTAAGGATCTAAAGGCGGCTTTGGAAAAGCTGGCCTTAGAAGATCAGGCCGAAGCAGTAGATGCCGAGGCTAAGTTTTGGTTTGAGCTCTATGAGCAATCTTTTGTGCATCGCGAGTTTACCGGGCGCTCCGGAACTTTTTACGGTTATGAAGGGCTGGGCAGCATTTACTGGCACATGGTTTCCAAATTGCTTTTAGCAGTGCAAGAGAATTTGCGGGCCGCGAAGCACAATGGCGCTTCGGCCGATATTTTAGGTCGCTTGATCGATCATTATTATGAAATCCGAGCGGGAATTGGGGCTAATAAAAGTCCACAGTTATACGGTGCCTTTCCCTTTGATGCCTATTCCCATACCCCTTCCACCGCTGGAGCCCAGCAACCGGGAATGACCGGCCAGGTGAAGGAAGATGTGCTAAACCGCTGGGCCGAATTGGGCCTCGAAGTACAGGCTGGACAATTGCATCTGGATCCTTTTTTCCTGGCGGAAGATGAATTTTTACAGGAAGGCAGAAGCTTTAAATATGTGGATGCAGCTGGCCAATGGCAAAGCCTAGATGTTGAAGTCGGGGAGCTGGCATTTAGCTATTGCTCCGTGCCCTTTATCTACCGCAAGGCTCAAGAAGCAAAGCTGCGAATTGAATTCTTTGGAGCGGCTCCCGAAGAATATTCAGAGCTGCAAATCAATGAAAAATGGAGTCGATCGCTATTTGATCGACATCACGATATACAAGTAATAAGGGTGGATCTGCCCTTGCACTAAGCAATTTAGGTCGGAATAAATACGCTGATTATGACTAAGACTACTTCGCTCGCCCGTAGAGTGCTTGGCTCTTTGATGCTGCTCGGAAGTCTGCTTCAGGCTCAGGTAGTGCAAAAAGGTCAAGGCTCTTATACCACCAATTTTCCGGGTACCGATGCGGCCGGCCGAAATGGCTATCCCTCCGGAACGCCCTTTGTAACGGGCAATGCGGCCAATAAACCGGTGCCAACCAATGAGTGGTGGTCACATAAAGTGAAAAATGCGCATTCTTCCAATCTCTTTAATTATCCCTTTACCCTAAAAACCATCAACCAAGGTTTGGTGGCCACCTATATTCCCTGGGGGCCTATCGACAATATTGAACCGGTGCAAATTGGATTGACGGGTTTGAATGCCAACGCCGCTAATGTGGCCGATCACGATGATTGGATGATTAGCCTCGACTGGCAAAGTGGGACCCATCATTTACAAGCCCGCACCGGTATTGGCATGCCATTTTTATATTTCAATAAGGATGCAAACAGTACCGTAGAAATCAATATTAATCAGGGAGCGGTTACCGATTCGGGCTCCTTCCTAATTGTGAAAGGAGTCCGTAATGGCGCTGATTTTGTGATCTATGGACCTTCCGGTTCCAGCTGGCAGCAAAATGGATCTACCTATACCTCCAGCTTAAATGGCAATGATTATTGGTCTTTGCTCTTTATTCCTCCGGGGGGCAATCCCGACCAAAAAGCCAGCGATTTAAAGAAGTACGCCTTTGTATTCCCCAAGCACTGCCAGGCCGATTGGCAATACAATGAACAGACCTCCATCGTGCATACTGATTTTACGGTGCAAACGGAAATAATGGAAGGCAATGACAGTCTAATGCTCCAAGGCCTTTTACCGCATCATTGGGCGAATTTAGCCGGCTCCAGCCAGATAAATACCAATCATGTGTACAGCACGGTTCGTGGGGATTTGAAGTTAATGGAGGGCAATCATTTTGCGGTAGAAAATACTTTTTACGGCATTTTACCCACCTTACCTAATGTGCATTGCCACAGCAATTCCTTCGACCCTGGGAAATTGCAGGAGAAGGTAGATCTACTTAAAAACGAAGGATTAGCCACTTGGACCGACTCCTATAATGAAGGTCAGGCGATGAATCGCTTAATCCAAACGGCGCGAATTGCAGAGCAGGTGGGTGATACCTCCGCCCTGAATAGCATTTTAAAAACCGTGAAAGAGCGCCTGGAAGATTGGCTTTCCTACCAATCTGGCGAGGTGGCATTCCTCTTTTATTACAATCAAACCTGGGATGCATTAATTGGCTATCCGGCCGGCCATGGTCAGGATGCAAACATTAATGATCACCATTTCCACTGGGGTTATTTTATCCATGCAGCTTCCTTTGTAGAGCAGTTTGAGCCGGGCTGGGCCGCTAATTGGGGGCCGATGATTGACATGCTGGTGCGTGATGCGGCCAGTAGTAATCGCAGTGATAATCTCTTTCCTTATTTGCGAAACTTCAGCCCTTATGCCGGGCATTGCTGGGCCAATGGATTTGCCAGCTTCCCACAAGGGAATGATCAGGAATCTACCTCCGAGAGTATGCAGTTTAATTCCTCCCTTATTCATTGGGGAGCGGTTACCGGTAATGATTCTATTCGCGATTTGGGTATTTACCTCTATACCACTGAGCAATCGGCGGTAGAAGAATATTGGTTCGATATGTATCAGCGGAATTTTGGTGCTAACCAGCAATACTCTTTGGTGTCGAGGGTTTGGGGCAATAGCTATGATAATGGCACTTTTTGGACGGCAGATATTGCCGCCTCCTATGGCATTGAGCTTTATCCTATTCACGGCGGTTCCCTCTACTTGGGTCATAATCTGAATTATCATAATACCCTGTGGTCAGAAATTGAGCAGAACACCGGAATTCTTAGCAATGCTCCCAATGTGAACCTCTGGCATGATGTAATGTGGCAGTATCTCGCTTTTAGCGATCCAGATAAGGCCTTGAATCTCTATGATTCTTATCCAAATCGATCTTTGAAATTCGGGGTTTCGGATGCCCAAACTTATTATTGGCTGCATAGCCTTAAGGTATTGGGTGCCCCCGATGCGACAGTAACGGCAGATCATCCTCTGGCTGCAGCTTTTCAGGGTGATGGCAATCGTATTTACGTAGCCCAGAATTACGGGAGCTCCAGCCTAAGTGTTCAATTCTCAGACGGCTATCAATTAACGGTAGCTCCGGGTAAATTGGCCACTTCTATGGATGTAAATCTGGAAGGTGAATTAAGCACCCTATTTGACCGAGCTTATACCTGGGGCACGGCTCATTTGAGCTTTAATCTGCAACAGGGCAGTCCCGATTATATGGTGCTCTATCAAAATGAAGATAGCATCACCAGCCTGCAGCAGGCACCCTATCAGTTTACGGTAGATAGCCTGGAAGCCGGCATCCACAGCTTTTATGTGCAGATGTACCAGGGTGGCAATTGTGCCATTTCTAATTTGCTAAAGATTGTAGTGGGAGAGCAAGTGCCTTTTAGCGGCAGCCCGGCTTTAATTCCCGGCAGTATTTGGCCTGGCGAATACGATCTTTTTGAAGGTGGTTTTGCGAATGAAATAAGCTATCTCGACTTAAGTCCGGATAATCAAGGTGATTTCCGACTCAGTGAGTGGGTAGACGCTACGAATCACCCTAGCGAAGGTCCGGTTATTGGTTGGCTAAATGCCGGCGAATGGTTGGAATTTACAGTGGATGTACAAACGGCCGGTCTTTATGATGTAGATATCCGCTATGCCTCGGACAATTCTGCTGGCGGTGGCCCGATGCGTTTGGAGTCGGATGGGCAAATTGTGGCTTCGGGCATAAGCTTTAGTCAAACCGGTGGTTGGGATACCTGGGCCACCAAGAGCATAAGCAATGTGCCTTTGAAATCAGGAGAGCAGATGCTGCGGATTTATATCGAGAACGGAGAGTTCAATCTGGGAGAACTCGATTTTCAGTTTAAGGGTCCATTGGCCTATGGTCAGCCGGTAGCCGATGCGGGTCCGGTGCAAATGATAGTATGGCCTCAAAATCAAGCGAGCTTAGATGGTAGTGCGAGCTTTAGTCCGGCCTCCAATCCCTTGACCTATCAATGGACGCAGCTTTATGGTCCATCGGCGGCCAGCCCCAGCAATGCGACTATGGCCATAAGTTCCCTTCAAAACCTACAAAAAGGGGTTTATAAATACCGCCTGGAAGTGGATAATGGTTCGCATTCGGATCAGGATGAAGTTTATGTAATTGTGGGGGATAATAGCAATGTTCCGCCTACCGCTGCCTTTTTAAGTCCGGCTCAGGGTTCACGATTTGTGGAGGGTGAAACGATAACGCTACAGGCTACGGCTAATGACTTAAATGATAGCATTCAAAAGCTGGATTTTTACCTCAATGGGCAATTTGTGCAAAGCTTTAACAGCCGCCCTTATAATTTGAATTGGACGGCTCAATTAGGCCCGGCGCAATGGCGCTTATTAGCCTATGATTATTTGGGCGATTCAGCCTGGTCGGCGCCCTTAAGTTTACAGATAGATACCGCACCTTCCTGTGAAGGAACCAGTCATAATGGGGATTTTTCCTGGAAGTTTTCTTCGGATGATACTAATCCTAGCCTAACCTTTATTCCTTCTCAAGCGGGAGTAGGTGTGCCTACTTGTATTCTGTATTATGGCACTAATCCAGGGGCATTGCCGGGTTATCCGGTTACCCCCAATCAGCCCTACCAGCTTAATGCGAATAAGGGTGACCTGATTTATTTCTACTATACCTACTCTTATCCGGGAGCCGGGGAACGAAACAATTCGGCCAATAAAGACAGTTATGTGGTAGGTACTTGTAGTGATATAGGTCTGGTTGAAAATTGGGAGAAACAAATTGCAGTTTATCCCAATCCCAGCACAGACCAATTTTACATTGACCTTATAGAAGCCGGAGCGCATATTCGCGTGTATGACCTTCGCGGAAAGCTAATCCTGGAAAAGGTGTTACAAGGCCGAAAAGGAGAAATTAATTTAGAAGGCCGAGCGGAAGGCTTGTACTTCTTAAAGCTTAACAAGGATGGAAAATCAGCGACTTTCAAAATTGTTTTACGCAAATACTAAGGCTCTTAAGGCGGGCTTATTAGGCTTTGCCCTACTCGCTTTTTCGGCCTGTGATCAGCCTAAGACCACTAATGCGGCCTCCATACTTGGCAACCCCGATTATCAGGCCATAGCCTATGGTGGCTATCGAAATGTAGATCGATCTCAGGCGCCAAGCAAGGCAGAATTAAAGGAGGATCTAAAGATTCTTCATGCCATGGGAATTCGAATTCTACGCACTTATCATGCTCGCCTGTATGAGCATGCCCCGCGTTTATTGGCGGCGATAAGCGAAATGAAGAGCGAAGACCCCAATTTTGAAATGTATGTAATGCTGGGGGCCTGGATACAATGCGAGGGTGCCTGGACGGATAATCCGCAGCATTTAAAAGGCGATGAAAAGGAGAACAAGGCCGAAATTGATCAGGCCATTCGTTTGGCGCAGCAGTATCCGGATATTGTTAAAGTAATTGCGGTAGGAAACGAGTCGATGGTGCATTGGGCGGCTAGTTATCACGTGCATCCGCGCATTGTTTTAAAATGGGTGCAGCGTTTACAAGGGCTTAAAGCCGAAGGGATTTTAGCCGATGATCTTTGGATTAGCACTTCCGATAATTTCGCCTCCTGGGGTGGGGAAGGGCCCGAATATCATGTGCCGGCCCTGGATTCCTTAATCGCAGCAGTAGATTATCTCAGTGTACATTCCTATCCTTTTCACGATAGCCATTACAATCCGCAATGGTGGCAATTGGAAGCTAGTGCGGATAGCCTTAAGAAGGATTCCTTGATAAATGCCGCCATTCAAAAAGCTTTGGATCGGGTGCAAAGTCAATTGACTGCGGTGGCCTCCTATGTGGAGTCGCTGGGTTTGGATAAGGAAATCCATATTGGCGAAAGTGGCTGGGCCAGTGGAGATAATCACCTTTATGGCGATAATGGCTCGCATGCGGCCGATGAGTATAAGCAAATGCTCTATTATCAGGGGCTGCGCAAAATGGCCGATTCCTTAGGGATGTCTTGCTTTTATTTTGAAGCCTTTGATGAGCCCTGGAAAGATGGGCAAAACCCAGCGGGTTCCGAAAATCACTTTGGTTTATTCACGGTAGACGGACAAGCGAAAATGCCCATTTGGGATTTGGTGGATCAAGGTCTCTTTGAAGGATTAAGTCGGGCTGGAAATCCTATTCGGAAAAGCCATCAAGGTAATGGGGAAAGTCTACAGGACTCCGCCTTACTACCACCTTATAAGTCTTTGTAAAGCATAAAAAAAGCGCCCCTTAAGGCGCTTTCTTTGATTGTTTTTCGGATTCCGATTTATTGGAAAACCCGAACATAGTCTACTGCCATCTGTTGCGGAAAAACGGTGCTGGCATTAGGACTGCCAGGCCAGTCGCCTCCCACGGCAACGTTAAAGATGAAGAAGAATTTTTCCTGAAACTCGCTCAGAGCCGCAGGCGTAATATCAATTTGATGGAATTGGGTATCATCAAAATACCAGGTAATGGCATTGGCATCCCAAACCAGAGAATACACATGGAACTCCTGCGATAGCTTACCGGAAGTAGAACGGATGGAACCACCAAAATCAGCTTTAGTGCCATTATTATCCCAGTGCACGGTGCCAAAGCAGTATTCATCCCCACGATTGGGTCCATTTCCACCTACCATTTCCATAATGTCGATCTCGCCACAAGCAGGCCAACCAACCGTATTGAAATTATCGCCCAGCATCCAAAGGGCAGGCCATAAACCTTGTCCTTCAGGTAAGGCTGCACGAATGTCGATACGACCGTATTTAAAGCTTTGCATCCCGCGGGTTACAATACGTGAGGAAGTATAATTGCGACCTCCAAAAGTTTCGTTTTTAGCGGTAATTACTAAGTAGCCGTCTTTCACTTCAGTATTTTCGGCACGATAGTACTGCAGTTCATTATTGCCCCAACCATTGGTACCGGTGCCAATTTCATGGGTCCAGTCGCTGGAAAGGCTGCTGCCTTCGAACTCATCATTCCATACCAGAGTGTATCCGGGATATGTTAGGGGTGTAGTATAACCAGTGGTAGGGATACCGCCACCGCCTCCGCCACCACCGGAGCTTACTTCTACGCTTACCGAATCTATTACTTCGGTATAGTACTCGAAACTGGCATAGGCCCGACCGCGAATGGTATAGGTACCGCTTTCGCTGAAGGTGTAGGAAGCTTGTCCATCCTGACTATCCAGAATTACGGTCTTGCTGCCTTCTTCAATAAAGACGCGATAATAATTGGTGAAATTGGCTGTCATGCTTATTTCAACCAAACCTTCGGTGCTATTGGAAACATTGAGGTCCATTCGCAAATTGGTCGGTCGAATGATCTCTACCGTAGAGGAGCTATCATCCCCGCAGCCCCAAAGGCTGAGGCTTAATAGTCCTATTAGTAAAAAGCGAATCTGCTTCATTTCAGTGTTTTTTTGGATAGGAAAAAAAGGGGTGGCAAAATACCACCCCAATTTATCGGAACTTACTCTTGTTTAATGTCGTCGACATAGAATACGTCGGCAGTGGTAATGCCCCATCCGGGGAAGATTACCAAGCGACCAAAGTCCGCGGCCGCTCCTGTAAAGTCGAAGCTCAACTCTTCCCAGGTATTGGTTTGAGTAATATGAGCATCTACCTCTACGAAATTGTTAGAGTTGGTTTTGTCTTCTAATTTTAAACGGAAGGTACCGGTATCAGAAGCCCAAACTTTAAGTTTAATCATGCTTTGAGCGCTGAAGTCCAGATTGTCTTTCAAGTTCACAAACTGACCCGCCCAGGTTTCGTTTCCGTGGGTTACCTCCATCACTTTGCTGCTGGTGTTGATGCCGCTCATATCGGGATTAGCGATATACTGGTAGCCACCATTTCCGAAGGTAGTCCAGGTAGGTTCTACACTTTCGAAATCTAAAGGAAGGTTAGGATCTTCTGCCGGATTAGGATTACTGTTGTATCCTTCAGGAACTAAACGAATATACCAGGTTAGCGCAGGATTGCTGGCTTTGGTATCTACAAAGCTTAACCACAATTCATTTTCTTCCAGGCTAATTACAGTGTAAGTGCGAGTACCGGCCCAGTAGCCAATCATGGCATCACCACTAATGGTTAAGGTAGTATCGCTACCGCTGTCGTCTAAAGTCCAGGTTTCACCCATTTGATCGGGGAAGGTGGCAATATAATCTGCTACCGGAGAAGCAACTGTATCATCAAAAGGAGCGATACCGGCATGCTCTGCATTTACATATACGCCGCCACCCGTAACCTGGTCGAAACCAAAGCCATTAAGGTGGAAAGTGTAACGGTCATTGTACATATCAGCGCCCGCTTTTTCATTAGCTTGAGCGGCATACCACTCTGGGTAACGACCTGCGGCACCAATAGGATCAGGGCCAACACCGAAGTGAGCTGCACTAGCAGAATCTACCGCCCAGGTTTTGCTGGAGCCTCCGGTAAGGAGGGCAAAAAGTGGATTATTGATTAAGCTAGGGTCATCCTGTGCAATTACAATAGTTTGAGTACTGGAGGCACTACCACCGGAGTTTTGCACGGTAAGAGTTACATCATAGCTACCGGCAAAGGGATAGGTTGCCGTTACATTGCTTCCTGATCCGGTAGAGCCATTTCCGAAATCCCAACTGGCAGCCAGTGAGGAATTCGAGGCGGTAAACTCGATGATGTTATCGTTGCTGGCCGAGGCCTGATAGGTAAAGGCTGCATCAGCCTGGCTAGGTGGTTGGCCTAAAGTAGGCTCATCATCTTCCTTACAAGCAGAAGCCACCACAAGCAAGCCCATGCTTATCCAAAGGCTTGTTTTTGAGAAAATGGATTTAACGTTCATTATTTGAGGTTTAGTAGTTATTAGACTGTTTTAATATTCTTTAATAGCCGGGATTCTGATTCCAGTTACCACCGCTGAGGTCGATTTCCACCTGTGGAATGGGGAATACTTCGTGTTTGCCGCTTACAAAGCCGTCAATTTCATTGGCCGCTTGTCCGGTTCTTACCAGGTCAAAGAAGCGATGCCCTTCACCTGCCAATTCGAAATTGCGCTCTTGCCAAATTTCCTGAGTAAGGGTATTTCCTCCCGAACTTAAAGGTCCCAGGCCTACTCGATTCCGTACTTCATTAACATAAATAAGAGCTTGAGGATCGTTGCCATTGCGATTATGGGCCTCTGCCGCCATCAATAGCACATCCGCATAGCGAATTACCTTATAGTTCAAGGGGCTGGTCAGGTCATCATCCGGTAAACCCAATTCCGATTTACGCTTGATGTACTTGTTATTGTAGTATCCTGTATGGCCACCGCCACCAGTTGCATAACTGATAGAACCGGGATCGGGCTGGAGGTTAATGAAAGAATCCAGGTTTAACACTGATGCATCTCTACGCGGATCATTAGGGTCGAAACTGTTGTAGAGCTTGGCAGTAGGTAGATTATAAGAGTTGCCATCGGCATAATAAGGACCTTCGTACTGACGAATGCCATTGAAGCCGGCCGCAGCATTACCTTCCAAACAGATGAGGCAATCGTAGCTACCCCCTTCTAAATTGGAGTATTCTACATCAAATACAGTCTCCGAATTGTCTTCATTGGCAGCAAACCAAAGGTCTTCGAAATTACCCATCAAACTGTAAGGACCTTCGTTAACCACGCGATCTAGAACCGTAGCGGCCTGTCCAAATTTGTTTTGATAGAGGTAAACCTTTCCTAAGAGAGAAAGGGCAGCACCTTTATCCACCCGACCTTTTACCGGTTGGTTCCAGGGAAGATTATTCACGGCATATTGCAAATCGCTTTCAATCTGAGAATAGATTTCACTGGCACTATTACGATCCAGGGTGGTTACTTCTTCCGCACCAATGCGCTTATCGATAATCAGGGGCATGGCGCCGAAATAACGTACCAATTCGAAATAATAATAGGCGCGTAAAAAGCGGGTTTCCCCGATGATTACTTCTTTGCCTTCGAAACTGGTTTTGTCTTTATACTCCATGATGTAGTTGCAACGCGCAACACCGGCATAATTAAAGCGCATGATGTCGCGCAGTTCATTATTAACCGCATCGTGGTTCATTTGATCGATTTCATGCAAACCTTCGGTGTCGGTTACCGATTCACCACCGGCAATGGAATTATCAGAAGCGATTTCGCCAATCCATTGGGTGAGGTAAGAAGCTTGCAAAAGATCGTAAGCACCAATCAGGGCCAACTCATAATCTTGTTCGGAGTTAAAATAGTTTTCCGCATCCTGAGCATAGGCAGGTTGCACATCCAGATACTTTTCGCAAGAAGAAAAAGAAATCAGGATTAAGAAAAGGGCTAAAAAAAGTCTTGTTGATTTCATGATGATCTCCTTTTAAAATTTCAGGTTAAAACCACCCATAATTGTGCGGGCCTGTGGGTAAAAACCATAGTCGACCCCAGCCGCTAGTGTACCTCCAAAGTTTCCGATATCCGGGTCATAACCCAGGTAATTGGTTAAGGTGTAGAGGTTATTGGCACTGATGTAAATCCGTAAGGATTCCACTTTGGCGCCACCTAGCCATTTTTTAGGCAGAGTATAACCAAATTGGATATTTCGCAAACGCACAAAGGAACCATCCTCCACGTAGAAATCAGAGAATACCGTATTACGTGTGCTTCCGGTAGTAACGCGAGGATAGATGTCGGTAGAGCCGGCACCGTTCCAACGGTTAATTACGTAGTTCAATTGGTTGGCATAGGGTTGCTGACGCTCGTAGTTACGGATGATTTCCTGACCCAATGCGGCGTATACGTTACCTGATAAATCAAAGCTTTTGTAGCGTACATTAAAATTAAAGCCGATGGTAAGGTCTGGAATTGGAGAACCAATTTTCACTTTATCTGAGTCATCGCTGAAATTGATTTTACCATCACCATTTTGATCTACAAAGCGCAGATCTCCAGGCTTGGCACCCGCTTGAGTAACGCTGGCATTGTCAATCTCGGCCTGAGTTTGGAAGATTCCGTCGGTTTCATAACCAATGTAATAACCAATCGGCTGACCTACTTCGAAACGAGTGGCTACTACGCCACCAACACCAAAGGAAGCACCGGGAATAAAGTCAACGCCATCGGGTACGCGCACCACTTCGTTTTTAAGGGTGGTCAGGTTTAAATTGGCGTCAAAAACCCAGGGACGTGTAGGATTGCTATGGTAACCCAATTCGAATTCCATACCGCGGTTCGAAACGTCGCCGGCATTTACATAAGGGGGATAACCGCCGGCACCATAAGTTCCGAGCAAGGCAGATACTGCAGGTTGGAACAGAAGGTCCTGGGTATTTTTAACAAAGTAGTTGAAAGTGAAACTCAGATCTCTCAAGAAATTGAAATCGAGGCCCACATTAAACTGATGAGTGGTTTCCCATTTCAAGTCGGGGTTAGAACCACGACCAATGGCTACTCCACTGGTGATAATATCATTGAGGATGTATACACCCTCGCCATTGAGCAGGGCACGGTAGGCGAAGTTGGGAATTTGGTCATTACCGGAAATACCGTAAGACATCCGCAGTTTGCCGAAATCCATCCAATCCAGATTCAAGCCTTCCCAAAACACTTCATCACTAAAAATCCAGGCTCCGGAGAAGGCAGGGAAAATACCCCAGCGATTATTGGCTCCGAATTTGGAAGAGCCATCCCGACGTACGATGGCGGAGAATAAATAGCGATTGTGCAAGCTGTATTCAGCACGCAGGAATGAAGAAAGCAGGCGCTCTTCGTATTCGAAGGATCCGGCATTATTTAAAAAGCCGCCATCGGCCTGGTTAGCGGAGATGTCGGCAAAGTCAATCGAGTTATTGGGGATATTGTAAGCGGTGGCATTAAGGCCGTTTCCGCTGCGGGTAAATACCGATACCCCTAAGGTGCTTTTTACCTTGTGAATTTTGTTGAAGGTATGATCGTAGTTCAAGAAACCTTCGTAGGTAAGATCAACATAGGTATCACGGTTTTCATACACACTAGCGCCACGCTCTAAGAATACGCTGTCGGCAATTTCTACCATCGGGGCATCCAGATCTTCGTTGGCGGCGGTGTTTTGCGCTTTACCGGGGCCGTACCACACCAGGGGAGAGAAGGTTTTGCCATCTACCAAAGCCACATTATAGTTGAAGCGATTGGTAAGGGTGAAGTCTTCGTTAATGGTGTACACCAATTCCTCCTTACCTACAAATTTGTTGGTGTTAGAGCGGTTGTAGGTGTTTTCCATTTGTGCCAGAGGATTGATGATATCATTCACCAAATCCAAATAGCTGAAACGACCATTATCCTGGCGGATAGGTTCGGTAGGATAGGCGTTAATGGTATTGTAAAGAACCGAGCCAATGCCGTTTTCGGCCAGGGTGCTGCGCGCTTCGTTGGTATAAAGCAAAACGCTGTTTAGGCGCAGCTTTTCATTCATGTCGAAGGAAACATTTACCCGGGCATTATAGCGACGGAAGTTGGCTTTATCACCTCCTACAATACCATTCTGATTGTAGTAAGATCCGCCAATCGAATAGCGGGTAGTTTGATTACCGCCATTAATGCTGATGTTATAAGATTCGATAGGGGCATTTTGAAAAACCGCCTCTTGCCAATCTGTTCCCTCTCCTAAAGCAGTGTTGGCAAAAGGCGGAGTCTGTTCTCCGTTTAAAAAAGCATTGTTTTTAATAACGGCGTATTCGGTGGCATTTAATAGACTAAGCTGACGGGCAGTGCTTTGCATGCCGTAGAAACCGCTGAATTCAATTTGCGGTTTAGAATTGAGTTTTCCTTTTTTGGTTTCGATGATGATAACCCCATTGGCAGCACGTACCCCATAAATACCGGCGGTACCGTCTTTCAATACGTTTACCGATTCGATATCATTGGGGTTCAAAGCATTCAGGCCTTCAGAATCGTAAACAATACCATCTACCAAAATCAGGGGGTCATTATCGCCAAAGGTGGAAAGACCACGTATACGAATACTACTGGCCCCACCCGGTGAACCCGAATTGGTATTAATGGTAACCCCCGAAACTTGCCCTTGTAAGGCGGCATCTACCCGGGAGATATTGAGTTTTTTGAGTTCGGCCCCTTCTACCTTGGCGGCAGCCCCAGTGATTTCCTTTTTGGTGGCTGAGCCGTAACCTACTACCACAATTTCATTGAGGAGGGCGGCTTCTTCGGTCATTTCGACGTCTAAAGTCCGCGATTCATTTACTTGAATTTCGATGGTTTTGAAGCCTACGAATGAGAAGACCAGCGTTTGGCCTTTCTGTGCTTTAATGCTGTAGTTCCCGTCCATGTCGGTGGTGGTTCCTTCCTGACTGCCTTTTATGCTAATGTTTACCCCCGGGATGGTAGGGCCGTCATTGGCTTCTTTAACCTGACCGGAAATGTTGACTTCCTGGGCGGCTAAAGCAAAAGAACTAAGGACAAGCACTGCGCTTAGGAGCGGGCGTAGTGCCTTGCGGTACACTTGCTTCATTTTAATTTAATTGGTTCAATTTCAATCAGTTGTATTGAAGTTGCAGGCTAATAACTGTAGGTTTAACAATTATTAGAGCAATCAAATGTAGTTCTTTTGGTTAAATGTACCAAAAGCGTTTTTGAGAAAAAGCGTAGGAGGCTACTAACAGAGCTTTAGCGCTTGCTAATTCTTTTGAGCTAATGGTGGCTTAAACCATTAGTGGCTATAGTAGAGCTGCTTAGGGCTCATTGGGCGAAAGCCCATAAAAAAAATCCCTGCTAATCGAATTAACAGGGCTTTCAATTGAATTTTGTTAGTGAGTTTTAGTCGAGCAATAGTATCTGATGCCCGTTTTGATGGGCCTTTTTCAAAGTGATTTGGTAAAGACCTTTGTTAAGATGACTCAGGTCGATTTCCATTTTATCAGCGCCCTTTATATCCTGCTCAAAAACCTTTCGTCCTTGTATGTCGTGAATTTCAAGGGAGTAATTTTCATTTTCGAGACCTTCAATATGTATCAGGCCTTGACTGGGATTTGGGAATAATGCGAAGTCCAAATATTTGCTGCTAGCTAGTCCAATATCCTCAATCAAGGTACAGTCGCTGGTGTCCTGGCAAGTCCCCATTTGAATTACTACTGCGTATTGTCCATTTTGCTGAGGTGTAAAGATTTGATTGGTATCACCCGGCATTGCCTGGAAGCCATTATTGCTGCAATCGTACCATTGGTACTGTGCATTCACCTGATTGGCCACTAAGCCGGTACCATTAAGAATGGTATTGACGGTAGTATTGATATGCGTAATCTGAAGATCAATCGGAATCAAGGAATCGCAGCCTGCTAAATTGGGCAGGGTATCCACATAAAAACCCGATTGGGTATAGAGCTGCCCAGATGGACTGCGGTAATTGCCATCACAAACTTCTACTTCCATAGTGTCATTGGCCGCAGTACTATTGCCAACGGTCAGGTTAATGGTCAGGATCGAATCACATCCAGCCTGACTGCTGAAAGTATAGATATAAGTTCCAGAAGCAGTTAGTGGATTACCAAGGGGATCTTGATAGCTTCCATCACATACCAATGGATTGAGGGTGTCATTGGTGGGGCTGTTGATATCGGCAAATACGGTAATAATACTGTCGCAAGTAGTGGTGCCTGGAATGGTATCCAGGTAAACCCCAGTCTGATAATAGGTGTTGAATCCGCTTGGTGAAGTGATAGGCTGGCCGGTACAATTGCTCAGGTAGACGCTATCGCGTAAAGGTGCGCAATAGGGTGTGTTAAGGGCCATTCTTAAACTGATATGTGGGGATTCAAAAGTGCGGCTGGAGGAGAAGCGACGGAACCAATTGCCATTGGATAATTGCATTACGGAAGCCATTCCGGGTTGCTCCCAACTGGCATCGTTCGCCACACGGACAACTCCACCGGAGCTGGGGAAATAAGTCATTACTAAAAAGTAGGAGCCCGTATTCAGGGCCAAGGGGAAGGTGTCTGTAGGAGTGATGGTTTCGAAGGAGAAAAAGCTCTTTTGGCCCAACATGGAGCTGCTTAGGTTGAAGTTCTTGCTGTAAACTGGTAGGGTTCCGCCAGGAAATCCGTTGA
The DNA here is from genome assembly GCF_965228705.1 of Croceimicrobium sp. Classification (GTDB taxonomy): domain Bacteria; phylum Bacteroidota; class Bacteroidia; order Flavobacteriales; family Schleiferiaceae; genus Croceimicrobium. The sequence goes on from NZ_OZ245832.1 coordinate 3,054,219, forward strand.
TGAACTGGAATCCGGCCGTATCATAAATCTCCAGGCTAATAACCGCCGTTGGATCGCTGGTCGTACTCAAGAATAGTTCTACCCCGTCTATATAAACATTGTTAGAGCCCACACTATCGGGATCTTCATTTTCGAGACTAAAGAGTATCCCATTGGCAATCATATCCGGAACAGCCGAATTGGTTCCCACATAATTACTGATGGTACCTGAGGACAAACTGTAGCTGTCTTCACTCACTTGAATATGGAAGGTGTCAGCACTCACATAGGCATTGCTGCCTTGCAAGGAATCACTGAATACTTTATAAACCAGGCTATAGCGCGCCGGTGCATTGGGAGGAGTCCAGGTACCGGTTTCTAAATTGTTGATATAGCAAGTGTCGCCCGGCAATAAAGTGCTGCAGCCCAGAGGAGAAACCATGGTATGCACCACTTGTCCACTGATTTCTTCAATTACCTCGATATGCAATTTCACATTACTTTGGCTAGCAGTGCCATCATTCATCACACTGATATTTCCGGCAATAGGTACAATTTGATCCTGATGCAGCGTGCCGTAAATGGGGTAATCTGGAAGGCTGGGATTGAAAATTAAATCCTGAGGATTATTGCCTCCGGCGGCAACTATTTTCAGGCTGTGTGCCGAGCTGGTTTCTATGCGGATATCATCCAGCATCCAGTAGTAATAACCATCGGTGCTGGCGCTATTATCTGTATCACCGTTAAAAAGGAACTGGATTTGCACCGAATCCTGGCCTCCGATATAAGTGGAAAGATTAAGGCTGGTTAGCACTCCGTTCGTGGTACTGGAATTCAATGGAATCTGGGATAATGGATAAATTTCGATAGTATCCGAAAAGCTTTGTCCCGCATTAGTAGAGAGGGCAATTTTAAATTCGGCATGAAAGCGTCGCGCATAGGATTCGAAGATCAGACTCACATTAGGATAAGCGCTAAGATCGATGGTGTCTGATATTAAGCCTCCCCAGTGTGGTGAAGGGGCCGCTCCCGATCCAAAGGTGGAAGTACCAGCATTGTCCAGAAAATCGGAATCGAAAATCACAAATCCATTGCTGCCCGTGCTACTGGTCAAAGGCATATTGGAAGGAGGGACATTATGTACTCCGGAGAAATTCCCACGGGAACCCATGCTGTTACTGGGAGTGGTGGAGGGGCCTCGATATTCCCAAAGGGCATTAGGCGTGCTGCTGTTTTGAGTCCAGCTGCTTGGAATACCATTGCTGAAGTCTTCGCTCCAAATAATTTGTTCGGGTCCGTCTTCGGCACGCCATTGCGATGAATGGCTTGGGACGGTGTAGGTAGATTCACTCAGGGTAGGCTCGAGTTCGGATTGAGCGAGCAATCCAAAGGATAGGCTCAAAGCCAAAAAGCTTAGCAGATTTTTCATGTGCAGAGAATTAGGGTTAAAAGATAAATGTATTAAACTAAGCTAGACGCCAAGAAAATAGGAGGGATAATTATCTAAAGCTGAGGTTTAATCAACTAGTATTCGGAAGCTTAGTGCTTTGCTGCCTTTTTGGATTTGCAGAACATAGACTCCTTTAGGAACCTGTAATTTAAGCTCTTGATTTAAGTTTTCACCTAGTTCTGCTGCCTTTAAAACCCGGCCTTGCAGGTCTCTGAGTTGATAGCTGCTCTGGCGCCATTCCGGACTAATCTCTAGAAAGAGTCGCTCTTGGCTGGGGATGGGGTATACCTTGATCCCATCTTTACTGAGCTCTCGAATTCCGGTGGTGGCCAAACTAAAACACTCGCTGGTATCGGCACAAAAACCATTGTTTACGATCAAGGCAAAATTGCCATCATAATAGGGTTCATAAATTCGACTTTGGGCTCCGCCAACCGGCCTGTTCAGATCGCAGTCTAGCCATTGATAAGTGGCATTGGGCTCTAAGGCCTGAACTGCCGTTCCATTATTAATGATTTGGTAGCCAACATTAACCGGCGTTAAATCCAGGTCGAGCAAGATTACCGTATCGCAGCTAAGGCTATCCGGAATATAGTGCTGGTACAAGCCACTTTGATAAAACTTCTCTCCCCAGGAACTTTGGTAATAAGCTCCACAATAGCTTACAATCCGAATCTCAGAATGTTGCGCAGTTACCTGATGATTGATATAGTAAATGCTGTCGCAGTTTTGTCCGTTTAAGGCCACGCGATCGCGATGCAAACCCGGGCCGATGTACTGGGTACCGGAAGGACCACGATAGAGCAGGCCGCAGGTGTTTACGTTTAAGGTATCTACATGAGGTCTTTCAACCGTAATCATGTACTGGGTGTGGGTTGGGCAGCTTCCCATGCCGGTGGTATCGTAAAATGTTCCGGTTTGACTAATAAACTGATTGAGAAGCGGAACATAGATGAGGCCAGTATCACAAAATTCAGCATGGTAAATACTGCGTCGAGGACAGTTCAGGCTATCCGTCATCAAAGAGATATTAAAATGCTCTGGAGTGGGGAGGCCATTCCAGTTTTGGGACCAGCTGCCTCCCGAAAAATGGGCAGGCAAGGCTTCACCGGATTCTCGCCTTTGTTGATAGCGTATGGATAGCGATGGGGCATTGGTATTTATAACTTCAACCAGGAGCCAATAATGTCCGGTGTCTACCAATACCGGGCTGGGGAAGCGCACAAAATTACTGGGCAGGGTATCGCTGAAAATAGGGCTGGCACCGCTACTAATACCTGCGGTAGGTGAAAAATCAGCATCCGCATAAAAATCCACTTTAATACTATCGCCATTTGGAATTCCAGTACGGTAATAGTTTAAGCGCACCCCTTTGATGGCCACTTTTAATTGATTGCTCAATTCGGGGTCTACCTGAGGAAGGTAAAAAGGCACTGCAATTTTATCGATACCCCCGCTTCCGGATTGAGGTAGGCTTAGCGATTGATAGAGGCCGAAATCTCCTAAGGGTGCCAATAGGTTTTCGGTAATTTCAAAGCCGGCATATTCTATATAATGAGGTGCTTGGGCTCCGGTTATCGCATCGCTGTAGACCCAAAAATGCAGATCGTAATTGCTAGCATACCAGGGGAGATCCTGGCGAATAAAAAGGGTGTCGAATTTGAGTGTATCCCCAGCGGCCAGGGTGCCAATTTTTTGACTTTTACGCAGAATTACCTGTCCTATGCTCGGTGATACCACCGCCATTTTCAGGTATACATTGGCCTGATTGGCACTGCCATTATTTACTATAGAGGCAGCGGCGATAAAGTCTTTGCCAAAACGCTGGGGAATGGATTTCAGATGATGCTTTTGCCCTGCATGCCCAAAGAGGGAAACTGAAATGGGGCGCCCGTTTTCGGCCGAAGGGCAAAAGGCCATACTGTTGACAGGGCCATCATGCAGTTCCAAATCATCAATCATCCAATAATGGTAGCTCTGGTTTCCAAATGCATCGGTAAAGCGCCCATCAAAGGCGAAGGCAATTACCGCCTGGGAGGCTCCACCTAATTGCTGACTCAGATTAATCTCCAAAGTATCGCTCGGAGGCGAATAGCTCAAAGCGGAAGGCAGGGGATTAATGAGGATAGAATCACTAAAACTTTGACCTCCATCGCGGGAGCAGAGCAGGTAAAGCTTGGAGCTGAAGCAATAGTGCAGGGACAGCATTTTAAGCAGCACATTGGGATGGGCACTTAAGTTGATTACCCCCGTTTGCAATAAACCACGATGCGGAGCAGGAGCGATGCCAATTCCACGTTGGGTACTACCGCCATTATCCAAATAATCGGAATCGAAAATCATAAAGCCATTGCTGGCACTAGGGCTATTGATGGGCGGACCGGGAACACCATTCAGTCCGCGGGAATAAGCACCACGACTGCCAATACTCTGGTTAGGATTAGTATTCGCACCGCGGTATTCCCAATTGGCCGCTCCATTGCTAGCGGGCTGCGACCAGGTAGAAGGTATGCCATTACTAAAATCTTCGGACCAAATAAGGCTGCTTTGGCTGATTAAGCTAAAGGGTAGGAGCAGAAGGAAAAGGTGTTTGAGACGCATAGGGGAAATTGGGAGGCCCTAAGGTAGGAAGGATGAGGGTATTTTTTGAGCTACTTGATTTTCGAGGTGATATTAAGCAGGTTGAAATGGTTACTTTTTCTTTTTGGCTGCTTGTTACATCAGTAGGATCAAAAACTCATGCCAAATAGTTTTCCTTCATCTCCAGAATCATCAAATTCAACGGCAATCTCTTCATCTAAAAAATGAACTCCAACTGGTAGGTGGTCTTCAATTGAAGTGAAAATGTATTGTAATCCATTTTTTTCGCACACCTCTCGAACCTTATTGATAAAATTCACTTTCTTTCGATTATCAAGGCTCTCCAACGCCCCATCATGGTAAACAAATCTGAAGAATGAATTTTTGCTGTAGGCCATTAGCACCGCTAAATCAAAAGCCATACACAGGAATTTCTTATAACTAAACCCTTTACCGTCCGCAGTGATCTCAATTTCATCCTCACTTTGGATTTCTGCCCTGTACTCAACATTCCCATTTGAGTTTGTAACAATATATAGAATGGCAGGATTGTTAACGATATATTTGATGATATTCCTGAAATTCTTTCTAATTTCTGGATACATTTTATTATCGGAAGCCTCGATTTGTAATTTTATCTGATCTTTAATGTCATCTACCTTGTCCTCAATATCCTTTATCGCTTTGTTGAAAACATCTATTTTGTCAATGTTCTTTAATTGCTCTTCAAGTCTGGCAAGTTCAGCTTCAACTTTAGAAATGTCTATTTGATACTTTTTAAACTTTCGGAAAGAATCTCGATCACTCAAAACCGAAAGAACTTCTGAGCGTTTTACATCAAGCTCCTTCAAACTTTTGTGTACGTTTTTTAGTCCCACTGATAATTCTTTGTAGCGGTCAGATAAGTAGTCGGTGCGTTCTTTTGTTATTTTCCGATTGAACTCTTCAAGCTGTTCGTATTCTTTGATTATCGCGTCTTGAAAAACCAACTTAGCTTCTTCCCAGATTGCTCTAACATCATCGAATTTCTGTATGCTTTCTGTTTTTAGGGCCGAATTTATTTGATCTAATTCATATTGAAGGTCGTACTCACGAGAATTAAGTTCTGCAATCTGAGATTCAATATTCTCAACTAAATCTTTATTCAGTTTTCTCTCTCTGTGATAAAAATTAAAGCTATCGATTTCACCTTGTAGCTCATTCCGTTCGTCCTTTTTTAGTTCAATCGCACCTCTAATTTTATCTAATTCCTCTGGATCAACGGAGAGCTTGTCTTTAAACTCTTTGATAAGGTCTTTTTGCCTTTCCTTTGCTGATTCTAATTCATATTTATCTCGTAACAGATCACCATCGAAGCCCAGTAAATCGAAAAGAAACGGCTTCCAATCAACATCCTTACCTGCTGAAAATTTCGCGAGTTGAAAAACATCTCTATAATCTTCTTGGGATCGTAAAAAATATGTTACACTTTTCCTGTAGGGCCAATTAGGGATTACATCGAAACCAGCTTTTTCCTCAAGATATGCTTTTGCCTTATTGAATGGTAGAGCCGGTTCATCCCAATTTGCCTCATCAATAAAGTTTTGATGCTTATTCTCATGAATTTTAAAAGCAATCTTGGTAGGAGTTGCAACTGATCTTTTAATAGTCATATACTCCCCTTCATTCAAAAGAACTTCTAAGAACAGAACGTGATCTCTAAATTTAACTTCATACTGTTTGAAGATGTGGGATTTGTCTAAAGATTTCAAGAGCAAGAAGTCTATCACTGAAATTAGTGTAGACTTTCCAAGATTATGCGAGTCTTTTGACAAGTCTTTTTTTTGCTTGACTTTGGCCAATATAACATTCAGCCCTTCATTAAAGAGGACGGTTTTAAACTTTTCGTCAGACGAGTATATCTTACTTAGTTTCATTGGAGATACTCTATCGAATCAATTTTTTGATGATATTCAATCTTGCTTAGAGCATATAATAGGTTAAGTGATGGCATTAGCAAAGCCAATGCCTTGTCGCCCTTTCTATCTTTAATTGCGTTCTCGATGTCACTTACCCGTACAACCCGATTCTCCTGCAAAAGCTTCAGAACTTCCGCGCCAACACTTAGAACAGAATTATTGACATCAAGATATTTATGTGGTCTTATCATTCTTTTGCACCAATATCACATTGCCAGTACATAAAATGTACGAATACTCTAATTAATCTCCGATAGTCTTTTAACTTCTCAAAGTTTGACTCAAGAATTATTGAAGAGACATGTTCAATGACTTCGTCAAAAGCGGCAAAATCACTCCGCTTTATAATTATTTTTCCTTGTAAATCACTTATTGTATTGTTATAGAAATTTGCATAATGCAAATTCCGAGGATCTTTTAAAAATGATTCAATCTTTGCAAAATGTTGAAGGGAGTGTGATTTGATATACTTAAAATATCCCTCTGTTAGTCTATTTAGATTATTCTTATCCTTTTTGCTTAAATGATCAAATTTCCCGGTAATTTCGGAAGTGTCAATAGCGATGGAGGCTTGCTGATTATGAAACAAAAGTATGACCTCCTGTATGTCTTTCTCATAAAAGCGGAAGGGAAGGATATACTTTTTAAGATCAAATTGATCCGCAATTTCATCAGTAATATATGTTCCTAACTGCTCTTTACCAATTACATCCACATTTGAAATGCCAACTTCATTTTTTATCCTAGTAATAATTTCATGATCCTTGTTCGCTGGATTTTTTCTGTTTGTGAATAGAAGATAATTATCAAATGGATCCTCCGTCATAAGCCTTTTGAGGCGCACTATTTCTTTACTTACAGTACTACTCTTACTCCCGCCTGAAAAGTCAGTATCGGAACAACTTGCAGTGTTAACTTCAGTGTGTTTAGCTTGAATAATCCATTTGCCATTCCACGGCTCACTGCTGGAAGGAAATCTTTCTGATTTCCCAGTAAATCGACTATCTCTCCCGCCGTCCTTGCCATTTGCAAACTTCTTCGCACCAATTCCAAGTATATTTTGACAGACCTTTATCGTAAGGTCTTCAAATTGCTGCCAAAACAGTTTTTCGTATGGGAATTCTGAATTCAAGTATTATTCTTTTGTGGGAACTAGCAATTCCCGAATATCAACATCTAATATAGCTGCAATTCGCTTTAAGTCTTTCAAATGCGGTTGCGATTTGTTATTGCACATTGCGGCAATGGTAGTCGGCGTTTTACTCATACATTCTGCCAACCACTTTTGGGATTTTCCTTGAATAACCAGGATTTCCTTGATGCGATTTATTCTTTCTTCTGCCATTTCAAGAGCAATATATCGCTGTTTCCAACATAAATCTCGGTTTCACTTTGACTTTTTAAAGCAAGCATTTGATTCTTCAAAATGCTTTATGTAAGTTTGATTTTGATTAATCAATGTGATAAATAGGTTTATGTTGAAATGATTTTGATCGATTTGGTTGAAAAGTTATGATTAGATACAAGAAATTAAAGGTTCATCGTAAACATCGTTCTCGAAGATGGGATTATATAACAGTTCCTGAAATAAGGCTTGAAGGGAAGTGGTTAGCAGATTTGGGTTTTATGGAGGGTGATATTGTGGAGGTTAAACAACAACCCAATAAGTTAACTATCACGCTAAGTAAAAAGGACTGAGTGAATCTTTACCAAACAAAAAAAGGCACGGAAACCGTGCCTTCAATTTTGCTGTGGAGCATATCGGAGTCGAACCGATGACCTCTACACTGCCAGTGTAGCGCTCTAGCCAGCTGAGCTAATGCCCCGAAATTTGGGAGGGCAAATATAGGAGAAAATTCGTTTTCCTACTTTTTTAGGAAATTTTCTTTTTGATGTAATCCAAATCTACATTCTGCTCAATCAGATCAATCGCACGCTTAATCTTCCAGGGGGTATCGCGGTTAATCTTCACTTCAATCCGACTCACCTTTAGCACCACGCCATAGGTATCCAAATCGGTATGAATTAAAGGTGTTTGGTAATAGTCGATGGCCCGCTGGGTTTCACTGCTAATTTCCCCCTCGCCACAAACAATAATGCCACTCAAGGGCCATTCTTCAATCGCCAGTTCAGCATTAATGTGTAAGATCTTACCCAGGGTTTCATCCAGGCGGTGGGTACCTACTACCAATAATAGATTATCGCGCTTTTCGAGCTTGGTGCGATCCAATACCGTTCCGGCTAAAACATCCGCAACCTTATTGCGCAAGGCATGCGAATTGGAGCGCACCGTACCATTTATAGCCTTGCATACGGTGCTCATTACCGGCCAGGCCAAAGTGCGATCATAAGGCACCATCCCCAATAAAGGAATGCCCTGCGAATTGAGCCATTTTTCGATGTAGGGGCGAATCTTATCAATCTTTTCCTCCCGCACCTTATTTACGATAACCCCTAAAATGGGCACACCTTCTTCCCGGAATAGGGAGATGCACATATTAATCATGTCAATGGTAGAGCCCACGCCCCCTTCGGCAATAAAGATTACTTGCGCATCCAGCATTTTGGCCACCTTGGCATTGCTGAGGTTTACCACCGAACCTACTCCGGGATGTCCGGTACCCTCATGGATGGTAAGCTCTTTACGACTTTCCAAAGCCACTTTGGCCTTGAGGATTTTCTCCGCGTAATTGAAGTTTTCAGGGTGATCGATAAAATCGGTGGTGGCTCCTGAACCTAAAATTACCGGACTGTGAATTTCGGGATGGAGGTCAAATTGAATGAGATCCGAGAATAATATGGTGTCCTTATCAACCTTCAGGTCATTGAGGTCTACAAATTGTTGCCCTACCGGCTTACAGTAGCCAATATCAATCCCCAGGCGTTGCAGGCAATAGGCCAGACCCAGGGTTGAGGTAGTTTTTCCCACGTGCTGGCGGGAAGCGGCAACGTATAAGGTTTGATACTTTTTCATGCTTAGGCTTTAATCAAAGCTAAGAAGCATTTCTTGATCTGATTTCAAAGGGCTGGAAAATTTGCCGATAACAAAAAGCTCCCGACCTTTAAGCCATGGAATTGAGCTGGAAAAATTGCTACAGCCCGCGCCGCTTTGGCGACGATCGTATGCCCGAAGATGCGCGATCGGTTTACGAAAGGGACTACGACCGTATTATTTTCTCATCCGCCTTTAGGCGCTTGCAAAACAAGACCCAGGTATTCCCATTGCCAGAACGGGTTTTTGTGCATAATCGCCTTACCCACTCTTTAGAAGTGGTAAGCGTGGGGCGTTCTTTGGGGATGATAGTTGGGGAAAAACTGGCCAATTTGCCCTCCCTTAAGGAGGATGAAAAGGCCCGCGATTTTTACCGTAACCAATTAAAGTCGGTGGTTTCCGCGGCCTGCTTGGCCCACGATTTAGGTAATCCTGCTTTTGGGCATTCGGGTGAAGAAGCCATTTCCAAATACTTCCTCGATCGCGAGCACGACAAAGGTTTTAGAGCGGCATTTACCGCCGGCGAATGGGAAGACCTTACCCATTTTGAAGGCAATGCCAATGCCCTGCGTTTGCTCAGTCGACAATTTAAAGGTCGCATGAAAGGTGGTCTGCAAATGACCTACACCACTTTGGCCAGCATCTTAAAATATCCATGCGAAAGCCTGGCCCGCGATAAAAAGAAGGGCAAGCACCGCAGTAAATATGGTTTCTTTCAAGATGATCAGGAGGTATTTGAGGCTATTGTAAAAGAGTTCCCCTTGGCTTTGGATAGCGAAAAACCCCTGGCTTATCGTCGGCATCCCTTTGTGTACTTGGTAGAGGCGGCTGATGATATTTGCTACAGTATTATCGACTATGAAGATGCACATCGCTTGGGCATCCTCAGCTTTGAGGAGGTGAAGGAGGATTTTATGCGGGTGCTGGAGCAGGATCCTAATACAGATATGAGCCGCTTACGCCATAACCTGGAGAACCTGCGCGAGGATAAAAATGAGTCGGTGGCCTATTTAAGAGCCAAGGTGATTAATGCTTTAGTTCAGGCTTGCGCCGATGCGTTTTTAGCTAATCAGGAAGTGATTCTTAGGGGCGATTTCAGTACTTCCTTATTGGATAGCCTCAAGCCCTATCAAAATGCGCTGAAGCAGATTGAAAAGAAATCCATCGGTAGGATTTACAATCACGATAGTGTGATGAAAATCGAATTGGCAGGCTTTAAAATTATGAGCGGTCTGATTGAGGATTTTGTGGAGGCAGCCCTCTTAGCTAAGGATGATCGCCAAAAACGACATCAAAAAGTACTGGCTTTAATTCCCAATCAATTTCAATTTGAAGAAGAGGATCGACCTTATGAAAAGGTGATGTGCATTCTGGACTTTGTAAGCGGCATGACCGACAATTATGCCCTGGAATTGTATCGCAATCTCAGAGGGATTTCGGTACCCGGGATTTAGGGGATTTGCTCGATATCTTCATCCGGTAACCAACCGATTTTTCCGTCGATTAATCGCAATTTGGTCCAACCTTCAAAATGGTCTAATTGCTCTCCTTTGGTGCCGGCATGTAAGATGAAGAGGTCTTCGGCCTCCGAGCCCGGTCCGCTTTTTACATAGGCGGAGTCAGACATAATGATGAGTCCCGGATGCTCTTCGCGATAATGCTGATGGCTATAGGCCATAATTAAGCTGAAGAGGCTGAGCAGGCTTCCGCCGAGCAGGCTCACAAAACCAATCCGGCCATAGGAACTAAAGAGGTAAAGGGCCAATCCGGCCAAAGCCAAGGCCAGAAATCCCAGGGCTAAACGCGCCCAATTATCCGGCTGGAACATTTGCAATACACTCAATCGAAAGGCCTTAAAGAGGTTTTGAGGCATCTCTTCAAAACGGTCGATACGCTTGCTTTTTGCCAGGGCCAGATTATGCTGAATTTCTTCGTCCTTAGGATCTAAGCGCAAAGCGCGCTCATAATTGAGAATGGCCTTGGCCAGGGCACCGTTTTCATAATGCGCATTGCCCAAATTATAATAGAGGGCCGCACTTACTTCTCCTTGAGCGGCAATGCTATCGTAGAGCTCTACCGCTTTTAAAAAGTCTTCTTCTTGATAGGCCTTATTGGCTTGCTCAAATAGGGCATTGCTGGCCAATATGGGCAAGGCCTGAATCAATATCACTCCGATGAAAAGGAATTTTCTCATAACTGCTTTTCGATTTCGGTGAGTACTTCAATAGCGCGATCGTAATCCTGGGCGGCGGCTTCCAGTTTTAGTCCGGTGAAACGGGCCATTTCCGATTTTTCCAAAAGCTCTAAAAGGGCTTTGATATCGCTCTCCAAAACCTGGGCTTTGCTCAAACGCTCTTGCAAGTATTCTTTGCTTAAGCCGCTAACACCTCGATCAAATTTATCGCTGAAGAAGCCAATAATGGCTGTTTCCAATTCCTGGTAAAAGAGTTCCGCATCATTGGCTTTTAGAGCTTCCTGAGCTTTGCGCAATTTCTTTAAAGCCGCTTTCCCTGCCCGCTGTTTACGAAGGCTATCCCGATTAGTAAACTCTGCTTTTTTGCGCCACCAAATGGCGATCAGCGAAAGTCCTAATGAGACTAAACTCAACAACCAGCCCCAGAAAGAGCCCGAACCTAAAAATTGTTCATTGGGATTATGCCAGTTCGAAGCCTTGGTTTTGATAAAGAGGATGTCCTTATTCAAGAAATCTACTGCATCACTAGTGCTTTCGCCGGCCAAGGGAGATTTTGAACTATTGGGTGCGGCTTTACCCCCCTTAATGCTCACTTCAAAAGCCTCGGTTTCCAATTGCACATAGCGCTCTTGCTTAGGGTCGAAATAATTGAAAACGATAGGCTCAATTTTGTAGCTACCACCATAGCGAGGAACCAGCAAGTATTCAATTTCCTTATAGCCGCTCATGCCTCGGGCATTAACGCTGCTACTTTCTTTAATCTCGGGATCGAAGACCTCAAAGGCAGAGGGGAACTCTATTTCCGGCAGTTCTACAAATTTGATATTGCCCTTTCCTTCAATGCGAATGGTATAGCTGATGCTGCCATCCATATTAATTTCGGTGCTGCTTATCTGTGATTTAATACTAAAGTCGCCCACCGCACCACTGAAGTTTTGGGGCCGACCTTTATCGGGCAGCGGTTTAACCGTGATTTTGGGGTAATTGGCCTGCAAGCTTAATTCTTTGGTCGTGCTTAAAGGGAAGCCGAAATAATCTCTTTTTCCGGTATTTACCCGCACGGGAAGGCTTATGGTGGATGAGCCCAAATCGAAGCTGCCGGCTTTTTGCGGAATGATGACTTCCTCATCAATATTGGCGGTGACATAAGCCAAGTTATTGATGTATTCCAGCTTTTCATTGAGATTGTTCCGTTGAATTTTTTCCTTGTAAAAACCTTCGAATTTGGGTGTTTCTTCGAAATTGAAACGACCGGCTTGCAATTGCTTGCGGATGTAAATGCGGTTGGCCACCATCAGGGGTTCACCCACATAAACGGTGGTTTTATTGGCATAGGGTTTTATAAAGGCCAATTCAGGTTCGGTGGAACTTTGAGTACGCTTGGTTTCCACCACCTTTATTTTCAGGTTTTGCGTTTGGTAGCTCTTACCCTTCACCTGAATTTTAGCCGGCCCGATGATATGTTCCCCTATTTGATCAGCCCTAAGATAATAGGTGTAGGTGAGGGAATAGCGCACCCCACTATTATCAATGGAAGAACTGATGGAGGTTGCTGGTCCGCCTAAAACCCGAAATCCTTCGAAGGAGGGCGCTTGAAATCCACGGCCTTCTTGTTTGATCACAAAATTGACCCGAAATTGCTGCCCTTGGTTTACTTCCGTGCGATCTACTTCCGCCCGAAAACTCACTTGAGCGGGAAGCCAGCCTAATTGCAGACTAAATGCTATGAGATAAATCCAAGTTTTCATTACCAGTCTTTTGATCCGGGATTGGGTTTGGCTTTCATCTTCTTACGCTGGAGGCGGGCCTGAGTTTCAAGTTCGGCTCTTTGCAAGGCTTGCAGTAAACGTTCAATGTTTTCGCGACTCTGCTGGGCAGCTTCTTTCTCCGCTTGAGCGGCTTTTTTTTCAGCTTGTGACTCTTTGCCATTAGCGCCACCTTTCTGTTGCTCTTGCTTTTGTTGTTCTTTAGGGTTTTGCTGAGAATCTTGCTCGCCTTGCTGTTCTTGATCCTCAGAGTTCTGACCTTCCTGATTTTGGGGCTCCTGAGATTTTTGATCATCCGAATTCTCACCCTTCTGATCCTGTTTATCCTGATTATCTTTTTTCTGATCTTGATTTTGCTGCGAATCGGAATTCTTGTTTTTATCCTGATTATCTTGTTTCTGATCTTGATCCTGCTTTTCCTTTTGATTGGAATCGCCTTTTTGTTTTTGCTGCTCTTGCTGTTTTTTCTGTTCCGCTAGGGCCTTAGCCAGATTATAGCGGGTTTCTTCATCCGCAGGATTATGCTTTAAAGCGTTTTTATAGGCCTGTATAGCCTCTTTTAATTGCTCATTTTTGAGGTAAGAATTCCCCAGGTTATGATAGATTTCCGCTTTCCGGGCCGGATCTTCGGTACGGGCCAGGCTGAGCTCGAAGGCTTCGATCGCTTCTTGATAGCGCTCTTGTTTGTAGAGGGCATCTCCTAAATTGTATTGACTTACAGAGAGGTCCTTCTCTTCTGCAAGAGCTGCGGCTTCACGGTATTTGATCTCCGCTTCATCGAAGGCCCTTTCGGCGAAAGCCTTATTCCCTTCTTTAATCTGCTTGCGAACTTCCTGGGCTTGCAAGCCGATGCTCAATAAGATGCCTAAAATCAAACTAAAGTTCTTCATGACGATCGAATAAATTTAGGTTCTTAAACCATTGGGTTTTTCTTTCGAGGATGAAGACATCCAAAATTAAAAGCAGGAGAGCCGGGGCTAATAGCCATTGAAACTGATCCTCATAATCCGCATACAATTCACTTTCAAACTCGGATTTCTCCATCTTCATCATTTCCTCCATTAAGAAGTCCACCGCCGCCTTGCTGCGATTTCCAGAAAAATATTTTCCATCTCCTTCGGCGGCAATTCGCTTGAGAAGACTAGAATTGAGCTTGGTAATTACGGTTTCTCCGTTTTGATCCTTTTTATAGCTTGTAATGTTTCCTCCTTGTTTTATAGGAATGGGGCCACCTCTTTCGGTTCCAAAGCCAATGGTATAAATCTGAATGTTCTTATCCAAGGCCTTGCTGATCACATCATCTATTCCCTCTTCATGATCTTCACCATCGGAAAGAATTACCAATAAGCGATTGGGCTGCTCTTCATCATTAAAAAAGCGGGTCGACAGATCGATAGCATCGCTAATGGCCGTTCCTTGTGAGGGGATGAGGTCGGTATTAATATTTTGCAAAAAGAGCTTGGCCGCATTGTAATCAGTAGTGATGGGTAATTGCGGATAGGCATGACCAGCATAGGTGATAATGCCAATGCGATCGCTCACCAATTCATCTACGGTGCGGGAAATCAGCAGTTTGGCCCGATCTAATCGATTGGGTTGTACATCTTCGCAAAGCATACTCTTGCTCACATCAATAGCAAAAACCAGATCTAAGCCTTCGCGCTGTACCTTTTCCATGCGGCTGCCGATCTGTGGATTTACCAATGCCATGCTGATAAGAGCAATCACCGTAAGGTAAATGATGAATTTTAAGCTAGGCTTATTCTGGCTGCGCTCGGGGCTGAGTTTTTCCAATAGCTCTTTATCGCCAAATGCCTTTTGGGCTCTTCGGCGCCAAGCCAGATAGAGGCTGTATACCACCAACATTAGGGGTATCAAGAGGAGCAGGTAGAAATATGTGGGTTCCTCTAATCGATACATTATACAAAGCTCTTTAAGAGGGTGTAACGCAATAGAATCTCCAGTAGGAAAAGTCCCAGGGCCGAGAGGGCAAAGAGACCAAATTTCTCTTCGTAGGTATAGAAGCGGATTTCCTTCAATTTGGTTTTTTCGAGGGAATCGATCTCCTTATAAATGGCATCCAGTTTTTTATTGTCGGTTGCCCGGAAGTACTTGCCACCAGTACGATCGGCGATTTCTTTTAAAAGTTCTTCGTCAATTTTTACCGGCACACGCTCATAATAAAAACCACCGCGACCGTCTTGAGCAACAGGCGTTTTGGCCATTCCATTGGTGCCCACCCCAATGGTGTATACTCGGATATTAAATTCTTTGGCCCAGTCGGCAGCAGATAGGGGTTCAATTTCGCCGGCATTATTCTCACCGTCGGTTAATAATATGGCAACTTTACTTTGCGCCTTGCTGTCTTTTAATCGATTGATGGTGGTGGCCAGGCCCATGCCGATGGCGGTTCCATTAGCCAGGAAGCCGTAGCGCAAATCGTTAAGGCTGTTTTTAAGCAGGGCATGATCGCTGGTCAGGGGCATTTGAGTCATGCTCTCCGCCGCATAAACCACCAGGCCAATACGGTCATTGGGACGTCCGTCGATAAATTCCGTGCTTACTTTTTTGGTGGCTTCCAGCCGATTGGGCTTAAGGTCTTGGGCCAGCATAGAGGGCGAAACATCCAGGGCCATTACAATGTCGATACCCTCACTACTGCGACTGCGGTTATTCTCCTCGGTATTCCGCGGGCGGGCCATAGCGACGATGAGCAGGGCAATGCTGAAAATTCGCAACACCCAGGGCAAAGCATAGAGCAGGGCTCCACGATTAAATTTCGACTGGGCTAAAAAGGAAGCTTCGGGAAAGCGTATTTCCGGATGGCTATCCTTGCGCCGCCAATAATACCAAAAGCCTAAAACAGGCAAGAGGCAGAGCAGCCAAAGGAATTCGGGATTTTGAAATTCGTAATCAAACATCGGCTTCCAATTTTGGGGCTTCTTGACTGTTTACAAAATCACGCACGGCATCCAGGGCCTGTACATTTTCTTCCGGCAAGCTTTGTTGGCGGGCAAATTTCACCATCGCGCTTAAGCGCAGGCTGTTCTTCAAATTATTGAAATGTCTTTCTTCCTTGCAGAGCGGCTTGATCTTTACAATTAATTCCTCGGCGGTAGATTCCAGTGCTTTGAGGCCAAATTTGCGCTCCAGGAATATCTTGAGGATTTCATCTAATTCGCTGAAGTAAGCTTTGGCTTTTCCGTCTTGCCAGAGGCCTTTAGCTTCCAGCTTATTGAGTTCTTCCAAAGCCCATTCAATAGGTGGAATTTGAATTTCTTCTACCTGCTTTTCACCCCGGTTTTTGCGCTTCTGCCAAAATTTCCAGAGGTAATAGATTAAGGCCGCTAATCCTGCCGCGCCCAGTCCCCAATAGGCCAGGAGCCAGTAATTGAAAGGGATTTCTCGCGGTGCCTTGATGTCAAAATAATCTTGCTCCTCCTTAATTTCCGGGAAATAAACCAGAATGGCGATGGGCGAACTGCGCTGTACTTCTTCGTCTTCTACGCTTAGTTCCAGCGCCGGAATTTCCACTTCACCACTATCGAAGGAGGTAAGGGTGAATCTTTGATGCAATTGAATCCAATCGCCTTTGATAAGGCTGTCTAATTTTCCACTTTCGATAATCTCAATTCCATTTTGACCGGATTCGAGCAAGGGCCAAGTGTATTCAGCTGCTTTAGGAACTTTGGCGGAGAGCTCTAATTGAATGGGCTCACCCAATTTAATTTGATTGGTATCCACCTTCGCTTCAAAGCTAAGCTGGGCAAAAGCACTACTGCTTAAAAGCAGGATGAAGGCTAAAATTCGGCTTTTCATCGACTGCGTTTTTTGAAGTATCCCAATAAAGCGGCGGGGTAGGAATGATCAATCCGGATGGAGATATCACCCGCCCCACTGCGTAGAAAGCTTTCGCGGTAATAGCGTTCAAATTCCTTGAAGCGCATTTTCATCTGCTTACGCAATTTGGAAGAGGAGGTATTGATCCAATGGGTTTTACCACTTTCGGGATCGCGCATGGGTAAAAGGCCAATATTGGGTAAATCCTCCTCGCGGGGATCAAAAATGCGAATGCCGGTAAGGTCGTGCTTGCGACTGGCAATTTTAAGCGCATCGCGGTAGCGGCTATCCATAAAATCACTTAGAACGAAGGCAATGGCGCGACGTTTTTGGAATGCACTGAAAAAGCGCAAAGCCTCGGCAATATTGGTTTTATTGCTGCTAGGTTTAAATTCGATTAGCTCGCGGATAATGCGCAGGATATGGGACTTCCCCTTACCTGGCGGAATGAACTTTTCTACCGTATCGCTAAAGAAGATTACCCCCACTTTATCATTATTCTGAATGGCTGAAAAGGCCAGGGTGGCGCAAATCTCAGTGATCATCTCCCGTTTTAATTGATTGCGGGAACCAAAGTTTTCCGATCCGCTCAGGTCTACCAATAACATCAGCGTAAGCTCCCGCTCTTCTTCGAATACCTTGATATAAGGCTCATTAAGTTTAGCGGTTACATTCCAATCGATAGCGCGAATATCATCACCAAACTCATAGCGGCGCACCTCACTAAAGGCCATACCTCTTCCTTTAAAAGAGCTGTGATACTCTCCCGAAAAGATGTGATTGCTCAGCCGCCGAGTTTTAATCTCAATGCGCCGAACCTTTTGTAAGAGTTTTTGCGTTTCCATGCGATCGGCCGGGATTTACGGTACTTCGATCTGATCTACAATTTGGCTGATAAGGTCTTCGCTGCTTACGTTTTCGGCCTCAGCCTCATAAGTAATACCAATGCGGTGGCGTAATACATCCAGTACTACCGCGCGCACATCTTCAGGGATTACATAACCTCTGCGCTTAATAAAGGCATATACCTTGGCAGCAGTTGCCAGGGCAATACTACCCCGCGGTGAGGCACCAAACTCGATTAAGGGCTTTAAAGAAGGCAGGCGATAATCTTCGGGCTTGCGGGTAGCGAAAATGATATCGAGGATATAGCGCTCGATCTTTTCATCCATATAAACCTCGCGCACCATGGTGCGGGCTTTTTGGATGGTTTCCAGCGACACTACCTTTTGAATAGGCTGGGCACCACCGCTCAAATTCTGACGCATAATCAATTGTTCCTCCTCCATTTTAGGATAGGTGATTACGGTCTTGAGCATAAAACGGTCGCTCTGTGCTTCGGGTAGGGGATAAGTTCCTTCTTGTTCTACCGGGTTTTGGGTAGCTAATACCAAAAAGGGATCGGGTAGTTTAAAGCTGGTTTCCCCAATGGTAACCTGGCGTTCCTGCATGGCTTCGAGCAAGGCACTTTGCACCTTGGCCGGGGCCCGGTTAATCTCATCTGCCAAAACAAAATTGGCGAAAACCGGTCCTTGCTTAATGGCAAATTCGTTTTTCTGAATATTGTAAATCTGGGTACCCATCACATCGCTGGGCAGCAAGTCGGGGGTAAATTGTACCCGGCTGTATTGGGCATCGATAGCCTGGGCCAGCGATTTAATGGCCAGGGTTTTGGCCAGTCCCGGAACCCCTTCTAAGAGGATATGCCCATTTCCTAAGAGGGCAATCAGCAGGCGTTCCAACATTTGCTTTTGGCCAATAATGGATTTATTTACTTCCATCATTAGCAGATCGATAAAGGCGCTTTCCTTTTCAATCTTTTCGTTCAAGGCACGAATATCCGTGGCACTTTGACTTGTTTCCATCACTCGGTTCAAATGTTTAAATCGGTCAGCGTTTAAGGTCCTGATTTTGGACCGCATGCGAAATTGCTAGTTTGTCGACTTTTCAGGCGTTAAAGCCTTGTTAAATTCACCCCTTTAAATGGACTGCTATTCAGGTGGATAAAGACTAAAAAGCAAGATTTGACATCGCGCTGATTTCTAAGCTTTCAAATATATATTCAAGTTCCTAACGCACAGATAACCTTCGGGTTTTATCCTTGGCCTTAGTTAACAAATGTTTAGCTTTTTGAAGGCGGGAAAATGAGTCAGTGGCCTTCCGCCCAATTTTATGCCCAGGTTCCTAGAAAGTTAAGAGGGGCCTGGATTGATTACATATTCTTAAGACTGGCGACGAAATAAGCTAAAGTCCCGCGGGCAAATTTGCGATCGAATCCAAACACTATTGAATTACGATCATGAAAAAACTAGTACTAAGCGTGGGAATCATCGCGGCGAGCCTTTCGGCGCAAGCCCAAACTTTCTCTCCAGAGATTGATGTAACCAACTGGGAGCCTACTACCGTTCAGGTACCGGCTTCTCCTTTAATTACCCAATACTTGTTTATTGGTGGACACCATGTAGTGCAAACTACGCCTACTTATGGTAACCCTGCTGATACTGCTTTGGCTAAGCAATGGCACGATTTCATCGGCTTTACGCCAGATAATAACGGAACTGACTTAGGTTGGATTTCGGTAAACCACGAAATGGTGATCCAAAACGATAAGATTGGTGATGGTGGTGGAATGACTGTATTTAAAGTACGTCGTGATGCCGCTACCGATTCTTTAATCGTAGTAGATCAAACTTTAAATGACGGTCGTCAAGGTAAATTCTTCGCGGTTGATTTTGCAAACACCGTAGGTGAAACCGGAATGAACTGTGGTGGTATTACTGGTCCTGACGGACGTATCTGGACTGCTGAAGAGTGGTGGAGAGGTTCTAATGCTGATTTGGCAGACCGCGACACTGGTGACTTCACCATTGGTACCGGAACTTCTACTTATGCTGCCGCTAATGGTTTCCCAGGATACAATGGTGAGACTATTAAAAAGTACGAGAACTATAACTACATGGTAGAGATCGATCCTCGCCAGGCAGTTGCTATTCGCAAACAATATAACTGGGGTCGTCAGCCTTTCGAAGGTGGATGCGTTATGCCCGACAACAAAACCGTTTATTTAGGAGCGGATAATACTCCTGGTTTCTTTACCAAATTCGTTGCCGACAATGCTGGTGATTTCACCACTGGAAAAACCTATGTATACAAGCACGATGCTACCGGTAGCAAGTGGGTTGAAATCGATAATAGCGACTTCGACAATATGTTAAACTTCAATACTCAAGCTGTAGTAGCTGGAGCTACTATGTTTAACCGCTTAGAGTGGGTAGTAGAAATCGACGGTAAAGTGTACATGACTGAAACCGGTCGTGATAACCCTGCCGGACGTTGGAGTAGTGCAGCTGCGGCTGGATGTGTGTATGCTCCTCATCACATGCAACGCGCTATGGATCAGAGTGCGGAATTCGGAAAAACCATTACTCCTGACAGCTCTGAGTACTGGGATTACTACGGTCGTGTATTGATGTACGATCCTGCAACTGAGCAAACTTCAGTATTTGTGGAAGGTGGTCCTTATTTCTCTGTGGATCCTGCAGTATCTTCTTATCCAGACAAGCACCTTTCTAACCCTGACGGATTGAACAAAATCACCATTAACGGTAAAAACTACATGTTGATTTGCGAAGACCTAAACGGTACTTCTAAAGGTCGTACTCCTGCTGGTATTGGTAACCGTACCTGCGAATTATTCATGTTGGATATGAGCATTAGCAACCCTACTTTGAATGATTTACACCGTATTGCTGTGGTACCAGTTGGCGCAGAGATTACCGGAGCCATCGGAACTACTGATGGTAAAACCATCCTTTTCAACAGCCAACACCCTGACGGAGGAAACCCATTCCCTTTCAACAACTCTATGACTGTTGCTATCACTGGTTGGGATCAAGTAACTATCGGTTTACCTGAGAATGCTTTTGAAGGCGATGCTTTCCAAATTTACCCTAACCCTGCTACTCGTACCTTATACTTCAATGAGCTGAGTGATGTAGCTATCTACAATGTGAGTGGCAAGCGTATGAACGTTTATCGCAACGTTGAGAACATCGATATTTCGCACTTACAGCCTGGTGTATACTACATCCAGAATGCTGCGGGTGTAACTCAAAAACTTTTGGTTAAGTAAGAATTACCAATTCCAAAGAAGAGGGGAGTGAAAGCTCCCCTTTTCTTGCTTTAAGAAATTCAAGATGCGCAAGCTTGTTTTAGCAGTCTTTTCCCTGCTTTTGCTATTTACCGTATTCACCGCTTTTCGCCCCACCCAAAGTCCGGTGCAGCAGATTAAATCTCGCTATGTGGGGGACCTAAAAGCTTTTCATGAGCAAAGTGAAAGCTTTAAGCAAAGCTTGAATACGGCAGATTGGGATCAGGTCAAACTCAAGGCAGAGTTTAAGTCCCTGCGATTGAGTTTTAAGAAAATCGAGTTTATGCTCGATTACCTGCAACCACAGGATGTGAAGGATTTTATCAATGGCGCTCCACTTCCTAAAACCGAACGGAATGCACCACGTTTGGTGGTGGTAGAACCCAAAGGATTGCAACGCATGGAGGAATTGCTCTATGATGCGCCCCTGGATTTACCGGCCCTAAAGAAATTGGCCAAGGATCTGGAATATCAAGTAGGGCAAGTGCAGCGCTTTTCCGAAGTTCAGAATTTTAGCGATCGCCAGGTATTTGAAGCATTACGCCAGGGATTGGTGCGCATTACCGCCATGGGTATAACGGGTTTCGATACGCCAGCCAGTGATGAGGCTTTGAAAGAATCAGCAGTGGTATGGCAAGCCATGGGAGACTATGCAAAATTGTATTTGGCTTATGCAGATGCGTCAGAATTGGAAAAAGCGATTCAAGCGAAATGGGATTTAGGTCAGCGCTTATTGAATCAAAGTGATTTTGAAACATTCAATCGCGCAGAATTTATTCGGGAAGTTATTGAGCCCTTGTATGGTGCCTTACTCGATTTGCATCATCATTTGGCTTATGAAACGGCAGCTGAGGTGTATAGAGGTGAATTGCCCGTGAATTATGAAAGCCGTCATATTTTTAGTGCAGACTTTTTAAACCTGTCTTTTTATACCGGCTTAATGCCGAAGGATGAGGCATTTGAACATCAAAAGAAATTAGGGCGTCTGCTCTTCTTTGATCCGGTTTTAAGTGGTGATTTAGATCGTTCCTGTGCCTCTTGTCATCATCCCGATAAGGCCTATAGCGATGGCTTAGTTAAAAGTGTGGCTAAGGGAGGAGGAACGGTTAGCCGCAATGCTCCCGGGCTTTACAATGTGCTTTATGCAGAGAAATTTTTCCATGATCTTCGGGCCGATCGCATGGAAACCCAAATGGAGCACGTGATCTTCAGTGCTCAGGAATTTGATTCCGATTACCGCCGCATTTTCCGTCGTTTGGAAGAAAGTGAAGAATATCAAACCCTTTTTAAGAAAGCCTTCCCAGAGCAGCAAGGCCGCGTAAACCGCTATTCCTTATCCAAGGCAATTATGGCCTTTTTAAGTCAGCTGCAATCTTATGATTCGCGAGTAGACCGCTATTTGCGTTCGGAATCAGATGCCTTAAGTGAGGAAGAGATTAAGGGCTTTAACTTATTCATGGGAAAGGCAGCTTGTGCCACTTGTCATTTTGTGCCCACCTTTAGTGGCTTAGTGCCACCTATGTATATGGAGAATGAAAGTGAGGTTTTGGGAGTACTGGAAAGTCCGGATATGAAAAAGCTGGATGGCGATTTGGGTCGTTATGCGGGTGGAGTTGTTCAGGATGAAGCACCATTCTTTAAGAACTCCTTCAAGACCCCTGGACTGCGCAATGTGGAGTTTACGGCACCTTATTTTCATAATGGCGCCTATCCGGATTTAGAGTCGGTATTAGACTTTTACAATCAAGGTGGCGCGGCCGGAATGGGCCTTCCCCTGGAGCATCAAACTTTACCGGCGGATTCATTGAATTTATCAGATCAGGAGATTTTGGCTTTGAAAAAATTTATGCTGGCCTTGAGCGATACCTCTCAAGTATTTACGGCACCTAAAAACCTTCCAAAATTGAATACTATAAGTCGTAAAATTTCAACTTATTAGGTGATTAAAATGTAGATTTTGGATGTGAATGATTTGGGGCATTCGCTGCGATTTCGCAATTTTCCTTCCCATATAGGGACAGCTTGTTGATTATTCCCATTTTGAGAAAAAGCATCTTTGGATGGGAAGAATGGCCAAGCTGTCTTTAATTTAAGTATATTGAGGATCAGCTATTTGAACACTTTGGTTCAAGCCTTGTTCCCTTAGATCAGTTTACAGAAATGAGAAGGTATCTAATCATCATATTGCTCCTATTTGTGCCCTGGCTGAGTCGCTTGGAGGCAAATTCGGTGCTTAATGGTGAAATCTCCCTCAATGAAAATTTCTACAATGAGGAAGAAGACCTGGTATTAGATGGTAAATGGCGTTTCTACTGGAAGGAATTAGTGAATCCTGAAGGTAAAGCTGATTTGGAACATCGTCCTGTTTATGTAGATATTCTTAAACCCTGGTCGGATTTACCCACCGAAAAAAATAATTACCACGCGAAGGGCTATGCCAGCTACGAGCTGAATATTTATTCTTCGCGCGCCAGTGATAAACTCGCTATCCGCGTACCGGAATATTACAGTTCTTATGCGCTCTATTTAAATGGCGAAGAGATTTCGCATAATGGTAAAGTCGCTAGTAATATAGCCGATGCTGAGCCTTATTGGCTGCCCAAGGTGCTTGCGATCAAATTAAACAAGGGCTCCAACCGATTAGTGCTACACGTTTCCAATTTCCATCATCATAAAGGTGGATCGGTGGCTGCCATGGCTATCGGGCCTTCCAGCCGCTTTTTCTTCTTTAAAAACATGGCGGTAGCAGGGTCCCTTTTTATTGCCGGCACCCTTTTAATTGCGGCGGTATTCTCCCTGATAGTTTACTACTTCCAAAAAAACGATTTTGCCTTTCTGTTTTTCGGGCTTTTTGCCTTGAGCTATATCTACCGCATTATTGGCACCGATACCTATATTTTGCATGAGGTGTTTCAGGGGCTGTCCTGGCATGTGGCGATTCGACTCGAATATCTCAGTCTCTATGTGAGTGTGATTTTCTTCACTTATTTCTACAAGAATTTAATTGCGCGGCGGGCTCCGGAATGGATCTTCCATAGCATTGGCATTGTTTCGGGCCTTTTGGCGATATCGGTCTTACTTCCTCCTCAGAATTTCACCGCTTTTGTTGATTATTACCTGATCTTCATTGCCCTGGCTTTAGTAGGGACTACCGTATTCTATTTGCGTGCTATTCGCTGGTCTCATACCATGAGTTGGTTTACCTCCATTGCGGTAGGGTCCCTCATTTTAGTGATGGTCCTAAAAATGTCGGCCTTCTTTGGTTTTGGCGTAAATCACCTATTCCTTTCCTTCTTCCTTTATTTGGTTTTCGTGGTGAGCCAGACTATCGCCTTAAGTCAGCGTTTTGGCTACAATATGCGCATGCATATCTCCCAGAGTGAAACGGCCATGGTCTCGCAGCGTAACTTTATGAACTCCGTGAGTCATGAGTTGCGTACCCCGATGAATGCCATTATGGGGATGACTGATTTTCTATCCAAAACTAAATTGGAGCCAGATCAACAGGCTAAGCTGGAAACCATTCGCAAGAATAGTGAGCAGCTCAATAACCTATTGATGGACCTGCTGAACTTCTCCGCTATCGATTCGGGGGAATTAAAGCTTGAGTCCCGTAAATTCCACCTCAAAGAAGTAGTAGACCGGGCCTTAGAACAGGCTGGTACTGATAATTTGTCGAGCACAGTAAACTTCAAACTGAGCTACGATGATAATATTCCGGATGAGTTGGCTGGAGATCCCGAGCGCTTAGGTCAGGTGATTTACCATATTGTGGGTAATGCAGTGAAGTTTACCCAGAAAGGAATTATTGGTTTTGATCTGCGCATGGAAAGCGTAGAGGGCAATCGGGTTAAACTCCATATGAAGGTTACGGATACCGGAATTGGTATTAAACCCGAAGAACTCAATAAGGTAGTGCAGGCTTTTAATCAGGGTGATGAGGGCAATACCCGTAAACACGGAGGTACCGGATTAGGCTTAACCATTGCGGCCAATATCATTGAGATGATGGATGGCGAGATGTGGATTGATAGTGAAGAGGGCAAAGGAACTACGGTTCGGGCCGACTTCATTTTGAAAACTCCACGCTTGAACCTCAGCAAACATGCCGAGGAGCTGAAGGAAGAGCAGAAAACCAAGAAGATCGAAGGCCTTAAAATTCTATATGCCGAGGATAACCCCATTAACCAGAAGTTGCTGGTGATGATTATGAAAACCATGGGTTATGAGGTGGAGTTGGCCAATAATGGTTTAGAGGCCTGGGAAATGGCCATCACCAATAGTTACCATATCATCTTTATGGATGTGCAAATGCCCAAGATGGATGGTATCGAGGCTACCCGCAGAATTATTAAAGATCAGCCCCAAAGGCCTATTATTATTGCCGTAACAGCAAATGCGGAAGTGGCCGATCAAAAGCGCTGTATTGAAGCTGGAATGAATGATTTTATTCCCAAGCCCTTTAATGCCAAAATGTTGAAGGAAGCTTTGAGCAAATGGCAAGGTCTCTTAGTGTATATGGAGGAAGATGCCCGTAATGGTAAACTCCGAGTTATTTCGTAAGCAAGTTTCTGAGCAATTGGGTCGTGGCCCGATTCGAAATCTACAAGCCCTTTCCGGAGGGGATATTAATGCTGCCTATCAAATTCATTTTCAAGAAGGTCCGGCTGCTTTTCTGAAATTTCAGGAAGGGGCAAAATTGGATTTCTTTCAGGCGGAAGCCGATGGTTTAAATTCTTTAAAAGAACACAGCCCTTTAAAGGTACCCGAAGTTTTAGGCCTGGGTGAATGGGAGCAAAATGCCTATTTGCTTTTAGAGTTTTTAGAGCCGGGTTTTAAAAGCGATGAATATGAATTGGCCTTAGGTGAAGGTCTGGCGCAGATGCATTTGCGGGAGCAAGATTTTTTTGGCTGGCATCGCCCAAATTATATTGGCAAATTAGATCAGCTTAATCATCAAAGCGAAGATTGGACGGATTTCTACGCCGAGCACCGCATTCTTTATATGGTGCAAAAAGCCTTTGATGCCGGATATTTGGAAACAAAGGACTTGAAAGGCTCCGAAGCTTTCGTGAACGCCTATCCTCATTTGGTACCCACTGAAAAGCCCGCTTTTATTCATGGTGATTTATGGTCGGGCAATGCCTATTGCATGGCCGGCGGAATTCCGGTTTTAATCGATCCGGCCGTATATAATGGACATCGCGAAATGGACCTGGCCATGATGAAACTCTTTGGGGGCTTTTCTGTCAATGTCTTTCAGGCCTATGAAGAAAGCTATCCCCTGGAGCGAGGTTGGCAGGAGCGCATTCCTTATCATCAATTATATCCTCTGCTCGTGCACCTGAATTTATTCGGAACTTCTTATTTAAATGATTGCCGCAGCATTTGGCAAAAGTTCCTTTAGTTGATCTGAATCACCCGGTTTTCGGCAATCACAAAAACCCGATCTTCCTTTTTTACCTTAAGGTTAAAGGTGCCTGTGAACTCTCCAAAGGCCGGCAAGATTCCTTGATTGGGGCTAAAAAAATAACAGGCCAATCGCAGACTTTGACGCCCCGCTCCCTTGAGGCGAACTCCGGGATGAATATGTCCACAAAGATTGTAGCCTTCAAATTCTTGCATGGGTTCGTGGCTTAAATAAAAGGGCCCCAACTTTAAGCCTTCCGGGTGGTATTTTAGTCGAGCACGGTAATAACTCATCTCATCCAAAATATCGTGATTGCCCCCAATTAAATGGAATTCGGTAGAAGGGAATAAGGCTATAACTTGCTTAAAACCCAGCCATTCATGATTGAGTTCGGAATGGAAAAGATCGCCCAAAAAATAAACCTCTTTGGCTTGAGTGGCATAGAGCAGTCGTTCGAGTCGCAATAGGTTCTCCTTCGCGGCCTCTTCAGGCAATTTGATGCCGTTTTTCCGAAAATGACTGATTTTCCCGAAATGGGTATCAGCAATAAAAAGCCGGCGTTTATCAGGCCAATACATGGCCCTTTCGGGTAAAAGCCAGAGTTCTTCACCTGAAATGCTGATCAGCTCCTTCATGCTGCAAAATTACCGCAGCTCGGCAGAGCTCACAAGGCTATCGCTAGGCCTTGCCGGAATTAATTGTCGATAATGTGCATAGCGTAAAAAGATATCGCGCACATAGCGGAAGGGCTCTTCACCCCGCACCGGACCATAGCGAACAATGGGATTTGAATAGACCTTGTACTGCCCCATTTTTCGAAGCCATAGGGCTGTAGCATCATCAAATTGCAGGGAGTCTAATCCGGCTTGAGCCGCCAAACGTTGCGCATCCAGTAAATGACCATAGCCACAATTGTAAGCAGCCATGGTAAATTTGATTCGCTGGATGGTGTCCGGAATAGTCTCAAATTTATCGAAGATGTCTTTCAGATATGCCGCTGCCGCCATTAAGTTTTGCTCGGGATCGTAAGTGTTATTTATGCCCAGATCATTTGCCGTGCCTGGCATAATCTGCATTAAGCCACCTGCTCCGGCCCATGACTCAGACTGTGGATCGAAGCGCGACTCTTGATACACCTGGGAGGCCAGTAGCCGCCAATCCCAACTCAGACTATCCGCTGCCCGGCGAATCAAGTCATCATATTTACTGATCTGCCCGCTGTTTTTACTGTAGAATTCGCTTTGCACCCGACGTTTATAGGACTTCTTATGCACGTAGTACTTCTTATAGATAAAGGCATAGGTGCCATTCTTTCGCATGCCTTTAATCCAACGGTTCACTTCCTTTTCTAATTCAGGAGAGTTTTTACGCAAACCCCAGGCAATTCGCTGGGAAAAGCTTACTGGCGTTTCTACATCTAAAATTGGATAGAAGGTTTGATTGATGGAGGCCACATTATAGTCGGCAATGGCATATTTGATTTTACCATCGACCACCATTTTAATTACATCCTCAATATTATAATCACCAATAATGGTGTCGATATTGATATTGCCCCCCAATTCTTCTTGTAAATGAAGCATTCGCTCATAATAGGAAGAACGCCGATGCACATGTACGGTATCGCCAATAAGGTCGATAACATCCCGCACCAATTTTCGATCAATTTGATCACGATTTAATCTCCGCCAATTGCGCGGTTTGCGCTGCACCAAGGCCTGATGAGTGGTGTAGAGGTAATCGCTAAAGGTGATCAGCTTTTTCCGGTCTTCGGTAATGGTAAGGCCATAAGCAATGATATCGCCCTCACCGCGATTGAGCATATCAAAAACCTCATCAATATTATTGGCTAATACTATTTCCAGTTCCAGACCTAAATCCTGAGCTAAACGCTTCAGTAATTCATATTCATAGCCCATGGCCTCTCCTCGGTAAAGGAAATAGGTGGTGCTGCTATACACCATTATGGCTTTTAATTTTCCATCGGCTTGTATCTCCGCCAAATCGCGTTCTAAGGTCGGGCCAGTCAATTCGGCTTTAGGACCCCGATTGCGTGAAGAGCCAATTTTCCCTTGATCACAGGCTGTGTTCAAAAAGAGCAAAGCGACAAAAATGAGCAGTCCGCGCATGGGGCTTAAGATAGCAAAAAGGTAGAAACTGCTCCTATGGATTTTTGGGAATGAAATTTCGAGAATAAACCTGGCTTAGTGTAGGCGTAGGGCCTCAGAGGCAGTACCCCAAACGATGCGATAAAGCCCGGGTTCCCAAGCTCCAAGCTGAAGCAGTTCTTCTTTAGAATTGGGGACTTGCTGCCACAATAAGCGCCCTTGCAGATCGAAAATTTGTAGGGTTTTTTCCTTTAAGCGATCATCTCCAACTACCATCACTTTTCCTTCACTGGGATTAGGATACACCTGCAACTTTTGAATGTTGGTCCATTCTTCCAGTCCAATATTGGAGTCGAATTTCATCCCAAAGCCAAAGAATCGTTTGCTGGCCGACCAACCCGCGCTGCTGGCCGCGGATTGCTTGCGCTTGTTTTTAAAGCTCAAGGCTTGCACATCCCAATGGCTGAGGGAAGACCATTTCATGTCGAAGTTTAAGCGTCCTGTTTTTTGAAGGATTAAGCTATAGTCATTTCCGGCCTCGAGCCGCACGGAATCTTGAAAAACCAGTGCCATAGTGCCCACTACTTGTAGGCTGTCTTGCCAAACAATCTGGCTGTTCTCATAGAGCCAAACTTTCATTTGCCCGCTATTTGTGAGGTCGGGATGTAAGCCCCAAATCGTTAATTCTCGCAGGCTTCGCCCTTCACTAATAGTGAAGTCCAAACGGTAGAGGCTGTCGGTATAGAGCGCTTGGCTATTATGTTGATTTAGACTCTGCCATTGCATGGGATGCAGATTCGAGCCCCAAATATCATTAGGCAGCACTCTCAGGGTGTCGCTGTGGTAAAGGCAGTTGATGCCCGGATCGAGTTCTGACCAGTAGGTAGCGCTTCCGCGGATGTCTAAATGATCCTGGCTGGCATCAGGAATGGCGGCTAGTCCATTGGCAAACCAGCGGGTCTCAAAATTGGTGGAATCTAATAGATGTATTGAACCATTGCTGTTTTGCAAACGAATATGGCTTTGAGCCGGATCGTGCAACAGGATGTAAAGTGAATCCAGTTTTTGACCATTCAAGCTATCACGTAAGTACAACCATCCAGATTGGTTGGCCTGCACATCAGGGTGGAAGTTGTTGAGAGTGTCTGCAGTTACAATATACTGAGCAGGCGACCAGTAAACCGATGCTTGAGGACTGCTGTTATAGGCCAGGCGAATTTTTTTGGTTTGATTGCCACATAGCTGCAGGCTATCAATCCCCATAAAGTTATTGCTGTAAATGCCATTTGTAGGCCGAAGGCGAATTAAGAGATTTAGGGTGCTACTACCCTCGAGATAACATTCGCGCGCTTCGGTACGCAGCAGCAAACGGCCTTCCCTTGGTCCGAAGCTGTAATTCGCCGCCTGGGGTTTCCAGGTGAATTTTAGTTGATTGGGGGTGCCACTGCTTAAACCACCACCCGTATTCAGGCTAATCAATGGCCCTGGAACTAAGGCAGGGTTTTGATTAAAAGGACGAATACCGGGATCAAAATCATTACGAATAATTGTCCAGCTGGTGGAATCTCCTGAAATGAGTAAACTGCTTATTTCCAATTCGATACTATCACCTACCCTAAGGTCAAAGGTGTCTACATAATTATTTCCTGTAATAGGGATGTAGGTCTGATTATGCTCCAGCCCAATTATGGGAGGACTGGCCGCAGCGGTAGTGTCTAGTAAGTACAAATGTCCCCAGGAATTTTGAGAGGCATAAATCTGGCCACCGCTGTAATAGCTGAGTTCCACCGGACAGGCATATTTCCCGGTTTGACTGCTATTGGGATTATCGAATACTTCATAAGACCAGCCTGGTAATTGATAGGAATAGAGATTAGGACCACTGTTTAGATCTTCAGTGCTATCAGGCAAGGGGGTGAAGAGGTTGTAGCCACTGTTAAAAGGGTGATTATTGGGGAAATTGCTTGGCTCCGTAATTACTGAATCTACCATTGGTCCCGGAGAATACACTCCGATGGGCAAGTAATTCCGTTGTCCCGGTTTTTGAAGATGCAACCAGGGATGTTTCAAACTGCTAATTGTTCCGGCGGGGTGAACCACCCAATCGCCGGTAAAAGGGTCGAGGCTGGGGTAAATTTTTAAACTGAGCGAGGCAAATAGATTGGTAGTGTTGTTCAGCGCAACGGCCAATCCTTGAAAGGTAAATTCATAATAACCCTGCGGCCCCGGAGCGGTAGTACTGAGATCTATGGGATTGCTTTCATAAACCAAATCGTAAACACTAAAACCACAGGAATCCAGGTAAAGAATCTTGCTTGTAGCACTATCATAAGGGACTTGAACCGAAATGGGGCCGGCCAGGCTTAGGCTTCCGGCATTAACCGGGAAGCTGCCGATGCTTTCTACATAATGGTGAATGCGGAATATAACCCTGCCAATGCTATCTACCTTATAGTCGACCAATGCGGTGAGCTGATGGTTTGCTTTAAGGCCAAAGCCAAATAATACCAGAAAAACAGGGAGTAAAAAACGAGGCATGCTTGCTGCAATTTTCCCCAAGGTAAATATTCACTGGGCTAAAGCAGCCCTACTATGAGCCTCCGCTATGATTTGTCGAGTAAAAGAAAAGCCGCCTCAGAAACTCCTGAGACGGCTTTTGGAAAATTTGCTTCAAGCGTGGCTTACATTTTAGCCGCTTTTTTAGGCTCTTCTTTGCTGCTGTCTTCTTCCATGGTCATGGCATCAGAATCGGCAACAGGCTCAGTAATAATTTTCATCTCAGCAATCAGGTTTTTAGCACCTGCATACTTTTCGATGATGAAGAGGGTATAACGAACGTCAACCGAGATAGTACGTTGAATTTCAGATTCGAAATTGATATCACCACTCATCGCTTCCCAGTTACCGTCAAAGGCAGTACCAATCAATTCACCACGGGCATTGATTACCGGGCTACCAGAGTTACCACCGGTAATGTCGGTATTGTGGATGAAGCATACTGGTAATTCACCATCTTCATTAGCATAACGACCGTAATCTTTAGCTTGGATAAGCTCTTCCAAATGGGCAGGAACCACAAACTCAGGATCATCATTATTCTTCTTCTCCATAATACCTTCTGCGGTAGTATAGTGATTGTAGTGCACGGCATCACGTGGATCGTAGCTTCCTACAGTACCATAGGTTAAACGCATGGTGCTGTTTGCGTCAGGATAGTAGTTCTTATCAGAATTCATCTCGCGCAATCCGGCAGTAAACAAACGGTAGGCTTTTTCCAACTTATCATCTATTTCACCATTGTCATTAGAAGCTTGGTAAGCAGCGTACATCCCTTCACCTAAGGCAATACCCATGTCTTTCTTCAGGGTCTTGGCTTTAGGGTCTTCGAGGTATTCCAATAATTCTTCTTTACTGGCTAAAATGCTCTTGTCAAAAAGCTTCTCGGCATATTTAGCAAAGTCACCTTTGTACTTCTTGCCAAGTTCTTTCAAAATTTCAGGCTGCTGATCAGCAGGAATATCCTTGTAGTATAATGAAAGCATATTGGAGGTAAGATCTTGATCAAGCTTAGCATTGTAGTCCTTGTAGAACTCGTCTGCATTGTCTTTTAAGCTGTTGATGATGTTTTCCATGGCGGTCTTCATCTGAGCTTTGGTGTCCTCGTCCTCAGTTTCTTCCATTTTCTCAGCCGTATTAAAATAGGCTTGCATGGTGCGTCCGAAGCGAAGTCCTTGTAAAGCGATTTCCGGACCGGTAATACCAGCCTCACGAGCATAAACTCCAGCTTTTACAGTTTTGTTAGTCTCGGCATAAGCCTCAGCAAACATCTTTAATACCTCGCCGTATTTGGCTTTGCGTTTGGCATCAGCATTTACCCATTTGGCAAATTTGTCTTCAATTGCCTTTTTCTTGTCGTAAACGTGATTACTCTGTAATTGCTCGGTTTGACCGATATAATACTTCCAGTAATTAGATACACGAGCGTACTTAGAAGCATATTGGATACGAATAGTATCATCTTGCTCCATATAACGCTTCATTACCTCTAATTTAAGGTCACGAACACGCACTACTGCAGGGCCGTAAAGATCGATTTGCTCTTTTACACCCCAGCTGGTTAAGTAACGGTCGGTAGAACCGGGATAACCCATTACCATGGTGTAGTCACCATCTTGAACTCCGCTAATGTTTACAGGTAAGAAGTGTTTAGGAGTTAAAGGAACATTGTCCTCAGAGTATTGTGCAGGCTTACCGTCTTTGTCGGCATATACACGGAACATAGAGAAGTCACCGGTATGACGAGGCCACATCCAGTTGTCGGTGTCGCCACCGTATTTTCCCACAGAAGAAGGAGGTGCTCCAACTAAGCGGATGTCGTTGAAAGTTTCGTAAACGAAAAGGTAGAATTCGTTTCCGTGAAAGAAGCTGCGTACGTTGGCATCGTAGTGAGTACCATCGGTAGCCTCATCTGAAATGGTTTTTCCAATTTCAGAAATGGCTTTGGCGCGCTCTTCTTCGCTCATGTCATCGTTAAGCTCATTTAAAACGCGGTTGGTAACATCTTCCATGCGTACCAGGAAGCGAACAAACAAACCTTCGTTAGGGAGCTCTTGACTTTTTTCATAAGCCCAGAAACCATCGGTAAGATAATCGTGCTCAGTGCTGGAGTGCGACTGAATTTGACCATATCCACAGTGGTGGTTGGTAAGGATCAATCCTTCGTTAGAGATGATCTCGCCGGTACAAAAGCCACCGAAAGAAACAATAGCGTCTTTAAGACTACCATTATTTACGTCATAGATCTGCTCGGGAGTAAGTTGAAGACCGTGTGCTTTCATGTCTTCATAGTTGCGGCCCAAAAGGAGGGGGAGCCACATGCCCTCATTAGCAAAAGCTGGCAGAGCCAAGGCTAAAGCCAATGTAAAAGACAATAGTTTTTTCATTGTTATGCTACGTTTAATTAAAGTGTTGCGAATTTAAGGATTAGGACTTGAATTGTCGAATGAACAGCTTTGGAGGAGCTTATTTAGACGGATTTAATCGCATGGGCTCCCAACTAATCCTTTTACATTTGCTGTAAATCCAAAAATATCAAGATGTCGGATAAAGACTTACGCTTTAATTCGCTCACCATTCACGGAGGACAAAAACACGAAGAGGCTACCGGTGCGGTAATGCCTCCCATTTTTCAAACTTCTACTTATGCGCAAACCCATCCGGGTGGGCATAAGGGCTTTGAATATTCTCGAACCCAGAACCCCACACGTATGGCCTTGGAGAACTCCATTGCCAGCATTGAAGGAGGCGGTTTTGGTTTAGCCTTTGGTAGTGGCTTAGCGGCTATCGATGCCGTAATTAAAATGTTGGAGCCCGGAGATGAGGTGATCTCTACCAACGATTTATACGGTGGTACCTATCGTTTATTTACCAAGATTTTCAGCAAATACGGAATCAAGTTTCACTTTACCGGGATGGCTGATGCCAGTGCCGTAAAAGAAAAAGTGAATGCGAATACCAAACTCATCTGGGTGGAAACCCCAACCAATCCGATGATGAATATCATCGACATTGAAGCCATGAGTAAAGTAGCTAAAGAGGCAGGCGCCTTATTGGTGGTAGATAACACCTTTGCTACCCCTTATTTACAAAGACCTATTGAGCTGGGCGCTGATATTGTTATGCATAGCGCAACCAAATACCTGGCCGGTCACAGTGATGTGGTTTTAGGTTTATTAGCAGTTAAGGATAAAGAAGTGGCCGATCAGCTTTACTTCATTCAGAATTCCAGTGGTGCGGTTTGTGGACCAATGGATTCTTTTTTAACCCTGCGCGGTATTAAAACCCTGCATGTACGAATGCAACGTCATTGCGAAAACGGTAAGGCCGTTGCGCAGTTCTTACGCGATCATGATCGGGTAGAGTCCGTATACTGGCCAGGCTTTGAGGATCACCCCAATCATGCGGTGGCCCAAAAGCAAATGAAAGATTTTGGCGGTATGGTAAGCTTTCGCTTGAAGGGCGACAGCATGCAGGATGCGGTGAAAGTGGTATCAGCCTTGAAGGTATTTACTCTGGCTGAGTCATTAGGTGGAGTTGAGTCCTTAGCCGGACATCCTGCTTCTATGACCCATGCCTCGATTCCATTGGAAGAACGATTAAAGACCGGTGTTACCGATGGCTTAATACGATTAAGTGTGGGTATTGAAGATGAGGCGGATTTAATAGCCGATTTGAAACAAGCACTTGCTTAAGTAATTTTGAAAAGCCTTCCATTTGGGAGGCTTTTTTTAAAGCAATACAGATGAAGAAGTTTTATATAACGGGGACCAGCTCCGGAATAGGGATGGCGCTGGCGCAAGCGGCCCTGGCGCAAGGGCATGAGGTAACGGGTTTTGCACGACGCCATAAAATTGAGCATCCGAAATACCGCCATATTAATGTGGATTTATCTCAACTCGACCAGTATGCCGGTATAGGCTTTGATGGCCTGAAAGAGGATACGGATGAAGTGATTCTGGTGAATAATGCCGGTACCCTGGGCTCAGTTAAACCGGTTGCACATTTGGATCCCCGTCGTACCGCAGATGCCTATCATCTCAATTTGGTAGCACCCAGCTTGCTTTGTAAGCTCTTTCTCGAAAACCTGGCTTCGCGGAAGATTAAAAAAACCATCATCAATATTTCCAGTGGGGCGGCTTCTTATCCGGTAAAAAGCTGGAGTGTGTATTGCGCATCGAAAGCTGGTTTAGCCATGTTTTCAGAAGTATTGCGACTCGATCATCCCGACGTACGAGTGCATGCTATTTCTCCCGGAATTGTAGATACAGAGATGCAAGGAGAAATTCGCCGCAGTCGGGTAGAAGACTTTCCCGATTTACAGCGTTTTGTCGACTATAAGCAGAATGATGAATTAAGTTCGGCCGAAACTGTGGCTCAAAAGCTCTTATATGTTATTGATCAAGCCGAGAAATTTACGGAGGTCCAAATGAGCTTAAGGCAGGTAGAGCTGCCGAAAAGCTAAAGAAATCTTAAAAGCAAGAATTAGCATTAAACCAATTCATTTTCAAGGTCTCAAAGGGTAAATCATTAAAATACGAGATCATGAAAAAATTAGTGTTTGCCTTAGCTCTCAGCCTGTTTAGTGTACCCATATTTGCGCAAATGGGACCTTGCGATCGTTCGGACCGAGCGGATCGCAGTCCAGAGAAACGCGTGGAATTAAGGTTGCGAAAAATGGCGGAAGACTTGAATTTGACCGATGAACAAATTGAGGCAGTGAAGCCCATCTTGCTAGACTTCCATCAAGCGGAAGCTAAAGCTTGTGAGGAAAGAATTACCCGTCGGGAGGAAGTGAAGGAGAAACTTTCAGAAGTCCTTTCCGAAGAACAAATGAGTCAGTTGGAGAAAATGCGTCAGGAGCACCGAGAAAAAGGTCGAGGATTGCATAAACAACACCGCGGCGGTTAAGCCCAAAACGATATCGACTCTTGATTTATGGAGGAGCCCCTAAGCTTAGTTTTACGGGGCTTTTCTGTTTTTAAAGTCTGGAAAAAGCTGTCGGATATCATGAACTTGGAAGTCATTGTTTAGTACTTTGCGGTGTTTTTTAAAACCTATCAAAAGCAATTTCCCATGGCAAGCATGCAGGATAAGATTAAGGATCTCGAAGCCAAAATCGAGGAAGCGCAATTAGGGGGCGGTCAAAAGCGAATTGATGCCCAACACGCGAAAGGTAAACTTACCGCTCGGGAGCGGATTCATTTTCTGCTCGATGAGGGTAGTTTCGAAGAAACAGGAATGCTGGTAAAACACCGCTCCAATTTCTTTGGATTGGATAAACAGCAGTTTTTGGGCGATGGCGTATTAACCGGATATGGGACTATCGATGGTCGTTTAGTATATGTTTTTGCACAAGATTTTACCGTTTTAGGGGGCTCTCTGGCGGAGGCTCATGCCGAGAAAATCTGCAAGGTGATGGACCTGGCCATGAAGAATGGTGCTCCTGTTATAGGATTGAATGATTCGGGGGGTGCCCGTATTCAAGAAGGGGTAGTTTCCTTAGGGGGCTATGCCGATATTTTCTACCGTAATACCCGCGCCAGTGGAGTGATTCCACAGCTTTCAGCTATTATGGGGCCTTGTGCTGGTGGGGCGGTATACTCTCCAGCCTTAACCGATTTTATCGGGATGGTTGAGAATACCAGTTATATGTTTGTAACCGGACCCAATGTGGTAAAAACCGTTACCCATGAGGAAGTTACCTCAGAGGAATTGGGAGGAGCTTCTGCTCATAGCACCAAATCCGGGGTAACCCATTTTACCTATGGAAATGAAATGACCCTGATCAAAGGTTTTAGGAAATTACTTTCCTATATGCCACAGAACTGCGAGGAGGAAGCTCCCGCCCTGGCTTATGAGCCCGGAGATGAAGTTCGTCCTGCCTTGAATGAAATCATTCCGGAAAACCCTAATCAGCCTTATGATATTCGTGAGGTGATTAATGGTACATGCGATGAAGGCAGCTTCTTGGAGGTGCACAAAGATTTTGCTCCTAATATCGTAGTTGGATTTGCTCGTTTGGCAGGTCGTTCCATCGGTATTGTAGCCAATCAACCTGCTTATTTAGCCGGGGTTTTAGATAATAATTCTTCCACTAAAGGAGCGCGTTTTGTACGCTTCTGCGATAGCTTTAATATTCCTTTATTGGTATTTGAAGATGTGCCTGGTTTCTTACCTGGTACCGATCAGGAGTGGAATGCGATCATTAGCAATGGTGCTAAATTGCTTTATGCCTTTAGTGAGGCTACCGTTCCCCGTATTACCGTAATTACCCGTAAGGCCTACGGTGGTGCTTATGATGTGATGAACTCCAAGCATATTGGAGCCGACTTAAACTATGCCTGGCCATCAGCGGAGATTGCCGTAATGGGAGCCAAGGGAGCGGCAGAAATTATCTTCCGCAAGGAGATTAAGGCCGCAGATGATCCCGAGGCTAAATTGAAGGAGAAGGAAGAAGAGTACGCTTCTATTTTCGCGAATCCTTATCGTGCCGCGGCCCGTGGTTATGTAGATCAGGTAATTCGTCCGGATGAAACCCGCCAGAAGCTGATTAAAGCCTTTAAAATGTTGGAGAATAAAGTGGATAAACTTCCTCAGAAAAAGCACGGAAACATTCCATTATAGATTGAGCATTTTCAATAAACAGAGCCGGATTTTAAGATCCGGCTTTTTTATGCCCCTTGTTGTTGAGCCTATCATTCTGGTTGTTAGCCGGATTTAACAAATTAGAACTGAGGATTTCCTTAAATTCCAGATTCCTAAAAACACAGAAAATGAAGAATTTGAAATCCTTAGTGGCGATGCCGTTATTAATGTTGGCTTTAATCGCCTTTAAAGCAGATCATCCCTTATTAGAATTTGGGGCTGAAGCGCCCATGGCAGATCGAAAAATGCAGGCCGTAGATGGCAAAAGCTATAGCATCAATGAGCTCAAAAAAGAAAAGGGCTTATTGGTCATCTTTAGCTGTAATACCTGTCCTTTTGTTCTGGGCTGGGAAGATCAATACCCAAAATTGAAATCGCTGGCTGATGAAAATCAAATAGGAATGGTACTGGTAAACAGCAATGAGCGTAAAAGAGACGGCGATGATAGCATGGCCGAAATGCAAAAGCACGCCAAGGAAGCGGGCTATACCATGCCCTATGTTTTGGATGCTAAAAATGAGTTGGCTAATGCCTTTGGGGCGAAAACCACTCCTCATGTTTATCTCTTCGATGGGGCTATGAAGTTGGTGTATCGCGGAAGTATCAACGATAAGTTTGAAAACCGCAGCAAAGAAGCTGAGAAAATGTATCTGGAAGGAGCCCTGAAGGCATTGGGCGCCGGAGAAAAAATTGATCCAGCCGATACTCGCGAATTGGGCTGCTCCATTAAAAGGCTCTAGTTCCGATCAAAATAACTTAGAGAAGGTCGCGTTTCTTGTTCAAAATCAAACTAATGAGGAACGCGACTTTTTTATTCTTATGGCTCTTGTATTATCTCCTTTTCTGGGAAGAAGGCACGGGCCTCAATTTGGTTTTATTTGGATTGCTGGTGAGCCTGAGCTCTAAGGCCATGCAGAAACAATGGCAACTACGAGAAGGGGAGTGGCCTTATATCCTCAGTTTTTTGGCCACGGCTTATGCAGTAATGGCCTATAATTCTGCGCTGGGGATTTTTGCTTTTTGCATTATCAATTTCAGCTATCAAAGTTTCCTTTGGGGACCCAAACTGAGTGTGCTCGAACATTTTAGTCATGGCTTCATCCGCATATTTAATTTTCAAAAAGCTCTTTTACCAGCACCTGCTTATGGACCGCCTTCAGGCAGAAGGGCCTTCGCAGTCCTCCGATTGAGTATTTTACCCCTGGTGATTTTCGGACTTTTCTTTGCCCTCTTTAGAGCCGGAAACCCCATGTTTAAAGAATGGACCAATGATTTTACCGGGCTCTTTACTCAGCTCTTTGAAGATTTCTCCTGGGGGCTTTTTTGGTTTATGCTTTTGGGTTTCTTCATCCTACGTTCTTTCTTTTTAAGAAATAAATCCTGGCCATTAAGCTTCCAGCTTGGTGATTTTATCCAGCGAAAGCCCGGGTCTAAAAAGCAGAAGCCCTTTTCTTCTCTGGCCCTAAAGCGTGAGTATCGCATGGCCTTGCTGGTATTCTTTTCGCTTAATATCCTTTTGCTTATCGTAAATGTGATAGACATCCGCTGGTATTGGTTTGGCTTTGACATGCCAGCGCACTTTAGCTTGAAGGAGTTTTTGCATGAAGGCGTTGCCTACCTTATTGCTTCTTTAATCTTGGCGGCAGCGGTGGTCTTCTATTTCTTTCGCCGCAATTTGAACTTCTATCCCGGTAATAAAAACCTAAAGCTACTGGCTCAAATATGGCTGATTCAAAATGCCGTGCTGAGTATTTCCGTCTTGTTGCGAACTAAATATTATATTGATTTCCACGGCTTAGCCTATGGTAGAATATTGGTTTTGAGCATTCTTTCCATTGTATTAGTGGGCTTGTTTCTTCTGAATCGCAAGCTTAGTGAGGCTCGTAATTACAGTTATGTTTTTCGCCATGTTTCCCTCTACAGTTTATTGCTGATTGCCGGATTGAGTTTATGGGATATGGATAGCAGTATCCTTCGCCATAATTTAAGTCATGGCCGAATTAATGAAATAGATGTAGACAATTATTTACGCCTCAATTCTCGGGTTCTGCCAATGGTCTATGCCAATTTGGATCGAATTGAAGAACAGATCAATGCCCATCAAAGTAATGATGTGCGTTGGATAAAGTATAGGGATATTGAAGATTTTAGTCGAGCTCTGGATTCTCGTAGAGAGGTATTCTTGCGTGGAGAAGCCAAACAGAGCTTTTGGTCCTGGAACTGGGCCGATGCTAAAAGCCAAAGGAGCCTGGCTGGTTTATAAGGTCTCTAGTATTTTTTTAAGATAGATCAATCCTTTTAAAAGGGAGGGAAATGGTGGCTATCAACTTCACAAACCTTCGTACTTTTGCGCCATTAAAATTTGGACTATGAAAATTGGAGTAGTGGTATTTCCTGGAAGTAATTGCGATCAGGATATGATCTATACCCTGCGTAAAATGGATCACGAAGTAGTGGAATTATGGCATAAAGACATCGACCTGCAAGGGGTAGAAATGGTGGTGTTGCCTGGAGGATTTTCCTACGGAGATTACTTGCGCAGTGGAGCCATTGCTCGCTTTTCGCCCATTATGGAGCAGGTAATTGCTTTCGCTGATAAAGGCGGGTATGTTTTAGGTGTTTGTAATGGATTCCAGGTTTTATGCGAAAGTGGCTTATTACCAGGAACCTTGCAGCATAATACCAGCCATAGCTTTATCTGCAAGAATGTTCATTTAAAGCCGGTATCTAAAACTGCGGCCATTACGGCATCATTAGATGATAGTCGTGCCTATATGATTCCCGTAGCCCATGGTGAAGGGAACTACTACGCTGATGAGGCTACCTACCAGCAATTAGTGGCCAATGATCAGATTTTATTCCGCTATTCCAATGCTCAAGCTGAGGTTTCTGAGGCTGCTAATATCAATGGCTCCTTGGATAATATTGCGGGGGTCTGCAATGCCGGAAAGAATGTATTTGGCATGATGCCTCACCCAGAACGCGCTGCAGATGCCAATTTGGGGAACCAAGACGGGCTCTTGTTATTCGAAAGCTTATTCAACAATTTAGGGGTAGAAGCCTAAGCTGTTTTAAATAGAAATAAAAAAGGCTGCCATCATGGGCAGCCTTTTTTGATTATAGGATAATTAATTTCTGTTGATGCCTTTTGGCTCCTTTTCGAAGGTTTAGGATATACTCTCCTTTGGCCAGATGGGCGATATTATAGATTCGATCCGGGTTCTTTTCCGACCAACGGTCTTGCAGAATTCTTTGCCCTTGCAAATTGAAGAGCTCTAATTCCCAAATCCCTTCTGCTTCAAAATCTATTTGAAATTGATTATTGCTGGGGTTGGGATAAATAGACCATCCTTTTTCCTCATTAGTAAGCGCGTTTTCAGCAATGCTTAAGCCTCCTTTAAATTGAGCGGTGTAAACCCCTCGACCATGAGTAGTGGCCATAATGGTATAGTCAGATTTTCGCATTTTCAGCATATCTACCCTTACATTGGCCAAGCCATTATTCGCAGGATTCCAATTGGGCATGGAGTCCAGGAAATTGCGGGTTTCCCAAATTCCTAATTCGGTAGCAAGAATTACATTTTGCTTGTCGCGAGGATTGATCAAGCACCAGCGAACAGGCATATCGGGTAAATCGCCTTCTTTGTTCATCCAGTTTTGGCCTCCATCTTCCGTATAAAAAACGGAGGGGATACCATAGTTTGAAAAGGTAGCAATGAGTTCCTTTTCGCTTTCGCCTACCTCTATGCAGGAGATATAACCCGCCGGAAAATTGGAGCCCGTGATTTCCGTAAATATTTCATGATCATCCACATCGGCACTATCCACGCGGAAAATGATGCCCACTCCACTAGCCACCCAAATGGTGGTAGTGTCATCTATAAAAGGGCTAACACGGATATGGCTGATGCGATCTCGTAAACCGGTTAAACGAACTACCTCTTCATTTACTTGTGAATTAACATTGCTATAGCGGTAAAATTGATAGCTGTTTTTGCAAGCATAGAGAATGTTCAAATTAGGGTCGTAATCGGCGGGATTAATAAAACGACCATCACCATTATTAATAAAGCTTTGCCCAAAGCTGTTCCCCGAATTAAAAGAGCGGTAATAATTATTGTATACATAACTGCTCATCCAAAAATTGGGACTAATCTGGTCGATAAAGCAATAGGCACCATCCCCACCGGTAGCGCGATTTGTGGTGCCAAAACCACTTTGCGAAAACCTTTGCGTTCCATTGTCTTGTGCACCGGCAATCATTTGGTTGGAACCGGCATAAGGACTAAGGTCCCCGGCATAAAACTGAGTTACATTATAGCCTGCATTTTGGGTGCTGAAAGCGGGGTTCGGTGATTGCAATGAAGTGGATCGCGCTACTCCACCATCATTACCAAAAAGTGCTTCATCGGAAGATCCGGGCTTGAATACTATTTGATGCTGATCGGCATGTAAATAGGGGTAGGCTGTTCCGCCATACCATTGGCTTAACTGAGTCCAGCTTGTGCCGGTATCGGTGCTGCGGAAAATATTAATACCACCTACCAATAAAGTTGCCTCATCATTGGGATCCACCTGAGCAATAAGATCGTACCAGGCCTGTCCGCGGGTGAAATCATGCGAGGGGATGCCGGGATCATCATCATCGGGTCGATTCATGGCTTGCCAGCTGCTCCCGGAATCTGTACTGCGTAACATTTGATGAATGATACCATTGTTCTCGATTAGGGCATAAATAAAAGCAGCATTACTGGGAGCAACGGCTACTTCCACGCGATTTCCATTGGTATTACGTGCCCGGAAAAAGTTTAGGCCATCATCACTGTAAAGAATGGCTCCGCCACCTCTGGAACCATTGGTGCTGATGGAGTTGGTTGTGCCAATCCAAATTCGATTATCCGGGCCAATTTCAATATCCGCAACTGCATAGTTGTATAGGGTTCCTGGTACGGTGTCCATTACCTGATTAAAAGTCTGGCCGCCATCAATAGAACGATAGAGCCCCTCGTGATTACCTGCTGTAGGTTCAAATCCATTGTAAGACGCATCTCGCACGCCTACGTATAAAACCCCATTACCATTTTCATTGCGAACGGCGATGTCGCGCACCGCATCAAAGTCGATCGAGCTGCTGAGTTGGTTCCAGCTTTGGCCTCCATCGGAAGTTTTCCATACCCCTTGACCGCGGGTAGAGGATAGTTCGCCAAGACCTTCGCCGGTACCTACATAAAAAATTTGGGGATTGGTAGGGTCGTAGGCCATGCAGCTTACCCCGAGGCTTTGCCAGAAATCATCTACGGGTACCCAAGGATTAGTAGGATCGCTTATATCCGTAGTATACCAAAGGCCACCACTAACGGCTCCGGCCCAAACTTTTTTATGAGAACTGTCGTTGGGATCGTACATCAAAGCTCGGGTACGTCCACCTACATCATAGGGACCTCTTTCTTCCCAAAGCAGGTCTGGAAGATTACTGCTGTCCAAAGCGGTTTTTTGTAGAAAGGATAGTCGTGCTTGTTCCAATTTGCTTTTAGCCGCCAGGAGTCGTTCCGGAGTGGGATATCCCAAAGCCGGATCCATAGTCATGATAAAGTTTTGCTGTTCTGCCAGATCCGGGCGATCGGCTTTGGGAAGCTTTTCCCAATCTTTCAAGCTAATACCTTGGTCTTGATTAAAGGGATGTTGCGCTAAAAAATTGGCATACTCTTGATGAATATCGACTTGCGCATCTAAATTTTGAAACCACAGCAAATAGCTGCTAAAAAGACCAGCGAATAGTAAGGTGCTGGTTATTAGATATTTTCTCATTAACGAATCATAAAGCCCTTGGAGGCAGGGGTTAGTAAATTTGCGAATATACTAGTCGTGCAAATTCCAGGTAACTTTATAATGACGATCAATTAATATTTTCGTTTGGTTCTGATTCCTTGACACTCAGATAATAGGCAGGTCTGAGGCAAAAAAAAAGCCTTGTTCAACAAGGCTTTTCTACAGAGTAATAGTGTGTGTTTTTAGGCGCTGCGCGGTTTTAAGCCTTCCAACAAATCCATCAACTCTTCATTTTGCTGGGCTACCACATATAAATTGTAGCCCAGGCTTTCTTCCCATTGGGAGCGATTGTGATTGTTTTGGCGATAGGGCCTGCTGGGCTTTTGAGATGGACTATTAATTTCTTTGAAGAAGAAAAGAGGATCTGCATCTAAATAGTCGACAATTTCCACAAAGCGATCGAGGGAAATCTTAGTTTGACCTCGCTCCATTTTTGCATAACTGCTTTGCGTGATGCCTAAATGATTGGCGATTTCAGCTTGGTTGATACGACGGAGCTCACGGAGGTTCCGAATCCTTTTGCAAATTTCTTCGGCATTCATATTTCGACGATTCTGAATCCAAAGGAAGTATTTGCCTTTTCCGAAACGTGTAGTTATTGTTGAATTTGCCTACCGGATTTTAACTACAAAGTAGTCCTAAATTGACTAGCCAAACTCCATTAGCTTGCGCCGGTATACGGAGAAGAGCTTACTCTTGCTAACGAAGCCAATGTATTTTCCATTTTCGACTACCGGTAGGTTCCAGGCGCCAGTCGATTGGAATTTCTTCATTACTTC
Source organism: Croceimicrobium sp. (assembly GCF_965228705.1). Classification (GTDB taxonomy): domain Bacteria; phylum Bacteroidota; class Bacteroidia; order Flavobacteriales; family Schleiferiaceae; genus Croceimicrobium. Next base: position 3,098,458 of record NZ_OZ245832.1, read on the forward strand.
GTTCATGTTTTCCTCACTTTCGATGATCGCTGGAGGAGGACTCATTAATTCGGAAACAAATGTTTCTTCATAGCGCTCGCTTTCGAACATAATGCCTCGGAAATCATCCAGGGTTAAAACTCCTACCAATGCATCATCAGCATCAATAACCGGAAACAAATTTCGGCGCGAACGACTCACCACTTTTACCAATTCACCCAAGTTCATTTCGGGGGAAACTTTCTTGAAATCGTCCTCAATCACTTTTTTCAGACTGAGCAGAGTTAAGATAGCGTGGTCTTTATTGTGGGTTATCAGCTCCCCTCTTTTCGCCAATTGCATATTATAGATGGAGAAGGGCATGAGATTTCGGGTTACCAAATAGGAAATGGTGGAAACCGCCATCAGTGGGATAAACAGATTATAGCCCGAGGTAATTTCTGCAATCATAAAGATAGCTGTTAATGGAGCGTGCAGTACTCCGGCCATCAAACCTGCCATGCCGACCAGCGCGAAATTGGTAGTGTTGATATCACCAATGCCGAACTCCACAATAATAAAGGCAAAAACAAAGCCCAGAGCAGAGCCCACAAAAAGGGAAGGAGCAAAAATACCGCCAACGCCACCAGCGCCCATGGTAAAAACGGCTGCTAGTATTTTCACGAACACCAGTCCTAGTAGAAGAATCATGATCACATAAGGCCCTTCGTATTTCTGGAAGAGAAAGCTTTCTTTCACTACCGAAAGTACATCGCCATTGAGCAGGGCATTAATGGTTTCAAATCCTTCACCGTAAAGCGGGGGAATAAGCCAAATGCTCAAGCCCAGGGCTATACCGCCCAGTATGAGCTTTTTCCACTTGCTGCTAATTTTGGTAAAGTAATCGTCGAAGAAGAAATAAACCTTATTGAAGTAAACTGAAACCAAGGCAGTAAATACACCTAGTAGCCCATACCAGGGAAGATCTTCCACTCGGAAAGGATCTAAGCTGGCATATTGAAATAGAGAGTCATTGCCTTGAATGAAAATGGAAGTCACCGCTCCCGATACCGAAGCCAGTAGTAGCGGCACCAATGAAACCAGGGTAAGGTCCAGACTAAAAATCTCGATGGTAAAAATGATGGCGGCAATGGGTGCATTAAAAATGGAGGCAATAGCACCAGCGGTTGCACAGCCAATCATCAAAATCCGTTGCCGGTAATTCAGGTGCATCAATCGCCCCAGATTACTGCCAATAGCAGATCCTGTACTTACCGTTGGGCCTTCCAAACCTACGGATCCACCGAAGCCTACCGTAAAAACCGAGGTGATAATGGAGGCAAACATCTTATGCGGCTTGATGAAGCCACTTCTCCTGGATATTGCAAATAAGGCGGAAGGAATACCCTCACCTACCGGAACCCGAATCCAGCGTTTTACCAAAAGGGTAAGTGCTACCCCCACAATGGGAAAGAGGAAGTAGTACACATTGAAATACTGGTTGAGGTAGCCCGAGTGAATAAGTTCTTGAATAAAGTGGGTTGTATTCTTTAATACAACTGCCACCAATCCGGCAATTAATCCCACAATGATGCTTAAGATCAGCACAAAGCGATCTTGCGGAATATTTTTGGCCCGCCATAAAAGGAACTTACCCAGGAGGCTATGGGGTTTTTGTGCCATTAATCGAGTTGGGGACGAAGGTCGATGCCCAGTTCAGTTAATTGCAAGGTATCTATTGAAGCCGGACTGTTTATCATTAAGTCACGTCCCGCATTGTTTTTAGGGAAGGCAATAAAGTCGCGAATGGTTTCGGAGCCACCTAGAAGCGCCACTAAGCGATCAAAGCCAAAAGCAATACCACCGTGAGGGGGAGCTCCATATTCGAAGGCATCCATTAAGAATCCAAATTGAGCTTTGGCCTCTTCATCGCTAAAGCCCAGCATTTCGAACATGCGACTTTGTACTTTGCGATCGTGGATACGAATAGAGCCACCACCAATCTCATTGCCATTCAATACCATATCGTAAGCATTAGCTCTCACCTTACCGGGATCGGTATCTAATAGTGCAATATCCTCAGGCTTAGGTGAGGTAAAGGGGTGGTGCATAGCATGGTAGCGTTCACTTTCCTCATCCCATTCCAATAATGGGAAATCCAAGACCCATAATGGGGCATATTCATCCGGATTACGCAATCCGAGTTCTTCGCCCATGTACAAGCGCAATTCGCTCATGGCCTTGCGCGTCTTGTTTTCGCTGCCGGCCAGGATCAATAAAAGGTCGCCCGCCTCACTGCCAGCGGCTTTATGCCATTCGGCCTGAGCCTCTTCATTAAAGAATTTATCTACGGATGATTTAAAAGTACAGTCTTCATTGTACTTGGAATAAATCAATCCCTGCATTCCAATTTGAGGACGTTGTACCCATTTGGTAAGGGCGTCTAATTGTTTTCGGCTGTAGCCTGATGCGCCAGGAACGGAAATTCCGAGCACTACTTCCGCCTGATCAAATACTACAAAGCCCTTTTCCTTGGCTAAATCGTTTAAATTCTTAAGCTCCATTCCAAAACGGATATCGGGCTTATCATTACCGTAGCGCTCCATGGCTTCGGCATAAGTCATACGAGGGACGGAATCAATATCTACACCCTTAACTTCCTTAAGTAAGCTCTTGATTAAGCCCTCAAATTGCTGAAGAATATCTTCCTGCTCAACAAAGGCCATTTCGCAGTCGATCTGTGTGAATTCAGGTTGACGATCCGCTCGTAAATCTTCATCGCGGAAGCAACGCACAATTTGATAGTAGCGATCATAACCCGAAACCATTAAGAGCTGCTTAAAGGTTTGAGGGGATTGCGGCAGGGCGTAAAACTGACCTTGATTCATCCGCGAAGGCACCACAAAATCTCGTGCTCCTTCTGGAGTAGACTTGATCAAATAAGGAGTTTCAATTTCGAGGAAGTCGGCAGCATTTAAAAATGAACGTACGGCCTGAGCTACCTTATGACGAAGCTTAATGCTGGCTTGTAAAGGATTACGACGCAGGTCGAGGTAGCGATATTTCATGCGCAGTTCCTCGCCGCCATCGGTATCATTCTCAATGGTAAAGGGAGGCGTTTTAGCTGCGTTTAAGATCTCCAGCTTATTGACTTTGATTTCAATTTCGCCGGTGGCCATATTGGGGTTTTTGCTTTCGCGCTCCAATACTTCCCCTTCAATGGCAATTACAAATTCGCGGCCTACTTTACGCGCTTTTTCTTGAAGGTCTGCGTCCCAGCCATCATTAAAAGCCAACTGTGTTATACCGTAACGATCTCGCAAATCGATGAAAGTCATTCCACTTAAGATACGACTGCGTTGAACCCAGCCACTCAATTTTACTTTTTCGCCGATATGCGAAGCATTCAATTCTCCGCAGTGATGAGATCGATACATTAACTTGATTTTAGCCGGCAAAATTACAATATCGCTTGGGCATGCCTATTTTTGAAACGGAAAAATAATTACCCCTTTTCGACTATGATTGAGCCCTTTAATGATGAGTATTTTATGCGTAAGGCCCTGGAAGAGGCCCAACTGGCTTATGAGGAGGATGAAATCCCTGTGGGAGCGGTGGTTGTGAGTCAGGGGAAAATTATTGGTCGTGGTCATAATATGACCGAGCGCCTTAATGATGTAACCGCCCATGCCGAAATGCTTGCCATTACCGCTGCAGCAAACTATCTAGGGGGTAAGTACTTGCGCAACTGCATCTTATATGTTACTCTGGAGCCCTGCAGTATGTGTGCCGGAGCTTTGTTTTGGACTCAAATTTCGAAGGTGGTTTTTGGTGCTCCGGACGAAAAAAGGGGCTATCGCGAATTTGGTTCGCGATTACATCCTAAAACCCAACTGGTTGAAGGAATTTTACGTAATGAGAGTACAGAGCTTTTACAGGAATTTTTTCGTTCCAAGCGGAAAAAATGACTTTGGCTTGATATTGGATTAAACCAAAACCCAAAATTTTACGTATATTAAGAGGAACCAAAAACCCCTGATCTAATGGTAATCACAAATTTTCAAATCCGAAAGACCTTGCAATGGGCTCCCGTGGCGCTCTTGTTTCTGGCTATAGCCGATGTGGTCTTATATTTTATTCCGGGATTTTTGGGTGGCCTAAAGATTAATGGTTACCTCACTTCCCTTATCCTTCTTAGCATAGTGGCTTTTTATGCCTATGTAGGTTACCCTATGTTCAGCATGAATTTACGCAAGGACAAAATCACCTTCCGATCGCATTTAGCTCTCAGTACTTTGTTCGGTAAAACTTTAGTGGTTCCCCGAATGAATATCACGAACCTTCAGCTCGACTTAAGTGGCTTTCGCGATAAATTGGTGGTTACCTATGTAAATCGTGAAGGCAAGGAAGTAGATCAGAAATTTTCCATCAGTATTTTAAGCGAAAGGAAAAAGCGGATGCTACGCCAGGCAGTAGAGGACTTCAATCGCGAGAAATCTGCCCAGAGTTTACACCTCTTTATTTGATCATAACAAAACTTTATATCCACCCCGACGATTATCGTCGGGGTTTTTTTGTTTGTAATTTTGCCACTCAAATTAAAACACAGCATTTATGTATCCCGAAGATATTATTGCCCCTATGCGCGCCGACCTCACTGATGCCGGTATTACAGAAACCCGCAGTAAAGAGGAGGTAGAACAAAATATTAAGTCCGAAGGCACCACCCTGGTAGTGATCAATTCGGTTTGCGGTTGTGCAGCAGCCAATGCTCGTCCGGCCGTGAAAATGGCGGCTCAACATGCTAAAACTCCAGATCGTATGATTACCGCTTTCGCAGGAAATGACGTGGAAGCTGTAAACACTGCTCGTGCTTTGATGGCACCATTCCCACCTTCATCACCCAGTATTGCCCTTTTTAAAGATGGTAAACTGGTGCATATGATCGAAAGACATCATATCGAAGGTCGTCAGGCTGAGGTAATTGCTCAGAACTTAACGGCTGCTTTCGACGAGTACTGTTAAGCATCAGCTATAGGATATTCACAGCCAGAATTCTTCGGAGTTCTGGCTTTTTTGTTTGAAGAAGTTCGAGCTTGAGTAATGGTTTCAAGGCTAACTATTGTCGAATTATCGAATGCGTTTAGCGGTAGTATGGAAAGATAAACCTTGTTGGCCGGAAGTAGAAATCATCACTGCTTCGAAAAGAGGATCGCTTGCCAATGAATCCTGGGCCCAGTGAAAGAGGAAATTGGCACCGCTTCCACCACTGCGATCTTTTTGATCAATTACCCATTCCAAAGTTTCAAGGGGTTCCAGTTTAACAGATTGATCGAGGTAATTTTTAATCGCCTCTCCATGAGTATTGTAATACTCTGCTTTGCTTAAATAGAGTGAATGATCAGGATCGGTATTACGCAAGCTGATGGTGATGGATAAATCCTCGCTGCGCTCCTGACTTTTACTGTAAATATGTGAGTATACCGAAAGGTAGCTTTGCCCTTGTTCCAGGCCACTTGGTATTTCGCTAAGCTTGCCTTTAAATAGAGTTTGAGCTTTAGCATCAGGTTTTGCCGATGGTTGGCAAGCGATGATGAAAAGGGAACAGCAGAGAAGGATGAATAAATGTTTCATCTTAAGAATTTGTGGGAGGACTAAGTTCGTAAAGTTCCAGGGGCAAGGCATCCGGATCGCTAAAAAAGCTAAACCTTTTTCCGGTATGCTCATCTACTCGAATCGCTTCACAGACGATGCCTAAGTTTTCTAAACGCTTAATTTCACTAGGAAGGTCTTTTACGCCAAAGGCCAAATGTCGTAGGCCTTGCGCTTCAGGGTAGGAAGGGCGCTTCGGAGCATCGGGAAAAGAAAAAAGTTCAATGCAATACTGTCCGTTCAAGGCCAGGTCCAGTTTGTAGGATTTGCGCTCTTCGCGATACACTTCCTTAATGATCTCCAAACCGAGAATGCGGCAATAAAAGTCTTTGGAGCGTTCGTAATCTGAGCAAATGATCGCGATATGGTGGATGGACTTAAGCATCTTGAAATTTCTGGTAAAAGGTAAAAATACTCTGCCCACAATAAGTTTCGAAGCCCGCTTAATCGGAATTACTAATGGGAGCTAAAACCTTCCTTAAAGTCCAGGGGCCAAGCACAGGGTTGTACCAAAGCAATAGCATTAGCAACTTCATGAAAATGTTTTGCTGTGGTAGAATTTTGAAGATTTCGCGACTGCTTATCCAGACCAGTAAAAGGTGCCAATGCTGAATTAAAGTAAGCCATCCCAGAAATTGTTCAGGCTTGATTAAAAGTAGACCGAATAAGAGCAATAGCTCCATACCGAAAATTACCTTAATCCAAATTTTTGCCCTTTTTCTGGAGCGTAATTGCCTTAAGGCGGAAAGTGTAATAGAGTACCAGAATATATGGGGAAGCCAGGTTAATACTAAAAGAATAGCAATTAAAATTTTGGCTTCCAGGCCTAGAATTTCTTTAGTAGAGATAAGAGCTAGGCCTATAAGCAAAGGGCTTAAATTGAATAAGATCAGTTTTTCAGCCTTAAGTCTGTAGATGAGATCAAGTGGAAGCATCCTAACCAAATGTAGAATAAAGTCAGCCTTCCGCAATTTAAGCATGCTTGGTTTTGTAAGCTATTGAAATGTAAGCCGACTGTAGGGGGTATGCACAAACAGATCCGACGCCTAAGAAACTTTGGGCACCGCCTTTTGCATTGGGAATATTGGCCTTATGCCTTAATTTATTACCCCTTATTTCCAATTTGGTTGTTTTGGTCATTGCGCAATCGAACCTTGTTTTTTTTCAATGCAGTGAACCCCGGCTTTAATTATGGGGGATTGACCCTCGCCTCTAAAATGGATATGTACAAGGCTTTGCCATTGGGTTCCTATCCCCAAACTATTCTTTGGAATCCAGAGGAGGAAGCTTCACCAGAACATATTGAACTTCGTCTACGTCAGTCTCAGTTAAAATTTCCGCTCATCCTAAAGCCGGATATGGGCTATCGTGGTATGGGGGTAAAGCTGATTGAGGATAAGCAAACTTTAGGTCGAGAGTTAAGTTCGCATCAATGGTCCTATCTCTTACAAGAGTACATTCCCTATTCAAATGAAGTGGGCGTTTTCTATGTCCGTATGCCGGGTGATAGTCAGGGTACCGTTACCGGAGTGGTAGAAAAGCATTTTTTGAAAGTAGTGGGCGATGGGCAAAGGAGCCTGGAAGACTTAATCGACGATCAGCCCCGTAGTAGAATGCAGTACAATCGCTTGTTGCAAGAATATGGATATGAAGCCTTCCGAGAGATTCTGAGGCAAGGCGAGGAAAAGGTATTGGTCCCATTTGGTAGCCACAGTCGGGGAGCCGAATTTCGGGATGTAAGTGCGAGGCTTAGTCCTGCCATGTTGGAGGCTGTTCAGACTATTTGTGATCGCATGCCCGGCTTTTATTATGGTCGTTTGGATATTCTATTTAAGGATTGGGATTCTCTTCTAAGGGGACAAAATTTTAAGGTGATTGAAGTGAACGGGGTAGCCAGTGAGCCAACCCATATTTATGATCCTGAACATTCCTTGTTTTTTGCCTGGAAGGAAATCATCCGGCATTGTGCACTAATGGAGCGTATAGCCCGGGCTAATCAAGCACGTGGATGTGGCTTTATGAGCCATCGCGAAGGTCGAACTATGCTGAGACAGCATCGTGATTTGGCCAATTTCCTGCAAAACATCTAAAAATTTAGCGCAAGAATATGCAACCTCAAAAGGGAGGCGACGTCTAGAAGATATACGCGCATTTTTCTTTTCTGCAGAAAGGAGTGCCATCGGAGAAACCGATGGATTTTAACCTTAATAGCTTGGCTATGAAAAGCAACACTCCTTTAATTTTCGTTCTGTTTTTATTTATGAGTATTGGGCTTTGGGCCCAACAAAGACCGGGCTCTTTGAGGGGGCTTGTAACCGAGGCTGCAACTGGGGAAACCATTCCTCTGGTAAATGTTTCCATTAAAGATAGTTTGGGTTCCTATGTTATCGGAGGGGCTACCGATTTTGATGGAATATATAATATCAACCCAATTCCTCCAGGCACTTACACTGTTGAAGTGAGTTTTTTGGGTTTTACCACCATTACATTGAAGGGGCTTCAGATTCTGCCAAACTCACCAACCATTCAAAATTTTAAACTACAAGCTTCTTCAGAATTGTTGGAGGAGGTAGAGTTAGTCTATTCAGCACCCTTAGTTGATAAAGTTAAATCAGCGAAAGTCACCTCTGTCGCGGGTCAGGCTGCCGGTGTCAGCCAGAACAGTAACAGTGTTGTTCGTGGAACTAGAGGAGAAGGCACTGTTTACTTTATTGATGGAGTAAAGGTGAGAGGTAATGTAAACCTGCCTCAGGCAGCAATTGCTCAAACCGAAGTTATAACCGGTGGTACTCCGGCTCAATTTGAGTCACCTGAAGAAGCCCGCATGGCTAAGCAAGACCAAACAGAGGCCAAGGAAATTTCTTTTCAACTCGGTACTTCAGCTGAGCCACAGAAACAGTTTGAGGGCGAGTATTACAAACAAATTCCAGAGAATAAGTTCTTAAGTGCATTAAGTACTCCTTTGTCCACCTTCGGGGCCGATGTAGATGTGGCTTCTTATGCTAATGTTCGACGAATGTTGAAGTCGGGTTCATGGCCTCATCCGGATGCGGTACGCTTAGAAGAGTTTATCAATTATTTTAAATACGATTATCCCGAACCCAAAGAAGATGAGGTTTTCTCTGTAAGTCTGGACCAAGGCCCATGTACTTGGAATGAAGAACATCGCTTGTTGCGGATAGGGCTAAAAACAGCCAGTCTTTCAGCAGAAGAAATGCCTCCCAGTAATTTGGTTTTTCTGATTGATGTAAGCGGAAGTATGAGTTCTCCGGATAAGCTTCCCTTGTTGCAAAATGCTATGAAAATCATGGTAAAGAATTTAAACCCCGAGGATCGAGTAGCTATCGTGGTCTATGCTTCAAGTTCTGGATTGGTTCTGGAGTCTACACCCGCTAGTGAAGCGGATAAAATTGTGGATGCAATTGATGGACTATATGCGGGAGGATCAACTGCCGGAGGAGCGGGTATTCAGTTGGCTTATAAGGTGGCTCAGGAGAATTTCATGAAGGAGGGGAACAATCGGGTGATTCTAGCTACTGATGGCGATTTTAATGTAGGGCTTTCTTCGGATCATGAGTTAAAGAACTTAATTAAAAAGGAGCGTGAATCGGGTGTATTCTTAAGTGTGCTGGGTTTTGGTACTGGCAATTATCAAGACGCAAAAATGGAAAGCCTGGCTGATCATGGCAATGGTAACTATGCTTATATCGATGGATTACTGGAGGCACGTAAAGTGCTAGCTACTGAATTAGGAGCCAATCTTCACGTGGTTGCTAAGGATACTAAGTTTCAAATTGAGTTTAATCCGCAAAAAGTAGCCGCATATAGGTTGATAGGATATGAGAATCGCCTATTGGCTGATGAGGATTTTGATGATGACAAAAAGGATGCGGGGGATATCGGAATGGGGCATACTGTTACTGCGGTATATGAACTGATATTAAAGAATACCGCTAGGGATAGTGTTTGGGATAAAGAATCCGAATTAAGGTATCAAAAAGAAAGCCTCAAGGATGAAGCTTTTGGTGAAGAGCTAGCCTTTCTTAAAATCCGCTACAAGGACCCTGATGCTTCAAAAAGTCAACTTAGAGTTTATCCAGTCCTTCTATCTGAAAGTACTAACCCTGATTTCGCATTCCTCTCGGCGGTGCTCCAATATGGTTTACTGCTTCGCCGGAGCAGCTATGCAGGTACCAGTAGCCTCGAGTCAGCAATTGTTTTAGCTGAACAGAACCTGGGCCCGGACCCGCATGGCAGCCGCCGAGAGTTCGTACAACTCTGCAAGCTTGCTCAAGATTTGCAGTAACCTGGACGAGGCTTTTTGAAAGCCTCGTTTTTTATTTGGGGGAAAATCCCACTGCCTTGGGGGATTTTCCTTGTATTGGTATCTCGCAGTTATACTATGCTGGAAATACCAGATTTCAGCGAAGTCTTACCTGTAGCTGGTTATAGAAAACCTGTAGTTCACGAAATTTCATGATGATTTAATGGCTGGTCGACCTCAAAGGTTTGTGGTTTCAATAGGAATAGTCGTTTTTTGAAATTGAAAACTCGAGCCTTGCAAAACGCATCGGTGGGGATTTAATTTAATATTGTTAATTTTATACGAATAACCCCTTCATCATGAAAAACAAGTACTTATCTCTACTGGCACTGGTACTCCTTACCTTTGCTTGTACCAAACCGGATGACATCCTGGACGATTTTCAGGTTCACATCAGCCCTACTTTTTACAAGTATGTGGTAGAAATTGACATCGAAGACCTCACGAATCCTGAAGATCCTATCAATAGTAAAGTCAATGTAAGCGTAATTGGCCCTGATGCCGATGCGATTTACAATATTGATGGAACGAAGAACTATCAGGTAAACTTCGGTACCCTGCAATTAATGGTTAGTAAAGATGCGGAGCCTACCCCCGGGAACCCCCTGGACTTTGTAGTTCGCTTCGAAGCTAATGGTTACAAAAAAGCAGACTTGTCTTTCGCAATTGGTGAAGAGGATTATTATGTGGCCGATTTAGCCCGTATGTTAAATCTTTCTACCTTACCTAACAGTATTGGTAATACCTCTGCAAATGGTGGAATCGACCCTAACACAAATCAATTAGCCCAACCATTAGTGGTAAAAGCTGGTTCACCAGATAGCTTGGCTAAAATCAATATTACCATTCCTACCGATGTTAAATTCCTCGATGCCGATGGCAATGAAATCGTTGGTAAAAGAGGTGGTACCGGCTTAAATGTTAATGTTTTAAGTCTTTCGGATACCAGTGAAGCTTCTCAGCAAGCTTATCCAAACGGAACTGGCTTAATGCAATTGGTGATGAACGATGGTAAAATCGATACCATTCTTCTTGATCAAACCGGATCCTATGAAATTAATATGGACCTCGACGGTACTCCTGTTCGTGGTTTCTCCGGCGGTAAAACTTCGGGTGGTGTTGCCACGCGTATTCCAATTCCTGCTGATGCTTGGAACGACGAATTTAGCCGTGCTTATCAAGAAGGTGATTCTGTTGGTATGATGAGCCTTTCAGATGGCGATCCTTCCTGGGAGATCGACGACCGTTCTTTCTTGGTGAAAAAAGATCCCGGTACCGGTGAATTATACGTAGAGCCTACCTTGAATCACTTATCTTGGTGGAGATGGAGAAGAAGAAGATGGTGGCGTCCAACCTATTACCGTCATGGTATTGGTGCCTACTACTCTCCAGGAACTCAGGCGAATGCCGGTGCAGTGAGCGGTCGTATTCGTGGTCGCTTCTCTTACATGCGTTGGGGACGTCGTTATTCTTGCTACCTCTACATCCGTGGTAATTTCGGACCAAACTTCCGCACCAACCCTAAACGTTATTTCCGTACTACCAGTCCGTATAATCCAGCAGTATTCGATTATACTACTTTCTCTACGGCAACGTATAATCTTACTAATGAGCCGGCAACTTGGTTCGGTTATAGTTTCCGCGTACTGAAAATTGAGCCTAAAGTTCAACCACCATCAATAGGTTACCGCTTATACTGTGGCTCTAGTAATACCTTAGTTTCTCCTCCTGCAGGGGTTAAGATGTACTACCGTAAACACAATTCTGGTAATCCATTTACACACTTGTACACCTTTACCAATGAGAATTTAGGGGTAACTTATGCTACATTCCCTGCTCTGGAAAACAATGAATACTATGACTTCCAAGCTCGCTTTAATGATGTTCAAAAGGACACCTTGAACGTACGTGTTGTGGATGGTCGCATTTACGATGTGGTTTTACCAAATCGTGCATGTAATGCCTTAGGACTTTAATCAACCAAACACCATTAAGCGAAATGAAAAAGTCAATTTTAAGTATCGTAATGGGCTTGGTATTCCTGGCCCCAGCAGTGGCTCAAGAAGCTAGTACTGACACTACAGCTTCTAAAGCAAGTTCTACCGAGGATCTCTATCCAATGTGGCAAAATCGCCACGCCATCGCAATCAGTGCTGGCTTACCCGGATTTGGATTGGAATATGCCTATAACCTCAATCGCAGCTTAAACCTGCGTGCGGGCTTCTTGGCCTTCACCTTTAATGATTACAATACCGACATGGATATTTCCGGTCAGTCTGTAAATGTGAATGCCAATCTTACTTCTACTGTATTCGACATTATGCTCGAGTATCAGCCATCTACCCGTTCCTCATTTAAACTGGTAGCCGGTTTAGGTTACCTAAACAATGTTGGCGTTAATACCTTGATTCTTCTTAATGATGATATCGGCTATGGTGATTTGGTAATCGATAATGAAGAGATTGGTGATATCGACCTTACCGTTTCTTGGACAGGCGTAGCTCCTTATATGGGCTTTGGCTTCGGTCGGGCCATTCCTAAGAAACGTGTAGGTTTTGGTATTGAAGTGGGTACTTACTATGCCGGTGGTCCCAGTGTTGATATCGATGCCAGCGGAATGTTGGAGAACACTTCTGAAGAAGAAGCTGAATTAGAGGATAATTTATCTTCTTATGCTTGGATGCCACGCGTTATGGCGCGTTTGGCCATCAAGCTCTAAGCTTTAAATATTTTTAGATTAAAGCCCGGTTCCGATGGACCGGGCTTTTTTTTGTCACTGAAAACCACGCATTTAAATACTATTTAGACAATATTCAAGCTAGTGAGCCATGTCCTCATTCGGCCAATTGGGTTTCTTGCTAATTTGCAGGCACTTTAGCAAGTTCATAAAAGTACTTGTCTGAATTAAGACCAATTATTATTTAACCCCCACTCTCTAGATGAAGAAGTCTATTCTTTCGCTAATGGCCTTGGGCTTGATCTCGGTGGCCTGTACTCCTACAGATGACATTCTGGATGATTTTCAAGTACACATCAGCCCTACATTCTATAAGTATGTAGTGGAAATCGATGTAGAAGATCTTACCGATCCTGAAACTCCAATCAATGGAACCGTAAACGTAAGCTTATCAGGCCCTGATGCCGATGCGATTTACAATATTGACGGTACCAAGAACTTTAAAGTAAACTTCGGAACCTTGCAGTTGATGGTAAGCAAGGAAGCTGAGCCTACACCAAGCAATCCACTGGACTTTAAGGTTAGCTTCGAAGCGAATGGCTATAAGAAAACAGAATTGTCTTTTAGCATTGCGGAAGAGGACTATTACATTGCGGACAATGCCCGCATGTTGAACTTAGGGAACTTGCCAAGTTCTATTGGTAACACCTCTGCCAATGGTAGTATCGATCCAAATACCAATCAATTAGCACAGCCCTTAGTAGTAAATGCCGGTTCAGCAGATAGTTTGGCTAAAATTAAGCTGACCGTTCCTACTGATGTGAAGTTTCTGGATGCCGACGGTAATGAGATTGTTGGTAAAAGAGGTGGTACCGGATTAAATGTGAACATCTTAAGTCTTTCAGACACTAGTGAAGCCGCACAAGCTGCATTCCCGAATGGTACTGGTTTAATCCAGATAGTGCAAAATGAAGATGGAACTATCGACACCTTATTATTGGACCACGCGGGAACCTTCGATATCAATATGGATCTTGACGGGACCCCAGTACGCGCTTTCTCTGGAGGCAAGACCACCGGTGGAGTAGCGGCCCGTATTCCAATCGATCCTGATGCAACTAATGAGGAGTTTAATCGTGCTTATCAAGAAGGTGATTCCGTAAGCTTATTGAGCCTTTCGGAAGGAGATAACGCTTGGGTTGAAGATGATCGTTCTTATGTAGTGAAGAAAGATCCTGTTACATCTGAACTGTACTTTGAACCTACCCTGGAGCATTTAAGTTACTATCGTAGAAAAAGTAGAAAAAAATTCAAGCCAGTAAAGTATTACCTGGGAGTAGGAGCCTATTATACTCCTGGTGTTTCCGCTAATTCCGGTTCAATTAGCGGTTCAATTCGCGCTACTTATGAGAAGACTTCCAGATCAGGAAAAGTTAGACGTCGCCATGTGAATTTAAGAGGAAATTTTGGACCCGATTTCAGAAGAAATCGCGCAAAACGTTATGCGTCTTATGCACAGGATGTTCCCGTTTTCCAGCCTCAATCTGGAATTTCATCTTCCGCTTTTAACTTTAGTACCGAAACTTATACCTATGGTAAATTTGAATACCGGGTGTTAAAAATGGTTCCAAAGAATCAGCCTGTCTCTATTGGTTATCGTTTATACTGTGGTTCCAGCAATACCTTGGTTTCTCCTCCTGCTGGTGTGAAAATGTACTATCGTAAGCATAATTCAGGTGCACCATTTGCACACCTGTACACCTTTACCAACGAAAACTTATCTACTACTTATGCTACTTTTCCAGCTTTGGAGAAGAATGAGTTTTACGATTTCCAGGCGCGCTTTAATGATGTGCAAAAAGACACCATGAATGTACAGGTTGTTGATGGTCGTATTTATGATGTAATCATGCCAGACCGTGCATGTAATTCTTTAGGACTTTAATTTGAACCAAGACCAATAAACGAAATGAGAAAGTCAATTTTAAGTATTGTATTGGGTCTGGTTTTTATGGCCCCAGCAATTGCACAAGATTCTACTGCTGCTAAAGAACCTGCAACAGACGAATTGTATCCTTTATGGCAAAATCGCCATGCCATTGCCCTCAGCGGCGGCTTGCCCGGCTTTGGTTTGGAATATGCCTATAATTTGAACCGTAACTTGAATTTAAGAGCCGGGTTTTTAGCTTTTACCTTCAATGACTTTAATACGGATATGGATATTTCGGGTCAGTCGGTAAATGTGAATGCCAATCTTACTTCGACTGTATTCGATTTGATGCTCGAATATCAGCCTTCTACTCAGTCTTCCTTTAAATTGGTTGCGGGTTTAGGTTATTTAAACAATGTTGGTGTAAATACACTGATCTTGTTAAATGATGACATCGGTTACGGGGACTTAGTGATTGATAATGAAGAAATCGGTGATATCGATCTTACCGTAAGCTGGACTGGCATTGCTCCCTATATGGGCTTTGGCTTTGGTCGCGCAGTTCCTAAGAAACGCGTGGGCTTCGGCATTGAAATAGGTACATATTATGCTGGTGGTCCTAGTGTAGATATCGATGCCAGTGGCATGTTAGAAAACACCTCAGAGGAAGAAGCAGAGTTGGAGGACAACCTTGCTTCCTATGCTTGGATGCCTCGCCTTATGGCGCGATTGGCGATCAAATTATAAGGAGTTTATAATGTTTATAGCGCCCGGCCTTTTAAGGTCGGGCGTTTTTTTTAGTATGGCAAGTCAATACAGAAGGCTTTGTAGCCCTGCTTTTGCTGTAGATAAAGTCTACCGCCATGCGCCATAATAATCTTGCGGGAAAGACTCAAACCAATTCCTGAACCCCTTTTCTTCGTGCTGAAAAAAGGAAGAAATATTTGATCTTGCATGCTTTCTTCTATTGCTGGTCCACTGTCGAGCACCTTTAAATAATGGTAACCGTCTCCTTGATCTAATTCTAAAGTTAGTTTATTACTCCCATTTTGAAGCATGCTTTCCATGGCATTGCGAATCAGGTTTAAGAGCACCTGACTCATCAAATCGTGATCAGCATATAAACTCCGCTGCCCTTGAATGATTCGAAGTTCAATACTAGCTTCATTCAGTTCTGAGCTTGCAAGCTTCCTGATTTCTTCCAGAAAAGTGGTCCAGTGAATTTCACTTTTTTGCAATCGTGGTAAGCGCGCAAAGCGGGCATAGCGTTCTACAAAACTCATCAGCCCTTCACTACGGCGTTTAATAATACTGGCCGTGCTTTGTAAGTCTTGAAATTGCTCTTCTTTCAATTCGTAGTTACCAGCACTATTGGCCTCAATTTGTAAATGATGTCCCAGGGTATCCGCTAGTGAATTAATCGGGCTCACTGAATTCATAATTTCATGGGTGAGCACATGCAGGATTTTTTCCAAAGTTTCATTCTCCTGCTCTTCGAAATGCTTTTGCTGATTGCTTAAAACCAAGAGTTTTAATTCGTGGCCTTCTCGAATAACCGGCACTTTTTGAATGAGCCAGTTTTGCTTTTCACCGTCATAACGGAGCTGTACCAGGTGCGAATTTTCATTTGACGATTCGAGGAGCGTCTTAAGATAGGGGAATACCTGGGGCCAATCCTCCGCCGACATATGATGCCGCATCCCCGGAAGGGAGTCAACCTCTGGCTTCAGGTTTCGCAGCGATCCATCTGCTTCCAATAAAATAAGATGAAAGGGTAGTTGCCGTAAGATATCAGTGAGCAATTCAGTTTGACTCTGTTTTTGAGATTTGTACTGCCTGAGTTGACCCAGCCATAGGTTTAAGAGCCGGTATAATTCTCGTCGGCTACCGCCACTCTTCTGTTCTGGCCAGTAAAAATTATAGTCACCCACTTCACTATTACGCAAGGCGTTTTGCAGCTCTCTTTCCGTACTACGCAACTTTTGGTTTAGCCAATAAGCATTGAGAATCCACAGCATCGCCATAAGGGCAGAAAAGATCCACAAGTGCTGTACCAAAAGCAACCAGGCGAAAAGCAAGCTAAGTAGCAGTTGACTTAAAAGCGGAATTAATGTGCCTCTAAACCTCATGTTGAATCCGGTATTTATCAAGCTTGCGGTAAAGGGTGTTTCGATTAACTCCTAAATGCTGAGCGGTTTTAGAGATATTGCCTTGATAGTAGGCTAAGACCTGGTGAATATGTCGAGCTTCTAATTCTTCGAGGTTCAAGGATAGGGATTCTTCGACCCGAACCGAATTATTGGGACCACTTCGAGAAGATGTGTCAAGATCAAATTGTCCTTCTTTTAAGATCACTGCTCTTTCCAGACTGTGTGATAATTCTCTGATGTTACCGGGCCAATGGTAGGCCATAAGCTGGGCCCTGTGCTCTGGTGCCAAAACTAATTGTCGTCCGTATTTACGATTGTGTTGTTCCAGATAATGATCAATAAGGACCTCTAAATCTTCTTTGCGATTACGAAGGGCCTCAATTCTAAGCTCTATTGTATTGATGCGGTAGTATAGATCCTCTCGGAATAGTCCATTGCTAACCGCCTTTTCGAGATCACTGTTGCTGGCGGCAATAATGCGAACATTACAGTGGCGCAGTTCAGGCGAGCCAACAGTTTGATAGCTTTGATCCTGAATTAAGCGTAATAGCTTTTGTTGATGGAGCAAAGAGCAATTACCAATTTCATCTAAAAAGAGTGTCCCTCCTTCTGCTTGTTGTACCAAGCCGCTGCGATCTTCTCGAGCGTCGGTAAAGGCTCCTTTTTTCACACCAAAGAGTTCTGCCTCAAAAAGATTTTCAGGAATGGCACCCAGATCCACACTTACAAAAGGCTCATCCTTTCGCAAGCTATTTAAATGCAGGTAACGCGCTAATTGACTTTTACCGGTGCCATTTTCGCCCCGAATTAAAACCTGAGCATCAGTTTCTGCAACCCGTCGCGCTTGTTGCAACAAGGCAATGCTAGAAGCGCTGCGAGCACTGTCTTCTAATAATTGAATCAGTTCATTACCGCTTTTACCCTGCTGTTCTTGAAACTGCTTTAATTTACCCTTGGTGCTTTTCAGTTCGTAAGCCCGAAGCAAGGCGGCCAGTAATTTCTGGTTTTGCCAGGGTTTTAGAATAAAGTCAGAGGCCCCACTTTTTAAAGCTTCGATAGCCAGATCAATATCACCGTAAGCAGTAATCAACAAGACCATTATTTCCGGTCTTAATTCCCGGATATGCTTGAGCCAGTATAAACCTTCCTGACCATCATTGCGACCGGCCTGAAAGTTCATGTCCAGCAGAATTAAATCGTATTCATCTTCATTCAGCGCTTGATGCACCTTACGTGGATCTCCTAAAACCGAGACCTTATTGAAATGGATTTTCAGATAAAGAGCCAGCGATTCTCGTAAATCAGCATCATCATCAATAATTAAAATTCGGGCGGCACTTTTCATGAGGTGAATTTAGTTCATGTCTCGAAATCGAACAGGTCTGTGTTCTATTTTGGAACACTTTTAAGATTTGTTTAGGCCTTCGGTTTTGTAAGTTGTTGAAAATCAGCATAGGTTTTCGCTTGGCACAGGCCTTGGCTTTAAGGGTTCAGAAATTCAGGTTTTGGATCGAATGATTAGTCCGGAGGAACGTCCGGGATTTTGGAAAAAGTATCGCTGGTGGCTAATCACCAGTTTGGTTTTCATTAGCCTCCTGGTATTCCTAATGCAGGGGGAACGGGTGTATGAACTTTCGAAGGACCGCGTGCTCTTAGCCCGGGTAGAAGCCACTTTGTTTGAGGATGTAATTTCTTTTCAAGCCCGAGTGGAGCCAGAAGTATCCTTTTCTTTAGATGCCGTGGAGGGGGGAACCGTGCAAGAAATCTTTGTGGAGGCCGGTCAGGCGGTAAAAGCCGGGCAGCCCTTGCTACGACTGGCAAATACCACCTTGATGTTGGATTTCATGAATCGGGAAACGCAAATTGTGGAACAGATCAATAATCTTCGCAATACCCGTATGCAACTGGAACTCAATGAAAGACAATTGCAGGAGCAGGTTTTGGACCTACGCTTCGAACAAGAGGCCATGGCCCGTCAATATGCGATCGATACCCTCCTTTTTAAGGATAGCGTAATTGCCAGTCAGGAGTTTTTGGACTCCGAAGCACGTTTTCGCTATTTGGTCGAAAAACGGGAATTGTTGGAAGATAACTTTCAAACCAACCGACATTACCGAGCAAGGCAATTAGAAGCCCTGGACCGATCCATTGAGATGATGGAACGCAATCTGAATGCCATCCGTAAAAATTTAGAAAACCTGGTAGTAAAAGCGCCCATTGATGGGCAGTTAACCACCTTTATACCTGAGATTGGACAAAGCATTAACCGGGGAGAGAATATCGGACGGATTGAAGATCTGGATACTTATATCCTCAGAGCCAATATCGATGAGCATTACCTCTCCCGTGTGGAAGTCGGCCAGAAAGCCTTTTATGAGCTCAATAATTACCGTTGGGAACTGACTGTAAGCAAGGTATACCCTCAGGTTAGCAACAATCAATTCGTGGTGGATTTCGAGTATCAGGATACCATACCGGCTCAATTACGAAGTGGACAAGGTTTGAATCTTCGACTCGCTTTAAGCGCCAGTGCTAATGCCGTATTGGTGCCCCGTGGTGCATTCTTTAGCAGTACAGGGGGAAATTGGGTTTTTGTGTTGAATGATAAGGGAGATCAGGCCTATAAGCGAGCAGTTGAATTAGGTAGACAGAACCCTGATTATATAGAAGTAATCTCTGGATTGGAGCCCGGAGAGCAAATCATCAGCTCCAGCTACGAAAGTTTTAAGGAATACGAGCAATTGCGATTAAAATCAGCAGAACATGAATGATGTAATTATTAAGACCGTTGGTCTGGAAATGCGCTATCGCACTGACCTAATGGAAACCATGGCCTTGAATTCGGTAGATCTTGAAATCAAGAAAGGTGAGTTTATTTCCATTATGGGCCCTTCAGGATGTGGTAAATCTACCTTATTGAATATTCTGGGAATGCTGGATCAGCCTAGTGCGGGAGATTACTTTTTCGAGGGGCAAAATATCGCCAAAATGAAGGAGCAGCAAAGGGCTCGCCTGCGTAAAGAGAAAGTAGGCTTCGTATTCCAAAGCTTTAACCTGATTGATGAGCTCTCTGTTTTTGAAAATGTAGAACTGCCCTTGCTTTATCAAGGACGTTCGGCGGCAGAGCGAAAGGCACAAGTGCAAAAGATTTTAGAGCGAATGGGTATTGATCACCGCGCAACCCATTATCCGCAACAGCTCAGCGGGGGTCAGCAGCAAAGGGTGGCTGTTGCCAGGGCAACGGTTGGTGAGCCTTCAGTAATATTCGCTGATGAGCCCACTGGTAATCTGGATAGTGTTCACGGCGATGAAGTAATGAACCTCCTCAGCGATTTAAATCGCAGTGGCACCACTATCGTAATGGTTACTCACTCTGCACACGATGCTGCTTACTCCCAGCGGAGCATTCGCTTATTTGATGGTAAGGTAATCGGCGAAAACCAAAACCGCTTAGAAGAAGTACAGTCATGATGTTTCGCAATTACTTAAAAGTAAGCTGGCGCCACCTGCTTGCCGGAAAGGCCAATAGCATCATTAGCGTGCTTGGACTTTCGGTGGGGGTAGCCAGTGCCATTCTCATTGCACTTTACATCCAGGATGAATTGAGCTATGATCAGTTTCACACCAAAAAGGATCGCATTGCCCGTATCGTAGAACGTATCGATCATAGTGGCGAAATTAAGGCAGCGCTTACCAGTTTGCCGGTAGGGCCGCAGTTTGTGAGTGATTATCCTGAAGTACAGAATTATGTACGTATCATGCAAATGGGCGGGATGCTTACCATTAAGGTGGAAGATCAGATCTTTCGGGAGGATCGTTTCCTGCGAACGGATAGCACGATTTTCGAAATCTTTGATTTTAAATTACTTCAGGGTGACCCTAAAACAGCTTTGGCTGGTCCAAGTATGGTGGTTCTAAATGAAGACCTGGCTACCAAGTTCTTTGGTTCGCCTAAGG
This sequence comes from Croceimicrobium sp., assembly GCF_965228705.1. GTDB lineage: Bacteria > Bacteroidota > Bacteroidia > Flavobacteriales > Schleiferiaceae > Croceimicrobium. The sequence continues at coordinate 3,119,106 of NZ_OZ245832.1, forward strand.
AGGCTATGGGCAAGCAATTATTCATCGGCACTAGCCAGTTTACCGTTAACGGTGTGGTGGAAAATGGGGACAAGCCCAGTGATATTGATTATCAGGCTTTCACTTCCTTAAGCACACTACCACCTCAGGCCCAGCAAGCTTTAAATGGAGATTGGTTCCGCTTGGTTTGTCAGACTTACCTGGTTTTTGATCAGCCGGTCGCTGATTTGGATTTTGAGACCCAGTTAGCGGATTTCACCGAACGCATTATTAAACCCTTTGTGGCCACTTTTGGCTCTGGGAGCACGGCCGACTTTAAACTGCAGCCTTTAGAGGGATTGCATTTCGATAATAGTCGTGAATACGATACACCCAAGGGAAATCGGTCCTATCTGTACATTTTCGGATTATTAGCCTTGTTCATCCTGGTTATCGCAACCATCAATTTTGTGAATTTGGCTTTAAGTCAATCGGTAAAAAGAGCCAAGGAAGTTGGCGTGCGGAAGGCTTTGGGAGCGGGACAAAATCAATTGCGAAATCAGTTTTTGGGGGAGAGCTTTTTAGTGGTGCTTTTAGCGATGATTATTGGTCTTGGTTTGGTTGAGGTATTGCTTAGTACCTTCAATACCACTACCGACAAGAGCTTTGCTTTCGCGGATCTCTTTGATTGGCGCATGTTGCTAACCCTTCTCGGCATTTTATTGATTACCGCACTTATGGCGGGATTGTATCCGGCCTTAGTATTAAGCAAATTCCAGAGTTCTCGAATTTTAAGAGGTAGTTTACCTAAGATAGGTCGCTATGGAAATTTGCGACGCATCCTCATGGTGGTACAATTGGCATTTTCCATCTTGATGATCATCGGTACCCTGGCTATTCAAAGTCAGATGCGCTATTTGCAGGATAAAGATTTGGGCTTTGAGCAAGATCAGATTGTAGTGCTTAATATTCCCCAGGATACAGCCGTCTTTAATCATTTGGATTCCTTTAAAGATCGCCTCTTGGCGCATAGCGAATTTGAAGGGGTAAGTGGTTCACAGGCCATTCCCGGCACCAATGTAGGTGAGCTGATGTTCCGCATTGAGCAGAACGCTGAGATGCTGGATAAGAGCATCAAGTTTATTGCTGCAGATGAGGACTTTTTTGAAATATTGGGCTTGGAATTAGTGCAGGGCCGACTTTTCTCTAACGACATTCAAAGTGATGTGCAACAAGCCTTCATCATCAATGAAACGGCGGCCGAAAGTTTTGGCTGGGACGAGCCACTAGGTAAACGTATTCAGTGGGGTCTACAAGGAAACGGTCAGGCTACTAATGATGGCGAGGTTGTGGGTGTAATCAAGGATTTCCACTTTGCTTCTTTGCATAACCCTATGGAGTCTTTGGTAATCTTATTCCGACCTAATTTTAGCTTACTCTTTAGTATGAAACTGTCAGGCGGGCAAGTGCGTTCCGGCCTTACAATATTGGAAGAGGAATGGAGCAATTTTGCGGGTAATCATCCCCTCGAGTATACTTTCCTGGATGAGCGAATCCAAAGCCAATATGAGCGCGAAAAGACCCTCTTGAAAATCTTCGGCTATTTTGCTTTTATCAGTATTATGATTGCCGGATTGGGACTCTTTGCCTTGACTTCTTATACTGTAGAACAACGTCTCAAGGAGTTTAGCGTGCGTAAAATATTAGGGGCAGAACTCAAGGATTTGGGAATGCTCCTGGCCAAAGAATTTATGCTTTTAATTGGAGTAGCAGCCCTTATTAGTATCCCCTTGGCGGGATGGGGTATCTCCTCCTGGCTCGAAGAATTTTCCTATCGAATTGCGATGCCCTGGCTGAGTTTTGTTTTAGCCTTGCTGCTGATTGCTCTGGTTACTTTAATCGCCATGTCTTATCATGTCATTCGATTGGCTCGTACTAACCCTGCAAGGATCCTTCGCGACGAATAATAGGATCAATAAAAAAGGCCTCTGAGAAATCAGAGGCCTTTTTTTATGCTTTGGCAATACAGTTCTTATTCTACGGTAACCGACTTGGCCAGGTTACGCGGTTGATCCACATTACATCCGCGCATAACGGCAATGTGGTAAGAAAGTAATTGCAGTGGAATAGTAGTTAATAGAGGAGAGAATACTTCCATGGTATCTTTTACCTCGATCACGTGATCCGCCATTTTAGCGATCTCACTGTCACCATCGTTCACAATGGCAATCACTTTTCCTTCACGGGCCTTAACCTCCTGGATATTGGATACGATTTTATCGTACTGTCCGCTTTTAGGAGCAATTACCACCACCGGCATGTTCTCGTCGATCAAGGCGATGGGACCGTGCTTCATTTCCGCAGCAGGATAGCCTTCTGCGTGGATGTAGCTGATCTCTTTTAATTTCAAGGCGCCTTCGAGGGCAACAGGGAAATTGTATCCACGACCCAAGTACAAGAAGTTAGGGGCGTCTTTATAGAGTTCCGCGATATAACGAGATTGAGCATCGCTTTTCAGCATATCTTCAATCTTGCGAGGGATCTCATTCAATTCGTTCAATAAACGGTGGTAATAGCTCTCTTTTAATAAGCCTTTCTTGTGCGCCAGTTTAATGGCGATCAAGTTTAATACGGCTACTTGTGCAGTAAAGGCTTTGGTAGAAGCAACTCCAATTTCGGGTCCAGCGTGGGTGTAAGCACCGGCATGAGTTTCACGCGCAATGCTGGAACCTACCACATTACAAATTCCAAAAATGGTGGCGCCGCGCTCTTTGGCCAATTTAATTGCTGCCAGGGTATCGGCAGTTTCTCCGGATTGGCTGATAGCGATCACTACGTCTCTCTCGGTAATAACCGGATTCCGATAACGGAATTCTGAGGCGTATTCTACCTCAACCGGAATGCGAGCTAATTCTTCAAAAATGTATTCGGCAACTAAACCGGCGTGCCAGGAGGTACCACAGCCGATAATGATGATGCGTTGGGCATTAACCAATTTTTCCTGGAATTGGTAAACACCATCCATTTGGATTAGACCTTGTTCGGGCAATAAGCGTCCGCGTAAGGTGTCTCCAATAGATTTAGGTTGCTCATAAATTTCTTTCAGCATGAAATGATCATAACCCCCTTTTTCAATTGAGGCTAAATCCATTTCTAACTGATGTACATAAGGATCAATCGTACGATTGTCGGGAATAGAAAGTACTTCGATTTCCTGTCCGCGATTGATGATAGCCATTTCATCATCTTCCAGATAAATGGCCTTTTTTGTAAACTCAAGGAAAGGAGTAGCATCACTGGCGATAAAATATTCGCCTTCTCCAACTCCTACAACCAGAGGACTACCTTTTTTAGCCACTACAATTTGATCACTATTGTTCTGATCAATCACGGCAATGGCATAAGCCCCGATTACCTGATTTAGAGCAATGCGTACCGCTTTCGCTAAGTGTACACCTTCGCTCTTCATAACGTCTTCGATCAGGTTTACCAATACCTCCGTATCGGTGTCCGAATGAAAAACGTATCCTCTTTGGGTTAGGGCTTTTTTAATGGAAGAGTAGTTCTCAATAATTCCGTTGTGGATCAGAACTAAATCTCCGCTATTGGAAGTGTGAGGGTGCGCATTGGTATCGTTGGGTTCACCGTGGGTGGCCCAGCGGGTATGACCAATTCCAATGCTGGCTTCCTCAATGCTGTTATTCATTTTGGCTTCGAGATCCGAAACCTTGCCTTTGCATTTAACCAGGCTTAATTTTCCGTTTAAAACGGCGATGCCGGCACTGTCATATCCGCGGTATTCTAATCTACGCAGACCGTTAACTATTACTGGTACGGCATTCTTGTTGCCCAGGTAACCAACAATTCCACACATAGTTTTCCTTTTTAAGGTTTAGTGTAATAAACAATTACCGTGGCTCTTTCTGAGAGCCCGGATCCTCCCCTCAAAATGGTCCGATTTGCCGCAGTTGTGCGGGTGGTCGGAACGAGGGCTAAAGTAGGGTTTTCTTTGCTATTGAGGACCCCAAAAAGGTGCCGGCTAAGGTCGATTACGTATTTGTTATTACGCAGGACACCTCGGCTTAATGTACCGCCACCACCGCCATCGGTCTGGAAATCGATAATGCGATCACCTAAGCTTTTGCCTTCCAATAGTCTAAGTTCCATTCTCGGACTAGGAGGTACCGGCTCCGTAATTCCTTGAGCAGTATAAATTTCTACTTCCGCTTTATTGATTACCAGCCCTTCATTTACAAGGCTGTCTATTTTACGTGGATCAAAGCGTAAGGCTGTGCAAACGCCGGCCATGGCTTGCACATAAGTTTCCGTTTCACCATTTACAGAGTCTTGAGCCAGGCTTTCCAAAGGTGAGCCACTATAGTCCTGCTCAAAAGTGCTAAAATTGATAGGCTTAAGGGATTTGTCTTGATCAAAGTTCAATTCAGCATAGCTGGTATCCTCATCATTGTGGTAGTAGATCCGTAAGCCCGTGTAGGCGCTGGCTAAATTGGTGTGAAGAATGCAACTTCCGCTTTCAGCTTCAATTTGCACCCCTTTAAAGTATTCAAGGAATTTAGCGAAGCTGCTGAACTCGTCGGCGGAGCCATTAGCTACATCTGCAAATTGACTTTGGAAATAAGCGACATCCATAGGGATACGCAGCAAAGCAGGAGCCAGTTCACCTTCAAATTGAGTATTAGTTTTAGCTCGCGGTTGATAGCCATTTAAACGACCAATTTCATTGCCTAGAGTTGGCTGGTAATTACTGTAGTAAATGCTATCTTCCTCAAAGGCCTGACTTAATTCATAAACTGCAAAATCCATTGAGTTGGTGGTGTCGCCATAAGCTTCGGTTAAACGCAGGTAAAGATTAACGGAATCTACAATGGGATTGCTACCAAAGTCAACATTCAATTCATTAGGGATCATTTGGCTAAGGATGCGCGCTTTCTCAATCCCGAAATAATTGCTTTGACTGTGCCCTAATAAGCGAACTGAATTATAACCACCCAGTGTAACTTGAGTGCTGTAGTCGAGGGCAACGACAATGCTATCTACCGGTGCGGTCCAGGATACCAGGTTGATATGCATGGAATCGGCCTCGGTATTTCCTCCGATAATTTGTTGAAAACCTAGATCGTCGGTAGGCTTTTCACAGGCGGCTATAAAAAACAAAGGAGCCATGGCTAAGATGGCTCGCTTTACAGTGCTTAAGGTCATATATTTAATTCTAAAAGAATTTAAGCTAGAGACTCTTCCTCTACAATTACCTGCTCATAGAGCTTGGCAATTTCTGAATTCGGATCTTCCGATTCAGTTAGGTCGATCATGGAGCTAACGTTCTTACTCACATAATCTTTCATTTCGTCGGTTAATTTACTTCCCGAAAGGGCAACACCATCACAGTAGGCCATATTGGCTCTGTAAACACTGCTGATGTTGGCATCTGCGAAAGGTGCAACTTCATCATCGCTCAATCCGTCAAAACGCAAGTAATCAGGTAAGCTTTTGCTTAGGTTCTCTTCGGTAGCACCATATACTGAAAGTACAGTTTTGCTATCGGAGAACATCGGATCATCGTGGTGGAACTTTTTCAAGTATAAGGGTAGGAAGCTGGCCATCCATCCATGACAGTGAATGATATCCGGGCTCCAGCCCAATTTCTTAACAGTTTCAATAACTCCGCGGCAAAAGAAGATGGCACGTTTGTCATTGTCTTCGTGGAATTCTTCATCCTCATTATAGAAGATGGCCTTACGCTTAAAGAACTCATCATTATCGATAAAGTAAACCTGCATACGCGCTTGAGGCACTGAGGCTACCTTGATGATCAAGGGCTGATCTTCGTCGTTTACAATAATATTGATACCGCTTAAACGAATCACTTCATGCAATTGATGACGACGTTCGTTTATTAATCCATAACGGGGCATGAAAACCCGTACCTGGTGCCCGCTTTCATTCATCTTTCGAGGCATTTCCAAAGAAGGTTTGGAAATTTCATTTTCGGGGAGGTAGGGGTGAATCTCCTGACTTACATACAGAATGCGCTTACTATCCATGATCCGTGTTTAATCTACAAATTGAAAAGGTTTGCAAAAATATAGCTTTTTTGTGAATAACTCAATTTATAATAATAGCTTTACCCGCTGCAATGCCTTGAAAATGCAAGTGTTTCACAGTGTATCCGAGCTGTCGGTTTTTCAACAGCAAAACAAATCGAAAGGCCACTCACTTGGATTTGTGGCAACTATGGGTGCTTTGCACGAGGGCCATCTTACTTTATTAAGACGTGCTAATCAGGAAAACGCTGCCAGCATCGTAAGTATTTTTGTCAATCCCACTCAGTTTAATAATCCCGAAGATTTAGAGAAATATCCTCGTCGAACCGATGAAGATCTCGCTCTTTTAGAAGCCGAAGGTGCTACTGCGGTTTTTATGCCTTCAGTGGAGGAGATGTATGGCAATGAGGTAGAACCCGAAGCTATTGATTTAGCTGGTCTGGATCAGGGGATGGAAGGAGAGTTTCGCCCCGGACATTTTGCAGGCGTAGCTACGGTAGTGAAGCGTTTGTTTGAAATGATTAAGCCCGATCGGGCCTATTTTGGCAATAAAGACTATCAACAGGTTTTAGTTGTAAAGCATGTGGCACGCATCTTTAATATGCCCATTGAGGTAATAGGTTGTGATACCGCTCGTTTCCCCAGTGGCTTAGCGATGAGTAGTCGGAATTTCCGCTTAAGTCCACAAGGAATGGAAGAGTCTGGCATTATTTACCGCGAAATGAAATGGGCGGCAGATCATTATCAGGATTACAGCCCAGAGAGCCTGAAAAACACCATTCGAGCACATTTTGCTGATAGTAATTTGGAACTTGAGTACATTGAACTGGCAGATGCTCATAGTATGAAACTGGTGGAGACTTGGGCTGAACATAAGGAAGTACGCATATTTATGGCCGCTTATTGCGAAGGGGTACGCCTGATAGATAATACTACTTTATATTGATTGCCCAAGGCTATTAGCCCCTTCCATAATCAGGGCCTTTGAATTACTTTTGCGGCATGTTAATCGAGGTATTAAAATCGAAGATTCATCGGGTAAAAGTTACCGGAGCGGATCTAAACTATATAGGTAGCATTACCATTGACGAAGATTTAATGGATGCGGCCGGATTAATTGCAGGGGAAAAGGTGAGCATTGTGAATGTAAACAATGGCGAGCGCCTGGATACTTATGTGATTAAAGGAGCACGGGGTCAAGGTGAGATTACCATGAACGGTCCTGCTGCCCGAAAGGTGCAAAGAGGGGATATCGTTATTATTATCGCTTATGCCCAAATGGACTTTGAAGAAGCGAAAAGATTTCAGCCCACGATCATCTTTCCTAATGAAGAAACCAACCTGTTAAACTGATCTTTTGAAAGCCAAGTTTAAGGACATCCTGAAATATCTGCTCTTTACCGCTATCGCCGGGTTTTTTCTCTATCTCGCTTTTAATAAGGCGGATTGGTCTAAGATGTTGGAAGATTTCCGCAAGGCCGATTATCGCTACGTCTTCCTTTCCATGTTAATGGGATATGCTGCTTTTATCAGTCGAGGATTGCGCTGGAACCTCCTGCTCGAACCCCTAGGAAAAAAGGCCAAAGCATGGAATGCGATCAATGCTATTTCCATCGGATATTTTGCCAATGCTCTGGTGCCCCGTGCCGGTGAGGTTATGCGATGCACCTCTTTAAAGGAAACTGATGATATTCCTCTGGAGCGCCTTTTTGGAACTGTCGTTTTGGAGCGGGTTATCGATGGAATATTACTTCTTTGCCTAATATCATTAGCCTTTATTACCCAATTAGGTAACCTGCAAAGTTTCTTTGATCAAGCTTTCGCTGGAGCTGATGGAGCAGATGGCCAGGGTCCAGATTTGAAAATGATCTTAGGAGCAGGGTTCTTAGTGTTCCTTATTCTCTTTTTTATTTTCCGAAAGCGCATCCAGAGACATCCCCTCTTTGCCAAGGTGCGTGAGCTATGGCAAGGATTTAAAGAAGGCTTTAAGTCACTTTCTAAGGTGAAAAACAAATGGGCCTTTTTTGGGCATACCCTTTTTATTTGGTCTATGTATTTCTTAATGATCTATGTAGTGATGTTTGCTCTTCCTGCTACTGAGGATATCAACCTGAGTAATGGACTCTTCGTAATGGTAGCCGGAGGAATGGGAATGGTAGTGCCTACTCCCGGGGGAATTGGCTCCTACCATTATCTGGTTCAACTCGCCCTTAGTGTCTTAGGAGTAGATCAGGCGGATGGACTTACCTTTGCAACCCTGGTGCATAGCGGTCAATTGGTAATGACCCTCATTGCCGGATTTAGTGCCTTACCCATGGTGTATCGTGCCCGCAGAATATTAAAAAAATCCAAAGCATGAATTTAAGAGAAGCCCTACGCAATAAGAAAAAGTCGGTAACTGATATGAACCATCAGGCCAATGCATGGCGGGTTTACGGTGAAGAAACCCTGGTACTTTTCTATGCCAACTGGGAATTTAACTCAAGCAATTTGCATAAGCTTCTTGATTATCTAAGCTTGGTAGACAAGCTGGTGGTGGCCTTACCTAAAGCCAGTACCGATGATACCATTTTTCGCATTGCTAATCTTCAGGTAGTGGATGGTATTGTTTTATATGAGTCTATCGAAGAATGCATGGCTGGTTTTAGCGGTGCCAAATTTGCCTTCGAAGGAACTAATGGTCCGGCTCTGAATGCAGAGCTGAAAGCTCGTATCTTAGACCTTTAATGGCCAAGGTAAAAACTGAGTATACTTGTCAGAATTGCGGCTCCCATTTTTCCAAATGGATGGGCCAGTGCTCTCGTTGCGGGGAGTGGAATACCATTGTTGAAGAACTCATTGAATCTTCTTCCAAAGAAAAGGCCTGGCATAGTGAAAATAAATCTCCGGCTACGGGCAAATCCAAGGTTCGAGCGGTAAAGGATTTTATCCCCGATCGATCGGAGCGTTTTAGCAGCGCCGATCCCGAATTAGACCGGGTTTTAGGCGGTGGTATCGTTGAAGGTTCCGTTACCCTGGTTGGAGGGGAGCCCGGAATTGGCAAGAGTACTCTTCTTTTGCAAATGGCGCTGGGGATTTCCAGTAAGGTGCTTTATGTAAGTGGTGAGGAAAGTGAGCAGCAGGTACAAATGCGTGCTCGCAGAATTGGGATTCGCAATGAAGAATGTTATCTGCTTACCGCTACCTCCACCCAAGAAATATTTCAGCAGATTAAAAGTCAGGATCCGGATATCCTGATTGTGGATTCCATCCAAACCCTGCATTCACAATTGATTGAATCGGCACCGGGTTCGGTATCACAGATTCGGCAATGCTCTTCCGAATTAATTCAATTTGCCAAGGAAACCGGTACTCCGGTTTTTTTAATCGGGCATATTACTAAGGAAGGGCAAATCGCCGGCCCAAAATTATTGGAGCACATGGTAGATACCGTGCTTCAGTTTGAAGGGGATCGACATCATATTTATCGCCTGCTCCGCGCGCATAAAAACCGCTTTGGCTCCACCCATGAAATTGGGATTTATGAGATGCATGGCGAAGGAATGCGCGCCGTGGCGAATCCATCACAGCTATTGCTTTCGGAGCGGGATGCCGACTTAAGCGGGAATGCCGTAGCAGCTACTTTGGAAGGGATTCGTCCCATGCTTATCGAAATTCAGGCCTTATGCAGCACGGCGGTTTATGGCACTCCGCAGCGCAGCACTACGGGATTCGATACGCGCCGACTCAATATGCTTTTGGCGGTTTTAGAGAAGCGCTGTGGTTTTCGATTGGCCACTAAGGATGTGTTCCTAAATATTACCGGAGGAATTAAGGTGGATGATCCGGCCATAGACCTGGCAGTGGTGGCTGCTATTCTTAGTTCTAATGAAGATATTGCCCTTTCGCCGCGAATTTGTTTTGCGGCAGAAGTTGGCCTTTCCGGAGAATTACGTCCGGTACCACGCCTCGAACAACGCATCTCAGAAGCCGAAAAATTAGGCTTCGAAGAAATAGTTTGCAGCGGTCACAGTAAATGGAGTTCTAAGGGGGTGTCTATTAAGGTGTTGGAATTCAATAAGGTAGAAGATGTTTTTCAGCATCTTTTTGGCTAAGAATATAGCCTGATCTTATCTCGATAATTAGGTGATAGATATCATTATTGATTGCTATCCCTGTACCTTATTTTTGTCAAAATTTAGGAGCAAAGAAATGGCTTATACTAAAAGCGAGCTTAGCGAAGCTTTAAAAAATATACCGGCCACAAAGGGCGGGACCAATCTGGTGGATGCAGGCCACGTGAAAAATCTGCAAATATTTGGTGATGAGGTAATCGTTGATGTGATTAGTGAATCGCCCGCCTTGCATGTGAAGAAAAAACTGGAGGTAGATATTCTGAAGGTTATTCACGAAAAGGTCGATAAAAAACTGAAGATCACCGTAAATATTGAAGTGCCTAAAGCCGCGGAGGAGCGTGCCCAAATGATTCGTGGTGAAGCCTTACCCGGTGTGAAGAACATTATCGCGGTGGCCTCTGGAAAAGGAGGGGTAGGGAAATCTACCGTTGCCTCTAATTTGGCGATTAGCTTAAAGCAGATGGGCTTTAGCGTAGGTTTGGTAGATGCAGATATCTATGGACCCTCGGTGCCCACCATGTTTGATATTACTAATGCTCGTCCGGGAACTATCAATGTAAACGGGCAAAGCAAGATGGATCCGGTAGAAGCTTATGGCATTAAAATTCTGTCCATTGGCTTTTTTGCCAAGCCAGATCAAGCAGTGGTATGGCGTGGACCCATGGCTTCTAAGGCTTTAAACCAACTCTTGCGCGATGCCCATTGGGGGGAGCTGGATTTTATGATTTTGGATTTACCTCCTGGTACTGGCGATATTCACCTATCTACCGTGCAAGCGGTGCCCATCACCGGTGCGGTAATCGTTAGTACACCGCAAAATGTAGCCCTGGCGGATGCTCGCAAAGGGGTTGCCATGTTTAGAGTTGAAAATATTAATGTGCCGGTTTTAGGCTTGATCGAAAACATGGCCTACTTTACTCCTCCCGAACTGCCCGAAAACAAGTATTACATTTTTGGTCAGGATGGGGTAAAGAACTTATCAAACCAATTACAAGTGCCTTTCTTGGGTGAACTACCCATAGTACAAAGTATCCGAGAAGCAGGTGATGTGGGTCGCCCCGCTGCTATGCAAGAAGGAAGCGAAGTACAAAAGGCCTTCGAAAATATTGCCCGTCGCACGGTTGAGGAACTGCTACGACGAAATGAGGAGCTTCCCCCCACAGAAGTAACTCGCATTACCACAATGGCCGGCTGTTCGGCTGTTTAGATTGAAGCGTATGGAGAACCGTGATGATATTCTGAAACGCATCCACATAGCCCTGGATGAAGTGCGTCCCTTTTTGAAGTCGGATGGGGGTGATATTACCCTGGTAGATTTAGAGAACGATGGGACCGTAAAAGTGCAATTGCACGGCGCCTGCATTGGATGCAGTGTTAATCAGATGACCCTGAAAAGTGGGGTTGAAATGACGATAAAAAAACATGCACCGGAAATCACATCCGTGGTCGAGGTGAGCATGGCCTAGATCCATGAAAAATACCCAAGCCCTTAAAAAAGTCACCATTCTTTTTGCCGGCGATAGTGGCGATGGGATACAATTAGCTGGCTCTCAATTTGCGAATACTACCGCTTTGGCGGGAAACGACTTAAGCACTTTTCCCGACTTTCCAGCGGAAATTCGCGCCCCAATCGGAACGGTATCCGGGGTTTCAGGCTTCCAAATTAATTTCGGGAGTGAAGAAATTCATACCCCTGGTGGTCGACCGGATGTATTGGTAGCCCTTAATGCAGCGGCCTATCGCAAGAATTTCCCCAGCTTAAAGCCTGCGGGAACCATTATCGTAGACCCAGCTGGATTCGACAAGAAGAACCTGCGTTTAGCAGGATATGATGATGAGGAAAATCCGCTCCTAAATAAGCCCTCCGATTATCAGTTTTACGAAATCGAGGTAACCCGACTCAATCGGGATGCCATGAAGGAAGTGGAGATCGCTCCTCGGGATCGCGATCGTTCTCGCAATATGTTTGTGCTGGGCTTTATCTATTTCCTCTACAATCGAGATTTGGAGGTTACCCTGCATTTCCTCGAAGAGAAATTTAAACATAAGCCTGATGCCCTCGAGGCGAATAAAAAGGCCTTAATGGCGGGCTATAATTATGGCGATACTATTGAAGCGATTACCCGCTATCGTATTGAAAAGGCCAAATTACCAGCCGGCGAATATCGCAATGTAACCGGCAATCAAGCATTGGCGCTTGGTTTAATAGCCGCCACTAAAAAAGCGGGATTGGATTTGTTTTACGGATCCTATCCTATTACTCCCGCTTCGGATATTCTGCATGAGTTGGCAGCGCGTAAGAATTATGGCGTAAAAACCTTTCAGGCGGAAGATGAGATCGCGGCTATTACTTCTGCAATTGGAGCCAGCTTTGGTGGTGCTCTGGGAGTAACCGGAACATCAGGTCCGGGTATGGCCCTAAAAACCGAAGCGTTGGGATTGGCCATGATGTTGGAGCTTCCCTTGGTGGTAGTGAATGTGCAAAGGGGAGGTCCCAGTACCGGCTTACCTACTAAAACCGAGCAAAGTGATTTAATGCAGGCGGTGTATGGTCGCAATGGTGAAACGCCAATTCCTGTGATTGCCGCTTCTTCACCCTCGGATTGTTTTTGGGCCGCCTATGAAGGGGTTAAATATGCCATTGAGCACATGACTCCGGTGATTGTTTTAAGTGACGGTTATTTGGCTAATAGCTCAGAACCCTGGCTTTTCCCTAAGGCCGCAGACTTAGCTGAAATAAAAGCTCCCTTCCGCACTGAAGTTGAAAATTACCTTCCCTACGAGCGCGATGATCGCGAGGTACGCGAATGGGCGATACCCGGTCAGGCTGGCTTGGAACATCGCTTAGGTGGATTAGAGAAGGAAGATAAAACGGGCAATGTGAGCTACGATGCCGAGAACCACGAATTGATGGTGAAAACCCGTGCTCGCAAAGTTGCCTTAGTTGCTAAAGATTATCCCGAAACTCGACTTTTGCAAGGTGCTGAAAAAGCCGACTTGCTGGTTTTAGGATGGGGAAATACCAAAGGGGCCATTCAGGTGGCGGTAGCTCAGGCTTTGGCGGAAGGGCTTTCGGTAGCACAATTACACCTGCGTTATATTAATCCTTTACCAGAAGATTTAGGCGCCATCTTACAGCGCTATCCTCATATCTTGATTCCGGAATTGAACGACGGGCAATTAGTGCGCATCATTCGCGATCACTATTTGGTGAAGGCTGATGTATTGGATAAGATTCAGGGGAAACCCTTTTTGGCGGAAGAGATTTTAGCGCAAATCAAAAAAGTATTGAAAGATGGAAACCACTAAAACCCTAAGTGCCCGCGATTTTAGCAGCGACCAGGAGGTGAAATGGTGTCCGGGTTGTGGCGATTATAGTATTCTCAAGCAAATGCAATCGGTGGTTCCCGAATTAGGGATTGCCCGTGAAGACATCGTTTTCATTTCGGGTATTGGTTGTAGTTCGCGCTTCCCTTACTATATGAATACCTATGGTATGCATAGTATTCACGGCCGTGCGCCGGCCATTGCTACAGGCTTAAAAATCACGAATCCGGATTTAAGCATTTGGGTAATTACCGGTGATGGCGATGGATTGAGTATTGGAGGTAACCACCTTATTCACTTGCTACGCCGTAATGTGGATCTCAATGTATTGCTCTTCAATAATCAGATTTACGGCCTTACCAAAGGTCAGTATTCGCCCACTTCAGAGTTAGGGAAAAAAACCAAGAGTAGCCCATTGGGAAGCCTGGATCATCCTTTTAATCCCTTGGCCCTGGCTTTGGGAGCCGATGCCAGTTTTGTGGCCCGTAGCATTGATCGCGATCCGAAGCATTTACGAGAAATCCTTACTGCTAGCCACCAGCATAAAGGCACCAGTTTTATAGAAGTATATCAAAACTGTAATGTCTTTAATGATGGTACATTCCTCAATTTCACGGATAAGAAGCTGAAGGACGAATATGTACTTCTTTTGGAGGAAGGTCAGCCTTTGGTATATGATCAAGGTAAGAAGGGCATTCGCCTGAATGGCCTGAAACCGGAAATTGTAAACCTCGAAGCGGGAGCTTCCTTAAATGATCTTTGGGTTCATGATAGTCGGGATGCAACCAAGGCCTATGTTCTAAGTCGCTTCTTTGATGATAGCTTACCAAGGCCATTCGGGATTTTCTATCAGGAAGATCGCCCTTGCTATGAGGATGATTTACTGGATCAGATCGATCATGCGAAAGGCGTTCAGGGCGAAGGCGATTTGGATGATTTGTTGCGTGGAAAACGGAGTTGGATTGTAGGTTGAATTACAAATTCAACCTAGTTTCGGTGATGATACGTTTGAGTCGAGGTCGAATTGCAAATTCGACCTAGTCATTATTTTGTTCCAAATACTGGATCGAATTTGCAATTCGATCTACGATTTACTCCTCCCCAAAGCAAAGCTTAAACAGCGTGCCTTCTCCGGGTACACTTTGCACTTTAAGGTCGCCTTGATGGGTTTTCATAATGTTTTTACTCAGGCTTAAACCGATGCCGGTTCCACTTTTACGGGTACTGAAAAAGGGAACAAAAATCTGGGAGATAAGATCCGGGTCGATCCCTTCTCCATTATCCCGAACATAAACTACTACGCCCTCATTTTGAAGCTCGGCGCTGAGTTCGATAAAAGCATTTTCACGTCCTTCCAGGGCCGGAAAAGCATTCTTGATGAGGTTGATCAATACCTGCTCAATCATCTTCTTATCGGCTTTTACCGCTAGTCGATTTTGGGTAAGCTGATAGCTCAGTTTCACCTTACGCGATTCTGCTTCTTTATGCATGAGCTGCACTACTTCCTCAAAAAGCTCCCGCAGGGGAACCACCGTTTTTTCAGGTGCCGGAAGCTGACTCAATTTGCGGTATTCCTCCACAAAGCTGAGCATACCCTTGCTACGTCGAATAATCGTACTTAAAGCTTCATGCATATCGGAAAGATCTTCCTCCGATAAATCTTCTGGCTTTTTGGCTTTGCCATCCTGAGCTACCATATCGCGAAGGGTTTCACTGAGGCTAACCACTGGTGTTACTGAGTTCATTACCTCATGGGCTAAAATTCGGATTAGGCGATGCCAGGCCTCCATTTCCTTTTCCTCCAAAGCATGGCGCATAGTACCTATGCTTAGCAGATGGTAATGAATACCCGCTAATTGCAAATGCTGAAGATCGAGGTAGAACTCTTCGGCCCCCGAGCCATTTTCCCGCGACCATAATTTACGCCCGGTAAAGTCGAAATTGCCAATCACCTTTGCTAAGCTGGGTAAGCGTTCTTCCAAACGTTTCCAGTTCTGAAAATTGGGGATGTCTAGCAGCTCCTGGCACTTTTCATTAGTTAAGAGGATATGACCTTGTTCATCTACCAGCATGATCCCCAAATTCAAATTTTGGAGAATTAAATTGAGGATTTGATCGCGATGATCACCCTTCACTTTGGATTCGTGAATGATGGAAAGCATGCGACTAAACTCTTGTTCCAATTCGGCGAAAGCCTTGCCAGAACGGGCCAAATCGAAGCGCGTACTTAGATCGCCAAATCGAACCGCCTCCAAGAATTTTCGGGTCTCAATCAATAGTTTTTGCTGGTAATAGGCCAATTCAATCGCTTGACCGATCAGCACCAAAACCATTACGATATTTACGAAGATGAGCTCGTATTGACTGGATAAATAGAAGAGCAGACCCATGCTAAAAAGCAGGAGCAAAAGCCGCAGGCTGATCTGGATGGGGTAAGATCTAAAGTTCATATTTTTCCATTCTTCGGTAGAGCGCTGCTCGGGTAAGGCCTAAATCTTTGGCGGCTTTCGAGATATTTCCCCGGTGTTTGTCCAATGCCTGCAATACCAAATGACGTTCCATTTCCTCCAGGTTTAAACCCGCAGGTTTGCTGGCTTGTCCTCCTCTTAATTGCAGATCTTCGGATTTTACTTCTTTGCCCGCACTAAGGATAACAGCTCTCTCCATGCTGTGCTCCAATTCGCGCACATTGCCGGGCCAGTGGTATTCGCAAAGGGCATCAATGGCCTCAATACTCAGGCTTAGGCTTTCCTTATTGTACTTCTTGCAAAAGCGCTCAAAAAACTTTCGAGCTAAAAGGGGTATGTCTTCCAGGCGCTCGCGTAAGGGAGGCACCACAATTTCGACGGTATTAATGCGATACAGCAAATCTTGGCGAAAGCGTTTTTCTTCGACCCAATCGTGCAGGGGGCTGTTGGTAGCACAGATCAAACGAACATTCACTTTCCGACTTTGGTTTTCCCCTACCCGTCGGATTTCCTGAGTTTGCAGGGCATTCAATAATTTCGACTGCAGGCTAAGGTCGAGGTTGCCAATTTCATCTAAAAAGAGGCTACCCTCATGAGCCGATTCAAAACGACCGGCTTTATCCTCCGAAGCATCGGTAAAGGCCCCTTTTTTATGTCCGAATAGTTCACTTTCAAATAAGCTAGGGGCAATGGCGCCTAGGTCTACCGTTACAAAGGGTTCCTGTTTGCGCATGCTCATTCTATGGATGCTCAAGGCCAGGGCCGATTTACCGGTTCCATTTTCGCCGAGCAATAAAATATTGGCATCGGTTTCGGCTACCTTTTTTAGCGTTTCTAAAACGCTGGTCATGCTGGGAGAACGGCTAATCAGATCTTCTTCCTTCAATGCCGCCTGATCTTCCCATTGTTTATTGCTATGCTGAAGTTGAGCGACCTTTTGTTGTTCGCGGGCCAGCTTTAAAGCATTGTTTATAGTAGCTAATAGCTTTTCGTTGGTCCAGGGTTTGAGCACAAAATCGAAGGCCCCTTCTTTTATAGCTTTAACCGCCAATTCCACTTCACCATAGGCGGTCATTAAGACCACCTGGGTGGCAGGACTGAGTTCGCGGATATGCTTAAGCCAGTAAATGCCTTCCGCGCCGTCATTTCGACCTTTACGGAAATTCATGTCCAATAAAACCAAATCAATATTCTTCCGGCTTAAAATCCGGTTTAGATCCGAAGGATCTTCGGTGGTTTCCACTTTTTGGAAATGTTGTTTCAGTAAAATCCGGGCACTGGTAAGTACATCCGGATCATCATCTACAATAAGAATATGGTAGGGCTTTTTCACATATCGAAGGTAGGGCCTCTGTTCGAAATCGAACAAATTACTGTTCGAAAATGAACATTAAAAAAGTGAATACTTGTTAATATTTGCTGAAAACCAGGCTTTTAGTTTTTTGGCACAAGCTTCGCCTATAAAGAGGATGAAAACTAAAGCGTAAAAATTTAATAAAAACCCCGGCGCTTATAAAGCAACGTTCTTTTTGATTTCGAATGAGCTGCGATATTGAATTTGGTTGTTTAATTAGTTCAAGTAGCAGAATTTAGGGTTAAATCGGTTATCCTCCGCAGCCTTTCGAAAATCCGGGGTTTTTATTTCTAGCTCTATCCTAACATGATCATTCTCGTTTTCCTTATTTTCATAGGTGTTCTCATTAGCAAGTTGTTCTGAGCATTTGCTTTACTTTGTGCTAAAGTCGAGGCATGATCCGTCTGCATAATATTTCTAAGATTTACCGCAGCCAAGGGGTAGAAACCCGGGCTTTAAATGATGTGGACCTGCGAGTGCAGGATGGTGAATTCTTAAGTATTATGGGACCCAGCGGATGCGGGAAGACCACTCTTCTTAATATTATTGGCCTGCTCGATACTTACGAGGAAGGCCTTTTTGTTTTTAAGGAACAAGACATGAGTTTGCTCGATGAAAAGGCCAAGCTTATTATTCGCAAGGAGCAAATTGGATTTGTTTTTCAAAATTTCAATTTGATCGACGACCTTACCGTAGCCGAGAATATCGAACTTCCTCTTCATTATCTGAAGGTAGCTCGGAGTGAACGCCAAGAAAGGGTTATGGAAGTATTGGATGCGATCTCAATGGGTCATCGTAAAGACTTTTTCCCCTACCAACTTTCGGGAGGCCAGCAGCAAAGGGTGGCGGTAGGTCGTGCCATTGTTAGTAAGCCTGCTTTAATTCTGGCGGATGAACCTACCGGTAATTTGGACTCGGCTCAAGGAAATGACATAATGGAAATGTTGGCCCGCCTCAATGATCAGGGAACTACGGTGGTGATGGTTACCCATAGTCCGCATGACGCTTCTTATTCGCAACGCATTGTTCGCCTAATGGATGGGGAGGTTACGTCGGAGAAAAAGGTCCTGCATGCTCCTTTCTAAGCTTCCATTTGCTTTTCGGACCCTCTACCGACATCGCTTATATACCCTATTAAATTTGGGTGGCCTGGCTATTGGCTTGGCGGTTTCAATAATTGTAGCTCTGTATTTACATGGGGAGTTTACCTATGATGAGCATTGGGAAAACCATGAAGATATATATCGGGTTAATTCGCGATTCGACCTTAATGGTTCGGAAGAATTGTACGGGGGAAGTGGTTATGGCTTGGCTCCACTTTTAGCTGAACATTACAAGCAAGTTGAGGCTTCAACACATCTTTTTCATCTCGAGAACAGTATTTTCTTCCGCACGGATAGTTTGCGACAGTATGAGGATCAGGTGGCGATTGCTGATTCCAATTTTTTTCGCGTTTTCCGAACTCCTTTTATTGCAGGAAGTCCAGAGGATGCCCTGGTGCAGCCTTTCAGTATTGTAGTGAGTTCCACCTTTGCCGATCGCTATTTTGGTAGCTCGGAGGTATTGGGAAAGAAAATTAATACCAGTAATTACGAGTATACCATTACCGGTGTTATTGCGGATTTACCGGAGAACCTTCACCATAGTTTTCAAGTTTTGATTTCCGAACCCCCCGCGATTCGGGATAGCAATGATTTGGCGGTGAGCCTCTGGCAGGTAAGTCATTATACCTTCGTAAAATTGAAACCCGATTCAGATCCTTATGTTTTGGAAGCGGGCTTTGATACTTTCTTTGATAAGTATATGGCGGGTTTGGCGGATATTGTTCAGGGAAGTTATCAGATTGAATTACAGGAAATAGCCTCTCTGCATTTTAAAACCAATGCCAAGTATGATCGACCGGGTGGGCGCTTAGCCTATGTATACGGATTTGCGGGTATTGGCCTCTTAATTCTAATACTGGCCATTATCAATTATGTAAATATGGCCACCGCCCGCAGCTTAAAGCGAATCCGTGAGGCGGCCATGCGCAAGGTTTTGGGGGCAAGTCGCGTAGATATTCGCTGGTTGATTTTAAGCGAGTCGGTGCTGATGTCCTTTATCGCTCTATTACTAGCCTTTGCGCTGGTTGAGGTCTTTACCGCCATTCTGCCCTTTAATAATGCTATTGGCAAGAAGCTCTTTTTAAACTTTGGTTCTTTCCCGGAATTGTTGCCCTTAAGTGTGATTTTGGCTTTGCTGGTGGGACTCATCAGCGGAAGCTACCCTGCAATTAGCCTGGCAAGGGTAAGTCCTTTGGATGCTTTTACAAATAAGAAAGGTATTCAAAGGAGAAACTCTCTTCCACGCAAGTTCTTAGTAGGCTTTCAGGTTTGTGTTTCGGTAGCGGTGGTAATTACCGCGATTTTCATGTACCGCCAAATGGAGTTTATCAAGAATCGAAACTTAGGTTTTAACTCCGATCATGTGCTGGTGATTAATGTGCAGGATTCTACCAGTATTTATCGCATACAGGATTTGGCTACAAATTTTCGTCGTAGTTCCCTGGTAGAATCGGTAACGGTGGGAGCCAGCTCTACCGGTAGTGGCACTTTTAGAAGCTTGTTCGAATTGGAAGAAGAGGCTACACGAAATTTCCGTCGCATTAGCCTGGATTTTCTTGGGGTTGGACCGCAATATTTGGAGACCATGGAAATTCCGCTTTTGGCGGGAAGGGGTTTTCGGCAGGAAGATCTTGGGGATAGCTTACATCCTAAAGTGATTGTAAATCGAGCGCTGGTGCGCGATATGCATTGGGAACGACCTTTGGGAAAAAAGATTCGCAGTGCCTTTGATGAATCAGGTGATGCTACCCTCGAAGCAGAGGTAATTGGCGTTTGCGATGATTTTAATGCGCAGAGTTTGCATAATCGAATGGCTCCGCTCATTTTAACCTTGCATCAGGATAATTTCCGGGTTCTGCAAATCAAGGTTTCTCCGGATCAAATGTATGCCGCCCTTGATGATTTGGAACGCCGCTGGACGGCTATGGTACCGGATGTACCCTTCCAGTTTTCCTTCTTGAATAAGGATCTTTTGCAGATGTATGATGAAGAAATGCGACAGTCCCGTTTAATCTTATACCTAACCATCATTGCCATCTTAATTTCATTGCTGGGTTTTGTGGGTTTGGCGTCTTTTACCACCGGCTTGCGAACTAAGGAAATTGCCATTCGTAATGTATTAGGTGCCGGCTCCTGGGATTTAGTCAATTTGATTTATCGCGAATTGGTTTCAGTGATTTTAGCCGGGGTAATTATAGCCACTCCTTTATCAATCTTTATCACCTGGCAGTGGCTGCAAAACTTTGCCTATCGCACCTCGGTAGAGCCGCTTATTATTATCTTCACCGTTCTATTAACCCTGGTAATCGGTTATGGAATTGTGGCCATCCACTCCTTAACCGTTTCGCGAAGAAACAGCATTCAAAACCTTGTGTAAGCGATTTATGCGCCTACTTTTCATTCTAAGTTTAAGCATCAGTAGTTTGGTTTTAAACGCCAAGCCCGCCTTGGTTTATAAAAATAAGGGCCTGCAAGAATGGTATTTGCAATTACAGAACTTTGAAGCGGTTGATCTGAATTCAGAATTACTCGATGAATGCAATCGGGCTGAGAAACGTTTTGCTGCCCTGCAATACCATTGGCAAGCCCTGTTAAGAGGCCATTCTTCAGATCGACATTATAGTGCGATAAAAAGTATGGTGGAAAGACCTCTGAGTTGGAGAGGAGCAAGCGCTGAAGCCGCCTTAATGGATGAGGTATTATGCTCATTTTTTCTGGCGCGAGCCGCTTCTTTGCGAGGGGAAAGCCTTAGTAGTTTAAGTTCTTATATGGGGGCCAGTAAGGCTCTCAAAAAATTAATGGCCCTCCATTCTGATGATCTGGAGATCGAATTATTAAGCTTAGTGTATAGCTTGGGCTATGAGCAGTTTGAGTCCAATCCTTTGTACTGGACCATTACTGCCTGGTTGCTAGACCCGGTGGCAAAAGCTTCCAATGAACGCTTAGCAGAACTGGAGCAGGTAGAATCAACGATTGTTTCGGTTGAAGCCTCCTATTATTCGTATCGGATTTTGAAGAAAGATAATATGGAACAGGCAAAGCGTAGCATGAAGCGACTAATGGAGAACTTTCCCAGGAATTGGGTTTTTAAACTGGAGTACTTTAAGAGCTTCGAAAGTCATCAGGCGAAAGCCCAGGAACGCAAGGCTCAGTTAAAGAAAGAGCTTATGTCCAGTACCTATTTAAGCTCGACCGAAAAGCAGCATTTTGCTAAGGTTTTGGAGTCCTTGTAACTTTTTCAGTATCCAGAATCTCGAGAACTTCAAGGAAAAACTCCTGCCGATTACGGAGCAAGCGATCTTTAGCAATCATTTTCGCCTTATCCGTTCCTCCAATATAATAGCGCTGTAACCAGGGGAAGACTGCTAAAAGTGCATCGAAGGTAGAGTAGCTTAAACCTACATTAATCGTAAGGGCAATAAAGGCAGCATTAAGGGCTAAAGAATTAAAGCCATTGCGGTAGTCTCCGGCATAAAACTGTCCAAGGCCTGGAAGGAAGAAACTAAGCTTTTTAGCCAGGGCAGGACGCGGTCTGAATAGAGCGCTGGTGTCTGAGTAGAGTGTGACCAATTCCTTTACCTTGGCGCTATCTGCGCCAGCGGCCGCAATAAAAGAATGGTACGATTGCTCGAAATTCATTTGGGTATAGTGGCAGAGGCCTTTGTAAGCTTCCCCTGATCCGAACCATTAGTTAATTGACTTTTCCAAAGATAGTATTGTTTTCAACCACCCCGAGGGTACCCTCGGGGTGGTTGCGTTTGGCGTATACCCTAGGCGGTATATTTCCTAATGAATCATGAGGTTTAAAGTTGTTATAGTCATGCATCCACTTTTCTGTTTGCTCCCTTACCTGATGGATATCTTCAAAAATATATTTGTCCAGCACTCCTCGGCGGTAGCTTCCATTAAATCGCTCTATAAAAGCGTTCTGTGTGGGTTTGCCGGGTTGGATATATCTAAATTCTATTTCATGAATGACGCTCCATGATTTAGTGAGCTCAGCAATGAACTCGGGCCCATTGTCCATTCGGATCACATCGGGTTTACCCCTGCGATTGATTAAATGATTAAGCACATATACTACTCTGTTTGATGGAAGTGAGAAATCTACTTCGATATGTAGTGCTTCTCGATTGTAGTCATCAATTACCGTGAATGCACGAAACTTGCGCTTGTTTTCTAGTACATCATGTACAAAGTCCATACTCCAGGTCTGATTCGGCCTATCAGGCACCACTAACGGTTCTTTTACCCGAGCGGGTAATCGCTTCTTAACCTTTCGTCTTAAAGGTAGTTTTAAAGCCACATAAACACGATGTAGTCGTTTGTGGTTCCAAGTCTTGCCTTCATTACGTAAGCGGTGATAGGCGTTCCAAAAGCCTTCCTCAGAATGTTCTTTTGCTTTCGTCAGTAATGCTTCTTCCAGCTCACGATCATCCTTTGCTTGGGCTTGATAGTAATACACGCTTTTACTGAGGTTTAATACACGGCATGCCCTGCTAATACCGTAGCGTCTAGATATTTCCTGACCAATCTCTCTCTTACGGCAGGGCTTTAAAGCTTTTTTTCAATAATCTCTTTAGCTAGTTGATGATCTAGGGCCAGGTTCGCGTACATCTGCTTAAGCTTCCTGTTTTCCTCTTCAAGATCCTTTATACGCTTTAACTCCTTTCCACTCATGCCAGCATAACGCTCTCGCCATTTGTAAAACGTTGCGGTACTAACCCCGTACTCTCGGCTCAATTCCTGTGCACTTCTACCTTGATCAAACTCTTTCAAGACCCTGGCAATCTTCTCTGGCGAAAACTTACTCTTTCTCATAATCGACTGTTTAAAATTAATCCTATTCCTCTACTTTTAAACAGTTCGGTTTTAAGGGAAGCTTACACCTTCGTAAAAATGGAAGCGTTGCTGCAATAGGGGATCTTGGGGATCAGCAGCATATATTTCGGCCAGAGCAAGATTAAAATCTTTCAGTTGAATAAGACTTTGCACCTTAGCCAGGAGGGCCTGCTGTTTGAGATGCTCATCCTTACTGTTAAAATAGGCGCGATCGAAATAGGCTAGGGAAGTCTCAGCCTGATCACTTTGGCGATAGCATTCACCCATTTTAAAGAGAATAGGTGCCTCTAATTCCTGGGGGGAGAAAAAGCGTGCCCGCTCATAAAAGTAGATTGCTTGATCGAATTGATTTTGGCCAAATAAACGCTGCGCCAGGGCCATGGTAGAGTCCAGACCTTGAGCGTAGCTGCCAAGCAATAAAAGGCTACAAACGATGGTAGATATAATTCTCGACATCGGCCCGATAATGATTAAACACTCCTGTATTGTACTTGTTAACCGCTTTGGCGGTTCCGAAAAGGTTCCCTAGATAGAATCCGGTACTCACGGTTCCGAAAATCCAGCCGTAAGCACTGCCAATTCCTTGTTGCTTAAATCCGCGATAGGAAGCAAAGGCTGATCCGCCGATAAAGATTAGGGAGATCAGACCATCTTTCCAATTGCCCACATAGGCTTTGCCCAAACCGGGAACAACGGTACTCATAGCTAATGCCAAGCCCTTGCTTTTATAGCCTAAATGCGCATGCTTATCCATCAGGGCACTAAGCCGAGCATCTTGCAGGTTAAAATCCTGATAGAGCTTTTGGGCGCCTTCTAAATCATCATTTCGCAGGGCGAGGCTTACTTGAATAGGTTGTACATAATCCTGGTTTAGCACCTGATGTGATTCCAGGAATCGCCCTAAGCTATTAAAGTCACTCTGCATGAAGAGAATTAATGCCATTTCGCGACTTATTTCTTCTGAGCATTGAAAGCGAGCCTCACCGGGGAAAAGGTCGTAAAAGCGACGTTCTCCCTGTTCCCAATTGCGTGACAATCGGTAAGAGCGGATAAGTGAAAACTGCAAACTGTCTACCCCGGGTCGCATTAAATTGATACGTTCCCATTCCAGAATGGCTAAGCGATGGTTTCCCTTTTGATCGAGAAAATGAGCGTATTCCAGAGAGTTAGAAAAGTTAAAAAGGTCTTGTTCCTGTGCCAGGAGACAAGCCGGGAACGATACCCAAATAAGCAGGTATCGAAGGGATTTTAAAGTCATTCTTTTGAGGTACTTACAGGGTCTAGGGCTAAACCACTTTCCTTATGAACTTCGTAATGGTCGAGAGATAGGGGGTGGCAACGGCTCATGCGATCAAAAGCATCGAGGCTGCCGCCAAAAAAACCACGGGCGCGAATGGCCTGCATGGCATATACACTGCAAGAAGGGTGGAAATTGCAGGCCTGAACATCTTGAGAAGAAATCAGGGCTTTATAACCGGTGAACAGTAATTTCATGAACTCTAGAATTTCAGTTTCCCCTTGATAGTGGTAACTGTAATCCGGTTTGTCGGGTTCCTGCATAATGGAGCGGGCCAATTGCAGATCCTCTGAGCTTTGCGCCGATAGGCTAAAGTTACTCAGGAATAGGATAGTTATACATAGCGTTATTACCGCTTTCATTCACCTTAATATTTTTGTAATTGGTTTTCTGGACAATTTCGAGCCCTTCGACATATACCAGGTCGACAATTTCAGTGGGAAATTCCAGTCCGTTAATATTGGTATACGATCTAAAAAACTGCTTGCGCAGGATTTCATCATCCTTATTCAAAAATACCAAACCAAATAGTCTTTTGTCTTGCTGGCTTAGTAATACTTTACCCAGCATAGAACTCATTACCATGGGCGGGGCCCAGGTATAAATTATCATGTCCTTCTTTTTCTCTACTTCTTTCAGGTTGTAGATTGATTCTTTCAGGCCATAATCGTGCAGCTTATTATTGAGGATAAGGTGGAAGATGGAGAACTCCACAATAGAGGCACCTTCGGTTTTTTCGAAGAGGGTATCACCACGCATCCTGAAAATCATCGAATCGGAGAGCACCCAAACTTCTTTCTCTGGAAAAGTGAGTTCATATACCACCTTTTTAAAGTTCAAGTCGTAGTAAAAGCTACCACGAGTAAGACTATAGATACTATCGTCTTTGGACTTGATCGAGAAATTTCCGCTGATCCGGTAAAAGTCCTGAGCCATAGCTGCCTGGCAAAGGAGGAGAAGGAGCAAGCTGCTTAAAATGCGTTTCAATGCGATGGGTATAAAAGTAAAATTCCCGCCCAATTGGGCGGGAATTGAATGCTATGAAATAAGCTTAGATGGTAGAAGCAGCAGTGCTAGCCGCGGCTGCAAATACTGCGAAGTACAGGATAAGTCCTACTACAGTAGCACCTACACAGCCCCATAAAGCTTCTTTAGTTTCGTCTTTGTTTTCTGATACGAAGTAAACGATGGCTACACCAGCAACACCGAATACACAACCCCAGATCCAAGAAGGAATACCAAGAACGCGGTGACGCTTGGCCATTGCTGGGCTCATCATAGCTTGATCAGAAACATTGGCAACTAACTCACTGTTAGTGGCTTGTAATTCTGCGAAGGAAACATTTTCGTTTTGATCCAGGTACTGGTCTAATTCTTCTACTTGAGCAAGTTCAGTGTTTACTTCGTCGATTTCGAAGTTGAACATGTCACGTGAATCAGCTTTCAAATCCTGGAATGAGAATGCAGAGACTAAGAAAGCAAGAGATAAAATACGCTTCATTGTATTGGTTTTAATTAAACTTCTCAAATATAATAAGCCAAATCAATTAGCGAAGCAATTATGTCTATTTCACCTGATTTTTTAACAGTAATTGACTGGATTTTTGGGTATCGCACTGGTTTTATTCCCAATTAGCCTAAATCTCTTTGCTACTTTTGCGCACTCAGTTCATCGGGCCTATGCTATAGCAATCAGGGGCATAGAGTGTTTTTTCATTTTCGATGATTCAAGATTTAACGACGGCAGTAAATGCATATACCCACATTCAGTCATTCTAAATTTTTCTTTCTTTTTGTCCTGAAGCTTTGTTTTTCAGGTATTATTTGGGCTCAGACTAGCCTTCCGGCAGATGGATATCGAGTAAAAGAGGATCTTAATGCCTTACACAACGATGCGATTCCGGTAGAAATATGGCCTCCCAAAGTGCAAGACAGCCTGGTGGTTTACCAAATGCCAAAGGTGGTACCCGGAACCTATAAGGTACATAACTACGGTCTCTTTGTACGGGATTTTAAAGCTTTCAATGCAGCGGGCGATTCCCTTCCTGTTTTGAAACTGGGAATTAATAGCTGGCAAATTGCGAGAGCGGAGGAATTGTTTCGAATTCAATATTGGGTAGATGATACCTATGGCTCCGAAAAGGGCAGGCATATTTTCGCTCCTTCTGGAAGCAGCAATGAAGAAGCGCTTTTTCTGCTCAATCAATTTGCCTATATCGGCTATTTGGAAGGTTATAAGAACCGTTCTTTTGATTTGGAAGTATGGCATCCTAAGGGCTTTTTTGGTTCTGGCGCTTGGCCCGCTGAGCGCAGTGATAGCCTGGATCATTATCAGTTCCCCTCTTACTTTTTACTGCATGATAATCCTATGATGTATTGTCAACCCGATACCAGCTCGGTATGGATTGGCCATTCTAAGGTTGAATTGAGTTTATACAGCCCAAATAAAAAGGTTAATGCTGATTCATCTATGGCCCAAATCGAAGCAGTGCTGCAGGCCAGTGCACAATATTTGGGAGGGACCTTACCGGTGGATAAGTACTCGATTTTGGTTTATTGCCAATCGGATCTGAAAGGCGACTTTAGCTATGGAGCCCTGGAGCATCATCGATCTACGGTACTGTACATGCCGGAAGTGGATGGAGCCATTTTCTATGAAGGAGTGCGGGATATTGTAGCCCATGAATTTCTGCACATTATAACTCCTCTGGGAATTCACTCTGAGTATATTCAGGATTTTGATTTCGCTAATCCGAAAATGAGTCGACATCTCTGGTTGTACGAAGGGGTTACGGAGTACAATAGCCATTTGGTGCAAGTACGGGATAGCATTTATAGCAAGGAGGAATTCCTGGAGGTGATGCGAGATAAATTCTTCGCCAAGGATCAATACGAGGGTTTACCATTAACGGCCGTAAGTAAGCATACCCTCGATATTTACCATGATCAGTATCAGAACTTCTATGAGGGTGGGGCCATTGCAGCTATGGCTCTGGATTTGTATCTGATCGAGATTTCCGGTGGAGGTATGCGTCTCATGGATCTATTGAATAACCTTTCGGCAGTTTTCCCGGCAGATACCTTTTTTAAGGATGAAGACTTATTTCGAATAATGGGGGAGCTCTCCTTCCCACAAGTAGAGACCTTTATGGTGCGCCATTTCGAAGCCGGGGAGCCCTTCCCCTGGGCTCGTCTTTTTGCCAATGTTGGATTGGAGTACCAAGAAGAAGGGAAAACCATGGGTTGGTCGATTGGTACGGACGAGTTGAGTTATGATCTGGAACAAGATCGGTTTTTGGTGACTAATGAGGAGGGCATAGATTCTTTTGGAGAAGCTCTGGGCTTGAAAGCACGCGATCAAATAATTAGCATAAATGGTGATACCCTTAGTCTCTTTAGCTTTCAAACCGTTTTGGATGATTTTCAGGGAAACCTGGAAAAGGGAGATGAGGTGGTTTACTATGTAGCTCGTCCACGTCGCAATGATAAATTTCGAATCAAGCGCTTAAAAACGAAAGCCTTTAAGGTGGAATATGAAGAATCGCATCAGCTTAAATGGCAAGAGAATGCCAGTGCTCGTCAAAAAGCCTGGCGGAAAATTTGGCTGGCGCAGTAGCTAATGTGATTCGCGTCACTACGGCCTGCCCCCTTAAGCGCGTATTTTTGCCGCAAAACACAGAACATGCAAGAACTTATTAATGATCCCCAAACCTTTTTGGTAGACGTAAGAACGGAAGCTGAAGTTGCAGATGTTAGCGTACCCGGAGCGGTTAATATACCTTTAGACCAGGTTCCCGCTAATTTGAGTCGCTTTAAAAGTGCAGAAGGCCCGGTAGTAGTATTTTGCCGCAGTGGTGCCCGCAGTGAAAATGCCAAGAATTGGTTGCTTCAGAATGGTGTAGCTAATGTGCACAATGCTGGCGGTTATCCTACAGTATTAAACCTTAAAAACTAAGAAGGATGATTCGATTATTAGGATTATTATTTGTTTTCAGTACGCTGGGCGCATGTGCTCAAAGTACCGAAGGCAGCAAGGGTACGGCTACTGAGAGTACCCCGGTTAACCTCGATGTAAATCAGGTTTCGGAACTATTGAAAAATGATAAGGAGGTAGTGCTTATTGATGTGCGTACCCCCGAAGAATACCAACAAGGTCATTTGGAAGGATCCGAATTATTAAACTTCTACGATCCTAAGTTTAAAGAAGAGGTGGCTAAATTGGATAAGTCTAAAGAGTATGTAATTTATTGTCGCAGTGGTGGTCGTAGTGGCAGCGCTGTTGCTCAAATGCAGAAGATGGGCTTTGAGAATGTACATAATATGAAAGGCGGAATCCTCGCCTGGAACCGCGCTAATCTTCCTACTCAGAATTAAGATGGCCAGCTTTAAGGAATTGATTCAATCGGACAAGCCGGTGCTGATCGATTTCCATGCCGATTGGTGTCAGCCTTGCAAGGTGCTTAGTCCGATTGTGAAACAAGTGAAACATGAAATGGGCGACCGGGTTTCGGTGCTCAAGATTGATGTAGATCGCAATCCCGAATTAGCGGCCAAGCTAGCTATCCAAGGGGTGCCTACCTTAATGATTTACCGTCAGGGTGAATTAAAATGGCGCCAAAGCGGAGTTTTAAGTAAGGAGGCAATTATTCAGCAACTGAATTATTTTGGAGCTTAAGCGCTTCAAAGCGATAACCCAGTTTGCTGTAATAGTCCAGGCATAGAGGGAGGGCTTCCTTTAAGCGGGGCCAGGCTTTTATAGAATCGTGAAATACGACAATGGAGCCCGAGCCCGCATGTTTGCGCACCGACTCGAAACATTGTTGGCCACTGCGCTTGGCATCCCAATCTGTGGCAAGACTATCCCACATAATAATATCATAACCGGCCCGGCGAATTGCTCGGGCCTGTTTTGTTTGGATTCGCCCATAAGGGGGTCTGAAACCTTTGGATCGAACCAAATTGGCACAAAGATTAAAGTTGGCGAGATACTCTTCTAAGCTGTGCTTACTGCCTTTTAAGTGGTTAAAAGTGTGATTGCCTACACTATGACCTGCTTCCAAGACGGCATTATAAACTTCGGGGTGTTTTTGCACATTATCGCCAATGCAAAAGAAAGTGGCTTTCGCCTGATAAGCCTTTAATTGTGCCAGTACCCAGGGGGTAACAGCAGGAATAGGACCATCATCAAAAGTGAGGTAGATAGTTGGTTTGGACGCATCCGCCGAAAGGCGCCAAATAAAACCCGGCTTTAAAGCCTGATAGAGCTTGGGTATGAAAGTTAAATAGGGCATAGAAAAAATCCCGACCATCGATTTAGGCGAAGGTCGGGATTTATTTATTGTATCACAGCGCTGTTTAGGCCAGTCCTAAGGGACGTAAGGCATCTACATAGCGTTGATAGATTTCATCTTGAGACATGCTCTGCTGATTTCCTTTATGCTCAAACTGGTTTACCAATTGAACAATCATCCGGAAATAGCTTGCTGCTGCATTCATTTCAGCTTGAATCTTATTGCGGTCTTTGCCGCGGAATTGCTGGTAATACGCAAGCTCCTCTTCCAATCTATCGGCGAAGGTGTTGATGATTTCACGGGCCTCTTCCTGAGCGCCAGCTTTGTAATAACCTTCGATAATATTGAACATGAAGTAGTCGTAGGCATATTTGCTCTCCGGCATTTTCTCCATGGCACGCTCCAATACCTGCATGGCCTCCTCATTACGTCCGCGCTCGGCTAAATCTTCCGCTAAACGACCATAGATATTACGGAGGTTGAAGATTACCCGACGGTTGGTTTCGTCTAGATAAACTCCGGGTACTTCCATATTACCCATTTCGAATTTATTCATCAGGTTATCGTACATCACATCGGTAGCAATTTTACCGAAGTCCGGATTATTTCCCTCACGTTTATTCAATACCGGAACAAAGCGATAGGCTAAACCTTCGAGCTGGAAGTAATCGTCTAACCAGAAGAAGCTCTTGCTGCTATTTCCTACGGTTACACTGAAGTAGATCGGACGAGTCCAGTCATTTTCTGCAATGAGGTCGATTACCATTAAATCGCGCTTGCTTAAAACCTGGGTCTTGAGGTTCCAATCGATATAGTCTACAATGCGACCCGTATCTTCTGGTAATACGGCATTATTGGCTAATACCGCTTCCTTGTCAATGTTTACTCGTAAACGACGCATGGGGAAGTAGATTAATTCTTTTTGACCACCAAAGGCAGTGAATTTATTCTGCTTATCATCGAGTTTTACCCAACGGATAAAGTCTTTCGCATCCCAACGTCCAGGAACCTGACGATCCTGGAAATAAATCACATCACGGGTACCTTGTTTGTACTGATCATGTTCAAAGCTAAAGGG